>NZ_BOOO01000031.1 GCF_016863275.1 Planotetraspora mira
GTCGGGGCCCGGCGCGACGTCGAACGAGACCGCCCTGATCTCGTCGTGCACCTCTTCGAACCGGCGGCCCATGAACCGCTTGGCCGAATAGATCGTGCCCTTCGGGTTCAGGATCGCCTGGCGGCGGGCCATCTGGCCGACCAGGACCTCACCCTGCTCGGTGAAGGCCACCACCGATGGTGTGGTCCGCGCCCCCTCCGCATTCGGGATGACCGTCGGATGGCCGTCCTCGGTCGTCGCGATCACGGAGTTCGTCGTGCCCAGATCGATGCCTACTGCCTTCGCCATCTCCCTAATCCCCTCACGAATCCCGAGCGTCCCTCCCGGCCCCGGTTCCGCCGGTCTCCGCCGGAATGCGCCGCCGAAGGCTCCCGGCCAGGAGGTCCGTTCCGTATGCGTGACCGCTACTTGAAGGTCTTCGTGGACACCCGGGCGGTGATCAGCCCCCGCCGGGCCTCATCGGCGGAACCGTGTTGCGCGACTCGCGTTCGTTCCGGGTTCTCATGGATCAACCTCCCGATGGTCGGTTGTCCCTCCGGCCGAGAAACCTCGCCACACTGGCGAGAAGCCTCGCCACCGCTCCATCGGCCACCGCGCACAGATGGGCGGCCTGCCCCGAACCCTCTACATATCCAGCCAAAGCGTGCGCATGCCTCTCCCGAAACCCTCAGATCCCCATTTTTGGATCAAACAACTAAGGCGGGCACGTCCCTTGACGGACTCCACCTATGTTCACGAAAGACCCATGGACCTCTGCCCGCGGGCCCGCATGTCCGGCATCAACCGGCACCGTCTCCCCCATACCGCTTCATCGGCCGCCAAGGAAGATGCTCTGCCCCATGCCCGGGATCAGCGTCGAAACCTGATGTGCCCCAAAGCGGCAGGCCTCGCCCCATGCGGGGCTTTCTGCTTTAAGGGCACCACGTGACCCGAAGCCTGAGTCAGAGTGGGTCGTAGTCGCCGAGGTCGGGAGTCCGGGTCCGCTCCCAGTACTCCATGAGGGTGAACGGCCAGTTCTGTGAGACGCGGCCGAGGGCGTTCTTGTACCAACTGTTCACAGCGGACGCACCCCAGGCCCGTTGCCGGTTGGCGGCGTCGATCATCTCGTTGTACGCGTCGTGCACCTCCTCCCGGCAGTCCAGCGCGCGGTGCCCGTCGTACAGGAGCGAGCGGAGGCATTCGAGGATGTAGTGCGCCTCGCATTCGGAGAAGAAGATGATGCTGCCGTTGACGACGATGTTGGTGTTCGGCCCGTACATCAGGAAGAGGTTGGGGAATCCCGGCACGGTCATCCCGAGGTAGGCGCGCGCGTCGCCGTTCCAGCGCTTGTGCAGGTCCACCCCGTCGCGACCGGTCACCGTCATCGGCAGGAGAAAGTCGGAGGCGGAGAATCCCGTGGCGTAGATGATGACGTCGGCCTCGTACTCTCCCTCCGCGGTGGCGATCCCGCGTTCGGTGATGCGGCTGATCGGGTCGGTGACCAGTTCGACGTTGTCCTGCTTCAGCGCCGCGGCCCACACTCCGTTGTCGCGCAGCATCCGCTTGGCACCGGGAGGGTAGTCGGGGATCGCGGCGCGCAGCAGGTCCGGGCGGTCGGCGAACATGTGCTCCAGGTACATGGTCAGCAGGGCGCGTCGTTCGTCGTTGAAGGCGGACACGGAACGTTCGCCGCCCCGCCAGGTGGGATCGACGTCCACGGTCGGCAGTCCGCCCTCCACCGAACTGGAGAACAGCCAGAAGCGGTACCACTGCGTGTAGCCGGGGACGTGCCGGAACAACCAGCGCAGGCCGTTCGAGACGGGGGCGTGGTAGTCGGGTGTCGGTCCCAGCCAGGGGGCGGTGCGCTGGAAGACGACCATGCTGCCGACGGTGCGGGCGATCTCAGGCACGAACTGGAAGGCGCTCGCTCCCGTGCCGATCACCGCGACCCGCTTGCCGTCCAGGTCGATGCCGTGGTCCCAGCGCGCCGAGTGGAAGCTCGGCCCGGTGAAGTCGTCCCTGCCCTCGATGCGCGGGTAGGAGGGGCGGTTGAGCTGGCCGACCGCGGAGATGACCGCCTGGGCGCCGAGGACCTCGGTGTCGCCGCTCGGCGTCCGCACGCGGACCGTCCACGTGCACGTGTCGTCGTCGAACTCGGCCGCCAGGACCTCCGTACCGAACCGGATGTGCTCGCGGATGCCGTTGCGGTCGGCGAACTGCCGGAAGTAGTCCAGCAGGACGTCCTGGCTGGAGAAGTAGTGGGGCCAGTCGTCGTGCGTGAAGAAGGAGTAGTTGTACAGGTGGCTGCTGACGTCGACGCGGCAGCCCGGATAGGTGTTCTCCAGCCAGGTGCCGCCCACGTCGTCGTTCTTCTCGACGATCGTGTACGGGATGCCGGCCTGGTCCAGCCGGTGCCCGGCGAGCAGGCCGGCATCCCGGCGCCCACGATGACGACGTGGAAGGGGCGATCGGGGGCGAGCTCCCCCTTGTGCCATCGGGGGGCCGCCGGGTCGTCCGGCGCGGCGAGCTCGTCCATCAGCAGCGGCAGGTAGCGCTCGGCGTCGGTGCCGGCCAGGAACCCCGCCGTTCGCAGCATCTCGTCGTCGCCCGCCGACGTTCGCCGGGGCGTGAGGCGGCCGTCGCGGATCGCGGTGAGCGTGGTGAACGCGAGGGAGCGCGCCTCGTCCTGCTGCTCCGCCGAGTAGCCGCCCTGCGGCACCAGCCTGTTGATCGTGGCCGGGCGGAGGTGGCCGGGAAGCAGGGCCGGATCACCGGTGGCGACGGCCAGGGCCGCGAGCAGCGGGGGAAGCTCGGCGTCGAGAAGTGCCCGCCGGATGGCGTCGTCTCCGTCGGCGATCGGCTCTGTGGTGGTCGTTCCGGTCACGCCTGCACCTCCGTCAAGTCGTCGAGCCGGGCGCCGAGGGCCTCGCGAACGGCGTCGACGAACGCCTGTCTGGCCCGGTCCGCCGAGCGCGACACCCTGGTCTGATAGAGAAAGCCGTGCACGAGCCCGCCGGCGTCGAGGTGGGTGACGGTGACGCCGGCCTGCGCGAGCCGGTGCGCGTAGTGCGCGCCCTCGCTGCGCAACGGGTCGTACTCCGCGGTGGCCACGATCGCCGGCGGCAGACCGGACAGGTCGTCGGCGAGCAGGGGCGAGGCGTCCGGGGCGGTGCGGGCGGCGGGGTCGGGAAGGTAGCAGTCGACGAACCACCGCATGGTCGACAGGGTGAGCCCGTAGCCCTCACCGCAGGTGGTGTACGAACCCCCCGGCCGTGTGCCGTATTCGAGTGTCGCGTCGACCGTCGGGTAGGCCAGCGCCTGGACCGCGATGTGCGGGCCGCCCGCCTCCCGCGCGCGCAGTGCGGCCGCGGCGGCGAGGTTCCCGCCGGCGCTGTCGCCGATCACGGCGAGGCGGTCGGCGTCTCCGCCGAGCTCGGCCGCGTGTTCGGCGAGCCAGCACACCGCCGTCCAATAGTCGTCGACGGCGGCCGGGTACGGATGCTCAGGCGCGAGGCGGTAGTCCACCGCGACGACCACGGCCGGCAGCGAGCGGCTGAGGTGGCGGCAGACCTCGTCGTGGGTCTCCAGATCGCCGAGCACCCATCCGCCCGCGTGGGCGAACGCGACGACCGGGACGCTCGTGGCTTCGGCTCGCGGCCGGTAGATCCGCACCGGTACGGAGCCGTCGATCGTGTGGTCGCGGACCTCGGCCAGTGGGACGGGTTCGTAGCCCTCGCCGAGCGAGGCGAGAATGGACGCCAGGAAACCGTCGCGGACGACGGCGGGCGGCAGTTGGCTCAACGGGATGGCGGGGGCAGCGGCAGCACGCTCAAGCATCGCGCGTATCTGCAGGTCAAGAGGCATCGGGACCCATCCTCGATAGCTGTTCACGTCTTATGTGAAACGCGGCGTCTCACGCGGAATCCGGTGCGTGGCCGCGGGATCCGAGATCTCGGCCGGACCGTGACGCCGCCGGAGGACCGGGGATGTAGCGGGGGGCGTGTGGCCTGTACTCGCCGCGGTGCTCCGCCTCGTGCAGGGCGTCCAAGAAGGACCCCGGACCGTCGAAGTCGGGCAGTTCAAGGTAGGCGGCGCCGACCCCCGGCGGGTCGTGCGCGTCTGAGCCCACGGTACCGGGCAGGCCGTACGCCCGGGCGGTGCGCACCGCCGCCCGGTTGTGTTCCGGGTCGGCGATCTTGGCGTTGAACACCTCGACCGCGTCGATCAGCCCGGCGTCGCACATGGCGTCGAGGTCGGCGCCCACGCCGGCGCGGAGCGGGTCGTAGGGGTGCGGCGCGCAGACGATGCCGCCCTGCGCGCGGATCAACTCGACCACCTCGCGGGCGGGCAGCACATACGGCACGCGTTCGGTGAGGAACAGGCCGATCAGTTCGCCGGAGCGGGTGCGGATCTCCTCGCCGAGCACCGCCCGCGCGCCGATCGCCCGGGAGAGCCTCTCCGGGGTGCCCGCCAGGTGGTTGTGGTCGGTGATGCACACCACGTCGATCCGGTGGACCGCCACCCGCTCGGCCAACTGGTCGAGTGTGGTGACGGCGTCACCGGATTCGACGGTGTGCACATGGCAGTCGACCCGGACCCGGCCCGGCGGGACGGGCCGGGACGGGTCCGGCGCGGCGATCACGGCGTGCGGTTGCTCAGCACGAGCGTTCCGGCGGCCGTGAACATGCCGCCGTTGCCCTGGGCGACGCTGATCTCCACACCCGGCACCTGCGCCGCGGCCTGCCCGCGCAGTTGCCGCACCGACTCCTGGATCAGGAACATGCCGTACATGCCGGTGTGGGTGTAGGACAGCCCTCCGCCGTTGGTGTTCAGCGGCAGCCTTCCGCCGGGCTCGGTGTTGCCCTCGGCGATGAACGCCCCGGCCTCGCCGCGGCCGACGAAACCCATGTCCTCCAATCCGTAGATCGGCACATGCGCGAACGCGTCGTAGATCATCAGATGGTCGACGTCGCCGTGCGTGATGCCGGCCTCCGCGAACGCCTCGGCGCTGGATCGCCGGAACGCCGCGGACGTGGTGAAGTCCTCCATCTGGGAGATCAGCGGCGACTCGAAGGTCTCCCCCGTTCCCAGGATGTGCACCGGGGGCTGCGGCAGGTCCCCCGCCCGGTCGGCCGAGGTGATGACCAGTGCGCCGCCGCCATCGGTGACCAGGCAGCATTCCAGCAGGTGCAGCGGGTAGGAGATCATCCGTGAGTTGAGCACGTCCTCGACGGTGATCGGCTCGCGGTAGCGGGCCCGCGGATTGCGGGCCGCCCACTTGCGCTGCGCCACCGGAACGTAGGCCAACTGCTCGGCGGTCAGCCCGAACTTCTTCATGTACCGCAGCAACGGGATCGTGAACATGGTCGGCGGCCCCAGGACCCCGTACGGCGCCTCGAACTGGGCGTTGGGGCTCGACGCCGGCAGGGCTCCGCGCGCGGAACCGACCTGGGACCTGCCCGACTCCCCATGGGTGACCAGAACCGTGGTCGCGTGGCCGGCTCGGATCGCCGCGACCGCATGCCGGACGTGCAGCAGGAACGAGGTGCCGCCCACTCCGGTTCCGTCGATCCATCGCGGCTTGATGCCCAGCGTGTGCGCCACCTGGATCGGGCCGGGGGCGGACACACTGGCGATGCCGTCGATGTCGGACATGCGCAGGCCGGCATCGGACACCGCGTTGCGGGCGCCCTCCACGTGCAACCGCAGTGTGGAGTGCCCGGGCAGCACGCCGACCTCGTCGGTTTCGGCCGCGCCGACGATCACCACGTCGCCCCGTGCCATCAGATCGCCTCCCTTCCCGCCGGCCTGAACTGGGGAATGGTCACATCACCGCGCTTTTCGAAGGTGACCTCCACGTCCATGTCCAGCACCAGGTTGTCCGGGGTGTTCTCGATGCCGACGATGTTCGCCATCATGCGCGGGCCCTCGGACAGCTGCACCACCGCGATCGCGTACGGAGCGTCCTGTTCGAAGCCGGGAGCCGGTCGGTGGTTGATCGTGTAGGAGTACAGCGTGCCGCGGCCGCTGGTGGTGATCCATTCCAGCGCGTCGGAGGCGCAGAACGGGCAGCACGGTCGCGGGTAGAAGAACGGCTTGCCGCAGTCGAGGCAGCGCTGGATCTTCAGCTCTCCCTCGGCGGCGGCGTCGAAGTAGGGTTGCGTCTCCGGTGTCGGCACGGGTGCTGGCTTTGCTCTGGCGGACACGGAACTCCTTCGTGGACGATTTCAGCGAGTGGGACGGGCGATCCCGAGTTCGGCCAGTAGTTGCTGGGAGTAGGCGATACGGCCGGTCAGCTCGCTCGCCGGGGCCCGGCACAGGGCCAGTGCGGCGGCGGCCATCACCTCCGGCGGCTCCGCGTTCGGGTCGTCCTCAGTGGTCAGGTGGTGGAACAGCGTGCCCGGGGTGGGCACCACCTTGGTCGGGGCGAGGGAGTTGACCGCGATCCCGTCGGCGTAGAGCTCGGCGGCGAGTCCGGTGCTGAACCGCTCCATGGCCGCCTTGCACATGCCGTAGACGGTGCCTCCCCGCCCCGCGTACGGGCCCGGCGGCATCTCCGGGTGCCGGGCGGCGACGGAGGAGATGTTCAGGATCCAGCCGCTCCCGCGCGCCCGCATGCCGGGGACGAACAGTTGCGCCAGGTGCATGGGCGCGGTCACCTGCACCTCGAACATGAGCGCCCGGCGTCGCTCGGTGAAGTCGGCCACCGGGGTGAAGTAGGTGACCGCGGCGTTGTTGACCAGGATGTCCACGTCGCCGTAGTGCTCGCGCACCTGCTCGGCCAGCCGTTCACGGTCCTCCGGCACGGACAGGTCGGCCGCGAAGGCCTCCGCCGTCCCACCCGCGGCTCGGATGCCGCCCACCGTGTCCTCCAGCGTGCCGGGCAGCCGGCTCGTGCCCGCCGCCATCGTCCGCGCGCTGACCGCCACGCGGGCGCCCGCGGCCGCGAACCGCGCCGCGATGGCGGCGCCGATGCCTCTGCTGGCCCCGGTCACGAGTGCGACCCGGCCGTCGAGTTCGCCCATCTCCGCCCTCAGCTCTCTCAGCCCTCAGCGGCCGAGCAGCGGGCCGAAGGCTTGCTCGATCTGGGTGGACAGGGTGTCGAGATCCCATGGGCCGGTGCCGGCGATCCGGCTGATCGGCTGCGGGTTGTCGTACAGCGCCAACTGGTACCCGGCCGAGTGCAGGATTCGTCCGTTGATCCACCCGGACTCGGAGCCGGCCAGGTACGCCACGACCGGCGCGACATTGTCCGGCGAGTGTTCGTCGGTGGCGGATGCGGGGGAACGGCGCTTGTCGTCCGGGATCGAAGCGGTCATCCGCGTCGCCGCGCCGGGTGAGATGGCGTTGGTCGTGACGCCGTACCTGGCCAGCGAATTGGCGCAGGAGTAGGTCAGCCCGACGATGCCCATCTTGGCGGCCGCGTAGTTGGGCTGTCCTGGCGCCCCGTGCAGCCCGGAGACCGAGGTGAAGTTGATGATCCGGTTCTGCGCGTCGGCGTCGCGCAGCGAGCGCCAGTGCGCCGCGGCGAACTTGGTGGTGTTGAACGTGCCCTTGAGATGCACCCGGATCACGTCGTCCCACTCGCGCTCGGCCATGTTGAACACCATCCGGTCTCGGAGGATGCCGGCCACGTTCACGAGCACGTCCAGCCGGCCGAACTCGCCGATCGCGGTGCCGATCAGCTGCTCGGCCGCAGCGTGGTCGGAGACGTCGGAGAAGTCGGCGATCGCCTTGCCGCCGGCCTGGGTGATCTCATCGACCACTCCCGCCGCCGGCCCGCTGTTCGTTCCTGATCCGTCGAGTTGCACGCCGAGATCGTTCACCACGACCTGGGCGCCCTCCCGCGCCAGCAGCCGCGCCACAGAGGCACCGATACCCCTGCCTGCTCCCGTGACGATCGCGACCCGTCCGTCCAGCCGGCCCATGGCCACCCGCCTCTCTGCGGTGGATGATTTTAGAATGAAGTTCTGGAATTAGCTTCTAGGCCGACGGGCGGCACTGTCAAGAGGGGACTGATCGTCCGGCCGGAAATCCGGCGCATCCCTGCCGGTCTTGACAGCGGAAGCCGTACGAATCCAATAATAGAATATTATTCTAGGATTTTCCGGCTGGGCGGATCGGCATCCAGGAGGGCACATGTCACTGAACCACGACGTGATCGGCGTCGAGTCCGAGCCCGTCGAGAGGAGCTGGACCGGCAAGGACACGCTGCTCTACGCGGTGGGCGTCGGCGCCGGGCTGGACGATCCGACCAGGGAACTGGCCTTCACGACGGAGAACTCCGCGGACGTCCGGCAACAGGTGCTGCCCACGTTCGCGGTGCTGGCCGCGCAGGGCGCCCGCGGGCGGGATCTGGGGGACTTCGACCGGGCGATGCTCGTGCACGCCGAGCAGGAGTTCCGGCTGCACCGGCCGCTGCCGCCGGCCGGCACGGTCCGGATCACCTCGAAGGTCACCGGCATCTACGACAAGGGTTCGGGAGCCCTGGTGGTCAGTGAGGCGCTCGCGGTGGATCCGGACTCGGCGGAGCCGATGATCACCTCGCGCAGTTCGGTGTTCATCCGGGGCGAGGGCGGCTTCGGCGGGTCACGCGGGCCGGGCTCGCAATGGAAGGTGCCCGACGTGCCGCCGGACCACGAGGTCACCTACCGGACCCGCCCGGAACAGGCGCTGATCTACCGCCTGTCCGGGGACCGCAACCCGCTGCACTCCGACCCGGCGTTCGCCGCGCGCGCCGGGTTCGACCGCCCGATCCTGCACGGCCTGTGCACCTACGGGGTGACCGGGCGCGCCCTGCTGCACACCCTCGCCGGCTCCGACCCGGCGCGCTTCGCCGGAATGTCGGGCCGGTTCAGCGCACCGGTGTTCCCCGGGGAGTCCCTGACCGTGTCGATGTGGGTGGACGGCGACACCGCGATGTTCCGCACCGCCAAGCAGGACGGCACGGTCGTGATCGACCGGGGCACCGCGACCATCGCCCCGGGGTGACCGCGGACGGCCGGAGTTCAGCGGGCGGAGTAGGCGCCGTCCACGAGGTGGTAGCTGCCCGCCACGAAGGAGGCGCGCGGCGAGAGCAGGAACGCCACCAACTCGGCGACCTCCTCCGCGCGGCCGATCCGGCCGGCGGGATGCAGCCCGGCCAGCGCCTGCTTCTGGTCGGGGTCCACTCCCGCGAGTAGCGGCGTGTCGACGAAACCGGGCCCGACCGCGTTGATCCGCACGCCCAGCGGCGCGTACTCCAGCGCGGCGGTCTTCGTCAGCCCGAGCACGCCGTGCTTGGCCGCGACATAGGCCGCGGATCCGGGCAGGCCGTTGGCGCTCAGGACGGAGGCCATGTTCACGATCGCACCACCGCCGCAGGCGAGGATCGCCGGCAGTTCGTAGTGCAGGGAGTAGAAGACGCCGTCGAGGTTGGTGGCGATCACCCGGCGCCAGTCCGCGAGGTCGTAGTTGCCCGTGTGCCCGCCGATGTTCCCGGCCACTCCCGCGTTGTTGACGGCCAGGTGCAGCCCGCCCAGGTCCTCCATGGTGACGTCGACCGCAGCCCGGACGGACTCGGGTTCGGTCACGTCCACGGGCACCGCGAGCGCTCGCGCACCGGCGGCGATCAGCTCCTGGGCCGCCTGCTTGGCGCCCGCCTCGTTGTGGTCGGCGATGGCGACGGCCGCGCCTCCGGCCGCCAGACGTCGCGCGACGGCCAGGCCGATTCCGGACGCGCCGCCGGTGACGAGGACGACCCGCCGGCTGAACTCCACCGCGTAGTCGTCGGTTTGAAAGCCCATCACGAGAAATTGCACCAGCCTTCTTGGTGATCTTTCTGCTGCCCCCGGCAGAGCCGGAACCCGCCCATTCTGACGAATCTCACATGAAACAAATTCTAGAGGAAAATTCTAAAATACCGCCGATCATCCGGCGCGTCAGCCCGGGGTGGAGGCCAACGTCTCGGGCTGGGACCGGAGGTCCTCGCCGCCGGCCTTCCGGCGGCCGCCGAACGAGGCGAGCACGGCGAGCAGGGAGACCGCCGTCAGCACCCCCAGCGTGAGCCGATAACCGGTGACCAGGTGGCCGACATCCGCGGGAGAGACCCGAGACAGGGTGCCGGCGAAGACCTCTGGCCGCAGGGAGGCGGGCAACGGACCCGTGACCAGGGACAGGGCCAGCGCGGTGCTCACCACGACTCCGGCGTTCTGCACCATGAGCCGCATGGCGTTGACGATGCCCACCCGGTGCGCGGGCAGTTCGTCCAGCAGGGCGGTGGCGGTGGCGGGCAGGAACATCCCGGCGCCCACACCGACCAGCACCATGCCGGCACAGATCGGCACGTACCCGACGTCGGCGGAGATGCACGAGAGCAGCACCACCAGTCCCACGGTGCCGGTGACATTGCCGAGCAGGCCGACGGTCCGAGCGTCGAGCCGGGCGTGCAGTGGCCCCGCGCACACCGAGGCGATCATCATGGCGACGGACAGCGGCAGCACCTTCAGCCCGGCCGACACCGGGTCTTCACCGTGCACCGCCTGATAGAAGAGCGCGATCAGCAGGACCACCGCCATCCTCGCCACCGTGCTGAGGAACGAGGCCAGCAGGTTGAGGCCGAACACCCGGTCGGCGAACAGTCCGACGTCGACCACCGGATGCCGGCTGCGCCGCTCGACCCGGACGAACACGGGAACGAGACCGGCGAACACCACCACCCCACCGAGGACGACCGGGTCCGTCCAGCCGCGGTCACCGGCCTGGGACAGCCCGAACAGCAGTCCGCCCAGCGACACCAGCACCAGGAGGTTGCCCGGCAGGTCGATGCCCCGGTCTCTGGCCGATCCCTCGGTGCGGCGCAGCGTGACCCAGCCCCAGGCGAGACAGATCAGCCCGACCGGCACGTTGTACCAGAAGACCCACTGCCAGCCGAACCGATGCGTGAGGAAGCCGCCCAAGGTGGGGCCGACGAGCTGGGCGACGGAGAAGGAGGCGATGTAGACCCCCATGCCCCGGCCGAGGTGCCGTCGCGGAAAGGCGTCGGTGAGCAGCGCGGCGCTGTTCGTCAGCAACATCGCGCCCCCGGCCGCCTGCACCACCCGCAGGCCCACGACGTACCACTCGTCCGGGGAGAAGCCCAGCAGCAGACTGGCGCCGGTGTAGGTGGCGAGCCCCCACAGATACATGGAGCGGCGGCCGAACATGTCGGCCAGGCGCCCGAACACCACCATCGACACCGTGGTGACCAGCATGAACGACAACAACATCCAGCTCGCGGCCGCGGCACTGGCGTGGAAGTGCCTGACCACCTCCGGCAGCGCCACGTTCAGCGAACTGCTGCCCAGGGCGATCAGGATGCTCGCCAAGCTCACGACCGACAACACCCGCCACGCATAACCCAGTCGCGCCTGCTCGGTCGGCTCGGTCATCGGCGTTCCTCCCGGTCGCGCTGGATGCCCGTCTCGCACACCGCATCGCGAACTCGTTGTAGAGCGAGATACTAGAATCTCATTCGATAATAGAGCGATCTCCGCGACATGCCAGTGCCGAGGTCGACTCGGGAGTAGACCGGCCGGCAGCGCACGCGCAGGCCCGGCGAACGTTCTCGAAGGGTGTCGTGGCCGCCATGCGGCTCACGCGACGGGGGCTCCGCCGGGTCAGGTCGCAGGCTCAGCCGTACGACCGAGGGGGTCGAGGCGGCGGATCAGCACGATCGCGGCGTCCGCGATCCGGTTGGCCTCCCGCTTGCTCGCCGACGTGGCGATCTCCCGGCCGGCCTCACCGATGAGCCCGGTCAGCACCATGACGGTCATCCGGTCGACCGAACTGGTGCCGGCGCCGAGGAGCACCGCGTTCTGCCGGACCCACTCCCGGCCGCTGGTGCGACGGATCAGCTCGAAGCCGGGCGGGGCGTCCCCGTCCATGAACAGCCGGGTCAGGTCGCGGCGCTGCCACGACCCTTCCAGGAACGCGTGGGCGCCCGCGATGAACAGGTTGAGCGGGTCGTCCTCGCCGCCCGCGCGCGCCTCGGCGACCGCGGCCGCAGCGGCCTGCTCCAGAGTGGTCCGATGGTCCTCCCACAACGCGAGGAACAACTCGGCCTTTCCTCCGAAGTGGTGGTAGAGGCTGCCGGTGCTCGAGCCGGCACGACTGACCACATCGGAGATGCTCGCGTCGGTGAAACCCTGCTCGCAGAAGACCTCACGGGCGGCGTTGAGGAGCACCCGCCGGGTCTCCGCGGTACGGCTCCATCGCCAGGCGCCACCGCCGTTCGCCTTGCGTGCCATCACCGCCCCCGATTCACTGTTCCGTTGAATGAGCACAACGCTGAATTCCCGCGGCTTCTCGCTCCCGGGTCACAATCCGAGGGTATTGCCAGAGCCGCGTTCCAAAAAATTGGCACCCATCAAAGCGGCAGGACAATGGGTATGAAGCGAACCTTCGATGGTCGGCTTTCCCGCTCACCGCCGAAGAACGCCAGACCTCATGCGGCCGCCGGCGAACGGACACTCCGGAAACCAGGCCGCTGGAAACGCCTGATCGGGCGCGCTCCCGGGGAGCGCGCCCGATCGCGTTCGCGTCAATCCACGTTCAGCACGGCCGGAGCGTGCACGGCGGCGGGAACGGAAGCGCGCCGCCAGGGACCGTTGAACAGGAAGATCGTGGGGATGTACAGCACGAGACAGCCGAGTGAGATCATCAGCCAGGTCTGCCAGCTCGTGCTCTCCACCACCGGCGGAATGATCAGCAGGCCGACGACGGCGACGGCCTTGGTGATGAAGCCGAACAGACCCCAGGCGGTGCCCTGCAGCCTGGGATCGACGTCCTCGGCGTCCTCGGAGTAGTTGGCCATCCAAGGGGCGTACGCGACGGCGAGGGCCCCGCCGAGCAGCGCGCCCACGATCATCAGCAGACCGAGCGAGACGTCCTTCTGACCCAGCAGATAGACGAAGTAGGCGGTGATGACCACGCCCACGACCGTGCCGCCCAGCGCGAACGGCTTGCGGAGCCCTGTCCGGTCCGAGATGCGGCCGATGACGACCAGCACGGCCAGGTCGAGGATCCAGAAGGCCGTCATGACCGTGGACGCCTGCGCGGTGGTGATGCCCAGCGCTCCGACGAGCATGGTCTGGCCGAACAGCGACAACGTGATGTAGAGGACCAGCCAGAGGGAGATGCCGATCACGTGCGCCCAGATGTTGCGCTGGGCGAACAGCGCCCGGACCCTGGCGGGCTGAGCCAGGTCGACCACGTGGGCGGCGTCGCTCTCGGTGTGCTGGATGCGGGCGCGCAACTCAGGCGACAGGTCGGCGATGTTGAAGGCGATGACGAGGGAGATGACCAGGGAGATGCAGCCCATGATGACGAACTGCGATCGCCAGGAGTCGTTGAAGATCGGCAGCGTCCAGCCGGCGAGGGCGGCGGCGAGGAAGTTCGCCCCGACCGGTCCCCATGTCCAGAAGCCGAACGCCTGCGCGCGGCCGAGGCGCGGGGAGAAGTCGCGCACCAGCGGCGCGGTGCTCGCCATCGCCACGCCGTCGATGACGGACAGGACGATCCGGGCGATCAGCAGGTCGCGCGGGCTGTTGACGAGTGTCATCGCGAAGCAGCACACCGCCGTCAGAAGCATGAGCGGGACCAGCAGCCGTACGCGGCCGAGCCGGTCGGTGAGCCTGCCGCCCACCGCGGAGGCGATGGCGCCGGCGACGACCGCGACTCCTGACACCGCACCATAGGTCGCCAAGGACATGTGCAGGTCCTTGAGCAGCAGTGGCACCACGGGCGCGATCTGTGCTTCGTAGGAGCCGATGAGGATGGCCAGGACGGCCATGGTGAGGATCTTCATGCGGCGGGCGCCGGTCGGATACTCGCCGAGCTCACGGACATAGGACAGTCTCATGACTAGGCCTTTCTGGTCGAGCTGGGGCCCTCGTGACCAGTTCTAGAGGGAGACTCTAGAATTTATTTCTACGGATCGTCCGCTCTCTCACTGTCCGAGTCAAGGGGCTGTGAGAGAGTCGTGCCCGTCCTCGCCGGGGGACGCGCTTCGGGGATGCGCATCGCGGGGGAGCCTGCCGTCGAGCCTCCCGGCGGCCGGCGGTCCGGCATCCATACCGGCATGTACGGCAGGCGTGTTTCCACGGCGAAGACCGCCGTGGAGACCGCCGTGATGACCGGTGTCGCACGGCGGTCATCACGGCGACGCTCACTCGGGCGGGATCAACGCATGGCGAACGGCCCCACCCAGCTCACCGCACCGGCGACCGGCACGCGCTCACCCACCCCGGGCACACCGCACCCGGCGACGGGGCCCGTGCTCACCCGCGCCAGGTGATGAGCGCGTCCAGGGCCTCCACGCGCGAGCCCGCCACCAGCAGCGGGTTCATCTCCAGCGATTCGAGCCGCTCCCCCAGGCTCTGGGCGAGGTCCGCCACGCGCACCACCACATCGGCGACGGCGTCCAGGTCGGCGGGCTCGGTGCCGCGGGCACCCTGGAGCAGCCGCGCCCCGCGCAGCTCCGTCAGCGCCCGCCGTACCTCGTCGGCGCCCACCGGGAGAACGCGCAGCGCGGTGTCCCGCAACACCTCGACCCACACCCCGCCGAGCCCCACCGCCAGGGTGAGCCCCCACCCGGGGTCGCGGACGACCCCGACCAGCATCTCGACCCCGCCGGAGCGCTGCGGCTGGACCAGCGCGCCCACCCGCACGGGCGGGCCCGTGCTCGCGGCCGTCGCCGCGGCGACGACCTCGCGGTAGGCGCGGCGCACCTGATCCGGAGTGGTGAGACCGAGGCGTACCCCGCCGATGTCGCTCTTGTGCCCCAGTCCCTCGGCGGAGGCCTTGAGGACCACCGGATACCCGATGCGGTCGGCGGCCGCCACGGCCGAGTCCTCGTCGTGGACCGGTTCGGAGGGCACCATCGGAATTCCGGCGTCGGCCAGCAAGGTCGCCGCGCGGTGCTCGGCCCAGACACCGGTCGCCCCTTCCACGTGGCGGGCGACATCGCCGACGACATGACGGGCGGCAGGGGGTGGTCCGGCCGCCTCGCCCGCCAGCGCGGCACGGTGATACTCCGACCAGCGGACGGCGGCGCCGATGGCGTGCAGGCCGTGTTCGATGCCGCCGGCGACGTGCGGGAAGCCGGTCTCCTCCTGTACGGCACGGCCGAACTCGGTGACGTCGGTCAGGACGTTCGACACCACGATGACGGGGACGGGCGCCTCAGTGATCCGCTTGGCGTTGGCGGCGTACAGCGCCAGCGTGGCGGCCGGGTCCCGCGGGGCGGTGCGGGGCGGCTCCGACAGCAGCATGATCGCGTCGATGCCCGGGTCGGCCGACACGGCCTCCAGGGCGCGGCCGAGCAGGGTCCTGTCGATGAGGATGTAGCCGGTGACGTCCAGCGGGTTCTGCACGGTCGCGAAGGCGGGCACGATCTGTTCGAGCTTGGCGACGGTGTCCGGCGCGAACGACGGCAGCTCCAGCCCCTCGTCCTCCGCCCGGTCCGCGATGATCTCCGACGCTCCGCCCGACGGGGTGACCACGCCGATCCGCCGCCCCGGCAGCGGCCCGGTCTCCGCCAGCAGGCCCGCGGTGATGATGAGGTCCTCAAGCGACCGCACCCGCAGGACGCCGAGCTGCCGGAACGCGGCGTCGATCACCCGGTCGTCGCCGACCAGCGCGCCCGTGTGGGCCTGGGCGGTGTGCGAAGCGATCGTGCTGCGCCCGATCTTCAGCGCGACCACCGGCTTGCCCGCGAGCAGCGCCCGCCGGGCGACCCGCGCGAACTCGGCCGGGTTGCGCACCGATTCCAGGAACAGCGCGATCGACGTGGTGGCCGGGTCGTCGACCAGGTAGTCCATCACGTCGGTGACGGTCAGCGTCGTCTCGTTGCCCATCGAGGTGAGCAGGCTGATGCCGATGTTGCGCGCCTGGGCGAAGGCGAGCACCGAACTGGCCAGCGCGCCGCTCTGCAGCACCACGCCCACGGAGCCGCGCAGCAGTGGCGGCGGGATGGGCAGGCCGTACGGGGTGATGCCGGCCGCGGCGTTGATGAAGCCGTTGCCGTTGGGGCCCAGCACGGTCAGGCCGTTCTCCCGGATGAAATCGGCGATCTCCGCCTCCATCGCGGCGCCCTCGGGGCCGACTTCCCCGAAACCCGCGGTGAGGATGACGTAGCTGCGGATGCCCAGCTTGGCGCCCTCTTCCAGCACCGGCAGCACTGCCGTCGTCGGCACCATCACGTAGGCCAGGTCGACCGGCTCGGGGATGGCCGACAGGCTGGTGTGGGCGCGCTCGCCGTGGACGACGCCGCCGCGCGGATTCACCAGGTGGACCGGACCGGCGAAGCCGTGCATGTGCAGGTTCGCCAGTGTGCTGATCGACCAGCCCGACTTGTCGGTGGCCCCGACCAGCGCGACCGACCGGGGATTGAACAGGTCTGCGACAGGCATGTCACTCCCCGATCGTGCCCAGGCGGGCATGACCCTTGAGCAGGTTGCGGGCGATGGTGCGGCGCTGGATCTCGTCGGTGCCCTCGAAGATGCGCAGCAATCGCAACTCGCGATACCAGCGTTCGATGGGCAGTTCCTTGGTGTACCCCATGCCGCCGTGGATCTGCAGCACCCGGTCGACGACCTGGTTGGCCATGTCCGCGCCGTTCAGCTTGGCGATCGAGGAGGCGTGCCGGGCGTCCATGCGCTGTTGCACGCGCCATGCGGCGTACAGCGTGAGCCACTTGGCGGCCTCGATCTCCACCTGGGAGTCGGCGATCATCCACTGGATGGCCTGGTACTCGGCGATCGGGTGGCCCATGGAATGGCGGATCTTGGCGTAGTCGACGGCCATCTGCAGCATGCGTTCGGCCGCGCCGATGGCCCGGGCCGGGATCATGTAACGGCCCTGGCCGATCCACTGCATGGCCAGTTCGAAGCCCTTGCCCAACTCGCCGAGGATGTTCTCCTCGGGCACCCGTACGTCCTCGAACACCAGCGAGGCCGGGCCCCACTGGCCCATCGTCGGGATCGGCTCGGACTTCCAGCCCATGTCGCGGTCGGCCAGGAAGCAGGTGACGCCGCCGTCGGCGCCCTTGTCCGGATCGGTGACGGCGAACACCATCACGAAGTCGGCCTCGTTCCCCCCGGTGATGAACGTCTTCTCACCGTTGATGACCCATTCGGAGCCGTCCTTGACCGCCCGGGTGCGGATGCTGCGGGCGTCGGAGCCCGCGCCCGGCTCGGTGATCGCGAAGCAGGAGCGGCGCTCACCCTCGATGGTGGGGATCAGGTAGCGACGCTTCTGGTCGTCGTTGCCCGCGTACAGGATGTTGTCCGCGGTGCCGCCGAAGGTGAACGGCACGAATGTGCGGCCCGTCTCCATCGCGATGATCGCCGACATCAGTGGGCCGAGGGCGGCTCCGCCGTACTCCTCGGGGGTGTTGATCCCCCAGAAACCCATCGACTTGGCCTTCTGCCGCAGATCCCGTACGACCTGGGGCTCGAGCCCGGGGCGGCCGGCGCGTTCGTTGCGCAGTACGTCGGGTTCGAGCGGCATGACCTCCCTCTCGATGAAGCTGCGGATGGTGTCGCGGATCTGCCGTTCCTCGGTGCTCAGGGAGAAGTCCATGGTCCGACCCATTTCTAGAATCAGCGTCTAGGAATTGATTCCAGAATGAGTTCCGGCCTCGTGGCGTGTCAACCGTGCCGTAGAATTTGATTCTAGAAATTGCGGACCCCTGGGGGACCCCGCTGACGCAGGGAGCTTCGATGACCCGCAAGTCCACCGCCAAGGGCGGCTCCTGGGAGTGGAGTCGCACCGCCCAGACCCGCCGTAGCATGCTCGACGCCGCCCGCGAGGTCTTCTCCGAGCACGGCTTCGCCGACGCCGTCGTCGCCGACGTGGTCGAACGCGCCGGGTCGAGCGTGGGCAGCCTCTACCACCACTTCGGCGGCAAGACCGAGTTGTTCCTCGCCCTCTGGGACGACCATCAGAGCTCCCACGAGCAGGCCGCCGTGTCCAGCGTGGCCGAGGCGCGGCAGGCGGGCGTGACGGGCCCGGTGGAACAGTTCATCGCCGGCGCCCGCGCCTACCTGCAGGGTTCATGGGAACGGCGCGACCTCACGCGGCTGTTCATGGACGGGGACGCCCCGCCCGGCTTCGAACTCATGCGCCGTACCCGCGGCCGTGAATGGGTCCGGCAGAACGCCGTCCTCCTCGGCGCCGACGACACCGCCCTCGACCGCCTCACCGCCGCGGTCCTCACCGTCGTCATCGGCGAGGCCGGTCGCGAGGTGGCCGTCTGCGAGACCCGGTCCGAGGCCGACGAGGTGATCGAAGCCGCCATCACCCTGATTCGCCGCTTCGCCCCGCAACTGGATCCGACCACCTGACCGTCGCATCCGGTCACCTCCGCATCAAACCGAGCACAATTCTAGTATTTCGATCTAGAATTTCTCGAGATGCCGGAGAGACGGGGAGCGCAATCATGTCGGTCGAACGATGACCAGCACCACGGACGAGTCAGCCGAAGTAGGTGACGACAGGGAGCGCCTCCGCCGCGCCTGGCGCACCCTGTCGGTGGTCAGCCTCGCCAGCGTGCTCACCGCGCTCGGCGGCAGCGCGCTCAACGTCGCACTCCCCCAGGTCGTACGGCAGACGCACGCGAGTGCCGACGCCGCGGCCTGGATCCTGATCGCCTTCCAGCTCACCACGACCGTGCTCATGGTGGCGTTCGGCCGGCTCGCCGACATGTTCGGCCGCCGGACGATGTACCTCGCCGGCCTGGCCACCTACACCCTGGCCAGCCTTCTGGCCGGTCTCGCGCCGAACGCCTGGCTCATTGTGGCGCTGCGAGTCCTGCAGGCCGCGGGCACCGCCATGCTGCTCACCAACAGCGCCGCCCTGGTGACGGACGCCTTCCCCCGGTCCAGGCTGGGCGAGGGCATGGGCGTCTACACCGCGTCGTTCTCCATCGCCCAACTCGTCGGCCCAACTGTCGGCGGTCTGTTCACCGAGCATCTCGGCTGGCGGTGGGTGTTCTGGTACAACGTGCCGATCGGCCTGCTCTGCCTGGTGTGGGGAGCGCTGGTGTTGCCCCGGGGACGATCCACCGGCGGCGGCCGCGGCCTCGACCTGCCCGGCAACGTGCTCGTCCTGGCCGGTCTCGGCGGGCTGCTGCTAGCGCTGTCGGAGGTGACCCGGCTCGGCTGGGGCCATCCGCTGGTCTCCGGTGGCCTGGCCGTCTTCGTGCTGGCGCTCCCGCTGTTCGTCCTCCGCGAGGGCCGGGCGCGCCATCCGGTGGTCGACATGCGCATGTTCCGCGATCCGCCCTTCGCCCTCGGCACGGCGGCGTCGTTCCTCAACTCGGTGGCCCGCATCGGCGTGGTGTTCCTGGTGTCGCTGTTCTTCCAGTCCGTGCACGGCGAGGATCCGGTGCCGGCGGCGCTGAAGGTGCTGCCGCTGTCGATCGCGGCGATGGCGGCTTCGGTGACGTCGGGGTTCCTGCAGCGACGGCTGAGCCCGCGGACCGTGACGGTCATGGGCGCCTCGCTGACCACCGCCGGTCTGGCCGGACTGCTCTGCACGATCTCCGTGACCGTCCCCTACGCCTCGATGGCGGCGTTCCTGGTGCTCATCGGCCTCGGCTCGGGCCTCTTCCTTCCGTCCAACACCACAGCCCTGCTCGACGGAATCCCCTCCAACCGGCTGGGCATCGTCAACGCCATGCGGCTGATGCTGCAGAACACCGGCGGGGTGGTGGGCACCGCCATGGTCCTGTCCGTCATCACCGTCCCGCTGCCCGCCGTCCTGCACGACTCCGTCTTCGCCGGAACCCTGTCGCAGGTCGCACCCGGCGCCGTCACCGATCTGCTCACCGGCTACCGGTGGACGCTGGGCTGCATGACGGCCGTCGCCGCGCTGAACTTGCTCACGTGCCTGGGCAGAAGGCGCGCCACCCGGACGGCGCCGCCGGGCGACGAGAGCCCCTCCTACCTGCCCGTCACCGGATCTCGGACGGGTAATTGATCTCGATCGCGCGTTCGGGGCAGTTGGACACCGCCAGTCGCGCCGCGCGCTCCTTGTCCGGCGGCACCAGGCCGTCGCCGATGACCTGCCCGTAGCCCTCGTCGTCCTCACTGAACAGTTCAGGGGCGAGGTCGTAGCAGCGGCCGTGCCCCTGGCACCGCTCGGGATCGATGCGTATCTTCATCGCGGTCGCTCCTCTGTGTGTTGCCGGAGGTGGGGCGAGGGCGCCCACGGCGCGGGCGAGCGACGCCCCACTCATCGTCGTCGACGGCGTGCGGGTCCGGCGTGATCGACCCGCCGCCCGTCGAAAGCAGCAGGCAGAAGCGGGCCGGCGCGTCAGGCGCCAGGGCCCGATCCGGCTCGCCGCCGTCTTGGGCTGACCGTACCAACTCGGCCGGCCACTCGGCGCGCCCGCCGGCGTGGTCGCGGCGGCGGTGACGCCGGCGACACGACCCATGGGTGACTGGAAAGACCGTTCATTTCGTCCGCAGGGACGGCAGGGACGCCTGTCGGGCGTCACTCAGAAGACGATCAGCGAGCGGATCACCTCGCCCGACGCCATGGCCGTGAACGCGTCGCCCACGTCGTCGAGCGTGATGCGCCTGCTGATCAGCCCGTCCAGATCGAGTCGCCCGGCCCGCCACAGCCGCAGCAGGCGGCCGAAATCGGTGCGCACGTCGCCGGAGCCGTACAGGCAGCCGAGCAGGCGCCGCTCCGTCGCGAAGAGTTCGGCGGCGCTGAAGGACACCTGGTCCTCCAGGCTGCCCGCGCCCACCACGACGGTCGTCCCGCCGCGCCGGGTCGCCTGCCAGGCCTGCTTGATGGTCGCCGAGCGGCCGACGACCTCGAAGGCGTAGTCGAACCCGCGTCCCTCGGTCAGCTCCTTCACCGCGTCGGCCAGTCCGTCCGGGGTGGTCGTGTGGGTGGCGCCGAACCGCCGGGCGATCTCCAGCTTCCCGGGTAAGCGGTCCACGGCCAGCACCGGGGCGGCGGCGGCCAGCTTGGCGCCCTGGATCACGTTGATCCCGACGCCGCCGCAGCCGATCACCAGGACCGACGACCCGGGACGCACTCCGGCCGTGTTGACCACCGCGCCGACGCCGGTCAGCACCCCACAGCCGACCACCGCGGCCACGTCGAACGGCACGTCGTCCGGGATCGGGATCGCGGCCCGCGCGTCGACCACCGTCTCCTCGGCGAAGCAGCCCACGCCGAGCGCGGCGTGGGCCTGCTCGTCACCGAGGCTCAGCGTGGGCGGCCCCGCGGCGGATCGGGCGGTGACGCACAGGTTCGGCTGACCGCCCAGGCAGAAGTAGCAGTTTCCGCAGGGCGGGATCCACGAGAGGATCACGTGCGTGCCGACCGGCGGACCGGCCACTCCCGGGCCGAGCTCGACCACCTCCCCCGCGCCCTCGTGGCCGGGCACCAAGGGCCGCGGCGCGGGCAGCGTGCCGTCGCACATCGACAGGTCGGAGTGGCACACCCCGGCGGCGCGCAGCCGCACCCGGACCTCTCCGGGACCCGGCCGTCGCAACGTCAGCCGGTCGCTGACCTCGACGGGTTTTCCGACTTCGCGCAGGATGACGCCTCGCATGGGCCTTCCCCGGTTCAGAGCTGTACGGACGTGGTGGTGAGGAACTCCTCCAGACCGAAGCGGCCGTACTCGCGGCCGTACCCGGACTGCTTGAAGCCGCCGAAGGGGGCCCGGCCGTTGTGCGCGCCGTCGTTGATCCGGATCTGCCCGGCCCTGAGCCGCCTGGCGACCCGGCGGGCACGTTCCGGGTCCGCGGCGCGGACGCCGGCCGCCAGCCCGTACGGGGTGCCGTTGGCGATGCGGACCGCCTCGTCCTCGCCGGAGTAGGGCAGGATGACCAGGACCGGCCCGAAGATCTCCTCCCGGGCGATCCGCGACTCGGGGGCGACGCCGGTCAGCACGGTCGGCCGCACGTAGAAGCCGCGCTCCAGCCCTTCGGGCGCGTCGGGGCCTCCGGTGAGAGTCGTCGCTCCGTCCTCGGCCGCTGCGCGCAGGTGCCCGCGTACGCGTTCCCGCTGCACGGCCGAGACCAGCGGACCGAGCCGGGTGCCGGGGTCGCGGGGGTCCCCGGGCGAGTAGGTCCACGCCTCCTCGGCCGCGATCCGCTCGGCGGCCGGCAGGCGGTCGCGCGGGACCAGCAGCCTGGTCAGCGCCGAGCAGGTCTGGCCGGAGTTCAGGAAGCACGCCCCCACGCCCTTGCGCACGGCGTCCTCGAAGGCGGCGTCGTCCAGGTCGTCGAGGAGCACGTTCGGCGACTTGCCGCCCAGTTCGAGCGCGGTGCGCTTGACGCCCGCCGCGGCAAGCTCGGCGACCCGCCGCCCGGCGCGGGTGGAGCCGGTGAACGAGATCATGTCGACCAGCGGGTGTGCGGCCAGCGCCTCCCCCGCCTCGGGTCCTGTGCCGGAGACCAGGTTGAAGACACCGGGCGGGAATCCGGCCTCGTGCATCACGTCGGCGAGCACGAACGCGTTGAGCGGCGTGACCTCGCTCGGCTTGAGCACCACCGTGCAGCCCGCCGTCAGGGCCGGAGCGACCTTGGCCGCGATCTGGTGCAGCGGATAGTTCCAGGGAGTGATGGCGCCGACGACGCCGATCGGGTCGCGGTACACCACCGAGCCGCCGAGCCGCTCCTCGAAGTCGATCCCGGCCGCCACCTCCGGCATCGAGGCGAAGGTCGCGATGGGCGCCCCCACCTGGATGAGCCGGGTCAGCGGCAGCGGCATGCCCAGCTCGTTCACGATGGTGTCCGCGAGTTCCTCGGCCCGCTCCTTCAGCGCGCCGGCCACGGCCGCGCACAGCGCGGCCCGCTCGGCGGCAGGACGGGCGGCCCAGGCGGGCAGCGCGGCGGCCGCGGCCTCCACGGCCCGCGCCACGTCCTTGACGCCGCCGCGCGGCACCTCGGCGACGACCTCCTCGGTGGCGGGATTCACGACGGGGATCGCCTCGCCGCCGCTCGCCGCCACCCACTCACCGTCGACATAGATCCGGTACGGCATGCCCCATCCTCAACTATAAGAAGGTAATTCTAGATTTGGATTCTAGAAGCATTAGAGCACGCCGCCGAAAGGGTGTGAAGCCGGGACTCATGTCAGCGTCACGGACCTCAGGAACTCCTGGGTCCGCCTGCGGTCCTCGCCCGGCATGAACTCCGCGGCGACGAAGTCGGTGACGCCCGCCCCGGCCAGCTCCTCCAGCTTCTCCCGGACCACGTCCTCATCTCCGACGATCGCCAGGTCGGCCGGGCCGTCCGCTCCTTCACGGTCCATCATCGCCCGATAGGAGGGCAGCCTCCCGTACACCTCGAACACCTTGGCGGCCCGCTCCCTGGCGCCATCGGCATCGCGGGTGACGGCGACGGGCAGCAGGCACACCACGCGGGGTTCCGGCCTGCCCGCCGCCGCGGCGGCGGCCGTGATGGTCGGGATCACATGCTCGCGGACGGTCGCGGGGCCGGTCATCCACAACACCGTCCCCTCCGCCCGCCGTCCCGCCAGCGCCAGCATCTTCGGGCCCAGCGCGGCCAGCAGAAGCGGCAAGGGCCCCTCGTCGGGCACGGACAGGTCGATGTGCGCGCGCACGGTCTCTCCGTCGAACGCCGCGGGCCGGTGGTTCAGCAGCGGAAGCAGGACCGACAGGTACTCGTCCATGTGCCGCAGGGGGCGGGCGAAGTCGTATCCGTACCTGTCCTCGATGACGACCTTGTGGGACAGGCCGATCCCGAGCGTCAGCCGTCCAGGCCCGATGGCGTACGCGGCGGTCCGGGCCTGCTGGGCGAGCGCCGCCGGATGTCTGGGAAACGTCGGCACCACGGCCGTCCCCAGTTCGATCCCGAGCACCCGGCTCCCCACCAGGGCAAGCGCGGTCAACGTGTCCAGCCCGGCCGTGCCGGACAGCCACGCTGAGGTGAGACCGTCGTCGGCGGCCCGCCGTACATCGTCGGTCAGCTTGACGAGCGCGTCAGGCCCGCCCCGTTCCCTGAGAGCAACCCCGATCCGCACGAATGCCTCCCTTGCAGCCGGCAGCGTGGCGCTCGGAGGCCGCGGCACGGCCACACCTCAATTACCAGAAGGAAATTCTAGAGTGTGATTCCATGATTAGATCACAAGCGCAAGGGGCTGTGAAGACCCGCGTCTCCCATCGGGCCGCCACTTGTCCGCGGCATCCGGGACGGGGTGGTCACCGGTGTCCGGGTGCACTTCAGGACAGGTATGACCACTCGCGAGCCGACGGGGCCGGACCGGCTCGGAGGCGATGAACTCCCGCCCGTTTCGCCACTCTTACGGCCCCGGGGCTTCCCCTGGCTTCGTCTCCGGCCCCGGCGTCGCGTCTTGACATATCAAATGAACGGTTTTTTGATACCGCCATGGGACGCATGGCCGGTGCCGCTCCCGCCGAAAACCCACGAGCGGCCGCCGCGGGATGCGATCGGCCGTTTCCGTCTCCCGCCGGCCATGGGCAGCGCGCCGCCGATCCCGAACCAGTTTGCGGTCGACGACGAGGAGCGGGCGGCGCCGCTCACCCGCGTCCTGACAGCCCTCACCCGAACCGGCACCACTCACGGACCGGAGAGCACAACGCAGACAGGAACGACACAGACGGGAACGAGGCAATGAAAGTAAAGATCGACTCCGAACGTTGCCACGGGCACGGCCGCTGTTACGACCTCGCCCCTGACATGTTCGGCGAGGACGACGAAGGCTACGGCATGGTCCTGGGCGACGGCGCCGTGTCGCCCGCCCGGCAACCCGGCGCACGCCTCGCGGCGTCCAACTGTCCCGAACGGGCCATCGCCGTCGAAGGAGCCTCACAATGACCGTGGACGACCGCTTCAGCGAAGACCGCGAGCAGGAGCGAAGGCAACGGTTCCTCGGCGGCTACGAGAGTGAGATCATCACCGATCCCGTCTCGGACTGGGCGACCGACTTCTCCCATGTCGACCCCGTGTGGGCCGCCGACCCGTACCCGATCCAGGACGACCTGCGGCAGCGCTGCCCGATCGCGCACACCGACCGTTTCGGCGGCGCGTGGCTGCCCACCCGCTACGAGGACGTCTCGGCCATCGCCTACGACACCGAGCACTTCACCTCCCGGGCGATCATCGTGAGCAACCGCCGGCCCCCCAAGGAACTGGCTCCGGTCGGCGGCGCGCCGCCCATCTCCTCCGACCCGCCGTTCCACCACGACGCGCGCAAACTGCTGCTGCCGGCCTTCACCAAGACCGCCGTCTCCAGACAGGAAGAGGGGACGCGGGCGTTCTGCCACTCGCTCATCGACGCCTTCGAGGGACGGGACGTCGTCGACGCCGCGCGCGAATACGCCAAGCACATCCCGACGCGGGTCATCGCCGCCATGCTCGGCTTCCCCCAAGAGGACTCGGAGAAGTTCGGCTCGTTCGTCGAGAACGCACTGGAGAACATCAACGCCCCGCAAGAGGAACGCATCGAGCGGTTCACCAAACTCTCGGACTACCTGCTCGTGCAGATCCGCGACCACATCGACAACCCCCGCGACGACCTGACGACGTACCTGCTCAACGCCGAACTGCAGGGCCGGAAACTCGAACCCGCTCACGTCCTCGGCACGATCAACCTGCTGCTCATCGCCGGCATCGACACCACCTGGAGCTCCGTCGGCGCCGCCCTGTGGCACCTGGCGAAGACCCCGGCCGATCGGGAGCGCCTGGTGGCGGAGCCGGAGTTGCTGCCGACCGCGATGGAGGAGTTCCTGCGGGTCTATGCCCCGGTGACGATGGCGCGGCTGGTGAAGGAGGACATGCACTGGAACGGTGTCGACATGAAGGCCGAGGACTGGGTGCTGCTGCCGTTCCCGGCCGCGAACCGCGACCCGGCCCAGTTCGACCGGGCCGGCGAGGTGATCATCGACCGTGAGGTCAACCGGCACGTCGCGTTCGGCCTCGGCATCCACCGCTGCGTCGGCTCGCACCTGGCCCGCATGGAGCTTCGGGTCGCCCTCGAGGTCTGGCTCGAGCGGATCCCGGACTTCAGTCTCCACGACCCGGCAGCGGTGACCTGGGCCGCCAGCCAGGTCCGCGGACCCCGCACGCTTCCCCTGCGCATCGGCTGAGCCTCGCTCGCCGTGACATCACCGCCGCGGACGCTCCCCCGCGTCCGCGGCGGTGATGTCAGGCGACGTTCGCGGGGGTCTTCAGGCCGACCTGCCGGCCCACGGTCTGGAACTCATCTGAGGCTCCGCGGGGGCTCCTGATCAGGTGTGCTCCCCGGCAAGCGGATCCGGTTGGGGCTGTCGGCCAGCGCCACGCGTAGTGCGGGCGGCATCCGGTCGACGACGTGCTGCGGATACTCCACCCGCCGGCCGCCCACCCGGATGGCCAGCGCCGGCGGCCGCGCGGCGAAGCACCGGTCGCAGCGGCCGATCGCGCCGACGGGCTGGAACCGGCCGCACCCGGGACACCGGTCCAGGCCACGCTGCGGCCTGCGGGTCGCTTTGCGCCGCCAGACGGTGAGCCGGTCGGGTACGCCCGGCCAGGACGGGAGGCCGAAGTCTTCGTCGAGGGTCCAGTTCAACGCGAGCTCGCGGTGCAGGCGGGTCGTGCCGGTGGGGCCGTCCTGGTCCCCACCGACGTAGAGCACCGTGTCACCCCTGTATGCGCGCAGTGCGCCGTACCCCGCGGCGTCGTCGTCCGGCGGCGGCCAGCACAGCAACAGCGTGCGGTCCGGGTCCGCGCGGACCGCCGCCTCGGTGTTCAGCCGCTCGACCGCCACCC
Source organism: Planotetraspora mira (assembly GCF_016863275.1). Classification (GTDB taxonomy): domain Bacteria; phylum Actinomycetota; class Actinomycetes; order Streptosporangiales; family Streptosporangiaceae; genus Planotetraspora; species Planotetraspora mira. Next base: position 26,760 of record NZ_BOOO01000031.1, read on the forward strand.
ACTGGTGGGCGTCCGCCGGGTGGTACCGGTTGCCGCCGGACGCCGGCGGTGCGGTGTCGACCGCGCGCACGTCCGCGCCGCGCATCCGCAGCAGTGCGGCCCAGTAGCCCGCGCCGGCTCCGCCGTCGAGCACCGGAGAGTGGCCGGCGACGCAGGCCAGGGCTGCCTCGTTCGGAATCGCCCAGGCGAGCCGTCCGGACAGCTCCCGCCTTCGCCCGGGCAGATCGAGCATCCGGGCCAACCCGGGCGCCAGCCGCCACGGACCGACCCCGGGCGGTCCGCCGGTGAGAATCGCCACCAGTTCGAGGTACGGGTTGTCGGCCGGGCCGAGTCGGCTCGGGTCCAGGTCAGGCAGCGCGGCGTGGTAGGCCTCCAGCCGGCGCCGTCCCTCGATCCAGTCCTGCCGGGTGGTCGCGCCGGCCAGGCCGCCCGCCGGCCGTACCGCGTCCGGGTAGCGTGCGGCGAAGTCCTCGTACGTCGGCAGTTCACGCAGTTCGGAGAGGGTTATCGGGGCCAGCCACCGGGACCGGCGGGGGTAGGGCCGCCCGGCGGGCAGGTGCCGCCACCGATCCGGGCCGCGCGGCACCACGGCGGCACCGCAACCGGCGCAGATCGGATGACCGTCGACCAGGGCCCGCCGACCGCCGAGCAGCAGTGGCCGGACGCCCTCCCGGTGACCTCCTGGCGCGATTCCGCCGGCCACCGGCGGCTCGGCGTCCGCGAGTGACGGCCCGGCCGGCTCCCGTCCGCTCATAGCCCAAGCACGCTGCGCCGCACGTCGTCGCTGTCACGTAGCGCGTCGGCCGGTCCGGCGAGCACCACCCGGCCCTCCCCCAACAGGTACGCCCGGCCGGCGATGGCGAGCGCCCGCTCCACGTCCTGTTCCACCACGACGACGCTCACCCCGCGCTCGTTGATCCGCACGATCGCGTCGTAGACCTCGTCCACCCGGACCGGCGCCAACCCGAGCGACGGCTCGTCAAGCAGCAGGAGCCGCGGCTGGGCCATCAGGGCCCGGCCGACCGCGACCATCTGCTGCTCGCCACCGCTGAGGCTGCCCGCGAGTTGACCGGCGCGCTCGGCCAACCGGGGGAAGATCTCGTAGACGCCGGCCAAGCTCGCCCTGTGCTCCCGCCGGGCGCCCTTGCGGTAGGCGCCGAGGACCAGGTTGTCCAGCACCGTCATCCGCGGGAAGATCCGCCGCCCCTCGGGCACGATCGCCACGCCGTGCCCGCAGACCCGGTGCCCGCGCAGCCGGGTGACATCGACCCCGCCGACGCTGATCCGGCCCCGGTGAGCGGGGTGAATCCCGGCGACGGCGTTGACCAGGGTGGACTTGCCGGCCCCGTTGGGACCGACGACGCAGACCGTCTCTCCCTCATGGACCTCGATCGCGACGTCCCACAGCGCCTGCGCGTCGCCGTAGCGCACGTCGAGATCCCGGACCTGCAACAGCGGCTCAGACATGGGCTTGCCTCCCCAGGTAGGCACGGATGACGGCGGGGTCGTTGAGCACGGTCTGCGGCTCGCCGTCGGCCAGGCAGGTCCCGCGGTCGAGCACGACGAGCCGGGTGGCCAGTTGATTGAGCACCCGCAGCAGGTGTTCGACGATGACGATGGTGATGCCGCTCTCGTGAATCCGGCGCACCACCCGTACCGCGTTGTCGACCTCGGCGGGGTTGAGCCCGGCGAGCGCCTCGTCGAGCAGCAGCACCTTCGGGTTGGAGGCGACCGCGCGGGCCATCTCCAGCAGTTGCCGCTGATGCAGGTTGAGGTCGGCCGGGTAGGCGTCGGCCAGATGGTCCAACGCGACCGTGGCCAGATGCTGCTCGGCGATCGGGCGGGCCCGGTTCAGCGGCAGCGACTCCGGGCCGAACATGACGGCCATGGCCACGTTGTCGCGGATCGTCATCGAGTCGAACGGCCGGGGGATCTGGTAGGTCCGGGCCATCCCGACGTGAGCGATCTTATGCGGGGCCAGCCGGGTGATGTCCCTTCCATCGAGCCGGATCACGCCGCGGGTCGGCCGGAACGCGCCGGAGAGCAGGTTGATCAGCGTCGTCTTGCCCGACCCGTTCGGCCCCACCAGGCCCACCAGTTCGCCGGCCCGGATGTCCAGTGTGACGTCCTCCAGCGCGTGCACGCCGCCGAAGTAGCGGGCCACCTGGCGGCACTCGACGAGCACCGCGCCGAGTTGGTCGGCCCCCCGTGACGCCCCGGTCTCGCCGGCCTCGATCTCGGCATCCCCGGGCGCTCCGCTGCCGGGGGCGCCGGCTGGGACGGTGCTTTCGGCGGAACCCGCCGGAACGGCATCGCCGGCAGCATCGCCCGGAACCGTGACATCGTCGGCGGTCGCGGTCGCGGCCTCGTCGGGCACGGCGGCCGGTCGGCCGCGCCGCAACCAGGCGGTGGCCCACCGAGAGCCCAGCACGATCGCCAGCAGGCTGGCGACCAGCATCCCGACGACCAGCCAGTCGAGAACCTCGCCCCAGGCGTTGAGCACCGCCAGTCCCCCGCTGACCACGACCAGGGCGCCGAGCGCGGCGAGCGGGCGGGCCCGCAACCGGGCGTACAGGCCGTCTGGGGATACCGCGACCAGCAGCGCGAGGATGCCGCCAAGGATGATCGAGTTCCAGGCGTCCAGTCCGTATGAGGAGAGCCGGTCCTGCAGCGTGACGATCAGCACCGCGCCGATCACCGGGCCCAGCCAGTGGGTACGGCCGCCGAGCACCCCCATCACGATGACGAAGAGGGGGATGGTCAGGCCGAAGACGCTCTCCACGGTGACGAAGCCGATCTGCAGCGCGTAGACGCTGCCGGCCGCCCCGCCCAGCACACCGCTGATCAACATGGCCAGCATCTTGTAGCGGAAGGTGGCCACCCCCATCACCTCGGCGACGTCCTCGGCGTCGCGGATCGCCGCGAGCGCCGAGCCGGTCCGACTGTGCTGGATCGCGTACGCGGCCGCGACGGCGATGGCCGCGATCAACAGGGCGAGCAGGTACTGGAACTGCGGCAGGGCTCCGAACGCGTCGGGAACCTCCGGGATCGGGACGGTGGTCCCCTGTCCGCCGTCGACCGACCGGTTGATCCGGGCGAACGCGGCGAGGATGAACGGCACGGCGAGGGTCAGCAGGGCGAAGATCTCACCACGTAGCGAGCCGAGCCGGAACGCGACCGCGCCGACGCCGAGCGCCAGCAGGCCGCAGAGCAGGGCGGCCAGCGGGACGGTGAGGAAGAAGTTGACGCCGTGCCGCCCGCTCAGCACAGCCGTGGTGTACGCCCCGACGCCGACATACGCGGCTTGACCGAAGCTGAAGTAGCCGCTGTAGCCGGACAGGATGTTCCAGCTGGTCGCCTGCGCGATCCAGAAACAGATCGAACCGAGCAGGATGAGATAGAACGACGACAGGCCGAGTTGGTCGCTGAACGCTCCCACGGCGACCAGCACCAGGAATGCCACCAACAGCCCGATGCCACCTCGGCGGATCATCGGACACCTCCCACCGCGAACAGACCCTGCGGACGCAGCAACAGGGCCAGGATGATTGCCGAGAAGAGCACGAAGGGCGCCGCCGCGGGCGACCAGACCGCCGAGACCACGCCGGAGAGGACGCCGACGAGGATGCCGGCGGCGAATGTCCCCACCACCTCGCCGATCCCTCCGAGGATGACCACCGCGAAGACGGTGCCGAACCACTCGTAGGCGGTATCGGGGGTCAGCGCGTTCGAGAGTGAGAAGACCATGCCGGCCAGGGCGGCGGTGGCCCCGACCACCCCGCCGAGCAGCACGCTGAGCCGGCGGTGGTCGACGCCGAACGCACCGGCCACCGCCCGGTCCTGGGCGATCGCCCGCATCGCCCGGCCGGCGAAGGTACGGCGCAGCACCAGGTGGGCCGCGAGCACCACCAGCGCGGCCAGCCCGAAGGCGAGCAGCGTGGTGACCGGGAAGACCAGTCGGCCGATCGCGACCGACTGGGTGGCATACGGGTTTGTTCCGGCTGACATCCGCCGGAAGTCGGCGCTCCAGATGTTGCTCGTGACCTGGATGATGATGATCAGCAACCCGAAGCTGACCAGCAGCGAGTTGAACTCGGTGAGCCGCAACCTGTCGAACAGCCATTGGATCGCGGCCCCGGCGATGAACATGGCCGGCACGGTGATCACCAGCGTCAGAACCGGGTCGAGGTGCCAGGAGGTGGCGATCTGGAAGGTCAGGTACGCACCGATGAGGATCAGCCCGAAGTGGGCCAGGTTGATGATCCGCAGTACGCCCCATGTCACCGACAGTCCGGCGGCCATGAGGGCGTAGAGGCCACCGATCAGCACTCCGGTGAGCGTGGCCTGAATAACGTTCATACGGGGTCGCCTCGGGTCGGGGTCGGGCCGGTGCCACGGGGTTCGCGGCCCGGCGTCCGACGCTTCGTCAGGAAGCCGGGGCCGTCGGGTACGCGGCTGGGGGAAGCACGTACCCGACGGCGTTGTGGGGTGGTGGTGCTGAACCCGGGCGACCGGCGCGGCCGGTCACCCGGGCGGCGGTCAGGAGCGGGGACCCTGCAACGGCGCGGCGGCCCGGTCGGCCGGCCACACGGTGACCCAGTCGCCGTTCTGGATCTGCTTGATGCTCTGCGTGGTGGGCCAGAAGTTGTGCACCTTCGGGTCGAAGGTCAGGTGCCCGCTGAACGTCGTGTCGGCGCCCTTTTGGTGCAGCGTGTCGCACATCTTCCGCTGGTCCGTGCCGCCGCTGTTCTTGACGCCGTCGATGAGGATCTCCCAAGCGTTCCAGGACGCAGCGGCCTGGGTCTCGAAGACCGTGTACGGCAGCTTCGCCGCCTGCGCGCGCTTGGTGAAGTCGGCGGTGATCTCGGTGGCCTCCGGGCCGAGCTTGTCGAGGGTCGGCTTGTTCGGCTCGAACATCGAGACCGACAACATCCCTTCGGCCTCGTCGCCGAGCGCCAGCAGCGGTCCGGGCGCGGGGAACAGTCCGAACATCTGCTTCGGCCGATAGTTGAGCTGGGCCATCGCCTGCAGGATGTTCGCCGCGTCCACGCCGAGACCGTTGTCGATGACCAGGTCAGGATCCGCGTCGCGGACCTGGGCGGCGATCGGCGCCCAGTCCGTGGTGGTCGGCGGGTAGTGGATGTCGGCCACCACGTCGAGGCCGCGCTCCTTGGCGATGCTCAGCGCGCCGGACTTGTCGTCGCCGAAACCGTCGGAGACGAAGGCGGCCGACCCGCTCTGGCTGGTCAGCACCGCGATCCGCTTCGGCGGGGTGGGAAGCGTGGCCACCGCGTCGAACAACTGGCCGGGGATGAAGCTGTTCGGCGTGGGGCCGATCGACCAGGCGGGGAACTGGCACTCGTAGGTCAGCTGCGGGGCCAGCACGGCACTGTGCTGGGGCATGACGTACCCGTGCCGCTGGGCGACCGCCATCGCCGACAGGATGTTCGGGGTCGCGTACGGGCCGAGAATCAGGTCGACCTTGTCCTGGCTGATCAAGCGCTCGTAGAGCTGACTGACCTTGGCCTGGTCCGACTGGTCGTCGACGACCTTCCACTCGACCTTACGGCCGAGCAGCCCGCCGTTCGCGTTGAGCCGGTCGACGAACTCTTCGCCGGCGATCTTGTGGATCTGGCCGGTCGCGGCGAACGCGCCGGTCAGCGAGAGGGTGGAGCCGACGACGATGGGCTTGTCACTGTCCCCGCCGGAGCCCGAGCCCTTGCCGCATCCCGCGGCAGCGGCGCCGAGCACCAGGACGGCACCGATGACAGCTATGGAGCGCCTGCGCATCTGGATATGAACCTTTCGTTGGGGGGTGCGGGATCGCGGGACGGTCAGTGAACGACGCCGGTGTCGTGCACGACCGCGCCGCCGACCACGGTCAGGACCGACGAGAGCTTCTTGAGCCGCTCGTCCGGGACGGTGAAGTAGTCGTCGTTGAGCACGATCACGTCGCCGAGCCGGCCGACCTCGAGGCTGCCGAGCAGTTCCTCGTCGGCTCCGCCGAGGAACCACTGGTTGTCGCGGGTGTAGAGGCGCAGCAACTCCTGCCGGGTGATCTGCTGGCCGGCGTTGATCACGTCTCCGCGGGCGTTCTTGCCGGTGACCGCGTAGTACGCGTGGATCCACGGGTTCATCGGCGCGATCTGCATGCCGTCCGAGCTCATCCCGGCCGGGATGCCGTTGTCGACGATCATGCGGAACGGCGGGCCTGCCGCCGCGCCGGTGCCGGCGAGATACTGCCAGCCGGTGAGGTTGACCCCGCCGCCGATCGCCTTGAGCCGGTTGACGTACTCCTCAGTGATCCGCGGCACGTGGGCGACCACCCAGCGCAGGTCGGCGATGCTCGTCTCGGCGTGGACCGCTTCGAAGGCCTGGATCTGGGTCTGAAAGTCGCTGCCGCTCAGCGAATGCACCTCGACGCGCCAGCCTGCCTTGGCGGTGCGCCGCGCGGCCTCCAGGAAGACCGGCCCGCCGGAGTAGTTGGCGGCGATGAACTCACCGATCGCGCCGGTGCGGACCATGTCGTTGCCGAAGAACTGGAACGCGTTGAGCAGTCGCTGGTTGAGCGTCGTCACGTTCGTGTCGGTGTCCTGGTGCAGGTAGTTGATCCGCAGCCTGATGATGCCCTTCTCCTCGTCGTAGACGGAGAGGAAGGGCAGGTGCATCGCGTAGTTGTCCTCGTGGGCCGCGCCGTCCGCCGGGGTGTCGGTGGCCTGGAACGCGCCCTGGTCGAGGTGCGTGGTGATGCCGAGGCTGACCGCGTACTCCATCGCGTCGAGCACGCCGCGCTTGCGCTGCTCGAAGGTGAGCGTCCGGCGCAGCGCGAGGGTGGCCTTGCCGGTCTCGGTGCCACCGGCGATCGAGCCGTCCGGGCCCACGGTCACCGGGATCTCGGCCGCCTCGAAGAACTTCTTCCCGAGGCTGTTGGTGACCGACGGCCCCGTGAAACCGATGGAGAGGTAGACCGGGTGGTGCGGCAGCGCCTTGTCCAACTCGGCGAGGGTGGGCAGCCGTACTTCCTTGAACTGGTTGAAGTGGAAGCCGCCGATGGTGGTGATGAATTCGCCCGCGGGCGCGTGACGGGCCCGGTCCCGCAGCGTGTCCTGGACGTCGGCGATGGAGTAGGCGTTCTCCAGCGGGGTGTGGTGCCCGGGCCGGTTGCCCATCAGGACGATGTGGTTGTGGCAGTCGATCAGGCCGGGGACGGCGGTCCGGCCACGCAGGTTGATGGTGCGCGGATTGCCATCGAAGCCGCGGGTGGCGGCCTTCTGGTCGTTGCCGACGTACACGATCTTGCCGTCCTGGATCGCCAGAACGCTGGCCACCCGGTCTCGGCGGTCCATCGTGTGGATCCGTCCGTTGTAAAGCACCAGGTCGGCCTGGAGCGCGCCCTCGCGGTAGTGCTCGCTTGCGAAGGCCGTGCCGCCGCCGGTGGTGGCACCTACGGCGGTGCCGATGGCCGCGGCCGCGCCGGCCACGGCTCCGCTACGCAGGATGCTGCGGCGGGACACTCCTTGGTGTTCCTCATTGCTCATATGCGGGTCACCTCTTATGGGGATGCGCGCCGACTGCCGGCGGGGGCACCGGCAGTCGGCGAGGCGGGGGTTGGGGCAGGGGCCACCGGCGAACGGTGGTCAGGGGATCTCGGCCACGCCGGAACCGGATGGCCGGCGCCTCGGTGTCGGGTCCCGAGGTGCGAGTGGTGGGTTCGGTGCCCGTCCCGCGATGGACGATCGCGGGCGTATCGGCGCGCGGGGTGGCCGACGCCGGATTCGCCGCGAGCGGACGGGTTTCGTCGGTGCGGGGTCGGAGTGGGCCACCGGCGGAACTCCGCCGGGTGACCCGTGGATCGATCAGCCTTCGGCGGCGGGGACCTGCGATCGGTGCAGCAGCAGTCTGGGGCTCATGCCGCACCGCCGGGGATCGACTCGGCCGGCTGCGGTGTGGCCCGATACGGCGCAACTGGGGACGGCTGGTGGTCGGGTGCCGACGACCGCGGTGCCGGGCGCGGGAACAACCGCTGGCGACAGTGCCATTACTTTCCTCCGGAAGCCTGAGCCGTTCCACATCCGTTTGCGCGGACAATCGTCCGCCAGACGGACGTTGCGCAGATCACAATCTGCGCTCACACTTGCTTAATGTCAAGACTCACGCCGGAAACAATTAGGCCACGCGGACTAGTGTCCGCTAAGCGGTCAGCGCGGCGTCGACTACGGCTGTTCAGGCCACTTGCGGCGCCGACAACGGCGCAGGACGGGCCCTTGACCGGCGCGGGGCGACACACCACCTCGCGCCGCGTGGTGAACTTGTTCCGCGCGCCGCCCCTGACGGCGCCGGCCACCGCCGGATCCACGGACCCGCGGCGGAACCGAGCCAGTACGAACGGATTGAGGTGACGATGGCACAGCGCGGCGAAGGACCAGAATTCATCGAGGCTCTGGCCCGAGGACTGGACGTGATCACCGCGTTCCATGCCGACAACCCGCAGCTGAGCCTCACCGAGGTGGCCGCCGCGGCCGGGTTGGCCCGGCCCACCGCGCGGCGCTTCCTGCTCACCCTCGAGGAGCTGGGGTATGTCCGCGCGGACGCGGGCAACTACGAACTCACCCCCCGGGTCCTGGAGCTGGGCATGGCGTACATCGGCGCGCTCTCGCTATGGGAGATCGCCCGCCCGCACATGCAGGATCTGGTCGCGGCGACCGGGGAGTCCACGTCGATGGCGCAGCTCGACGGCTCGGACATCGTCTACATGGCCCGGGTGGCGGTACCCAAGATCATCGCGTTGCGCGTGCAGATCGGCACCCGGTTCCCGGCGCAGGTGACCTCGCTGGGCAAGGTGCTGCTTGCCGCACTCGACCCCGACACCCTCGACTCCGTGCTTGCGCAACCGAGCAACTCCAGGGTGACACCACGGGTCCGGCACACCCGGAACGCCATCGACGCGATCCTGCGCGAAGTGCGAGCCTGTGGCTGGGCCCTCGCCGACGATGAGCTGGCGCCCGGCATCCGGTCGGTGGCGGTTCCGATCAGGGACGGGCACGGCGTCGTCAGGGCCGCGATGAACGTGACCGTCCACTCGGCCGAAACCAGCGTCAAGACCCTCATCGAGCAGCACCTGCCACAACTGATCAAGGCGGCGAGCGCGATCAGTGCGGACTGGGCCCGTTGGCAGTCTCGGCCACAGGTCGAGGTGCCGGCCGCCGGAGATGCCGTCGGCTCTCCCTGACGGCACCCCGGTACCGCAGCCGGCGCCCCCGAAGCCCGGGCGCTTTCATAACCGCCCCGATGTCGAGCGGAAAGCCGATGGGGACTCCGGGAAACGGTCGTCGTGATGTGTGCGTCAGGCCTGTTTCCTGTGGGGCTGAGGCCGATTCCGAATTCGGCGGCGACGAGTGACCATTCCTCTCGTCACCATGTCTCCTGAGCAGGTGACTCCGACCAAGATGAGAGTGCTGAACGCGCACGACACGACAACGGCGCAGGCTCTCGGCAGAATTTCACCTTCATGCCACTGACCCGTGGATCGGGCCGAACTCGAAGATGTCAGACGTCGAAATCCTCAGCTCGCGCGGAACGGGGTTCGTCGTCGCGGCCACCTCGTTCATCTGCGAAGACAGCCGGGATCATCGCCTCATGTACGCCTCTGAGAATCGCGGAGCCGCGGGCCGGAAGGAGCGCCGCACGGCCGTGAGATTCGTCGTCGGATCGCCGGCGCGGAGTTCACCGTACGCCCTAAAGCGTCTCGCCCGAGAGGACATTCGCCGGGTCCAGATCGCCGTGAAGCCATACAGGCGGACCTTCCCCGTCCGAACGGAAACGGCCTCGTCCCGGATATCTCGGACGTCGGCGGCGACTCCGCTCAAGGCGACGGCTTGTAATTTCCTGTCGAGCGTTCCGCGACAAACGCCGCGCATCGGATCGGCCGGTGTCGGCTACGCCATCGGCAGCGACATCGTGATCACCTTCGGCCCCGAAAAGGCCCCCCGGCCTCACCGACCAGGGCGCTCGTTCGACGCACGAGTGACTGCACCTCCCCGCGGCCCATGTCCCTCTAAATCCGGATTCGGTCGAACCAGTTCCGCCTGCGACATCCGGGGGTAAACAGGACATATGTGCCGCTGGCTGGCCTATTCCGGCTCGCCGATCAATCTGGAGAAGCTGCTCTACGAGCCGGAGCACTCGCTGATCCACCAAAGTCTCCACGCCAGACTCGGCGCGGAGACGGTCAACGGCGACGGGTTCGGGGTCGGCTACTACGACGACGTCGAGGTGCCGCCCGCGGTGTTCAAGGACACCAAGCCCGCCTGGGGCGACCGGAACCTGCGCGAACTCGCGCGCCACGTCCGGTCGCCGCTGTTCATGGCCCACGTGCGCGCGTCGTCCGGGACGGCCGTACAGCAGACGAACTGCCATCCGTTCCGCCACGGCAACTGGCTGTGGATGCACAACGGCGCGATCTCCCAGTTCGGCCGGCTCAAACGCGACCTCGTTCTGGCCGTCGAGCCGGAGTTGTTCCCGGCGATCGAGGGGTCCACGGATTCTGAGGTCATGTTCTTCTTGGCGCTCACGTTCGGGCTGCGCGAGGACCCGCCGGCCGCGGTGGAGCGGATGGTCGGCTTCGTGGAGAAGACGGGACGGGCACACGGCGTGGAGTGCCCGGTCCAGATGACGGTGGCGACATCGGACGGCGAGCGGCTGTGGGCGTTCCGCTACTCCACCGAGCGTCGTTCGCGATCGCTCTTCCACAGCACCACCACACAGTGCCTCCGGGACCTGCACCCCGAGGTGTTCATGCGCGTGGATCTGTCCGGCGACGCGCGGGTCATCGTGTCCGAACCCCTGCGCGACCTGCCCGGCCAGTGGATCGAAGCGCCGGAGTCGACCTACACGGTGATCAGCCACAACCTATTCGAAATGCATCCGTTCCATCCGAAGCCCGAGTAGCGGAGGCTCCGCGGGAGGGGACCGCGAAAGCCGGGTCAGGGAGATCCTGATATCTCTGCCTGCAACTCGGCCTGGACGTCGACCACGAGCGCGGCGATCCACGCCATGGCGTCGAACGACGAAACCGGGGAGCCGTCGGGGTTCCAGACCGTCACGTCGAGTTCGGACGGCATCGGGTCCGGTGCCTGGATGGATTCGGGGCTCAGCCGAAGTCCTCCTCCTCGTGCGGAAAGCTGTCGCACGGCGGCGACGAGTTCCGCCGGGTCCTCGGGCAGCAGTGTCGCGGCCAGACCCAGCCGCCCCGCGATGAGCGCTCGGCGGAATGCGACGACGTCAGCCGGACGGCCGCCGGTCAGCCGCTCGTCGAAGACGCTGACCGCCAGCGAGGCGTCGAAGCTCAGGCCGCGCCGCCACAGGTGCGTCCCGCCGGTCAGCGCCCACGCGTCGTCCACGACGACGCTTGTCGCGTCCAGATGCAGCGAGCGTCCCGGCCCGGTGACCGGGTTGAACACCGCCAGCCGCTCGCCTGCGGCCGCGCGCATGGCGTCCAGTGCCTCGCGAACGCCCTTGTCCCGCACGCGCTGCAGCTTCGCGGGGGCGCCGGGCGCAAGCTTGGCCGGCAGGCAGACGAGCACTCGAAGGACGGGGTTGGCGCGCACCTGCTCGACGAGCGCCTGCCACACGGAGAGTGTCGCGTCACCGCTCCCCACGGCCAGCCCGTCGAGCGCGGGGGTCTCGAGGTAGACGAAATCCTGGGCCCCGGCGAACGCGGCGGCGAGCGCGGTCGCCGCCTCCCTGTAGCCGCTGCGGGCGCCGAGCAGGCGCCGGTCGACCGCACGCAGCATGCTCGTCGCCGCGCCTCCGACGCCACCGGGGATCGTGATGCCGCGCGCGGACAGCCACGACTGGACCGCGTTGACGGGACCGTCGAACGGGAAGGCCTCCACCCCGACGAGATTGAGCGCCTCGACGAGGCCGGGCTCGGCCTCGACCCCGAACCCCACCGTACGCAGGGTCGCCGCCCACGACGCGGGGACGGCCGGGGTGGCGGGTGTGGCCAGGGGCGTCGAGGCGTCGGCGGCCAGTTCTGCCGTCGTGCCCGCCACCCGCTCCCGGATGATCTCGGCGAGCCCGAGGACGGCCGGGCCGCGGAGCCGGGCGCCGGCGCCGTGGCGCTCGTCGTCGGCGGGCGCGCCGGGATGTCCGTTCTGGTGAGGCAGCAACTCATGGTGGGCGCCGAGTGGCCGCACCCCGGCGACGAGGCCGTCCGCCGCCGTGGCGGAGAGCACGGCGGCCGCCACCTCGTCACGGGACTGGGTCGGCAGTGGCGCACCGATCTGCGTGAGCCGCGTCAGCCCGGTACGCAGGATCTGCGTCGCCGTCGCCGAGCCCGCCAGCGTCGCGGGGCCCTCGCCGCCGCGCCAGCCCTTCCACGCGGGCTCGGTCAGCTGGACGAGGTCCCCGGCGGTCAGGCTCGCGGCGACGGTCGTCACGCTCCACTGCGCCGCGGGGATGCTCGCCGGGTCGACCAGCGCCGGCGGAGCGGACAGGGCCACCAGCGTGACGCCGGAGGCGAGCGCGCCCGCCGGGACGCCGCCCGCGAAGGACTGCCCGCTCTCGCAGGCGACGACCGTGTCCGTGACCGACGACAGGGACGGCATGGCGCCGCCGACGGGAGCCGGCCTCTCCAGGCGGACCTCCGGGTAGCGGACGGCCTGGGCGGCCGTGACGAGCATGAGGTCCAGGCCCATCCTGTTCTCCGGCTCCACCGCGCCGTCCGCGAGCCGGACGACGGCACGCACGACACCCGTGGAGTCGACCAGCCCCCCGCCGCCGGCACCGCGCACGTGGCGGCCCGTCGTCGAGTCGAAATACTGCGGCCACACCCGCAGCCAGGCCCCGGCGAGTGACGGGTCGACCGTGGTCTGCACGAGCACCCGCTGCCCGACCACCGTGCCGCCGTCGTCGGTCCCGCCGCCGGTCAGCGCCGTCATGGTCACGGGTGCGGGCAGCGTCGCCGGAGCGGCGGCTGCGGGCAGCGGGGGCGCCGCCAGTGCTCCGGCGGCCCGGTCGAGCACCGGGGCCACCATCGTCGCCGGCCCGGCGGACAGTACGGCGAGCAGACCGCTCATCGCGGCGTCCGCAGTCGCGAGGAGCACGCTCTCACCGGCGTTCGCCGTGGCCTGGGCGGCCAGTGTGCGTGTCGAGGCCCGCTTCTGGTCGTCGGCGCGCCTCCGCACCTCGGCGTTCGCACCCGATTCGGCCACGCGCGGCTGACCGGTGAGGTGCCGCTCGACGTCGACGAGAGCCACCCGGACGAAGTCCCGCGTCACGTCTCCGACGGCGCCGCCGGTCCAGAGGTTCACCGCGGCCCCGTACGTCCCGGCGGGCATGGCGGCGAGCAACGGCAGGGGCGCGTCGTCGACGGCGCCGTCCGTCAGGGCGAAGGCGGCGGCCGCGTCGCCGCCGCCGTGGACGCGCACCGGTCCCGTCCCGGTCACGTTGGTGGCCGCGAGCCGGGACAGGACGGCGTCGGACGCCGGCGCGTCGTTCGGCCCGACGAGTTGGACGGTGAGCCGGGGGTCGACCGTGGCGGTTCGTTGCGTCACGCCCGCCGCGAAGAGGTTCGTGAAGGTCCTCGTCAGCCGGGCCCACCACGCCGCGACCGCCCCGGGGTCGATCACACGCCCCCGGGCGTCGAAGGCGTAGAGCGTCGCGGCGGTGGACGTGGGGAAGGTCAGGAGCTTCTCGGGCGGACCGAAGAACTGGCCCGGCCGCTTGAGGTCCGTCATCGGCTCGGCGCCGTTGTTCAAGTCGCCCCCGGTCTGGCTCAGACCCACGTGCTCGGCCTCCTCACTCGGCGAGGACAGGACCGGTATCGGCGGGTGCACCCGGGTCTTGAGCACGGTGAGCGTCGGCGGATCCTCCGGCATCTCCAGCGCGAACGTGCGTACGGCGGCGCGGGTCGCGAGGCCCGGGGCCGCGGTCGTGCCGTCGGCAGGGGGAACGTCGGAGAGCAGTGTGGCCAGACGCTGCTCGACCTCCGGCAGCAGGCGGAACACCCCGACGAGTCGTCCGGCTGTGAAGGGAGGAGCCCCGGACGGTCCCCGTAGCCCCGCAAGGATCGGCGGCAGCGGGGTGCCCGCCACCGCGAGGGACAGCAGGCCGGCGGCGGGTGGCAGCCAGTCGGTGCCCGCCGGGATCGTCAGCGCCACCCCGAGGTCGTTCCCGGGCGCCTCGAGGGTGACGTCCGTCGAGAACCACGGCCCGAGTGTCGGCGACTCCAGCCCGAGGGTGCCCGGGTCCGGCACGAGCGCGGTCATGGCGCCTCCTCCGGCGTGCTCGGCTGAGACGCCCGGCCGATCGGATCGGTGACGACCACCCGGTAGAGCGTCCCGGTGACGGCCTCGGCGTCGGGGTCCAGGACGTCGAACGAGCCGGTGACGTCGGGGCCGCGGCCGGTCGGCGGCGGCGCCTGGCCCGGCAGGCTCGTGAGAAGCCGCAACGACCCGCCTGGGCACTGGCGGTAGACGTCGACGGTGTATCCGGCGGTCGCACCGCCCGCGAGCGGCTCGGGGTGTCTGAAGCGGACATGGACGCCGCCGGCGTCGCGCGTGACCGTCAGATCGGTGATGGCCGCCGGTGGATCGGGAGGCATCACGGTCGTGGAGGCGGCCGCCGACGGGGCCGACCACTCACCGGCGGGCCCGCCGCCCGGAGCGGGAGCCCCCTGGACCTCGACCCGCCAGTTGTAGCGAAGCCACGCGGGCAGTGACGTACGCGCTTCACTCGGCGAGGCGCCCGCGTCGAGGATCGTGAACACCTGAGGGGCCGGGTCGCCGACCGGCCGAGGCGGAACGGCGCCCTCGGCCACCACCGGCATGAACGTGGGATCGGTCGTGGCCGTCGCCCGGCGAAGCCGATAGCGCACCGCCGGTGTCGGCCCGACAGGAACGGTGACGGTGAGCCTGGCCAGGAGATCGGCCGAATCGTCGACGACGGGCATGACGTCCAGCGTCGGCACGGGCGGGACGAGGAGGTTCGGCACGGCGCGGGGCAGCAGTGGGCAGGTCGCGAAGTCGGACTCGACGCTCGCGGGACTGACCGCCACCACGCGGTAGAGCACGAGGACCGACAACGAGCCGGAGACGTCGTGGGTGAACACGGCCTGCCCGCTCACCGGTCGGTGCAGGGGTTCGGCGGTCAACTGCAGCCACCACCGCCGGGGAAGCAGCCGGCGGTTCGCGTCCCAGACCGCACCGCGCGCCGGCGCGTCGGGGGCGGTGTCGAGCGCCGCGAGGAGCGCCGCGGCCTGCCCGCTCGTGGGAGCCTGGCCCGCGTCTCCCCCGGCGATGACGCCGGTCGCGGTGTCCTTGAGCTTGGCGCGCAACGTCGTCTCGTCGGCGACGAAGACCCGGTACGCGGCCTGCCCCGCGCCGGGCGTCCAGCGGAGGGCGGCGCGGGCGCGGCCCGTCGCGTCAGGTCGCGCGGTGTACGTCAGCGTCGGCGGGATGACCACGGGCTCCGGCGGCCGCGGGTCGTGGAGCGTCGCCTGCTTCGCCTCGGAGGTGCCGGAGTCGATGCCCGCGCTGTCCGTCCAGACGGCGGTCACCGTCACCGTGCCGCTCGCCGTCGGCGGGAGGGCCGGGCCGGGCACTTCGACGACGAGCGTCTCCGGAGGAGCGGCGGGACTGGTGATCGGGTGGATCGTCTGGACGGGCACTCCACCTGAGGTGACCGTGAGCTTGAGGTGCCGGAGCAGCCGTCCGCCCGCAGGCAGCCCGGTGACGGGAGGCACTGAGACCTCGATGCGCACGACGCCGGCGAGCGGGCCTGCCGGGACCGGGGCGGGAACGACGGGAGGCCGGGTCGTCAGCGTGAACACCGGCCGCGGTGGCCGGGGCCGGTCCGCGGTGGCGAAGGCGGTCCGGCCCCAGGCCGACCACCGCCCGAACCAGTCGGCCTGCGCGACCTGCCAGACGCCGTCCCGCTCGTCGACGAGCCGGTCGGACAGCACGCCGCGGGTCGCACTCGCCGCCCTCCTCGCTCCCAGGGGCGGGTCGTCGAGGCCCGCGGTGAGCAGGACGCGGCGCCCCTTCGGCTCCTCGGGATTGCGTGCGAGGGGCTTGTCGCCGGACGGCTGAGCGATCGCCGACCCCAGGCCCGCGCCCGGCACGAGATGTTCCATGGAGACGGTGAGCTCGCGGGCGGCGATGGGCGCCGTCGCCGGCAGCCAGTCGCCGGAGGCCGGCGTGTCCATTCCGGGGGCGGCGGGGGAATCCAGCGGCACCCCTGCCGTCGCGGCGAGGACGACGCGTAACTGAAGGAAGGGGCCGCGGCCCATCCTCGCCACCTGCGCGGCGTAGTTCGCCAGGTCAGGTGCGTGTCGCGCCATCTCCATCACGGCCTTGGCGCCGTCCTCGACGACGGTGCCGAACGGCAGCGTCTGATCCAGGCGGCCCGAGGTGACGGACTTCCAGTCGGGGGCGAACAGGCCGTCGACCACGTACGCGACGACGACGTTCTTGGGCGGCACGTCCTGGTCGACGTCGAGGAGACCCAGCCAGCGGGCCACGCCGGGGTCGACGGCCCCCTGGAGGAGGTCCATGAGGAGGTAGCGCTCAGAGCTGCCGAGGGCTCTGCCGTTCTCGTCAAGAACCGTCATGGCGGAGATGAGCAGTCGCTGCGGCGCCGAGACGTCGTTGATCAGCCGACCGAGGCTGCCGGCGAGTTCCCCGGTGAGGGCGGCGACCCGGTCGGACTCCTCGCCCGGACTCACCGGGGCGCAGGCGGTCGGCGAGGCCGCCAGTGGCGACTCGTGCATGCCGAAGCGAGCCGGCGCTCCGCGTTTGACGCGCTCGAAGCCCCGGTCCTCGCCGTCGGCGGGTCCGGCGTACCGGACGCCCGGCCCGGTCGGCAGTGGCGCGGTCCGGAACCGCTCGAAGACGTCCACGGCGCTCGGGGGAAGCCAGGACAGGCCGGTCACGGTTCCGCTGCCGTGGACGACGATGCGCTCGAGATGGGAGGCGTAGACATGGAAGGGCTCGGCGCTCCGGATCGCCACGGGCGCGTCGCCGTACGGCGTGGCCACGACGCCTTCGACCCAGAACGACGCGGGGAGGCCGGCCTGCGGAACGGGCCCGGCACCGGGTCGCACCACGATGGGCCGCACGCCGGCCGTCCGCGCGTCCTCACCGGTACGAAGGGGCACGACGACAGGTGGGCGCGGCGGCCGAGGCGGGACAGGCGGGCGCGGACCGCCCCGGGCGGCCGTTCCTTCGAGTGCGGCCCAGCAGCACGTCTCGCCCAGTGGCAGGTGGCCGGTCACCGGGTTGTCGGGGGTCACGGTGAAGGGCGGGGTGAGCATGTTCCCGCGCGAGTCGACCCACGTGACGTCGCGGCGGGTGTGGCCCTTGGCAATCTCGCCGAGGGTTATCCGGCCGATGGACAGCGGGACCACGGGCAGCCCGAGCAGCGGGTTGGTGAGCACCCGGTAGTGCACGCCGGTGGCGAGATGGGCGTCGCCCACGCCGTCGACGGCCTGGCCCGAGAGGGCCCATGACGGGCTCAGGCCCATGGCAGCGCTCCGTTCGTGGTCATGCTCCGGCCTCCATGCGCACCGAGCGCGGGACGTCGATCGCGAACCGGCGGCCCGTGACCGTCGTCGAGGACGCCGTCCCTGTCCTGTCCGTCACCGTGCGGGTCAGGGCGAGGGTGATGGTGTCGGCGCCTGTCACGGCGACCGGCGCGGACGGCGTCAGCAGGACCCGCGTGCCTGCGAGGTTGCGGCAGCGCTGTGCGAGCGTGACCCCGCCGTAGGCGCAGGCCGTGACGTCGAGCGCCGTCCGGCCCGTCCGGACGATGGCCTCCGGCGCCTCGAGCAGCAGGCCCGCGAGTTTCCACGTGCCGGCGTCGTCAAGCCAGAGGATCGACGTGCGCGCCTGGTCGGCCAGTGGCCAGGGATCGAGGCCGACGGCGGCGAGCGCGGCGTCGAGGTCTCCGTCGCCCACGGCGAGCGGTGCGGGCGGCACGGCGGCGGCGACCATGGCGTCCGGCGCGATGAACGCCACGGGCCCGGGGACGGCGAAGCCGAGAGCCGCGAGGAGTTCGGCGGCGTCGCGGTAGCGCGAGGCCTGGAAGTGGGCCCGCGAGACCACGACGTCCTCGGCGTCGGGCCGGGCGGCCGGCGTCGCCATGAGCATGAGGTCGTACCACGCGCCCGGCACGAGGTCCGCGGTGATCTCGCCGGTGGTGCCGCCGAGCACGGGCTCCTCCAGGCAGGGCGCCTCGCGGATCGCCTGGAGGAAGAGCAACTGCCCGAGGGGGCGGTAGGCGTCGAACAGGGGGCCCCAGTCGACGTCGATCGCCTCGTCGTCGGGATGGTCCTGCTCGGGCATGCTGCCCGGCGGCGGGTCGGTACGGCGAAGCCGCAGCTGCAGGTGGCGCCCGTAGAGCGCCGCGAGCTGTTCGCCGTGGTCGACGGCGAGGTGGACGAGGAGGGTGTCGTCGAGCAGGTGAGGCGCGGAGTGCGTGTCCGGCTCGAACGCGATGAGATAGCGCAGGAGAGAACGCGGGTCGAAGTCGCGCTCGTCGGTCAGCTCCGCCGGCGGGACCCCGGTGGTCACCGCCCGCGCCGCGGTCCTGAACCGATAGGACTGCACCGGGCCGTTCTGCCAGGCGCCGGACGGCGGCACGACCGGCGGCTCGGGCCGGCTCTCGGACTTCACCCAGCCCTGCCACTGCCACGACACGTTGATCGTGTAGCCCCGGTTCGCCTCGAGCAGGTCCTTGCGTGCGGGCTCCTCGGCCGCGGCGCGGTCGTTGATGGTGGCCAGCAGGTGTGCCGCGAAGGCGGCGTTGGCCTCCGCCTGCGCGGCCGCGGACCCGCTCACGCCGCACAGCCGGACCAGGCCGACGCGCCCGGCGTCGTTCTTGCCGGTGCCCGACCACTCGCGGATGCGGACCGCCGACCAGGTCGCCTTGGCGTCGGGCGGGGTGTACCGCACGAGAGAGCAGATCCCCTCCCCGGTGCGTATCTCCTGCTCGACTGTGGGGGTCCATTCGTGCTCGCCGCTCCCGACCGCCGTTCCCATGACGACAGGGAAGGCGCCCGTCGTGGAGTCGTCCGGCAGCTGAGGCCCGGCGACCGCGCCACCCCAGCAGATCTTGACGACGCCGACCTCGAAGGAGCCGCGGTACAGGTCGACCCGCACGATGCCCGGCGCCGTGAGGACGACGTCGACCGGATCGCGGCCCTGGGAGACCTGGTCGGACGCGACCACGGCCCCGCGGGCGTCGTAGGCCCGCACCTCGGCGGAACTGCCGAGCGGGTGAAGGGTCACGAGCACCTCGTCGGCCGCCTCCGGGAGGTGGAACGCCATGCCGTCGTTCGGGTAGCGCAGGGTCGTGCCGACGCCGTTCACGCCCTCGAAGGTCCGCATGTCCGTCGAGTAGGAGTCGATCTTCACCGGCCCGATGGCGTTGGCGATGCCGAGATCCTCGCCCGGCCCGAACCGGTCGGCGACCACGGCGCACGTCCGCTGCGGCTTCACCGGCGGCCGCCGGCGGAAGTCCCGGCAGACGACGAGCAGCAGGTCGGCGTCGCGGATCTCGGGCGCGAGCCGGCCGCGCAACTCGGTCGTCCGCACGGTGAACGAGTGCTGGGTGATCCCGGCCAGCCACCAGACGTCCTCCCCGAAGGGTCCGGCGTCGACCCGGCCCGGGGTCAGGGACCATCCCTGCGCCGCCACGAACGGCACCAGCGAGGCGAGCGGCCTCCCGCACGCGCGTTCGCGGGCGAGGAGCGTGAAGCGGGACGGGAACGGGGGCTCACCCGCGTGCGCGGTCAAGAAGCGGACGTCGTCAGCGCCGGCGCGCAGGCCGAGTTCGCCGAGCACGCAGTTGGGCTTCGGCCGGGCCGGCGGGTCGCAGAGCCGTCCCGGAGTGCCGGCGGGGTCGGCGTCCGTGCCCGCGCCGCCGTCGGTCAGCCAGTACGTCCACGGGCCCGGGTCCCAGGCGAGAAGGGCCAGGAACATGCCCTCGGACTCCGAGACGGCGACGTCCCCGTCGCTCAGGACGCCCGGGCGTGAAGTGGGCAGCCACCAGCCGGAGTCGAGCGGACCCGGCAGCGGGGTGCCGCCGTCCGGGACGATCTCGACGCCGGTCAGCCGGTAGGCGTACTTCATCTCGCTCGTGCCCGACCAGGTGGGCCCGGCCGGACCGGGGCCGGGGCCGAACGCGCCGCCGCTCAGGTCGACGTCCAGGTGGTGGGTGAACTCGATGACCGGGACGGTGTCGGGCCAGACGGTCTGCTCCAGGCCCGGCGAAGTGGTGGTCGCCAGAGCGGTCGTGAAGCCGCGTCTGTCGGTCAGCGACACCTTGCCGATCGGTGGTGGAGGCGGCGGGGCGTCCGGGGTGATCGGGGCGCCGATCTCGATGCCGACGCAGCCCTCGATGGAGAAGAAGAAGAACGAGACCGAGCCGCAGAACTCGCCCTTGAGGTTGACCGCGGGGAAGAAGCCGCCATCGTTCCAGACGGTCGCGACGATCGACCCCTTCGCCGAGACCTTGACGACGATGAGGCTCAGCTCGCCCTTGACGAAGATTCCGCCCTTGAGCAGGATCGGGTTCGTGCCGAAGCCCACGAGGATCTTGGCTGACGCCTCGAGCCTGATGGGCCCGGCCGACCACCTGATCTCCCAGCCGGCGCCGAAGCCGACGGAGAAGCCGTCGAAGTTGAACTCCGGATCGCCGCCGAGCCGGTGGAGCTTACTCTCCTCGATCATGAGATAGGAGAAGGCGGGCACGTCGAGCGTGCCGGGCAGAAGCTTGATGGTCACCGGGTCGCCGGGACGCCCCTCGCTGACCACACCGTCGGATCCGATGCGGACATAGGCGTCCTTCGGAGTGGACGGGTAGGGGAAGTAGCCGTCGATCGGCAGGAGCAACTCGAGCACCTTGGGGATCGTGTATCGGCCGCGGACGCCGACCGCGACCGCCTCATCGTTGATGGAGACCAGCCCGAGGATGCTCAGACTCGGGTCCGCGGGGGCGCCCTGTGTGCTCGGGGCGGCCGCGGGTTTCTCGACGAGCTTGGCGTCGATGCCGAAGACGACGGTCGGATCGGGGAAGGCGACGACGAACATGCCCGTCGCGTTGAACGTGAACGCGCTGTCGGGCAGCGTCCCGACGATCATGCCGAGCCCGATCGCCCACTGGCCGCGCAGCGGGGCGAACTTGTTCTCGTACGGGATGTCACGGAACCAGGCGATCTCACGCCCGACAGGATCGTTGTCGAAGCCGGGTGGCAGCGCGCGGGCGCCGTTGGACACGAACTGCCCGAGGAAGCCGAAGATGCCCAGGCCCGTCGCACCGAGCGGGATCCCGACGGGCAGCACCAGGCCGAGCGAAATCGACAGGAAGTCGTGTGCCGGATCGAACGCGAGCGCGCCCATCGCCTTGGCTCCGACGCTGACGAGGTCGAGTTCGAGGGCGGCCTTGAACGCGCCGCCGTCTCCGAGGACGAGCCGACCCTCACCGCGCAGGACTCCGGGGATGTCGACGCCGACGCCGAGCCCGCGCAGTTCGGCCGAGAAGCCGTCATCGCCGAAGGTGCACCGGACGGTGGCGCCGGTGACGGACACGACGCCGAGGTCGAGGGCGAACTCCAGATCGCACTCGAACCACGTCGAGCCGACGCCGGCGCGGGTGGCGACGACCTGGAGGAGTTGCCCGAGCGGTCCGTCGATCTGCCATCGGCCGGGGTCGGCCACCTCGAACGACACGTCCTCGTAGACGAGGCCGACCTTGTCGTACCACTCGGTCTTGGAATCGTCGAACTCCAGGCCGACCTTCTTGTACCGCACCTTGAGCGGGTGGCCGTCGTCGGTGGCGATCGCACCGAGGCCCGCGGCCTCGATGTCGAGCCCTAACGAAGCGGTGTAGTCGAACAGGACCCGCGTACGGAAGCCGGTGGTGTCGGTGAGGCTCCGCTGCCGATGCTCGATCTCGGCGGCGTGGATGACGACCTCGCCGTCCTTGGCGACGCTCGACAGGACGCCTGCGGCGATCGCGAGCGCGGCGACCCGCACCATTTGGCCGTCCACGCCCGAGGCGCCGATCCCGGCCAGAAGTGCGGGGGCCAGTGCCAGGGCGACGGCGAGGAACTCCGAGTCGATCGCCGCGAGGCCCTGTGGATCGCCCGAGGACGCGATCGAGAGCGAGAAGACGGTCTGCCCCGATCGGGAGTCGTAGGACCAGCGTCCGGTCAGCGTGTAGACCTCGGTCGAGGGTTGCCCGACGGGCTCGGAGGGCGCGCGGACCGGCACCGGCGAGTCGCCGCCACCGGGCGCCGGCAGGGTCTGGACGTTCGTGGTCGCCCATTCGAAGGTGAACTCGGCCTGGGTCGGGATGGCGTCCGACCAGTCGGTGACCGTGGGAGAGTCCCACCGTACGAGCAGGCGGACGAGCCAGGCCAGACGCGGATCGCGCGGTTCGGGGAGGACCACCTCGTCGGCGTCCTCGCCCGGGACGTAGCTGCGCCGCAGCGCGGGGTCGAGTTCCTGAGTGTCGGTCGGCGAGCGCTGGTCGGAGGCGCCCGCGTCTGCCGGCGGGGTGTAGGTCCCGTCGACGGCGTAGATGTCGGCACGCCGATACTCCACGCGGGTCGTGTAGGTCGAGGCTTTGCCCCAGCCCTTCCGCACGTCTTCAGGGATTTCTTTGATCAACCATTTGGCGCCCTTCTCGGCGGGCGACAGTCCAGCGACAGCGTTCTGTGCATCGGCCATTTCCTGGCTCGGCGTGGTCTGCTCACCGCGCACCAGCGTCCTGTCGGCCGGAAGCCAGCCTTTTACGGCGTCCGCCCGCTGCGTCGCGAGCTTTGCGTTGAGGGGGCCGTCCGAGATGTCGCAGGCGCGGCCGATGACCACGAAGCGGGCGTCGGGGAAGAACGCCGCCCACGCCTGGACGGAGGCCTGGATGTCGGGCCCCCGAGTGCGGGGGGCGAGGGCGCCGAACGTCTGGGGATTGCTCAGCCCGTAGTCGAAGAGAATCGTCAGGTGGCGGATCTCGCCTTCGGTCACCGGCGGCGGCGGGGCGTCCGGTTCGGTGCCGCTGCCGCGCTCCACGGTCACCTCGGCGAGCCCGCCGTCCGGGACGCTGACCGCGCCGTCGGACAGGGCGGCCGGCGTGGAGAACGGGACGAGGGAGGCGTCCCGGTGGAAGGCGTTGAGGCCGTAGGTCTGGTCGACGCCGCGGACCTGCAGGAGAGCGCCCGTCCGGTCGTGGACGCCGTCCTGCGCCCCGATGAGGAGCTCACCCTTGGCGAGCACGTCGACGCGGATGCGGCGGGTGCGCTTGTCCGGGTCGGTGACGACGATGTGGCTCGTGCCGGGATCGGTGCTCGGGATGAGGACGAAGTCCGGACCGGTGCGGGTGTGGGCGTCCGCGCCCTCTCCGTGTTGCCAGCGTAGATTCGCGGCATCGGCCGGGTTGAGCGCCGATTCGAACTCCAGCAGGTTCAGGTCCTGCGCGGTGCCGGCGACGGCGACGACGTTCGCGATGTCGACCGCGCCGACGTGCACGTTCACCTTGGCCGCGTGCTTCACCTCCGCCTCGGACTGGACGAAGGTGTAACTCGTCGGAGAGTCGAACACCTTCTCTCCGGCGACCTCCTCGGAGAAGCGGCCACTCATCGTCTCGCCGACGGAGGTGGTGAACCAGCCCGAGTCGTCCTGATCGACGAGGGTGCCGTCGGGCAGGGACCACGTCATGTGCGGGTGGGTCGACGCGCCGAGCGCGGAGGGGTTGAGCCTGGCCCGCATCCGGCCGGTGCTCGGCGTCCCCGTGATGAACGGGACGGTGAGCTCCCGGCCGGAGCCTGAGACGGTCCTGGGCTGCTCGGAGTCCTCGAAATCCTGGAGGAACTCCACGGCGGCGCCGCTGATGGGCGTGCGCCCGAGTTCCACCTGGATCTCCCCCTGCAGGCCGGCGGGGCTGCCGAGCAGGACGTCCTTGACGCCGACGTTGATCTTGTCGACCAGCGGTGTGTCAGGCGGCAGGAAGAGCGTCGCCTCCGCGATCGAGATGCCCTGCCAGCCCGGCGTCTGGCCGCGGGCGATGATCTCCGGGGGCGTGATCTCCGACGACGCGTCGAACACCAGGCGGTCCACCGTCATCCCGATGTCGGAGCCCCCGATGAAGAAGCTCACCGGGTCGAAGGTGACCCGGTAGACGGCTCCCGAGGGGGCGGACGGGTCGAACGGGTCCGGCCAGTCGACGAAGTGGACGAGATCGCCGGCGCCCGACAGATCGATGCGCACGACGCCTGAGCCGACGATCCGGACCTTGCTCCGAGTCGTGTCCGGCAGCAGGTGCGCGACGACGGCGGGAGCGGACGGCACGAGCGTCGCCGGCCGCAGACCGGGCACGGTTATGGCGATCCGGTCGACGAAGAGATCGAGGAACGAGGCGGCCCCGGCAGGCTCGAGGGTCTGTCCGGCGCCGGGAGTCGTCCTCGTGCGGACGAGACGGAACGGCAGTCCCGAGTTCAGCCCGGGCACCTCCACGTCCCAATCGCGCAGGGACGGGAAGCCGAGGTCGGCGATGGGCTGGACGACGCCGGAGTGGATCATCACGCCGGGACTGGTCGTCGACTGATGCGAGACGACGGCGAGGTTCTCGAGCCGGGACGCGAGGTCGTCCGGAACCAGTGCCTGGGCACCGGGGAACGGAGCCGCCAGGTCGAGAATGGAAACGCCACGTTTTGCCATCGCCGGTTCCGTCCATTCGGATACGCGACTCGACGAAGAAGAGCATCCGCCGGCCGGAATACGTTCCCCATTGCATGACTGATTAAGTGAATTTCTTTTTTGTTTCCGCACCCCTCATCGCGCCGCCTCACGAAACGAGAATTTCGTGTGCAGCGCGGACCCCGTTTTCACACAAGCGATCGAGCCTACGCCATACGTTAACCGCAGGCGGGCGATCGTCAAGACCTTCGGGACAGGGGCTGACATCCGAGAATGCGTCGACGGCGCCACCAAGCGTCATAGGTGGTCGTGGACACCATCAGTGGTATCGCGCATTTCCTGATCCGCCTGTCCATTCCGCCTCGAACGCCGTCCCCCGTCGTCCTCGCCTGGCCGGTTCCTCGAAAAGGACTATCGCGAGGGATGTTCGGGATTCATCCGTTCGATTGCCGGGAGACTTGCGCGCCGTGCCGGCGGATGATGCACTCAGCGGCGGATGTGAAGAACGCGTCCACCGCGTCCTCGAACGTCGCCCCATGGGTCTCGAGCTCGGCGTGCCGGAGTTGTGATCGTCAGAGTGACGGGGCGTCGCGGTCGAGATCGGACAGGAGCAGATCCGCCACGGTCTCCTCATAGATCGGCCTGCGGACACGTGCCATCACCTGCCCCAGCTCCACGTCCCAGGGTGTCGGGCGCTCATCGCCGTCCAGTATCAGATCGCCGCTCTCCCGCCCAACCGCCTGGAGGTAGTCGTCGGCAGCGAGTCGCCACGGCATAGCACCGTGGCGCGAAATCACGGCGCCGGCCATTTCCACACCGGGCCAGTCGAAATCCCCGTGATACCGCAGCTCACCCCCGCTATCCGTGATCTTCCACGCAAGCCGGTGGAACGCCGTAGACGGTCTGCCCTCCGCGCATATCAGCGGCAAGGCTCTCGGACCGAGCACCTCGGCGGCTTCTCGCAGCACCGCGGGGTTCTCGCAGACGTACACGATCGGGTGGTCGAGATGGAGCGCATGCGTGACGAGCTGGTGCAAGGTCACCTGAAAGGGCGTGCCGAAGGAGGCCGCACCACTAAGCCACTCCCCCAGCCCCGCTCCCCGAGCAGCAAGATTGAGCACCAGAACACGGCTGGCCAGATCGTCGACGATCACATTGAACCGGTCCCAGAGCTCCCGACGCTCCTCGGCGCCCTTCGGCTTCGGGACTCCCGCGCGAATCGCCAGTGCCGCGAGCACCAGGCCGGACAGCGGTCGGGGATGGTCGAGCGCGTGCGAGTGCTCCGTTGCCAGGCCGGCGAGCTTGGGCAGGGGAACGAGGTTCCCATCGATGCGCTCAAGCACGCGGACGGCCTGAGCGAACCTCGCCGGTTCTCTGGTCAGTTTGGTGAAGGTGCCATCCCTGGCGAGCCTTTCCACCCAGTCGCGGAACCACTCGGCACTGCCGTACAGCGGGCTCGCCTGGGCCACGGCCAGCAAGTCGGCTTTCGCCCTGCGTTCCTGCTCCAAAGCCTGAGGCCGGTTCCGCAGCTCCGGTCCCAGCTTCTCCAGAAGATCGACGAGCCCGGCCCCGCTCCTCGCGCGTAAGGCGACGTCCAGCTCGGCCAGCTTGACCGTCGTTTGCTTCACTCCGGATGGGATATGCCGGCCCAGCAGCCCGCCGATGGCCTTACGTTCTGCGTCAGTGGGGGCAGGGATCCCGACATTCGCGGCCAGGTCCCCTCCCGTGCTCTCGAGTGATCGACGCGCCTTGAAGATCAGCCGCGCGAACCCCGGTCCCGTGAACTTCGCCGGCTCCGTCAACGCGTGCCCCCAGGGGCAGGCTCCGTCAGTCCCAGCAACCCGTCCTCAAGGGGAACGCGCCGGCTCGGGGTGAACCCCAGCAACTCCGTGGCCAGTTCTTCGTTGCCGGAGAACCCGGCGGCGGAGTCGATGAGCTGGCATCCGTCCCACATGACGAGCATCGCCGAGACCGTGTGCGACGCCTTGTCGCTGTGCATGTCGTAGTGGGCCGCCGCGGGAACCGTCTCGTATCGGACCCACAGGTCGTGACCGGTCATGAACGCGTCCAGGTCGTAGCGGACGGTGAGCCCCAGCAGGTCCGGCTTGTAGATGTCGTCGATGCCCGCGAACGCCTCATCGAGCGCGATCAGCCGCGGGCAGGTGTCCGACGCCGACGAATAGAGGGCATTCGCCGCGGCGAACAGCGGCAGGTGGATCGCGGCGGATTTCTCCCCGCCGGACATCTGAGAATGGCGCTTCTTGCTGAGCCGCACCTCCTCCTGCCCCGGGACCTTGAGCCGGAGTTCGAAGGAACGCCAGGTTCGGTAGTCGAGGACCTTGGAGAGCACCTCCTTGTAGGTCGCCCGCGGATGGCCGGCCCGGTACTCCCGGATCATCTGCCGGATGATGCGGCGCAGGTCGGCGAGTTGGGCGACCCCCAGGCCATCCCGTCCCAGGAGTTCGGACATCTCCCGCTCCGAATCGGTGATCTTGTCCGCCACCACCCAGCGGATGCCCACAGTCGTGCCGGTCGACATCGGCCTGGATCTGGTGTCGGCGTCCATGCCCTTGACGAGGTCCTTCGCGGCGAAAACGCGGTCGAAGATCTGCTGCGCCAGGCCGGCGAGGAGCTCGTCCTCGAGGACCGTCCGCTCCCGTTCCTCCAGCAGGACGCCCTGTTCTTCGGCACGGTCCGCGATGCGCCGCGCGAACTCGGCGACCGGGTGACGGCCGTCGGCGTCCTGAACCTGCACGACGACCACGGACTCCCCTGGTTGCCAGTCCAGCCGATAGTCCTCCTCGCAGGCGTTCAGTGCCTCGCCGAACTCGTTCAGCGCTTCCGACATCCGGTCACGAGCGCGCTTCCTGGCCGTTTCTCCGGCCTGCCGTCCCGCGGTGGCCGCCTCGTAAAGCCCGCGGAGGTCGGCCGTGCCGTCCGGCAGGATGGATCCGATCACCGCGGCGGCGTCCTGGTCGGCCAGCCGTTCGATGATCTCGGTCACGCCTTGTTCCGGCTCCACCCACTGAGCCCGGTCCGGCCACGCCGGCCCCGAGCCGATTCCGAGGACCGGCCGGAGATCCGTCTGGGCGAGCGGCCCGAACGCCGCCAGTTGGCCGAGCAGCTCACCCAGTGCGGCAGTGAGGCCCGTCTTCCCGTGTTCATGCGCGGACGTGGCTCTGACCAGGGCGTCGTGCTCGTCGCGGACCGACGTGTCCGCGGTCTTCCAGGCATCGGCGGCCACGGCGAACGCCTGTTCCACCTGGTTGATCTGGCTCAGGATCTCCTTCAGCGGCGCGCTCAGCGCCTCTTCCATGGCGGTCAGCCGCTCGGCGGCGCCCTCGTGCGCCTTCTCCTTCTCGGCCAGGGTGTCGCGCGCGGTCCGGTGTTCCGTTTCCAGCGAGGCGATCGTACGGCGCCGCGACTCGAGGTCCGTTTCCGAAGACCCGA
Source organism: Planotetraspora mira (assembly GCF_016863275.1). Taxonomy (GTDB): domain Bacteria; phylum Actinomycetota; class Actinomycetes; order Streptosporangiales; family Streptosporangiaceae; genus Planotetraspora; species Planotetraspora mira. The sequence goes on from NZ_BOOO01000031.1 coordinate 54,905, forward strand.
TGTGCGTGTGTTGCGCGGAGAGCCGTTCGGCGGCGGTGATGAAATCCGTGATCGCCGCGGCGATCGCCTCGATCTCCTTCGCTTCGGTGGGCATGTTCCGGTCCGCGGCCGCCTGCCTCAGCCTGCGGCGTTCGGCGTCCACCTCGGCGACGGCACCGTCCAGAGCCCTGGTGGACTCGCCGTGTTCGGCACGGGCCAATGCCAGCACGGTCGATTTCTCCGCCAGCGTCCTCACCGCCGTGAGAATGTCCGTGCCCACCGGCTGAAGCTCCGACTTAGCCCGGCTCACATCGTTCAGCCGCTCCCTGAGCCGGTCGCCCTCCCCCCGGGCAGCCGACAGGTCCTGGGACATGGCCTCGATGTTCCGCTCGTACTCGGCGATCCGTGCCCGCCGCCGAGCCGCGCGGTTGGTCGCGCCGATGTACTCCGCCGCGGTCTTCGGCTGCGCGCCGAGGTGCGTCCCAAAGGTGAACTGCCCTCGCCGGGTGACCGCGGGTGTCGTGGCCGAACCGATCAGCGCGTCGGTCAGCGCGATCGAGTCGAGCACGTCGGAGATGATCTGACCGGGGACATGGTCCTGATCTTCCGGAACGAGGACGCTCGAAAGGGTCGGCCCACTCGGCCGCAGCCCGACCGGAGCCGGGAGCAGGTAGGCGTCGGCCTCGGCCTGCTCCACGGCGGCCGCGGTGAGCTGCGGATCGGGATGAATCCACGAGGTGAGCAAGCCGGCCGCGTCAAGGGCTCCCTCGACAGCCGCCGCGTCAGCGTCCGAGACCTCGTCGGCGAACCGTACGAGCTGCCACAGCGCTGCGCCCCGCCGTGCCGTCCGGTCGGCGCGCCGGGCGCCGGAGAGCGCGGGCGCGTCGTCGCGTTCAGCCGCGATCCCCTCCAGGAGCGCGCCCAGCCGTTCGAGATCCGCCGACAGCTGCGCCGACCGTGCGTCCGCCGCCGCCACGCCCTGGGCGAGCACCGTCCGCCGCTCTTCGGTCAGGTCGCCGAAGACTTCGGCGAGGCGCGGGGCGCCCGCCTCTCCCAGGCGGTCCAGCCCTTCGACGAGGGCTGCGAGGTCGTCCGCGCTCACCAAGGAGTCCGCGGACCACCTGCCGGCCCAGGCGTGCAGTCGCTCCAGCGCCTGTGCGCGCGTTTCCTCAAGGGTCCGAACGGCGGCCTCGACAGCCTGCTCCGCGGCCTCGGTCCTCCCCCGGGCCCTGTCCACGGCCTGCTCCGCCCGGCGCCGGTCCTTCTCCGTGTCGCCGACCTTCTGCAGACAGGCCTGCACGTCCTCCACGTCTTGCCGGCGTGCGCTGACATGCGCTCTGGCGGCCTGAAGATCGTCATCCTCCGCATGCACGATTCCCGCGAGCCTCGCGGCTTCGGCTCGGTCCGAGGCGAACTGCCCGGCTCCGTCACGAGCACTCTTCAGCCGCCGGTCGGCGTCGTCGGCCTCCTTGAGGAGATCGGCTATGCGCGTGGCCGACCTGGCGTTCGCGTCCCGCTCGTGAACGATCTCCTGCGCCTGCCTGCCGACCTGCCCGCGGAGGGTTTCGAGCTCTCCTTGAGCGGTGTACGCGCTGTCCTTCTTGAGTCCGTCCAGCCTGGCGGACAGTCTGTTCTGTTCCGCGCTCGCGACCTCGCGTGCTTGCTCCGCCTCGCTCCGCGCGAGATCCGCCCGGCGCATCTCGGTTCCCGCCACCGCGATCTCGCCGGCCTGCTTCACCACCTGCTGCGTACGGCTCGCGATGCGGTCGAGATGAAAACGCACCTCGGCTCGGAGGTAGCCGGCGTACGCCTCGAGGAAGGCCTTGGCGGCGCCGTCCGCGGCCGTGAGGTCGTCGACCTGCCGCTGGACGGCGGCCAGGTTGTCGAAGTCGCGCGCGGCCTGCTCGACGAGGTTCTCCGGCACCGGGCTCAGTCCCGCGGTGAGGGTGTCGGACACCTTGCCCGGGTCCAGGTCCTTGGCCAGCAACGGCCTGCGCAACGCGAGCAGCAGGTCGAGCAGTTGGATGTACCGTTCGCGCCCCAGCCCGAACAGGGCGTCGTCGACCGCGTCCCGGTAGTCGGTGGGGCTGCTGTGCCACGCCTCGGGCTCCAGCGCACGTTTCAGTTGCTGATCGGTCAGTGGCCGGGAATCGTCCGTCAAGAGACCGAAGTCGACACCAAGCCGTTTGGCCGTCACGAAGTACGACCTCTTGACCTCCGGCCGATCCTTGTGGGCGTGCATGGCGATGATCAGCGTGACGGTCCGTACGCCCGCTGCGAACTCCATCCACACGAACCCGTATTCCGACTCCTGCCCTCGGTACAGGAGGTTGGACTTCATCGTGCGGTTCTCGCCGCTGAATGGATCCAGCCGGCGAGCGTCCACGACGCCGTCCAGGATGAAGGGGAACAGCACCTCGAGGGCCTTGGTCTTGCCGGAGCCGTTGTGGCCGCGGAGCACCAGCCTGCCGTCCGCGAACACGAACTCCTCGTCCGTGTAGTCCCAGATGTTGATCAAACCGGCACGGGACGGTTTGAACCGCTTCATTTCAGGTCTCCATCGAAGAGATCAAGCTGGTTTTTGGGCGGCGCCGGGATCGCCAGGGAGATGTTGCGATAGCGGAGCGCGGCCGGAAGGACGAGAACGCCGCCGGGTACGGAGCGGGTGAGGCGCAGGTCCTCGAGCAGGGCGACCGCGGCGTCGAGCAACCCCTGCGGATCCTGCTGCCAGGCGCCGGTGAAGGAGGCCGCGCCGAACCGCTCGTACAACTCCCCGATCAGCTCTTCCAGCCTGTGCCGCTCCACGAAGACGAGCGCCTGCGAAGCCTGTCCGGGCATCTGCGCCCGTTCGGACCAGGCGAGATCACGGACGACCCCGGATTGCGGCAGCGCCGAGTCGATCCGTGTGAGCAGGTCCTGCTGCACCTCGGCCTCGGTCGGCGCCTGAACGCGCCCCAGCACGCCGCCTTCCTCAAGGAGGTCGGCGATCCTGGCGATCAGGAGACCTGCGGCGCGGTTGATGACCGCGCCCCTGCCGGGGAAGGGCCTGTCGGTGAACCGTCCCACCGGGTCGGCGAGCAGGACGCCTTCGGCGCGGCGCTCGACGACGAGGCCGGTGAGCCGGGCCAGGTTCTCGGCGACGTCGTCGCGCAGGAGAACCGCGGCCGTGTCCGCGTCGACGTCGGAGTAGTAGACCACTGGGCGCTCCAGCAGCAGCCTCCGCGCCCTTCTTTCGACAGACCCGGCGCCGTCCAGCAAGCCGGCGGCGCTGGTCAGATGTTGCAGCGGACGCGACGGCCGGAAGATCATCGCGCAGATGTCGTGGTCGATGTCGTACAGGGCGTCGCCCCCGTCACCGCGCGCCCATGCCTCGATCGAACCGTCGGAGAGGCTCAAGGCTCCCCGCTCGACCAGCCAGCCGAGCACGTCGACGACTGCTCCCTTGTGGCCGGGGACGACTGGATCGAAGCCGAGCCCCTCGATGGAGTTGGCGACAGGGCCGAACTGACGGACGAGATCGGCCAGGCTGATCTCCACACGTGATCTCTGAAACGAGCCGATGATCAGGCAGAGATACGCCAGGCGCCGACGGTCGAACGCCTTACCCGCCCTGTTGGTGAAGATCTTCCCCCGGGACGGGTTCAGGGTGTCGAGCTGACGGATCAACCGCACGTGCCGGGTCGTCGCGATCAAGGTGTAGCCGAACAGATCGTGAAGGTCGCGCGTCAGTTCGTCCGCCCACGGCAGCACCCGCTCCAGGACTCCCGGCCGGGGATGAACCGCGGTGATCAGGTCACTGGTGAGCACCAGCCGAACCGCGTCCTGGTACGCGCCGAGATCGCCGGCCTGGACCTCGGCCGCCGCCCGTGGCTCAGCCACGTGCCCTCCCGGAACGCGAAACGATCTCCAAGGCGAATCCCGGCAGGTGCAGCATGCCGTGAGCGGTGCGGACGGCGCCGCCCTTCACATCCGGGACGAGTCGCATCAGCACGGTGTCGTCGCTGCCGGATCCGGATTCCAGCCGCCCGGCCACGACCGACCGGGCCTCCAGCGCTCTGGTCAGCAAGGACATCAACACTCTGGTCTCCGCCTCATCGAGGACGCGGTCATGGGCTCCGCGTGCCGCGAGGCTCTCCGCGGCCGACCTCTCGGCCGCTCTGACCGCGATTTGGCGCCGCCTCAGATCGGCCCGCTGTCCGGTGTCGGAGCGGACAGGCTGCGGCAGACCGGGCCCGGCCTGTCGCCCCGTACGAAATGGTGTGAGTGCGACTTCGATCCCCGGCGCATCCCACCACGTGGCCGACGACGAGATCTCCTCGACGTCATCGTGGGCTCCACCGAGATGGCGTGCCGATCCGACGTTGAACGCCGCCGACGCCAGCGCGTACGCCGCGTCCTCGTCGGGTGCGTTGTAGATCCATTGAGCGAGATGCCGCAGCTCCGAGGCCCGGTTCACGCCGCCGCGCTGGGCTTCGGTGAGCTGACGGAGCAGCGCGATCACACCCGACACGGCCGCCCTGGTCGCGCGCCGCAGATCCGCGGCACCGGACTCCTGCCCCGGCGTGGAGGTGAACCATGCCCGCAATGCCTGCCAGCGTCTCTTCCAGTCCTCGATCCGCTCGACGGTGCCGAGAAAGGGCCGGTCGTCGGCATCGGCCGCCCGGACGAGCATCGTGTTGATTCCGGTCGCCTCGACGTCCCGTACCGCTCGATCCAGTCGAGGCAGGTAGCGATCAAGCTCCGCCATGAAGTCGCTCATGTGGACCAGCAGGGCGTTCTTGTAGCGAAGGAACAGCTCAGGTGAGGTCTCTGTGGAGGTGACGATCTGGTTGAGAGTCACATGGAACTGAGCGGACCGGCGAACCATGTCTTCCATGACCTGGTTCAACCGGGACAGGCGCCGGTAGACCTGCTCCTGGTCTCCCGTACGGTTCGCCGCCGCCAGCGCCTTGAGGTCGTCGAGGATGTCCGAGAACACCAGGCGGGACAGGTTCGCGTCGCGGACTCTGGCGGCCAGCACATCCTCGACCGCGACGAAGGCCCGGTAGCCGAGCTCGCTGAACTGGTACACCGACTGCCTGTTGCGGTAACGCTCCAGCGTTCCCGCCCGGGACGCGTCCTCAAGCCTGTGGATGATGCCGTCGTCGGCCAGGGCGTCCAAGCGGCTCCGGAGGCCCGTGTCCAGTTGGGGAACCTCATCGTGGACCAGCGCCAGATCCCGCAGCGCCGTCATCACGTCGTCACCGTCCACCTGGACGCGATGCACCGCGCGCAGGCGCTCCATCGCCCGCAGCACCCACAGGTACGCAACATGATCATCTCTGCGGGTGAAGTTGAACAGCCGGAACCTGTCGCCGATCGCCGGCGCATCCAGATCCAGAGCTCTCGAACCGTCTAATGAATCAGCCATGACCGAGCAAGTATTCCGTACGGGTGCGACAACGCCCCACGACCTGCTCCCGCCGGCCTGATCGTGCTCGAGAAGAGCTATGACGAGCGGTGCCCGGCTCAGCGACGGGCTGTCCCGGTGAGCCGCGTGCCGACTGGGCCGTACCGGAAACCACCGGTGGGCGGGGCCGTGATGACGGCCCCGCCCACCGGCGGCTTCGGACTACCTCGGATCAGTTCGGACTGGTGACCGTGAAGGACAATCCGACCTTGGTCGCCGAGTCGGCGCCGGCCAGCGTGATCTCGGTCGAGCCCGGCTTGGCCGTACCCGGAACGCTGACGGTCTGTCCGGAGACGATGCCGTCGCCGTTCGCGTGGACGGTGGTGGCGGACAGGCCGTCACCGAAGGTGATCGTGATCGCCTCGCCAGGGGCGAACCCGTTGGCGTCGATCACGATCGCCGTGCCGCGGGGCCCGGAGGTCGCGGAGGCGAGCGCCTCCGGCCGGTAAACCGGCGCCGTGGGCTCCTCGGTCACCTGCACGGTGGCCGTCGCCGGTGTCTGCGAGGACGTGCCGGCGGCGGTGACGGCGTACAGGCCGGGCTCGGCGTCGTCGGACGCCTCGACCGACGCGTGCACCGTCCCCGTTGACGAGGCCGCGACCGTCAGGCTCCGCACCAGGCTGGTGCCGAGCTTCACGGTCACCTGCTCACCGGCGGCGAACCCGTTGCCGTCGACGGTGATCGGGTCACCGGCGAGGGCCGAGGGCGTCACCGCGATCGACGGCTGCCGCCCGGACCGCGCCACGGTCACGGTGAACGACTCGGTCCTGCTCGACCGCGTGTCCCACGTGGTGACGTGCACCGTGTAGGTGCCCTCCTGCGCGTAGGTGTGCTGTGCGCCGATCTTGCCGGACGCCTCCACGGCCGCGTCGCCGGGAACCGTGCCGTCGCCCCACTGGACGCGTGCGTGGTAACCCTCCGAGCCCACGACGCCGCCGGCGACCGTACCGAGGTCCGCAGACAGGACCTGCCCCGCGGTGGCCTTCTGGGCCTGCGGCGCGGTGGTCTCCAGCGCGGGAGCCTGCGTGCCGTCGTCGGCGACGGCGAACACGTGGATCCTGCCCGCGGAGCCCGGGTCGCCGGACTGCGCCGGCAGGGTCACCGAGACCAGCTTCTTGCCCGCCGGGATCTGGTACGGCGCGGTGGCGAACAGGAACGGCTGGGCGCTGTCCCTGCTCGTGCCGTACAGCCGGTACGCCGCCTTGGCGACGACGATGTTGCCGTACGACGGCGTGCCGTTCGCGTTGCCGCCCAGCGTCCAGTCGCTCATCTGGATCGGGAGGGAGGCGGTGCTGCCGTCGCTGAACGTCGCGGTGGCGGTGGTGCTCTGGTTGCCCTGAGTGCCCGCGCCGATGAACGAGATGCTCTTCGCGTCGTCCGGCAGGTCCAGCACGATCGTCTTGCCGTTGCCGGTCGCGTCGTCCGCCTGCCCCGCCGGGATCTCCGGCAGCGTGAAGTGCAGCGCCGTGCCGGGCACGTCGTGCCGCTCGCCCTGGGTCACGCCCGCCTCCGCGAGAGCGGCACGGGAGTACGCCCACGACTTGGCGTCACAGTTGGCCGCGACGACGCCCTGGTCGCCGATGCACACGGTGTCGAAGGCCGCGGTCAGGCCGGAGGCCGGCGCGTAGGCCACCTCGACCCCTGCCGTGTCCGAGCCCTGCCCGTCGCCGTCGGTCACCGTCACGCCGGCCTGGTAGTAACCCGGCGTGGCGTAGGTGTGAGAGCCGCTGACGCCGTAGACGCCCCGAGAGCTCAGGGTCACGGTGCCCGGGGTGGCCGGCGTGCCGTCGCCCCAGTCGATCGTGGCCTGGTAGCCGCTCGCGTCGCCTCCGGTGACGGTGGCCAGCGGCGCCGACACCGCGGCGCCGGACCGCGCCTGGACGCCGCTCACGCCGGTCACCGCGATGTCGTCGCCGGTGAGCTGGACATCGCCGCCGGAGAGCAACTCGATCTCGGAAAGGTTCGTCTGCGCGGCGCCCACGGACTTGGTCACGACCAGGCGGAACTGGGTGAACCCCCCCGGGTGGTCGATCTTGAAGGACCGGGTCTGGTTCCGCCACGGGAAGACCTCTCCCTTACGGGAGTCGAGAGTGGTCCAGGTGATCCCGTTCTTCGAACCCTGCAGACGCCAGTCGGCCGGATCGCCCGCGTTCGCCCCCGAGGTGAGGGTGTAGTACGTCGGCTTCTGCCTGCCTCCGCGGTAGGTCCAGTTCACCTGCGGCGTGCCGGAGGCGAAGGTCATCTGCGTGGTCGACGTGTCGTCGAACAGCTTCGACGCGTCCTGCCCGCCGGTCGCGGTCGCGGTGCCGAGGCCCGGGCCGGTGGTGTCCTGGAACGGCTTGGGCGCCTCGTCGCCCTTGGTCAGCGACGGCGGGGCGTCGTGCTTGCCGGTGCCCCACGACGACGGCTTCGAGCCCATCTGGAAGTCGATCCTGCCGCCGCGGGCGAGCTCGGACGAGTCGATGGACACCGAGTGCTGCGTCTTCCCGTTGACCTTCACACCCTGCACGTAGACGTTCTTCGTGCTGTTGTCCGGCGCGTTGACCACGATGTCGCCGGTCTCGCGGTGGACGGTCATCTGGGTGAACTGCGGCGAGCCGATGGCCCAGTTGGACGAGCCGGCCTGCAGCGGGTAGATGCCGAGCGAGCTGAGGACGTACCACGACGACATCTCGCCGTTGTCCTCGTCGCCCAGGTAGCCCTGGCCGATCTCGCCGCCGACGTAGAGGCGCTGGAGGATCTCCCGCACGATCGCCTGCGTCTTCGACGGAGCTCCGGCGTAGTCGTACATGTACGGGATGTGGTGCGAGGGCTGGTTGCTCATGCCGAGCTGGCCCAGACGCACCGCACGCGCTTCGAGCATCTCGTGGATGAGGGCGCCGTACCCGCCGAAACGGTCGGCGTTCTCCGGGGTGGCGAAGAACTGGTCGAGCTTGTCCTGGAGCGCCTTCTGCCCGCCGTACAGGTTGGCCAGGCCCTGGCCGTCCTGCTGCGCGGTGAACGCGAAGTTCCACCCGTTGGTCTCGGTGTAGACGCCGCCCCAGTCGAGCGGGTCGCCGGCCAGGAAGTTGCCGGCCGCGTCACGCCCGCGGAAGAACTTCGTCTTGGTGTCGAAGAGGTTGACGTAGTTGCGAGCCCGCTCGAGGAAGTACTCCGACTCCTCCTTGAGCCTGGCGCGCTCCGACTTCGGCGTGGCCGGGTCCTTGGCCAGGGCCGCGCCCATGTTGCCGATGCCGTAGTCGTTGATGAAGCCTTCGAGCGCCCACGACACCGACTCGCCGGTGGAGGTCGGCGTGTAGCCGAGGAACAGTGAGCTCTCGATGCCCTTGCGGCCGACCTCGCTGCGTCCGGAGGCCACCGTCGCGTCCTTGACCGCGGAGTCGTACGCGGCGAGGGGGTCGGGCAGCTTGACGCCGTTGAGGTAGGCCTCGGCCAGTGCGACGTTCGCGCTGGTGCCGGTCATCAGGTCGGCGTAACCGGGGGACGACCAGCGGGCGACCCAGCCGCCGTCACGGTACTGCTGGACGAACCCGTCGGCGATCTTGGCCGCGATGTCCGGGTACAGCAGCGAGTAGGCGGGCCACACCGTGCGGTAGGTGTCCCAGAACCCGTTGTTGACGTAGATCTGACCGTCGACGATCTTCGCGCCGGTCTGCGTGGCGGTCGACGTGCCGGTCGGCGCGGACACCGGGCTGGCGTACTGCCAGTGCGGCTTGGCGGCGGTGCCGGTGTTCTCCGACTGCGAGTTCGGATAGAGGTTCAGCCGGTACAGGTTCGAGTACAGCGTCACCCGCTGCGTGTCGTTGGCGCCCCGCACCTCGATCCGGCCGAGGCGGTCCTGCCAGGCCGCGGTGGCGGCGGCGTGGATCTGGTCGAAGCTCTTGCCGGTGACCTCGAAGTCGAGGTTCTTGTGCGCCTGGTCGACCGAGAGGAACGACGTCGCGATGCGCAGCGTCACCTGCCGCGTCGCGGAGGTGTCGAAGGTGGCGGACGTGGCGGAGGTCGCCGTCGGCGCCCGGTCGAAGGTGCCCGACACGAACATCCGGCTGCGCCCGGCCGACAGGCCGCTTCCGTTGTCGACCCAGCCGGTGAACGTGCCGTCAGTGCCGATGGTGAACGTGCCGTTGTAGAAGACGAGGCTTCCACTGGCCTGCCCGGACGGGAAGGTGAACTGCATGATCCCACCGTGGTCGGTGGGCGACATCTGCGCGTTCAGGCCGTTCTGCAGCGTGACCGCGTAGAAGTCCGGCCGTGCGATCTCGTCGTTGTGGCTGAAGGCGAGTGCCCGGCCGCTGGGCGCTCCGGTGAGCGACCCGCCTGCGGGCACCGGCATGACCGACATCTGGTTGCGGTCGCCCATCCACGGGCTGGGCTCGTGCGAGATCTCCAGGCCCTGCAGCGTGGGCAGGTTGGCCGCGTTGTTCGCCCGCTGGTAGTCGTACTCCCAGTTGTTGGCCGCGGCGTTGGTGACCGGCGTGAAGAAGTTGAAGCCGTTCGGCATCGCCGAGATCGGCAGGTTGTTGCCGCGCGAGAACCCGCCCGTCGCGTTGGTTCCGCGCCGGGTGTCCACGTAGTTGGTCAGGCTGCGGCCGTCGATCGGCGCCGGAACGCCCGTCACGACGACGTCGTCGAGCCAGCCCTGGAAGCGGGTCGAGTCCGTCGCCTGGGGGTCGTCGTAGGCGAGCAGGATGCGGTCGATCGTCTTGCCGTTCGCGACGGCACCGATCTCGGACTGCACCGCGTTCCACTCGTCGGTCAACAGCACCTTCGCCGCACCCTGGCCCTCGGCCGTGAGCGCGTAACCGTGCTGGTCGACGGGGGAACGGCTGCTCAGGTAACTGCCGTCGGTGAAGTGCAGGTCCACGGCCACGTAGGTGGACGGGTACCGCGGGTCGTCGGCGGTGAACTCCGGGAAGACCTTGTAGGTCAACCGGCTCTTCGGCCCGACCGGGATGTTGACATCGAACAGTTTGTTGGTCGCGTACGCGCGACCGCCCGCCTGGGCGTAGCCCGCGTACCGCACCGCGGTCACTCCGGTGAATCCGGCCCCGGGCTTCATGTTGGCGCCGTCGACGGGACCGGGACCCGCGACGCTGACCATCGGGGTGGCAGGCCGCACGACGTCCGAGCCGTCGCTGATGTTCCAGTCGGCGAGTTGGATGATCGAGTCACCGGAGTTCGCGGTGACGTTCAGCCGGTAGTAGGTGTAGGCGGTCGTGTTGGAGACGCTGTAGGTGTTGGTGGCGAACCGCCCGCTGAAGCTCACCCCCGTCCGGCTGTCCAGGTCGGTCCACTCGCTGCCGTCGTTCGACCCCTGGACGGCGAAGTCCCTGGGGTCGCGGCCCGGCGCGTCGTTCGCGGAGGTCAGCGCGTACTTCTTCACCACGACGGGCTGGTTCATCCGGTAGGTGACCCAGCCGGTACGGCTGAACGCCAGCCACTTGGTCGACGAGTCGTCGTCCTTGAGGTTCGTGGCGACTTCGCCGGGCGGGTTGTCCGCGCTCGCGGTCACCGCGCCGACCTGGCCGAGCACGCTGCCGGGCAGTCCGGGGTTGGACCCGCTCAGGTTCGCCTGGACCGGCTTGCCGTTCGCGGTCTCGACGGTGCTCGCCGCGGGTTGCGGGTCGGCCGTCTCGAACGAGGAGATGAAGTCGCCGGGCTGCGCCGCGGCGCTCGCCGAAGGTGCGGCGGCGAGCACCCACACCGGCAGCGAAAGCGCCGTGGCCACGGCGGCCAACCGCCTCAGGGACAAGAGGCGGGCAAAGGGGGGATGTGACATCACGGGGGCCTTTCGACTCGATGGAGGTCGAGAGCGTCGATCGTCGGGGGATGAAGACCCTGGCTGCCGCAGTCGACCGACTGCGATGGGGCGCGAGTTGCCCGCGGGGGGACTCTGGCCTGGCTTGCCGTATGCCGGCCAGAGGTCCGCGCCCAAGCGGTTCGGCTCCGAGGGGGGTCAGCTCGGGTCAGCGTGGGTCGGCGCCGGGAGGGGTGCCGTAAAGCAGCGAGAACCGCCGCGACCGCTGCCGTGAGTAGGGACGTAGGTCTTGGACCATGCGGAAGCTCCACGAGGGGATGGCGGGCTCGCGGAAGGGCGCACCCGGCTGGAGATCGCGGCTAGCCTGGTTCCTCTGAGACAACGTTGTCAAGACTCACCGCGAAACCTCCGCGAAACAACCCGTTCGTTTTCCCGTGGTCGTCCGTCTGGTCAGGCGAGCGAGGCGACGCCGCGACCGGCGTACGCCTCCGGGGCGAGCACCAGGGCCGCGGCGCCGACCAGGCCCGCGGCGTTGCCGAGACTCGCCGTCGTCACCGTCAGCGTCCGCAGGAAGTCAAGCCGGCCGTGTTCGGCGATGGCCGCCCGCAGCGGCGGGAAGAGCAGGTCGTGGGCGGCCGAGACACCGCCGCCGATCACCACCCGGGACAGGTCGCAGATGGCCGCCGTCGAGACGATGCCCGCCGCGAGGGCACGGCCGGAACGCTGGAACGCTTCGCACGCATACGGATCACCGGCCCGGGCCGCGGTCGCGAGGTCCACCCCGGTCGGCGCCGGTACGGGTGCCTGCCACCCGGCGCGCAGCGCCCAAGCGACCATGCTCGGCCCGCTGCTCATCGCCTCGACGCAGCCACGCCCCCCGCACGGGCAGGGGACTCCGTCGAGGTCGACGACCATGTGGCCGATGTGCCCGGCGTTGCCGGTCGGGCCGCCGACCATCCGCCCGGCCTGGATCAGGCCGCCCCCGACGCCGGTGGAGACGACGATGCCCAGCAGGTCGTCGGCGCCCTGCCCCGCGCCGCGCCAGTGCTCCCCCGCCGCGGCGCAACTGCCGTCGCCGGCGAGCCGGACCGGGACCCCGGGGACCAGCTCCGCGAGACGGTGCAGCAGAGGGAAGCGGCGCCAAGCCGGGATGTTGACCGGGCTGATCGAGCCCTCCGGCAGGTGGATCGGGCCCGCCGAGCCCACGCCGACGCCGACCACCCGTGCCGTGCCGGCCGCCGCGAGCAGTTCCAGGACGAGTTCGGCCACCGGTCGCCAGACCACCTCGGGGTCCGGCGAGACGACCGTCGCCCGCACCCCGCGCTCGGCGACGGTCCCGTCGGCGGCGACCAGGGCGGCGGCGACCTTGGTTCCGCCGATGTCGACGGCGAGGGCGAGATCGGACATGCAGCGCTCCTATGGCTTGGACAACGTTGTCACAATAGCGGTCAGAGCCGGTATGGTTCCTTCATGGCTAGCGACGTCGGCCGTACGAGGCGGCCCACCATGGCGGACGTGGCGGACCTGGCCGGAGTGAGCCTGAAAACCGTCTCGCGGGTCGTGAACAACGCGCCGCACGTCCAGCCCGAGCTGATCGAGCGGGTGCTCGCCGCGGTGGCCGAGCTCGGGTTCCGCCGCAACCCCCTGGCCAGCTCCCTGCGCTCCGGGCAGACGAACGCCACGATCGGGCTGCTGATCGAGGAGATCGCCAACCCGTTCTACGCGACGATCGCGGGAGCCGCCGCCGAGGTGGCCCGGCAACACGACACGATGCTCATCATCGCCAGTTCCGAAGAGGATCCGGCGCGCGAGGAGCAACTGCTGCGGGACATGTGCGCCCGCCGCGTCGACGGGCTGCTCGTGGTGCCGGCCGGCGACGATCACTCGTTCCTGCGCGCCGAGATCGAACTCGGCACCCCCATGGTCTTCCTCGACCGGCCGGCCGGCGGGCTGCTCGCCGACACGGTGCTGCTCGACAACCGCGGGGGCGCGCGGGCCGGGGTCCGCCGGCTCGTCGAGGCGGGCCACCGCCGGATCGGCATCCTGCTCGACTCCATCGGCGTCTACACCATGCGCGAGCGGCTCGACGGCGCACAGGACGCGCTGGCCCCGGCCGGCGTGCCGTACGACACCCGGCTGGTCCGCGACGGCGTCCGCGATCCGGCGGCGGCCGCCCAGGTCGTCTCCGAACTGCTCGAAGGACCCGATCCGCCGACCGCCTTCTTCTCCCTGAACAACCGGATCACCCTCGGTGTGATCGAGGAACTGCACCGGCGCGGCAGCGACGCCGCGGTGCTCGGGTTCGACGACTTCGACGTGGCCCGCCTGGTGCCGTACCCGCTGACGGTGATCGCCTACGACACTCGTGAGCTGGCCCGGACCGCCACCGAGCTGCTGTTCCACCGGATCGAGGGGGATCGTTCCTGGCCGCGAACGGTGGTGCTCCCCACCGAACTGGTCGCGCGGGGCGCCCCTCCGCGCTGAGCCGGAACCGGCCGGCCACGCACCGCGGTCGTCGCGTCACGACCGATCGCCCACGGCTCGCCGTGAGCGGTGCCGACCGGTTGGATCATGCGAGGTGAGAGCCTCAGAGCGCTCGGAGACGCGTTACAAAACGGCCACATTGGACCGAGTCCAGTTGACACTCTCGTAACGCGGTAGGAGTCTCTATCCGCTGCCTGCCTGACAACGATGTCACGACCGATCGGAGGGAACCACAATCGTTATGTTTGCCGGCTCTTCCTCCTGCGGTACCGTGTCCCGTCAGGAACTCCACGCGGGCGTGGACACGCCTGTCAGCCGGTGCCGGGGCCAAGCGCCCTCGCACGATCGCTTCCAGCGGACATCGTCGCCGGCCCCCCACGACGAGGCTGCCGGGCCTGGTCTGCAGTCGACCACGGTCCGCAACCGCGTACGACTGCGGCACCAGCAAACGCCGATCACTCCCCGCACAGGCGAATCGTTCGAGAAATGAGCGAATCGGGGCTTTGTGGAGCCCCTCGTCTTCGAAATATGTTTCAGGCTGCGGTCAAAGTTGTCTGAACTGATGTCGACCCCCGGAGGCAACAATGTCATTGGAGACGTGGCGCGGCCGACTGCAGCCGGACGCGCGCGGATCCCTCCGGCGGCCCAGGGACGGCGGCCCCGCTGCCCCGCAGCCGTACCCGGGACGGGCCCGGAGTGAGGTGAGCTGGTCATGAGCGGCGCACCCGTCCTGTTGGAGATGCGTTCGATCACCAAGGAGTTCCCCGGAGTCAAGGCGCTGTCCGACGTCAACCTGGTGGTGCGGGCCGGAGAGATCCACGCGATCGCCGGGGAGAACGGCGCCGGGAAGTCCACCCTGATGAAGGTGCTCAGCGGGGTCTACCCGTACGGCACCTACTCCGGTGAGATCCTGTACCAGGGCACGGAGAGCCGGTTCTCCGACATCCGGGCCAGTGAGCACGCCGGGATCGTGATCATCCACCAGGAGCTCGCCCTGGTGCCCGGCATGTCCATCACCGAGAACATCTTCCTCGGCAACGAGCCCGGCCGCGGCGGTGTGATCGACTGGAAGATCGCCAACCGACGGGCCACCGAGCTGATGGCCCAGGTCGGTCTGGAAGAGGACCCGGACACGCTGATCAAGGACATCGGCGTGGGCAAGCAGCAACTCGTGGAGATCGCGAAGGCGTTCGCCAAGGACGTGAAGCTGCTCATCCTCGACGAGCCCACGGCCGCCCTGAACGAGGCCGACTCCCAGCACCTGCTGGACCTGCTCCGCGGCTTCAAGCTGCAGGGCATCACCTCGATCATCATCTCCCACAAGCTCAACGAGATCGCGCAGGTCGCCGACTCCATCACCATCCTCCGGGACGGGCGCACGATCGAGACCCTCGACATCAAGGCGGACGGCGTCGACGAGGACCGCATCGTGCGGGGCATGGTCGGCCGGGAGCTGCACAGCCGGTTCCCGGACCACACCCCCAACATCGGCGAGGTCTTCTTCGAGGTACGCGACTGGACGGTCCGGCACCCGATCTCCGCCGAGCGCCTGGTGGCCAAGCACTCCGGCTTCACCGTCCGCCGCGGCGAGATCGTCGGGTTCGCCGGCCTGATGGGCGCCGGGCGGACCGAGCTCGCGATGAGCCTGTTCGGCCGCTCGTACGGCACCTACGTCTCCGGGCAGATCTTCAAGGACGGCGAGGAGATCGTGCTGAAGTCCGTGTCGGACGCCATCGAGCACGGCCTGGCGTACGTCAGTGAGGACCGCAAGGCGATCGGCCTGAACCTGCTGGACGACATCAAGACCTCCATGGTGGCGGCCAAGCTGTCCAAGATCTCCAAGCACGGCGTGGTCGACCAGGTGCAGGAGTACCAGGCGGCCGAGAGTTACCGGAAGAGCCTGCGCGTCAAGGCCCCCACCGTCGACGAGGGGGTCACCAAGCTCTCCGGCGGCAACCAGCAGAAGGTCGTGCTGGCCAAGTGGATGTTCACCGACCCCGACCTGCTGATCCTCGATGAGCCGACCCGCGGCATCGACGTGGGCGCCAAGTACGAGATCTACGGCATCATCCAGCGACTGGCCGACCAGGGGAAGGGCGTCATCGTCATCTCCTCGGAGCTGCCCGAGCTGATCGGCCTGTGTGACCGGATCTACACGGTGTTCGAGGGGACCATCACCGGCGAAATCCTCCGCAAGGACGCCGACCCCGAACTCCTGATGAAGCAGATGACCTCAGTGAAGAAGGCGCAACGAGCATGAGCCGCGTGAAAGAACTCCAGAAGTCCCTGTTCGGAGGGACGACCTCCAACGCCCGGCAGTTCGGGATGATCTTCACGCTGGTCGCGATCGTCCTGCTGTTCCAGATCCTGACCGACGGCCTGACGCTGAGCCCCGGCAACCTCATCTCGCTGGTGAGCCAGTACTCCTACATCCTGATCCTGGCCATCGGCATGCTGATGGTCATCGTCGCCGGCCACATCGACCTGTCCGTCGGCTCGATCGCCGCGTTCGTCGGCATCGTGGTCGCGAACATCATGCAGGACTACTCGGTGCCGTGGTTCCTGGCCATCCTGATCGGCCTGGCGGTCGGCGCCGTGATCGGCGCCTGGCAGGGCTTCTGGGTGGCGTACGTCGGCGTGCCCGCGTTCATCGTCACCCTGGCCGGCATGATGTTGTTCCGCGGCGGCAACCAGTTCATCGGCAACGCCGACACCATTCCGGTGCCCGAAGGGTTCAGGAAGATCGGCGCCGGCTTCCTGCCGGAGATCGGCCCGAACACCGGATACAACAACCTCACCCTCCTGCTCGGCCTGGTGATCTGCGTGGCGGTCGTCGTCCGCGAGTGGCGAGGCCGCGCCACCCGGCGGGAGATGCAGGCCGAGGTCGCCCCCATGTGGATCTCGGTGATCCGGGTCGCGATCCCGCTCGTCGTCGTGGTGTTCGCGACGCTGCAGTTCGCCGGCGGACGCGTCGGAACCAGCTTCCCGATCTCCGGCATCATCCTCGGCGTCCTGGTCGTGATCTACGGATTCGTCACCCGCAACACGGCGGGCGGCCGGCACATCTACGCGGTCGGCGGCAACGCCCGCGCTGCCGAGCTGTCGGGCGTCAAGCTCAAGCGGGTCAACTTCCTGGTGATGATGAACATGTCGGTCCTGGCGGCTCTCGCCGGCATGATCTTCGTCGCCCGTTCGGCCGCCTCCGGGCCGCAGGACGGCATCGGCTGGGAGCTGGACGCGATCGCGGCCGTCTTCGTCGGCGGCGCGGCCGTCTCCGGCGGCCTCGGCACCATCAGCGGGTCGATCGTCGGCGGCCTCGTCATGGCCGTGCTCAACAACGGTCTGCAGCTGATGGGCGTGGGGTCCGACCGCGTACAGATCATCAAGGGCGTGGTCCTGCTGCTGGCCGTCGCACTCGACGCCTACAACAAGAAGCAGGGGCGCTTCTCAGTCATCGATTCACTGATGCGCCCATTCCGCCGGGACACACCGACCGGCGCCGAGTCTCCCGCCGAAGCGGGCCAAGAACGCGGCAAGAGTCCGGTGGCCGGCTGACGGCCACCGTTCTTCCTCACGGACGGAGCCTCCGCCCCGTCCTCCATCGAAGAAGGGCATCTGAAAATGCGCAATATCCTCGTCAGGGGCGTGGCGGCCGGCGCGATCGCGCTGCTGTCGCTCACCGCCTGCTCCTCCGAGCGTTCGGGCGGCGACGCCACCGCCACCAGCGGTTCGACCGAGGCCGCCAAGGGCTTCCCCGCCAACTCGCTGATCGGCGTCGCCCTGCCGGCGAAGACCTCGGAGAACTGGGTCCTGGCCGGTGACCTGTTCACCAACGGCCTGAAGGACGCCGGCTTCCAGTCGGACGTGCAGTACGCCGGTTCCTCCACGACCGTCGCCGACCAGCAGGCGCAGATCTCCGCCATGACCACCAAGGGCGCCAAGGTCATCGTCATCGGCGCGACCGACGCCGCGCAGCTGAGCACCCAGGTCGAGGCCGCCAAGCAGGCCGGCGCGACGATCATCGCCTACGACCGCCTCATCAAGAACACCCAGGGCGTCGACTACTACGTCGCGTACGACAACTTCAAGGTCGGCGAGCTCCAGGGCCAGGCCCTGCTCGACGGCATGGCGAAGAAGAAGGCGAAGGGCCCGTACACCATCGAGCTGTTCTCCGGATCGTCGGACGACAACAACTCGGCGGTCTTCTTCGACGGCGCGATGAGCGTGCTGAAGCCGAAGATCGACTCGGGCGACGTGGTGGTCGGCTCCGGCCAGACCGACATCAAGCAGACCGCCACCGACGGCTGGAAGGCCGAGAACGCCCAGCGGCGGATGGACTCGCTGCTGACCTCCACCTACGGCAGCAAGACGCTGGACGGCGTGCTCTCCCCCAACGACACGCTGGCCCGCGCCATCATCACCTCGGTCAAGGGTGCGGGCAAGCCGCTGCCGATCGTGACCGGCCAGGACTCCGAGGTGGAGTCGGTCAAGTCGATCGTCGCCGGTGAGCAGTACTCCACGATCAACAAGGACACCCGCAACCTGGTCGCGCAGACCATCCAGATGGTCAAGGACCTGCAGGCCGGCAAGACCCCCGAGGTCAACGACACCAAGTCGTACAACAACGGGGTGAAGGTCGTCCCGTCGTTCCTGCTCCCCCCGATGATCGTGACCAAGGACAACGTCGTCGAGGCTTACGCCAACGACCCCAACCTGGCCCCGCTCACGAAGTAGCAGCGCTCGTCTGAAGTCAGGCAAATCGTGGGTCCCCGGACGTCGGGGACCCACATTGTCGTCTAGCGGCGTTGCCCGACCGGAAAAGGGACCTCTCCCGTGACCGCGATTTCACATCAAGGGCGACGTAGCACCGGCGAGGGCGCGGCATGGCGCTGACGATCGCCGCCCCCAGCCAGGAGGAGGTCCGCCGGCGGAACCTGGGCGCGCTGCTCCGGTACGTGCACATCCACGGCGCCACATCCCGGGCCGAACTGACCGACCGGCTCGGGCTCAACCGCAGCACCATCGGTGCCCTCACCGCCGACCTGACCACCGCCGATCTGGTCAGCGAGGAGATTCCCCGCAAGACCGGCCGTGCCGGCCGGCCGTCGCTGGTGGTCCGGCCCCGATCGTCACGAGTGCACGCGTATGCGCTGAGCATCGAAGTGGACCGGCTGCGGGCCGCACGGGTCGGCCTCGGCGGGAAGATCCTGGACAGTCGTGCCGCGGATCGCCCACCCGGGCTGCCGATACTCGAGACCGTCGGCACGCTGGCCGGCTTCGTACGGGACATGCGGCGAGCCGCGCCCGCCGACTCCCGCTGCGTCGGCGGTGGAGTGGCCGTCACCGGCATGGTGCGCGGCGCGGACGGCGTCGTGCGGATCAGTTCGCCTGTCGGCGGGGTTGCCGGAACAGTGGGCGAGGCACTCGGCTCCACGCTCGGCCACGACCGCGCCCTCGTCGTCGCGAACTCGGCCGATGTCGGTGCCCTGGTGGAGCACACCCGCGGCGCCGCGGCGGGCTACGACAACGTCATCTACCTCCACGGCGACGTGGGCGTCGGCAGTGGCATCATCGCCGGGGGCCGACGGGTGACCGGGCACGGCGGCTACGGCGGGGAGGCCGGCCACATGGTCGTCAACCCACACGGCCGCGCCTGCGGGTGCGGATCCCGGGGCTGCTGGGAGACGGAGATCGGCGAGCAGGCGCTGCTCGAGCGCGCCGGACGGGCGGGTGCCACCGGCCGCGACGCCGTCCTCGCCGTCCTGGACGCGGCGTTGGACGGCGACAGGGCGGCCGAGGCCGCCATCCGGCACGTCGCGGACTGGCTCGGTTTCGGCGTGGTCAACCTCGTCAACATCTTCAATCCGAACATGGTGGTGTTCGGCGGCACGCTGCGCGAGTTGTACCTCGCAGGCGCCGCCCAGGTCCACAGCCGGCTGAGCACAATGGCGCTTCCGGGCTGCCGGGACCACATCCGGTTGCGCACCCCGGTGCTCGGCGACGACGTCCCTCTGATGGGCGCCGCCGAACTCGCCTTCGAACGTCTCCTGGAAGACCCGCTCGTCGCCGGCACCGGTTGAGACCTGGGCACCACTAAGGCTGTCGACATCCGACGCCCAGCCCGCCACCGGATGGGGGCTCGGTCACGCCCCGCCGGGCTCAGACGGACAGGCCGAGTCCTGCCGCCTCTCGCACCGGGAGGGAGGTGTCACACGACCCGTAGGAGAAGAAGCCGGCACGCACCGGCCGGACCTCCTCAGTCGTGAAGGACCGGGCCAGCGTGGCCAGCCTCTCGGCGTCGTCATCCAGCAGGACGGCCTCGACTTCGGACACCGGCCTACCTCGCTGAGCCTGCGCCGAGGCGAGCAGCACGTTGAGAAACCCGTAATGGGTGAACCCGGTGGCCTGGTCGACATGACGGACCGCATGGTGAAGGCCCGCGGTCGCCTTCACCGCGATGCCCGCGCGAGCCGCGACGACGAACGCGGCGGCCAGGTCGGCGGGGGCCGGGAACAACTCGGCCCGGACACCGCCGCAGCGCAATTTCAGTCCGACCGGCCGCTCGGCCTCCGGGCGTACGGCCAGCGCCGCGGTCATGGCCGGCGCCGCTGAGATGTCAGCCGCCTCGGCGAACAACGGCACCTGAGGCCCCGCCTGTGACGCGTCGAGCGCACGGAAGGCGACCTGCAGCGCCTCGTCGAGTGATCCCTCACGGGGTTGGTCCTTGGAATGCGGGCCATCGCCGGGTCGGTGCGGTGCCAGGGGGGTCACGGCCCATTCCACAGCGGCGAGCGTGAGCTGGCCGTCGCTCACGACCTGGTCGATGGCGTCCTGTGTCCTCGCCGGGTCGTCGCCTCCGATCAGGATGACCCGCAGGCGATCGTCCGCCGACAGTTCCGCGATGAGCTCCCCTATCCGCGCCGCCGGACACAGGAGGCGGTGGGTCAGCATCGGCGCGGCGGCGGCCAGGTCACTGCGATGACGCTCTACCGCCGATCTCATGTCGAGCGAGGTCGGCGGAAACAGCCCGGCGTCGTCGACCAGGGCGTCCAGCAGGCCCGTCATCACCGTCATGAGTTCTCCCAGCGAACGGACTTGAGCTCGGACAGCAGGTGATCTATTCCTGCGTGCGTGGTGGAGAAGGTCGGCGGTATGCGCAGGCAACTCAACAAAGCGTAGTACTTCACACCGCATCGTGTAATAGATCACTGATCCGGGTCATCGGCGTGCGGCTGTAAGGGAGGTGCCGGTCGCCGCGTGTTCAGTTTGATCACCGCGAGGACGCCTGCCGAGGTCACCGCGATCCCCAGGACGATCGACAGTCCGGACGCCAGGGAGTAGTACCCCAGCCACCCGGCGCTCCACGCGGAGAAGGGCATCATGACCGCGTAGTAGGCGACGGCCGCGGTGGCCGTGCTGATCGCCCACGCCCGGATCCGTATGCCGCCCCGCACGGCGCTCACCATCGTGGAGATCCCTCCGACGGGGACCAGCACGACGGCGAGGAGCACGGCGTACGGGTCGAACAGGATCGGCGTGTTCACCCCCGTATAGAACAACCAGACTCCCGCCCACAGCGTCAGCGCGGCCGCGGCGAAGCCGAACCTTCGCACACCGCATCCGAGGGTCACCAGTCCCGCCGCGAGGGCTGCCAGCAGCGCCGCCATGGGAACGGAGTCCTCAACTCTCCCCTGTGCTGACAGCGACACCGCGTTCGAGTAGTCGAAGCCGTCCTCCGCCCAGCCCAGCCGGCGCCAGGCACCCGCGGTGTCCCGCAGGGCGATCCCGTCCGCGCCGTTGGCGACGACCACGACGTATCCGCCGGAGAACTTCTGGATGGCGATCCCCAGGGACGCGACGGCCTCGGTGTCCTCGGGGAACTTGGTCGCGTGAGCTCTCGTCAGCCGGTCCTGGCCGCTGGGAGAAATCTCCCACGCGGTCACCCACCGGCCATTCCTCGACTCCTCGACCTTGAGCCTGTCGGGGACGATCCGGTAACAGCGGTCCGGCTGGTCGGGCACGCAGGCCGACGTCCTCGGAAGGGACGGCACCGGGACGGCCCAACTCGACCACGAATTCCCGCCGTCACTGGAGGCGAAGTTCGTCGCGGGCGGCCCCATCGACGATCCCCCGCGGGTCGACACGACGATCATGCCGTCGACCACGTCGACGGCATAGGCGCTGTACGGCCGGAAGATGTCCGCTGCGCCGGTCGCCGCCACGGCCAGCACGGTGACGGGGATCAGGACCGCGGCCCGTGCCAGCCGTACGGCTCGCGCGCCGGGGCGGTTCCAGGTCCACCAGGCGGCGTACAGCGCGGGGAGGGCGATGAGGTCGGTGGGATCGGCCAGGACCCGGGAGGGACCCCAGACAAGGGTCCAGGCCTCCGAGGCGAGGACGGCGCCGACGGCGGTGGTCTTGACCAGGGTGAAGGCCGCGCCGGTGAGCAGGATGGACACCCGGGGGCGGCGGATGAGCAGGTTGAGCAGGGGCGGGGCGACGATCAACCCGGCGAAGTCGCTGAGCTTGCCGGTGACCGGGCCCGGCCACAGCGCCTTGAAGAGGTGGTCGTTGAGCAGCAGGACTACCACGGCGATGACGGTCAGGGGGTGACCGAGCCAGCCCACGGCCGAGTTTCTCATGGCAGAAGAGACGAGGCGAGATCATGTGTTGTTCGCCCCGCTCCGCATTCGTGATCAAGCTGCGGCCGGGTGTTGACGTGCGAACCATCGCCGGCGACCAGGTCACCGGAATTCGCCGCGGTCTCCCGATCCGCGGGCGCCCGGCCATCCCCTGCCGCGGGCCTGCCGTCATCCGGCGACCGCGAACTCCAGGATCGCCTCCGCGGCGCGGTCCGGGCCGTCGACCTCGTCGTACCAGGCCTGGATCCGGCGCGCGGCCGCGCGATGAGACCCGCTGCCGAGCATCTTGTCGACCTGGGGGCCGACCTGGTCCAGATCGAGCGACTCGGCCGCCCCGAGCCGGTGAAGCAGGTCGACGTTGTGCTGCTGCTCGGGCTGCAGCGGCACCGCGAGGAGCGGGGTCCCGGACGCCATCGCGGTCTGGACGCTGCCCTGCCCGCCCGTGGTGATCGCGAGGTCGACCCTCGGCATGATCAGGTGGCTTGGCAGCACGCCCTCCACCAGCACGTCGTCTCCGGCCAGGTCGGCCAGGTCGTGTACGGTCCCCGCGACCAGGACCCGGGTGTGCAGCTGCCTGACGATGCGCCTGATCAGGTCGGGTGAGGTGGACGTGAGCGCGACGTAGACGACCGGACCGGGCTGGTCGAGGAACGCCGACACCCGGTCGGGAACGGGCAGGTCGAGGTGGGCGAACAGCGGGCCGGCGTATCGGAACCTGTCGCCCAGCTCGCCGGCCGGTACGCCGAGCACCTGCGGCACCTCGGGTATCAGCGTCAGGTCCCCGCACAGCAGCTCGGGCAGGCTGGGGATCCGAGGCACGCCGAGCTCGTCGGCCACGCGGTTGAAGCCGTCGCAGTACCAGGTGAGCTCCAGGACCCTCGGATCGAGGACGGGGGGCACCCAGGAGCCCGCGTGCTCGGTCACCAGCTTGATCCCGGCCAGCCGTGTGGACAGCAGCGTGCTCAGCGCGATCCCGGTGACCGCGACCGTGATGCCGTGCTCCCGGAAGTACTCGGCTTCCGCCAGCGCGTGCTCACGCAGCTCGTCGTCGGTGTACATGCTCTGGTCGGCAGGGCCGAGCCCGAGACCGTTCTGGACGAATCGGACGCAGCGTTCGTGGTCCATGCGCGGTTCGACGATGTCGTACGGCACGCGGAGCTGGTTCTCGTGCGTGCCACCGTGGGTGGCGATCCTGACCTGGGCGCCGCGGCGGCGGAGTGCGTGGTAGATGTCCAGCATCCGCGAGGTCTCCGACAGGTATCCGCAATGGGGGACAAGAGCGATCATATTAGGTAATATATTGCCTATGTCTGAGCCGTACAAGGCCCCCGAGCCACATGTGCACGCCTTCCGAGGGGTCCTCGCCCTCGCCCAGCGACTGCGTTATCTCATGGACGACAGGCTGCGCGGGGACGGGCTCACCACACAGCAGGCCGCCCTGCTGACCGTGGTGGACGCGCTCGGCGAACCGTCACTCAAGGAGGCGGCCGCCGTGCTCGGCAGCACACACCAGAACGTCGCCCAGCTCGTCGCGTCCCTGGAGCGCAAGGGGATGCTCCAGATCGCCACCGACCCCGCCGACCGGCGCCGCCGCAGGCTGGTGACCACGGCGGCCAACACGGAGTACTGGCGCGAGCGGAACATCGGCGACCACGCCGCCGTCGCCACGTGGTTCTCCGGGCTCAGTTCCGACGAGCTCGAGACGCTGTGCGGGCTCCTCGACCGCGTCCTCGCCGATGTGAAGCAGGCCGATGTGAAATAGGCCGAGTCCGCAGAGGCCCGCGGCGGCCGCCGGAGGCGCGGACATGAGTCTCAGGGCGTGCTGACGTCGTGGGTGGTCCCGCCGGCGACGGCCTGGAGTTTGTCGGGGTTGGCGACGTTGTGAACGGCGACGATGCGGCCGTCGGCGTCGAAATCGAAGGTGACGGTGGCGATCACACGGCCCGGGCCGCTGAACACCATGCCCGGGCCGCCGTTGATCTCGACCAGTTCGGCGTTCATGTCGGCGGGCTCGACGCCCTGGTAGGTGACCGTGCCGATGGCGGCGAACCAGGCGGCCACCGTTTGTGCGCCCACGATCGGACGCAGGGCCTGACGGACCTTGCCGCCGCCGTCGGTCCACAGGGTGACGTCAGGAGACAGCAGTTCCATGAGGGTGTTGATGTCCCCTCCGGTCGCGGCCGCCAGGAAGCGCTTGGTCACGTCGCGCTGCCGCGACCGGTCCGCGGTGAAACGCGGCCGCCGGGCCCGCACATGCTCGCGAGCACGGTGCGCGGCCTGACGCACCGCGACCTCGGAGCGCCCCACCGCCTCCGCGATCTCGGTATGGCCGAAGTCGAAGACCTCCTTCAGCACGAACACCGCGCGCTCGAGCGGGCTCAGGGTCTCCAGCACCACCAGCATCGCCATCGACACGGACTCGGCGCCGGTGACGTCGTCGGCGGTGTCGCCGCTGGTGAGAATGGGCTCCGGAAGCCACGGCCCGACATAGGTCTCGCGCTGGTTCCGGGTGGAGCGCAGCCGTTCGAGCGCCAGGTTCGACGCGATCCGCGCCAGATAGGCCTTGGGGTCGGTCACCTGCGAACGGTCGGCGGCCGACCATTTGATCCAGGCGTCCTGGACCGCGTCCTCGGCATCGGCCGCGGTGCCGAGGATGCGGTAGGCCACGGAGAAGAGCAGGTTGCGATGTTCGTTGAACACCTGCTGGTCATGGTCCGGGGACAGGTGGGTCACCGCACACCCCGGATGCGGGTGAAGCGGCCGCCGCGGGGCCAGAACGCGCCTGAGGCCGGCATCTTCTTCATGCGGCCGTACGTCGGCCAGGGGGAGGCGGTCACCGTCTCCTTATACCGTGCCGCCATACGGCCGGTCAGATGCACCCGTCGGGGGCTGTCGTCGGGGTGGGTGAACTGGACGACCGCGTCATGCCGTCCCAGGCTCACCGGCGTGTGGTAGTAGCCGAAGCGGAACGGCTTGGGCCGCTTGCCGTTCAGCGTACGGAAGATCGACACGGCGGCGTGCACCCCGGTCGGCATGCCGCCCTGGCAGGTGCCGTGCATGACGCCGTAGCCCTGGCGGATCGCGGCCGCGTCGCCCACGGCGTACACGTCCGGGTGCGACACCGACCGCAGCGCGGTGTCGGTGACGACGCGGCCGCGCTCGTCGACGGTCAGGCCCGCGGCGGCCGCCAGCGGCGACACCCGCGTGCCGCTCGTCCACAGGACGACATCGGCGGCGATGCTCTCCCCGCCCGCCAGTTCGACCGAGTCGGGCAGCACCTTCACCACCTCGATCCCGCTGCGCACGTGGACGTTCAGGCGTTCGAGCGCGGCCTGAAGGTACGCCTTGGCCTTCGGGGTCATGGCCGCACCGGGTTCCTGGCGTCCCAGCAGGACGACGTTCAGCTCCGGGTGCCGTTCGGCGATCTCCGCGGCCGACTCGACGCCGGTCAACCCGCTGCCACCGACCACGACCGTGCCGCGGCCGAGCTGGGCCAACCGGCCGGCCAGCACCTCGGCGTCCTGGGCGCTGTTGAGGTTGTACGCGTGGTCCTCCACGCCCGGCACCGCCGCCGTGTCGGCCACGCTGCCCAGCCCGTACACCAGGGTGTCGTAGTGCAGCACCCGGTCATCGTCGATCCGCACGGTCTTCGCGTCCGCGTCCACCGCCGTCACCCAGCCACGGACGAACCGCGCACCCGTGCCCTCCAGCAACTCCGGGATGTTCATCTCGGCGACCTGCTGCCCGGTCGCCGAGAGGTGCAGCCGCAGCCGCTCGGTGAACCGCTCCTGCGGGTTCACCAAGGTCACCTGCACGTCCTCGCGCCGCTCGACCCGGGCCGCGAGCTGGATCGCCGCGGCCATGCCCGCGTACCCCGCCCCCAGGACCAGAACGCGGTGCGTGGCCGCCATGCCGGCTTCGTGCTGAGTGCTCATCGTGGTGCCTCTCTCTTCGTGCTGACGACCACGAGATGGAAGCCGCCCTCCCTTTCGTGACATGGGATCGATGTGACACGCGTCACATGCCTGGACCGGCCTGAGCGCCGAGGTCACCTCGTGAAGACCGGCGCGCGCGGCTCACACCCGGCCGGCCGGCAGCCCCCACCTATTGAGCGCGACGCCCGTCAGTCCACCAGTGAGCCACCGCTGAGGTTGGCCACCGTGCCCGTCATCGCCGCGGCATCGGCGGAGGCGAGGAACACCGCTCCTCCGGCGACATCGGCGAGTGTCGGGAGCCGCTTGAGCAGCGTCCGCTCCCGCATGGCATCGGTGAACTCGGCGCGCGTGATGCCCAGCGCCTGGGCGTGCAGTCCGAAGACCACGTCGATCGTCGCCGTCTCGGGGATGCCGTCGGGCCGCAGGCACACCACCCGGACGCCCTGCGGGCCGAGTTCGGCCGCGAGGACGCGGGTCAGCGCCTCCACCCCGGCCCAGGCGGGTGCCATCCCCCCGACGAAGGGGGCGGCGGCGCGGCTGGGCGCGGCGGTGAGCGTGATGATCACCCCGGAGCCCTGGCGGGTCATATGCCGCCCCGCCACCTGTGCGGTCAGGAAGTGGGAGGTCAGGTAGGCGTGGATCGGCGCCTGGAAGCGGTCCAGCTCCAGGTCGGCGAGCGCGGTGCCCTGGATGCCGGCCTGCGGCAGGCCCATCGCGTTGAAGGAGATGTCGATGCCGCCGTGCCGGGATGCCACGCCGTCCGCGTGTTCGCGCACCGCCGCGGCGTCGAGCGCATCGACGTGCGCCGCCTCGGCGAACCCGCCCTCAGCGGAGATCTCCTTGGCCACGGCCTCGAGTGGACCGAGGTCGCGGCCGGTGAGGAAGACCCTCGCTCCCTCGCGGGCGAAGGCCCGCGCCACCGCACCGCCGATCGCCCCGCCCGCCCCGTAGATGATCGCGTTCTTGTTGTCCAGCCGCATGCTGAGCTCCTGTGTCGTCGATACGGACACCGATACAGACCAGCGCGATGCGGAGAACTCGTCACCGTTCGGGTGCTGATTTCCGTACGGGACGACGGTCTGTATGTGTACGCAGGCGCGAGGAGACCATGATGCAAACTGGCACGATGAGCCCGGACACGACCCGGTTCGCCGCGTTGACCGACCCCTACCGCACCGAGTTGCTTGTGCATTGCTACCGCATGCTCGGGTCGGTGCACGAGGCGGAGGACCTGGTGCAGGAGACGTTTCTCCGGGCCTGGCGTTCCTTCGGCGCCTTCGAAGGGCGCTCCTCGGTGCGCACCTACCTGTACCGGATAGCCACGAACGCCTGTCTCACGGCCCTGGAGCAGAGGTCGCGCCGGATCATGCCCTCTGCTCACGGTTTCGAGCCCGGCGAGCCGAGCTGGCTGGAGCCGATCCCGGACGCCCTGCTGGCACGCGCCTCCGATCCAGCCGCCGTCGTCGACACGCGGGCGTCCGTACGGCTCGCCTTCATCGCCGCACTGCAGCACCTGCCACCGATCCGGCGTGCCGTACTGATCCTTCGCGATGTGCTCTCCCTGTCCGCGGCCGAAGCCGCGGAGGTCCTGGACACCACGACCGCCGCGGTCAACAGCGCCCTGCCCCGGGCCCGAGCACAGATCGCCCAGGTCGCGCCCATCGCCGACAAGGTCGTCGAACCTGCGGAACCACGCCGGCGTGCCTTGCTCGATCACTATGTCGCCGCGTTCGAGACCGCCGACATCGGCGCCCTGACACGGCTCATGCGGGCCGACATCGCTCTGGAAATGCCCCCTCAAGCCGAGTGGTTCCGTGGCCGGAGCGCCGTCGCGGAATTCTTCGCCACCCGCGTTCTCCGCAAGCCGGGCCGCTTCTCCATGGTGCCCACAGCGGCGAACGGGCAGCCGGCGGTCATGGCCTACCTGCACGAGGACGACGGCACTCACCGGCCGCACGCCGTCCATGTGCTGACCATGGACACCACCGGTCTCGCTCACATCGCGGTCTTCTTCGAATCCGCCGTCCACACGTTGTTCACCAGCGCACGGCTGCCCTGACCCGCGCCCGCCCCGCTCGGCGCCATGCCGTCACGGTGACCTCTCCGGCGGTTTACGTGGCGGACAAGCCGCGCTCTTCCGCCGACCGGAGGTCATGATGGGAGGGGTGCACCTTGAAGATTGCGTGGAACTCCGCTTCCATTCGGGCGCCCAGAGCGCCGGCACTCATGAGAACCTGTCGGCGATCCGCCAGGACGGAAGGCACCTGTGGATCGCGGGCGACGAGACGGCGACCATCGAGCGGCTGACGTTACGTGACGGCGTCTACGACGAGCAGCGCACCTTCAATCTGGCCGACTTCGTGGATCTCCCGGCCGGGCCGGAGGCGGAGGCCGACATCGAGGGGTTGGCCAGAACCGACGGCTGGCTCTGGGCGATCGGTTCGCACAGCCTCAAGCGCAAGCGGGTCAAACCGGGCCACTCCACTGACAGGGCCCGCAAGAGGCTGGCCACGGTGATCCGCGAGGAGAACCGGTTCGTGCTCCTGCGCCTGCCGCTTCAAGACGGCGAACCGGTGCGCGCGGACGGCCGTCGCAGGGCCGCCATCCTCGCCGACCACGACAATCTCGCCGACATGCTCTCCGACGATCCCCACCTGGCTCCGTTCCTGAAACTGCCGGGCAAGGACAACGGCCTCGACATCGAGGGCATCGCCGCCGTCGGAGACGAGCACGGCGACCGGCTCTATGTGGGGCTCCGCGGACCGGTCCTGCGCGGGTGGGCGGTGCTGCTGGAGATCCGGCCCGTGACCCATCCGCGCGACCCGTCCAGACTCCGGCTGGCCGAGCCGTACCGGACGCATTTTCTGGACCTGGACGGCCTGGGCATCCGCGACCTGTGCCCGTACGGCGACGACCTGCTGATCCTCACCGGCCCGAGTATGGACCTCGACGGCCCGGTCCGGGTCGTGCGCTGGCGGAACGGCTCCGTCCGCGACGTGGTCACCGCCAAGGATCTGGAACACGTGGCCGACCTCCCCTTCGGCCGCGGCTGCGACCATCCCGAGGGCCTGGCCGTGCTGGACGACGGACGGCTGATCGTCGTCTACGACAGCCCCGCTCCGGAGAGGCGGACCGCGACGGGCGTCTACGCCGACCTCATCCGCATCGATTGACGCGGACCGCTTTCACCCGGCTCGATGACGGCCGAGTCGAATGGAGGTGCCGCCTCGCGCGCTACCGCAGCAACACGTTGATGAGCACTGTCAGCAGCACGGAGAGAAGGATCGACACCGCGATCATCGCGAGGCAGCCCATCGCCCCGCCGAGAGGACGGATCTTGAAGTCACGCGCCATACGGTTATGACCCCTTCGCCCCAGATATCCCTTTCTGCGGGCCTACCCAGCGCTCTCCGCCCGAATCCGTCGGCGGGTCCGATCAGTGGACCTCAGCTCAGACGCTGCTCGATATGGACGGTCACCTCGTCGCCGATGCCCTTGCCGAGGCGCTTTCGCAGGGCCGCGTTGATGGAGAGCATGTGACCGCCGGCGCCGGTCGGCATGAAGGCCGCAGTGATCGGCTGGCCGTCGATCGTCGCGGCGACCTTGACGGACCTGCCCGTACCGAAGAACTCCACTGAGTCGGGCATGGCCACGCACGACCAGGTTTCCCCCTTGACGTCGACCCCGATGGGGGCCGTGAAGGTGTGGTCGAGCGGTTGCGGCTGTGCTGGCATCTGGTCGCCTCCCGGCCTAGAGGCTAACCGGCGCATGTGAACGGCGTCCACGTTACGGATTCACCACGTGTCCCAGTGGATCACCTGGTCGGGAGCCGGACGGTCGGCCGGGCGGAAGTCGGTGCCCTTGGTGTACGCGAGCGGCGTCAGCACCGCCTGCGCGACGGTGTCGTACGGGATGCCGAGGATCTCCGCGACCTCCCGCTCGCGGGCCACGTGCATCGACGTCCAGGCGGTGCCGAGCCCGCGCGCCCGGGCCGCCAGCATGAAGCTCCACATCCCCGGCAGGATGTTGCCGATCCCCGCGATGGCCGAGGCCCGGTCCCTGCCCTCGTTGCAGCCGAGCACCAGCACAGGAGCCTCGCCCATGTGCTCGCCCAGATAGTCGGCCGAATCCGCGACCCGGCTCTGGACACGGTCACGCTCGGCGTCACCGGTCGGCCTGCCCGCGTAGCCGGGCGATGCCTTGTACATGGCGTACACCTGCCGGTACACCTCACCGATCGCGCGACGCTTCTCTTCGTCTCGGATCACCACGAACCGCATCGTCACCACGTTCGACCCGGACGGCGCCTGCAACGCCATCGCCACACACTCACGCGCCACGTCGTCGGGAACCGGACGCGTGAAGTCGAGACGCTTGCGCACCGCACGCGTGGTGGAAAGCAACTGGTCCGGGGTGAGATCAAGCGATGTCATACCGGCGAGTTTATTGATCCACCCCGAGCACCCCGCCCAGGGGCTGCGGGAGGGAACGCTGCACCTACCGGTCGGACCACGGCGGAGACGCCGGCGTAGCCGATGCGGATCTCGCTGCTCGACGGCTTCCCCATGGGGAATTCAACAGATGGGAATCATTCGGCAGATTGAGGCATGCGTTTCCGGCAGCCGGACTGCATTCTCCATGGGGGGTAGATGTAAAACACGGTGACCCATGAGGGACACCTTCGAACATCGACCGGTCATCACGCCGTCGACACGACCCGAAAGCCGATGCCTCACATTCACCATCCTCGAAAGTAGGCAGCCATCATGATCGTCATCGGGATCATCCTGCTGATCATCGGATTCCTGACCGGCATCTCCATCCTGTGGACCATCGGGATCATCGTCCTGGTCATCGGGCTGGTGCTCATGTTGATGGGCCGCATGGGACGGCCCGTCGGCGGACGCAAGCACTACTTCTGACCCGGCCGGGCATTCACGCCTCCTGCCGGTAATCGGCCAGATGCCGATCCGGGACTGAAAGAGCGTGCGCTCTTCGCCTTGCCTGCCTTTCGTGGTCCGACGAGGGGACTTTCGTGATGTCTACGTCCTGGGAGATCAAACACCGGCTGGGCGACGCGCTCAACGATCACGACCTGCGCCGAATACTCGAGTGCTACAGCCCGGACGCGGTCCTCGTCACCCCGGTGGGGGTGGCGGAAGGACACGATCAGATCGAGTGGTGCTACGAGCGGTTCTTCAAGGGCTTCCCCGACCTGCATTACACGCCCTGGCTGGAGGTCGACTGCGACGATCCCGCCGTCACCGAATGGACGATCACCGGAACTCATACGGGACCCTTCCTGCTGCATGACGGGACCGAGTTGGAGGGGACCGGCCGACGGATCACACTCCGCGCGTCATGTGACGTCCACGTCGAGAACGACAAGATCGTCACGCATCAGCATTACTGGGACCAGTTGGAGCTCTACGGCCAACTCGGCTTCGGCTTGGTGCAGCTGCCTTCGCCTGCCGTATAGCGGCGACGCTCGCGGCACTGACCGCGGTTCGCGCACAGCACACCCTTCGTCGCATCGCGCGGCGCGGCGTCACCTGCCGGGGCTACACATTGCCGGGGGCGAGCCAGGTGCCGATACTGCTCAGCGCGCCCTCACCGCTGCTGATCTCGACCTGTTCGGCGAGGTCGGCGATGCTCACGGAGCTCAGCGCGGCCCGCCGCGCCGACTCGGCCGTGGCCATCGCGCGGGCGACCGGGCAAGGCGTGGTGCAGGATTCGGCAGGAGTCGCGAAGGGGCCGCGCTGGCGGATCTCCGTGCAGACGAAGGCCGGATCGGGCCCGTCGACGGCTTCGACGACATCGAGCAGCGTGATCGACGCCGGGGAGCGGGTCAGCACGTAGCCGCCCGACTTCCCCTGCACCGAGTGCACGAGGCCCGCTCGCGAGAGCGCCTGAAGCTGTTTGGCCAGGTAGGTGGGCGACACATCGTGCAACTCTGCCAGCCGGGCGGCCGGCACCGGCTCTGCCACGGACGTGAGCACGACGCAGCAGTGCAGCGCCCACTCCACACCCCCAGACATCTTCACCCTGTCACCTTAGCCGCGATCCTCTTACTCGGACATTAATTGTCCGAG
The DNA here is from genome assembly GCF_016863275.1 of Planotetraspora mira. Classification (GTDB taxonomy): domain Bacteria; phylum Actinomycetota; class Actinomycetes; order Streptosporangiales; family Streptosporangiaceae; genus Planotetraspora; species Planotetraspora mira. The sequence goes on from NZ_BOOO01000031.1 coordinate 87,244, forward strand.
TATATTGAGCGGCGGAAGAGACAAGTTCGATCTTGTTTGAGAGGCTCATCATGAAGATCGCAGTTATCGGCGGGACCGGCCTGATCGGCTCGCAGGTCGTAAGGAATCTCACCGCGGCCGGGCACGAGGCCGTGCCGCACTCGCTGTCCACGGGCGTGAACGTCATCACCGGCGACGGCGTGGACGACGCGGTGGCGGGCGCGGATGTCGTCGTCAACCTCACCAATTCCCCGACCTTCGACGACGCCTCGCCCGCCTTCTTCCAGACCTCGATGGACAACCTCATGACCGCGAGCGCGAAGGCCGGCGTCGGGCACTTCGTCATCCTCTCCATCGTCGGCGTCGACCAGGTGCCCGACCTCGTCTACTACCGGGCGAAGGTGCTGCAGGAGAACGTGCTGCGGGCCGGAACGATCCCGTTCTCGATCGTGCGCGTCACCCAGTTCATGGAGTTCATCGACGCGGCCATGTCCTGGACCTCCGATGAAAAGAGCGTGCGCCTGCCGCGTACGCCGATTCAGCCGATCGCCGCCGCGGACGTCGCCGTCGCAGTCTCGAAGGTCGCCGCGGGCGCCCCCCTGAACGGCATCCGCAACATCGCCGGCCCCGAGGTCTTCACCCTCGACGACCTCGGCAGGATCACGCTCAAGGCCAAGGGCGACAGCCGATCCGTCGTCCCCGACGACACGGCGGGCATGTTCGCGGCGGTCCCGGGCGACGTCATCATCGCTCCGGCCGACGCCGACATCGCCCCCACCCGATACGCCGACTGGCTCGCGACCACCTGAACCGACCCCCGGCGGCGGGCCGTCCGCACCGAGATCACGGCGGGAGGCCTGCGGGCCGAAGTCGAGGCAGAGCGGGGTGCAGGGGGCCGGTGACCGGCCCGAGCAGAGGCCGTATTGTGGGTGTTGGTCCCCTTCTCGGTGGACTAGGACCGGCGGGCGGCCTCCGCTCTCAGGTCACCTTCGCCAGTGCCGATTTCGTCCATCCAGCAGGGGCTGGAGGCGGCGATGAGACGGTTGAGCACGATGTTGTTCGTGGCGCTCGTCAGCGTCGGGATCATCGTTATGGTCATCTTCGCGCGCGATGTGCTCGCCTGGGAGAGCTGCGGGCAGGACACCGGTACGGCAGTGGCGGACGTCGAGATGTATGGAGCCCCGTCCCCCGCCCAATGTTCCACCGCCAAGACCGAGCCCACAGGCTCCCAGACCGGCTACGTCATCATCACGCAGGCCGCGGCGATCAACTCGAATACGTCCGAACACGCACCTCATCGGTAGGCCTGCAGCCACCCGCACATTCCCAGGCGGGGCGCCGGAACGGGCCGGCGGACACCGGCGTGCCGGAGGTGGTCGAGGTCTCCCCTCCGCAGCAGGTCGAGATGGTCGCCGGTGGCCGCCGACGCGGCCGCGGCCCCCTCGCGCCAGACGTCGGTCCAGTGGTCCAGGGCGGGGCGGACCAGATCGGCCGCCCGGCGGTAGAAGTCGTCGAGCGCGCCCGTCCGACCGGCCGTCACCTCGTCACGCAGCCGGGCGAAGCCCGCCAGGGCGAGGTCCCTACGCTCTCTGACCGCCTGCTCCCGCTCCTGAAGGGCGACCTCGGCGCCGGGAAGGACGGCGGCTCGCGCGTAGGCGGCCGGGTCGGCGAGGAGTTCGGGGGGGAACGGGAAGACCGCGTCACCGGCCTCCGGCAGGCCGCTGTTCTGCATGACGACGACAATGCGCAGCCGGCCGTCCGCGTTGACCAGCCGGTGGAGGGTGCCGGGGGTGAACGACACCGTCGTTCCCGGCTCCAGCGGGGTCTCCATGAACCCGGCCGGCGTGAGGGTCTGCACGGAGCCGGTGCCGCTCGTCACGACGTACGCCTCCGCGCAGGCCAGGTGGACGTGGGGCGTGCCCCCGGCGAGGCCGTCCTCGGCCGGCCAGTCATAGACCGTGAGGTGCGACAGCCCGACGGCGCCGGGCAGGGAGGTCACCACGGATTCTCCTTCAGGTGGCGCTCCACTCTGTCTCTGTCCCAGGACCCGGTCGCCACCACCAGGCGATATCGCCAGGTCATGCTCTCCCCCCGGGCCAGCTCGAACTCCTCATGGAACGCCCACGACGGGTTGACGGCCGCGAACGGGGCGCTGCGCACGAACCAGGTGGCCCGGCATTCCGGGGCCACGTGGAACACCAGTGTCGAGGACCGGTCGACCTCGTCATGGCGGCCCACGAACGCCAGCCACGGCGCGCCGACACCCATCATCGACTCGCCGCTCAGCTCCCCCGGGCCGATGATCTCGCCATCGGTGAACGAGCGCGGGCCTCGCCAGAACAGTCCGCTGTATCCGGCCAGGGGCCTGCCGTGGGTGGTGGGGCTGCCGAACCGCAGGGGTTGCTCTCGCCGTCCGGTCAGGGTGGTCCGCCACTCCAGCTCCCACGAGCCGGCTGCGGCGTCGACCCGGCCGGCGATGACCTCGCGCGACTCGTCCAGCCACTCCTCCCCCTGGAAGCTGACCCAGGTCAGCCGTTCCGACAGGCGGGCCCGGTCGGCATCGGCGTCCACGTGGTCGAACCTCTCGTGCCGGATGCGGCCGTTGTTGTCGAGTTGCACGTATCCGCGCCGCTCGTCCACGTAGGTGCCGCCGCCCCAGAAGTTGTCGCCGGACACGTGCGAGCCGGTCATCTGCAGGCCCTTGTGCCACCGGTGGTCGTGCGGGCGGTAGCCGGAGACGACGTCGCCGGCGAGGGTGCGGAGGGGATGGACATAGGGCTTGGGCGACTCGGTCGGCTCCGGGTCGGGCCGGTAGATGTAGCGCAGCAACTCGGTGCCGTCCGCGGAGACGCTGACGGATTCGCCATGGGCATGGGTCAGCTTCAGCATGCCGTCAGCCCCACATCGATCGGTAGAAGGGGTCCGACGGGTCGATGCCGCCCCGTCTGACGGGCACGCCGGTCACGCCGGACTTGTAGAGCGCGGTGAGGAACTCCACCGTCCGCCGCGCGTCCTCGGCCGTGTCCTCCGGCTGCAACCCGTCGCGCAACCGCGCGACCGTGCGGGCCAGGTGGGTGTCATGTGAGGCGGGTTCGTCCGTCGGCGGGGCCCACAGGTCGTCCTGCCCGGGCGCCGGCGCGAACGTCCAGTCGGCGTTGCTGTACTGGTAGAGGTGCTCCAGCCGCACGGTGCCCCGCTGACAGTCCAGCCGCAGGCTGCTGGTCTGGGCAGGCGAGAGCACGCTGCTCACCAGGCCGGCCAGCGCGCCGGAGGCGAACCGGACGTGGGCGATCGAGACGTCCTCCGTCTCCAGCGGCCGATCGAGGGTGGCGAGCACGGCTCACCTCCTCCCAGTCGGGCAGCAGCCAGAGCAGCAGGTCGATCGCGTGGATGCCCTGGGTGGTGGTGGCACCGCCGATCTCGGTGTCCCGGCGGCCGCGCCAGGGCACGGCATAGTAGTCCGGGCCGCGGTACCAGAGCGTGTGACACAGGGCCAGCAGCGACCTGCCGAGCGAGCCCGCGGCGAGGAGATCACGTAAGTGGCGGGCGGCGGAGCCGCTGCGCCACTGGAAGACCGGCACGCACCAGCCGGCGCTCCTGCGCTCGGCGGCCAGGATCGCGTCATGCTCGGCGAGCGAGGCGCACAGCGGCTTCTCGCAGTAGACGGAGGCGCCGGCGTCGAGACACTCGACGGCGATCGCCGCGTGCGTGGCCGAGGGGGTGGCCACCAGCACCAGATCGGGCGTTTCCTTGTCGAGCATCGTTGTCAGGTCGGCGTGGACGCGCGGCACCCGGTGCTCGGCGGCGAAGCGGGCGGCCTGGTGACCGTCGATGTCGGTGACGGCCACCAGCTCGACGGCGCCGGCCAGCGCGCGCACCGCCGGCAGATGGGCGCTGCGCGCGATGCCGCCCACGCCCACGAGGACGGCGCGAAGGGGATCTGCCATTGGGGGTCCCGTCTCTGTCGACCAGTACGACCTCGATTAACTTTAGCGCTTAAGTAAAATGGGAACAAGATATTGACATGTCTTCTTCGTTTCGTAATCGTGTCATCTGCAAGAAGCAGGCTCCTCTGTTACGCGCTTCGGTAACTGCCACCCTGCCAGATGCGACGATGCCGTCTGGAAATGGAAATCGCTCGGGGGGAATCCGGCCGGCTCCCGGTGGTCCCCCGATGTCGCGTGCTGAACTGAAGGGTTTCAGCTCGTGTTATCCAAACTGCTGACGGCATTCCTCCTGCTGGCCGTGCCGCCGCTGGTCGCCGCGCCCGCGAGCGCCGACCCGCCCGCCGTGGCCTCGGGCGGCTACACCTACGACCAACCCCCCAACGCCGGAGGCGCCCCCGACATCGGACAGGCCGGGCTGCAGCCGTTCGGTCAAGGCGTACTGGCGGACGCGTCTGTCGCCACCCGGGCGGAATGGGTCGGCAGCGCCGCGACCGCCTACAAGGAGGTCTCGATCGTCATCGACCTGCGCCGGGACTACCCCGTGGACCACATCTCGATCGTCAGCAACGCGCCCAACCGCTATTACGGCATCAAGTCGATCTCGGTGCGCACCCGCGCCGAGGCCGACCCCGACTACACCTCGATCCAGTCTCAGGACTGGTACGGCACGGCCAACCCGCTGCCGGCCGACGAACCGCTGAACCACACCCTCGACGTCGATCTGGGCGATCGCACCGCTCGCATGATCATCATTAAGATCACCCGGTTGCACCAGTATCAGCACATGGTGCTGAACGAGATCTCGATCCACCCGGGAGCCGGCGAGCCGGGGCAGTCCCCCGCACCGCCGCTGACCGCCGACCAGTTGCGTGCGGAGATCACCGAACCCGTCAAGCAGATCCCCCGCCCCGGCATGGTCGACCTCGGCAACTACCTCGCCGACACCACGCCGGACGACGGCGTGCCCGACAACGCGGGTGGGGCCGTGCCGTTCCCGTACGGGGCGCTGTTCGACCGCGGCGTGACGAGCGGCGCCGGGTGGCGCGGCAGTGCGACCGCCCCCAAGACGGTGTCGCTGGTCTTCGACCTGCTCGCGGATCATCCGCTCGACGACATCACCATCTTCAGCAACGCGCCGAACCAGTACTGGGGCTTCGACGAGATCACCGTCACCTACCGGGCCGAGGCCGACACCACCTACCGGATCGCCACGAAGGGAGTGCGCGCGCGGACCGACCTCGCCTATCAACTGGCGGTCCCGATGGCCGGCAAGCAGGCACGCTTCGTCCGCATCCAGCTCAGCCGAACCAACCAGTTCCTGCACATCCCGCTGTCAGAGGTTCAGTTCACCCTGGGCGCCGGGCAGGTCGGGCAGAACCCGGCGCCGCCGCTCGATGAGAGCGCCCTGCGCCAGGAGTTGACCCGTCCCACCAGGCTGGCCGACCAGTACGGCCAGTACCTCTACCAGGACTGGCCGGGAAAGGTGACCTCGGACGACCAACTGCGCACCGAGGCCCGGCAGGAGTGGGACCGTCTGAAGACGGTCACCCTCGACACGTCGGAACACGACAAGTACGGCGGGGTGAAAGCCCTGGGGAAGCAGCAGGCCAACGGGTTCTTCCAGCTCAAGAAGATCGACGGCAGATGGTGGTTCGTCACCCCTGCCGGCTACCCGTTCCTGCTCAAGGGCGTCGACTCGGTCTCGCAGGACGAGTGGGGGTACGGCACGCTCCACAAGGAGCCCGACGGAAGCCCGCGGGAGGTGTTCGAGTCGCTGCCCGACCCGGTCGCCTACAAGGACGCCTACTCCACCACCGACCGCGGTGAGGTGGTGAGCTTCGTCAAGGCCAACCTCATGCGCAAGTACGGGCACGACTGGCAGGACGACTGGCGCAGGCACACCGCCAAGCGGCTGATCGACTGGGGCTTCAACGGGCTGGCCAAGTGGGCCCGTGACCCGCGGTTGCGCATGCCGTACATCGACCAGGTGCCGGCCCCGCCGGACGTCGTCAAGGTGCTGTGGGCGATCGACCCGTTCGACCCCGGGTTCGGGGCCAAGCTGGACACCCAGATCGCCTCACTCGGCGTCGCGGCGCGCAGCACCGACCCATGGCTCATCGGCTACTTCTTCGACAACGAGCGCGGCTGGGACTCCAATGTCGTCAAGGAGGTCCTGCTGAAGGACGGCACGCTCCCCGCCAAGCGGGCCTTCGTGACCTACATGGCCGACGCGCACGGGCAGGACCTGGCGCAGGTGAACTCCATCCTGGGCACGGACGCCCCCTCGTTCGAGGCGCTGGCCGATGTGGCGATCGACGTGGCCAGGCTGCCGGCCGAGGACATGACCGCGTTCATCCGCCTGGCGTCCAAGACGTACTACACGGCCATTCGCGAGTCCATCGGCAAGGCCGACCCCAACCACCTGTTCCTGGGCTCGGCCCTGGTGCCCACCTGGCACGCCGGCTTCGACTGGATCGTCGGCGGCATCGACCAGGTGGACGCGGTGTCGCTGGACGTGTACAGCGACACCGCGGACTACCTGGCACCGTACGAGACCCTCGACAAGCCGGTGCTCAACCTGGAGTACTCCTTCAGCACCGACGACCGGGGCCTGCGGGCGATCAACGCCGCGACCCGCGCGCAGAGCATCGCCGAGCGCGGCGACAAGTACCGGTCGTTCGTCGAGACCGAGGCCGCCAGCCCGGTCTTCGTCGGCTCCGGCTGGTTCGTCTACTACGACCAGGCGGTCACCGGACGGCCCGGTGACGGCGAGAACTACGACTTCGGCCTGCTCAACCAGCAGGACCAGCCCTACACCGAGATGACCGACATCATGCGCGACACCAACCTCACGCTGGAGGCGGTGCACAGGAACGGAACCGGCGATCTCACCGCGGAGATGGTGGCGGCCTCCATCACCCGGCTGTCGCCGGTCAAGAAGCACGCCTCCGTGGTGTCGCTGCCACGGACGCCGCAGGCGTTCTCACTGGAGATCGCCTCCTCCTCCCGGCCCGACGTGGTCGCGCCGGACGGGACCGTACGGCTCCCCGCCGGAAAGACCACGGTCACACTCACCCTGAGGATCACCAGGATGAGCGACGGCAGCACGGCGTCGACCATCCCACTGAAGCTGACGGTGCCCAAGGCGCCACGGAAATAGGCCGAAGGGGCGGCGCCGCGTCGGCGGCGCCGCCCCTTCGCACACCCGGTGTCAGGCGAGCGGGCCCGTGCTTCCCCTCGTGGTGAGCCGGGCCGGCTCGGTCTCGACGTCGGGGAGCACCTCACCATGGAGGAGCGCGAGCAGGTGGCGGGCCGCGGCCGCGCCCAGCGCGGGCACATCGCGCCGCACCGCGGTGAGCGCGGGCCGCACCACCTGCGCCAGTTGCGAGTCGTCCCACGCCACGAGAGACAGGTCGTCCGGCACGCGCAGACGCATCTCCTGCGCGACCGACAGACCCGCGACCGCCATGATGTCGTTGTCGTAGATGATCGCGGTCGGCCGGCTGGGAGAGCTGAGCAGGCGGCGTGTGGCGCGCCTGCCGTCCTCTCCGGTGTAGTCGGTGTGCAGCGTGACGCATTCCGGCAGGCCAAGGCGGGCACAGGCTTCGGCGAAGGCCTCCTCCCGCACCCGGGTGTGCACCAGATGCGGCAGCCCCGCCACATGACCGAACCTGCGGTGGCCCAGCGCGGCGAGGTATTCCACGGTCTCGTGCACCGGCGCGCTCTCGTCGGAGAGCACCGACGGCAGCGACCCGGTGCAGCCGGGCGATCCGCCGATCACCACGGCCGGCATGCCGAGCGCCTCCAGCACCGGCAGGCGCCGGTCGGAGACGTGCACCTCCACCAGGATCGCGCCGTCGATCCGGCCCTCCGCCCACCAGCGGCGGAAGACCTCGATCTCGGCGTCCTGGTCATCGGCCATCTGCAGCATCAGCGCGTACGAGTGCGGCTTCAGCGCCATCTCGATCCCGCTGAACAGTTCCATGAAGAACGGCTCGGCGCCCAGGACGCTCGGCGGCCGGGACAGGACCAGGCCCACCGCGTTGGCGCTGGCACCGGTGAGGGCGCGGGCCGCGGCGCTGGGCCGCCAGCCCAACTCCTCGGCGACCTTCATCACCCGCGCCCGCGTGGCGTCCGACACCCCGGGACGGCCGTTGAGCGCGTAGGACACGGCGCCCTGGGAGACCCCCACTCGCCGGGCGATGTCCGCGATGGTCGGCCGCTTCACGCTCGTACCCTACCCGCCGAGGGCGAGGCGAACGTGGCCATGAGAAAGGCGGCGAGTTCGCCGGGAGCCCGCCGTACGAAGTGGTTCACGCTGTCTATCCCTTGAGTCCGGTGAAACTGATCCCGCGGACGATGTGGCGCTGGAAGACCAGGAAGAGCACGAGCGGCGGAATGATCGCGACGAGCATTCCGGCGATCACCGTGTTCTGCTCCGCGGTTTCGGCCAGCCGCGGGAGCGCGACGGCGAGCGGTTGCGCGTCGGCGTCGGAGATGGCGACCATCGGCCACAGGAAGTCCTTCCACCCTTCCATCACCGCCAGCAGCGACACCACGGCCAGAATCGGCCGGGACATCGGCATGACGATCTGCCAGAACAACCGGATCGGCCCCGCCCCGTCGACCTGAGCGGCCTGGTACAGCTCTCTGGGCAGGGCGTCGAAGAACTGCTTCATGATCAGCACATTGAAGGCGTGCGCCCCCGCGGGGAGCCACACCGCCCACGGGCTGTTCACCAGCGACAGGTCCAGCACGGTCAGGTACAGGGCCACCAGTGACACGGAGCCGGGCACGAACAGGGTCGCCAGCACCGCGCCGTAGACCAGCCGGCCGAAGCGGGGCCGAAGGACCGAGAGCGCGAACGCCCCCGCGGCGGCGACGAACAACTGGACGAACCACGAGCCGCCGACCAGGACGACGGTGTTGAGCAGATAGTGGCCGACCCGCAGATCCGTCCAGGCGGTGGACAGGTTCCCCCACTCCACCGACGACGGCCACAGCCGCAACGGATCGCGCAACAGGTCCTGGGTGGGAGACAGCGCCCCCTTGGCGGTCCACAGGATCGGCCCCAGGCCGACCAGCAGGGTGGCCAGCAGCAGGATCCCCTGGATCAGGCGCAGAGGCCGGCGCACCCAGGGCCGCCGCCGGTCGATGTCGGAGACGATGCCACGGCCGCGGTCGTCGCTCATGTGCGGCTCCATTTCCTGGTGAGGCGCAGATAGACGGCGGAGATCACACCGAGGGCGAGGGCCAGCAGCACACCGAGCGCGGCGGCCGTGCCGTAGTCGCCGTTGATGAACGCGTACCGGTAGATCAGCAGCAGAATCGTCACCGTGGAGTCCTCAGGGCCTCCGTCGGTGAGCACGAAGGGCTCGGTGAAGACCCGGAAGGTGCCGATGATCTGCAACAGCAACATGATCAGCAACACTCCGCGCAACTGCGGCAGGGTCACGTGCCAGACGCGCCGCCAGATCGAGGCGCCGTCGATCTCCGCCGCCTCGTACAACTCGCCGGGCACCGAGGTCAGCGCGGCCAGGTAGATCAGCACGGTGGAACCCGAGGCGGCCCAGGTGGCCTCCAGCACCAGGCTGGGCATGGCGGTCGCGGTGTCCTGCAGCCACGGGAAGGGGCCCAGCCCGAACACGCCGAGGACCTGGTTGAACATGCCGAAGTCCGGGTCGTAGAACCACTTCCACATGAGCACCGCCACCACGGGCGGGATCGCCACCGGCAGGTAGACCAGCACGCGGAACAGGCCGCTGAACCTGCGCAGTTCCGACATCACCACGGACAGCAGGATCGGCAGCGGAAACCCGAAGACCAGCGCCAGCAGCACGAACCAGACCGTGTTGCGGACCGTGGTCCACAACAACGGGTCGGCCAGCAGGTTGCTGAAATTGTCCAGCCCGACCCATGTGGGCGGGTCCACCAGATTGGTGTACTGGACGCTCAACACCAGACTGCGCAGGATCGGCCACCAGGCGAAGCAGCCGAAGACCAGGACCATGGGCAGCAGGAACAGCCACCCCGCGAGGCGCGGGCGGCGCCGATGGCGGAGTGGCCGGTCAGCGGCCGGCCGCGAGGCAGGGGCGGCCAGCCCCACGTGTGGCCGCACCTGCCTCGCGCGCCGGAGCGATGTCGTCATCAGCGACACGCTCGCCTTCCGGTCGCCGCCGAGCCTCGACTCCCGGTCATCGCTCGGCTCTGTTCAGCGCGGCGGTGGCCTTCTCCTCGGCCTTGCCCAGTTCCGCGGCGGGGTCGGCGTCCTTGCGCGTCAGGATGGCCTGCTGCACGGTGTCGAGCGCCGCGTACATGTCCTGGCCCGCGACGGCCGGCTCGGTGACGAACTCCTGCGCGGCGACGCCGTCCTCGTACGGCTTGAAGTTGTCCACCGGCACGTTGGCGTGCTTGCGCTCGGCGGCCAGGACCGGGGCCGCGACCGTCGAGCCGTACGGCGACACGTAGGGGAACCCGATCGGCACCTGGTCCGCCGCCTTGGCCGCGGCCACGCTCTCCGCGAAGGCCGGGTCGTATTTCGGCTTGAGGTAGTAGAAGTCGATCCACTTCACCGCCGCGGCGCGCTGAGTCGCGGTGGCCTTGGGGCTGACCACCGCGATCTGCCCGCCGAGCAGGGTGGCGGGGGTGCCTCCCGACGGGAGGGCGGCCATGCCGAACACGTCGGGAGTGCCACCGAACTGGGTGGCGAACTCGGTGTAGGAGCTCGGGGTGGCGATCATCATGGCCACCTTGCCCGCCGCGAAGTCCTTCGCGAGGTCGCCCGCGTTGCGCAGGTGCTGGGTGCCCATCGAGTCGTCCTGCCACCGCATCGCCTTGAGCAGGTCGAGGACGTTGCGGGATTGCGGGGTGTCGAGCGTCGCGACGGTCTTGCCTCCGCTGTCCTGCTGCAGGCGCCCGCCGAAGGTGTAGCCCATGGCGGTGAAGATCCAGCCTCCGGTGTTGTTCGTGGTCGGGACGGCGAAGCCCGGCACCCCCGTCTTCCCCTGGATCGCCTTCGCCGCCGTACGGACCTCGTCCCAGGTCGTCGGTGGTTTGGCCGGATCGAGGCCCGCCTTGCCGAACAGGTCCCGGTTGTAGGCCAGGCCGAGGGCGAACTCGCTGGTGGGCAGGCCGAAGATGTGGCCGGCCTGGTCGGTGGCGGGGGCGAGGGCACGCTTGTCGAACTCGGTGGCGTGCGGAAGCTTGCCGACCTCGGTGGTGATGTCGGCGATCTGACGCCGCTTGGCCAGCCCGGCGGGCTCGGTGAGCGGGACCCGGAAGACCGTCTCCAACTGGCCACCGGCCAGACGGGTGGCGAAGGTCTTGGGGTCCCACACGGACTCGTGCGGCTCAACCTTGATGTCCGGGTTGGCCTTCTCGAACGCCGCCACCTGGTCGAGGAACTGCTGGCGTACGTTCTGCTGGGTCGTGGGCGGCAGGTCGCCGATGGTGATCAGTGTCTTGCCGCCGGAACCGGACTCGGATGAGCCGGACGAACCGGACGAGCAGCCGGCGACCGCCGCGACGATGAGCGCGGCGGCGAACAGGCCCGGCATCTGGACTCGCATGAGAGCTCCGTTCAGGGGGTGGGACCTTCTTTTGCGTGGCCGTCACTATGGGTTAACAAACTGCCATTTGTCAATGGGGTTCATGAAGCGCATCAGTAGTGGCCACCTGTCAGTCATGCAGGCTATTGACGAGGATTAATGCTGGTCGTACGGTCATATCACTTACGCGCTTAAGTATCACTTCGGAGACATTGGGAGATCATGTGAGCCCGTACCGCCCGTTGGACCGCGGCTGGACTGCGAGCACCGCCTCGACCGAGCCGCCCATCGAGGGGGTGCCCGCCACCGTCCCCGGCTCCGTGCACACCGACCTGCTCGCGGCCGGTCTCATCGACGATCCCTATCTGGACGACAACGAGAGCGGGCTGGCCTGGATCGGCCGCGCGCGGTGGCGGTACGCCACCGAGTTCACGATGTCCCCGGCCGACGACGGCTGCGACCGGGCTGACCTGGTGTTCGAGGGCCTGGACACGGTCGCGACGGTGTCGGTCAACGAGATCGAGGTCGGGACCGTGGCCAACATGCACAGGACCTACCGCTTTCCGGTGCGCGAGTTGCTCCGTGACGGCCGCAACACCCTGACCGTGCACTTCGAGTCGCCCTACCGCTACGCGGAGGACCGGAGGGCCGAGCTCGGTGAGCGTCCCGGCCCGTATCCGGAGCCCTACCAGTTCATCCGCAAGATGGCCTGCAACTTCGGCTGGGACTGGGGCCCCACGCTCGTCACCGCCGGCATCTGGCGGCCCGTCGGCCTGCACACCTGGAACACCGCCCGGCTCGCCCAGGTCCGTCCCGAGGTCACTCTGAACGGCGACGACGGCCTGGTACGGGTCCACGTCATGGTGGAGCGGGCCGCCGACATCCCGCTCACGCTGACCGCCGCGGTCGCCGGAACCTCCGTGCGGGTGCCGCTGGCGCCGGGCGAGTGCGAGACCGTGCTTGAGCTGCGGGTGCGAGAGCCCGCCCGGTGGTGGCCGCGCGGGTACGGCGCGCAGGCCCTGCACCAGCTCACCGTGGTGCTCGAGGAGACCGGCGAGACCTGGCGGCGCAGGGTGGGCTTCCGCTCGATCCGGCTGGACACGACTCCGGACGCGGACGGGTCGGCCTTCACCCTCGTCGTCAACGACGTGCCGGTGTTCGTGCGCGGCGCCAACTGGATCCCCGACGACTGCTTTCCCGCCCGGATCAGCCGTGAGCGCCTGGCCGAGCGCTTCGCCCAGGCATGCGACGCCCAGGTGAACCTGCTGCGCGTGTGGGGCGGCGGGCTGTACGAGAGCGACGACTTCTACGACCTGGCCGACGAGCAGGGCCTCCTGGTCTTCCAGGACTTCACGTTCGCCTGCGCCGCCTACCCGGAGGAGGAACCGCTCTACTCCGAAGTGGCGGCCGAGGCCCGCGAGCAGGTGGTGCGTCTGGCGCCGCACCCCAGCCTGGCGCTGTGGATCGGCAACAACGAGAACTTCATGGGCTACGCCGACTGGGGCTGGCGGGAGCCGCTCGCGGGTCGCACCTGGGGCGAGGCCTACTACCTGGACGTGCTCCCCCGCGTCGTCGCGGAGCTGGACCCGACGAGACCGTACTGGCCGGGCACGCCGTACTCCGGGGACACCGGCCGCCATCCCAACGCTCCCGAGCAGGGCACCGTGCACATCTGGGACGTCTGGAACGACCTCGACTACACCCACTACGCGAACTGGCGGCCGCGCTTCGTCGCCGAGTTCGGATTCCAGGGCCCGCCGGCCTATGCCACCCTGCGCCGCTCGGTGACAGGGGGCCCGCTCACCGCCGACTCCTCGCACCAGAAGGCGGACGACGGCCAGGGCAAGCTCCTGCGCGGGATGGCCGGCCACCTGCCGCCTCCCGCGACGTTCGACGACTGGCATTACTACAGCCAGCTCAACCAGGCCAGGGCGGTGACCTTCGGTGTCGAGAGGTTCCGCGCGCTCATGCCGTACTGCATGGGCACGATCGTCTGGCAGCTCAACGACTGCTGGCCGGTCACCTCCTGGTCCGCCATCGACGGGGACGGGCGCCGCAAGCCCCTCTGGTACGCGCTGCGCCGCGCCTACGCCGACCGCCTGCTGACCGTGCAGGGCGGCGACCTCGTCGCGATCAATGACAGCGCGGACCCGTGGTCGGGCGAGCTGAGCCTGGTCCGGCACGGTCTCACCGGCGAGCCGCTGGCCAAGGATTCGGTGCGGGTCCTCGTGCCGCCCCGGAGCGTGGCCCGGATTCCGATGGCGCGCCCCGTGGCCACCCCCGCCGACCCGGCGGCGGAGCTGCTGGTGGCCGGCCTGGGCGACGCGCGAACGGTCCACTTCTTCGCCGAGGACACCGCGGTCGCCTTTCCCTCCGCCGACTTCGACGCCGAGGCGCGGCCGGTGGCGGACGGCTACCTCGTCACCGTCACCGCCAGGACGATCCTGCGCGACCTCGCGCTCTTCCCGGACCGGCTCGATCCGGACGCCACCGTGGACGACATGATGATCACGCTGTTGCCCGGTGAGCGAACGGTGTTCCGCGTCCGCAGCTCCCGGGACCTCGATCCCGGCGCGCTCACGTGCCCTCCGGTGCTGCGCTGCGTCAACGACACGAAGTAGGACCCATGCGACTCGACGAATACGTGGCCGAACTGGACACCCGATACGACGCGGACACCCGGCTGCCCTGGTGCCATGCCACCGGCCCCGGCTATCACACCCGCGTGCCCGAAGGCGCCCGCGCGCACCAGACGAGGGAGGCGGCCGATTACGCCATCGCGCTCCTGGGGCTGGGCCGGGCCGACCGGGCCGGGGAGGTGCTGGACGCGCTGGTCGACCTGCAGGTGACCGACCCCCTCGCGGCCCACTACGGGATCTGGGGATGGTTCCTGGAGGAGCCGCCTGAGCGGATGGAACCGGCCGACTGGAACTGGGCGGACTTCATCGGGGTACGGCTGGCGCAGATCCTGGCCGTCCACGGCGAGCGGCTCGCACCCGAACTGCGGGAGCGGGTGCGCACCGCGCTGCACCACGCGGCGATGGCGATCTTCCGGCGGAACGTCGACCCCGGCTACACCAACATCGCGGTGATGGGCGCGGTGACCGCCGCCGCGGCGGCGGAGATCCTCCGTCCCGGCCCTCCGGCTTCCGATCTTCCGCGGGGAGGCCCCCTCGACTCCGAACTCCTGCTGGACTTCGGCCGGCGGCGTCTGCGCGCCGTCCTCGCCCTGCACGACGAGAACGGCGGATTCACCGAGTACAACTCCCCGGCGTATGGACGGGTGGTGCTCGAAGAGCTGGAGCGGGCCACACTGATCGTCGCCGACACCGGGTTCAGGGCCGTCGCGGAGCAGTTGAGGGAGCGTACGTGGGCGGCGCTCGCCGCGTGCTTCCACCCCGGGACGGGTCAGCTCGCCGGCCCGATGAGCCGCGCCTACCACGACTGGATCCAGTCGGACCTGGCCGCCTATCTGCAGGCCCAGACGGGCGCTCCGATCGTGCCTCGCAAGGAGACTTCCGGGGACGACGCCCCGGCCGCGCCGCTCCTGGTGCCGCCGCTGCCCTGCCCGCAAACCGTCGCCGAGCGGTTCCGCGCCCTCCCCACCACGCCGTTCCAAACGCACACGCGCTTCAACCCCACGACGACCGGCACCTCCTGGTTCGCCGAGGACGCCTGCCTGGGCTCGGCCGACGAGGAGTTCGCCTGGGTCCAGCGGCGTCCCGTGCTCGGATACTGGCGGACGCCCGACGACCCCGCCGTGGCCCTGCGCGCCCGGATGCTGCTCAACGGCCACGACCTCAGCGCCGCCTGGTGCCGCCAGCATCAGGACGGCCCACGCGTCCTGTCCGCCTGGTGGCTCAGCTACGACTCCGGCGACTTCCACCCGGCTCTGGACCGGCCCGCCGGGAGCGTCTTCCGCATCGACGACCTGCGGCTGAGCGTCTCCTTGCGCGGCCGCGGGGTGGAGGTGCGCGAGGTGCGCGACGGCGTGTTCGCGCTGGCCGCCGGAGACCGCCAGGCGGTGGTGCACACCGTGCCCGCGGAGTTCCTCGGCCGGACGAGGACGTGGCGGGCGGCCGAAGGCGACGGCGAGGTGCGCGTCGAGGTGGATCTGCACGCCGGGCCGTCCGCGTCGGTCGATTTCCACGAGGCCCGGCTGCGTGCCGCCTTCGCCGTGGAGCTGATCACGACGGGCACGCCGCCCCGCACGGCCGCACTGACCGGCGAGCAGGACGCGGCGGAGCTGATCCGCTGGCGCTGGGACGGTCTGGCCGTCTCCACGCCGCTCGACCCGACGCCCTTCGACAGGTAGCGGCCTCCCGGACCGCTACGGACGTCCGCAAACCAGCGCGAGACAAAGGAGCCCCCCATGCCCGAGATATCGCGACGACACCTGCTCATCGGCGTACCGGCCCTCGCGGTGGCCGGTGTGCTTGCCGGGCGGGGAACCGCCGAGGCGGCGACCGGCCAGGCCGCCGGCGCCAACCTGGTCGATCGGTACGGGCAGTACCTCCACCAGGACTGGCCGAGCAAGGTCACGTCGGACGAACAGTTGCGGCGCGAGTACGCCGAGGAGGCGGCGAAGCTCTCCGGCGTCGCCCTCGACCGGGCCGCCTACGACCGGTACGGCGGCCTGAAGAGCCTGGGACGCCATGCGGCCACCGGATACTTCCGGCTGCACAAGGTGGATGGCCGCTGGTGGTTCGTCACGCCTGACGGCCACCTGTTCTTCCTCAAGGGCGTCGACGCCTTCTCCTACGACGAGTGGGGCTACGGCACCCTGTACAAGAACGCCGACGGCAGCCCGCGGGAGGTGTTCGAGGAGTTGCCGGACCCAGAGCGGTTCCCTGACGCTTATGCCGTCGTCCAGCAGGGGCTTCAGACGGTGAACTTCATCAAGGCCAATCTGCGGCGCAAGTACGGCGACGACTACCAGGCGAAATGGCGCGACGTCAGCAGGCGCCGCATGATCGACTGGGGCTTCAACGCCCAGGGCAAGTGGCAGCGGGATCCGTCGGTCGCGATGCCGTACATCGAACGGGCGCCGACCCCTGCCGATGTGATCACCGTGCAGTGGGGCATCGACCCGTTCGACCCGGACTTCTCCAAGAAGCTCGACCGCGCGTTCCGGGACTTCGGCATGCGGCACTACCGGAACGACCCGTGGCTGATCGGATACTTCTTCGAGAACGAGCGAGGGTGGAACAGCGACGTCGTGTCCACCGTGCTTCAGCGGGACTCCGGCCTGCCGGCGAAGCGGGCGTTCGTCCACCACCTCCGGCAGGCCTACGACGGCGACCTCGCCCGCGTCAACGCGATGCTCGGGACCGACGCCGACTCGTTCCACGCGCTCGCGGACGTGGTGATCGACATCCGCAAGGTGCCCGGCGACGATGTGAAGGCGTTCATCACCCGGGCTTCGCAGACCTACTTCAAGAAGGTCCGCGACGCGATCAGGCGCCAGGACCCGCACCACCTTTTCCTCGGTTCGTCCCTGGTGGCGACCTGGCGGACGAGCCTGGAGTGGAACGTCGGCGGGATCGATCACCTCGACGCCATCTCCTTCGACTGGTACTCGGACAGCGCCGACTATCTGAAGCAGTACGAGGCGTACGACAAGCCGATCGTGAATCTCGAGTTCTGTTTCTCCCATCCCGACCGCGGTCTCACCACGCCCAACGCCGCGATCAGCGCCACCGACATCGCGAACCGCGGCGAGAAGTTCCAGGCGTTCGTCGAGGCGCAGGCGAAGAGCCCGGTGTTCGTGGGATTCTCCTGGTTCGCGAACTACGACCAGGCGGTGACGATGAAGCCCGGCGCCACCGAGGCGTTCAACACCGGACTGGTGAATCAGCAGGACCAGCCGTACACCGAGATGACCGACATCATGCGCCGGACGAACCGGAACATCGAGGCCGTGCACCTGCGCGCCTCGGTGGACCGGCCGGTTCCCGAGGTGGGGAGTCCGGCTTCCTGATCGTCCCCGATCTCTACGGGCGCCGCGCTCACGCGGTCGCCCGTAGATGCCCGGGTGGCCGCAAGAACACCGCGAGCAGGACCGCTGCGACGACGCAGACCGCCGTGTTCAGGATCAGGGCGGTGCTGATCCCACGCAGAACGGTGTGCGCGGTCTGGCCGCCCAGTGCATGAATCCGTGCGGTGGCGACGGCCGACATGATCGGAATGCCCATCGTGATGCCCACCTGCTGGCTCATCGTCGCCAGGCCCGTGGCCAGGCCCTGCTCGTCATCGGGCAGCCCGGACGTCGCGGTGACCATGAACCCGACGATCGCGACCAGGTTGGCGATCCCGCCGACGAACGTCGCGGCCAGCAGCACAGTGACCCACCCGGGCCGGTCGCCCAGGAAGATCAGCGGGATCGTCGCGGCCGCCTGGGTGAGGAAGCCGGCCACGAGGGCGTTCTTGCCGCCGACGGCGCCGATGACCCTCGGGCCGAGGATGCCGCCGACGACGGTCCCCACACCCAGCACCGCGAAGGACAGGCCCGCGGCCAGAGGGGAGTAACCCAGAACTTCCTGCAGGTAGAGCGTCAGCAGGAACACCACGGACGTCTCGGTCGCGAAGGCCGCCAGTCCGGCCACGTTGCCCCAGCCGACGGTCCGCCGGCGCAGCACCCGCATCGGCACCAGCGGTTGCGGCACCCGCTTCTCGATCGCCCAGAACGCGACCAGCAACCCCGCGCCGGCGACGAGCGCGCCGTACGCATGCGGGCTCCCCCAGGATCTCTCCCCGGCCTGGGTCAGCCCGTACACCACCGCCGACAACGCAAGGGTCACGGTGACCGCTCCCGGCACGTCCACCTTGGGACGGCGTTCCGGCCGGCTCTCGGCCAGGACCGCGGGAGCGAGCGCCGAAACGGCGACGGCGACCGCGACGTTGATGAAGAACGCCCACCGCCAGCTCAGCAGATCGGTGAGCACGCCACCGAGCACGGCTCCGGTCGTGAACCCCGCCGCCATCAGTGCGCCGTTCAGACCGAGCACCCTGTCCCGCACCGGGCCCTCGGGGAAGGAGGTGGTCAGCAGCGACAGCGCCGCGGGCGTGACCGCGGCGGTCGCCAGCCCCTGCGCCACCCTGGCGACGATCAGCACCCACGGCGTGCCGGCCAGGCCTCCGACGAGAGAGGCGATGCCGAGTACGGCGATGCCCACCAGAAACAGGCGACGCCGGCCGAACAGATCGGCGATCCGCCCGAAGAAGAGCGTGAAGCCCGCGGCGCACAGTGAGAAGGCGGTCGCGATCCACTGCAGGCCGCCCAGAGAGAACCCGACGTCGGCGCCGATGGTCGGCAGGGCGACATTGAGGATGGAGAAGTCGACGGCGAGAGTGAAACCGGCCGTCAGCAACACGGCCAAGATCAAGCGCTCTCGGCCGCCGATGCCCACGCTGCGCGATGTGCCGTCGCCGACGCCGCCTCGGGAGGCGATGTCGCCGCCGGCGGCGGGTGGCTGATGAAGGCGGGTCATATCAGGTGATCCCTTTCAGAGCGGTGGGGACGGTCCCGCCGTCCCGCCTCAGACTCTGGAAGAGGCCGGGATCCGCGACCACACCCGGCTGAGTCGAGCACCGCGCTGCCCACCACTGCGTTGCCTAGCACTGACAGGGACAGGCACACAGCCGGCGAATGGGCACAATGGAGGGCATGAACGGAGCGGATGCGGCAACGGCGGGCGCTCTCGGTGAGTTCCTCCGCAGTCGCCGGGCCCGGCTGACCCCGGAGGACGCCGGCATCAGGTCCTACGGCGCCCGCCGCGTACCGGGGCTGCGCCGGGAGGAACTGGCCCAGCTCGCCGGCGTCAGCGCCACCTACTACACCCGTCTGGAGCAGGGACAGAGCGGCAACGCCTCAGAAGCCGTCATCGACGCGATCGCCCGGGCGCTCAACCTCGAGGAGGACGAGCGCACCCACCTCCACGACCTGGCACGGCCGGTCAGGACCAAGCGGCGCCGCCCCGCCCGGCCGGAAGCCGCGCGAGCCGGCACCGTGCGTCTGATCAACGCGATGGCGGAGGTGCCCGCGGTCGTCATGGGCCGCCGCAGCGAGATCCTCGCCTGGAATCGTCTCGGACACGCGCTGCTGGCCGGGCACCACGACTTCGACGCCCCGAGCCGCCCGCTTGAGCGGCCCAACCTGACGCGGATGTTGTTCCTCGACGCGCACACGCGCGAGCTGTACACCCGCTGGGACGAAGAGGCCGCCCGCGCCGTCGCCTCCCTCCGGCTGATCGCCGGCCGATACCGCGACGACCGGGAGCTGGCCGAGCTCGTCGGAGAACTGACCCTCAAGAGCGACGATTTCGCCTCCCTGTGGGCCGGACACCCGGTCCACAACTGCCTGTCCGGGGTCAAGCAGTTCCACCACCCCGAGGTCGGCGACCTCGAGCTGGGGTTCGAAGTCCTCCACCTGCCCGACGACACCGGGCACCGCATCCTGACTTACACCTCGATCCCCGGCTCACCGTCCGACGCGGCCCTCCGGCTCCTCGCCGGACACCCGTGGGCCACCACGACGCCCCAGGAACCGATCTCCGCGTCCCGCAACGCGGCATCGTCGAAAACACGCGCCGACCTGCCGTGAACCATGCCGTGATCGACCGAATCCGGTGACTCGGCGGCGTCCCGTCCCCGTTATTCGATCTGCGCCGCACCGGAGCGATCACGTGATTATGGTGTACTTCGCCCTCTCCCCCGCAGACAGGAAAATCGATGAACGATTTCCTGCAGAACATCCCCCAGCCCGACGACGTCTGGAAATGGGCCATCAACGCGACGCTCGGCCCCGGCCTGGCGGTGACGGCCTTCCTCGTCTACAACCTCGTGGTTTCCTGGCTGGGCGCGCTGAAATCGACCAGGTCGGCGGCCCTGTGGCTGGCGGGAGCCGTACAGGAGGCCCGTTCGCGTCTCCGTGAGATGCCGGCGGGTCAGAAAACGATCGCCACCGTCGTGTCGGCCTTTCTCGTGGTGGTGCAACTCATGTGGCTGGCCGGTCTGCTCGTCGTCGGCAACCTGCTCACCTTCGCCTATCAGGGGTCGGGCAGGCTCTTCCTGGAATTGGAGGCACAGGACGCGCCATCGGCCGTGTCCTGGCTGAACCTGACGTCGTTCACGAAGGTGTACGTCCTGGTGGGGGCGGCGTTCCTGGTGGGCGCCTTCTTCCTCAAGGAGTCGAACGGCAACTTCCTGGCGTTCCTGATCGGCATTCCGGCGATGCCGTGGGGGATCTCGGCGGCGGTGCTCACCCTGCTGGAGGTCGTCTTCGCGACTTTCGGATGGCTCGGCACCGGGGAGTTCACACTCGACGGCAACGTCCTGTGGCACCTGGTGTTCTCTCTGACGATCGGCCTCTACCTGGCGTCGTGCGTCGTCGCGGTCAGAGCCGCGAGGCGAATGGGCTCCATCTGGGGCAGACGCGCATGATGTGGAGTAATCGTCAATACCTGTGGATCACGCAGGTTTAGTTACTGTTCCGGTGCGCTCCGTCGAGCGGCGTCCAGCTGGTGGCGTAGCCACCTGATCTCATCGATGCGCCCTCCTGGCCGGCCTGGCGGCGTTCGACAGCGTGGAGATCGCGCCGCTCGAGGGCATCGAGCAGGCCGCGAAGATCGCTGACCTGATCGGCCGGACCGGACTCAGCCCGTGGGACGCGCACGTCGCAGCCATCGCCGATGTTGCGATCTGTCCGATCCTGACGCTCGACGCCGGGAAGTGGAACGAAGCGTCGGGCCCGCTGGAAGACCCTCTGTTCACCATCGAGATCGCCGACCCGGACCAGTAACCACCCTCGCGCACGATCTCGTCGATCAGGGAGCTGTCTCGCGTGGAGCCGTCGTCATCCACAGGTCTTGAGCATTGCTCCATGATGTGTGGTCCCCCATGTGTCCCCCGGTAGATTTCGTCGGTGAGTGGCGACACCGCTCGCCGGTGAGTCCACAGTCGTATCGAGAGGATCTCAGTGACTGAGCCCGCCCGCTCCTGGCCACATCTGCTCGCGACACTCCTGCGCGGGCAGGATCTCACCGCGGACGACACCCGATGGGCCATGCGGCGGGTCATGGACGACGCGGCCGACCCCGCCCAACTCGCCGGATTCCTGGTCGCCCTGCGGGCCAAGGGTGAGAGCACCGCAGAGCTCCGCGGAATGCTCGACGCCCTCATGGAACGGGTCATCCCCCTCCCCGTCGACGGCGCGGACGTCGTCGACATCGTCGGCACCGGCGGCGACGGCGCCCACACCGTGAACGTGAGCACCATGGCGGCGATCGTCGTCGCAGCCGCCGGCGTGCCGGTCGTCAAGAACGGCGGCCGGTCGGTGTCCAGCAAGGCCGGCTCCGCCGACGTCCTCGAGGCCCTGGGCCTTTCACTCGACCTCACCCCCGACGACATCACCCGGTGCCTGCGCGAGGTCGGCATCGGCTTCACCTTCGCCCCGCGTTTCCACCACGGGCTGCGTCACGCCGGTCCGGTGCGCAAGGCGCTCGGCGTCCCGACCGCCATCAATTACCTGGCGCCGCTGACCAACCCCGCCAGTCCCCGCACCGCCCTTGTCGGCTGCTCCAACTCGGCCCTCGCCCCGGTCCTGGCGAGCGTCCTCGCCGAGCGGGGCGCGGGCGCCCTGGTCGTGCGCGGACAGGACGGCCTGGACGAGATCACCACCGCGGCACCCACCGACGTCTGGATCGCCGGCGGCGACGGCGTCAGGCAGGAGACGCTGGACGCCGCCGACTTCGGGCTCGCGCGCAGCGCACCGGAGGCACTCCGCGGCGGTGACGCCGCCTACAACGCCTCGGTCGTCCACCGGGTCCTGGCCGGCGAGCCGGGCGCCGCCCGCGACGCCGTCCTCGCCAACGCGGCCGGAGCCCTCGCCGCCCACCGCGGCTTCGGCGGAGGCCTCCATGACGCCTTCGCGACCGGCCTGGAAGAGGCGCGCCGCGCCGTCGACAGCGGCGGCGCCACCACCACTCTGGAGAACTGGCTGAAGCTCGCGTCGTCCCTGGCCGACCGGCGGCCCTGACGTCCAGATCGGCCGGCCCGCGCCTGCGCTCAGGCGGGTGATGGGCGCGGTCGGCTGATCCTCGGCCTTCTCGGCGAGTCGCCTCATGAAGGCGGGTTCGATCGTTCGACCTAGGCCGATGGACTCAGATCGTCCAGGGCCGCCGCCTGATCCACTCCGGCCCTCGCCTGCGGATACTCGTTCGTCGTGTCAATCACGTCTATACAGCGCGTCTCGGGCGCACGGCCGTTCGTCGTCGGAATGTTCGTCGACGCGCTTGGCAGCGGGATCTACGTTCCGCTCACCTTGCTGTTCATCCACGAGGTGACCGGTCTTCCCCTGACCACGGTCGGCCTGGGGGTGACGGCGGCGGCCGTGGTGGGACTGGCCGCGAATCCGGTGGCCGGTGCGTTCATCGACCGGTTCGACGCACGCCGCGTGCTGATCGCCACCTATGTGCTCCGCGCGCTGGGCTTCGCCGCCTACCCGTTCGTGGACGGCTTCGCCGCCCTGATCGCCGTCGCCGCCGTGGTCGCGGTGGGCGACCGCGCCTATTACCCCGCCTCTGGCAGCTACATCTCAGTCCTGGCCGAGGGGGCGGCCCGGGACCGGCTGTACGCGCTCGTGGCGACCACCAGGAACGTCGCCTTCGGGCTGGGCGGCCTGATGTCGGCGGGTGCGGTGTCGCTCGCCGGCGGAACGGGGTTCATGCTCATCGCCTTGGTGAACGCGGCCAGCTTCGTCGTGGCCGCGGGGTGCTTGATCCGCTCGGGACGGCACGCGCCGGCTGAGACCGTCCCACGGCGGCGAGGAGGCTACCGGCGGGTGCTCGCGGACCGGCCGTTCATCGGCCTGGTGGCGGCCGAGCAGGCGTTCACGCTGGCGCACATGATCCTCCCGGTCGCGCTGCCGATATACGCGGTCGCGATACTCGGCGCCCCGGCCTCACTCCTGGGCCTGCTGTACACCCTCAACACGATCCTGGTGGCCGCGGGACAACTCGCGGTGCGTCGGTGGCAGCGCAACGCCCGCCGTACGCACGCCATGGCGCTGGGCGGGGCGGTCCTGATCGTCGCGTGCGGTGCGTACGCCGCGACGGCGCTTGTTCCGCCCGTGCTGCCGCGCGTCTGCGGTCTCGTGGTGGCCACGCTCGTCTTCACCCTCGGCGAACTCATGCACACCACCCCTTCGTGGGCCCTGACGACGGCAACGGCGCCCCCCGCGCTCAGGGGCCGCTACTTGGCGATCTACCAGCAGACCTGGGCGCTGGCGGCCGTCTTCGCGCCCGCGGGCTTCTCGGTCCTGCTCGATACGGCGCCGCCGCTGTTGTGGCTGACGCTCGCCACCATGCTCGCGTCGGCCGGCCTCGGGATGCTTCACCTGTCTCGCCGCCTGCCCCCCGACGCCGTCGCCGCGCCACAAGCGTGACCCGGCACGATCCAGCACCACTGAACGTGGGACGGTGGTCGCCGGCCGAGGCTCACCGCCGGCGGCCGCCGATCAGGCGTCGCCGTCCCGAACCGCTGGGCGCCTTCTCGACTTGCGGGACCGCACGCGCGGGCCGGTTGAGGATCGCCTGACCGAGTGTCAGACCGCCTCCGATCGCCAGGCCGATGGCGGCGGCCTGCCCGATGGCCAGGAATCCCGGCCCGGCCTGGCCGTGGCTGAGTTGAAGCAGGCCCCGGTAGATGGTGTAACCGGGGGCCAGCGGCACGATGCCCGCGACGGTGTGCAGCAGCGCCGTGCCGTTGGTGCGGCGCGCGAAGGCATGGCCACCGAGCCCGACGACGACCGCGGCGACAGCGGTGGCCAGAGCCGACGGGAGGCTGTACTCCTGCGTGAGCACCAGGTAGACCGTCCAGCCCACCGCCCCCGCCAATCCGGCGGTGAGCATGTTCCAACGCGTCGCCTGGACGCAGAAGGCGAAGCAGACGCAGACCATCATCGCGGCCGGAATCTCCACCGCGAGTCCGGCCCAACCGTGCGGCGTCAATCCGTCCGGCTGAACCTGAGGGACGCGCAGCCCGTAACGCACCGCGGCGTACAGGACCGTTCCCACCCCGGCCACGATCGCGGCGACGACCACCGCGGTCTCCATCGCCCGCGCCGCGGCGGTGACCAGATAGCCCGCGATGGCGTCCTGCACCGCCCCGACGAACGACAGGCCGGGCAGCAACATCGCGATTCCGCCCGCGACGACGAGCGGCGCCTGGGTCGTCCCCCCGGAGAGGAAGAGCCCGGTCGCGACTGCGGTGGCGACCGCTCCGCCGAGTACCGCCTGGTGGAAGGCGGGGACACCACGGCGCGACAGCCGGCGACCGGCGCGGTCGATGAACGCGGTCACCGCGGCGGCGGCCAGGAACACCACCGGCCCGCCACCCAGCATCACGGTGAAGAATCCGCCGAGGCACGCCCACGACAGGGTGACCTGCCACGCGGGATGAGCCGGCCGCGCGGCCTCGATCTCGCCCAGGCGGGCCGAGGCCGCGGGCATGTCCACCCGCCCGCCTCTGATCTGCTCGGCGAGGCGGTGCAGGGCCTCGATGCGCGCATAACCCAGAACGGCGGCGCGGACGACCCTGATCTCGGTCAGCGGCACCGCCCGCGGACCGCTTCTGTAGGACAGGACGATCGAGCCGGAGGTGACGTCCGCCGCGCAGTCGCGCAGCCCGAGGGACTCGGCGACCTCCGTCATCGTGGCCACCACGTCGGCCGCGGGTGCTCCGCTTCTCAGTAACAACTCGCCCATGCGCAAGACGATCAGCATGATCTCGCTGGCCTCCTCGCCCGCCGGCGCAGACGGCTCCCCCGCCTGCCCCGAGGCCTTCGGCCCGTCTACAACGGTCATCGGCTCACGCTCTCGTCGAAGAGCCGCTGGAGTGCCACGAATCCGCTCTCCGCGCCGTCCCTGTCATTCCGAACCCGGTGTGCTGATCGTCCTGGCGAAGCTTTGTCCAGAAGCGCCAGACGGGCGTCCCGCTTATCCGTCATTCCGCCCGCAATCGTCCTATTTGCCTATTTCTGTGCAAACCGTACCAGTGGTATATAAAGGGGCGGCCTCCCCCACGCGGCGCTGGCATCGACGGGGGGATCGGTCGTCGGACCCGGGGCCAGGGCGTGTTTCCTTGCCGCCCGATCACCAAGCTGACCAGCCCAGGTCAGCACCATCAAGATCTGGCTCCGCGACCCCGTCACGTGGTCAGGGGAAAAGTCTCACCTACCCGTGCCCAACGGGGTCTTTCACAGATTGACGGGGTAGCTGAGCGACAACTCATCCGCCGAAACGCCCCGGATTCCCCAGTTCGCTTTCGGCATCTCGACAATGGTGAGCTCGATGTCATCGACGGGCAGGTCGAGGCCCGGCGCCAGCCGTTCATACACGGTACGGATCAGCTCACGCTTGGCGTCGTCGGAACGACCCGTGAAGCACAGGACCTCGATGATCAGATAGCGGTCACTTCGTTGCGGGCAGATCATGTCCTCGGGGTCGAGCAGCAGGAAGCGGTGGAACCGCTTGTCCGACGGCAGCCTCCACGCCGACTCCAGGCACTCCTGCAGCAGATCAGAGATCCTCCGCTGCTTCCCCGCCCATGCATCGCGCCGCCCATAGACCTTGATCTGAGCCATTTGCCCAGTCTGCACCGTACTGCCCGAGATGACGAACCAAGATCCAGGAAACACGACCTAGTAGTGATGCGGGCGACCGTGCCGCGGCGGGACGACGAATTCGGTCAGCTCCGCCGAACCCGCGCCGAGTTCGGCCCATGGGGATGCGATCGCCAGAGTCGCGATCGCGCCGGTGGGAAACTTGACGCGCACGCGCTCCAGGGCGTCCCCGGCGCGATCACCTGCGAGGTGAAGGATCAATTCCTGCAGGCCCGGGTCGTGCCCGACCAGAAGCAGCGTGCCGACATCACCGCCGCTCTCCGCCACGACATCGAGCAACTGCCGCAGATCCGCGCCGTACAGCCGCCGGTCGTAGGTGACGGGCGGCGAGGCGTCCAGATGAGCCGAGGCCAACTCCCACGTCTCGCGGGTCCGCTGGGCGGTGGAGCAGATGACACGGTCGGGCACATGACCGTGGTCGCGCAGCCACTGCCCGGCCAGCGGCGCGTCCCGCCGCCCCCGCCCGGCCAAAGGCCGCTCATGATCAGGCACATCGGGCCAAGCGGACTTGGCGTGCCGTACGAGCACCAGCGACTTGGGCGTATCGGCGGTCATGCCATCGACACTAGCCAGCAGCGCGAGGATGCTCCGCCCGAATGATGATCTCTTCCCGACATCAGACGACAAAGAAGGAGCAATCATCTGCGCCGTAGACCGCCAGACAGGGGGCCGGCACCCAGCCTCAGGGTATGCAGCATTATGTCCCTTATGTCCTTTATGTCCGTTCGGAGGTGATGACCGCCGACGGACGAGAGGCAGGTGCACGACGAAATGAGTCGTCATCGTGCAGGGAACTCATCCGCCGCCACGATCGTCGGCGTCCGACTGCTGGCCCTGGCCACTGTCGCCGTCACACTTTCCGGGTTCGCCGCCACACCACAGGCGAACGCGAGCGCCTGGACGACCCCCCGGACCGCGCCGGCGCCCACCTTCGCGGACAAGCCCGGCCCTGTCCGGAACCACAACAGCGGGCGGCACAACCAGAACGCACCGGCCATCAACAGCCCCAACACCGTCAGGGGCGTCCAGCAGGTGAACAGCGTCAGCGGGACCACCATCACCCAGAACGGTCAGTGCAGGGGGCGACGCTGCACGATCTCCCAGAGGCTCCGGTCCTCACACGGCGGGTGGCGCTCCAGGCATGGACGTGCAGGGCGTAGGTAACCGGTCCGGCCAGGTCCTCCCCCGCGCCCGATGACCGAAGTTGCCGGATCACTGATCCAGCGGCTTCGATGAACCCCGTGTCCCGCCCGTTCTCCACGACCACACGCCGGCGTCGGCCGTCCGTCCGCACGATCGCCGTCGCCACGATGATCGTGATTCTCGGCCCGCTCATGCTGACCGGCTGCACCCGATCGGCCGAGCCTCCGGCGCTGCCGCCCGCCGGCGTCTACGACCACGACGCATCGGGCGAGGACTCGCAGGCCGTGCCGGTCCCGACCGACGGTACGGCCGGAACACTCACTCGGCCGTTGAGGGAGGCCGGTTGGTTCTGCGCGCAGGTTCGAGCCAATGCGGACGGCCGTGCCCTGTGGTGCCGGATCGGTCACCGCGACGAGGCGGACACCGTTCATCCGCAGGTGGCGCAGTTCCTGCTCGACCGCGACGACCGGCTCGCCTGGGCGTGGTTCCCGCACACCGGGCAGCCGGCGAACCAAGAGGACAATCTGGTCGCCGCAGCCGCGGCACCGGCGCTGACCGCGATCTGGCCCGACGCCGGTGATCGCGCCCGGCAGGAGATCGACGACTTCGATCGCGATCTCCAAACCCAGGTGGGGCGGCAGAGCGACGAGATTCCCCGGACGGACTGGCGGGACACGCACGCGGACTACAGCTACGACGGGCTCAACGGTCTGGTCGTCACCGCCCGGGACACCTCAGTGCGGCGCTGGCCGTTCGGATCCGAGCACTACGCGACCACGATGAGCTCCGCCGTTGATGATCTTCTGGCCGGTGGCTACGACTGCTTCTATCCACCCCAGCAGAACTGCAACCGCCCCCAGTCGAACGGCTACTTCCGCGTCACCCTCCGCGGTGATCAGGTCGTCTCGGCCCAGTTCGGCATCGGCAGCATGATCGAGTCGGGGCGGCAACGACACCTGCTCAGCGAGGAGTTCCCCCACGGCCTCACCTTTCTCACCGAGGCGGTTCGCCGCCCGGTCACCGAGCGCATCGAACAGTCCCGGCGCTCCGGCACGGGCTTCGCCGGCATCGTGGCCGGAACAATCGTGATCATCGACGCGCATCGGGGCGCCGTCGACAAAGACGATCTCGTGGCGTACTTCGACATCCAGATCGGCGCGCCGCTGGCCGCGACCCTGCCCATCTGATCGGCGTGCTCGAATCAGTCATCGCGAGCCGCCGCTGGGCGTGGTCAGTTCTCGAGGTGCTTGGGGCGCTTGAGGCGCCTGAGGCGCTTGAGGCCGGAGAGAAACCGAGTGATCTTCCCTTGGCCTGAGGTCAACCATTCGGCGATGTCCGCGATGACGACCGGGTCGACGTGCTGGGCCGGCTCGTATTCCACCGGCGTGGAGGGACCTGTGCCGGGAAAGAACAGGTGGTCGTCGGCCGCGTAGACGCGGATCGTGACATCCGTCCGATGCGCGAGGCCGGCCTTCCACCGTGAGAGATCGTCCTCGACGGTCACCTGATAGTCGCGGCCTCCCTGGAGGATGAACATGGGCTTGTCGAGCACCGCCGCGGTCGCCACCGGGTCGTAGCCGCGCAGATCCAGCCAGTAGGAGCCCGGCCACAGGCCGAGCGGCAGTTCCGCGGCCGGCGTGGAGGGAGACAGATGGCGGCTGTCGACCATCGCCGCCTGTCGTGTGATCGCCTCGACGTCCGCGTCCGTGATCAGGTTGGAATCGAGCGAGGCGAGGTAGCGGGCGACGCGGACGGCGGACCGGTGCATCGGCTGTGCGTCACCGGCCAGGATCACCAACCCGGCGACGGACGCCTCGGCGGACGCGACACGCGGGGCGACCTTGCCGCCCATGCTGTGGCCGAGGACGAAGACCCGCGCGGGGTCCACACTCGACTGGTCCTGGAGCAGACGAACGGCGGCGACCGCGTGTGGCACGTACTCGTCGGTCATCGTGAAGTCGTGCGCGTTCGCCACCTGGCCGCTGTGGGTGTGGGTCACCTTGTCGAACCGCAATACCGCCACACCACGGCTGGCCAGCCCCCACGCCAGATCCTTGAGCGGTTTGTTCGGCCCGCTGGTGGCGTCGCGGTCGAACGGCCCTCCTCCGCCGAGCAACACGATGCCCGGTCGTGGGCCGCGCCCACGCGGCAGGCTCAACGTGCCGGACACGGCAAGGGGACCCGAGCCGACGGTGACCTCGCACTCGCCGAATCTCTTCGGGGCGGCGTAGGGCGGGGGTGTCCACGACGTGGTGGCCGCGGGCGCAAGACGCAAACCGTGCAGCATGCCGACGTGGTCGACCGACATGATCATCATAAGTTCCCCGTGCTCGCAGGTCACCGGGACACTAACCCGGACCAGCCCCGCTTCGCCCGGCTCGCTCTCCGGCTCCCCGATGGCGGAAACCGATCCGTGCTTTCCCAACTCGGCCGCCCAAGCGGCCTGCAGCCTCTGAGCGGTGACGGCCGCCCGCAGTGGAGGCGCGAACAGATCCTCGATCTCTGCGAAGCGTCCGTCGCGCGCCATCTCGACGACCGCGACACCGGTCGCCTTCGGCCCGATTTCCGGCGCCATCCCCATCACATCCATTCTCATGCTTGAGAAAGGTAACACATATGAGATCGTGGGCGAATGGACACCTTGGAGCTTCTGGCCCACCCGGTGCGGCTGCGGGTCGTGCACGCGATGCGCGGAGGACGGATGTTGACGACCTCCCAGCTGTGCGCTCGGATTCCCGACGTCTCGAAGGCCACCGTCTACCGGCACGTCGACCTGCTCGCCGCCGGGGGAATCCTGGAGGTGGCCGACGAGCGGCGGGTACGGGGCGCGGTGGAGCGCCGATACCGGCTGCGTCAGGACCGGGCGGTGATCGACGCGGACACGATCAAGACATTGACGCTCGACGATCATCGAGGCGGATTCGCCGCGGCGATGGCCGCCCTGCTGGCCGAGTTCAACGCCTACCTCGACCGAGACCACGCCGACCCGGCGGCAGACCTCGTCGGCTACCGGCAGCATGCGGTCTGGCTCAGCCAGGACGAACTCCTTGAGATGATCAGCGAACTGCGCGGTGCGATCGCGCCTCGGCTGGCGAACCGTCCGGCACCGGACCGCGCGCAATACCTGCTCAGCCCGATCCTGTTCCCGATCGAGGAGCCGTCCACCGGCCCCGAGACCGGCTGAGCGGGCCGGATCTCGCGGGCTCGGCCGGGTTGAACTTGTGATCAAGCGGGTTCGTCTCAGGGAACCGGCTGCTGGATCATTCCGCCGAGAGGCGGATACCACGGCTCGTATTCGGGGACGTCGACGTGGGGCATGTGCTGGTGAAAGAGTTCCTCGAGGATCTCACGTTGTCCGCTCAGAGCCTCCTCCAATGGCACGGAACCGCCGGGGGTCGGGCCGATCTCCGGCATTTCCGAAGGTGTTTCCACTCCTTCGTCGGCGGCCGCGAGGCGGGCCTCTCCACCGGCCTGCACGCCGCGGAAGTACGCCTCCAGGTAGTTGTCGGCGAGGGGGGCCGGCGCCTCAGCCGTGCACATCGGCGTCTGCCAGCCGAATACGACGCCGGCCATGAACCATTCTTCTTCGGTGCGGGGCATCTCACTCATCACGAACTCCCTGGTCGTTTCATGGTTTCCCTCCTTGTTCCGTTTTCGGTGGACCGCCTCTCGGGCAGCCCGTCCGGTCACTTACGACGCGGGAATACGCCGTCCTTGACCTTTATCTTATTGATCAGATACTGACCGGTTTCACGCCGGACGATTTTCAGCTCCGAGAACTTGGTCGGCAGTTTATTCTGCGTCAGGCGGACCGTGCTTCCCGGTTGAACCGTTGTTCCCTCCGGCGGATCCTGCGCTATCACCATGTCCATGAGAGCGCCCGAATTTTCGTCGACGATGACGTAGTGGCTTTCTGACTTGAGACCGAAGGATTGGAGCTTGCCCTTGGCGAAGTCCACCGCGTCGCCGACCAACGGAGGAACAGGAATGTCCGCCGACACGTTCACACGCTGGAAGTTGATTACGGGAAGGTCGAGCGGCGGCTGAAGAGCCGACAGGTCGAACAGGGTCGGCGGAATCTTTCGACCGGCGATCTTCTGTGCATGGAGCTGCACCGCGCCGATCGCCCTCTGATACCTCTCCCACAAGTCGCCCAGTTCTTCGTCGGGAGGAAGATCGGTGAAGAACGATCGATTTTCGCGAGCGAAGTCGATCTCGTTTCGCCGGGTCATGTATTTCAGGCGCAACCGGGCACAGTCCGTGAGAGACGCCTCCCGGTCGGCGACTTCCTCGTCATTGACATCCGGCAGCGCGAGCGTGTTGTAGTCGGCCACTTCGACTTCATAGCCGGCGGGGTGGGCGCGCGCGATCGCGGGAAAGTCCTTCAGCCGCTTTATGATCTCATCGGGAGTATTTATATAGCCGATCTGCTCGTCTTGGCCGGCGCGTTGGTACATGAGTATGGTGACTTTCGATTCGAACGCCTTCGACTCCGTCGCCGCCGTGTAAGCGGCTTTGAATTCAGTCGACGCGACCAATCCTTGACACGCCGCCTGAAACGAGCCCGCCACCTTGCTCTGCATTTCCTGGCTGGCGGACGTGCTTTGGAGGATGATGAAGAGCTCACCGCCGGTCTGCAGGCCGCGGACGAAGGACGTCCCGAACGCGGTCTTCCATTTATCCGGCTCTTCAAGCAGGGGGCGCGCCTCCGCCATCACCTCGCATTCATCGATCATTTCGAATGCGTTCTGCACTCGGCAGCTCGCCACCACGAATGTCGAGGTCTCGTTGAAGCTGGTCTTCTCCGAGAGTCCGAACTTGCCTTCGGCGGAAAAGAGCCCGTAGCGGCCGCTCGCCTCCACGGACAGGCCCAGGCTCTGCATGAGAGAGTCGTACGACTCTATGATCTGGGTCTCATAAAAGGCATCTGCGCCGTCCGGAACGAGCTTGTCCATGCTGTTGACCTTGAGTGCCTTACCGACGAATTCTCCGGTCTGAGCGTTGAAACCGCGCCCGAGTGTCGCCGAGCCCCGATAAGGAACCCTGTAGGTCTGGGGCATGTTTCCTCCCTGAGCCTGTTTCCGTGAACGTCCCGCTCGCCTTCGTGCCTCTGATCGTGATCGATCGGCAGTCCCACGTCATGGGTGCCAACACCTGGTTCTGTCACCGGGCCAGCACCTGCTGAACAGGTGCTGGCACCCACCCCAGCGGGGAGTCGGCACCCGGTTCCGGCCGGAGCCGGCGAATTTCACCGATCACTCGCAGCCGATGGGCTCTGTGTGGGACGAAGGCCGGCGGTCGCTACCGGTGCCCGGCGGCCAAGGGCCAGGCCGAGCGCGGCGAAGGCGAGCATCCAGGCCATGAGCGTCAGCCGGCCGACGGTGAAGGTGTCGTCGCCGAACAGGAAGACGCCGGGCAGGACGAGCAGGAAGACCGCCAGGCCGCAGGCCAGCGGGGTGTACGCGGCCCATCCCGTCCATTGCCTGGTCCTGATGGTGGCGATTCCGGCCAGGACGAACCCGGTGCCGATGAGGATGCTGGTGATTCCGTAGCCCGTGTCGAGGGCGTCGGTCTGAGACGTGGGATACGCGGAGTCGGCCAGCACGATCGCGCCGACCTCACAGAAGGTCAGCCCCACGAGACCCACCATGGCCGTCCACGAACCGGCGCGTCCCAGACCGCCGCCGGCGGCGCCGGAGCGGATGAGCCCGAACACGCCGGCGAGCAACAGCAGGTGGTTGACGACGATCAGACCTTCCGAGACGGCGAAGGCCCCCGGAGTGTGCGGGTAGCTGTACCGGTCGGTGCCGACGGAGGGCGAGACGAGGAGGCCGTTCAGCGCGACGAGCACGCCGACGGCCGCGCCGGCCAGGCAGAACCGGCCGGAGACGCGCACGAAACCGGGCTTCGTCCCGGTTGTGGAGGTGATGTTCATATGCCGGACGGTAGGGAACGGCCGGCGCGGCGCCATCCGGGAAACCACTCAGCGAAGTACTCAGACCCCCCACGCCTCCGGACCCGCAGTTTACGATCACTCAATGGAGGTCTTCGTCGGCCGGGCCCGGGAGCTGGCAGATCTGGAAAGGCGCGTGGCCTCGGCCCGCGAGGGCAGCGGCGCGCTGGTCCTGGTGGAGGGCGAGGCCGGCGCAGGAAAGACGGCACTGGCTCATTCGGTCGTGCGTCTCGCGCGGCATGCCGGTGCGCGGACGGTGTGGGGTGCCTGCCGCGAGGGCGAAGGCGCCCCCGCGTACCAGCCGTGGGTCCAGATCCTGCGCGAACTGGGGCACTCCTCCGCGTTGCCGCTCGACCCGGCGGAAGCGGAGACGGTCAGCCGCTTCCACCTTTTCGAGGACGTCGTGGGAGTCCTCCGCGACGCGGCCGAAGACGCCGGCCTGGTGCTGATCCTCGACGACCTGCACTGGGCGGACATCGCGTCGATACGGCTGCTGGAGGCGGTCACGGCGGCGCTCGCCGATTCCCGGTTGCTCGTGATCGGGCTCTATCGCGCCGGAGACGCGCTCCCGCACGCGGGGCCGGTCGAGGCGCTGCGGTCGTTGACCCGGGAGCGGGCCACCACCCGCCTGAGCCTGGGAGGCCTCTCCCCTGCCGAGGTCGCCGAGCTGGCTGAGCATGTGCTGGGGCGCCGCCCGGCGCGTGCCCTGCTGCGGACGGTGGAGGAGCGTGCCGAGGGCAATCCGCTGTTCGTGCTGGAGCTGCTGCGGCTGGTCGAGACCGCCGGGAGCCTCGACCTCGGACTGCCCGGCGGCGTGCGCAATGTCGTCGGACGCCGCCTCGACGGCCTCCCGGCCGCGACCCGGCGGCTGCTGCGGCATGCCGCGGTCCTGGGTCGCGACTTCACCGGCGAGGCGGTGGGTGCGCTCGCCGGCGAGAGCGTCGAGGACACGCTCGACCTCCTGGATCCCGCACTCGCGGCGGAGGTGATCCGCGCCGACGGGCATTCCCTGCGCTTCACACATGTGCTCACCCAGGAGGTGCTGTACGCCGAGCTGCCCACCGCCGCGCGCCGACGGCTGCACGCGCAGGCGGCCGGGGTCGTCAGGTCGATGAGCGCCGAGGAGGTCCCGGTCGACGCACTGGCGTACCACCTGCGCCAGTCCGCTCCGCTCGGCAACGCGGAGGAGGCGCTGCGGGTCACGCGTGCGGCCGCCACGAGGGCACGCGCCCAACTTGCCTACGAGCACGCGGCCTTCCAGTACCGTGCGGCGCTCGACCTGCTGACGCTGTTGCCGAACGGCGCCGCTCAGCAGCCGGAACTGCTGCTGGAGCTGGCACGGTGCGAGTTCCGTTCCGGCGCGGTCGAGGAGGCGTGGCGGTCGTGCCGGATCGCGGCCGACCTGGGGCGGGCGACGGGCGAGGGAGCGGTCGTCGCGGACGCCGCGACCGTGTTGCGCGGCATCTCCAACTCGCCGGTGACGGCCGCGATCCACGTGATGTGCCGGGAGGCGCTCACCCTGCTGGACGGCTCCGACGAGGTGCGCGAGGCGAAGGTGCTGGCCCAGCTCGTCATCACGGCGGACCCCTTCGCCGAACGCGGCGAGGGCGACCTGGGCCTGCGCGCCCTGCGGACGGCCGAGGCGACCGGCGATCCCGACGCCCGGTTCCTGGCCATGCAGGCGCGCTACACCGAGCTGGTCGACGGCCTGCACGTGCTGGAGCGGCTGTCGATCGGTGAGCGCGCGATCCGTCTCGCGCGTGAGACCGGACACCATGAATACGCGGCATGGGGACACACCTGGCGGCTCGACGCGTTCTGGGCGCTGGGCCGGCGCGTCCAGCTCGACACCGAACTGAAGGCGTTCGGCGTCGTGGTGGCGCAACTGCGAGAGCCGCTGTGGTGGTGGAGGCTCACCTCGACGCAGGCGGCGGTGGCCCTGCTGGAGGGCCGGTTCGAGCAGGCGGGTGGGCTGGCCGAAGAGGCGCTGGCGATCGGATTACGCGGCGGCCACGAGGGCGCGGCGTTCGTCCACCTGGTCTTCCGCTCGCATATGGGCCTGCAGAACGGGGCGGGGCTCGACCAGGTCGAGGCCGCTGTGCGCGGGTTCGTGGAGACGGGCCCGTATCTGGCGCGAAGTTGGCACGCGCTCGTGCTCGCCGGCATGGGGCGACGCGACGACGCCGAGGCGCTGTGGGAAGCGATCACCCCACATCTGGCCGCCTTCCCCCGCGACGCACCGGAGTGGATCGTCTCCGGGGCCGGGAACGCCCAGCTCTGCGTCGCGTTCGACGACCACGTCACGGCCGCGGCCGTCTACGAGGCCCTGCTTCCGTACGCAGACCGGCAGGTCGCCCCCACGGCGCACACCCCGAGCTCCGGCCCCGTGTCGCTGTATCTCGGCATGCTCGCGACGCTCCTGCGGCGGTGGGAGGCGGCAGGGGAACATCTGCACGCCGCACTGGCGTCCTGCCAGGCGATGGACGCGGGGCCGTACGAGGCGTACACCCGATTGGAACTGGCCAGGCTGCTGCGGCTGCACCCGGCGCCCGGCGCGGGCACGAGCGGTGCGGGCGCGGGCGCGAGCGCGTCCGCCGACGAGCATCTCGAGGGCGCGCTGCGGATCGCCCGCCGCCTGGGCATGCCGTCGCTGCTGGCCGACGCCGAGACGCTGCACGAAGCCCGGGGACGCGCGGGCGTCCTCACCCCACGCGAGGAACAGGTCGCCGAACTGGTCGCCGAGGGGCTCAGCAACCGGCAGATCGCCCACCGCCTGCGCATGGCGGAACGCACGGCGGAAAACCACGTCACACACATCCTGACCAAGCTCGGCTTCGACTCCCGTGCCGGCGTCGCCGCCTGGTACACCGCGCGCAGGCACACCGGCTGAGTACCGGCCTGAGTGATCCCCCGGATGGCCGCCGGCATCGCGGCGCCTAGCCTGACCGATGGCGTCGATCGAGCGGCGAGGAAGGATCCGGCGTGATGCATGCGGTGATCGGAATCTGGACGGTGGACCCGGCCTGGCACGACGAGCAGCATCGCCTGCTGCGAGAGGAGATCATCCCGCTCGTCACGCGCCAGCCCGGGTTTCTGACCGGCTACTGGATGCACGATCCGGAGAGCGGCAGGAGTCACACGACGGCCGTTTTCGACGATCTGGAGTCGGCGGACAGATTCAAGGCACTTGTCGAGAGCGGTACCCGGCAGGCCGCCCGGGTCGGCGTCGTCAGCACAGTTTTGACCACCGTCGACGTCGTCGCCGACGTGGTGCACCCGGACAGCCCTACTCGCTGAACCCGCGCCGAGTGCGCCACCGGCCCACGGCGTATCGGTCCTCCTCGCGTACCTCAGCCGCCGACCGTCCGCTCACACGCCATTCGAAAGGCCGACATTCCAGGATTCAGCCGGGTTGTATGATGAGCTTGTATAACAACCTCCTCCGCCGCACTCCCCCTGGAGACGATGTCACGTGGTCGACCGCCTCTCCTTCCTGTCCGAGGAGATCCCGCGAGACTCCGGCGTCCCGCTGCGGGCTCGGGTCCACAGCCGCATCCTCGACGCCATCCGCTCCGGAGTGCTGCCGCCCGGGTCCATGATCCCGACGGAGACGGAGCTCGGACAGCTCATGGGGGTCAGCCGCACCGTCGTGCGTGAGGCCCTGATGCTCCTGGACGAGGATGGTTTCCTCTTCTCCCGCCGCGGCGTCGGACGCTTCGTGGCCGACACCCTCCCGCCGAGGGGACTCGAACGCATCAGGCCGCTCGAGGAACTCCTGAGCACGCCGACGTCTCCAGTCACGCTCCACCGCAGCGAGGTGACGCTCCAGCATCAGTCCGCCACCTTCGTCACCGAAGGGCTGGGACTGCGGGCGAACGCAACGACCTGGTTCTTCGAGACCGTCCTGTCCCGCGACGGCGAGGCTGTCGCGCTCAGTCAGGAGCACTTCCCCGCCGCTGGGGCGATCGACGCCGACACCAGTGACGCGATCGCCGCCGCCATGCGGGCGGCCGGCAGCGGCAGCCTGCTGTCGATCCTCCTGGACAGGTACGGGCCGCGGATCGGCCGCGGAGCCGTCCGGATCACGCCGGGCGTTCCCGGCGCGTCACGCGCGGCACTCCTCGGAACCCCCGCAGGCGAGCCCGTCCTGATCATGACGCAGACGGCCGCACTGAGCGGCGCGCCGTGCTACCTCGCCAAGCACCTGGTCCTCGGCCGGGCAGGCCACCTGTCCGTCCTGCAGACCGGGTAGCGGCGCCCTCCCCGCCCCCGGCTCACGGCCCGCGCGCCGGGCCGCAGCCGTCATCCACCCCGCTGCAAGGATCCCCATGCCGTACACCGTCGTCCTGCGCCGCCCCTACGTCGGCCGTCTCCTGGGCGGCTCCCTGATCGGGCGCCTCCCCGCAGCCATGGCCGCCCTGGCCATCGCGCTGACACTCCGTCAAGTAGGCGCCGATTACGCGACCGTGGGCCTGGTCACCGGAACCTTCGCCGTGGCGCAGGCGATCGCGGGGCCGCTCCTTGGACGCTGCGTCGACCGGCTCGGGCAACCGAAGGTCCTCACCGCCTCGGCGATCGTCGCCTCAGGCGGATACGCGGTGCTGGCGCTGGCACCGCACAGCACGGCACTCGCCTTCCTCGGCGCGATCATCGCCGGAGCCGCCACCCCTCCCCTCGAGCCGTGCCTGCGCGCCCTGTGGCCGCGACTGGTGGAGCCCCGCGAACTGGAATCCGCCTACTCCCTGGACGCCGGCGCCCAGGAACTACTCTTCATCGCCGGACCACTGGCGGTGACCGGCATCGCGGCGGCGGGGTCCCCCCGGGCGGCCCTGTGGGTGTCGGCGGCTCTCGGCCTCGTGGGCGCCCTCGTGATGAGCACCTCGGAACCTTCACGATCATGGGCGCCGGCCGTACGGACACCGCACTGGCTCGGCGCTCTGCACAGCCCCGCCCTGCTGCTGCTCATCCTCGGCCTGGCCGGAGCGGGATTGGCGGTGGGATCGTTCAACGTCTTCAGCGTGGCCTACGCCGACTCCCACCACATTCCGGGCGGAGCCGGAACCCTGCTGGCGCTGAACGCCACGGGGGCCCTCATCGGGGCGGTCTGCTACGGGACCTACGGCGCACGCCACTGGCAGGCCGCACCCGCGCGGAAGGCGGCACTGCTGGCGTTCGGCATGGCGGCCTCCTACTGGCTGGTGGCCCTGGTGCCCGGACCGATCGGCATGGCGGTGGTCGCCGTCGTCACCGGGGTCTTCTTCGCACCGCTGCTCTCCGTCTCCTTCGGCATGGTGGGCGACCTCGCCCCTGAGGGAACCGTCACGGAGGCGTTCTCCTGGTTGGTGACCCTGGTCGGCGCCGGCATCGCCGGCGGCTCGGCCGCCGGAGGCTCGCTGCTGCTACACGGCGGGCCGACCGTCGCCGCGGTGATGGGCGCGTGCGGAGTCACCGCGGGCGCGGCGCTGATGCTCGCCGGTCGGCGGCTGTTCGTCACCTCTCCGGCACAGGCCTGACACTGACCCTCTGCCGGAGCAGGAGGGCAGGGGCTCGGTGTCGACGAGTGCGCGCCGGCGACGCCTCGCGGCGGCGCCGGCGCGCTTGTGCTCCTGCGATCCCGGTCAGGAGACTCCCCCCGTGATCGTTTCTGGAGTGAGTGCTAAGCCGAGACCTCTTCGCCGACTCGCTCATGCACCTGGGCGGCGCTTCCGGAGTGCGAGCCGCCTTCGACGTCGACATGGGGCAGGACACGGTCGATCAGGCGGGGAAGTCGCCAGGCTCGCGCGCCGAGCAGAGCCATGGCCGCCGGCACGAGTGTCAGACGAACGACGAAGGCGTCGATGAGCACGCCGATGGTCAGAGCGAAGCCGATGGACTTGATGATGGGGTCGGCGCTGAAGATGAATCCGCCGAAGACGGCCGCCATGATCAGCGCCGCGCTGGAGACGACGCGGCCGCTGCGGGCGAGCCCGTGGTGGATCGCCTCGCGCGCGTTGCCGGTGTGCGAGTAGTGCTCCCGTATCCGGGAGACGAGGAACACCTCGTAGTCCATGGCGAGTCCGAACAGGACACCGATGAGCAGGACCGGGAGGAAACAGAGGAGGGGCGCCGCGGCGGCCACCTGGAAAACGCCACCGAGATGGCCCTCCTGGAAGACCCAGACGACGGCGCCGAGGCTGGCGGCGATCGACAGCAGGAAGCCCAGGACCGCCTTGACGGGGACCAGCACCGACCGGAACGCCAACATGAGCAGGACCAGCGCCAGAACGACGATGATGCCGATGTTCACCGGCAGTGCGCCGGAGAGTTTCGCCGACAGGTCGATGGCCGCGGCCGTGGTGCCGGCGACGTACATGGTCCCGCCCGCCTCGGTCACCGCATGGTGGTCGGCCCTGAGCCGCAGGACGAGGTCGGTGGTGGCCTGATCGTCAGGGCCGGTCTTGGGCACCACGCCGATCACGGCGACCGTACCGTCGCCGTTCGTGACGGGAGGTGCGACGGCTGCCACGTCTCCATCGGCGGCGAGGGTGGTGTGCAGTTCCGTCAGGACGCTCTTGGCGCGGTCGGCGGGGACGTCGGCCACGACCACGGACAGGGCCGCGTTGAAGCCGGGGCCGAACCCCTCAGAGAGCAGGTCGTAGCTGCGGTGCTGCGTGCTCGCCGCCGGCTGGCTCTGGTTGCCGGGCAGGCCCAGGCGCAGGTTCAGAGCGGGCATGGCCACGGCGAGCAGAGCCACGGTTCCGACCAGCAGGACGAGGACGGGCCTGCGGGTGACGATGCGCGCCCATGCGAGGCCCCAGGCGCCCGACTCCCCCGCACGCGTGCGGGGACGCGGGCGCAGGCGTTCACCGGCGTAGGCGAGGAGCGCGGGCAGGAGGGTGAGCGCCACGGCGACGGAGATCAGCACGGTGGCCGCCGCCGCCAAGCCCATGATCGCGAGGAACGGGATGCCGGTGGACGCCAACGCCGACAGGGCGATCACGACGGTGATGCCGGCGAAGGCAACGGCGCTTCCGGCCGTGGCGGTGGCACGCGCGATGGAGTCATGGACGTCGCTGCCGGGTTCCGCCAGTTGCTCGCGGTGGCGGGTGATGACGAACAGGGCGTAGTCGATGCCGACGGCCAGACCGATCATGAGCGCGAGGATCGTGGCGGTGCTGGTCATCTCCACGAACCGGGAGAGGAATTGCACGCCCAGGACGCCGACCCCCACCCCGGCCAGGGCGGTCAACAGCGGCAACCCCGCCGCGACCAGGGACCCGAGCGCGACGGCCAGGACCACGAACGCGACGACCACGCCGGCGATCTCACCCGGCCCGCCGACCTCGGTTTTCGGTGTCATGACGGATCCGCCGAAATCCACCTGGGCGCCCGCGGCGCGCAGCGGCTCCATGGCGCCGGTCAGTTCGTCCTTCGCCGACTCGGGCACGTCCGCCGCAGGTTCCCGGAACACGACGTCGGCGTAGCCGATCCGCTTGTCGGCGGAGATCGCGCGCGTCTGCGCCGGGTCGGACACCCTCTCGACTCCGGGTACGGCCTGGGCCTTCTCCAAGCCGGCGGTCAAAGCCTTCGCGATGCCCGGCTCGTCGAGCGTGCTGCCCGCCGGCGCGGCGAACACCACGCGGGCGGTGCCGCCTGCAGCAGCGGGAAATTCCTTCGTCAGCAGGTCCTGCGCCTTTTGGGACTCGATTCCAGGCACCGAGAACGACGTCGCGAGCTTGCCGCTCAGGGTCACCCCGAGTGCCCCCACCACCGTGAGCAGCAGAAGCCAGGTCAGCACCACCCGCCCTCGCCGGCGTGCCGCCCAGTGCCCCAGTCCATACAGCCGTCCGGCCAAGGCCCGACCCCTTTCCGTTCACAGAAAGATTGCATTCGACGGCAAACTTACATCCCATGGTAAATATGCGATGACGAGGGGTATCCTGGGCGCATGTCCGTCGGAGGAGTGCGCGAGCGCAGCAAGGCCCGCCGCCGTGACGCGATCACCAGGACGGCGTACCGCCTGTTCGCCGAGCGCGGCTTCGCCGCGACCACCATCGCCGACATCGCCGCCGAGGCCGATGTGGCACCGCGGACGGTGACGTTGTACTTCCGGTCCAAGCACGACATCGCCTTCTCGCGCTTCATCGCCTCCACGCAACGGCTCACCGACGCCCTGCGGGGACGATCTCCGAAACAGAGCGCTCTGGACGTACTGGGCGAGTGGCTGCGCGCCGAGGCCGCCGCCCGCAGCGACCTGGACGATCTGCAGCAGCGGATGTTCGACGCCAACCCCGAACTCCAGGCCCTGCAGCGTGCTCACCTGGCCGACGCCATCCAGGAGGGAACCGCCGCCGTCGCGGCCGACGTCGGCGCCTCCCCCGAGGACGTCGGTCCCCGGATCGTCGCGGCCGCCACCATGGCCGTGATGTACGAGGTCTACTGCAGCCGGCACGACCTCGAGCGAGAGCGTGCTCTCGAGATCGCGTTCGCGTTCCTGAAGGCCGGCGTCAGCGCACTGTCCCGGTGAGCTCCCCCGGCCGGCCACGCCACATGGCACGTCGGCGGCTGAGCGAGCCGGGCGCCCCGTGGGTCGACCGACTCGCCGCCGGGCCTCGGCGCTAGCCGTTCGCGGGCACCACCCCCGCCGAGTACGCGCCGACCAGGGTGGCGTCGTCTCGGGCGGGACCGACGGCCACCCGGTCACCGAAAGCGCGTTGGAACTCCTGGAAGGCGGCCAGTTCGGGCAGACCCTCACCGTCGACCACATGCACGAAGGTGACGCCGTCGGCCAGCCGGAAGGAGCTGTAGTGCAGGCCGGGTGGCGCCGTGCGCGCCAACTCCGCGAAGACGTTCTCGATCAGGCGCTGGTTCTCGTCGGCGGCCTCGGGCCTGGTCTGATAGCGGATCACTGCTGCGGTCATCACGGTTCCCCTCGGTCTTCTGCTGTCACTTCTTCTGACCGCGCCGACACCCCGAATTCATCGCCGCGATGAGTTCGGTCCTCCGCCGCTGTCAGTACCGGTGACAAGCGAACTTCTGGAGGACCCTGGTGAGCAGCAAGGAACGGACGACCGCCGAGCAACGTCGGGTGCTGGGCCTGACCTCCATCGGCTCGGTGATGGTGGCGCTCGACGTCCTGGTGGTCGCCGCGGCCCTGACCACCATCAGGCAGGATCTCGGCGCCTCGATCGAACAGCTGGAATGGACGGTGAACGCCTACAGCCTCAGCTTCGCGATGCTCCTGGTGACCGCGGCGGCGATCGGCGACCGTTGGGGCCGGCGACGGACCTTCGCGGCCGGCCTGGCCGTCTTCACCGTCGCGTCGGCCGCCTGCGCGATGGCGACCTCGGTGCCGTTGCTGATCGCCGCCCGGACCGTCCAGGGAATCGGCGCGGCGTTCGTGATGCCGTTGGCGATGAGCCTGCTCGGTGCCGCCTTCCCGCCTGAACGCCGCGGCTGGGCGATCGGCGTCTTCAGCGGCCTGACCGGTCTGGCGGTGCTGGGCGGTCCGATGATCGGTGGTGCCGTGACCGAAGGACTCGCCTGGCAATGGATCTTCTGGATCAACGTGCCGGTCGGCCTCCTGGCGGTTCCCCTCGTCCGCCGGTGGATCCCCGAGAGCAGGGGGGCGGCTCGCCGGCTCGATCCGGGTGGAGCGACGCTGATCACGCTCGCCGTCCTCGGCCTGGTCTGGGGCGTCGTCCGCGGGACCGCGGCGGGCTGGGACAGCCCAGAGGTGATCGGCTCGTTCGTGCTCGGAGGCCTCCTGTTGCTGGGGTTCCTGGCCTGGGAGAGGCGCGCGCCGCAGCCGATGGTGCCCCCGGCGTTCTTCCGCTCGAGGGCGTTCTCGGCCGGCAACGCAGCCGGCTTCTTCCTGACCGCGGCGCTCTTCGGCGCCGTGTTCTTCCTCGCCCAGTTCATGCAGGCCGCCTTCGGCTCCGGTCCTATGAAGGCCGGGCTGCAACTCCTGCCATGGACGGCCACGCTCTTCCTGGTGGCGCCCATCGCCGGCCGTCTGGTGGATCGGATCGGTGAACGTCCACTGGTGGTGACCGG
Source organism: Planotetraspora mira (assembly GCF_016863275.1). Classification (GTDB taxonomy): domain Bacteria; phylum Actinomycetota; class Actinomycetes; order Streptosporangiales; family Streptosporangiaceae; genus Planotetraspora; species Planotetraspora mira. The sequence continues at coordinate 130,528 of NZ_BOOO01000031.1, forward strand.
GCTGGCCGGTCAGGCGGTCGGCATGTTCTGGATCAGTCAGGTCAGCGGCGGCACCGTCCACTACTCCGAACTGGTCCCGCCGCTCATCGTGGCCGGTTGCGGCGTCTCGATGGCGATGCCGGCGACGCAGAGCGCCGCCATCGGAGCGCTGCCCCGAGAGGCCGTCGGAATCGCCTCGGGCATCTACAGCATGATGCGGCAACTCGGCGGCGTCGTCGGAGTCGCCGTACTGGCTGCGGTGTTCGCCGCCGCCGGAGGCTACGAGTCCTTCGCCACCGGGTTCACCCGAGCCTTGGCCGTCTGCGGCGTACTGTCGTTGCTCGGAGCACTCGCAGGAGTCGGGATCACCACGCGGCGTCGTACAGGTCCGGGTGCACAGGTCGCCCGGCAGGAGCCGGTCGAGGAGTTGAGTTGAACCTCGAGGACGAGTTCGCGCAGTACCGGAGTGAGCTGGTCGCGCACTGCTATCGGATGTTCGGATCGCTGCACGACGCGGAGGACGCGGTACAGGAGACGTACCTGCGGGCGTGGCGGGGGTTCGCGGAGTTCGAGCAGCGTTCGTCGGTCAGGACCTGGCTCTACCGAATCGCCACCCGGGTCTGTCTGAACGCCTTGCAGCACAGCAGCCGCCGGATGGTGCCGTCGGCTTTGGGCGCTCCCGGCACCGACCCGGATGACCTGGAGGCGCAGGCGCTGGAGACCAGTTGGCTGGAGCCGTTCCCCGACCTGATGTTGAGCGCCGACCCGGCTCTGGTCGTGGGCACTCGGCAGAGCCTCAGACTGGCGATGGTCGCCGCGCTGCAGCACCTGCCACCGCGGCAGCGCGCCGTACTGATTCTGCGGGATGTGCTCGCATGGCAGGCATCTGAGGTGGCCGACCTGCTCGACACGACCACTGCGGCGGTCAACAGCTCACTGCAGAGGGCTCGTGCCGAGCTGGCCAAGATCGCACCCGCCGAGGACCAGTTCAGCGAACCGGACGAGCCCGGACGTCGTGCCCTGCTCGACCAGTACGCCAAAGCCTTCGAGGACGCCGACCTGGTCGCTCTGGAAGGTCTGCTGACTCAGGACACCCGGTGGGAGATGCCGCCGATCCCGACCTGGTTCGACGGTCGCGATGACGTTATGCGCCTGCTGAGAGTGAAGATGACGCCCGGAACGGCCCTGCGGATCATGGTGGAGACGTCCGCGAACGGGCAACCGGCGTTCGCGAAGTACATCCGCGGTCGCGGCGGCGCCTTCCACGCGCACTCGATCCAGGTGCTGACCTTGACCGAAGCAGGCGTCTCCTCGGTGCTCGCCTTCCATCGGGCGGACCTGTTCGGCTCCTTCGGCCTACCGATCGACCGCTTTCCACAGGTGTGAAGGGGCGAGAGGGAGGTGGCTATCGGCGCACGGGCCGCGCATCGTTCTCGCTCCGGTCATCGAGGTCATCGAGGTCATCCGGAGTCCGGCCGTCGGCGCTGTCTGCGGCGCGGCCGATGCGGGACAGGGAGCGATCGGCGACGGTGGCGATGAGGAACATCGCGGCGACGACGAGAAGGAGCCGACTGAGGTCGTGCAGGCCTCCGGTGGTGGCGCCGTGTTTGTAGAAGGCGGCGTTGGCGGCGGAGGCCAGCAGCGCGCCGAGGTACATGAAGGTGCGCAGCAGCCCGGCGGAGGAACCCATGCGGGCGGGGTCGGCCTGGGCGTAGAGGGCGTTCTGGTTGGCCAGGCCGTTCAGCCCTTGGGGAATGCCGATGACCGCGCCCAGGAGGGCCAGCAGCCAGATGGGGCTGGAGGCGTCGAGCAGCAGCAGCGCGGCGCAGCCGATGATCTGAACCAGGGCGCCGACAAGCAACTTGCCGCGGACCTCGGTCCTTCGGCCGGTGGCGGCGGTCACGACGATGGCGGCGGCTGACATCGGCAGCAGGACCAGCCCGGCCCCCGAGGCGCTGAGGGAACGGCCCTCCTCCAGCCACGGGGTGAAGCCGTACAGGAAGGCATAGGAGGTGGTGGCGGTCAGCAACTGGCGGCCGTAGGTGGCCAGCAGCGGAGCGTTGCCGCGCAGCACACGCAGGTCGATGAACGGCTGCACGCACCGCAACTCCCGCCAGGCGAAGCCCGCCCCGACGACGGCGGCGATCACCAGGAGATACCACTGGTCGAGGCCGGGGTTCATCAGGAACAGCATTAACGCGGTGAGCATCCCCGCGAACAGGATCATGCCCAACACGTCCGCCCGCTGGGCGGGGCCGGTTTCCTTCCCCAGCCTCGCCCGCCTCGGCAGGCGGCGCGCCCCCAGGACGAGGCAGGACGCCGACAGCGGTACGTTGATGGCGAAGATCAGGTGCCAGCCGCCCGCGCCGATCAGCAGGCCGCCCAGCGTGGGGCCGATCACCGCGATGACCTGGTTGGAGATCGACAGTGCGGCCAAGATGCCGCTCGGGCTCTTCATCCCGGTGCGGTCGGACTCCGTGCGCAGCAGGTACATCGACGCCGGATACGCCGCGGACGTCCCGAAGCCCAGCAGCACGCGGGAGACGATCAGCATCCCCAAATTCGGCGCGAACACGCCCATCAGTCCGGCGACACCGACCAGCGCGGTGCCGGTCAGATAGAGAAGACGCGGGCCATGGGAGTCGACCAGCCGGCCGATGACCGGCTGCCCGACCGCGGTCGCCAGATACAGGGCCGAGACCAGCCACGCCGTCTGCGCGGGCGCCGCGTGGAACGCCATCCCGATCGGGATCAGCGCCACCGCAAGCATGGAGGAGTTGATCGGGTTCAGCACCGAGCCCAGGATCATCGGCGCGATCAGCTTGCGGTTGAAGCCGCCCGGATCAGCCGGTCTCCGGCGGTGTATCCGCTCCACGACACCCGTCACGACTGCGCGACCTCGTCCAGCAGCGCCATCGCCGAGATGACGGCCTCCACCTGCTCCGGCGTCCCCCTCTCCTGCAAAGCCTGCGCCAGCCACCGCTCGCGCGCCCGCCGATCCCCCGAGCGCCGCTCATGCCCGAGCGCGGTCAGGGTGACCAGTTGGCGGCGGCCGTCGCCGGGATCGGGATGCCGCTCCACCAGTCCGGCCTCCTCCAGGGCGGTGACGATCTTCGCGATCGACTGCGGGCGTACGCGCTCCACCACGGCCAGGTCGCTTGCGGAGGCCGGTCCGTCCTTGCCGAGCCGCCGCAGCACCGACGCCTGCGACGGCGAAAGGCCGCCCTCGCCGCCCAGCGCGGTGAGCCGACGGCGCAGGCGGCTGACGACCACCCACACGTCATTCGCCGCTTGGAGTGCAGCCTCGGAGATGCCCTCGTCACTGTCGTTCACGCTGCCGACCGTAAAACGACAGCCGAAGGTGCGCAACTTGAGGTGCACACCTTGAGGTGTCTAACTGCACCCGCCGCGTGGACGACGTCCGGTTCCGGTCATACGCGGAGCCGAACGGCTGAGCGGGTGAAGGCTCAGAAGGCCGCGATGCCGGCCTGCCAGAGCAAGTGCCGATCATGCCGCCGGAGCTCAGCCCCAAGACGAACCCCCCACTACGCCGACGACGTTCGGGAACAAGTCGCGTGCATGCGGCAGCAGGGGCTCAGGGTGCACGTCACACCGGCCATGGGCTCCGACCCCCGACGAGATCGGCTGGGTGTACAACACCATCCCCGGAGAAGGCGTGCCCATCAGGAAGATCCAGGACCAGTGCCGGCAGCAGGCGTCCGGCAGCTGAGTCGTACGGTCGTCGAGATCAACACCAAACACATCCGGAAGAGGAGCGGTTCCTGATCGGCTAAGACTCCTGCTACGCCTCGCTCATCCGACGTGGATTATCAGGACTGATCCAGAACGCGGCCATAGGCACCGACGTCAGCGCACACCATTGAGTATCCGTAGGGAATCTCGCTCTTCCCGTCATGTATGCGTCTAGGGAACGTCCGCAGATTGGAGCTATGGAAGAAGTCACCACGGGAGCTCACCCCCGGGATGGTTCGCAGCTCGTCCACCTCCGACCACGGCGGCACAATCACCGCGATGATCTGGACCCGCAGTCTCTTGCGGTTGATGTAAACGATCCGGTGCCGGCCAGCATGGACAAGCTCAAGCTCGCTCTTGGTGGCATGCGACGGCTGGAAGCCGCGCTCACACGCGAGCGCCACCAAGTGCTCTTCCAGATCATTCGCCCACATTCCGGCACCCGCATCGGGCCAGGGCGCGGGGAAGAAGCGAAAGGACCCGGCGGACGAGGTCGGCTCAGTCATGATCAAAGCTTACGCAGAATTAACGAGACTCCGTCACTCGGCCAGGAAGAGCTACCTATCGCCATCAGCCAACCTGACCTCGGCAATCTCTACACGAAAAGGGCTTCCGATCGAACCGATCGCGACCCGTGCGCATTACTCGCGAGGTGCTCGCCAGCGGTCCCTTTAGGCGCCAGAACTCGCACGCATCCCCCGAACAGGCGGAAGTGCGTGGTACTGATTCAACTCTGTCCCTCTCGGAAGCGTGCCGGATTCAGAGGTAACGGGTCATTACGAATATCCCACTTATTCATGTCCTGACCCCGTTTAGAGGCTGGCATCGAGGGCGAGCTCATTCGCCCACCACGTCGGCTGCGGCCCGAGGTTTGGAAACATCTCTGAGCAGCTCCATGGTGGCACGGAGATACTGTTCGGAACGAACACGATCTGTCATAGACACCTCTTTGGGTCGACTCTCGACAGCTGGCAGGACTCCACCGGCGGAGGATCCTGAGCAGTCTCGTAGGGCTTGCGCGGGCGATACAAGCTTTCATTGCACCGCACATACGGAGATCACTTCTCGGTTTCCGACACTTCTGCGGTTTTCCTCCGTCTCCTTTCTTGGTACGGACGCCGAGAAGAGCACCAGTCATAGTGCCCTCAGCCCTTCTCAATCACGAAACTTCATCGCACCGGAGAATCTCGGCCTCAATGGCTGCCTCATCACCAGCATCGTAGGACGCTCAGTCAGTAGCCAATTAAGAGATGTCCGGTGCCGGAGGGAGCCACTACCTGTGCTCGGTCACGGCCGTTCCGACGGCCCCGGGCCCGGTTCCCGGCCCTCCACCTTGCCAGAATGATGTTCGGTCGACGAAGCTGATCGCATGAGGGCCATCGTCTGCACCGAGTACGGCAAGCCGGTCGAGCTGGTCGACCGGCCCGATCCGGTCCCCGGACCAGGCCAGGTGGTGGTCGAGGTCGAGGCGGCCGGCGTCAACTACGTCGACGCTCTGATGGCACGCGGCGGCTATCAGATCAAGCCGCCCCTGCCCTTCACACCAGGCTTCGAGGTGGCGGGGCGGCTCTCCGACGGCACCCGAGTCCTGGCGATCACCGGGCTGGGCGGCTTCGCCACGCACGTGCTCGTGCCCGCGGCGCAGGCCGTACCCCTGCCCGAGAAGCTCGACCCGGTCCGCGCGGCCGCGTTCGCGCAGAGCCACTGCACGGCCATGTACGCGCTGGAGCGGCGTGCCGGACTGCGGCGCGGCGAGCGGGTGCTGGTGCTGGGCGCCGGCGGCGGCGTGGGCCTGGCCGCCATCCAGGTGGCCAAGGCACTGGGCGCCGAAGTCCTGGCGGCCGCATCGACGGAGGACAAGCGGGAACTCGCCGCGCAGGCGGGAGCAGACGAGGTGATCGGCTACGAAGGCCTGAAGGACACGGCCAGACGCTGGGGCGTGGACGTGGCCGTCGACCCGGTGGGCGGAACGTTGTCGGAGGAGGCCCTGCGCGCCCTCCGTGAAGGCGGGCGGCTCCTGGTCGTCGGCTTCGCCGCCGGCGACATCCCCAGACTGCCCGCCAACCAGGTGCTCCTACGCAACCGCGCGGTCGTCGGTGTCGACTGGGGCGCCTGGTCGATGAGCAACGCCGCCGAGAACCGGGCCATGCTGGAGGGGCTGTTCTCGATGCCCGGGATCGACCCGATGCCCCCGTGGACCATGCCGCTGGCGGAAGCCGGACAAGCCATGGACGACCTGCTCAACCGCCGGGTCATCGGGAAGGTCGTACTCGTCCCGGAAAGATGAGGGACTCCACGTCCGCTCGTTCGACGGCCCGACCAGCGCGTATTCGTCGCAGAACCCCTCGATCACGGCAGAACCAACTGCGTGCGCCGGGAGTCAAACGTATTGGAAGAACCGCTCATGCCTCATGGAGGTTCGCAATGCGCTCTCCCTTCGTCAGCCGCCGGGTGTTACGCACCGCATCGGCGCTGACGCTGGCTCTCTGCACAGGGCTCACCGTTTCGGTCGCCCTGCCCGCCACGGCAGGCGCCGCGGCGCCGTCGGCCACCGCCGCGGTCGGCGACAACGGCCATGTGCTCCTTTACAAGGCCGCCGCCGCCCAGACCAACAAGGTGAGCGTCACCGAGTCGTTCACCAGCGGTTACACGGACATCATCTATGTGATCGACGACATCGTCCCGATCAGTGCCGGGAGCGGCTGCGGCCACCCCGACAGCGCGGACCACACCAAGGTCTCCTGCAAGGTGGCCACCCTGGACAGCCAGGACCCCTACTCCACTCTGACGATGGACCTCGGCGACGGCAACGACACCGTGGCCTTCAACAACACCACCGGTCAGGTCTACTACTTCAACGTGATCTACCTGGGCGCCGGCAAGGACAAGCTGACCGACACCGGCAGGGTCGACGGCAACAACGTCTTCGGGCAGGCGGGCGACGACACCATCACGGTGGGCGAGGCTTCGATGGTCTTCGCCGGAGACGGCAACGACACGATCTACGCCGGCGGCAACTACACCCGCGTGGAAGGCGGCAAGGGCAACGACAAGATCCGGGGCGCCAAGGGCAACCAGATCCTGTACGGCATGGACGGCAACGACGCGATATACGGCGGGGTCGGCAACGACCTGCTGTACGGCGGCAAGGGCAACGACGTCGTGTACGGAAACAGCGGCAACGACACCCTGTACGGGAACAGCGGGAACGACAAGCTGTACGGCGGGCCCGGCAAGGACAAGCTCTCCGGCGGACCCGGCAGGAACACCATCCGTCAGAACTGACGCTTTCGATCCAGGGACTGTCCGTCTACCCGGGCAGTCCCTGGCAACGGTCGGGTGCGACCGGTCGGGGCCCCCGCAACTGTGGCCCTGCAACTGTGGAGCCGTGGACTCACTGCGCGACCGCGAAGATCATTTCGTTGCCCGCGTCACCAGTACCGGGCCGCGATCAACCGTTCCGCATCCGCTTCGGCGAATCCGTACGCCGACGCCACGAACCAGAAGTCCTCAGCTATCACCTCTCGCGCGACGGTCTCGATCTCACTGCCGGCCGCTTCGAAATCGGCCTCCAGCGCGTTGAACTCCTCCGTCGCAGCCTTCGTGAGCACATACAGGGCCGCCAGATCCGACGGGCGCTCGGCCTCGATCCGCCCGCACAGCCTCAGCAGGATCGCCTTTCCCTTGTCGACGACGTGATCTGGAAAGTACTGATCCTCGTACATGCCCCTGAGAAACGCATGAGTGGCCACTTGCCGGTTGGTGAGCGACACCGCGAATTCCTGTTCTCGTCATGGATCGTCGTGCCGATACTGCACTGCGGCACTGACAGGTGGCACGGTGCCTCCACCCGGGAAGATCAACCGGATCGACCGTGCGGGTTCGAACCTGCGATACGGCCGGCGTTCACGCGAGCACCTCCGCCGCCGGAAGCCCCTGGCGACCATGCTCAGCCACGTACCGGCGAACTCCGCCGGAAATCACGAGTCCGCCGCCGCCGAGTCCGACGCGCGACCGGCCCAGGCGGACCACAAGGTCGCGTACCTCCTCCCAGCGCTCACCAACCGTTCGTGCGGCCCGTCCTCCTCGACCCGCCCCGCGTCGAGGACCACCACACGGTCGGCGGTGACGGCCTGTGCGAGGCGGTGCGCGACCACGATCGCCGTACGGCCGCGCAGGATCTGCCGGGCGGCCGTCTCGACGCCTGACCACGGGTGATCGTCTCAGGCGAGGCTTATCGTGGCGAGGATGCCCTGGCGGGTCATCTTCGCGTAGGGGCACAGCGCGCTCGCCTGCGCGAGCAACGGGGTGACCGAGTCGCGCTCAACCCCGGGCCAGTTCACGACGAGGTCGGCTCGCAACGTGTAACCGTCGTCGTCGGGGTCACGGCCGAGAGCGACGGTCGCCTCCACGATGATGGAGCCGGGGTCGAGGAGATGCTGCCGGGCCACCAGGCTGAGGACGCTGTGGAAGCATGCGGCGTATCCGGCGGCGAAGAGTTGTTCGGGGTTCGGGCCGACGGTGTCGCCGCCCAGTTCCTTGGGCATCCGCAGTTCCATGTCGAGGGCGCCGTCGGCGGAGCGGGCCTTGCCGGACGCCCGGCCGTGGGCGGCGCTGCCGCCGCTGACGGCGACGTGACCGATGTAGATCGGTTTGAAAACGGTGCCGCTGTCACCATGATCCGGGAAGAGTGTCGAGTCGTTCACCGGTTGCGCCTTTCCCTGCCGAGGTGACGAGGAGACTGTGGTCCGGGCGAGTTGGTCATGGGCGATGCCAGTGCTGCAACTTGTCGGGGTTCAGCACGATCCACACAGCGGTGACCTCGGTCCCGGCGACACTCACGCTGACCACTGCCACAGCGTGGCCCGCCCGGCGCAGCGCCAGACCGGTACGGCCGTTGACGGACTCGATGGTCACCACGATGCCGGGCGGACCGGCCAGCAGAGCCGCGATGAACTGGGCGACCGCGTCCGCGCCGTAGGTCGGACGCACTGAGGCGCGCAGCTTGCCGCCGCCGTCACTCACGACCAGCGCGTCGGAGGCCAGAACCGCCTTGAGCGCCGCCACGTCTCCGGTGTCGCACGCCGCCGCGAACCGGCGCGCGACACGATCATGCCGGTCGAGCATCGCCTTCCGGAACGGCTGACCGGAGCGGCGCCGCACCGTGCCGCCCCGAAGAGCCGGGCCGTCGGCAACAGGTGCCGGAACCGAGTCCGCCCTCGGCACGGCGCTGGGAGGTCGGAAGGCGGCGGGCGCGGCGAGCGATTCCAGGCAGATGCCTCCGGCGACCCTTGTCAGCCAGGCTCGCGGCACCGCGATGCCGGCACGCTCCTCATCGTTGAGGGCGTACCAGCGGCGATAGGTCTCCTGGACGATCCGGTCAGCCGTGGCGGCCGAACCGAACATCCACAGAGCGATCTCGAGCAGGTGCCGGCGTTCGTCGAGCATCTCCGCCAGCGACCTGGCGCCCGCCTCGGTCATGTCCTGCCGCCGTCGCCCGCCGTGCGGCCAGGAGGGTGCCTGCGGAAGCGGAGAGGCCCTTCCTGTTCCCAGGCCGTGAATCGGCCGGCGCGGGCGCCGGCTGACGAGATCGTCCACACGATGTCCTCTGTTGTCTTGGTGTCACCAGCTAAGACGGGACAGCACGTCCTGGTGTGACATTCCACGCCCGCAACCCGCTTCTCGCCTCCGGCCGCGACCTGGACGTCGAGGTCGCGCTCGCCGTAGACGAGTCAGGACGGCTTGGCACGCCGGCCAGCGTCGCTCACCGTCAGCCCGGCGTCTCCTCGCGGAAGTCGATCTTTCGGTGGGTTCCGTCGCACAGCGGCTTATTGGCCGAATGGCCGCAGCGGCACAGGGTCATCCTGTTGCGGGTCTCCAGCGCCTGGCCGTCCGCCCGCAGGACCGGCACTCCGCCGGTGACCCACAGCGCACTGGCCAGCCCGTCCTCTTCCTCCAGGATCGAGACGGCCTGGGGAAGGTCGGGCTCGAGCGTCTCGCCGCCGCGTTGCAGGGCGTAGCTGTAGGAACCGGAGGGGCAGTGATCGATGCGACCCATGACGTCGGACCGCACGTCGCCGTCCCCGGTGTCGGCGAGCATCTCGGCGATCGGCCTGGTGCGTCCGATGCAGAAGGCGGCGTGGATGCACAACTCCCCCACCCGCTGAGCCGAGATCCCCACCCCGTCGTGCACGTGCTGCAGTTCCTCGTACGGTCGCACTCCCGCGGTCTCCGTGCCGTCGAACCCGATCACCGCATGGGTCCCGTCGCAGAACGGTTTGGAGCCCGAGTGGCCGCAGCGGCACAGCGCGTAGGTGTCCTCCGTTTTCAGAGGTTCGCCGGTCTTCCAGGTCAGCGCGTTGTTCTCCGCAGAAACGATCTTGGTTTTGCGGCGGAGCGGGACACCGCCGTACACGACGTAGGGGCCGTCGCGGAGGACGACGATCCGCTGCGCGTCTCCGGCACTCCACCGGCGCAGGCCGGGTGCGACGTATTCGAAGGTGGGCCCGGCTGTCGCGCCTCCTTCGTCGGGCGTCTGCATCAGGGCCTGGGCCTGGGCCTTGAGCGCGTACATGGTGCCGGTGGCGACGGCGAGCAGCTTCGGGCTGCCGTTGAACGCCTGTTCCAGCAGGTGGAGGACGGCGCAGTAGGTGTGGTTGAACTCTTCCTGGGCCGCGCGGATCGCGCTGCCCACGGCATGATCGGCCAGCCGCGGGTTGCGTCTCATCGGACGGACGCCCTCGAGATCCACCGAGATCGCCTCACCCGTGGGACCGGACGCCGGGGTATCACCACGCCGATACCGCCGACCCGCCTTGAGTTCCTGGAACCGGTAGTAGTGCCCCACCTCATCCCGATCAGGATGAAAGACATCCTGGTCTCCGTCCCAGACCTCGCCGCGGGCCGTACCCTCGCCCTGCTCGACGATCTCCTCCAACGCCGCCAGCGCCGACGCCAGATCCGTGACCGCGATCAACCGCCCTGCGGTATGCCGGAAATGACCGGCGTTCACCTGACGAGCTGGATCGCCGCTGAAGACCTCCCGCTCCCCGAACCGGTCACACAGATGACGTAATCCCTGCTCGACGGCGTCGTAGAACTGCCCGATCGTCTCGTAATCCGCCCCCTCCGCCGGAGCACCGGGCGGCGCCGGCCGTTCGATCCGCAGGAACATCTCCAGTGCTTCCGCACCGAAAGGAACCAACGACAACTCCAACGACCGGTCCCCATGAGGCAGAGGCCGGGGATGCGGCGGCAACATCCCCGGCATGTCCAGTCGCGGGCGACCGCCGACGGCGTTCAAAAGATTCGCCGCCAGCGTCAGATGCAGCATCTCCTCGGCGAAGACGCTGCCCACCACCTCGACGGCCTCCGGATTCCGCTCCGGATCCAGCGAATACAACGCGCACAGATAGGGCGGCAACGTCGCGTGTTCCAACTCGATCGCCCACTGCAGATGCTCACGAAGACCGTCGAGCGTGTCGATCCGCACCGACGAGCCAGGAGCGGCAGGCCCTTGCTGCTGTTTCATATGGCGTCTCACGGACGGTGATCGTCTGGCCGGTGGTCGCCTTCCAGCGCCTCGACGGCGTCGCGCAGGCCGCGCAAGCCGACTTCCTCACGCTCGACGTCCGTCGGATCGAACTGCCAGTCGGCGACCGGCAGATTCATGGCCTCCTCCGGACGGCTCGACTCGACCAGGGACACTTCCTCTTCAATCTCGATCTCGAGCTCGTACAGAAATCCGTTTTCACCGCTCGGAGTGTTCATCGTTTCTCCATACATGGCTTGGGGGGATCTGCGGCAGGCCGGGCGGCTGCGTCACCATGCTGTGACACGTCCATCCGCGCTCAGGACGGGCGAGGAGCGCGACGGTCCCCGCGCTGCGCGAGCTCTTGGTCGTCCACCAGGGTGAGCATGGGCTGGCCTGGTTCGCACAGCATCGTGACGGTGAAGCGGAGCGGCATGTCGTCGCGGTTGTTGCCGTCCTGGTAGTGGATGACGTCGCCACCCGGCTCCCAGAACACCTCACCGGCGCGTACGACCCGCTCCGGCTCGCCCTCCAACTCGAACAGCATCTCCCCTTCCAGCACGTAGCCGAACGCCGGCCCCGAGTGCCGGTGCGGCGGCGTGCCCGGGTCGCCGGGCGGGTACGCGACGACCAAGGTCATCGCGTGCGCTCCCTGCGGGATGAACGGCGGTTCGGCCTCCTGCAGCACGGTGACCGCGGTCTGCCACGCGACTGATCTCGGCTTGGGCCCGGTGGATGCCGGGTCGGTATCGGACATGGGACCTACCTTTCGTGAACTGGGGGCGATGAAACCCGGGCGGGGGCGCGCTACTCCCCCGTTGCCGACCGGTTCACCAGGTAAGACAGGACAGCCTCCGTGCTTGTGACAGCTGTCGGGGAAACTTTTTCAGTCCTTGTTGTCGCGTCGCGGACGAGCGGGTCCCGCCCACGCGAGCGCGGCGTGAGCGCCGCGAAAGACAGGGCTGCGTTCCGCTCTGCGCCAACGCTCCACCGAGAGCCGCGTCAAGAACGCTTTCTCAGAGCTGTCACAGGCCACCAGGCTGTCCTGTCATAGCTGCGTATCCGTATGTCAGCGGACGGCCCCCCGACAAACCCAAAAATCGTGATGGGCCGGCGGTAGGCCGGCAATCCAGAAACCTTGGATCAAGATGCGTGAATTGAAACGCGAACTGGAGATGAAACGGCGATTCGCCTCCGACGCCTCACATGAGCTGCGCACGGCGGTCGCGGGGCTGCGCACGGAGTTGGAGGAGGCCCGTCTGCATCCCGACGACACCGACCTCGGCCACCTGCTCGCCCGGGCGCTGAGCGACATCGACCGGTTGGACACGATAATCACTGACCTGCGCATTCTCGCCGAGATGGAGGCCGGCCCGCCCATGAAGCCGGAGCGTGTCGACCTCGCCGAAGTGGTTCGTGCCGAGATCGCCCGCAGGACCGACCGCGTTGACGTACAACTTCGGCTGAATGCCGGGGTGACGGTCCAGGCCGTTCCGATCCGGATCAGCCGGCTGCTCACCAATTTGCTGGACAACGCTCAACGGCACGCCCGCCATCTGGTCGCGGTCCGGGTAAGCCGCGATGACGACCACGCCGTTCTGACGGTCACCGACGACGGAGAAGGAATCGCAGAAGGCGACCGGGAACGGATCTTCCAGCGCTTCACCCGGCTGACTGCCGCACGCCGCCTCGACCACACCGGCACCGGCCTGGGCCTGGCGATCGCCCGTGACATCGCCCATGCCCACATCGGCAGCCTGCGCGCCGAGGAGTCCGAGACAGGCGGTGCGAGCTTCGTCCTGCGACTTCCTCTCGCCGGTCCGGCCGCTCCCGACGCCCGAGGTCCGGGGCGGCACCTGCACAGAGCGATGGACTCCTGAGCCCTGCCGAGCGCGCTTGGAAGGAAACTGATGAGACAGAACCTCGACTACGCCGCCCTGTTCGCGGCCGTTCCGAGCCCTTGTCTGGCCATGACGCCGGACATGACGGTCGTGGCCGTCAACCAGGCATATCTCGACGCCCACGGACGTCGGCGCGAGGAGTTGCTGGGCCGGCACGTGCTCGACTCCTGCGCCCTCGACCACGCCGATCCCGTCAAGCAGCGCGCGCTGCGGAACCTCGAGGCGTCTCTGCGCCGGGCCGAAGCCACGGGCAAACCCGACGTGATGGCGCCGCACAAGTGCGCCATGCCCATCTCCCGCAGCGCGCACCCGACCGAGGGACACCATTGGAGCATGATCAATTCTCCTGTGCTCGGCTCGGACGGAGCAGTGGTGCTGTTCGTCCACCGTACGGAGGACATGTCCGCGTTCCTTCAACAGCGCAGAGGGTCTCGGTCCGGCGTGAGCCGGACGGGCGCGGGCGCCGCAGAGATGCAAGAGCTGAACGAGCAGGTGAGGAAGGCGAATACGGTTGCGGAGCAGTTGCTGCGCCGCCAACGCCAATTCACCGCGGACGCCTCACATGAGCTGCGTACGCCGCTCACCGCGCTACGGCTGCAGGTGGAGGAGGCGCAACTGCACCGGGACGACATCGACCTGCCCGATCTGCTCAACCATTTGACCGCCGACCTCGACCGGCTGGAGAGCATCATCGACGACCTGCTCCTGCTGGCCACGCTCGAGGTCGACCTCGACGCGAGGTTGGAGGAGGTGAATTTGACGAGTCTGGTCGAGGCGGTGGCGGCTCGGTGGACCGTGAGCCATGACGTGCGGCTCGATCTCGAGCCCGCGGTGACGGTGGAGGCCGACTCGTGGCAGATCACCCGGCTGCTCGCCAACCTGCTGGACAACGCCCGACGTCACGCCACGCGCAGGCTGAGGGTGGACCTGCGCCGCACCGGTGACCATGCGGAGCTGGCCGTGGCCGACGACGGGCAAGGTGTCCGCCCGGCCGACCGCGACCGCATCTTCCAGCGCTTCGTCCGCCTGGACACCGCCCGCAGCCGCGACCACGGAGGCGCCGGCCTGGGCCTGGCCATCGCGCGTGACATCGCCTCAGCCCACTACGGCACCCTGCACGTCGAGGACTCCGCCGATGGTGGCGCGTGCTTCGTCCTCCGCATACCTCTCGTCTCCTGATCCGCCGCCTTTACGTTGTAGATTCCTAGCGAGCGGCCCGGTCACATGTGGCCCACCCAGTAGTTCTGCGTAATCCTGCAATCGCGCCTCTTCTTGCAGAACGCGGCCTGAACAGCGGTGACGCCGCTGTTGCTATTCAGATGCTGTACTCCACTCAGCCTGACGGGGCTGTGATTCGACCGCACGTGCGCGATGTTCCTCTTGGTGTGGTGAGTCTTGTTCTGGCTCTCGTTGCCCTGTGCGCCCTGCGTGTTCTTGTCGCGCTGCGAGCCGTTTCCACTTCCGTAGCCAGATCCTGCCGGCACCGCGATCGCCGGCGACGCCATGACAACGGTCCCTATCGCGACGACGGCCGGCAGCAGCGCCAGTCGGCGCAGGGCCGTTCCGGCAAGCGGATTCACCGTACGATGACGACTCATTTGTGGCGCACCTTCAGGCTAAAGTGCTGGGCACTTCGGATCGATCGGATATGGCTTCAATACCCCGCGATCCGGAGCCGGTCCTCCCGTGAGCGATGCTCGGTGCAGAACGTTGCCGGCTCTTTGTACGACGGCCGACGGCTTCGATCTCGGCGTGAGCCGTACCCGTCTGACAGAGTGCGTTTCTCCCCAAAGGTGGAGGTTTCGGGGAGGAAGTACGGCAGGATCGTGACCATGGCCTACGATCCGCGGACTACCGCCGTTCTCGCTCTGCACTGGCAGGTGAACGTCATCAAGCCTGAGGGATTCTTCGGCGCGATGCTCGGCGAGCCGGTCGCGCGCAGTGGCGTCGTGGAGCGCGCCGTGCGGTTCCATGAATCCATGCGCGCCGCAGGAGCCCCGGTGATCTTCACCCGGTTCACCGTGCCCGAGGGAGAGGGCGGCCTGGTCCGCAACACGGGCTTCATGATCGCGGTCGGCGACGCGCAGGAGGCCTTCCGCCCGGATGCTCCGGGGGCGCAGTTGATCCCGGAAATGCGGACCTTGGCCGAGGCCGACCATGTCGTCGACAACCAGAAGCTGTCCGGCCTGGCCGGAAACGACCTCCCCCAATGGCTGGCCGAACGCGGGATCGACACGCTGCTGGTGACCGGAGTCGCCACCAATCTCACCGTCGAGCAGACTGCCAGGCACGGCACCGACCTCGGCCTGACCGTCCACACGGTCGGCGATTGCGTCACCGCCGCGACCGACGAGGCTCACCGCATGTCGCTGGCCAACCTGGATCTGGCGACGGCAGGCTGCCTGACGTCGGAACAGGTGCTCAGGCTGTTCTCCTGAGCCGCGGGCGAGCTACTTGACGGCCCCTGCCGCCAGGCCCTTGCTCCAGAACGACTGCAACGACAGAAACATGGCGACGACCGGCACGACCGAGACGAACGCGCCGGTGACGACGGTGGTGTAGCTGATGGGATTCCCCTGCATTTCGCGCCAGCCGACGAGGCCGACGGTCACCGGCTGGAGGGAGCTGTCGGCGAGCATGAGCGAGGGCAGGAGGAAGTTCGTCCAGATCGCGACGAACTGAAACAGGAAGATCGTGACCATCGCGGGTGCCATGAGCCGCACGCCCATCCCGAAGATGCGCATTTCGCCGGCGCCGTCGATACGGCCTGCCTCGATCAGAGCGTCCGGTATCGACGACGCGGCGTAGATCCTGCTGAGGTAGACGCCGAAGGGGCTGACGATGCTCGGGATGAAGACGGCCCAGAAGGTGTTGATGATTCCGGTGGCGCTGAACACGAGGTAGAGCGGGATGGCGAGCACGGGTGCGGGCAGGAGCACCGCGGCGAGCACGGTGCCGAAGACCGCCTCGCGTCCCGGGAATCGGAACTTCGCGAGCGCGTACCCGCACATGGACGCCAGGAGCGTGGAGACGATTCCGCCGCCCACCGCGTAGAGCAGCGAGTTGAGCAGCCAGCGCGAGTAGACGCCGCCCTGAGCCTGGAACAGGGTCTTGATGTTCTCCACGAAGGCGAAGCTCTCGCCGAACCAGAAGCCGTTGCCCGAGAAGATCTCTCCGCTGCCCTTGGTCACGGAGACGACCAGCCACCACACCGGGAGCAGGAAGTACACAGCGAAAAGGATCATTACGGCCAGCACGAACAGGCGCGAGGCGGGGCTCACCGTCGTGAGCGGATGCGCCCGGCGGCGCCGCCGGTTCGGCACGCCGGCGACGGGTTCGTTTCGTGTGGGCGATGGCAGTGTGACGGTCATCAGTCGACTCTCCTGGCTGATGCGCGGAAGACGAGAACGGACACCACGCAGATCAGAGCGCCGAGCACCACGGACTGCGCGGCCGCGTAGTTGAAGTCGTTGCCCGAGAGCGACCGGAGAGCGGCCATGATCGGTGTGTAGGTGGACGGCAGGTTCGGCGCCACGGACTTCATGGTGACCGGCTCGTTGTAGAGCTGGAACGTGCCGATGACGGAGAAGACGAGGGTGAGCAGCAGGGCCGGCCGGATCAGCGGAACCTTGATGAGGAGCGCGGCCTTCCAGCCGGAGCATCCGTCGATCGCCGCGGCCTCCATCGTCTCCGCGGGGACGGCCTGCAGGGCGGCGAAGATCAGGATCGTGTTGTAGCCGGTCCACGCCCAGGTCAGGATGTTCGCGATCGAGAACGGCAGGGCGCCGTCGGTGACGAAACTGACGTCGACCCCGATCGATGCGAAGAATCCGGTGATGGGGCTCAGCGAGGGTGCGTACAGGAACGACCACACCAGGGCCGCGATCACGCCGGGCAACCCGTAGGGCACGAAGTAGGCGACCCGGAAGAACTTGCGCCCGGTCGACACCGACGAGTCGATGAGAAGGGCGAGGACGAGCGCGATGCCGAGCATCACGGGCACCTGGATGACACCGATGAAGGTCACCCGGCCCACGGACGCGATGAAGTCCCCATCCTGGAACACCCGCACGTAGTTGCCGAGGCCCGCGAAGACGGTTTCCGCGCCACCGAGGCCGAGGCCCGACCGTTTCACCGCGAAGAAGCTCTGAACGACGGAATAACCGGTCGGCACCAGGTAGACGACGACGAAGAGCAGGAGGAACGGCAGAACGAACGGCGCGGCTCGCCGAAGCTCGCGACGTCGGCTCGGCCGCTGGATCGTCAGAGGGGACACGGTCACCCTTATCTGTCGAAGGACTGGAGGATGCGGATTCGCGGGGGCCCACCGTGCGGGCGGCCCCCGCGAAGCGCTACTTGCTGACGGAGAAGCCCTGGGCTTCCAGCGCGGAGACCGTGTCCGTCTGGGCGCCGCTCAGGGCGTCCTGGAAGGTCGCACTCTTGGTGGGCACCTTGCCGAGACCGTCGCCCAGCGCAGCGGCCGTGGTGGACATCACCGGGCCCCACCGCCAGTTCGAGTTCACCTTGGCCGACTCCGAGCGGAACACCTGGTAGATGGCCTGGCCGCCGTAGTAGCTCTCCGGGGCGTCGAGCGCCGCGTTGGCGAGACCGGACGTGGAAGCCGGAAGGATGGCTGCGGACTCGATCAGGTTCGACACGGACTTGTCGTCGGTCGACATCCACATGGCGAACTCGGTGGCCTCCTTCGGGTTCGCACAGCCCTTCATGACGGCCGTGGCCGATCCCCCCGAGTTGCCGACGGAGTCGTCGGTGCCCCACCGGGGCATGGGCGCGACGGCCCACTTGCCCGCGGATTTGGCGGCGTTGTCTCGGATGAGTGACGCCGACCAGACAGGACCGACCTCTGCCCAGACTTCGCCGCTGTTCCACGCGGAGAAGAGCGCCGCGTCGAAGGCGGGATAGGAGGTGACGAGATCCTGGTCGAAGAGCCCCTGCCAGTAGCCGGCGACCGTGCTGTTGGCGGCGCTGTCGAGCGAGACCGTCCAGGCGTCGCCGTTGACTCCGAACCAGGGGGCACCGCCCTGCCAGGCGAAACCGGCGTAGAGGTACGGGTCGGTGGGCAGGTTCATGATCCGCGCCTTCGGGTCGGCGGCCTTCACCGCGGCGGCGGCGGTTTTGAACTCCTCCCAGGTCTTCGGAACCGCGATCTTCGCGGCGGTGAAGAGGTCGGAACGGTAGAACATGCCCATCGGCGCGGTGTCGACCGGTACGCCGTAGGCGGCACCGTCGACGCCGACGTTGCCCCACACCCATTCGGGGAATTCGGCGTGCTGGGGTTTCACGTATTGGCTGACGTCCTGGAGCAGGCCGGCGGCGAGGAAACTCGAGAACGTCTCGTAGCCGATCTGCGCCAAGCACGGCGCCGTGCCCGCCTTCGCGGCCGCGAGCATCTTGTCGTAACCGCCCGCGCCCCCGTTGGTGATGGTCTCGTACTTCACCTGGATGTCCGGGTGAGACTCGTTCCACAGCGCGACGGACTTGTCGTAGCCCGCGGCCCAGCCCCAGAAAGTGATTTGCGCCGGGCCGCCGGTGCTCGCGCCGCCGGTGCTCGCCCCGGTGTCGCCGGCGCACCCCGTCAACGCGATGCCGGTCGCGGCGACGACTGCGGCCGCAGTGAGTCGCGCTTTTCGGTTGAGCATGACTTCCTCTCGACTGCTACTTGTACAGCGCGTCGCATGTCGTCGGGTCATTCAGGTCGTCCTTGGGATGACCAGGGGCATGCACGGCTGGTCTTGCGGATGCTCTTGTCGCCATCGAGATCCTTCGGCGCGTTCCGGATGGCGAGCTGGACGATCTACTACGGATGTGCAGGGACGATCACGGTGAGCATGCTGACCGCGGCTCTGAGGGAGACATCGCTCAGTGCGGTGATGTGACCGAGATGCCGGGAGATGTTCGCGGCCGGCACCACCGCGATGGCATCGCGCCCCGGGGGCGGACTCGGGGCCGGCGCCACGAGTCGTACGAGCCGGCGGACACTTTGTTTCCCCTTTACGACGATCAGGTTAATGCTGGGATACTTGCATACAAGCTATGGGCATGCAACGATCAATTTTGTGAGTTCCCATCAAGCGCTCATCCCTGAGCCGGCACCCGTCGGGCGCGATCCGATGTTGTCCCCGGTCGTCCGAGACCGCGCGTCAGCACGGACGTCCGATCGCGTCTACGACGAGTTGGTCTCCGCGATCCGCGAACTGCGACTCGCCCCTGGAGCGTCCCTGTCCGAGACGGACCTCGCCGAACGGCTGCACGTCAGCCGTACGCCGGTGCGCGAGGCCCTCGCGCGACTCGTCGACGCGGGACTCGTACGGGTCGTGCCGCAGGTCGGCACCCGGGTCGGGTTGATCCGCCTGCGTGATGTGGAAGAGGCGCGTTTCGTCCGCGAGAGTCTGGAGATCGCGGCCTTCGAGGTGGCGTGCGCCGATCCGGCGCCCGACGTCAGCGAGCTTCGCGAACTGCTCGAACGGCAGGAGCACAGCTATCGCACCGAGAACTACGAGGCCTTCTTCGCGGCGGATGAGGCGCTGCACACCCAGATCTTCACGCTCAGCGGCTATCCGGGAGCGTGGCAGGCCGTGCAACGGATGAAGCTGCAGTTGGACCGGCTACGGCGGCTCACCCTGCCCGACTCCGCCACGGTGCGTGAGCTGATCGACGAGCACAGAATGATCGTGGACGCGCTGGAGACCGCCGACCTGTCAGCCGGCCGCTCTCTGCTCAGCCGGCACGCCAGGCGTGCTCTTGAACTCGGCCCGGCGCTGCGCGCCAAGTATCCGGACTACTTCACCGAATGAGCGCGACGACGGTTCCCGGGACGGCGGACGGACCCGCTCCGATGTTGTACCGGTTGGCGGCCTCCTCTCGCAGTTGACGTGACCGGCCCCCGGACCTCACACGGCGGCGGTGTCCCACGCGGTGGCCGCGACCGGCTCGCCGCACGTCCTGTGCGACGAGGCGGCGTGCCCTCGACCGCAGGACCGATCGCCTGCATCGTGGAGGTGTGATCCCACGCCTTCGCGGTCGGCGGCCGCGGCGTCCTCGGCACCGAGTTCGCACTGCCGCACGTGCTCGCCCGGCGACTCGGAGTGACGTCGGCACCGCGTCCGCAGCCGGACTCGTGGGGTTGAAGGACCGCGCCCTGCCGCGCAGGCGAGGGCGCGTTGATCATCGGCACCGCACTGGTCGTCAACGCCTGCTCGCCGGTTGACAGCCCCTACCACGAACGGATCACCATGAGAATCATGCGTATCGGCGCACCCGGCGCGCAACGGCCGGGCGTTCTGCTTCCCGACGGTCGTCACCTCGGCCTGTCCGGGCTCACCGACGACATCGACGGCGAGTTCTTCGCCGGTGACGGCCTGGGCCGGCAGCTGGTCGGGCAGGCATGACCATCCGTCTGTCCCTCGGCCACATCGACAAGTACGACTCCCATGTCGCGACGTTCGCCCATCAGCTCGGGCTCACCGGCGTGCAACTGCACACACCCGACCTGCTGCCGGGCACCGACGGCTTCTGGAGCCTGGCCGAGTTGCGGGCCCTCAGGGAACGCTGCGACGCTGACCGACTGGCGATCGACGGCCTCGAGAACGTCCCGCTCGCCCACTTCTGGAAGATCCAGCGCGGCCTCCCCGGGCGGGATGAGCAGATCGAGAACTACCGGAAGACGATCCGCAACCTCGCCGCCGTCGGAATCGATCTGCTCGGCTATAACTTCCTCGCCACCTACGTCTGGCGCACCGACATGGCCGCGAAGGGACGCGGCGGCGCCAAGGTCACCGCCTTCGACCTGGCCGACGTCCACCGCGGCAACGCGCTCGCCGGGTACCGGCTGACCCCGGGGCAGCCCCTGGACGAGCCGATCACGGCCGACCAGATGTGGGCCAACCACCAGTATTTCCTCGACGCTGTCCTCCCCGTCGCCGAGGAGGTCGGTGTACGGCTCGCCCTGCACCCCGACGATCCGCCCGTCAACGAGCCCCTCGGTGGCGCAGCCCGGATCTTCACGTCCCCCGCCGCCATCAAACAGGCCCACAAGCAGGCCGGCGGCAGTCCGTCATGGGGGCTGAACCTCTGCCTCGGAACGGTCTCGGAAATGGCCGGCGAGCAGAGCATCAACGAAGTCATCGACCACATGGGACCGGCCATCTTCTACGTCCATTTCCGGGACGTACGCGGCACTGTGCCGCGCTTCAGCGAATGCTTCCTCGGCGAGGGCAACTTCAATCCGGCACGGGTGATCCGCAGGCTGAACGACTCCGGATTCGACGGATTCATCATCGACGACCACGTCCCGGCGATGATCGGAGACCTGGACACCTGGGGCGACACATCGTCCGAGGCATACTGCAGCCGAGGCCGCGCACATGCGATCGGATACCTGCAAGGCGTCCTGAACGGCCTCGCACTCGACGAACCGGACGGCACGCGGCTCCCTGCCGACCTGTGACGAGCGAGGATGAGCCTCTTCCGGCTTACGCCGGCTCCGGCTTCTCCGAGCCTCTGAGGATGAGCTGTGTGGGGAGCACCCGGGTGGTGAACGCCGAGGTGTCGCCCTTCAGACGACCGAGGACGATGTCGGCCGCGGTGCACCCCATCAGCTCGATGTCGTGGCTCACCACCGACACCGGCGGGCTGCCGAGCAACGCCGTCTCGAAGTCGTCGAAGCCGACGAGGGGCAGCCGCCGGCCGGCCGCCTGGAATGCGAGCAACGCACCGATCGTCGAGCGGTTGTTGGCCGCGATGACGGCGTCGGCCGAGCCGTCGCGGAGCACGGCGCCGACCTCGCGTTCCGCCTGTTCCCTGGTGTGCGCCGTCGTGATCGTGAGCGAGTCGTCGGCTTCGATCCCGGCCTCGGCGAGCGCGGCGGCGTATCCGGCGTGACGTTCGCGCATCGTGTAGATGTCGGGTGAGTCGCCGACGAAGGCGATGCGCCGCGAGCCGGCGGAGACGAGCGCGAGGGTGGCCTCGCGCGCCCCGCCCGCATTGTCTGCGAGCACGGCGTCGGCGTCGGCGAACGGCACGGGCCGGTCGAGGAAGACCAATGGAGGGATGGGCGAGGCGACGTCGGACCAGTCGCGGCCGGCGTTGCGCGGAGGCACCACGATCAAGCCGTCCACCTGCTGCTCCATGAGCCGGTCGACCAGGCGATCGTGCCGCATCCCTTCCTCTTCTGAGCTGGCGATCGTGACGAGGTATCCGGCCGCGTCCGCCACGCTTTCGATGGCTCGAGCGAGCGTTGAGTAATAGGGGTTCGCGAGGTCGCTGATGACCAGGCCGATGGTCTTGCTCGTCCAGCCGGGCCGGAGGCTCGCCGCGGAGAGGTTGCGGCGGTAGCCGAGCTTCACGATCGCTGCGCTGATTCGATCCGCGAGGGCGGGATCGATGTTCGTTTCCCCGTTGACGTGACGCGAGACGGTCTTCAAGCTGACCCGTGCTTCATGAGCGACGTCCTTCATCGTGGGGTTGCGTAGCACCTGGTCTCTCCAGTCGACGGCCGTCAGGGGCCGATCGTACTCCGCCGTGCCACCGCGCCTACGGACGCGGCGGCGCGGCCTGCGGCCGGACCGCTCAGCCGGCCCGTCTGACGACCCGCACCCCGCCCGCGGGCACCTTGATCTCTCCCTCGTGGACGGACCCGTCCAGCAGGTCGGCTCCCGCACCCGGAACGGCCGTCTCGGTGTCGCCGTGGTTGATGAGGAAGACGTAGTCGTGGTCGGCCGAGCGGCGCGTCACCACCTCGAGTCCGGCGCAGGTAGGTGTTCCGGTCGCCGCGAGCCGCTTCGCGATCGCCCCCATCAGACGCGCGCGGGCGTCGGCGGCCAGTTCCACGCCCACGTACCAGGCCTCCCCCGCGCCTCGGGTCGCGCGCGTGATCGCCGGCGCGCCCGCGAAGTCGCCGCCGAGGTAGCGGGCCTCGGCCACCGCGTCCGTCAGGTCGATCTCCTCGTGCCAGGTCGAGACCCGGGCGGGCCCGGTGATCCCGTCGATCTCCACGGAGTCCGTCTCCACCATGGGCGCGAACTCCTCCACACGCACCCCCAGCAGGTCGCGGAACGCCCCGGGGTAACCGCCGAGCCGTACCCGGTCGAGCGGATCCACGATGCCGGAGAAGTAGGTGACGATCACGGTCGCCCCCGCGTCCGCGGCGGCGACGACGGCGGCCGCGTCGTGGTCGGAGACCAGGTAGAGCATGGGCACGACGATCAGCCTGTAGCCCGACAGGTCGGCCGACGGCGGCACGACGTCGGCGGTGATGCCCGCGTCCCGAAGGCTCTGGTGCCAATCGAGGGCGGATTCCATGTACGAGAGGCCGTTGTGCGGATGCGACTCTCGGTCGGCCGCCCACCACGACTCCTCGGAGAACAGCAGCGCGCAGTCCGCGACCACCCGGGTTCCGAGCACTTCGGCACAGGAGGCGAGCTCCGCGCCGAGCGCCGTCACCTCCCGGAACTTCCGGCTGTCGGCGCCGGCGTGCGGGAGCATCGCGGAATGAAACCGCTCGGCGCCCGCGCCGGCGGCCCGCCACTGGAAGAAGCAGACCCCGTCGGATCCGCGGGCGACGTAGGAGAACACGTCCCGCCGCAGTTGCCCGGGGCGTTTCGCGGGGTTGACCGGGCGCCAGCTCGTGGCGCCGGCGGCCGTCTCCATGAGCAGCCAGGGCTTCCCCTTCGACAGGCCGCGTGCCCGGTCGGCGGAGAACGACAGCTCGGCGTGAGCGTCGGGCGTCGACCTCAGGTAATGGTCGCTCGCGATGAGATCCAGGTCGTCGGCCCACGAGCTGTAGTCCATGTTCTTACCGGCGTCGAAGAGCACCAGGTTCGTGGTGATCGGCACCGCCGGGGTGACACGCCGCAGCACGGCAGTCTCCGCTCGCAGCTGATCGCGCAGCCGATCGGAGCTGAACCGGTCGAAGTCCAGCACGTGCGTGGGGTTCGAGTCGGTGAACGTCACCCGCGGAGGCTGGATCTGCTCCCACGCCGAGTAGGTCTGACTCCACGCGGCGGTCGTCCACGCGGCGTTCAGCTCGTCGAGCGAGTCCCCGTACCGCTCCTTCAGCCAGCTCCGGAAGGCCACGGCGCTCGCGTCGCCGTAGCAGCGCGAATTGTGACCGCCGAGCTCGTTGGAGACGTGCCACAGCGCGAGAGCCGGGTGCCCGCCGTAGCGCTCCGCCATCTTCTCCACCAGCGTGAGCGAGTGCTCGCGATAGATCCGCGACGACGGCGACCATGCCTGGCGTCCGCCCTGCGACATCGTCCGCCCGTGTCGATCGACGGGCAGCACCTCAGGAAACCGCGTGGTGAGCCACGGAGGAGGCGACGCGGTGGCGGTGGCGAGATCGACGGCGATGTCGTTCGCGTGCAGCAGGTCGAGCACGCGGTCGAGCCAGCCGAAGTTCCATCGATCGGGCGCCGGCTGCAGCGTCGACCAGGCGAAGACACCGACGGTGACGAGGTTGACGCCGGCCTCGCGCATCAATCGCGCGTCCTCGTGCCACACGCTCTCGTCCCACTGCTCGGGGTTGTAGTCGCCGCCGAAAGCCACGGGCTCGCCGCCGAACCGGGCCACGACGTTGGCGGGCCACCGAATCCACTCTGCCGTCACGAACTCTTCTCCTCGCCCAACGAACGCGCATCCACGCGAAGACCGCTCTGCCGACCGCCGAACCGAAGCCCGGTGAGCCCGGTAACCCCGCAGCACGACGGCCGGGGGGACCATCCAAACGCGACCTGAGGGATCATCGCCCGGAACCGCGCCAGGTCGCGACAAGTCACACTAGCGGCTTGAGACAACGTTGTTTAGAGTGAACCCGCGTAACCGATCAAGCCCGTCCTGGCACGAAGGTCGCGGCGATCGTTCGACCAATTCGCCCACCGCGGCCGGCCTTCGCGCCGTCACCGCACGGTGGCCGTGGACGACATCGAGGGAGTGGATCGTGGCGGAGTTCGACGGCAAGGTCGCCATCGTCACCGGTGGACTCAGCGGTATCGGACGCGCGACAGCCCGGGTGCTCTCGGCGCGCGGCGCGATCGTCGTGGCCGCGGGTGTCCCGCCGACACGCGACTCCGAAGCTCCGCTTCCAGGTGTCGAACACGTCGACGTCGACGTCACCGACGAGACCGCCACCGCGCGACTCGTCGAACATGTCGCCGCCGAACACGGCGGACTCGACATCGTCGTCGCCGCCGCCGGAATCCAGCGCTACGGCACGGCCACGACGACCAGCGCCGACGAGTGGAACGAGGTCCTCGCCGTCAACGTGACCGGCGCCTTCCACACCGTCAAGCACGCGCTGCCGCACCTGCGCGCTCGCGGAACGGGGTCGATCGTGATCGTCTCCTCCGTTCAAGCCTTCGTCACCCAGAACGCCGTCGCCGCCTACACCACCAGCAAAGGGGCGCTCAACGCGCTCGCACGATCGATCGCGATCGACGAGGCGAAGAACGGGATCAGAGTCAACACCGTCTGTCCCGCGTCGGTGGACACCCCGATGTTGCGGTTCTCGGCCCGCACCTTCTCCGACGGCAGCGACCAGGGGGCGCAGGCGCTGGTCGATTCCTGGGGACGGATGCACCCACTGGGACGAGTGGCGCGACCGGATGAGGTCGCAGAAGCGATCGCCTTCCTGTCCAGTGACCGTGCCAGCTTCATCACCGGTATCGCGTTGCCGGTCGACGGCGGGCTGCTGGCCAACGCCGCAGTGGTGCTTCCCGGATGATGACGGCCGAGGTCGCGATTCCCGGTAGGGCCCGAGTCGGCGAAGGACCGGTGTGGGACGCCGAGATCCGTCGCCTGCACTGGGTCGACATCCCCGCCGGTCACATCCATACCAGCGACCCGGCCACCGGTCAGACCAGCAGCATCGAACTGCCGACGCACGTCGGCGCCGCGGTGCCACGGCGCGGCGGAGGCTTCGCCGCCGCGACGGCCGAAGGGTTCGCGACCGTCGAAGCCGACGGATCGATGAACATCCGGCGCGCGATCCTGCCCGACGGCGAGCGCATGAACGACGCGAAGTGCGACAGCCATGGCCGGCTCTGGGCCGGCAGCACCACGATGGACTTCCGGCCCGGCAAAGGCGCTCTCCATGTCCTCATGCCGGATTGGACGAGCCGCGTCGTCCTTGAGGAACTGACCCTGCCCAACGGGCTTGGCTGGAGTCCCGACGGACGCACCTTCTACCTCGCCGACACCATCGCCGGTGAGATCTCGGCCTTCGACGCCGATCCCGGGTCTGCCAGGATCAGTCGGCGGCGTACGTTCTTCCGGATCCCCGCTCACACAGGCATGCCGGACGGACTCACCGTCGACGCGGCAGGGTGCCTCTGGGTGGCGGTATGGGGCGGCGACCGCTTGGCTCGGATCTCTCCGGAGGGGGACTTGCTCGGCGAGGTCCCGATGCCCGTGCACCAGCCGTCCTCCTGCACGTTCGGCGGACCCCGCCTCGACGTTCTGTACGTCACGTCGGCCCGCGAAGGGCTCGATCTTTCCGACGACGACCCCGCGGGATCGGTGTTCGCCGTCGAACAACCGGGCGCCGTGGGCATGCCGTCGACCGCGTTCGCCGGATGAATGGAGCAGCCCCGGCCCGGGGGTCGAGTTCCCTGATGCCCATGCCCTCGACGCCGGTGTCCTGCATCATGAATCAGTTGACAGATCTGGGTGGGGTGGGTTGATCGGCGTATGCCGTCATCCGAACTCTGGAACTCCGTCGACTCGAGTGGCTCACGTCGTCCATCCCGGAAAGGAAGCAGCGCGTGGCCTCACTGGTCTTGAAGATGTCCGTCTCGCTCGACGGCTACGTCGCACCAACCGACGGGAGCACCGACTGGGTCGCTGCGGGACGTTCCGATGACGGCGCCCAGTGGACCGTCGAGACGCTGAGCAACGCCGGCGCGCACCTGATGGGCGCCACCACCTACGCGGCGCTGGCCACCTACTGGCCGGGCGCCTCCGGGCCGTTCGCCAAGCCGATGAACGAGATCCCCAAGGTCGTGTTCTCGGACTCGCTCGCGTCCGCCGACTGGGGCGAGACGACGATCGCCGCCGGAGATCTGGCTGAAGCCGTCACGCGGCTCAAGCAGGAGCGCCGCGACGGATATCTGCTTGCCCACGGCGGAGTTCGGTTCGCCCGATCGCTGGTCGAGACCGGCTTGATCGACGAGTACCGCCTTGTCGTCCATCCGGTCGTTCTGGGCGCGGGCGAGCGGCTCTTCACCGCACCGCTCACCGTCGAACCGATGAGCACCATCGCCTTCAGCCGTGGCGCCGTCGCCCATGTCTTCGCGGCGCGCCCGTCATCGAGCCGCTGATGTGACGAGGCCCGCGCGAGATCCGTGAACGAACTTCAGACGCAGGACGGCTCTGGGCGCCTCACCCGAGCCAGGTGATCATGCCGGCACGTGCAGAGATTCCACCGCTTCGACGAGTGGCGCGAGTTCAGGGTTCTTCGCCGCGTCGTCGAGCGCCTCGCGCAGTGCGGCGTCATGGGTCGGCCGCGCCTCGGCGAGAAGCCGGAAACCCGCTTCGCTGACATTGGTGTAGATGCCTCGACGGTCAGTCGGGCAGAGGTAGCGGGACAGCAGGCCCCGGTCCTCAAGCCGGGTGACCAGGCGAGTGGTGGCGCTCTGGCTCAGCACCACGGCGTCGGCGACCTGTTTCATCTGCAGGTGGCCGCCCTCTCCGTCGTGCTGCCGGCTGAGGGTGTTCAGCAGCGAGTACTCCCGCACACTCAAGCCGTGCCCGGCCTGCAGAGCGCGCTCGATGTGAGCCTCGATTCTCCCGTAGAGCGAGGAGAGCGCGTACCAGCCCTGTGCGAGTGCGGTGAGCACGGGATCCGTGGCTGTCATGACGTCTCTTCCTCTCTGCCGGAGCGGCCGGTCCCAGGATAGGCCACCCATGCAATATGCCGCGCTTGCATATAGTACGCGTCTGCAATTATTGTTGGCGCGCTCTAATGGCTTATGCAACCACTGGGAGGTGGAGACCTCGTGCCGCTCGCGCTCCTGGCTCTCGCGATCGGGGCCTTCGGGATCGGAACCACAGAATTCGTGATCACGGGAGTCCTTCCCGAGGTCGCCGGCGACTTCAGCGTCTCGATTCCCACTGCGGGCCTGCTGGTGACCGGATATGCCCTCGGTGTGGTGGTCGGCGCCCCGCTGATGACCGTTCTGGGCACCAAGGTGCCCCGCAAACGGATGCTCATGCTGCTGATGGGCCTGTTCATCGCAGGCAACCTGCTCTCGGCCCTCTCCCCCACCTTCGGGATGATGCTGGCCGGCCGCGTGGTCGCCTCGCTGGCGCACGGCGCGTTCTTCGGCATCGGCTCTGTCGTCGCGGCGACTCTCGTCGCCCCCGACAAGAAGGCCAGAGCGATCTCCATGATGTTCACGGGACTGACCGTGGCGAACGTGGTCGGCGTACCGCTCGGCACGCTGATCGGCCAGTCCGCCAGTTGGCGCGTCACCTTCGCCATCGTCGCCGCACTGGGCGTCGTCGGCCTCCTCGGTGTCGCCAGGCTCGTCCCCGAGATGCCCGGACCCGAGGGCGTGCGCCTGCGCCGGGAACTGTCCGCGTTCCGCAACGTGCAGGTGCTGCTGGCGATGGCGATGACGGTGCTCGGCTTCGGCGGAGTGTTCGCGGCCGTCACCTACATCGCGCCGATGATGACGCACGTCGCCGGCTTCGCCGACGGCTCCGTCACCTGGCTGCTGGTCCTGTTCGGCCTCGGCATGGTCGCCGGCAACCTCATCGGCGGCAGGTTCGCCGACCGCGCCCTGATGCCGATGCTGTACGTCTCGCTGGGCGGCCTCGCCGTGGTGCTGGCCCTCTTCACGCTGACCGCGCACGACAAGATCGCATCGGCGGTGACCATCGCACTGATCGGCGGCCTCGGCTTCGCGACCGTGCCCCCATTGCAGAAGCGGGTCCTGGACCACGCGCAAGGCGCCCCCACGCTGGCCTCCGCGGTCAACATCGGCGCCTTCAACCTCGGCAACGCCCTCTCGGCCTGGCTCGGCGGCCTCGTCATCGCGGCGGGACTGGGCTACACCGCCCCCAACTGGGTGGGCGCGGTCCTCGCCGCAGCCGCCCTCGTTCTGGCCGTCCTGTCCGCCGTCCTTGAACGGCCTGCCGTAGCCGGCGCCGACACGGACGCCGGCGACGGCACGCCCGCCACAGCGGGCCTCCGCTGATCCATCCCGACCGCGTCTCACGATTCCGGAGGACGACCATGATCTCGACCTGACGGCCGGCGACATGGACGCCGTGGCCGCGCTCGACCGCGAACTGCGTACCGGCCCCGGCCCCGACGTCTTCGGCTGACCGGCCCTGACCGGCCCTGCGCCGGGAAGCGTCCTCACCGCGACCTGGAACCCCCATCAGCTTTCGAGCGCGAGCCCGCCTACCCGACCAGGGGGACCCTCGCGAACGTGGCGTTGAGGGCCACATACACGAAAGAGGTGTTTTTATTAAAGATTCCAGTTTAGGGTATCGAAACCCACCATATACGGCATATGGTGGCAAAATGGACATTGATCGACTCCTTGACCACCAGGGCCGGCAGTCCGTCCGGGGACACTCCGGCCCCGCGGGCAGCGGGGCCGCCGACGGGCATCAAGATGAGGCCGGAGTGGTGAATCCAGCGGTCGACTACAGGGCGGTGTTCAAGGCCCTCGTGGCCCCGTTGCTGGTGATGACGCCGGACTTCGTCATCGTGGCGGCCAGCGACTCCTATCTGGAGGTGAGCGGGCGGGACCAGGCGGACCTGCTCGGCCGGCATTTCTTCACCGTCTTCCCGGGCAATCCCAGCGCTCCCGGCGGTGAGGGGCCGGAGTGTCTGCGTGCGTCGCTGGAACGCGTGCTGGCCACCGGAGAGCGGGACACCATGGCGCTGAAACGCTACGACATGGAGGCGAGCGACAGACCGGGGGTGTTCGAGGAGCGGTACTGGAACACGATCAACACGCCCGTCCTGGGCCCGGAAGGTGAAGTCGAACTGATCATTCACCGTACCGAGGAGGTCACCGACTTCCTTCAGCAGCTAGGGCGGTCCGGTGTAACGGGGATGAGGGCGGAGTCGGAGACGACGAGCGCCGACGTCTACGCTCGCGCCCGCGAACTCCAGGACCTCAACGAACGACTCAAGCGCACCACGTCGGCACTGCAGGAGGCCATCGAGCGGCAGCGGCGGTTCGTCTTCGACGCCTCCCACGACCTGCGCAACCCGATCACCGGGCTGCTGACCGAACTAGAGGTCGCGCTCTCAGAATCCGACATCGACCTGCACCCGGTGCTGCGCAAATCGCTGCGAGACGCCGAGCGACTCAATGACATCGTCGCCGATCTGCTCGAACTCGCCCGCCTGGACACCGCGACGCCCGCCATCGCCGAACCGGTCGACCTGGCCCAGCTCGTCGTGGACGAACTCGGACGCCGCACTCCGACCGCCGTCGTCCTCACCCGGCTCGGCCAGCAGGTGGTGGTGCGCGCCTCCCGGATCCGCCTGGCCCGGCTCCTGGGCAATCTGCTCGACAACGCCGAACGGCACACCACCAACACGATCGAGATCGTCGTCACCGCCGACCCACCCAACGCGGTCCTGGAAGTCATCGACGACGGACCCGGCATCGCCCCGGCCGACCGCGAAAAAGTCTTCGAACGGCTCTCCCGCCTGGACGATGCCCGTCGCCTGGATCCCGGCGGCTCCGGGCTCGGCCTGCCCATCGCCCGCGAGATCGCCCAGGCCTACGGCGGTCACCTGTACGCCGCCGACAACACCACCGGCGCCCGCTTCGTCCTCCGCCTCCCCCACGCCGTCTAGGGTGCTCGCCGCACGCGTGACACGCCTGCGGCGGCGACCGGCGCGACCGTGAGATCTGCTTCGCGGGCGTCGGCGAGGTCGAGACCGCACGCGATGACCTTGCCGTCCGGATCTCCTGGCGGTCGAGGACTTCCCTCCGGCACCAGGTAGGGGACGGCCCGCCTTCTCTGCTCCGCGTACGACCTGGTCGTCCCGACGGCCGATCGGCGTTCACCGATTCTCCACTGGGATGGGCCGGGGCTTCACCTCGCCTCCACCGGCCTGGTGCCGACACTGTCTCCGTGGCTGACGTGCTGGTTGTGCTGGGAATCGTTGGGTTCACGCTCGCGATGCTGGGCCTGATCAAGGGGCTAGATCGCGTATGAGCGTCGTCAACGTTCTGTTACTCACTGTGTCTGTCGCGGTGTTCATCTATGTGGGCATCGCGCTCTTCAAAGCGGAGTGGTTCTAATGGGCTTCGCGTGGACGATCGTCGCGCTGGTCTTGGTGCTGGCGCTGTGTTGGCGATTCCTCGGCGCTTACATGGTTGTGGTGTATGAGGGGCGGGCCAGGTGGCTGGCCAAGGTCGAGCGGCCGATCTACCGAGCGATCGGAGCGGACCCGAAGGCCGAACAGACCTGGCAGCGCTACGCCTCATCGGTGATCGTCTTCTCGGCGATCGCGCTGCTGATCAGTTACGGCATCTTCCGGCTGCAGGAGCATCTGCCGTTCAACCCGGACCACATGTCCGGCGTCGAATGGCATACGGCCTGGAACACCGCCGTGTCGTTCGTGACCAACACGAACTGGCAGTCGTACTCGGGCGAGACCACGATGTCGTACCTGTCGCAGATGGGCGCCCTGGCGGTGCAGAACTTCCTGTCCGCCGCGGTGGGCATGGCGGTCGCGGTCGCGTTGATCCGCGGTTTCGCCCGCAAGGGATCGAAGACGATCGGGAACTTCTGGGTCGACCTGGTGCGCGGCACCATCTACGTGCTGCTGCCGATCGCGTTCGTCGCCGCGATCGTGTTCATCTCGCAGGGCGCGCTGCAGACGCTGGCCGGTCACGCCGAGGTCAGTAACGCGCTCAACGGCGCGAGCCAGACGCTGCCCCGCGGCCCCATCGCCTCCCAGGAGGTGATCAAGCAGCTGGGCACCAACGGCGGCGGGTTCTTCAACGCCAACGGCGCCGGACCGTTCGAGAACCCGACCGGGTTGACGAACTTTCTGTCCATCGTGCTGATCCTGTGCATCCCGGTGGCGCTCACCTACACCTTCGGCAAGATGGTGTTCAGCATCCGCCAGGGCGTGGCGATCCTCGCGGTCATGACGGTGCTGTTCGGCGGGTGGCTCACGATGACCGCGGTCGCCGAGCAGCAGGGCAACCCCGCTCTCGCTGCGACCGGGGTATCTCAGCCCCTCGGCAACATGGAGGGCAAGGAGACCCGGTTCGGCGCACTGTCGTCGTCCCTGTACAACGTGACCTCGACGCAGACCTCCACCGGCAGCGTGGACTCGGCGGCCGACTCCTACACGCCGATCGGCGGGATGGCGATGCTCACCGGGATGATGCTGGGTGAGGTCAGCCCGGGCGGCGTCGGAACGGGCGTCTACGGGATTTTGATGTTCGCAGTGATCACGGTGTTCATCGGCGGGTTGATGGTCGGGCGAACACCGGAGTATCTCGGCAAGAAGATCCAGGCCAGGGAGGTGAAACTCGCCGCCCTTGGAGTGCTGGTCATGCCGATCACGGTGCTGGTGCTCACCGCGATCGCCACGGCCGTGAACGCCGGGAAGGCCGGCCCGCTCAACGCCGGGCCGCACGGGTTCTCCGAGATCCTCTACGCCTACACCTCGCAGACGAACAACAACGGGTCCGGGTTCGGAGGGCTGAGCGCGAACACCCCCTTCTACAACATCACCGGGACGATCGGCCTGCTGCTCGGCCGGTTCGCGATCATCATTCCGGCGCTCGCGCTGGCGGGCGGTCTCGCGGAGAAGACCGTCGTCCCCACATCGCTGGGCACCTTCCGCACCGACAAGCCGATGTTCGTCGGCCTGCTCACAGGCGTGGTTCTCGTCATCGGCGGCCTCACCTTCCTCCCCGCCGTGGCCCTGGGCCCGATCGTGGAGCAGCTCAGTCACGGGATGTTCTGGTGATGTCCCCCCTGGTGCCACTGAAGCAGGCTCGATTGGTGCCTGACGTGTTCACGTCAGTCTGTGAAAGGAAATCGTGATGCCGGACCTCAAGGTCCTCGACGCGGGCCACTCTGGAGCCCCCGATGAACTGGGTGTTCCAGGCGGGCGCGGCGTGGTGAGCCGGCGCAGCCTGTTCGACGGGCGGATCATGCGCGTTGCCGCAGTGGATGCACTGCGCAAACTCGATCCCCGTGTGCAGATCAAGAACCCGGTCATGTTCGTGGTGCTCATCGGCACCGTGATCACGCTGTTCGAGGCGATCGCCCATCCCAGTGTCTTCTCGTGGTCGGTGATGGTCTGGCTGCTGTTGACCGTGCTGTTCGCCAACTTCGCCGAGGCGATGGCCGAGGGCCGCGGAAAGGCGCAGGCGGACACGTTGCGCAAGACGCGCACCCAGACCGACGCGCGGCGGCTCCGGCCCGACGGCGCCGAGGAGCGGGTGCCCGCCGCCGACCTGTCGCTGGGCGACATGGTGGTCTGCGAAGCAGGCGACGTCATCCCCTCAGACGGGGAGGTCGCCGAGGGGGCGGCCTCGGTCGACGAATCCGCCATCACCGGCGAGTCCGCTCCGGTGATCCGGGAGTCCGGCGGCGACCGGTCCGCGGTGACCGGTGGCACGCGGGTGCTCTCCGACCGGATCGTGGTGCGGATCACCGCCGAGCCGGGGAAGACGTTCCTGGACCGGATGATCGGCCTGGTCGAGGGAGCGAAGCGGCAGAAGACACCGAACGAGATCGCGCTGACGATCCTGCTCTCCGCGCTGACCCTCATCTTCATCCCGGTCGTGGTCGTGCTGCAGCCCTTCGCCCAGTTCGCCGGCGGTCAGGTGGAGGTGATCATCCTCATCGCGCTGATCGTCTGTCTCATCCCGACCACCATCGGAGCGTTGCTGTCCGCGATCGGCATCGCCGGCATGGACCGGCTGGTGCAGCACAATGTGCTGGCGATGAGCGGCCGTGCGGTCGAGGCCGCCGGCGACGTGCAGACGCTGCTGTTGGACAAGACCGGCACCATAACCATGGGCAACCGGATGGCCTCGGAGTTCCACCCCGTCGGGGGATGCGGCGAGCAGGATCTCGCCGGCGCCGCCCAGCTGGCCTCCCTCGCCGACGAGACCCCGGAGGGACGCTCGATCGTCGTGCTCGCCAAGGAGCGCTACGGGCTGCGCGAGCGCGACCTGGCGGCAGATCACGTCTTCGTGCCGTTCAGTGCCAACACCCGCATGTCCGGCCTGGACACCGACGGCCGGCACATCCGCAAGGGGGCGGCCGACGCCGTCAAACGGTGGGTGACGGAGCAGGGCGGCACGCTGCCCGCCGAGCTCGACCAGATCGTCGAACGGATCTCTCGCGCCGGCGCCACCCCGCTCGTGGTGGCCGACCAGGCTCGCGTCCTCGGGGTGATCGAGCTCAAGGACGTCGTGAAGCAGGGCATCGCGGAGCGCTTCGCCGAACTGCGCGGGGTCGGCATCCGCACGGTCATGGTCACCGGCGACAACCCGCTGACCGCCGCCGCGATCGCGCAGGAGGCCGGGGTCGACGACTATCTCGCGGAGGCGACGCCGGACGCGAAGATGCGGCTGATCAAGGCTGAGCAGGAGGGCGGCAAGCTGGTCGCGATGACCGGTGACGGCACCAACGACGCGCCCGCGCTCGCGCAGGCCGACGTCGGGGTGGCGATGAACACCGGAACGTCGGCCGCCAAGGAGGCCGGCAACATGGTCGACCTCGACTCCAACCCGACCAAGCTCATCGAGATCGTCGAGATCGGCAAGCAACTCCTCATGACCCGCGGCGCGCTGACGACCTTCTCGATCGCCAACGACATCGCGAAGTACTTCGCGATCATCCCGGCGCTGTTCGTCGGCACCTATCCGCAGCTGGACGGCCTGAACATCATGCGCCTGCACAGTCCGCAGAGCGCGGTGCTCTCCGCGGTGATCTTCAACGCGCTGGTGATCATCGCGCTGATCCCGCTGGCGCTGCGCGGAGTCCGGTTCCGGCCCTCCGGAGCGACCGCGATCCTGCGCCGCAACGTGCTCGTCTACGGCCTCGGCGGGCTGATCATCCCGTTCATAGGCATCAAGCTGATCGACCTGATCCTCACCGCGCTCGGAGCGTACTGATGTTGCTGGACCTGCGACGGGCGATCACCGTCTCGATCATCTTCTTCGTCATACTCGGCCTGGCCTACCCACTGGCCGAGACCGGCATCGGGCAGGCGCTGTTCAACCACCAGGCCAACGGCTCACTCACCGCCCACGGCTCGGAGCGCATCGGGCAGAACTGGGATGGACCCCAGTGGTTCCACGGTCGCGCCGACGGTGACGACCCGACCGCCACCGGCGGATCCAACCTCGGGCCACGCTCGAAGGAACTGCTGGACAAGTACAAGGAGCGGATCGCCGGGCTGGAGAAGCAGGGTGTGACCCCGCATCAGGACCTGGTGTCCGCGTCGGGCAGCGGCGTCGACTCCGACATCAGCCCCGCGGCCGCCTACGCCCAGATCTCGGCCGTGGCCGAAGCCCGCGGCCTGTCGACCGACCGGCTCCACGCACTGGTCGAAAACCACGTGCAAGGACCCCAGTTCGGATTCCTCGGCGCTCCGCACGTCAACGTCCTGGAGCTGAACGAGGAACTCGCGACCTTGAAATGACGACCCAGCGCCCCGACGACGGCTCCCGGGCCGAGCCGTCCACCTCCCTCGCCGCCGGCCGAGTCCGCGCCGGCGGCGGGATCCGCGCCGGCGGCGGGATCCGCGCCGGCGTCGAAGCAGCCGGACGGTTCCGGATCTACCTCGGTGCCGCGCCAGGCGTCGGCAAGACCTACGCCATGCTCGACGAAGCACATCGCCGCCGCCGGCGCGGTGGCGACGTGGTCATCGCGATGGTCGAGACACACGCCCGACCCGCGACCGAAGCCCAGGTGGCCGGCTTGGAAGTGGTCCCACGCAAGACCGTCGAATACCGGGGCGCCCGATTCGAGGAACTCGACCTGGAGGCCGTGCTGGCCCGCCGGCCCCAGGTCGCCCTCATCGACGAACTCGCCCACACCAACGTCCCCGGCTCGGGGCGTAACGAAAAGCGCTGGCAGGACGTGCTCGAACTGCTCGCCGCCGACATCGATGTGATCACCAACGTCAACGTTCAGCACATCGAAAGCCTCGCCGACGTGGTGGAGCAGATCACCGGCATCGCCGTCAGGGAACGGGTGCCCGACGCCGTCATCCGAAGCGCCGACCAGATCGAACTCGTCGACTCCTCACCTGAGCAACTGCGCCGCCGCATGCTCCACGGGAACATCTTTCCTCCCGACCTCGCCGGCGAGGCACTACGCGGTTTCTTCAAGACCGACACTCTCACCGCGCTTCGCGAGCTCACTCTGCGGTTCCTCGCCGACGAGACGCGGGGCGATCTCCACGAGCGGCGCAGCCTGGCCCGCGCGGAGACGCTGTGGGAAACCGCGGAAAGCGTGCTCGTCGGGGTGAGCACCGCGCCCGGAGCCGACGCGACACTGCGGCGCGCCGCCCGTATCGCCGCCCGGCTCCAGGCCGACCTGCATGTGGCGCACGTCATGCCCATTGAGGCCCGCCCGTCCGACGTCAAGATCGCTACTCTGCGCCGTCTGGCGGACGATCTCGGCGCCCACTGGAGTGACCTGTCCGGCGAGGACCCCGCCACCGCGCTCGTGGACTTCGCACGACAACGGCAGATCACTCAAATCGTCGTCGGGCCCGGCCGACGCGGCCGCTGGCTCGAGATCATCGGCGGCGGCTCCACCATCCGGCGCCTCAGCAGACTGGCAGGTGACGCAGGCATCGACGTACACATCATCGCCCGCGCCGCATCTCCGTCCGCAGGGTCTCCGGATGCGGGCACGCGGAATCCGGACCGGTGGCTGCGGGGGCCGGACGCCGACAGCGGCACCCCAACGCCGTGACTCCGACTTCAAGGGCGATGATGGAACACGACATCGCACGGCGGGAGGATCACGACACGAAGACCCCGAGGGGGCTCAGCATCGCCGGGTCGTCCGCGGCCCTGGCGAGCATGGCCGTTCTCACGCTCGCCATGCTGCCGTTCCGCGGCGAGCTGAGCATCGCCACCACCGCGCTGGTGCTGGTCATGCCCGTCGTGGTCGGGGTCGTGATCGGCGGCTTCCGGGTCGGCGTGATCAGCGTCGTCGGCGGATTCCTCGTCTACGACTTCTTCTTCATCCCGCCCTACCTGACGCTCGATGTCGGCGCGACCGAGAACTGGGTCGCGCTGGGCGTTTACGTGGTGATCATGCTTCCCGTCGCTCGAGTGGTGGCCAGCATGAACACCGCCCGCACGCAGGCGCGGCAGCGGGCGATGCAGATCCGCCAGCTTTTCGAGCTGTCCGCACTGCTCGTCGAGGACAAGCCGCTCGAGGACCTGCTCACGGTCATCGTCACCGCCCTGCGGGACGTCTTCGACGCCCACCAGGTGGCCCTGCTGCTGCCGCGCGACGGAGATCTCGAGATCGCCGCCTCGGCCGGCGCTCCACTCACCGACGATGATCGGCTCCGGCTGCAGCCCACTCCAGGCATGCCGACCAGCCTCGACGTCAACCAGCCTGAGGACACCGGCTTCTTCAGGATCGCCCTCGTCGCCGCCGGACGTCCCATCGGCATGCTGACCGTCTCCGGTACCGAGATCACCGCCCGGCAGCGTGAGCCGCTTCTGCTGTTCGCCAACCAGATCGCGCTGGCCGTCGAACGCGCGCAACTGCGCGAACAGGCCCTGCGCGCCGGACTGACCGAGGAAGTCGAACGCCTCGCCCGCACCCTCGTCGCCGCGGTCTCTCACGATCTACGAGCCCCGCTGGCCTCCATCAAGGCCTCCTCGTCCACCCTTGCCGACCCGCAGTTGGGCAGCGGACTCGACGGCGGGGCCCGGCACGAACTCTCCGTTCTGATCGACACTCAGGTCGACCGGCTCGCCGCGCTGGTCACCAACCTGCTCGACATGAGCCGCGTGCAAGCCGGCGTTCTTCAGCCCCGTGCCGGCATCACCCGCCTGCACGACCTCGTCGACACCGTCCTCGCCGACCTCCCACTCGGCCGGCGCAACCGCCCGCCGATCCTCGACCTGCCCGACGACCTCCCGCTCATCGACGTCGACGTCGTGCTCATCGCCCGGGTGCTCACCAACCTGCTGGAGAACGCCACCCGGCACGCGCCGAAGGACAGCCCGATCACCATCGCCGCCCGGCCCACCGATCCCACAGCGATCACCGTGTCCGTCACCGACCACGGTCCCGGCGTCAGCCCCGACCGGCGTAGCGAGATCTTCGGACTGTTCATCCGCCGCCACGGGGACTCCGGCTCGGGTCTGGGGCTGGCCATAGCCAAGACCTTCATCGACGCCCACCGGCAACGCATCTGGGTCGAAGACGCCCCCGGAGGTGGAGCACGCTTCTGCTTCACCCTGCCCATCGCCGCGCCGCTACAAGAGAGATCCTGACCATGCCAGCCGTCCTGATCATCGACGACGACATCGCGCTCCTGAACGCCTGCCGGGTCGGCCTGCAGGCACTCGGCCACGACGTGCGTACCGCGGAGACCGGGGCCGAGGGATTGTCCGCCGTCGCGCTACAGCGACCAGACGTCATCGTCCTCGACCTCGGCCTACCCGACCTGGACGGAATGAACGTCTGCACCCGTATCCGCGGGTGGACCGACACCCCCATCGTCATCCTCTCCGCCGACGGCGCGGAGGAACGCAAGATCGAGGCGCTCGACGGCGGCGCCGACGACTACATGACCAAGCCCTTCGGCATGCGCGAACTCGACGCTCGGCTGCGGGTCGCGCTACGCCACCACCACGCTGACGCCGACGACGGCCAGAGCAGCCGGCTCCAGGTCGGAGCGCTCACTCTCGACCTGCAGCACTACGAGGCGATCTTCCAGGGTGAGCCGCTCGACCTCACCCCCAAGGAGTTCGAATTCCTGGCCTACCTCGCCCGCCACGTCGGCAAGGTCTGCACGCGCCGCTTGATCCTGGAGCACGTCTGGGGTCCCTCGTATGCCGACGAGACGCACTACCTCAAGGTCTACGCCTACCGGATCCGCAAGAAGCTCCACGACGAACAAGGCCGCTTCTTGCAGACCGACCCCTCCGTCGGCTATCGCCTCAAGGCCACCGGCACCTGACGATCTTCGGTCGCGGGCGTGGACGGCGAGAGCAGCCACGCCGCGGTCTTCGCATGGCTCCATATTCGCCCTGAGAAGCTCCATATTCGCCCGGAGAAGCGGACACAATCTGGCCGCTTCGTCTGCGATTGTCATCCCGTACCCGAGAACACCCGGAAGGGACTGAAGGCGATGACCGCCACCACCGACACCGCGGCGTGACCCGATGACCGTCCTCGACACCAGAGCGCTCAACCGCGCGGCCCTCGCCCGGCAACTGCTGCTCGATCGCGCCGACACCCCGGTCCTCGACGCCGTCGCGCACCTGTGCGGCCTGCAGGCGCAGGAGCCGCAGGAACCGTTCACCGGGCTCTGGTCGCGGCTGCGCGCGTTCGACCCGGCGGCGCTGGACGACCTGCTGACCGGGCGAAGCGTCGTGCGGACCCACCTCATGCGCCGCACCGTCCACCTCCTCACCGCCGAAGACGCCCTGGCCTGGCGGGCCCGTCACGAAACCATGCTTCGCCAGCGGGTGCTGGGCGTCTACCGCCGGGAGCTCGACGGGGTGGACCTCGACGAGCTCGCAGTGGCGGCCCGCGCGGTGCTGGCCGACGGCGAACCCCGCTCGATGACCGAGGTCGCGCGGATGCTCGCCGACCGCTGGCCGGCGCCGGGCCCGAGAGCACTGGGCGAGATGGTGATCACCGCCCTCGTCCCGAACGTGCAGCTACCGCCGCGCGGGCTTTGGCGCGTGAAGTCGGGGGTGCGCAACACCCCCCTCTCCCACTGGCTGGGCCGCGAGATCGACCCGCCCGCGCCGCAGCGGACCGACCCGGTCGGCGCGGCGCTGGTGCGCCGCTACCTCGCCGCCTTCGGCCCCGCGGCCTCGGCCGACCTGCGCGCCTGGTGCGGCCTCGCCGGACTGCCCGCCGCGGTGGCCGCCGTCCGCGCGGAGTTGGTCACCTTCCACGACGAGCGCGGCCGTGAACTGCTCGACCTGCCCGACGCGCCGCGCCCCGACCCCGGCACACCCGCCCCGGTGCGGTTCCTGCCGGCGTTCGACAACGCGATCCTCGGCTACCACGACCGCAGCCGGATCATCGAAGACGCCCACCGCGGCCTGTCCGTCACGGGCGCGCGTGTCGTGCTGGTGGACGGCCGGGTCGCCGCGACCTGGACCGTCGACGCGGGCACCGTCGTCGTCACCCCGCTGCGCGGTTTCACCCGAGCCGAGCACACCGCCGTCATCGAGGAGGGCCAGAGCCTGGCGTCGTTCCTGTCCGACGATGACAGCGACCGCGCACAGATCGCCACGTCTTCCGGCTGAGCGACACAGGTGTTCTCGAGCGTGGGACGACCAGTTGGCGGAGAAGGTTTCGTGTGCTGACCGAGAAGTGGCGCGAGGAACCGATGCCGCAGGTCCGGGACGTAGACGACTATTCGACCAGCGCACCGAAGACGTAGGTTCCGGGAGCGTTCGGATCGTCGCCTGCCCAGAACTCCGTCCAGTGGGCACGGAACTCCTCGCGGGTGACGTGGCCGTCACCGTCCAGGTCCAGGCGGGGGAAGATCTCATCGGTCGCCGTAGGCGTCCCGTTCCACGTCTCGATGAGCGTGCCGTACTCCGAACGGGAGATGAGGCCGTCCCCGTTGAGGTCGATGGCCTCGAACATCGCGTCGGCGGTGCCGGAGACCGCGTCAGCCATGTCACCCAGCCCTTCCACGACGAGGAGCACCTCCTCGAGGGTGACGGCGTCGTCGCCGTCGGCGTCGGAGGCGGCCCGGAGCACCGGCCACCAGCCGGTCATGACGGAGGCCAGTCGCTCCGGATCGACGGATCCGGCGACGGCCTTCCAGCGATGGGCGAGCGCCTGGAAGTCGACCTCCGTCAGCCGGCCGTCTCCGTCCATGTCCATCGCACGGAAAACTCCGATGATCTTTCTGCGCTGGAACTCACTGGCCACATCCGCCTCCGCTCTTCGGGAGGCTTCATGCTTTCGGGAGGTCACCGTTGGTGACCATAGTCATCGGAGTGACGAACCCGTTACGTACCGTGTGGAGCGCATCGACGGCACCCACCGGCGGGGGCGGGGAACCCCAGGTCGGGGGCGGCGATCGTTCGACGGCAGTCGCGCTCTGTCCGGACATCTGCCACTGTGAGGTGCGTGC
Source organism: Planotetraspora mira (assembly GCF_016863275.1). GTDB lineage: Bacteria > Actinomycetota > Actinomycetes > Streptosporangiales > Streptosporangiaceae > Planotetraspora > Planotetraspora mira. The sequence continues at coordinate 172,031 of NZ_BOOO01000031.1, forward strand.
GCCATGGGCACGACGCCCTCGTCAACAGGCGACCCATGGGAGATCCTCGAAGGGCCGGCGGTACCCCGCCGTACGCGGCGAGCCGCCGCTGCGCGAGGAGGTCCGTCCACAGCGGACAATGAAGGGAAAGGAGACAACCACCCCTTTCCACTCTCAACGTATAGCGCACCGGGGGGCTTGCGGCAAGACCCGGGTCGTGCCGCAGAATCGACGGCCGAGGCCGGAACCTGCGGAAACGGGGATGCGAAGTGCGTGTGTTGTTGTCGGCCTACGGGTCGCGCGGGGACGTCGGACAGATGGCGGGACTCGCTGTGCGGTTGCGGGAACCCGGCGCGCAGGTGCGGATGTGCGCGCCGCCGGACAAGGAGTTCGCCGAGTTGCCGGCCGGTGCCGGCCTGCCGCTCGTGCCGGTCGGCCCGCCGATGGGCCCGATGGTGCGACCGTCGTCGACGGCGGACGCGCCCCGGCGCATGTCCGAACCGGCCGCGCAGTTCGACCCCGTAGCCGCGGCAGCCGAGGGATGCGACGCCCTCGCGGATCGGAGCCAATGACGTGGAACCCCTGATCACCAGCGCATTCGACCTTCCCGACCACCTCTCCCCCAAGGCCGACCCGACGCTGATCGCCGGCGACGAGCAGCACTTCGCGGCCATCGCGGAGAGCCTCGAGCAGTCGATCATCGACCTGTCCGGCCGCCTCGACGCCGAGCGCAAGGCGCCCGGCGGCAAAGGCCGGCAAGCGCTGGACCGGGATCTGGAGGTCCATCGGCTGACCGCTCGCCTGCGAGCCCTGCGCCGTTTCGGTCTGGACCTGTGCCTCGGACACATCGTCAGTTCAGACGACCCCGAGCCCGTGTACATCGGACGACTCGGCCTCACGGACAGCACGGGTCGACGGCTGCTGCTCGACTGGCGCTCCCCCGCGGCTGAGCCGTTCTTCGGAGCCACCCACGCCAACCCGATGGGCCTGTCGAGCCGCCGCAGGTATCGCTGGACCCGCGGCCGGATCAGCGACTACTGGGACGAGGTGTTCACCTCGGACGGGTTCGAAGGGCATGCCGCGCTCGACGACCAATCCGCCTTCATCGCCAGCCTGGGCGGCAACCGGTCGGCCCGGATGCGAGACGTGCTCGGCACCATCCAGGCCGACCAGGACGCCATCATCCGCGCGGGGTCCCGCGGCGCTCTCGTCGTCGACGGCGGTCCGGGCACCGGGAAGACCGTCGTCGCCCTGCACCGCTCCGCCTACCTCCTCTACTCCGACCCTCGCCTCGGTCACCACCGGGGCGGCGTGCTGTTCGTCGGCCCGCACCAGCCCTACCTGGCCTACGTCGCCGACGTCCTTCCCAGCCTCGGAGAGGAGGGCGTGCAGACCTGCACCCTGCGGGACCTCGTCGCCGAGGGAGCCGGGGCAGCGATCGAGGCCGATCCGAACGTGGCCCTCCTGAAGTCGTCCGCGGACCTGGTGAAGGCGATCGAGACGGCCGTCAGGTTCTACGAGAATCCGCCCACCAAGGGGATGACGGTCACGACCCACTGGTCCGACATCTGGCTGAGCCCCGACGACTGGGCCGAGGCGTTCCAAGCTCCGGAACCCGGTACTCCGCACAACGAGGCGCGCGACCAGATCCTGGAGGAGTTGCTCGCGATCCTGATGGACAAGCACGACGGCGACGCCCCGGCTGACCGGCTCCGCAAGTCGCTGCTGCAGAACAGGGAACTGCTCACGGCCCTCAACCGCGCGTGGCCGCTGATCGAAGCGGCCGACCTCGTCGGAGACCTGTGGTCGGTGCCCGCCTACCTGCGGATGTGCGCTCCCTGGCTCAGCCCCGACGACGTTCGGACACTGCAGCGCGGGGACGCCCAGGCCTGGACGGTGTCCGACCTGCCGCTCCTGGACGCGGCACGGCAGCGGCTCGGCGACCCGGAGGCGTCACGACGTAAGCGCCGGCATGACGCCTCTCTCGCCGCCCAGCGCGAGTACATGTCCAGGGTCGTCGACAACCTGATCGAGGCCGATGACGACGGTGAGGGTCTGGTGACGCAGTTACGCAGGGAGGACCTGCAGAGGAACCTGGTCGACGAGACCGAACTCCCCGGCATCGACCCGGACCTGCTCGCCGGCCCGTTCGCGCACATCGTCGTGGACGAGGCACAGGAACTGACCGACGCGGAGTGGCAGATGTTGCTGCTCCGGTGCCCGTCCCGGAGCTTCACCATCGTCGGGGATCGCGCCCAGGCAAGGCACGGGTTCACGGAGTCGTGGCAGGAACGGCTCGAGCGGATCGGGCTCGACCGGGTCAACCTGGCCTCCCTGAGCATCAACTACAGGACCCCGGAAGCGGTCATGGCGGAAGCCGAGCCGGTCATCCGGGCCGTGCTCCCGGACGCCAACGTGCCGACCTCCATCCGCAGCAGCGACGTCCCCGTCGTGCACGGATCCGCTTCGGATCTGGGCTCGATCCTCGACACCTGGCTCGCCGCGCATGCCGAAGGGATCGCCTGCGTGATCGGCGATCCCACGTTCCGGGCGACCTCCCGCGTCCGGTCGCTGACCCCGGAGTTGTCGAAGGGGCTCGAGTTCGACCTGGTCGTCCTCATCGACCCGGAGGCGTTCGGCAGGGGCATCGAGGGAACGGTCGACCGCTATGTCGCCATGACCCGGGCGACCCAGCAACTCGTCATCCTCACGAGCGCCTGAGTCGGCCGCGCGCCGCGCTCCCGGGCATCCGGCGCGACGGGAACGTCAGCTCCTCGGCTGATACACGTAGGGCGTGGTGGTGCTCAGCTGCGCGAACCCGAGCCGGGCGAGGATCGGCCGGCTCTGGTCGGACGCGTCGACCTGCAGGTAGCGGTAGCCGCGCTCGGCTGCGATGCGGGCGCGGTAGGCGATCAGAGCGCGGTAGAGGCCCCGGCCGCGCCACGCCGGCACGGTGCCGCCGCCCCATAGCCCGGCGAAGTCCGCGTCCAGCGGGAGTTCCATCCGCGCCGAGCTGACCGGCACGTCGCCGGCCATGGCGACGACCGCGACGACGGTGTCCGGAGCTTCGGTGAGCTGCTTCAGGAGTTGCGCTCTGATCCTGGAGCCGTCGGTGTCGAAGGCCTGATCGTGCACGATCGTCATGAGCTCGACCCCGGCCGCGTCGGTCACCTCGCGCAGCGTGATTCCCTCAGGAGGCACGACGGCGGTGGACAACTCGCCGATCTCGGCCACCATCAGCGCCTCCTCCGGCTCTGATGTGAACCCGGCCGCGTGGAGCCGCGCGGGCAGGTCGTGCGGAAGGTCATGGGCGTAGAGCTTCCACTCGAATTCCAGCCCCAGTTCGCTGAAATGCTTCACCTGTTCCACGATCGCCGCGTCCGCGGACTCCGCGTCGAGGCCGGACCACAGGACGCCGTTCCACCCGTTCTCGCCGCCGGTCTGCCGCGTCGTCGTCGCCGTCCTCTCGACCCGGGCTCCGGGGCCGTCGGGACGGACATTGCGCCGCATCTGGGTATCGAATGTCGCCAGCACCTCGTCATGATTCATCCCCACATTCGAGCAGTGACGGGATTAATGGCGCAAATGGGTTTATTTTCGACGGCCGGAACAAGGCGTCGGCGACACGCCAACCGGGGGCGGGCTTCGCCAGGGAGGGCGACGGTCGCGTCGCCGTCGACAGGCGGCCGGCTCAGCGGACTCGGTCGTAGACGAGAGCCAACGTGCCGTGCTCCCCCGCGGCCTGGCTGACGAGCGCCCACTGCCCCGTGGGCAGGCCGTCGTCGAAGAGACGCGGCCCGCCGCCGAGGAAGATCGGGAAGATCGTGATCGCCAGCCGGTCGACCTTGTCGGCCGCCAGCAGCGCCTTGATGACACTCGCGCTGGAGAGCACGAGGATGTCGCCGCCTTCGGTCGCCTTGAGGTCCATGACCACCTCGGCGGCCGGCTTGTCGACGATCGTCGTCCGCTCCCACGGCGCCTCGCCGAGGGTGGAGGAGAGGACCACCTTGTCGGTGTCGACGAGCCACTTCGCGAAGCCCTCGTCACGCGGGTCGGCACCCTCCATGCCGATGACGGTGGGCCAGAAACCGAGGAACCCCTCGGCGTTGACCCGCCCGAGCAGGGCCGTCGTCGCCGGCTCCCAGAGGCCGGTCAGGTGGTCGCGGGCGACGTCGGTGACGGCGTACGGCATCACCCAGCCCATGTCCCGAGGGTCGCCCGGCCGGGCATAGTGGCCGTCGAGGGAGAGGCTCATATTGGTGACGACCCTGCGGCCCGCGGTCTGCTCTGTCACTTCGTGCTCCTTGTGTCGTTGTCGTCGGTGCCGACGGTGCCGTCGGTGTCGTGCGAGTCCGCGGCGAGGATCGCCGCGAGCTTGTCGAGGCTCTGGCCGAAGCCGATCTCGACGCCTGCGATGAAGTCAGCGGAGTCGACGGTGCTATCGGTGATCCGGTAATGGACGTCGAGGTCCGTGCCGGTTCCGGTGGGCCGGAGGCCGAGGTCGACGTGGGCGGTGAAGGCGAGGCCGCCGTCCGGAAGCAGAGGGGAGAGCCGATAGGTGAGGCGCTCACCGGGGTGCACGTCGTCGACGATTCCCTCCGCACGCCCCGCGGCCAGGTCGGAGCCGTCGGCGTCCTCGGCATCGCGGTACTCCTGAACGATCCGCCCACCCGGTCGCGCCTCGAAGACGAGCTCGGAGACGCGGAGGTCGTCGGACGTCCACCATCGGGCGAGCAGGGAGGCCTCGGTCAGGTGGCGCCAAACCAGCTCGGGGCTCCCCGCCAGCGACCGGAGGAACCCGAACGAGCGGCCGTCGGCCCACCCCGACTCCTCAGCGGCGAGCCGCTCCGCGTGGAGGCTCAGGCCGTAGCGGTCGTAGGTCGCGCGTGGGCCGCCGACCTGGTCCGCGGTGTCGGCGAGCCGGCTGAGCGCTACCGCCAGGTCCCGCAGTGGAGCGGGCCGGAGCGCATAGACGCGGCGCTGTCCGATGCGCTCGGAGGTGACGACGCCGGCGCGCTCGAGGGTCTGCAGGTGCTTGGTCGTCTGCGGCTGGCGGGCCTCGGCGAGCTGGGCGAGGACGCCGACCGAGCGGGGCCGCTCGGCCAGCAGGCTCACGAGCCGCCAGCGGGCCGGGTCGGCCAGCGCGATGAGGAGTGCGTCCACGAGGACGAGTATTCGCGATAAAGAATATTCGTGTCAAGGAATAACTTGGTGAATCACTCCGGTGACACCGTCCGCCGTCACTTCCGGAACCCCGGACGGTGTCACCGTTCGGCCGCACACCCGGTGGGAGGAAGGTCCTGTCATGCTCACGCCTTGTCGCTCACCTCGATTGCGGCGCCGGGGCAGACGGCGGCGGCCTCGCGGACCGCGACGTGCCGGTCCTCACCGGGCTCGTGTTCGAGCAGCATGACGATGCCGTCGTCCTCGCGCTGGTCGAACACCTCCGGCGCGATCAGTACACATTGGCCGGCGCCACAGCATTTGTCTTCGTCCACGGTGACTCTCATGTCGGGTTCCTCTCTGCGGGCCGTAGCGGGCAAGCCGCCCCTGCGGCGGTGTCACGTCACCAGCGGACCGGGACCGTACGCAGGCCGCCGACGGCCAGCCCTTCCACGCGTTCCAGCTCCTCCGCGGGAACGGCCAGCTCCAGGGAGGGAAGCTTGCGCAGCAGCACCTCGAGCACGACCTGCAGTTCGGTGCGGGCCAGCGCCTGTCCGAGGCAGGAGTGGGCGCCGACGCCGAAAGCCAGGTGCGCGTTCGGGCTGCGGCGCAGATCCATCTCCTCGGCGCCCTCGAAGACGCTCTCGTCACGGTTCGCGGCGGCCATGCTGCACACCACGGTGGTGCCGCGGGGCAGGACCGTGCCGCCGACCTCGATCTCGTCGCGCAGGTAGCGCGGCAGGCCGAAGCCGGAGTTGGCGTCGAGCCGCAGCGTCTCCTCCACCGCGGTGCGGATCAGCGACGGGTCGGCCAGCAGCCGCTCCCACCGGCTACGGTCCGCGAGCAGCATGGAGACCATCTTGCCGATCATGTTGGCGGTGGTCTCGTGCCCGGCGACCAACAGCGCCATGCCGGTGACCAGGATCTGGATGTCGGTCAGCCCGCCTTCCTCGGGGCCGCCGGCCGCGATCAGCTCACTGAGGACGTCGTCCCCCGCCTCGGCGCGCCTGGCCGCGACGTGGTCGGCCATGTACTGGAAGAACTCGCCCTGGGCGGCCTCCATCTCGGCCCGGCTGTAGCGGGTGAGGTTGAGCAGGGCGTCGGACCAGTAGGAGAACCGTTCCCGGTCGGCGGCCGGGACGCCGAGCATGTCGCAGATGACGTACACAGGCAGCGGGAAGCCCAGGCCGGCCTTGAGGTCGCCGGGCGCGCCGCACTTGACCATGTCGTCGATGAGCTGCTCGGCGATCTCCTCCATCGACGGCCGCAGCGCCGCCATGCGCTTGGCGGTGAACCACTTGCCGACCAGGCGCCGCCAATGCTGGTGCTCATCGCCTCCGTCAGGGATGATCTGCGCCATCTCGCTGTTGAACACCCCATTCCCCTCCGCCGACAGCCGGGCGGCGTCGGGGGCGTTGAGCTGGCGGGTGAAGCGCGGGTCGGCGAGCACCCGCTTGACGTCCTCATAGCGCGTCAACAGCGTCGCCTGGTCACCGCTGGGAAGTTTCACGTGGGCCACCGGGCACTTGCTGCGCAACTCCGCCCACTCCGCGGGCGGCTCCAGTGCGGCGTCACTGGGAATCGGGTAGCTCAGGACCTGCTCGTCGAGGCTCATCGGGCATCTCCTCTGCGTGGATGGTCGGCCGCCTGTGAACAGGCGGCTGATGGCGCTCCTGTCGCGTGCCTGCTCCTCCCCCGCCGCCACGCGGGCGTGAGGCGTCCCGTCGTCGAGAAGATTACCCTACATGTGTAGGAAAACGTACATGTGTAGTCAGAAGGTAAGCTGGTGGCGTGGTCACGACCAGGGAGAGCAGCACCTCATCGGGTGACCGGCGTGTGCGCCGCACCCACGCGGCCTTAGCGAGCGCGCTGATCCAGCTCGTCGAGGAGCAGGACCTGTCCCGGATCAGCGTCGCCGACGTGGCCGAACACGCCGGCGTGAGCCGTTCGACCTTCTACGACCACTACCGCGACGTCCACGAGCTGGCCGAGGCCGCCTGCACCGCGATGATCGACGACTTGATCGGCTCTCTGCCTGCCCCGGGGCCCGACTCGGCGGACCCGGTGCGGGACGCGACGCAGTCGCTGGAGGCGTTCTTCGCAAGCCTCGCCGAGCACGCCGGCCTCTACCGCGCCCTCCTGGGGCCGCAGGGCAGCGCGCGCCTCGTCGACCACATCCGCCGGCGCATCGCCGCGGCCGTCTACGACCTCGTACGCCAGGCCGCCGCCGGTGACGATCTCCCGGTGCGTGACGGCTCTCCGGTGGACATCCCGCACGACGTTCCCGCCGTGTTCACCGCCGGGGCGCTCATCGGCGTGGCCGCCGACTGGCTCCAGCGCGGCTGCCCACTGCCTCCTGCTGAGATGGCCGCTCTGACCTGGCCGCTCTTCAGCGCGCTCTACCGTCTCGACATCGACGCGCTCCTCCACTGAGGCCGTGCTCGGCTCTCGCGTACGGAGGATCGACTCGTCATCGTCCTGGCGAAGACGCGGGCTGAGCCTCATACCCTTCGATGCGCGAGCCTGGGACATGCGCGGATACGGCTCGCCGAGCCTCCTCGCCGCGGGCGAGCATCACAACGCCGCAGGCCATCACCGCGGCGGCGACCAGAGTGAGGGCGAGTCCCCCGAACCGGACCCCCTCGCCCAGGACGGTGAGACCGATCACGATCGCGGCCACGGGATTGGCGATGGTCTGGGCCGCCAGGGGCAGGCCCAGGCCGAAGTCACGATAGGAGGATTGCGACAGCGCCACCCCTGCCAGCGCGAAGCAGCCGACCAGTCCACCCACCATGAGAACCGTCCAGCCAGTCACCGCGAGCACCACGGGAACCAGTGCGGACGCGGTGCCGAAGGCGATCCCGGCTCCAGCGGCCAACGACAGCGCACGGATCATAGGGGAAGGCGCCGCAGAGACGGCCACGAGCGCGGCGGTCACGCCCGCGCTCGCACCGCCGACCACGAGCACCTGGTACGCGCTGAGGGCGGGGGGACCTGCGGGGAGCATCAGCGACACCAGTCCCGCCAGCGCGACCACGATGAGAGCCGCCCCCGCCCACTCGGAGCGGGATGTCGCGTACGCCTCTCGCCGCATCGGCAGCGCGAAGACCAAAGTCAGCGCGCCCAACGGCTGGACGATCGTCACCGGACCGAACCGCAAGGCGGCGACGTGCAGCGCGCCTCCGGCGAGGTTGAGCCCCAGGGCCCACAACCATCGGAACGCGTCCATCGTGGGGGTGAGGGCGATGCGCCGCTGCGCGATCGCCCCTAGGGCGTAACACACCGACGATGCCACGCACAGGGCCAAGGCGAGCACCGTGTCGTTCATGCCTCAAGACTCACCGATGTCACATGCCTGGGCGTCCGCCCTGGGAATGGTCCTCGCCTACCGCGCTCGCTGTACGAGCCCGAAGGCCGCCTGCGCAGGAGGCATTCGGGATGGGTGGCGGAGGATGCTCAGGTTTGATCGTCCTCCACGGGGAGACCCGACCGGGTCCAGCCCTCGATCCCCTCGGCGTACAGGCGTACGTCGCGGTATCCGAGCCGCTTCAGCTCGGCGACGAGGTCGGGGCCTCGGGTGCAGGCGGAGTCCGTCGAATAAGCGACAATCGCCACGGATCGATCCGGCAGCAGATCGTCCGCCGACTTCGCGGCATCCTCGGCGGTCAGGTTCAGGGCGCCGGGCAGGTGCCTGCGCCGATAGGCCGGTTCGGGCAGCCCGTCCACGACGGTGACCGTACCGGCGTCCATCGCGGATCGGAGCTCGGCCCGGGAGATCGTCACACCTGCCGGCGCGCCCTGCTCGGCAGCGTGGCCGTCGCGGGTGAAGGGCGGCGGGTCCGCCGGGGACTGGAGCGGACCGCTGAGCTGGATGTTGACGATCAGCCAGCGCTCGTCCCGCCGCACGGCCACGAGGGTGAGCCTGAATGACCCGCTGACGTCACTTCCCATGGCGGTGGTGCGCTGATCCTGGACTCCTGCCACGATCGCGGTGTCGCCGTAGAACCGTACTTGCGGCTCGAGGATCTCGAAATGGTGATTCTTCAGGGCTCCCCGGTGGCGAGCCGCCCACTGCTGCTTCCCGAGGGTGAACCCGACAGGTCCGATGCCGGCGAAGTCCGCGGCGAGGAGATCGTCGTAGGCGTCGACGTCGCCGTCCATCTCGGCCTGGGCCCAGCGGTTGACGAGATCGAGTATCTGTTGCCGGCTCATGGTGATCTCTCCTCTTCTCCTTCGGGTCCATCTTTAAACGGAGGTAAACCCTCCGATTAACTGTTGCATGGCAAGGGAACTCCGACAAGACCAAGTGGAGAATTTCCCTCCACTTACTGGCTAAGCTGTCGGCATGAGGCTGGAGAGGGCGAGACGATGGCCAGGCCGCTGAGGGCCGACGCTCGACGCAATCAAGAGCAGATCCTGCTCGCCGCGCGAGACCTGGTGGCCGAGTCGGGGCACGACGTGCCACTCGACGAGATCGCCCGCCGCGCGGGAGTCGGCATCGGCACGTTGTATCGCCGGTTCCCCGACCGGGAAACCCTGCTGCACGCGCTCGCTCTGGACGCGTTGACCAGGACGGCGGCCGCGGCACGCGCAGCCGCCGAGCAGGAGACCGATCCGTTCAGTGCGCTCGCGCGCTATCTTCGCGAGGCGCTCGAACTGCGGGTATCCGCGGTGTTGCCGGCCTTGATGGACGTGCTCGACCTCGAAAACGACCCTGAACTGGGCCCCATGCGCGATCTGTCCGCCCGTTCCGTGCGGCGGATCCTCTCCACGGCGCGGACGGCCGGCGTGCTGCCTCCCGACGTCACCTTCGAGGACGTCGGGATGATGCTCGTGCGAATCGCCCGCCCCCTCCCCGGCCCGCTGTCCGCGGAGGCGAAGCACGACCTCGCGCGCCGTCATCTGGAGCTGTTCATCCGTGGCCTCGGGGCGCTCACCGCGCGCGAGACCATCAGGTAGTCCTGGAGCACCTCCGCCCCCAACGCGGCCTACCGGGACGCCCACGTCTGGTACGACGGGGACGCCGCGGGCAACTTCACCGCCTACAAGTTCCTGATCGCCGACGTCGTCGGCGGCGATCTCAAGGTCGTGCCCAGAGCGGTGATGTCGGCCGGCGGGATAGTCGAAGGCGCCCGCGGAGGAGTCGACATCCCCAAGCAGGAGATGCCCCGGGTGAAGGCGCATCTGGCGAAGTACTACGCCAAGTTCGGGGACACCGCCCCCTGGGAGCGATGATCCAACCGGCGTAGCTTTGCCAGGGTTCGCGACCATAGACCCCAGGTCAGCCGGCGCCGGCGATCGATCGCTGCGACCCCCGGTGGCGCGGATGCGCGCGCTATGCGGACGCACTAGGACGAATGGCGCTAAGTGGGATAAAGCCCCAGCAGACATCGGGTGTATCGCCGCCATTGACCCTTGACGATCTGGTAACAACGGGCTAACTTCCCAAAAACCGGGCCGATAGCTCGGATGTTTCGCCGCGTAAATGGCGGTCTCGCTTGCTGACGCCATGACCTCCGTCCCTCCCCCTCGGATGAGGAGCGCCTGAGTGATCCCTCGACTGGAGCGTCCCCGCCGCGGCGGCGTCGATCAGTGCACACGATCAGTGCGGACCAGCCAGACATCTGTTCCGAAGCAGCCCCTCTCCGCAAAGAAAGAAGCCCATGAGGTCGTCACATGCCCTGGTCCGGGCATTCATGCCCCGAAAGATAACGTTATCCGTCGCCATGACGCTGGCAATTGCGAGCGGCGTCATCGCTACACCCGCTGCCCCGGCATCGGCCGAGACACCGACGAGTGAGTGGGCCACGCTGTCGCAGAAACTCGCCGGAATCACCGGCGACTGGGACAACGAGAACTATCCCGGTGCGATCAGCCAGACCATGCCGAACACGGCCTACCTGGGTAACGGTGACGTCGGGGTGAGCTCCGCCGGCTCCCGCGGGGTCAAGACCTTCATCATCTCCAAAGGCGACTTCTGGAACGGCGGCTCCTCGATCCAGACGGCCGGACTCGGCGGTGTCACGCTGCAGGCGGTGGCTCCGGTAGAGACGTCGCTCAATCTGGCGCTGAACAAGCCGGTGGCCGTATCCACCAACTCCAGTAACGCGAGCCGCTCGGTGAACGGCCAGTGGACCCCCAACTCGGGATTCGAGGGCTGGTTCTCCGACGTCGGCAAGCCGCAGTGGTTCCGCCTCGACCTCGGGGCGTCGACGACGGTCGGTCGCATCGTGCTGCGGCACGACGCCGCCGCCCGTCCGGGTCAGGACGCCAACACCCCCAAGGTGTTCTCGATTCAATACAGCGACGACACGACCGCCCCTGGCACAGATCCGAACGCTCCGGGCTGGACGACGCTGATGTCATCCACGGACAACACGGCGAACACCACGGACATCAGCTTCACCCCGGTTTCAGCGCGTTGGGTGCGCGTTTACTACGTGCAGCCGACACAGGAGTCGACGTCCGACTCGACCCAGAACCCGCGGGCGCGCCTCGGCCAGATCGAGGTGTACGCCGACCCCAACGCGACCAGTCCTCCTCCCGCGCCGCCCTTCCACGAGCGGCAGAACATCCTTGACCCGTCGATCGACACCGACATGTTCATGGACGACGCCCACCTGACCATGCACACGTGGCAGGGCAGCGACGACAACGTCGTCGTGACGGAGCTGACCTCGCACGCGACCGACCCGGTGGACCTGCAGCTTTCGACCTGGTCGGGTGCCGGCAGCGCGAACGGCGGCTACACCGAGACCTCCGGGGTCGACGGTGCGACGCTATGGGCGACCAGGGAGACCCAGAACATCCCGACGGCCAAATGGGTGTCCCGGGCGACGCTCGCGACGCGGGTGATCGGCGCCGAACTGCAGCACCCGGTCGCGACGAACACCTCGACCTCGGCGACGGCGAAGGCGACGTTCAAGCTTGAGCCCGGCACCACCGTGCAGATCGTCACGGGTGTGGGCGGCGGCGGCCGGAATCCCGCCGACACGCTCGCGACCGCTCAGGATCTCATCACCGGCCAGACCACGACATCCCTCACAGAGCTCGCGCAACGCAAGGCGGACTGGTGGAAGGCGTACTGGCTGCAGTCGTGGGTCGACCTCGGTGACCCGGTCCTCGATCGCTACTACTACGGGGCGCAGTACGAGATCGGGTCCGCCTCGCGTCCAGGGAAGCTCGCACCGGCGTTGTACGGGATCTGGTTCACCACCGACCAGCCGATGTTCTCCGGCGACTACCACCTCAACTACAACGCGCAGGCGCCCTTCTACGGCGTGTACTCCAGCAACCGGCCGGAACTGTCCCTGCCGTACTACCAGGTGGTCAAGGACTACGTCCCGGCAGCGAAGGCCCGCGCCAAGAGCGACGTGTCCCGGATCAAGCCCGACTACGTCGCGTCCCGGCCCGACCTCGCGGGCGGCGCGGACGGCGTCCTGTTCCCCGTCGGCATCGGGCCATGGGGCAGCACGAGCGGCGGGCAGGGAAGCGGCCAGTTCCCCGGCTCGTACCTGCAGCAGACGAGCAACGGGTTGTTCAACGCCATGCTCTACGTCGACTACTGGAAGTACACCCAGGACAAGGCATTCCTGCAGAACGAGGCCTACCCGTACCTCAAGGAGGTCGCCGCCTTCTTCGAAGACTGGCTCGACGACGGCGGCACTCCCGGTGGGCGGCTCAACCTCTGGGCCGGACCACACGAGAACACCTGGGGCCGCAACTCCAGCCCAGACGTCCCGTTCCTGCGCACCACGCTCAAAACCCTCATCGAAGCAAGCAAGCTCCTCAACGACGACCCGGACCAGCGGGCGGTCTGGGAGGACATGCTCAACCGGCTCGCACCCACGCCGACCACGACTCGCAACGGCGCCTCGGTCTACACGCTCGCCGACGACGGCACGATGATCGGGGAGAACGGGCAGCCCGGCCCGAACTTCCGCTCCGGCGACAACACCGTGAACCTGGAGGTCATCCAGCCCGGCGACGAGGTCGACATCTTCTCGTCACCTGCGGACCTCGCACGGGGCCAGGCGTCCGTGCAGCAGATGAACTCCTGGGGCCAGCTCAACGCCTTCGCCAAGGTGTTCGCCCAGGCCGCCCGCGTCGGCTACGACCCGGAGACCCTCATCAACCGGCTCAAGACGCAGCTGAACGGCACCATCGGCCTCGCCCCCAACCTCGCCGTCGCCGACGGCTTCCACGGCATCGAGAAGGCGGCGGCCACCGAGGGGCTCAACAGCATGCTCCTGTACGGCGACGGCGAGAAACTGGCGGTCTTCCCCGACTGGCCGGCGAACCGCGACGCGAGCTTCCACCGCCTCCTGGCGAAGGGCGCGTTCGAGGTGTCCGCCGCGCGAACCGGGGGTGTGGTGCACTCGCTGGAGATCACGAGCAAGGCCGGCGGCAACCTGAGGTTGAAGAACCCGTGGCCGACATCAGCCGTCACAGTGACCGACGACAAGGGCCACTTCACCGCGGTGACCGTCCACGACGGCTTCCTCGAGTTCGACACGAAGGCGGGGAACACGTACTACTTCTCGACCACCGAGCCGGGGTGCACGAGCATCCAGACCACGAACCACACCGGGCCACTGGTCGTCTCCTCGGGCGTGCTGTGCCTCGACGGTGCCACTCAGACCGGGCCAGTGGTCGTCCGAGCGGGCGCAGGCCTGCTGACCACCGCAGGTGCGAAGGTCAGCGGACCGGTGGACGCCTCGGGCGCGAGTGTGGTGGCCCTCTGCGACACGACGGTGACCGGCTCGGTGAACGTCGACGGCGCCACATCGGTCACCATCGGAGACCCGGCCCGGCGATGCGCCGTCAACACGGTGACCGGCCCGGTGTCGGTCACCAACACGGGGGGAACCACCGTGATCTCCGGCAACAAGATCACCGGGCCGTTGAACTGCTCGGGCAATCGACCGGCCCCGATCGACAACGGAAACCCCAACACCGTCACCGGCCCTAAGCAAGGTCAGTGCGCCACGCTGTGATGTGACAAGACCGCTCCAGATCGGTGCTGGGGCCGAGCCGACACTCGACCCCAGCACCCCTCTCTGCCGCGACCGTACCTACGAGAGGAGGGCAAGGGCACGATCGTCACGCCGACCCGGCCGGGAATACGATGACCTCACCTGATCATCGAAGGGCCTGTGAGAATGGCGGCCGGACCGACATGCGTCGACTGAACGCTCTCGCCGAGCGTGTCGCGACGCGCCTCGACCTGCTCGCCGATCGGATGGTCGACGCCTTCGTCGCGGAGATCCCCCTCTACGCCCACCTGCCCCGAGAGCAGTTGGAGGGTGAGCTCCTCCAGATCTGCCGGCACAACCTGCGGCTGTTCTTCCGGGTCCTCAGCCATGACGAACTGCCGGATGAGCGAGAGCTTCTGACCGTCCGCCGCAGCGCCGCACGGCGGGCGGAGGAACGGGTTCCGCTGGAGACGGTGCTCACGGCCTACCGCGTCGGATCGAGGATCGGGTGGCAGGAACTCTGCGACGACGCGCATCCCGACGAGCGTGCGGACCTGTTCGAGGCCGCACACCTGGTGATCACATTCAACAATCTCGTCACCGGCGCGGTCGCGGCCGCTTACCTCGAGGAGCGGCAGGCGATCCACGACGAGGATCGGGAGGCGCGTCGCCGGCTGGCGGAGGCGCTCCTCGCGGGAATGCCCGCGCGCCAACTGGCCGAGCGCGCCGGCCATCGACTGGCCGCCGGGTATCACGTGCTGGCGGTTCGGGTCGAGTCCTCAGTCGACGAGCGCGACGAGGAGGTCGAAAGCGCCGTGGCGGCCCGCCGCAAGTTGCGGCGGATGGAGCAGGGCCTGTCCGACGACTCCGGGCACGAGTCGCAGTCGCTCAGCGTCCTGTCACCCGGCGGCGGTGTGGTCCTCCTCCCGCGCACAGACCCGGACGACCGTGACGCCCGGGCCGCGGACGTGGTGGCGCGCATGGCGAAGGCCGCCGACGCGCCGGTGCTCGCGGCGATCGCCACAGGAGCGGATCTGGACGGCGTACCGCCGGCGGCGGCGGAGGCCGACCATGTGCTTCGGCTCGCCGTCCGGCTGAACGCCGCGCCGGGAACCTACACACTCGACGACGTCCTTTTGGAGTACGTGCTGACGAGCGCCGGGGAGGTGGGCCGGCGTCTGGCCGACGTCCTCCACCCGCTGGAATCCGGGCCCGAACTCGTGCAAACCCTCGCCGCGTGGTTCGCCAACGATTTCCACCGGATGCGTACGGCGGCTGCGCTGCACATTCATCCCAACACCCTCGACTACCGGCTGGCCCGGATACACGAACTCACGGGCTACTCCGTGGGGTCGGGGCGGGGCGTCCTCGTGCTGGGTACGGCGTTGACCTTGCAGGCGCTTGGGAGAAATCACAACGAACGGTCCTGAACTCTCGGGTGAACGCCGATAGTTGTCGGACGTGTGATCGAGTTAGCATCCCACGATGCCGATTCTGGCTTTAGCCGAGGAAATTGCATGAATCGCTCGTTCGCTTTGTTCAGCGCGCTGGCCGTCACGGCCGCCCTGATGGTGAGCACTCCTGTCGCCGCGGCCGCAGGAGCACCGACCCCGCCCCCCAGTGCCGGACACGGTCCCGACCACGGCAGCCCGCAATCCGGTTGCGACCCGATCGACCCGTCCGCCTGTCTGCTGCCGTTTCCCAACGACTATTTCACCGTTCCCGACACGTCCACGGAAACCGGCCGACGGATCGCCTTTTCACCGGGGATGATGCCGCAGAACATCGCCGGCACGCCGATCGACCCGGCCGAATGGAACCGAAACGACGGGTTCAGCCCCGGCACGCCGATCCTCACCAGGGTGCCCGGGGTCGATTTGACGAAGACCAAGGCAGCGCCGATCACCGATATCGGCGCCTCACTCGACCATGACGCGCCGATCGTGCTGCTCGACACCCGCACCGGCAAGCGCACGGCGTACTGGGCGGAACTCGACGCCAACGCGACCGATCCCGCCCGCCAGGCTCTGATCATCCACCCGGCCGCGAACCTCGCGGAGGGAACACGCTATATCGTCGCGCTCCGCTCGATGCGCGACCGTACAGGTCATCTCATCCCGCCCGGCCCCGCCTTCGCGGCGTACGCCGACTCTCAGAACGGCGGCGGGAAGCACGGCACCGGGAAGGTCGACTCGCGGCGTCTGGCGCAGATGAAGAAGATCTTCGCGACGCTCGAGAAGGCCGGGGTGGGAACGCACAGCCTCTACCTCGCCTGGGATTTCACGGTCGCCAGCGAGCGCGGCCTCTCCGAGCGGATGCTGCACATCCGCGATGACGCCTTCCGGCAACTCGGCGACAAAGACCTGGACGACAAGCGCGTCCAAGGGCGCTCTCCGCGGTTCGCCGTCGACTCGGTGCAGAACTTCAGCGAGTGCGGCGCCGACGGTTGCCAGACGGGCGAGAACGACCAGATCGCACGCCGCGTCGCGGGACGCGTCTTCGTGCCGTGCTACCTCGATGAGAGCGGTTGCCCGACCGGGGCGACATTCCACTACTCGAACGGCTCCTCATTGCCGAGCCAGATCCCCGGCAACGAGCGGGCCGCGAACTTCATCTGCAACATTCCCCGCTCAGCCGTCTCAGGCGGGCGGATCCACAAGGTGCACCCGTCGCTGTACGGCCACGGCCTGCTCGGCAGCGCCGACGAGGTCGATTCCGGCAAGCTGTACACGGTCGGCGACGACCACGACATCATGTTCTGCGCGTCAGACTGGATCGGCCTCGCGCGAGACGACCGTGCGACCGCCGCCGAGGCCTACAGCGACTTCTCGAAGTTCCCGACGGTCGCCGACCGCGGGCAGCAGGGAATGCTCGACTTCCTCTATCTGGGCCGGGCGATGATTCATCCGGACGGCTTCGCGGCGAACCCGGCCTTCCAGTTCGACAAGAACGGCCGGACCGAATCGGTCATCGACACCCGCGAACTGCTCTACCTGGGTGGGAGTCAGGGCGGCATCATGGGCGGCGCCCTCACCGCGGTGGCCCCCGACTTCACCCGCGGCGTGCTCGGCGTTCCCGGCATGAATTACAGCTTGCTGCTCAACCGCAGCGTCGACTTCGCGCCATTCCAGGCGATCTTCGACCAGAACTATCCCGACAAGCTCGACCAGCAGATCATCTTCGGGCTGCTGCAGATGTTGTGGGACCGGTCGGAGGCCGGCGGCTACGCGCACCACATGACGACCGACACCTACCCGAACACGCCCGCCCACCAGGTGCTCCTGCTCGCGTCCTACGGCGATCACCAGGTTTCCACCTGGTCCGCGGCGGTCGAGGCACGCACCATCGGCGCCCGCATCCGCACGCCCATCCTCGACCCCGGCCGGGCGCAGGAGAAGACGCCGTTCTGGGGGGTTCCCCGGATGGAGCACTCGCCGTACCACGGGGCGGCGACCATCACGCTCTGGGACATCGGACCACTGCGCACCGTCGACGGCGAGGTCGAGGGGACGCCCCCGCCGCCCATCGCGAACGTGCCCAACAGCGAGGGCGTGGACCCGCACGGGCCGGACGCCACGGAGACCGCCGCCGGCCAGGAGCAACTGGCGACCTTCCTCCTCGACGGCGTGGTCGTCGACACCTGCGGCGACCACCCCTGCTACCTCGACCGCTGGACCGGGCCGTGATCCGCCTCCCGTCCGCAAGCCCCGCGACCCCCTAGGAGTGCACCATGCGGTCCCCATCCGGCGGGCGGCGCATGCGCCTCGCCGTCATCGCGTCACTTTCCATCGCGTCAATGTCCATGGCCACCCTCTTCACCGCGGCCGGCCCCGCGGTCGCGTCCGCGACCGGCAGTCCGTCCCACGGCCCGTCGCACGACCCTTCGCACGACAAGGAGAAGGGCGGAAAGCACGACCTGCAGATCACGGTTCTGTCCAGCCGCCCCGACCAGGTGTCGGGCGGGGACGCCAGGGTGCAGGTGCAGGTCCCGGACGACGTCTCCCCCCAGCGCGTCAAGATCCGTCTGAACGGCGCGGAGGTCACGCGTGACTTCTCCGCGGGTGATCAGCGGCGGACGCTCGTCGGTCTCGTCGACGGGATGCGGACCGGCGTCAACGTCCTCACGGCGGAGGCGTCCGGTGACCGTCACCGTGACGCGCGGCTCACGCTGACGAATCACAGCATCACCGGGCCGATCTTCTCCGGTCCCCAGCAGGAGCCGTTCGTCTGCAAGACCGAGCAGTCAGGCCTCGGGCAGCCGTTGGTCGACAACCACGATCACGTGGGCCTGCCGGTCTTCGCGCTCGACGCGAACGGCCAGAAGACCGATCAGATCGTCGGGTGGAGCCGCGACTGCAGCGTCAAACCGCGCGTCGACTTCGTCTACCGGACCACGAGCGGTGGGTGGAAGCCGCTGCCGGCCGACGGCAGCCGGCCCGCCGACCTCGCCACCACCACGACGTCGGACGGTCGCGTCGTCGACTTCGTCGTCCGCTGGGAGCGCGGCACGATCGACAGGTTCATCTACAGCATCGCGATGCTGAGCCCCCTGAAGGTGGATGCGGACCACGCAGCCGACTCGGCCTGGAACAGGCGCCTGATCTACAGCTTCAGCTCGGGCGGCGTCGGGATCGGGCACAACCAGGGCGAGCTCGGCACCACGATCGACGACATGTTCGAGGCCGAAGAGGGGCTGGCCGCCGGCTACGCGGTCGCCTACTCCACCGGCAACGACACCGGGAACCACTACAACCTCCAGGTCGGCGGCGAGACCGCCCTCATGGTGAAGGAACGGTTCATCGAGGAGCACGGCGAGCCGCTCTACACCGTCGGCGTCGGCGCCTCCGGCGGCGGCCTTCAGCAGTACGTGTACGGGCAGAACCATCCCGGCCTCATCGACGCGGCCATCCCCGTGTACGCCTATCCGGACATGGTCACGCAGGGCATCCACGTCGGCGACTGCGAACTGCTCGAGTACTTCATGGACGTCACCGACGCGGGCAATCCCAAGTGGCAGAACTGGGACAACCGCAAGCTGCTCGAAGGGATGAACTCGAGCAGCACGGTCCGCAACCCGTACACGGGCAAGCCCGGCTCCAGCGAGTGCGTCAACGGCTGGCGCGGGCTCAGTCCCCTGACGCTCAACCCGCACTACGGGTCGGCCGGCTCCAACCAGGGTCTGATGGAGCCGAAGGGCGTCATGGACACGGTGAAATGGACTCATTTCGATGATCTGCGCAACATCTACGGGGTGAAGCCGGACGGCTTCGCGCGCAGGACCTTCGACAACGTCGGCGTCCAGTACGGCCTCCGGGCGCTCACCGACGGGACGCTCACCCCCGAGGAGTTCCTGCACCTCAACGCCACCGTCGGCGGGTGGAAGGACCCGGAGGACATGGTGCAGGAGGGCGCGCCGTTCGTGCCCGGCGGCACGTTCGACCCGTGGAGCTCGCGCAACATGACCCTGAGCCCGGACGGCGGCGCGACTCCGGCGCCGCGCACCGAGGGCGACGTCGGCGCGATCGAGGCGGCCTACCGGTCCGGCATGGTGTTCCGCGGCAGGATCGACATCCCGATCATCGACTGGCGGCACTACCTCGAGGACGAGCTGAACATGCACAACAGCCGTCAGTCGTTCGCCAGCAGGGAACGCATCATCGAGGCGCAGGGGAACGCGGACAACCAGGCCATCTGGTTCACGGACGCGCGGCCGGGCGGCGCCCAGTCGACCCAGCTCCCCGAGGCGTTCAAGGCCATCGACACGTGGATGGCGAACATCCGGAAGCACCCGGAGCGCACCGTGGGCCAGAACAAGCCCTCGGAGGCCACCGACCGGTGCTTCGCCACCGACGGGCGGCTCATCGCCTCCGGCTCGCACGTCTGGGACGGCGTCCTCGACCACAGGGCGGACGGGGCCTGCACCGAGCTGTTCCCCATCCACTCCACGTCGCGCATCGTCGCCGGCGGGCCGTTCGACGAGGACATGTACAAGTGCCGGCTCCAGCCGGTCGACAAGGCGGTGGCCAGGGGCGACTACGGTTCGTGGCGACCCAGCTCGGCGCAGAGGGCCACGCTGAAGCAGATCTTCCCTGGTGGCGTATGCGACTACACCAAGGCGCCAGTGGGCCGCCCATAACCGCTGCCGGACGACGGTGTGACCCCGGCTCTACCGGTCATCGCCGTGTCTCCGGCCGTCATGCCGACGGCCGGAGACACGGCGCGACGAGCGGATGTTCTCGGAGTTGATCAGGTCCCGACCGGGACGAGGGCGATGACGCGGTCGCGTACGGGAGCCAGGCAGCTGGATGGGCTGCATGCCCCGTAGGTGACGACCACCTCAGCACGCCCATTCCCGGTTCGGCGCACAGGCACCGCGATGGTTACCGGGCCGTCCGGGTAGACAGGCAGGTCCACGTCCAGCTCCTCGATCCGCAGGTTCCTCACGGGCGAGTCCGCGGTCGGGCTACCGGCCGCGCGCAGGCTTCCGCCCACTGTCACCGTCGTGGGCACACCGAGGCCGCTCACGCCTCCCGGCGGAAGATCCATGCTGTAAAGGTGGAAGCCGAGCTTCTGCGGGCTGAAGACCGCTCGCACCTGACGGGTTCCATCCGGTCCGGTGGTCAGCGCCGCCACGACGGTGACCCCGCTGTCATCCAGGCGGCCCGACAGTTCGGCGGACGGGCTGCTCGCGCCGGCCGCGGCGCATCCTTGGGCAAGCGACGCGGCGGCCACCACGGCCAGCAGAGCGCGGTGCACCGTCAGCTCTCGGGGGCCCAGTGGGTCAGGAACGCGTTGACCTGGTCGCTGTTCATGGTGCGTGCGTTGGCGAACGAGCCGTCGTTCGTGTCCCCGAGGACGCTGCCGTCGGGTGCCAGCACCACCAGCGCCGGGATGCCACTCGTTTCCAACTTGACGTACTTCGCGGCGAAGTCGAGGTTGTGGTCGAACTCGCCGACGTCCACTGCCACCACGTGGTAGTCGCGCTGAAGCAGCGGCTTCGTTTCTTCCGACTGGAACAGCTTGTCGAGCACCTTGCAGTCGGGGCACCAGTCGGCGCCGAAATCGATCAGGACCTCTTTGCCGTCGGACTCGGCCCGCGTGAGTGCCTTGCTCAGGTCCACGGCCGGATCCCGCGCCGGGTCATAGTGGTCCGGGATCGTGTCCGCGGCGGCGGCCTGCAGCACAGGAGCCGCCGACGATAAGGAGGCGCCGGGCGTCGGCGCGTCCATGTTGCCGCATCCCGCGAGGAGCAGTGCGATACCGATGGCGGCGGGGCCAATTCGTCGCAGCATTAACCGGTCCTCACCAGAGTTGATCAGGCGCACGAGAGTAGCGCACGGTGGCGCGGCATCGCGATCCCCGCTGCTCATGACCGCCCAACCCGGTGATCGTTTCCGGTCACGGCCCTAGCCGATGAGAGCCTCGTGTAGCCGGCAGTCGCAGCACTGGCTCTCGACCGCCGTCATGGACGTGAGTCTTGTTTGGATCTCACATCAGAGGCTTGACCCAACGGGACCACTGAGGCTGCGACACGTAGCCCGCGGCGCCCCAGACATGATGGGCCAGTTCGTTGTCCAGCAGCACCATCGCGTCGGCCCGGAACGCGCCGAAGGCTGCGAAGCGCTCCTCGGCTGCCCGGAGCAGTGCGGTTCCGATCCCCTGCCTGCGGCGGGCGGGGTCCACGGCCAGCCGGTAGAGGTGGGCCCGCCAACCGTCCCAGCCGGCGATCAGCGTGCCGGCCATCTCCCCGTCGACCTCGGCGATGAGGACGGCCTCGGGATCATGCTCGAGGAGCGCACCCACCTTGGCGGAATCGTCATGGCGGTCGGTCCCTTCGGCGGCGATGCGCCAGAAGGCGAGCAGCGCCTCGACATCCTCAACCCGTCCGTGCCGGATGATCGCGTCCATGGCGGGAAATTATCAGCCTCGCCCGGGGCACCCCAACCGCCGATGCTTACGGGGCCGACTCGCTGAGCAGTTGAGCGCCCCCGTGATCGGCGGCGATGCGCTGTACGGTGCGGGCGAAGGAGACGATCTCAGGCCGTGAGGTCTGCGGGAGCCAGCCGAGGGCCGGCGTCGTCGTGGGCAGATGCGGCCGGCCTCCCACTGGCAGGATTGACCGCCTACCAGGCCGTCGTCCACGCCTTGGACGTCCAGCCCGGCGAGATCCTGCTCGTGCACGGAGCGGCCGGCGGGGTGGGTTCCCTCGCCGTCCAGATCGCAGGATCTCGCGGAGCCCGCGTCATCGGCACCGCCTCCGCACGCGACCACGGTTACGTACACACGCTCGGCGCCGAACCGGTCACCTACGGCGAAGGGACCGCCGACCGCGTCCGGGAAGCTCACGGTGAGGGTCGGCGCCATCTACCCCCTGGAACGCGCGGCCGACGCCCAGCGCGCACTGGCCGCCGGCGGCACCTCCGGCAAGGTCGTCATCGAGATCACCTGACACGACGTCCCCATGGTCCCATGTGGCCGAGGGCCTGGAGTGCTGGTCAAAGCCACTCATCGATGGTGAGGGGTCGCCTCGTGGCGAACAGCGAGCTCGTAGTACCTCGTGGCCACCGTCCGGTGGCGCTTCAGGCGCTTGATGGTCTCACCCGACTGGCCCGGGACTCCAGGTAGCGTTGCTCGGCGATGCTGGCGGTGGACTTCGCGGCGCGCCGGTAGTGCTCGTACGCTCCGGCCGTGTCGCCGGTCTTCTCCAGCAGATGCGCCCGTACGGACAACAACCGGTGATGCCCGGCCATCCGCTCGTCACCGTCCAATGTGGACAGCAGGGCCAGCCCGGCCGGCGGGCCCTCAATCTCGGCGAGCGCGATCGCCCGGTTGAGGGTGACCATCGGGTTGGGTGCGATCCGTTCCAGGATCAGGTAGAGGGCGTGCACCTGCGGCCAGTCGGTCGCCTCGGCCGTGCCCGCGTCGGCGTGCGTGGCGGCGATGGCGGCCTGCAGTTGGTAGGGCCCCAGCGCCGGGCCGGCCAGTGACGTCTTGACCAGCTCGATGCCCTCGTCGATCAGCCCGCGGTCCCACTTCGCACGGTCCTGCTCGTCCAACGGCACCAGATCGCCGGCGGCCGTCGTACGAGCCTCCCGGCGGGCGTCGGTCAGCAGCATCAGCGCGAGCAGCCCGGTCACCTCGCCGTCCTCGGGCAGCTGCGCGTGCACCATCCTGACCAGCCGGATCGCCTCGTGCGCGAGGTCGACGCGGTGCAACTCACTGCCCGAGGAGGCGGTGTAGCCCTCGTTGAAGATCAGGTAGAGCACGTGCAGGACGACCTGGAGCCGCTCCTCGCGGTCCGGGCCGTCCGGCAGGCTGAACGAGCTGCCGGCGGCCTTGATCCGCTGCTTGGCCCGGCTGATCCTGGCCGCCATCGTGGCCTCGGGCACCAGGAACGCGCGGGCGATCTCGGCGGTGTTCAGGCCGCCGACCGCCCGCAACGTCAGGGCGGTCTGGGAGGCCGCGGTCAGCGTCGGATGGCAGCACAGGAACAGCAGGACGAGCGTGTCGTCGGTGTCCGGCACGTCCTCGGGGACCACCTCGGTGGCCGTCGCCGACTCCCGCTCCCGGCGCGCGTGGTCACTGCGCATCTGGTCGATGAGCCGCCGGGACGCGACAGTCACCAGCCAGCCACGCGGGTTGCTCGGCACTCCCTCGGCCGGCCACTGAACGGCCGCGGCGAGGACAGCCTCCTGCACGGCGTCCTCACACCCTTCGAACTGGCCGTGCCGGCGCACCAACGCGCCGAGGACCTGCGGCGTGAGCTCACGCAGCAGGTCCTCGATGGCTGATGCCGTCATGCCTCCAATTGTCCATCAGCGAACATCACCTGCCGCACCTCGACCCCCAGGCCCTCGATCGCGGTGTCCGGGATCTGCGCCGCCAGCTCGATCGCCCGCTCCTTGTTCTCGCAGTCGATCAGGTAGAAGCCGCCCAGATACTCCTTGAACTCCAGGAAAGGCCCGTCGGTCACCACCGGCTGGCCGTTGCGTACGGACACCACGGCGGCCTGTGACGGGTCGGCCAGCGCCTGCGTGCTGATCAGCTCGCCCGACTTCTTCAGCGCCTCGATGAACGCGCCGTGGCCGTCGCCGATCGCCGCCCTCTCCTCGTCGGTCAGCGCGTCCAGCACGGCCGGGTTGATGTGCATGCTGATCAGGAACTTCATCTCGTACTCCTCGTGGTTCGCGAGCCCCGGGCGGGCCCTTCGACCAGTTGGTCGGAGCCGCCGCCGCCGTCTTGACATCCCCCGCCGGAAAATCGCATGAGTTCTTCGCCGTCTCATCGCCCGGACCGCGAAGTCGTCCTCTCTGGTGACATCC
Source organism: Planotetraspora mira (assembly GCF_016863275.1). Taxonomy (GTDB): domain Bacteria; phylum Actinomycetota; class Actinomycetes; order Streptosporangiales; family Streptosporangiaceae; genus Planotetraspora; species Planotetraspora mira. The sequence continues at coordinate 196,470 of NZ_BOOO01000031.1, forward strand.
CACCATGGCAGACGCGAGAGATTCCCCCCTGCCGATGTCAAGAAGCTCCCGGCCGCTCCGACCACCGGCGAAACGTCGAGAGAACAGGGAGTTGCGGATATGCGGTTCAACCGGGCATGGCTGGGACTGGTCGTCCTCATGCTGCCGACATTGCTCGTCGCGATGGACGCGACGGCGTTGCTCCTCGCGCTCCCACAGCTGAGCGCCGACCTGGGAGCCACCAACGTCCAGCAGTTGTGGATCAGCGACGGCTACGGACTCATGGTGGGCGGCATGGTCATCACCATGGGCACGCTCGGCGACCGGATCGGCCGCCGACGGCTGCTGATGATCGGCGGGGCGGCGTTCGCCGTCCTGTCGGTCGTGGCCGCCCTCGCGGTGAGCCCGCTGATGCTGATCGTCGCGCGTGCGCTGCTGGGCGTCGCCGGCGCGACCCTGGCGCCGTCCACACTCGCCCTGATCACCAACATGTTCCGCGACGAACGACAGCGCGGGCAGGCCATCGCGATCTGGGCGACCTGCCAGTTCACCGGCGGCGCGCTCGGACCCGTACTCGCCGGATTCATGCTCCAGCACTTCTGGTGGGGATCGGTGTTCCTGGTCGCCGTGCCGGCGATGGCGTTGCTGCTGCTCGCCGGGCCGTTCCTGCTGCCGGAGTTCCGCAGCGACCAGGCCGGCCGGCTGGACCTGGCCAGCGCCGGGCTGTCGCTCGCGGCGGCGCTGCTGATGCTCTACGGCATCAAGCAGCTGATCGTCGAGGGCGTGTCGGTCGTGCCGGCGGCGGCTCTCGTCGTCGGCGCGGCCATCGGATTCCTGTTCGTACGCCGGCAACTGCGGCTGGAGACGCCGCTGCTGGACCTGCGACTGCTGCGCAACCGCCCGTTCACGGCGGTACTCGTCGCGCTGGCCTTCGCCGGCATCGCGATGGCCGGCACGGGCCTGCTGGTGACCCAGTATCTGCAGAGCGTGCTGGGCTTGTCGCCGATCGCGTCGGCGGTGCTGTTCGCACCGATGGGCCTCGGCGTGGCGGTCGGCACCATGGCCGCGCCGGCGCTGGCCCGGCGGATGAAGCAGACGACCGCGATCGCCGGCGGGCTGGTGGGGTCGGCGCTGGGCAGCCTGCTACTGGTCGGCGTCGGCGGTGCGAGCGCCCTGCCGCTGGTGATGATCGGCATCGCCGTACTGGCGCTGGGCACCGGCCCCCTGTTCGCGCTGGGCACAGGGCTGGTCGTCGGGTCCGTACCGCCGGAGCGCGCCGGCTCGGCGGCGTCGATGTCGGAGACCGGCAACTACTTCGGCGGTTCGCTCGGCTTCGCGCTGCTCGGCGTGGTGGCCGCGGTGGTCTACCGCAGCAGGATGGACGGCACGTCCGACTCGCTGGCCGGCGCGGTCGCCGCCAGCCGGCGCCTTCCCGCCGGCCAGGGCGCGGAACTGCTGCACACCGCGCGGGAGGCGTTCACCGCCGGCCTGCACGTCGTCGGCGTCGTCGCCGCGGTCATCTTCGCCGGGACGGCCGTACTGATCCTGATCATGCGCCCGGCGACCCGGACCACCCCGGCCCTGCTGCCCGGCTACGAGGCGACTCGCTCATAGGCCGTCAGCTCACTCCCATGGGGGTGGGCGGCGGCGTCGCGTGGGTGGCCAGACGCGGGATCGCGGCGAGCAGTTCGCGGGTGTAGTCGTGCTGGGGATCGGCGAACACGGTGCGAACGTCGCCGGACTCCAGCACCCGCCCGTCGCGCATCACCAGCACCCGGTCGCTCGCGTGGTAGACGACGCCGAGGTCGTGGGAGATGAACAGATATGCCACGCGCAGCCGGGCCTGCAGGTCGGCGAGCAGGTCGAGGATCTGCGCCTGCACCGAGACGTCCAGCGCGGACACCGGCTCGTCGCAGACGATGACCTCCGGCTCGGCGGCAAGCGCCCGGGCGACGGCCACCCGCTGCCGCTGCCCGCCGGACAGCTCCAGCGGCCGTCGCCCCAGGTACCCGGCGTCGAGCGCGACCAACTCGAGCAGTTCGACGGTACGGTCCCGGCGGCGGATGCCGCGCGGGTACCCGGCGACGCCGAGCGCCTCGCCGATGACCCGGTCCACTGTGTACCGCGGGTCGAACGAGCTCAGCGGATCCTGGTACACGATCTGCAGCCGGCGCCGGTGGGTCCGCCGCTCTTCGGGGGTCAGCGCACTCCAGTCGGTGCCGTCGACGAGCACCTCGCCGGCGTCCGGCGTCTCCAGGCCGAGCAGCAGCCGGGCGGTGGTGCTCTTGCCGGAACCGGACTCCCCCACGATGCCCAGCGTCTCGCCGGCCCGCAGCGTCAGCGAGACGTCCTCGACCGCGACCCGCGCGACGCCGTCAGGTCCGGGGAACGACTTGCGCAGCCCGACGGCCGCCAGGACGGGCGCCCCACCCGGCGCCGGATCGAGGACCGGCGCGGGCGCCGGGACCGTAGGGCGCTCCACCGTGGACAGCCGAGTGCCCTTGGCGTGCGCCGACGGCACCGCCGCCAGCAGCGCCCTGGTGTACGGGTGTTGCGGATCCTGCAGCACCGCATCGGTGGTGCCGGCCTCGACGATCCGCCCGTCCTTCATGACCGCGACCCGGTCGGCCAGCCGGGCGACCACCGCCAGGTCGTGGCTGACGATCAGCAGACCGCTGCGGTTGTCCTTGAGCGAGCCGAGCAGATCCAGCACCTGCACGGCCACGGTCGCGTCCAGCGCGGTGGTCGGCTCGTCCGCCAGCAGCAGGTCCGGGTCGCACGCGATCGCCGAGGCGATCAGCGCCCGCTGGCGCAGCCCGCCGGACAGCTGGTGCGGGTACTGGGCGGCCCGCACCTCGGGCTCCGGCACTCCGACCGATTCCAGCAATTCGCGTACCCGCGCGGCACGCTCGGCACGACTCAGCGTGGTGTGCAGCGCCAGCGGCTCGGCGATCTCCCGGCCCACCGGGCGCAGCGGGTCGAGCGAGGCCAGCGCGTCCTGCAGCACGAAGCCGATCCGCGCCCCGCGCACCCGCCGCCAGGTGCGGTCGGTGAAGCCGGTGACGTCGGTGCCGTCGAAGCGCAGCCGGTCGGCGTGCACGTGTGCGCCGTACCCGGCGAGGCCGACCAGGGTACGGGTCGTCACGCTCTTGCCGGAGCCCGACTCCCCCACCAGTGCGAGGCACTCGCCGCGCTGCAGGGTGAAGGAGACTCCGTCGACGACCCTGGTGCCCTCGAACGCGACGGTCAGCCCGGCGACCTCGAGCAGGCTGCTCATGTGGATCTCCCTTCGGAGCGGCGGCGCAGTTCGCGGCCGAGCACGGTGATGGACAGCACGGTCAGCGTGATCGCCACGCTCGGGACGGCCACCAGGAACCAGTCGTTGGAGATGTACTGCAGGCCGTTGGAGAGCATGTCGCCCCACTCGGCGGCAGGCGGCTCGGCGCCCAGCCCCAGGAAGCTCAGCGCGGCGCCGGCGCTGATCGCGGTGCCGACCCCGATGGTGGACAGCACCAGCACCGGCCGGATCGCGTTGGGCAGGACATGCCGCCAGATCACCGTGGAGCGCCGGATGCCCAGCCCCGTCGCCGCCTCGACGAAGGTGGATCGGCGCACGATGTGCGTCTGTGCCCGCACGATCCTCGCGTAGGACGGGATGCTCGCGAACGCGACGGCGAACATCGCGTTGGTGCTGCCGGCACCGGCCAGCGTGATGACCACCAGCGCCAGCAGCAGTTCCGGTACGGAGAGCACCACGTCGATCAGCCGCATGATGAGGCTCTCGGTCAACCGGCTGCCCAGCCCGGCGGCCAGACCCAGCAGGGTGCCGCCGGTGACCGCGATCGCCGTCGCCCCCAGCCCCATCACCAGCGAGGGTCGGGCCCCGTAGACCATACGGCTGAGCACGTCACGGCCTGACTCGTCGGTTCCGAGCAGGTGGCCGCCACCGGACGGCAGGAAGGCCCCCTCGGCACCGATCGCCAAGGGGTCGTGCGGCGCCAGCAACTGCGGCACGAGGGCGGCGGCCACGACGACCGCCACGAACAGCCCCGCCAGGATCAGCCCGGGGCGCAGCCGGATGCGGCTCGTCCGCGGCAGCACCGCTGCGGTGGCGGTGAACGCGCTCACCGGGTCACCAGCCTCGGGTCGATGAGCGTGTACGTGATGTCCACCAGCAGGTTCACCACGACGTACACGAATGCGGCGAAGACCACCAGTCCCAATACCATCGGGATGTCCTTGGTGGTCACCGCGGAGAGCATCAGCTGCCCCACACCCTGCCGGACGAACAGCGTCTCGGTGATGACCGCGCCGCCCAGCAGGCCGCCGACCACGAAACCGGACATCGTGACGATCTGCACCAGCGCATGACGCAGGGCGTGCCGCACCCGCACCACGGTGTCCCGCATGCCACGGCTGCGGGCGGTGAGGATGAACGGCTGCTCCAGCACCTCCTCCAGCTCACTGCGCAGCACCTGGGCGAGCACCGCGCCGATCGGCAACGCCAGGGTGAGCATCGGCAGAATCAGCGCGCGCGGTCCGTCGTTGCCGGAGACCGGCAACACCTTGAGAGTGAAGGAGAAGACGATGAGCAGCACGATGCCGATCACGAATGTCGGTGTCGCGGACAGCGTCAGCTCCACTCCGGAGGCGATCGAACGCCACGGTCGCCTCCGCGCGGTCAGCACCGCGGCCCCGATCGCCAGCAGGACGGCCACGGCGGCCGCCGACACCGCGAGCTGGACGGTCTGGCCGAGCTGCTCGGTGATCGCCCGGCTCACCGCGATCCGCTGCTGGTAGGACTGGCCCAGGTCGCCGTGGAGCAGGCGACCGAGGTAGTCGAGGTACTGGCGGTAGAGGGGCTGGTCTAGGCCGAAATCACGCCGGACCTGGTCCAACAGCTCCTTGGTCGGGTTCGCCCCCTGGCCGGCCACGGTGGACAGGGCGGCGTCGCCCGCGGTGACGTGCAGCGCGATGAAGCTGAGCGTGGCCGCCCCCCACAGGACCCCCACTCCGGCGATCAGCCGTACCCCGATCCGTTTGGCGACGGCGACCGCGGTCGGGTGCCCGGCGAGCCGGGCCGCCATCGCACCGCGGGCCGTCATCGCGTGAGCCACGCGTAGGTGAACACGGGCGTGGCGTGCGACGTGTCGGTGATGACGCCCTGCAGCTTCTTGCTCGTGGCCCACAACACCGAGTTGTCATAGATCGGAACACCGGGCACCAGGTCGACCAGCCGCTGCTGGACCTTGCCGTAGAGGTCCTGGAGTTTCGCGCTGTCGGTGGTCTGACGTGCCTGTTCCAGCCATCCGTCGATCTGGGGGTCGGAGAGGTGGGACAGGTTCTGCCCGAGGCGTTTGTTGTTGGGGATGCTCTCCGACGCGTACTTGATGTAGAGCACGTCCGGCGTGTTGGTGTGCCAGACCCCGGAGAGGAGGTCGTAGTCGCCGGCGTACCGCAGCGTGGTGATCTGCGTGAGCGGCAGAAGGTTCACGTTCACCTTGAAGCCGACCGCCTTGGCCTGTGCCTGGATCAGGTTGTAGACCGGGCTGACCGTGGCCGTCTGGGTCACCGGCAATTGCGCCTCCAGGACCTTGCCGTCCTTGGTGCGGTAGCCGTCGGCGTCGCGCCCGGTCCAGCCGGCCTGGTCGAGGAGCTGGTTGGCCTTCGCGGGGTCGAACCCCGGGAACTTCGCGTTCGGATCGTAGAACTGGGTGACCCGGTCGAGGAAGCCGGTCGCCGGTTGCCGCTGCCCGAACCCGATCGTCTGGATGATCGCCGGCGTGTTGACGGCCGCGGCGAAGGCCCGGCGCACGTCGAGGTCGTCGAACGGCGCCCGGGAGACGTTGAAGTCGAGGGTGAACGGCCAGCCGATCCGGTTGTTGTTGTGGTACTCGAGGTTGGGGTTGGACTTCACGGCCTGCGCGTTCTGCGCCGGCAGGTAGCCGGTGGCCTGGTATTGGCCGCTGACCAGCGAGTTGAAGCGCACCGCGTCCTGGCCCACCCAGTCGACCTTGATGCCGTCGAGGTAAGCGGGACCGCTGTGCTTGAACAGGTCGGGCGGCCAGTTGTAGTCGGCCCGGCGGGCGAACGTGACGCTCTGGTTCTTGGTGTAGCCGGTCAGCACGAACGGGCCGGAGCCGACCGGGTGCTCGCACAACTGCGCCGGGGTGTTCTCCTTGATCGCCTTGGGCGACTCCATCCCGAGCCAGCCCTGGGCCAGCACAGTCAGGAACGGGACGTACGGCCGGGACAGGTGCACCTCGAGCGTGGAGGCATCGATGATCTTGCTGTCCTTGTACGGCGCGATGTACGGGCCGGCCAGCGGAGAGCGGGTCGCCGGGTCGAGCATGTGCTCGAAGTTGGTGACGACCGCCTGAGCGTCGAACACGGCCCCGTCGCTGAAGGTCACACCCTTACGCAGATGGAAGGTGTAGGTCTTGGCGTCGGGCGAGATCTCCCACGAGGTGGCCAGCCACGGCGACGGGTCGCCCTTCTCGTCCAGGTAGACCAGGTTGTCGGTCAGGATGTGCCCGAAGATCTGCTCGACGTCGGAGGAGATCGCGTGCGGGTCCAGGCACAACGGGTCGAGCGACATCGACAGGTTCAAGGTGCCGCCGCGCACGGGTTGGGTGGAGCCGCTGTCGACGGTGCTCGTGCCGGCACCGCCACACGCGGTCAGCAGCGACAGGCCGGCCAGCGTGGCGACGAGACTCCGGATGGTTCTTGAGGGGGACAACGAACGCTCCTCGTGAGGGGTGCGGGTACGCGGAAGTCGCCGACCGTGCTGCCGTGGCAGCGGCCGGGCGGAAGGTGAAAGAGGATCAGGGATGGGGGATGAATCGGCCGAAACGGCCCTGGTGGTACAACAGCGGCCGACCGGTACCGTGCACCGTCGCTTCGGAGACCAGGCCGACGACAAGCACGTGGTCGCCCACCTCGACCGTCGTGTGCGGCAGGCAGATCAGGTGCGCCGACGCGTCGCTCAGCAGCGGCGCGCCGTACAGACCGGGACGCCAGCGAGTCGGCTCGGCGAACCGGTCGACGCCCTTCCTGGCGAACCTGGCCGCGAGCTCACCCTGGTCGCTGGTGAGCACGTTGACGGCGAAGTGGTCGGCCGAGCGCAGCCGGGGCCAGGTGGTCGAGGCCTGGTCCACATAGAAGGAGACCAGCGGCGGCTTCAGGCTGACCGAGGAGAACGACGTCGCGGTCAGGCCCACGGGGATCCCCTCGTCCTGAGCGGTGATCACGACGACTCCCGCCGCGTGCCCCGCGAGCGCCGTCCGGAACCGCTCCCCGTCCACGGCCCGCCCAGGTAGGGTCTCGGTCACCTTCCAGCTCCTTCCCTGAGTGGCGGCGTCACCCGCGGGGCGACCTGGCCGGCCGGAATCTCCGGCCGCAGGAGGGCCGCTGTCACGGTGCTCATCGGGTCTTCCCTCTCGCGGCCATGCCGCGTACGCCGCTTCTCGCGTTCCGCGGGAGCCGAGCCGTCGGCGGCACATGGGTGTTCACAAGGCGAACTCCTCCCCGTGGGAGGCGGTGGGGCTCGGAGATCCGGCGGCGATCTCGCCGGATCGGAGGGGTCACAAGCCCGCGATCAGCAACACTGCGCGCTTGCGACGTGGCCGAAGTCGACGTGGTGGCGCCGGGTCAGGGGGACGTCCTGGCTCATGAAGTCCAATTTATGAGCCGAAGACATAGAAGTCAACATTTCCTACATGTTTTACATGAAATCTCATGATTCCGCCTGCGCCGTCCCAGGTTCGGCCGCACCCCCGGGGCCTCGGTCCGCGATGCGGAACGCCGCGCCCGGATGGTTGTCCGGCAGCCGGTGGATGCCGGGGCCGAGGAGGCGCTCGCGCAACGTGCTGTCGTCGTAGGACGTGCGATAGCGCCCTCGCCGCTGGAGTTCCGGAACGACGAGTTCGATGAAGTCCTCGGCCGTGCCCGGCGAGAGGTACTGCATGAGGTTGAAGCCGGCCGCGCCCGTCTCGTCCGCCCAGCGCTCGATCTCGTCGGCCACTCGTTCCGGCGTGCCGGCCACGAAGAACGGCCCTCCCTGTCCGATGCGGCCGACGGAATCGAGCACGTCCCTGACCCGCAGGCCCCTGCCCACCAGGGGGCGTATCGCGCGCTCGGTGAAGTCGCCGCCCCGGGCGACGATGTCGTCGATCGTGTCGTCGGGGTCGTAGGCGGCCAGGTCGATCCCGCTGCCGCGCTGGGCCAGGAACCCCTGCGGGCTGATGTGACGCTGCAGGTCGGCGACCTTGGCGTCGGCCTCCTCCTGGGTCCTGGCGACGATCACCGACGCGCCGGGGAACACCTTGACGTGGTCGGGGTCGCGGCCGAAGGCCGCGGCGCGCCGCTTGATGTCGGCGATCTCCTCACGCAGCGCCTCGATCGACGGAGCCCCGGCGAAGATCGCCTCCGCATGCCTGGCCGCGAAGTCCTTGCCCCGGTCCGAGTTGCCGGCCTGGTAGATCACCGGGGTGCGTTGCGGGGAGGGTTCGGACAGGTGGGGTCCGGCGACGCGGAAGTGTTTTCCGTGATGGTCGATGGGGTGGACCTTCTCCGGGTCGGTGTAGATCCTCCGTTCCCGGTCGCGGACGACCGCGTCGTCCTCCCAACTGCCCTCCCACAACTTGTAGAGGACTTCGAGGTACTCCTCGGCGATCTCGTAGCGCAGGTCGTGCTCGATCTCGTCGTCGAGCCCGAAGTTCCTGGCGGCGCCGCGCAGGTAGGAGGTGACGACGTTCCAGGCCACCCGGCCCTTGGTGAGGTGGTCGAGGGTGGACATGCGACGCGCGTGCGCGAACGGAGGTTCGTAGGTGGTGGAGAAGGTCACGGCGAAGCCGAGATGCCGGGTGACCGCCGCCATCGCGGGCACGACGAGCAGCGGGTCGTTGGCCGGCACCTGCACCGCTTCGCGGATCGCGGTCCCGGGTCCCCCTTGATACCGGTCGTACAACCCGACCACGTCGGCGAGGAAGACCGCGTCGAAAAGGCCGCGTTCCAGCAGTGTGGCGAGCCCGGTCCAGTAGTCGATGTCGGTATAACGGTGCCGGTTGTTGTCGGGGTGCGTCCACAGGCCGTGCTGGATGTGGCCGACGCAGTTCATCTCGAAGAGGTTGAAGTGGATGATCCGGCGTTCGATGTCAGTCACGTTCACTCACTGCGGGTTCGGTTCGGTCCGGGCGATGCCGCCGGCCGGGCCGGGCGACTGGCCAGGCCGGCCGAGCTCGTCTGCTCGGGATCGGAAGAGGGGGCGGGGCCCGTTCGACGGCCGCTGCCGCGCATCCGGAGCAGTCCGACGAAATCGCCGTCCTACCAGACGCGTGCTTCGGGGCCGTTTCCCCACACCATACGGACCTCCGGAGAAAATGCAACTTTGCCTACCGGTTATACATGAATTAGGCTCGACGCCATCACACACCGACGGACGGCACCATGAGCATTGACAGCCCACCATCGCGAGCCCCTGACCGACCGGCCGCGCATGTGATCGCAGACGACGCGGAGACGCTGGCCGTGGCGCAGGCGCTCGCCGTCGAGTTCGCCGCCGGAGCGGCCGGGCGCGACGCCCAGCGGCGACTGCCCCGGCAGGAGCTGGACCGGTTGTCGGCCAGCGGATTGCTGGGGGTCACCGTTCCGCGTGAACACGGCGGCGCGGATGTGAGCGCGCGGACCGTCGCCGAGGTGTTCCGGCTGCTGGCCGCCGCCGACCCGAACATCGCCCAGATCCCGCAGAGCCATGTCGTCTACGTGAACGTGCTGCGCCGGCAGGGCAGCCCCGCGCAGCGGGAGTTCTTCTTCGGCGAGGTGCTGGCGGGCAGGCGCTTCGGCAACGCCCAGTCCGAGGCGGGGACGAAGCACGTGCAGGACTACCGGACACGGCTGATTCGCGCGGGTGACCACTTCGTGCTGCGTGGCGTCAAGCACTACAGCACGGGCGCGCTGTTCGCCGACTGGATCCCGGTCCTGGCCCGTGACGAGGACGAGACGCTGCATGTCGCGTACGTGCCCCGCGACGCCCCCGGGCTGACCGTGGTAGACGACTGGGCCGGAATGGGACAGCGGACCACGGCCAGCGGCACGGTGCGGCTCGAGGACGTTCCCGTGCCGGCCGCGCACGTGGTGCCCCACCACCTGACGTTCACCGGGCCGCAGTTGCACGGCGCACTGGCGCAACTGCTGCACACGGCGATCGACGTCGGAATCGCGGGGGGCGCGTTGACCGAGGCGGTCGAGTTCGTGCGGACCAAGGCCCGCCCCTGGTTCGAGAGCGGCCAGGAGAGCGCCGCGGAGGACCCGCTGATCATCCAGCGAGTCGGCGAGCTCTCCATCAAGGTCCGCGCGGCCGAGGCGCTGCTGGTCGCGGCCGGGGACGCGGTCGACGCGGCGCGAGCCGACCTGACCGCGCAGTCGGCCGGCGCGGCCTCGATCGCCGTGGCCACCGCGAAGGCCTACGCGGACCCGGTCGCGGTCGAGCTCGGCAGCGCCGTCTTCGAATTGGGCGGCGCCCGGTCCAGCCTGGAAGGGCTCAACCTGAACCGGCACTGGCGCAACGCCCGCACCCACACCTTGCACGACCCCGCGCGCTGGAAGGTCCAGCACATCGGTCGGTACGTACTCAACGGACAGCTTCCACCCCGACACGGCCTGCTCTAGGAATAGCCATGACTTTGACCTTTCACTGGTTCCTGCCCACCTACGGCGACAGCCGCGACATCGTCGGCGGCGGCCACGGACTGCCCGCGGGGTCGGCCGGCGGCGCCCGGCCCGCCACCCTGGCCTACCTGCGCCAGATCGTGCACGCGGCCGAGCAACTCGGCTTCGTCGGCGCCCTGACGCCCACCGGCGCCTGGTGCGAGGACGCCTGGCTGACCACGGCCATGCTCGTCGAGACGACCGAGCGGCTCAAGTTCCTGGTCGCCTTCCGGCCGGGCTTCGTCACCCCGACCCTGGCCGCGCAGATGGCCGCCACCTTCCAGCGCCACTCGGGCGGCCGGCTGCTGCTCAATGTGGTCACCGGTGGGGAGAGCCACGAGCAGCGCGCGTACGGCGACTTCCTCGACAAGGACGCCCGGTACGCGCGTGCGGACGAGTTCCTGCACATCGTGCGGGGGCTGTGGAGGGGAGAGGTCGTCGACTTCGCCGGCGAGCATCTGAGAGTCGAGGGCGCGCAGCTCAACCGGGTACCCGACCCGGTGCCGGACATCTACTTCGGCGGCTCGTCCGCCGCCGCGGGCCGGGTGGCGGCCCGCCACGTCGACGCGTACCTCACATGGGGGGAGCCCCCCGCCGCCGTGGCCGAGAAGATCGCCTGGGTGTCCGGACTCGCGGCGGCGGAGGGCCGCAGCCTCCGCCAGGGCATCCGGCTGCATGTCATCAGCCGGGACACCAGCGAGCAGGCGTGGGCGCAGGCTCAGCGGCTGCTCGACGGCATCGACCCGGCCACCGTCGACAAGGTCCAGGCAGGCCTCGCCCGCAGCGAGTCCGAAGGGCAGAAGCGGATGCTCAACCTGCACGGCGGCAGTCGCGACGGATTGGAGATCTATCCGAACCTGTGGGCGGGGGTGGGCCTGGTCCGCGGCGGAGCCGGCACCGCACTGGTGGGCAGCCACACCGAGGTCGCCGACCGGATCGAGGAGTACCACCGCCTCGGCATCACCGAGTTCGTCCTCTCGGGCCATCCCCACATCGAGGAGGCCTACTGGTTCGGCGAGGGTGTGCTGCCCATCCTGCGCAGCCGCGGGCTCTGGGAGCACCCGCAGGCCCAGCAGGACGCGGATCGACCGGCCACCATCCCCTTCGCCTCGGCGTCCTCCCGCTGACGCGCCGGGATGATCATGAGTACCCAGAACCCGTCCTCGGCCGGCCTGGCGGAGCTGTACGAGCGTGCGGCGCGGATCCTCCCGGAGCTGGCCGAGGGTGCCGCCGAGCGGGAGCGCGAGCGAGAGTTGCCGCACGCCCAGATCCGCCGGATCGCCCAGGCACGACTGTTCACCTTCCGGATCCCCGCCGAGTACGGCGGCGCGGGATCCTCGGTCCAGGACGTGTTCCGCTTCGTGATCGATCTCGCCGCGGCGGACTCGAACATCGCCCAGGCCGTACGCCCGGACTTCGGACGCGTCGAAGCACTGCTGGCCGGTCCGGAGGCCGAACGCCGCAAGTGGTTCCCCCGGTTCCTCGCGGGCGACGTCTTCGGCAACGCGGGCTGGGAGATCGGCGGCTCCAACGGGGAGATCCGATCCCGGATCACCCGGCACGGTGATCATTTCAAGGTCAACGGCACCAAGTTCTACAGCACGGGCGCGCTGTACGCCGACTGGATCGGCGCGGCGGCTCTGGACGACGACGGAGAGAAGGTGTTCTTCACCCTGCCTCGCGACCGGGAGGGGCTGCACCTCATCGACGACTTCGACGGCGTCGGCCAGCGACTCACCGCCAGCGGGACCACCAGGCTCGACGACGTCACCGTCCACCCCGACGAGATCAGCATCCGCGACAGCGGCGAGCGGCGCTCGCCCGTCACCCCCTTCCTGCAGCTCTACCTCGCCGCGGTCGAGGCCGGCATCGCACGGAACGCGCTCACCGACGCGGTGGACTTCGCGCGCGAGCGGGCCCGCCCCATCGCGCACAGCACCGCGCGTCGGTCGGTGGACGACCCCTACGTGCAGCACGCTGTGGGCGAGATCGCCGCAAGGGCCTACGCCGCCGAGGCCGCCGTCCTGCACGCCGCCGCGTCGATCGATCGGGCCTGGCACGCCGAGTTACGTCCCGATCTGCTCACCCTCGCATCCGTCGAAGTCGCTCAGGCGCAGGTCTTCGCCATCGAAGGGGCCCTCAAGTCGGCCGAGTTGCTGTTCGACGTCGGTGGTGGCTCGGCCACCGGGCGGACCCACAATCTGGACAGGCATTGGCGTAACGCCCGCACCGTCGCCAATCACAACCCCCGCTACTGGAAGGCCGCTGTCGTCGGCGCCTTCCGGCTCAACGGGACCGAGCCCCCCGCCAACGGTCTGTTCTGAGCTCAGGCGAGGCTGCGGAGCACTTGGGCGTCATCATGAACGGCGTGGTCCGCGGCCGGGCGGCGAAACTGCTTACTCCGCCGCCGGTCGCGCATCGTCTCTCCGGGTCAGGCCCGAAAGCGCCTCCCCTTCCTGTCAGATCCCGGCGGCGCCGAGTTCGGTGAGCAGGGCGTCGAGCACGTGCATGGCGCGCCATGCCTTGGTCATGCCGAACTGTGCGGAGAACCGTACGACGGCGCGGGCCTCCTCCGGTGTGGCGCCGGCGCCAAGGGCGCGCGTCACGTGGGCGCGGAAGCTCTCCTGCAGCGTCTGGAAGAGCACGTCGACGGTCATCGTGATGAACGCGCGCTCACGGACCGACAGCAGGCGCATGTCGGCGCGCATCCGCGACTGCAGGTCCATGTAGATGCCGAACGGTGCGTCGAGCGCGGCGACGGCCTGCCGCATCAGGTCAGGCATGGGGCTGCCCGTTCCGCCGGCGTTCACCTCGTGGCCCTGGCCGGTGGGGGCAGGCAGGGCGTGCTCCCGTTCCAGGTCGGTCAGGCGGGCGAGCGCCGCCAGGGCGGCGGGGTAGCCGCTGTCGTAGGCGACGAAGCGGAGCGCCTCGCGTAGGTCGTCGGCGGACAAGCCGCAGTCCGCCGCCATCGTCACGTGCTGCCGGAAGGGCAGGCCGAGGGTCTGCTGGCAGACGTCGGCGGTGAGGCACAGCAGGACCTTCTCGCGCATGGTCAGCTCCGGGATCTCGTCCCAGAGCAGGCGGTCGGTGGCGGCGCTCATCTCGGCGAACACCGGGTCCAGTGCCTTCACCTGGTTTTCCATGGGAACTCCTCCGTATGTAAACGGTTGTAGCGCTACAACTGTAGTGCAACGATCGTCCGCCTACAATTGGGCCACCATGGACAAGACCTCCTCCGCCCCGGCCGACCCTCCCGAAGTCAAGCGAGGCCGCAACCCGCGCGGTCACGGCGAGCGGCTGCGCGAGGACATCGTGGGCGCCGCCCTGCGACTGCTGGACGAACACGGCGACGACCAGGCCCTGTCCATGCGCGCGGTGGCCCGGGAGGTCGGCGTCGCGGCGACCTCTGTGTACATTCACTTCGCCGACCGGGACGCGCTCGTGCTGGCCGCCCTGGAGAGGTTCCATCGCGAACTCGTGGAGGCCGTCGATCAGGCCGAGACCGGTGCCGCCGATCCGGCGGGGAAGCTGCGTGCCCGCGTCCTGCTGCTGGGCAGGAGGGTCCAGCGACACCCCGGCCTGTACAAGGTGCTGCACGAGAGCACGCTCAACCAGCGGATGGCCATGTCATTCAAGCAGGAGTTGGCCGAGCGCACCACCGCAGCGGTGCAGCGGTGCATCGACGCCGGGCTCGCCCCGGCAGACGACGCCGCAGTGGTCTCCCTGGATCTGAGGGCGGCGGTGCACGGTGCCGTGTCGATGCGGGTCAATCAGCCCGACCTGCCATGGCCACCGCTGGAGGAACAGGTCGATCGTTTCCTGACCAAGCTCGTCGGCCTCGCGCCCCCCGACTGCCGGCCGGAATGACCGTCCCGTGGAGGCCCCGGTCCCGACCGGCGGGTTGAGGATCTGGCGGCGCCTCACCCGCCGATCATGCGGCCAGGAGTCGTCAGGCGGTTCACCGCCTCGCCTGTCGTGCCAGGATCAACGGCGTACGGCCAGGTGCCGCGTGAGGTGATCGATCACCTCACGCGCGTCGTCCTCGATGCCGTGGATGAACGTGGACTTGCGCCGCCGCAGCACGGGCAGCCCCAGCGCGTACAGTCCCGGGCTGCCGACCACACCGCCCTCGTGGAGCAGCCGGCCCTTCTCGTCGACCACGGGCATGTCGAGCCACCTGAAGTCGGGCCGAAATCCCGTCGCCCACACGATCGTGCGGATCTCGCCGCTTCGCAGATCGATCTGCCATCGTGCCGACTCGGGCACGTGTGTCGGCGCGAAGCGCTCGGGAGGATCGACTTCGGCGTCGCACCCGTGAGCCCGGGCCCACTCGTCGAACGTGTCCAGCAGGCGCCGCATCTTGAGGTCCGCCAGCGAGAACACGTTACGCAGGCCACCGGAGAACAGCGCACGGCCGTCACGCACAGCCGCCCAGCGGCCCACCAACTCGACACCCATCGCGGCGAGCGTGTTGAGATCGAGCGTTCTGCGCTCGGGGGTCCCGACCAGCTGCGGCGAGGGCAGCCGCCGGGCCCGCGCCAGATCATCGACCTCGTCGTGGCGCTGGTCCCACACGCCCGACGCGTCCATCCACCACAGCACATCGCGTCCGCGGTACAGGCGCGGCAACCGCACGTGCTCCCCCACTGACAGGATCACCGGCCGCCCCGACCGCTTCAGCTCCGCCGCCAGTTGCACGCCGGTCGCCGACGCCCCCACGACGAGCACGCCCCCGTCGGGGAGGTGGGTGGGGCCGGCGTAGTCGAACGGCGTCAGTTGCACGACGGACGCCGGCACCGCGTCGGCGAACTGCGGCACCGTCGGCCGGTTGCAGGCGCCGCTCGCGATGACCACTGCCCGGCAGCGGATTTCGCCGTGGCTCGTCGTCACGTGGTAACCGTCGTCGGTGCGTCGCACCGATGTGACGTTCGTGCCGGTCCGGACGGGAGCACGCGAGACGGTGGCGAAGCGCTCGATGAACTCGATCACTTCGCCCATCGTCATGTAGCCGTCGGGATCCGGGCCCTCATAGCGATGCCCTGGCAGGCGGCTCTGCCAATTGGGCGTGAGCAGCCGCAGGGAGTCCCAGCGTTCGTGTCGCCAGGAGTTCGCCACCTCGCCACGCTCGAGGACGACGTGGTCGACCGACCGGTCGCGGAGGAAGTGACTCGCGGCGAGGCCCGCGTGCCCCGCACCGATCACGACCGTGGTGGTGCGTTCGATGGCCCGGCCTCCCTCAGGCGACTTCGACGGTGACGTTCGTAGGGTTCGTGAGGGCGTCGAACACGGCGGAGCGCTTCTGGGACTGGGCCACAAGAGCTTCGATGTCCTGCTGCGAAGCGTCCGCGTCGATCGTGAACGTCACCTTGATGTCGTTGAAGCCGTTGCGCACGTCGCTGTCGGCACCGAGGATCCCGCGAATGTCGTGGTTGCCTTCGACCGTCGACTCGACCGAGCGCAGTTGGATGCCGCGATTTTGCGCCACGGAAGCCACGCCTGCCGTAAGGCAGCTCGCCAGGCCGACGAGGAGGTACTCGATCGGCGTGATGCCGTTGTCCTCCGCCGCGAAGACCTCGGGGTGGTCGGCGGTGAACACCGTTTCGCTCTTGTGACTCTGCTCCTGCCCGAGGCCGAAGAAGTTCTGGATCGTCGTCGTGCTGTGGACGCCGTTCTGCCACCTGGAGGACGCCCGCCAGGTGAACTGAGCCGCCTCGGGCGCGCCCTTCAGCACCTCGCGTGCGTCGAGCAGTGCCTGAACGTTGACTCCGTTGTCGATCGTCGTCATGTCCGGTGACGCCCCTTTCGATGATCCCTGCATTTCCTGCCGGGACGCTCGACAATACTTTGGCCGGGACCTGTATGACTAGGTATGCTCTCGCCCATGATGCCGCCCTCGACGCTCCCAGCCGGTTCGGTCGGCACTGTTGAAACGCAGTACCTCGACCTGCCGGAACCGGTGCTGCTGGACTGCGGGCAGGCGCTTTACCCGATCCGGGTGGCGTACGAGACCTACGGCACCCTCTCCCCCGAGCGGGACAACGTCATCCTGGTGTGCCATGCGCTCAGCGGCGACGCCCACGCGGCGGGCTCGGCGAAGGCCTCCCCCGAGGAGAGCACACGCGACGGGTTCGGAGCCGAGGATCGCGACGGCTCGGCCAGCAAGGGACTCGGCTGGTGGGACGGGATGATCGGTCCCGGCAAGGCGTTCGACACCGACCGCTACTTCGTCGTCTCCACGAACCTGCTCGGCGGCTGTCGCGGGACGACGGGGCCGTCGTCGATCAACCCCGCGACGGGCAAGCCCTACGGATCCGACTTCCCCGTCATCACGGTCGCGGACATGGTGCGCACCGAGCGGGCGTTCCTGGACGTCCTCGGTATCGAGCGACTCGCGGCGGTGGCCGGCGGCTCGCTCGGCGGGATGCAGGCGTTGCAGTGGGCGATCCTGTTCCCTGATCAGGTCGATGCCGTCGTGGCGATCGCCAGTACGCACGCCCTGCACCCGCAGGGGGTCGCCTGGAACGCGATCGCGCGTAACGCCATCATGGGCGACCCCGCCTGGCAGGGCGGCCAGTACTACGGCACCGGCCGCGCACCCGACGCCGGGATGGGCGTGGCGCGGATGGTCGGCCACGTCACGTACCTGTCCGCTCCGGCGCTGAGCGACAAGTTCGGCCGGCGACTGCAGTTCGCCGACGACGTCCGCTACACGCTCGCCGAACCGGAGTTCGAGGTCGAAAGCTACCTCCGCCATCAGGCCGACTCGTTCGTCAAGCGCTTCGACGCCAACACCTATCTCTTCACGTCACGGGCGCTGACCTATTTCGATCTCGCGCGGCAGCACGGCGGCGGATCTCTCGCGCGGGCACTCGAAGACGTCTCGGCCCGGACGCTGCTGATCGCGTTCAGCTCCGACTGGCTGTACCCCCCGTCCGCGTCTGAGGAGATTGAAGACGCGCTGCGCGTGCTCGGCAAGCCTGTCGAGTTCCAGGTGATCGATGCGCCGTACGGCCATGACTGCTTCCTGCTTGAGGAAGCGCGTCAGACTCCGATCATCCGCCGCTTCCTGGCCGAAGGTCAGGGCCGCGGGTGACGCCGAGGAAGAGGATTTGGTGACCGACAAGTTCCCCCGCGCCGAGGAAGCTCGCGCGTTCGGATTCGAGACACGACAGTTGCACGCCGGACAACGGCCCGACCCGAACACGGGCGCACGTGCGGTGCCGATCTTCCAGACGACCAGCTACGTGTTCGAGGATCCGGAGTCGGCGGCGGCGTACTTCAACCTCCAGGAGTACGGGAACACGTACTCGCGGATCATGAACCCGACCGTCGCGGTGTTCGAGGAGCGAGTGGCGAACCTGGAGGGCGGCTCCGGCGCGGTGGCGTTCGCCAGCGGGATCGCCGCGCAGGCGGCCGCGCTCTTCACGCTGCTGGAGCCCGGCGACCACGTCGTCTCGTCCTCGGCGCTCTACGGCGGGACGGTGAACCAGTTCAAGCACCTGCTGCGCAAGATGAGCGTCGAGGTGACGTGGGTCGACCCCGATGACCCGGACGCGTGGCGGCAGGCGGTCCGCCCGAACACGAAGGCCTTCTTCGGCGAGACGATCGGCAACCCGGCCGGAAACGTGCTGGACATCGAGACCGTGGCATCCATCGCGCACGAGCACGAGCTGCCACTGATCGTGGACAACACGTTCGCGACGCCGTACCTGTGCCGCCCGATCGAATGGGGCGCCGACATCGTGATCCATTCGGCGACCAAGTTCATCGGCGGTCACGGCACGAGCATCGGCGGCGTCGTCGTCGAGGCGGGCACGTTCAACTGGTCCAACGGACGGTTCCCGGTGATCGCGGATCCGTCGCCCGCCTACCACGGCCTCCAGTTCCACGAGACGTTCGGGGCGTACGGCTACCTGATGAAGCTGCGCGCCGAGACCCTGCGCGATCTCGGCGCCGCGCTCGCGCCGCTCAACGCGTTCTTGTTCCTGCAAGGGCTCGAGACGCTGTCGCTGCGAATGGAACGCCACGTGGAGAACGCGCGGGCGGTCGCGGCGTTCCTCGAGTCGCACGAGTTGGCGGAGAACGTCACCTACCCCGGCCTGCCGTCGAGCAGGTACCGGCCGCTCGTGGACAAGTACCTGCCGCGTGGTGCCGGCGCGGTGTTCTCGTTCGACTGCGCCGGTGGCCGAGCCGGTGGGCAGGACCTCATCCGCGGTGTGTCACTCTGGTCCCATCTGGCGAACGTCGGCGACGCGAAGAGCCTGATCATCCACCCGGCCAGCACGACGCACCGCCAGTTGGGCGACGACGAACTCCGGGCCGCCGGGATCGGACCGGGGACGGTGCGGCTGTCGGTCGGCACCGAGTCCGTCGGGGATCTGATCTGGGACCTGGAGCAGAGTTTCGCGCACGTCGCCGCGACAGCGGGAAAGAGGTAGCGAGGGCATGACCGATCTCGGGCACTACCAGGACCCGTTGACGATTCAACGCGTGCTCCACAGCGCGGGGACCATCGCGATCGTGGGCCTGTCGAACAACGAGTTGCGAGCCAGTTACTTCGTCGGCTACTACCTCAAGCGGCACGGCTACCGCGTGATCCCCGTGAATCCCCGCGAGACGCAGATCCTCGGGGAGACGTGCTACCCGAGCCTGCTGGACGTGCCCGTGCCGGTGGACATCGTGGACGTCTTCCGCGCGCCGGACGCACTGCCGCAGATCGCGCGAGACGCCGTCGCGATCAACGCCGGCACCCTCTGGTGCCAGTTCGGCGTGATCAACGAGGAGGGCGCGCGGATCGCGGAGGACGGCGGCGCTACGGTGATCATGGACCGCTGCCTGAAGATCGAGCACGCGCGCTACGTGGGCCGGATGCACTGGCTCGGCTTCAACACCCAGCGCATCACGTCCGTCCGCGCCGGGCTCCAGTAGACGACGAGGCGAACCCGTCGCCGAGCCTTACGGCTGGACCGCTGTAGGGGCGGACGACTCATGCCACGTGCAGCGGCTCCGACGTCCGGACCAGGTCCACGATGGAGTCGTGGATCCTGTGCCGGTACGGCCGGCGCGAGCCGTACCCGATGGAGGCCGCGACGTTGCCGCCCGCCAGCCTGCCTTGGTGCAGGGCATGCTGCCCGCTCATCGGGGTGATCTTGCCGGGCCTGGTGAGGTCGGGGACGGCGGCCACGTCGCCGCAGGCGTAGATCTCGGGACGGCCGGGCACGGCCAGGTGCTCGTCCACCCTGATCCTGCCCTGCTCGGCCGCCAGTCCGAGGTTGGTCACGAGCGGATCGGGACGGACCCCGAAGCTCCACACGATCGTGCGCGTGGGGATGAACTCGCCGTCGGTGAGCCGCAGCCCCCGGGAGGTGACCTGGCCCAGCGAGGTCTGCGTCCGGACCTCCACGCCCTGCGACCGCAACATCCGCGCCGTGGTCCTGGACAGGCGGTGCCGCATGTCAGGCAGCAGCCACTCGGCGGGATCGGCCAGGATCCAGCGGATCGGCTGCCCGCGCAACCGCGGGTCGCGGCAGGCGATCGACTGGGACAGCCACTGCCCGGCCGAGGCCGCCGCCGTACCCGCGTATCCCGCGCCGAGCACGACGAACGTGCAGTGCGCCGCGCGTTCGAAGGGATCGGTGCTCGCGGCGGCCAGGGAAAGCCGCCGGTGGATGTGATCGCGCAGATGGAGGGCCTGGCCGACGTCGTGGAAGCCGACGCTGTGCGCCGAGACCGCGGAGACCTGGGCGACTTCGCTCACGCCTCCCGCCGCGACGATCAGCCGGTCGTAGTCCAGCACGCCGCCGTCGTAGAGCACGCGCCGGGCGCGGGCGTCGATGTGGGTGACCGTGCCGAGCACCACCCGCACACCCGGCAGCGTCTCGGCCAGCGGCACGCTCACCCGATCCGGGTTGAGCACGCCCGTCATCACCTGCGGGAGCAGCTCCGGATGGAGCGCGACGCCGGTCGGGTTGACCAGCATGATCTCCGCGCCGTCTCCCACCCTGCGCGACAGGGCACGGGCCGCCTGGTATCCGGCGACCCCGGCTCCGACGATCACAACCTGTGGCCTGTTCGATGTCACGATCATCTGCCTGAGGTGATCGCCGGGTCCCGGCGCTCCTGCTGCGCCGGCCGTTCGTGGAATCCGCCGTCCGGGGAGCGCGTGATGATCCCGGTCTCCACTCCGTGCTCGGCCACCTCGTGATCCGTCTGCTGAAGTGCGAGGCAGACCCACCGGGTGACGACGAAGGCGATGACGGGGCCGATGAGCACGGCGAACCTGAAGAAGATCGTCACAGCCTCGACCGCGAGCTGGAACTGCACGGCGATCTGGTCGTTGGCCGCGGCCGCCCACAGCAGGCCGTAGAACGTGACGCCCGCGACCGCGATGCCCGTCTTCACCGGCGTCTCACGTGGCCGATCGAGCAGGTCATGTGCGAGCGTCTCGCGGGCCATGCGGCTCGTGGTCTTGGGCCGGCCCAGCGCGTCGCGGCGGCCGCGGCGCGAGACGAGGAAGCGCTCGGCTGCCGGGTAGGCGGCCAGGGCGGTGAAGAAGACCCCGGGCACCACCAGTGTGGGGACGAGGACCGCGAGGCTGAGCGTGTGGTCCCCGATGGTGAGTTCCCACCCGGGCATGATCCGGAGGGCGCCGTCGAGGAACCCCATGTACCAGTCGGGAACCGAGCCCGCCGAGATCTGTGTCGGCGTGGCGGGGCCGTACAGCCATATGGGGGCGATCTGGAACCCGAACCCGAGGATGATCAGCATGCCGATCGTCGCGAGCGCCATCATCGGGCGCGCGCTCCGCCGCGCCGGCAGCGAGGCGACGAACCGGGAATGGCCGTGCCGCCGCACCAGCAGTTCACGGGCCACCAGCAGCACGGCCACGACGACCGCGATCAGCAGGTGCCCCCCGTACATGACCGGAATGACCCTGTCCCCGGGGAAGCCCGGGCCGAACAGCAGCGACAGCGCCCAGGTCCCCACCACCGGGATGGACTGCACCACCGACACGATCAGCCACAGGCCCCCACCCGACAGCAAGTGGTCAGGCAGGGCGTTGCCGGTCTCCCCCGCGGCCATGCCCAGCGCCAGTAGCGTCACCCAGATCAGCCACTGCCCGGTCCGCGGGCGGCGGAACGCGCCGGTGAGGAACACGCGCAGCAACTGCAACACGACGGCCGCCACGAAGACGAGCGCCGCCCAGTGGTGGACCTGGCGGATGAGCAGGCCGCCGCGCACCTCCAGGCTCAGATGCATGGTCGAGTCGAAGGCCTTGCTGACCAGGAGTCCGCGCAGCAGGCCGTACGAACCGTCATAGGTCACTCGGGACATGCCGGGGTCGTAGAACACCATCAGCGCCGCCCCGGTCACCAACAGGACGACGAGCGACCAGACGGCGATCTCCGCGAACATGAACGACCAGTGGGAGAACTGAAACGAGCGGCGCTCGGCCGACGACGGACGCATGTGGGGCCCCCTAACCTTGCCTCACTCACATGACGGGATCGGCCCGGGATATGTGACGCCGATGAGGCGTCGGTGACGGTGATTCGCGTCACTGCCATCGGATCCTCGGATCCATCCCGATCGCCGATCGCGCCGTCGGGGCCTGATATGACATGAGGTGCGGGACGAGGGCGAACGTTACAGGGGGGTCGGTCGATGCAGGGCTCGCCGGGCGATGGCCGGGCCGGCTTCGGGTCGGGGCTCGACCTGCATCTCGATCTGCCCGGCATCGGCGGGGTGGGGCGGTCGCTGGAGGCCGCCCTCCGCGACGCGGTGCGGTCGGGGCGGCTGACCGCGGGCACCCGACTCCCGGGCACCCGTAGTCTCGCCGCCGACCTCGGCCTGTCCAGGGGCACGGTCGTCCATGCCTACACGCAGTTGATCGCCGAGGGGTGGCTGACGGGCGCGCGTGGATCCGGCACCCGGGTGGCCGACGTGCTGCCGGAGTCCGACACCGGCGAGACTGTCGGCCACGGTCGTCTGGAGCCTCGCGCCGCGTCCCTGGGCGACCTGCGTCCCGGCCGGCCCGACGTCAGCACCTTTCCGCGCGCAGACTGGGTTTCGAGTGTCCGCCGGGTGATGTCGGCGATGGAGTCCGAGCAGATGGGCTACCCCGACCCGGCGGGCATGCCCGCGCTGCGCTGGGCGGTCGCCGACTACGTCTCGCGGACCCGCGGAGTGTGGGCGAGCGCCGAATCGACAGTGATCACTGCGGGGTTCACCCAGGCGCTCGCGCTGCTCGCGCGCACCTTCCGCCGTCTCGGCGCCCAGCGCGCGGCGACCGAGAACCCGGGGTTCGTGCTGCACCGTGAACTGCTGGCCGCGGCGGGGATCGCCCCTGTGCCGCTGGCGGTGGACGCGGACGGCGCCGATCCGTCGGGCCTCCCGGACGGCACGGGGTTCGCGCTGCTCACTCCGGCCCACCAGCACCCGTGGGGCGTCGTGCTGGCGCCGGGAAGACGCTCGGCGTTCATCGACTGGGCCCGGCGGAACGACGCCTACGTGATCGAGGACGACTACGACGGCGAGTTCCGCTACGACCAGCAGCCGGTCGGCGCGATGCAGGCGCTGGCGCCCGATCGGGTGATCTACGCGGGCAGCACCAGCAAGACCCTCGCGCCGGGAGCGCGGCTCGGCTGGCTGGTGGTGCCCGCCCCGCTGCGCGGTCCGCTGCTGCAGACCGTGCGGGAGACCGGCTCGGCGCTCCCCGTGATCGACCAACTCGTGCTCGCCGACCTGCTCTCCCACGGCGGCTACGACCGACACGTCCGGCGGGCCCGGCTGGGTTACCGGCGGCGCCGCCACGAGCTGGCCGACCGGCTGGCCACGGTCACCGACACGCTGCTCACGGGCGTCGCCGCAGGGTTGCACGCGCTGCTGCCGGTCGCCTCGGCGACCGCCGAACGCGAACTGGTCGCCACGGCGGAGCGGGCGGGACTGCTCCTGCACGGCCTGCACACCGCGGGCTACTGGCACCCGACGGGCGAGGAGCGTCCCGCCGCCCTCATCATCGGCTACGCATCGCCGCCGCAGCACGCCTGGCGCCGGGCGCTCGACATGCTGGTCTCGCTGGTCGGCAGGCCGCCCGGCGCCATCAGGTAGCGGTGCCGCCGGCGAACGCCGCGAAGCCGTCCCGCCACGACGGATACCTCGGCACCCAGCCGAGGTGCTTGCGGGCGTAGTGGTTGTCCGCGCCGCGCGCCCACCCCTGCCGGCCGGTGTCCGCCGAAGTCGGAGGTGTGGCGCCCACGGCCGCGCAGAAGGCGGACACCCATTCCCCGCCCGGCGCCGGCTCGTCGTCGCAGACGTTGACCGCATGATTGGCGGGCCAGTCGAGTGCCTGCACCGCCGCAGTGGCGGCGTCGTCGGCGTGCACGAAGGAGACCACGTCGCCGCCGGCGGCCAGTCCGCCCGCCCGTGCCATGTCCGCGGCGAGGCCGTCGGGCGCGTACCAGGTTCCGGGGCCGTAGAACTCTCCGTAGCGCAGCACAACCCACTCGGGCATCTCGTGGACGGCCGCCTCCAGCGCCGCCGCGGCCCCTACTCTCGTTCCCCGCTCCCCCGGTGCGGCGAGATCGAGCGGCGTCGTCTCGTCGGCCGGCTCGTCTCCCGCCTCGTAGATCCAGGCGATGCTCTGTGCCACCATCCGGCGTACGCCTGCGGCCAGTGCCGCGTCGACCAGGTTGCGGGTGCCCTGCCTGCGCAGCGCCGCGTTCGCCGCGAAGTCGCCTGCGGCCAGGTCGGTGAGCTGGTGCATCACGATGTCGGGCGCTGCCTCTATGACCGCGGCGGCGAGGCCCGCGCCGTCGAGGGCGTCGGCCACCACAGGCTCCGCGCCCGACGCGCGCAGCGCGGCGGCCCGGTCGGGCTTCCGGGTGAGGGCCGTGACCTGGTGTCCCTCGGCGACCAGCAGCGGCACCACCCGCCGGCCGATGACCCCAGTCGCTCCCGCAAGAAAGATCCGCATGCCTGCCGCCGATCAGTTCGGCCGGGGAGCACGGCGGTCACGGCGGGCCGCGAGCTCTGCGTCGTCGACGTAGGTGAGCATCGGCACATCGGGCACACAGAACATGACCACGACGAACCGGCTCCACGAGTCGGACAGGTTGTTGGCCGCCTGGTAGTGGATGACATCGCCGCCGGGCTCCCAGAACGCCTCACCCGCGCGGATCACCCGCTCCGGCTCGCCCTCCAACTCGAAGATCATCTCCCCTTCGACCATGTAGCCGTAGACCGGGCCCGAGTGCCGGTGCGGCGGAGAGCCGGGGTCGCCGGGCGGCAGTTCGATGAGCGCGGTCATCACATCGGCGGGGTCGGGAAGCTTGGACGGCGTCCCGTGGAAAAGCAGGCTCAGGACGCTGTTGCCTTTAGTGTCTATGTCCATGTCTTCGACGCTAGCCGGGAAGCGGACCAGTGAACTAGTCCACTTCTCGGCTCATCGGATGTACCACTTTTCGGAGACGAACCGGCCGGGAGCGACCATCACGAGGCAGGTGAGCAGCGATGACGCGCCGCACGCCGGTACCCGCGGTTGAAGACCGTCCTCTCCGGCCTCATCAGTTCTGGCCGCGGAATCGAGACCGGCGGCGAAGGAGCGCCCAGATCATCACCACGGCCGCCACGACCCCGGGCCCACAGTGGGCGAGAAGGACGCCTCCGAGGCTGGGACCGCCCCAGTCGCCCTGGTACGTCGCCGGATCGGACATGTCGATGACGAACGGCTCGACGAGTGCGCGGGCGACGGCGTATGCGCCCACGATGAAGCCGAATATCTTGATGGCCTTCCACATGCCTTCACGGTAAGTTCGCGATTCACCGAATGGGCGAGCCCATTGAATTCCGACTACCGGGAGCATTCCGGTAGCGCGCGAACGCGCGTGGCGGGCGTGAGACGCTCCACTGCCCCGACTCCCCGCATCAGCGGCAGCCGGACCAACGCGTCCCGCATCCGCTTGCCGCCCGCGGTCTTGGGCACCATCAGCCGGATGTCGGGGCCGATCCGCTGCTTCTTGCGAACCAAGGGGCGGTGGCCATCGCTGCAACGAAGGAAGGCGACGCCGTGGTCACCTCCGGTCGCCGCGAGTTCCCCCGGGGGTGGTCGTTACCTGATGGAATTTCTGCCGCCCCGCTGAACTAGTGGGCGCCCGCCAGGTTGAGACCGACGACGCCGGCGAGGATGAGAAGGATCGAGGCGATCTTGAGGAGGGATGTGTCCTCTCCCAAGAAGATCATGCCGAGGGTCGCGGTGCCGACGGCACCGATGCCTGTCCAGACGGCATAAGCCGTACCGACGTCGAGGCTCTTCAGCGCGAGGGTGAGGAGACCGAAGCTGAGCAGGGCGAACACGATGAACCCCACGCTCGCCGGCGGTACGGAGAACCCGTCGCTCAGCTTGAGCATGTAGGCCATCGCGACCTCGAACAGACCAGCGGCGACAACCATGAGCCAGGCCATGACAGCTCCCTTTCCTAGGGGAGCGTCGTCTTTGCAGGCCGGGTACGGCGCGTCTCGTCCGGACGGTTCCCGATGCGGGCCCCGTATCCGCGACAACGGCGGCGACCGCATATCGATTCC
This sequence comes from Planotetraspora mira, assembly GCF_016863275.1. Taxonomy (GTDB): domain Bacteria; phylum Actinomycetota; class Actinomycetes; order Streptosporangiales; family Streptosporangiaceae; genus Planotetraspora; species Planotetraspora mira. The sequence goes on from NZ_BOOO01000031.1 coordinate 222,738, forward strand.
CGGCCCGCCGCTCCGCCGTGGTCCCGGCCCCTCAGACGAGCCGACGACTAGGAGATCACAGCAGTTCGTAAATGCTTTCGCCCTCATCGAGGAGGCCGATGGGCAGGAAGTTGGGAACGGTGCGGGACGCCGAGGCACGTAGCCGTGTGACCGCTTCCTCCTCCGTGGGTGGAGTGACACCGAGAAGGCTGATGAGCGCGGCGTGGGCGGCTGCGTAGTCAGGGTCGTCGTTTCGGATCTCCTCCTCCAACTCCTCGGCCGAATGTCCGTGCAACAGGTCCTGCCAGTAGGGGAACGCCGCAATCAGAGCGAGCGCCTCCACCAGGTCGGCGGCCATCAAGGTGGCGTGACCCTCGGAATCGGCGTACAGAACTGGGCGCGTGGTGCCGGGCGTTCCGCACAGGAAATAGGTTCCGCCACTGCCGTCTCCGGCTATCGGCGTCAGCGACAGTCCGGATGGCAGCCTCAACTGCTCGACAGGGTCACGCCGCGCGATGTCGAAGTCACCCGGCCACATCAGTAGATCGGCCAACTCTGGAGTTGTCTCAATCCGGTGGAGAAGATCGTCGGCTCCGCTCATGGGGCGGACCTTAGCGCACAAGAGCACACGTCCTCGACCGCTCTCAACCGCGCCTTCGGTGAGGCGCCGGCGGAGAGGCTGGGGGCGGGATCTCCTGGTCCCGTGAGCGGTGTCTATTTCGCTTGCCGGGCGCGGGTGGTGATGATCGTATGGTGCCCATGCTGGGTTTGGCGGATCTCAGTGACGAACGCGTGGTGGAAGCCCTTGGTAGCGCGCCTCGGACCAGTTCGGCCTACCGCCATCTGCTCAACCGCGGTCGCGCGGCCGTGCCGGCGATCCGGACGGGTCTGCGCCACCCTGACCCGGTGGTCCGGGAGCAGTGCTGCAAGCTGCTCGACCACCTCCTGGTGGAGGACGCGATCGAGGAAATGATCGCCATATTGGAGGACCCGGTCCCGTCGGTCCGAGTGGCCGCGGTGCACGCACTGTCCTGTGACCGCTGCAAAACCGATGCGTGCCGGCCCGATGAGGCCTTGGTGCTGGCGCCGGGCATGCGCCTGCTGCGTCACGACCCTGATCCACACGTGCGGGCAATGGCGGTGGAATTGGTCGGGCGCTTCGTGCACACAAGCGTGGAGGCCGAGGCCGCTCTCATCCAGGCCCGCCAGGCCGATCCGTCTCCCGCCGTACGCAAGAAGGCGGGTTGGTACGCGCCGGGCGGCACAATCCATCGCCGCACCTAAGAGCCGTCTGAACTGCCCCCTCTGGGACGAGCGTTGAGCACGATGGGGTCCGCGCTGATCAGCGTCTCGACGGCGGCTCGATCGGGGAGCGATGGGCTGGCCCCGGCAACGGTGGTGGCGAGCGCGCCCGCTGCCATGCCGTGCTGGATCGCGGTGCCGTCGTCCAGCCCCGCGGCGAGGGCGGCGCCGAAGAAGCCGGTGAAGGCATCGCCCGCCGCCGTGATGTCGACGGGCGTCACCGGATAGGCGGGGTAATGGCGAGTACGTTCGGCGGTGACCGACAGGGCGCCGCCCGAACCGAGGGTGATCAGGGCGTGTGCGACGCCCCGATCGAGAAACCAGGATGCGGCTCGCGCGGCGGACTCCAGGTCGGTGACCGCCACCCCGGTCAACGCGCCCGCCTCGCTCTCGTTCGGCGTCACGACGTCGACGTGCTGCCACACGTCCTCAGGCAGCGTCTGCGCGGGAGCCGGGTCGAGCACCACCGTCAGTCCTGCGGCCGCCCCTGCCTTCGCCGCGTGGCAGGTGACCGGCGTGGGGATCTCCAGTTGAAGCGCGATCGCGGGCGCCACCCTCGCGGAGTGGCTCGCCAGCGGCACCGGGCTGGGCAACCTCCTCGTCGCGGACTACACCGCCTCCCGTTTCGCGGCGCTCTGGTCGGGCTCCGTGATCATCGTTCTGGTCTCTGTGGGTCTGTACGCCCTCGTCGCCGCACTGGAGCGTCCGGTGGTCGCCCGGTACGCGCCGCAGCACGTGGACTGATCACCGAGGAACTCGGGCTCCATGATCGACATACCTCGACCGCTCCCCCGACGACCGCGCCCGGTCAGCGCGCCACCTGGAGGGGCGTTCCTTCGACTCGCGACATGAGCGATCCGTGTCTTTGTCATTGACCGCGGACGAGGGTGAGCATCTCTTCCACGGAGCCGGCCGGATCGCGGATCGGGAACTGCACCGCGCGGATGATCGCGTCGGGGCCGACCAGCAGGGTGAGGCGCTTGAAGCGGTCGACGCCGGCCGCACGGAAGGTCGGCAGCAGCAGCCCGGCCGCGAGCTTGCTGTCCTGGTCGGAGACAAGGGGGTAGGGCAGCCTCGCGTGCGTGACGAAGGCGGCCAGTTGGTCGGGTCGTTGGGTGCTGACGCCGCGGATCGTGGCACCGGACGCCTCGAAGTCGGCATGCCGTGACGCGTAGGTGAGGGACTCCAACGTGCATCCCGGCGCACCCGGGATGTCGGCCCAACCGGGCGGGTAGCCCTGGGCGCCGGGAGCGAAGGCGCCGGGGAAGAAGTAGAGCACGGTCCAGCCGCCCGGTGCGTTGGGCGCGACCCGCTCGCCGTCGTGTCGTTCCAGCACGACATCCGGCATTTTCCGATTGACCAGCTCATGCACCCGACGGGTCTCAGCCGACCCGTCCTCGCTGGTCGCGGTCAGTGCCCCGTCTCCCATCACATGCCTGGTGCCCCAATCCTGCAGTGCGATGAGCGCCGGCAGCAGGCCCTCGCCCTTCGCCGTCAGCAGGTAGTCGTAGCGCGGCGGGTGATCGGAGTAGGGCCGCTTCTCCAGAACCCCGTGTGCGACGAGGCTGGTCAGTCGCTCGGCCAGAGCGCGGCGGCTGACGCCGAGCTCACGCTGAAGGCCGTCGAAGCGGGTGACGCCACCGGCGATGTCGCGCACCACCAGGAACGTCCACCAGTCGCCGATCACTCCGAGCGCTTGCGCGATGCCGCAGTCGGCGTCGGAGAGATCAGTGCGCTTCACGTACTCGACTATAGTGCGTTCCATTCTGGAACTCACTCGGGAGGGTGCCGCGATGGCAGTCGGCAGTGCGCGTGGCGCGAGCGTCTTCTGGCGGTGGTGGACGGCCGGCACGACCAGCGCGGTCGGTTCGGCGGTGGGCGCGGTTGCGCTGCCGCTGACGGCGTTGACGGTGCTCGACGCCTCCGCGTTCGAAATGGGCATGATCGCCGCCGCCGGTTACGCCGCCTGGATCGTGATCGGCCTACCCGCCGGGGTGATCGTGCAGCGACTACCCATGCGCAGGGTTCAGATCGGTGCCGACCTGGCCCGCGCGGCGGCGGTCATCTCGATCCCGCTGACCTGGTGGCTGGACCGTCTGACGGTCGCCCAGTTGGTGATCGTGGCGCTCGTGATCGGCTTCGCGAACGTCATCTTCGACGTCGCCAACTCGACCTTCCTGCCGTCGATCGTGAGCAAGGAGCAGTTGCAGTCCCGCAACAGCCTGACCTCCGGCACCCAGGCCACCACTCAGCTCGGCGGACCATCCGTCGGCGGTCTCATCGTCCAGGCGCTCGGCGCGGTGCCCACCCTCCTCGTCGACGCGGCCAGCTATGTCGTCTCAGCCCTGCTGCTGCGAACCCTGCCCGAACGCCGCACCGAGGCCCCCGACCGCTGGCCACCTATGCGCGCGATGATCCGCGAAGGCTGGCGCTTCGTCGTGCACCACCCGGTGATGGGTCCCTGCATGTGGGCCGCCACCGCGGCGAACACGGTCTGCGGGGCGCAGCAGGCGCTCTACGCCCTGTACCTCGTGCGCGAGTTGCACGCCGAGCCCGGCCTCGTCGGCCTGCTGTTGGCGGCGGACGGGGTCGGCACACTGATCGGCGCGGCTTCGACGAACCGGGTCACGGCCAGGCTCGGGACCGCGCGCGCCCTGATCGTCGCCGGATTCGTCTCGGTCGCCGGGGCGCTCGTCATCCCCCTGGGCACCGGCTGGCAGGCCTTCGTCGCCTTCGCCGTCGGCAACGCGGTCTTCTCCGCCGGCGTGGTGGTGATCAGCGTGGTGACCCGCACCTACCGGCAGATCGTCAGTCCGCCCGAACTGCTGCCCCGGGTGATGGCGACGGTCCGCTTCGTCTCCTGGGGCGCGATCCCGATCGGCGGGTTGATCGCCGGAGTCATCGCCGGCGCCCTCAGCGGCCGAGTCACCCTGATGATCTTTGCCGTCGCGGCCGCCTGCATGCCGTTGGTCCTGCTGGCCTCACCGGTCCGGCACCTGCGCGATCTCACCGATCATCAGCGGGACGACGAGTCGGCCGGCCCGCCGACGGACCGCGTCGCCGGAGTTCGCGGCTGACGCCGAACCGGCGAAGGGCCTGTCGTCATCCACGATGGACCGCTCACTCCTCCACGAGCGCTGGGGGCGGGCACTTACGTGCTCGCCCCCAGCCGGGCCGCCTCGAGCGTCAGACCGCCGAGGAGCCGATCCGCAGCGACTGCATGCCGGTGGTGATGGTGACGGTCACTTTCCGCCCTGCACGACCTGGATGGTCTTCGAGGTCGTGATCGGTGCGAGCGAGCTGTCGTCGGTGTAGGCGCGCATCGAGTCGTTGGTGACCGACACCGTGACCGAGCCCGCACGCAGCGCGGTGAGCGTCCGGGTCTGCGGGTCGAGGATCGCGACGATCTTGTGTGACTTGCGGGCCTTGTCGATGGCGTCCTTCCCGCTGCCGATCGCCAGGTTGGACGAGCCGCTCCAGTCGACCGACATCGGGTAGCGCAGCGGCACGACACGCGTGCCCGTGGACACGCCCTGGGGCTGCACGATGCTGCCCGAAAGCTGCGCCGCCTTGCCCACCTCGATCGAGGCCGGGGTGTCGAGCGTGATGGACTGCGCGAAGGCGCGCACGTCGGCCTCGATCCACTGCTGGTCCGCGTTCTGCCGCGAGTCGACGGACCAGTCGACCCACCCGGTGAAACCGCCGCGGTCCGGCGTGCCGTACGGGTCCTTGCCCGACGACGGCAGCACCATGTACGGCACGCCCTCGACGCGGTGGACGTCGGCGATCTGTGCGTGGGATCCGACCATCGCGGCGCCCTTGCCCGTGGAGTCACGGAAGTCCGTGAGCATGTCCTCGATGAGCGCGACCTCGTCGCGGTCGCCGAGCTGGCTGGACTTCGTCTCGGCGGGGTCGTCCACCGGGTGGTGGGCGAACACCAGGACGTTGTGCACCGACCGGTCCTTCTTGGCGTCCGCGAGCGCCTTCTGCATCATCGGGAGCTGGTCCCACGCCGTCCCGCGCAGCGACCCGAGGGAGCTGGCGAGCAGGATGAACCGCGTGCCCTTGTGGTCGAACGTCCGGTACGGCCGGCCGAACTCGTTGGTGAAGTTCGTCAGGTCGGACTGGACGTTGTTGAGGCCGTAGGACTCGTGGTTGCCCGGAACGTAGTAGCACGGGATCGAACCGGCCTTCGGGTTCGGCGTGCTGTTCTCCGACGGCTCCTGGCCGACCGGGATGAGGTCGCACCCGGCGTCGGTGAGCACCTGGCGGGCCAGCGTGAGGTCCTGCGGCAGACCCCGGTCGGTGATGTCGCCGTTGAGGACGAGCAGGTCCGGCCTGGTCTTGCGGATCCGCTCGATGGCGGCCGTGGCGACCTGGGTCAGCGCCGGGTTGTCGGCCGTGAACTGCACGTCCGACAGCGTGGCGAACTGCCACGTGTCGTGGCCCTCGGGCAGCGAGCCGTCGTCGGAGACGAGCGGGTCGGGCCGCAGGCCGGGCTGAGCGGGCAGGTCGATCGACGTCGGGACGTCGGCCTCGATGCGATCCAGGACGAACGTGCCCGCCTTCTGCTGGGCGACGCTCGTGTTGATGCCCTGGAAGCCCGAGATCGAGATCGGGAACGGCGTGTTCGCGGGCAGCGTGAACGTCGCGTACTGCCAGTCGTTGCTCGCGGTCAGGGCGGTGCCGTAGACGCCGGTGCCCTTGCCGGTCGCGTCGGCGAAAGCCATGTAGGTCAGGCCGCTCGGCACGTTGATGCTCGACTTGATGCGCATGCGCAGGCGCAGCGGCTGGCCGGGCACCTGGACGCGCTGGGCCGCCGACGCCGCCGTGATGCCCACGTTGCGCATCGCGTTGAAGTCGATCCGCAGCCCGTCGGGGTCCGCCGAGAACGCCGTGGCCGCGGTGCTGTTGTTGCGCCAGCGGGCGAGCACGTCGTCGTCGAAGTCGTAGACCGTCTTGGTCTCGACGCCGACCGTGATCGGGAGCTGGGCCGACTTGCCGCCGACCGAGACCGTGAGGATCGTGCCCGCGTCGGTGAGCGGGGTGATCTTCAGCTTGCCGTCCACGGACTGGATGCCGACGACGCCGTGGTCGTAGTCGAGCGTGAGGTCCTGCGGGTCGATCGGGGCCGTGTAGCCCTGGTCGTCGCGGCCGGTCACGGAGACGGTGACCGCGTGGTCGGGCGTCGCGTCGGCGATCGACAGGCGCTGGGACGACAGCTCGACGCTGTCGACCGGGTCGAGGACGGTGACCTTCTCGTGCGCCGCCTCGTGACCCGCGTGCGCCTCGACCGTGATCGTCCCATCGGCCTTGGCCGGGGCCGCGAGCGTGCCGCCCTTGACGGACGCTCCGTGAGCGGACCACCGCACGGACTTCGGGCCGACCGTCACCGGCGTCTGGTGGTTGTCAATGCCCTCCGCGACGAGCGCACGGTGCAGCCCCGGGAAGACCTTCACGCCACCGTCGGCCGACGCCGCACCCGGCGCGGGCTTGATGAGGAGTCGGTGCAGCTTGCCGTCGCCCTTCGCGACGAACACCCCCACGCCGTTCGGGTCGCTGCGCTCCTGGCCGTCGGACGGGACGTTGCGTACGGTCGCGTCGTCCTCGCCGAGCGCGCGGGCGACCATCGTGGTCGAGCCGCCGCCGTCGAGGTTGACCGCGGTCTGCACGCCCATCGCGGCCAGGTCACGCGCCTCCTTGTCGATCCCGACGCCGCCCTTGCCGGTGCCGCCCGGGCCGTCCCAGGTGGCGAGCACGAGCGTGTGGCCGCCGTCCTTGAAGCCGAGCGCGGTGCGCGGGGCGATCGAGGTGTCGAGGCCGCCGACGACCTGGCCACCGGAGACGATGGTGCCGCCTTCGCCGAGCGCGAACTTCATCGTCTTGGCGACGTCGTCGGCGAGCGCGTAGCTGAGCGTCGCGGGGTCGCCGGGCCGCAGCGCACGGATCGCGGTCGCCGCGGCGCCGCGCCCGACGAGCACGAAGGCATCGCCCGGGATCGTCCCCGAGCCCGCGGGACCGTTGGGCGTGACCGACACGACCGAGCCGTTCTCAACCAGGACCTCGGCGATCTGGTCGTTGGCCACGCCTGTCAGGCCGCGGTTGCGGCTGTAGTCGCCCCACGCGGACGTGAACGCGATCAGGCCGTCCGCGGGGACCCCGCCGCCGTTCGCGGCGTTGATCGACAGGACCTTGTGGTCCGCGCCGGCGAAGTTCGCGGTGGTGTTGACCGTGAGGTCCACGAGCTGGGCGATGCCGTCAGCGCTGACGCCGACATGCTGCCGGCCGCCGATGTCGGCGGTCTTGATGAGCTGCCCGTTCTGGACCTCGCCACCGAGCGCCGCGTTGGAGTTGCCGATGTCGAAGAACTCGCCGTTGACGCCCGCGACGGCGCCTGCCTTGTTGGCGGCCGCGCTGAGCGGCCCGCCCGACGCGACCGGTCCGGAGGTCAGCAGATCCGTGCTGACCGCTCTGTCGGACAGGTCCACGGTCAGGAACTGCGCGTTGTACCAGCCCTTCTGGTCGAGCGCCTTCACGTGCTGCAAGTCGATCCCCGGACCGATCTTCTCGGTCGTGTTGATCAGGGGGATTCCGCCGGTGACCGGCGCAGGCTGACCGCTGTCCGCGTACGCGGCGGCGGGTGCGACCACCAGCGTGGCCGCGACGGCGAGCGCCGGCAGCAGTGTCCTCGTACGCCGATGGTTCAAGACCATCAATTTCATTGGAACCTCGGGTGAAGAGATGCAACGGAGGCGTCGCCTCCGCTACGCCCAGTTCGATCAAGGCGTGCACCCGATTAAAAAGATCAACGAAGAAGCGCATGTGACGCCACCACGGGCATGCGGTGAACCCTGGCGGAAGAGGTCGCGGTCGCACCCTCCCGTAGCGAGCGGGACGAGGTGAAGCAGGCCGAGAACCACGGGGGCTTTACTCCGGTTACTGCATGCTCACGCCGTGCGGGTGGTCGAACGAGACCGGGCAGGTGAAAATCCACAGTGCGTACCCACGGCCGATCGTGATGTTCGTCGGCTCAGACGAACTCGGATGCTCGTGGAATTCGCTCTGGGGCCCGGCGTCCTCGATGGGCCGCCAGCTTTCCGTCCCGTACCACTCCGCGCTGTCGATCTTCAGGAGCAGGTCCATGTCGGCGCCGCAGTCCTCGCAGATCATCGGGTAGGGATCGGTGAGATTCCAGGCCGCGTATCCGCCCACCTTCCAGCCGGCGGCGATCGACAGCACGCGGCGTGACGAGATGGCCATGTCCGGGCAGATGCTGCCGGCCGCCCACACTGGTGTTGACAATTCCTCCTAGCGCTGCAACGGCGCCGAGATCACAATGTGACGGTGTCGGAATCACGCGGGCGTACCTGGTCTCTTGCCGTTCCCTGGCCGGTAGTCGTGGTGGCCGGTTTGACGGTCGCTCTGCTGCTGGCGTTCTCTGGCGCATACGGCTTCCTGGGCGACGAGATGTACTTCGTCGTGGCGGGGCGGCATCCCGCTTTCGGCTACGTAGACCAGCCGCCGCTGACCCCGCTCCTGTCCGCCGCCTCCGTGGGCCTGCTGGGAGTCTCGCCGACGGCGGTCCGGGTGCTGCCGGCCCTGGAGACGGCGCTCATCGTCGTCCTCGTCGCGCACATCTCGCGCGACCTCGGCGGGTCCCGGCGGGCGCAGTTCTTGGCGGCCGTCACGGCCGCTGTCTCCGGCTATCTCGCCGCCGGCCACATGGACACCACGACAGGTCTCGACCTGGTCGCCTGGGCGTTCATCCTGTGGCTGGCGGTCCGGCTTCTCGCCGGTGCCGATCGGCGCCTGTGGCTGGTGGTGGGCCTGACCGCCGGCATAGGGCTGCAGAACAAGGACACCCTGTTGTTCCTGGCCGCGGGGCTGGCCCTCGGCTTGCTCGTCGCCCGGCGCTGGGACGTCGTCCGCTCGGTGTGGCCGTGGGCGGCTGTTGGGATCGCTCTGTTGCTCTGGGCGCCGAACCTCGTCTGGCAGGCGGCGAACGGCTGGCCCCAGCTCACCATGGCCTCGCGCATCGCCGGGTACGCGGCGGACAACCGCGCCCAGATCCTGCCCCTGCTCTGGCTCTTCACCGGACCGCTTCTGTTCGCTGTGAGCCTCGCCGGATCGGTCTGGCTCCTGCGCTCAAGGGACGCGGTCCCGTGGCGGGCGATCGGCATCGCCGGCTCCCTGGCCCTCGCCTTCGTCGTCATGACCGGCGGCAAGGCCTACTATGCGATCGGTAGCGCGGCCGTGTTCATGGCCGCCGGTTCGATCGTCGTCGACCGCTGGCTCGCACGCGGCCATGCTCGTCTCAAGGGGTCGATCTTCGCCGTCGCAGCTGTGGTCTCGGGTCTGTTCCTCGCGTTCCTGACGCTGCCCGTTCTGCCTGTCGCTACCTATGCCGCCAGCACCCTTCCGGCCACGGTCCCGGACACCCCGAACCAGATCGGCTGGCCGGCGTTCGCCTCCACGGTCGAGGGCGTGGTGGCTGCCCTGCCCGCCGACGAGCGCGCCCGGGCGGTGATCCTGACCAATGACTACAGTGAGGCGAGCGCACTCGACCTGCTCGGATCGGGGTTGCCGCCCGTCTACTCCGGTCACAACTCGTACTGGTCATGGGGCCCGCCACCGCCTCGACGCACGGTTGTCGTCCACGTCGGCGACTGGCGGCCCACCGACTGGAGCAGGTTCTTCGTCGGCTGCCACGACGTGGCCCGGATTGACAACGGAGTGGGCGTTCCGAACGGCGAGCAGGGTAAGGCCGTCTCGGTCTGCACCGGTCTCAGATCATCGTGGACCGCGATGTGGCCCGCGCTCCGGACCATCAGCTAGACGAATCGTCCGGCCATTGTCGTTCTACGACAACCTGACCAGCAGTTCCAGGACTTGCCCGTAGTGGACTTAGAAACAGGCTCTAGCTGTTGAAGGATTCCTCGTAGGCTTTGCGGATCTTGGCACCGCCGTACTGTCCCGGAGGAATGCACACCGGGCATCCACATGGCGGTCTGCCGTGCGCGTCGGGCATGTAGCGCCATCCGGTCACCTGGTTCACCCGCCGAACCCGGTGGATCTCCCTGACCTGAATGGGCCGGGGAACGAACAGTTCGTACCCGCGGGCATCGTCCTGCCCGGCCACCAGGGCTGCGGCCTCCGCACTGCCGAGTCGAATCGGAACCGAGCCGTAGTGCCCGACCCACACCGTCTCGTCGTCCGGGATGCGGAAGTGCACGGCGACGAACGTGCGCTGACCGCCCCGCCGCAGCTCACGCCCCCACTGGTACGTCATCTGATACGAGGGCGACACCGGCACGCAGTAAACGCCGGTCCCGCCCCCGCGCCCGTGGCTTTCCGCGCGAATCCCGACACGTCGCACGGAGCGGATGTTCTTGGCCGCCGTGAGGTGCACTAGCAAGGTCATTGGTTCGCCTTCGCGTTCTACCGGCACTTGAGCGCCGTACCGCCCGACCGCGCCGGTGAGGTGGTGACCGATCCTAGTTGTCGCCCCTGCGATGGATCATGCCTATTTCGGCGTCCGGAAACGGTTTCCCGTCCTCTGGGCGAACAGTTACATGGCTAATCGGATAGTGACGACCCAAACACCCTATGTTACCTTTCGATCGTCATTTAGCGCCTTGATACACGACATTGGGTACCACGTTGCCATGACATCCCGGCTGAAGCTCGCTCTGCTCGACGTCGCCTGGAAAACGTGCGGCGTCTCGCCCGAATGCCTGGGTGCCGCCTGGGAGCCGTACGGCCGGTGCCTTGCGCACCTGGGGCCGGCCGAGGTGGAGAGCGTCCTGCGGGGGCTGGTCCCCGGCCAGGGCATCGATCTGCGCGGCACGACCCTGGAGGAGGAGCTGCTCACGCGCATCCTTGAGCGCGTCGAGCGCCGTCTGGGCAGGGCACGGTTCGACCGTGCGGTCTTCGCCGGCCCAGCCCGCTTCCGAGAGGTCGTCTTCGCGAGCGACGCGACCTTCGACCATGCCCGGTTCGATCACCTCGCCTCGTTCTTCGGCACTAGCTTCACCGGAAACGTGTCCTTCGGCGAAGCCCGGTTTCATCGCGAGCTCTCCTTGCACGGCGCCCAGGTACGCGGACATGGACGCTTCGACCGCATTCTCGTCGGTGGCGACGCGCTGTTCGGGGAGGCCCGGTTCGACGGGGACACCTCGTTCCGCGAAGCGGACTTCCATGGGTTCGCCGCGTTCGACGGTACGGCGTTCGCCGGGGACGTCGGCTTCCGTGGTTCCCGGTTCCGCCGGGCCGTCTCCTTTCGCGCCTCGGCTGTCGGGAGGAACGCCGGGTTCGACGGCCTGCGCTTCCACGGCCCCGCCTACCTCGGTCCGATGCAGGTCGGGGGGTGCCTGTCGCTCACGGACGTCCGCGCCTGCGGGCCGCTTCAGGTCGACACCGGCCGTTGCCGGGTGACGCTGCGCGCCGCGGTCGTCACCGGGCCGTTCACCGCTCGCCTGTCCGCCGCGGAAATCGACCTGCGGGACGCGACGCTCACGGGGCCGGCGGCCGTCACCCGGAAGTCGGAACGGGTGCGCGTGACGTCACTCGACGGCCTCGATGCCGGCGCGCTCACGCTCAACGGCACTGATCTTCGTACCTGCGGCCTCGGTGGGCTCCGCCGGCCCGAGGGGCTACGCCTGCGGGACTGCCTTTTCGCCACGACCCCGGCCGGTGTGAGCTGGCGGCTCGGCTGGCCGCCCGTCCGGTGGTGGACACGCCGCGTCGTCCTCGCCGACGAACATTCTTGGCGGGCCTGGCCGCCAAGCGATCTGGGGGGCGACGCCGACGGGAAGCGCGTGGGAGCGAAGCGTCCACGCGCCACGAGAGCCGCTGCGGCGCGCGTCTCCGCGGCGAACGAGACGGGTGAGCCCCCTGATGACCGGCGGAGCGCGCGGTCGCTCGACGCCGGCTGGCTCGAAACCCTGTACGAGCGACTGCGGCCCGGCGTGGGCGACGCGAATACCTCGGCCGACTTCGCGTTCGGCGCGATGGAGATGCGGCGGCTGAGCAGCCCGCGTGTCCGGGCCCGGGTGCTGCTTTCTCTGTACTGGCTGGCCTGCGGATACGGCCTGCGCGTCGGACGGGCGCTCGGCTGGCTCACACTGATGGCGGCGCTGGTGGCAGGCGCGTTGTCCTGGGCGGCGGGCGCGCGTCCGACGAGGCACTGGGTCGGCAAGAACCCTCGCATCGCCGTTGTGCGCTCGAAGCCGGTCATCTCCCCAGACCCGAGAGCACTGTACAAATGAGGTTCCTGCTCCTCCGTGGCTGGGACGCGCGGGCTCCGTCACATCGACCGTGAACCCTGCTCCGCCGGCGACCG
>NZ_BOOO01000032.1 GCF_016863275.1 Planotetraspora mira
TGGCCCCTTTTTCATTTCACAACCGACTCTCGCGGCCTGTTGGAATCACGGCAGTCACCTACCAGGAGCTTTGACCTCCTCCTTCGGGTCCGGGAACCGCCGGCGGCGCGCTAGGCTGGAACCTGCCGGGCCACCCCACCACGGGTGGCCTTCGTTGCGTAGAGCGAGTAGCGGAGGCTACGGCACACAACGAGGTCTCAGCAGACCTACGGCAAATCAGGCTGGTCTCCCCTGACACTGAGCCGATATCGGGCATCTCCACCGCTCGGCGTATCCGGGAACTAGTAGCGCGGCCAGCGAACCGAGCGCACAGCCGTACGCGGTGAGCGAGCAACAGAGGACAGAAGTGAACAGAGAAGACGGGCGTGACGGCGCGAGCCGTGGCGGAGACAGCCGTGACGAGGGCAGGGACGTGAGCGGTCGCTCCGGGGGCTACCGCGGCGATGGGGGTAGGGACGGCTCGAGTAGCCGTGATGCGGGGCGGCGTGAAGGTGCCTCGGGAGATCGCGATCGTGGCGACCGCCCCTTCCGCTCTGACCGTTCCGGCGGTTTCCGCGACCGCGAAGGTGGGGCGGCCGGCCGGCCGGGGGCACGCTCCGGCGGCGAACGAGGTGGCCGGTCCTACGGTGACCGTGACAGTTTCCGCGCCGGCGATCGGCCGCGGCCCTCCTACGGTGATCGTGACGCATCGCGTGGTAGCTACGGCAACCGCGACGACCGCGGCGCCGGTGCTCGTGACGGCGGCCGTCCCCCGCGTGAGGGAGGCCGCTTCGGAGACCGTCCGGCCCGTTCTGACGACAACCGCGGTGGATATCGCGGAGGAGACCGCCCGCAGCGCCCTTCCGGTGACCGCGGCCCCTCCCAGGCCGGTGGCGGCTTCAGAGACCGTGACGACCGCGGAGGCCGTCCGTTCCGGTCCGACGAGCGGGGCGCCCGACCGCCACGCGACGACCGCGAGGGCGGGCGGAGTTTCGGGAACGACCGTGAAGGCGGCAGGGAAGGGTACAGCGCGCGTCCCCCACGTGAGGGCGGCGGTGGCTTCGGCGGACGGTACGGCTCCCGGGATCGTG
>NZ_BOOO01000033.1 GCF_016863275.1 Planotetraspora mira
CGACGATCGTGGTGGTCGGCCGTTCCAGAGCCGCGATGACCGCGGCAGCTCTGCCGGCGACCGCGGGCCGCGTGGTGAGGGGCGTTCCGATCGTCCTCAGCGGTCCTATGGGGACCGGGACGGATTCCGCGGAGGCGACCGCCCACAGCGGGCCGGTGGCGACCGCGGCAGCTACGGTGACCGTCCGCGCCGCTCGTTTGAGGATCGCGATGCGCCACGCGGCGGCTACGGCTCGCGCGACCGCGACGGTGGTGCCGGCCGGCCGCCACGTGAGGGCGGCGGCGGCTTCGGCGGCCGATACGGCTCCCGCGACAGCGACCAGCGCGGAGGCGGTGGCTTCCGGGACGATCGCCGCGGTGGAGAAGGCCGGGAGCAGGCCCGTCCCCAGCGTGATCACGACCGCGACTCGCGTCCGTTCCGTGATCGCGAGCGTTCCGACTCACGCGACCGTGCACCACGTCCGTACGGCGACCGCGACGATCGCGGCGGATCTCGGCCCTTCCGCCAGGAGGATGGTGCCGGAAGCCGCGCCAGGTACGGGAGAAACGAAGAGCCGCCGCGAGAGCGTGAGACGCTCCCAGAGCTTGAGGCGGACATCACTCCCGACGAGCTGGACAAGGAGACGCGGGCGGAGTTGCGCTCCCTGCCCACCGACCTCGCCGACCTGGTGGCGTCCCATCTCGTCGCGGCCGCTCGGGCGATGAGCGACGACGAGCCCGAGCGAGCGTACGAGCACGCGAAGGTCGCCCGCCGTTTCGCGGGCAGGATCGGCATCATCAGGGAGGCCACTGGTATCGCGGCCTATCGCGCCGGGCAGTACGCCGAAGCGCTCGCCGACCTGCGTGCGGCGAGGCGGATGACGGGCTCTGACGCCTACCTGCCCGTCATGGCGGACTGCGAGCGTGGTCTGGGACGTCCGGAGAGGGCTCTTGACCTCGTCCGTTCCAAGGAGGCCGAGCGCCTGGACCGTGAGGGCAAGATCGAGCTCGCGATCGTCGAATCAGGCGCACGACGTGACATGGGCCAGTTCGACGCGGCCGTGGTCACCTTGCAGCGCCTGACCGAGCTGCGGGATCCGCAGCGCAGGGCGTGGTCGGTGCGTCTGGCGTACGCCTATGCGGACGCCCTGGCGGCGGCAGGCCACGAGACTGCGGCGACCGACTGGTTCGAGCGGGCGATGACCTTCGACGAGGACGGTGAGACCGACGCTGCCGAACGGTACGCGGAACTCACCGGCGCCGTGATCGAAGACCTCGAAGAGGACTTCGACGAAGGCGATGACGAAATCGAAGGCGAAGGCGAAGGCGACCTCACAGGCGACCTCGGTGACGAGGCGGCGGCCGATGCCGTCGGCGACCTTGCCACGAAGCCGCGTGACCTCGAAGCCGACAGTTCGGACGCCGGGGCCGACGACGACCTCGATGACGACCTCGATGATGACGAGGACGACGAGGACGACGAGGACGACGAGGACGAGCCCGGGGAAGTGAGGATGGTCGGTGACATCCTCGACGATCTTCCGCAGGAGCGTGGATCATCGGCTTCTCGCGCCGCTGATGAGACGCCGATCGCGACCGCCCCGCAGGCTCCGGAGACCAAGGCCGATGAAGTCGAGCCCGGCTCGGCCCAGGCTGAGGACGGGGTCGCGGATCTGCCGGCAGAAGCGGTCAAGCCCGTATCAGTGGAAGCCGAGAAGGCCGCAGCGGTTGACACCGGCAAGGTGGCGGCAGAGCAGACAGGTGCTGTTGTGGAGCCGAAGAACGAGGTCAGCGCGTTCGGTCCGGCCTTCATCGAACCCGACTTCGGTGACGTGATCGAGGACGCCGAAGATGACGAGGACGCTGAGGACGCCGACGGCGGCGTGAAGCGCCAGCCCTGATATCAACCTGAGAGCGCCGTCACCGAGTGAATGATCACTCGGTGGCGGCGCTTTTCGGTGTCAGAACGTCTTCGTCGAGGCCGGACGGCGTCGGGACGATACGGCATCGACACCGGTTCGGGCGTGCCCACACGCCCGCGGTTCGCGTCCAGACGCCGACAGGTTCGTCCAGACACCGACGGGTTCGATCGGGCGAGCTCAGGTGCCGGAGCGGTCGAGCCAGTGCATGATCCCGCCCACGTTCGACTGGGCGCCGCTGAGCAGCTCGAACCGTTCGGCGGTGGCCGTATCGGTCTGGAGCGCGGCGTACCGCTCGCGCGTCCGGTCACGGACCATGGCCACCGCGTGATCGAGGTCGAGACCCTCCGCGCGGGCCTGCTTGGTGAGGTCCACCCACACACGGAGCTCTTCCGCCGACCGTTCGAGCGTCGCGGGCACGTCATCGACCGGGCCGTAATGGCTGAAGAGCAGCCGCTGAGGGCCGAGCGCTCCGAAGAGCTCGATCGATCTCAGGGCCACCTCCAGATCGAAGTCCGGGGGCGGGCTCGCCGGGCGAAGGTCCCCGGTCTCCGGCAGGTAGACCCCGGCGGCGTCTCCCACGTAGAGATCGCCGGTGAGCGAGTCGAGCAGTCCCACGTGGTGCTTGGCATGCCCGGGGGAGTAGTGGCTGGACAGGGCGCGGCCGTTGCCCAGGTCGACGGTGCCGACGTCGCCGAGGGCTCGGATCCTGGCCGCGTCAGTGGGCGCGAGTGTGCCGAACAAGGTGTCGAGCTTGTCGCCCCAGACCATTTTCGCGCTGGCCATCAGCCGCGCCGGGTCGGCGAGATGCCGCGCGCCCTTCTCGTGCACGACGATCTCGGCGGAGGGGTAGAAGCCGGCGATGTCCCCGACGCCTCCCGCGTGGTCGAGATGGATGTGGGTCACCACCACGGTGGCCAGATCGTCCGGACCCACGCCGAGAGAAGCGAGTGCATCCCGGACGACCGGTGCCGAGGTGGAGGTTCCCGTCTCCACCAGGCAGGGACGGTCCCCGAGGATGAGGTAGCCGGCGGTGATGCCCGAATACCCGGCCATCCTGGTGTCGATCTCGTATACGTCCCCGCCGAGCGGCGTCACGTTGTCCACAGGCCACCCCAGTAATCAGAACCGGTTCACACAGAATCGCATTCAGCTCATCGACGCCCCAGCCTATTCATCCACAGTGATCTCCACGAAGGAGAGGGGATCAGATGCACCGCAACGAGGTGATGCTGGTGGGCCGGCTGTCCATGGAGCCGGTCGGCAGGGAACTGCCCAGTGGCAGCCTGCTCACGCAGTGGCGGCTCGCCGTCCGCCGTCCGGATGACCATCCCGGCCGCCAGCGGTCCGACGCGATCGAGTGCGCGACGTTCGACGACGAGGTGCGCGACATGCTCACCGGCTGGCTGGTCGACGACGTCATCGAGGTCCAGGGCGCCCTCCGCCGCCGCTGGTGGCGGGGCGGCAGCCGTTATGAGGTCGAGGTCCGGACGGCCCGGCGTGTCGCCCACGCGCCGGACGGTTCCGCCGATCAAGCCGATCCGGAAGACCAAGTCGATCAGGACAAACGAGCCGAAAGCGAGGAAGCCCAGGCGGCGAGGAGGTCCAGGAAGGGATCCCGCCGCCGGCCGGTGATAAGCCTGCGCCGATCGCGACCGGCCCCGGATACGCCGCCGGGTGCCCGGGGCGCGGGCACTGCGGCAGACCCCGAGAACGTACGCGGGACGAGCATCGATGACGCGGCCAGATAGGACTGGACCGCTCTCTATACGACGATCCCGACCGCCGGGTTCGCGTGAGGATGCGAAACCCGGCGGCGAGGACGCGGACATCCGATCGCCGGTTCGTGGCGGCGACGGGTGGGGTCGACGGTCGGTTCGTGGCGCGGACGAGCGGATTCGACTGTCAATTCGCCGCGAAGACGCGCAGAACGAGCCCGGTGCGCGGCTTGGGGCCGAACGAGGTGGACTTGCGCGGCACCCGTTCGCCCTGAGCCGCCACCGCGAGGACGTCGACGGTGGAGAGCGGGTTGAGGATCACAGCCGTTCCCGAGTGCTGCCGCGCCAGCCGTACGGCGGCGAGGGGATCGTGATGGACGACCAGCACGGCCTCCTCGCTGTCCTCGATGCCCCAGACCTTGGGGAACAGGAACGTGGTGAGGATCGCGGTGTCGAGCGACCGCCAGCGCGCCGAATGATCGGCCGGCAGGGCATGGTCGAGCTGCATCGGGTCCGGATCGGTGAGGAGGTGCGCGGCGCCCTCCCCTGCCAGCACGAACGCGGGGCCGCTTGCGGCCGCGAGTTCGGACAGCGCTTCGTCCAGGGAGGCGAACTCGTGGACCTGCCAGGCGCCCTTGGCTCGGGCCGCCGCCTCTTCCAGCGGCAACCCCGGGATCACCCGGTGGATCGCCCGCAGTTCCGGAGGGTAGGCCAGGGAGTCGACCAGGAAGGCGAGCCCGTAATCCCACGGGCCGGCCTCGTCGTGGTCGCCCCGCAACGCCTCGTAGGTCGCGTAGCGGTGGTGCCCGTCGGCGATCAGCGCCTGCCGGTCACGCAGATCCCCTTCCACCGCGGCGATCTCATCCGGATCGGTCACGGCCCAGAGCCGGTGGCGGATCCCGTCGGCGGTCCGGAGGTCGGCGAGCGGCGGCCGCTGGACGGCCACGTCGTCGACCAACCGCGACGCCGCTCCGCCGCCTTCGTAGAGCAGGAAGATCGGCTCGAGGTTGGCCTCGGTCGCCCGCATGAGCGCCAGGCGGTCGGCGACGGGCCCGGGCATGACGTTCTCGTGCGGCAGCACGGAGGAAGAGCCGACCCCGAGCGCGCCGATCAAACCGCGCTGCAACAACCGCGGTCCACTCTGCTCGTAGACGTACAGTCCCGGCAGGTCGTCGGTCGTGAGCACGCCGGAGGTCAGCCACTCGCTCAGCAGGGCCCTGGCCTCGCCGTAATGTCCCGTTCCGGGAAGGATCAGACGTACCACGTTGTTCGCATGACGAGCGAGTAAATCCCGCATGTCGTCCGGGGAGATGAGGTCGTAGGGCGGGGAGGTGACCGCAGGCAGATCGTCCACTGCGAATCGCACGCCGTGGAACGGACGTAGCACCAGTCCCGCCCGTTCAGAACTCTCCATACCGGGCATGTTGCCATAAGGCCCGGCTCCCCGATGCTGCGGTGCCCGGTTCTTCAGGAAATCGGTTGCAGGAGGCCTTTCCCCATGATCCAGGGACGAAACGGAGCGTCTGACGCTGCCGGCTATCCACCCGGCGGCCCGTCCGGTGATGTCTATGAGTGGTTCCAGCGTGGCGTGAAGCTCCTCACGGACGGAAGCCCGGCCGCGGCCGCCGCCATACTCGAGCGGGCGGCACAGGCCGAGCCCGAATCACGCAGCATCCGAGAGGCCCTGGCTCGTGCCCAGTTCAACTCTCGTCAGTACACCGAGGCAGCAGGGAGTTTCCGCTTGATCGTCGAGGCCAACCCGACAGAGGACTACGCCTACTACGGGCTCGGAATGGCCCTGTGGCGCGCCGGGGACATCGAGGCCGCCCAGGAGCCGCTCGCCGTGGCCGTCGCCATGCGTCCCCTGCGCCACTATGTTTCGGCGCTCAGCCAGGTCCGCGCCACGCTGCGGGCGAGGCAGGCATGACGAACGGGCGGGATGAGGCGGCAGGTGCCGAGGCGCTGCTCGGTGGGTACGACACGCTCCTCCTTGATCTGGACGGCGTGGTCTATCTCGGCGACCACGCCGTCGAGGGCGCTCCCGAGGCGCTGGAACTGGCCAGGAAGGAGGGCGTGCGCCTGGCGTTCGTGACCAACAACGCCTCGCGCACCCCCGGAGCGATCGCCGAGCATCTGCGCCGTCTGGGCGTGACCGCCGACCCCGAGGACGTGGTGACCTCCGCGCAGGCGGCCGCCCGTCTGGTGGCGGAACACGTGCCGCCGGGCTCGGCCGTCCTCGTCGTGGGGGGAACGGGGCTGCGCGTCGCCGTGCGGTCGCACGGCCTCCGCCCGGTGACCACGGCCCTGGACGCCCCCGCGGCGGTGATCCAGGGCATCTGGCAGGGCCTGTCCTACGGCCTGCTCGCGGAAGGCGCCCTCGCTGTACGGCAGGGCGCGTGGTTCGTGGCCGCCAACGGCGACACGACCCTGCCCACGAAAAGGGGCGAACTGCCGGGGAACGGCGCGATGAGCCGGGTCATCGCCGCGGCCGCCGGAGTCGAACCGGTGGTGGCGGGCAAGCCCGAGCCCCCGCTGCACCGCGAGTCCATGATCCGGACAGGCGCGAAGCGGCCTCTGATCATCGGGGATCGCCTGGACACCGACATCGAGGGAGCCACCCGCGCGGGAGTGGACAGCCTCCTCGTCCTCACCGGGGTGACCGGTCCCCTCGACCTGCTCACCGCCGGGCCCGAACACCGCCCGTCGCACGTCGCCGCCGACCTGTCGGGCCTGCACGCACCGGCGGCCGACGTCCACGGGCAGGGCTCGGGCTGGGCGTGCGGCGGCTGGACCGCGACCTGGAAGGACGGGCACCTCGACATCGACGGAGGAGGAGACCCCGTGGACGGCCTGCGTGCCGCCTGCGCCGCCGCCTGGGAGGCGGCGGGCGACGGACGCGCGGACGAGGACGCGGTCAAGGACGTGCCCGCGACCCTGGGATTCTGACCCCCGGGAGAACGGGCGGTCAGAGGAGCTTACGCAGGCGCAGGAGGTCGCCGAGGCTGGCGTCGATCTTGACGCGGCCGCCGAGCAGGGCGCGTCCCATGTCGAGCTCGCCGTTGACCAGGGAGATCAGGTCCTCGCTGGAGATGGTGAGCTTGACCTCCGCCGGGCGGCCGTCCTCGGGGGCGACCTCCTTGAACGGGTCGAGCCCGTTGCGGTGGATCCGGCCGTAGAAGGTCACGCCGAGGTCGGAGATGCGGCAGGCCAGCCTGCGCTCGACCACGTGCTTGGCGCGATCTTCCGCGCTGACCTCGCCGAACTGCTCGACGAGCTTCTCCAGCGCCGCCCGGCACTCCTCGACGGTCGCCATGTGCGCCCTCTCCCTTCCCACGGACCAACATCAGATACCGGCTACCAGGGACGGTAGCGTTCCACATGAACCGCGCGCGAGATCCGGCACGTGGGGCGCGGCGAAAAACGTTCTCGAGCGGGGTGTCACGCGCCTCGGGAGGTGGACGGCCGCAGTCCGGGGCCGGTGGGAAACCGCCTCTCCCGGCACGGCCGCGGGGCACGCGGGCCCCCTCGCATGGCGAGGCGGGCCGCGCACAGCTTACACAGCGGGTCCGGGCCGGCGACCAGGTCCGCCGCGGCCTGTACGGGCGTGAGGGCGCGGCATCGGGCGGCGTCCGATACCGTCGGGGTGGCCGGTGGATGCGCTGCATGCCCGGCTCCCGAGACGACGAGCACGAGCAGGACCCAGGACCATCCCCGGCGCGCGATCGCCGTCACCGGACGCGGGCCGTACGGCCGGCGGAAGGGCGGACGGCACCGGGCAGGGCCGGGTCCCAGGAGGGAACCATGACGGACATCGGAAGCGAAGCGCCCGCCTGGCTCGCGGTCCCGAACGCTCGGACGGGAGAGACCCCGGGCGCGGTCCCCGGCGAGGTTCCGGCCACGGTTCCCGGCGCGGCCCCGGGCGGGCTTCCGGCCACGGTCTCGGGCATCCCCGGCACGGTCCCGGGCGCGGCCCCAGCCGGGGTTCCAGGCGCGGGTCCCCACCCGGGTGAGGACCAGGACGCCGCAGGTGGCGTCGAGTCGGCGCTGTCCCCCCTGGGGCGGCTGGCGGAGGCGCCTGTTTCCGAGCACGTCGGGATCTTCGAAGACGTCCTGACGGGGCTGGAGGCGGTCCTGACGTCCGTGGACGAGCCCCTTCCCGACGGCGAGCGGTGACCATGCCGAGTTCGGCCTCCGCCGACGGGCGGCATGCCAGGTGAAGCGGATGCGGCTGGACAGCGAACTCGTCCGCCGAGGGCTCGCACGCTCGCGTGAGCAGGCGGCGCAGCTCATCGGGTCGGGCAGGGTGTCGGTGTCGGGCAGGGTGGCGGCCAAGGCCGCGACCCAGGTGGACATCGCCGCCGCCATCGTGGTGGCCGAGGCCCCGGAGGGCCCCGACTACGTCTCCAGAGGGGCGCACAAGCTTCTCGGCGCGCTCGACGCGTTCGAGGGGCTGACGGTCGAGGGCCGGCGCTGCCTGGACGCGGGCGCCTCCACCGGTGGTTTCACCGACGTGCTGCTCAGGCGCGGGGCGGCGCATGTGCTCGCCGTGGACGTGGGCTACGGCCAGCTCGCCTGGTCCCTGCGCACGGACGACCGCGTCACCGTGATGGAACGCGTGAACGTCCGTGATCTGACGCCTGAAATGGTGGGGGAGCCGCCGACGCTGATCGTCGGCGACCTGTCCTTCATCTCCCTCCGCCTGGTCCTTCCCGCACTGGTGAACTGCGCGGCGGACGTCGCCGAGTTCTCCATGCTCGTGAAGCCCCAGTTCGAGGTGGGCAAGGACCGGGTCGGCGCGGGAGGCGTCGTCCGCGACCCGGCTCTGCGGGCGCAAGCCGTACGGGACGCGGCCTTGTCGGCCCAGGCGCTCGGGTTGACGGTGAAGGGTGTGACGGCGAGTCCGCTGCCCGGCCCGTCGGGAAACGTGGAATACCTTCTATGGCTCGGGAAGGGCCCGGGGCACGATCCGGTACCGGCGCTCGACCCGGCCATCGAACGGGCGGTGACGGAGGGACCCCAGTGACATCGGTGCGGCGGCCACAACGGTGAGCAGGCACACGCGGACGGCGGTGACGGCATGACGGCGACGGATGCGATGAGGGTGGGACCCCGGTGAGCGACCCCGCGAACACCAAGCGCACGATCGTGGTCACGGCCCACACGGGCAGGGAGCCGGCGGTGCGCAGCGCCCGCCTGGTGATGGACCGCCTGATCGGCGCCGGGCTGAGCGTCCGCGTGCTGGACGGCGAGGCGGAGGAGATCGGCTGCGCGGGCGCGGGGATGGTCCCCGAGACACCGGAGGCGATCGGCGACGCCGAACTGATCATCGTGCTCGGCGGCGACGGGACGCTGCTGCGCGCCGCCGAACTGGCCCGTCCGGCCGGGGTCCCCCTGCTGGGAGTCAACCTCGGCCATGTCGGGTTCCTGGCTGAGGCCGAGGTGGAGGACCTCGCCACGGCCGTGGACCGGGTCGTCGAGAACCGCTACGACGTCGAGGAGCGGATGACGATCGAGGTGACGATCCGCCTCAACGGGGAGACCCTCGCCACGACCTGGGCGCTCAACGAGGCCTCAGTCGAGAAGGTCGACCGCATGCTCGAGGTCGTCGCCGAGATCGACGGGCGCCCCCTGTCCCGCTGGGGCTGCGACGGGGTGATCTGCGCGACGCCGACCGGGTCGACGGCGTACGCGTTCTCCGCCGGCGGCCCCGTGGTCTGGCCCGAGGTGGAGGCGCTGCTCCTGGTGCCCAACAGCGCCCACGCGCTGTTCGCGCGGCCGATGGTGGTCTCTCCCCGGTCCACGCTCGCGGTGGAGATCGTCCCGGAGACCGGGGCGGGCGTGCTCTGGTGCGACGGCCGCCGCCGCTTCGACATCCCGCCGGGCGCCAGGGTCGAGGTCCGCCGGGCCGACACCTCGGTACGGCTGGCCCGCCTGCTGGCGGCCGAGACCACGGGAGCCCCGTTCACCGACCGTCTCGTCGCGAAGTTCGGCCTGCCTGTGGAGGGGTGGCGCGGCCGGGTCCGGTCCCAGTGACCCCCCGGCGCGGTCGTCCGCCGATCCCCACAAGGGAGCCCAGTCCTCGAAAATCTTGGCGAGTTGCGCGTAGGATCTCTGGCGGAATCGGTCGGCGGAATGGAGGGACCAGTGCGACCAAGGGTCGAGGAGGTCCGCATCCAGGGACTCGGCGTGATCGACGAAGCCGTCCTGGAGCTGTCACCCGGTTTCACCGTCGTCACGGGTGAGACGGGTGCGGGTAAGACGATGGTCGTCACGGGACTGGGGCTGCTTTTCGGCGGCCGCGCCGATCCCGCGAGAGTCCGGCCCGGCGCGGACAAGGCCACGGTCGAGGGCACGCTGATCGTCGATCCGGACGGCCGGGTGGCCCAGCAGGTGGTCGACGTCGGCGGCGAGATCGAGGAAGGCGAGCTGATCATCTCCCGTACGGTCTCCGCCGAGGGCCGTTCGCGGGCATGGCTCGGCGGCCGCACCGTCCCGGTCGGGACCCTGACGTTCCTCGCCGATGACCTGGTCGCCGTGCACGGGCAGATGGACCAGCAGCGGCTGCTCCAGCCGGGCCGCCAGCGGGCGGCGCTCGACCGCTATGCCGGCGACGAGCTCCTCAAGCCGCTCCGGGCCTATGAACAGGCCTACAAGCGGCACAAGCAGGTGGCCGACCTGCTCAACGAGCTGACGGTCAAGGCCAGGGAGCGGGCACAGGAGGCCGACGTCCTCCGCTTCGGCCTGGAGGAGATCGAAAAGGCGGAGCCGAGGGCGGGCGAGGACGCGGAGCTGAAGGAGGAGGCCGAGCGGCTCTCCCACGCCGACGCGTTGCGGACGGCGGCCACGACCGCGCACACCGCTCTCCTGGGCGATCCCATGTCGAGCACCGAGGCCGTCCACGACGCGGTCTCCCTGGTGGGGGAGGCCAAGTCGGCCGTCGAGGCCGTGCGGCAGTTCGACCCCGCCCTGGCCGGTCTGGCCGACCGGCTGGCCGAGGCCGGCTACCTCATCTCCGACGTGGCGACGGAGCTGGCGGCCTACGCCGAGTCCGTCGACGCCGATCCGGCGCGGCTGGCGGCCGTACAGGAGCGCAGGTCGGTCCTGACCGGCCTGATCCGCAAGTACGGCGAGGACGTCACGGCGGTGTTGTCCTGGGCCCAGCGGGCCGCGGAGCGGCTCAACGACCTCGACGGCGACGACGAGCGGATCGACGAGCTGACCCGTGAGCACACCGAGCTGACCGACCGGCTCAAGGAGCTGGCCGGCGAGCTGACGGGTATCCGGACGGCGGCGGCGGAACGCTTCGGCGACGCGGTGACGGCCGAGCTGGCCGCCCTGGCGATGCCGTACGCCAGGGTCAGCGTGGCGATGTCGCAGAGCGACGATTTCGGCCCGCACGGCGTCGACGAGGTGGAGTTGCGCCTGGCCTCCCACCCGGGGGCTCCGGCGCTGCCGCTGACGAAGGGCGCGTCCGGCGGCGAGCTCAGCCGCGTCATGCTGGCCATCGAAGTGGTCTTCGCCGGCGCCGATCCCGTGCCGACGTTCGTCTTCGACGAGGTCGACGCGGGCGTGGGCGGCAAGGCGGCCGTCGAGATCGGCAGGCGCCTGGCCAAGCTGGCGCGTACCGCCCAGGTCATCGTGGTCACCCACCTGCCCCAGGTGGCGGCCTTCGCCGATCAGCACCTCGTCGTGGAGAAGGCCCGCGACGGCAGCGTGGTCCGCAGCGGCGTGGTCGCCCTCGACCATGAGGGCCGCGCCAGGGAGCTGTCGAGGATGCTCGCGGGCCTGGAGGATTCCGAGCTCGGCCGGGCACACGCCACGGAGTTGCTGTCCATCGCCGCGGCGGACAAGGCCGCCGATTAACACTTGATCGTCGGCATAACACCGTGTGACAAAAACAACACACTGCGGGGTGCGTGACCATTCCGGCCGCCGCCTCTGGCAGGATGGTTCTTGATGAAGGTCCTGAGCTTGAATGTTCCGGGCCTCCGCCGCAGGAAGGTCGACGACCTTCCCGGGGTAACGGCTGTGGCGAGAATCGACAGGCGTACGAAGAGGCTGACCAAGCGTCTCAACGCCGGTGAAATAGCGATCATCGACCATGTCGACGTTGACCGGGTCAGCGGGGAGGCTCTGGTCGCGTGCGGTGCCGCGGCCGTGGTCAACGTGGCCACGGGCATCAGCGGGCGCTATCCCAACCTGGGCCCGCAGATCCTGCTGGACGCGGGCATCCCAGTGATCGACAACGCGACCCCCGAACTGTTCGAGCGCGTCTCGGACGGCGATGTGATCCGCGTCCACGAGGGGATGGTCTACCTCGACGACGAGGTCGTCGGCAAGGGTGAGGCCCAGACCGCCGAGACGATCGCCGCCGCGATGACCGAGGCCCGGGCCGGGCTGGCCGTCCAGATCGAGGCGTTCGCCGCCAACACCATGGAGTACGTCAAGCGCGAGCGCGACCTGCTCATCGATGGCGTGGGCGTCCCGGACATCCGCACGGTGATCGAGGGACGGCACGTCCTGATCGTGGTCCGCGGCTACCACTACAAAGAGGACATCGCGACACTTCGGCCCTACATCCGGGAGTACCGGCCGGTGCTGATCGGCGTCGACGGCGGTTCGGACGCGTTGATCGAGGCGGGCTACACGCCCCACATCATCGTCGGCGACTTCGACTCGGTCTCGGAGAAGGCGCTGTGCTGCGGCGCCGAGCTGGTCGTGCACGCCTACCGGGACGGCCGGGCCCCCGGCCTCGAGCGCGTCCAGCGGCTGGGCCAGCAGGCCATCGTGTTCCCGGCGACCGGGACGAGCGAGGACATCGCGATGTTGCTGGCCGACGACAAGGGCGCGACCCTGATCGTCGCCGTCGGCACCCACTGGACGCTGGACGAGTTCCTGGACAAGGGCAGGTCCGGAATGGCGAGCACGTTCCTCACCCGGCTGAGGATCGGGAGCAAGCTCGTGGACGCCAAGGGCGTCAGCAGGCTCTACCGCAGCCGAATATCCACTTCATCCCTGCTCCTGCTCGTGGCGACGACACTGATCACCATCGGCGTGGTCCTGTCGGTGTCGCCGATCGGCCAGGTCTGGCTGAACGGTCTGCGCGACGCCTGGAACAGCTTCATCTTCTGGCTGGTCGGACTCTTCTCGTGATCGATTTCCGGTACCACCTCGTTTCGATCGTGGCGATCTTTCTCGCGCTCACGGTCGGCATCGTGCTCGGCAGCACGGTCCTGGAGCCCGCCTTCTACAAGTCGGCCGAGGAGACGACCTCGTCGTTGCGGCAGAACAACGGGAACTACCTGTCGCAGATCTCCGAACTCCAGACCCGGGAGAACGGCAACGACTCCCTCGTCACGGCGCATCTGTCCGATCTCGTCCGGGGCGCCCTGCCAGGAGAGCGGGTCGTGCTCGTCGAGGCGCCGGGGGCTCCCGCGGGCCTGCGTGACCCGATCGAGGATCTGGTGACCGACGCCGGCGGGGTCTTCGCGGGCCGTGTCAGCCTGACCGACAAGTTCATCGCGGCCGACCAGGAAGCGATCGTGGACGGGCTCGCCAACTCGCTCGCCCCCCTGGGGACCAAGTTCCCCGACGAGGCCACGCCGTACGACAAGGCGGCGACGGTCCTGGCGGGTGCGATCGTGACGAACGACCGGACGATGGCGGGCCGCGAGAATCCCACCGCGATGGGAGTGCTCGACGCCTTCCAGTCCGCCGGCCTGCTCAGCATGAACGGCGCTCCCGGACAGCGCTCGACGATGGCCATCGTCCTGGCTCCCGCACAGGCCTACGAGGACGAAAACGCGGTCGAGGCGACCGACGCCGTGGTCTCGGTGGCCGCGGGGCTGGACGCACTCGACCTCGGCACCGTCCTCGCCGGCACGACCGTCGCCTCCGGCGCGGGTGGGGCCATCGCGGCGCTCCATGACACGGGAGAGGCCGCTTCGAACGTGTCCACCGTCGACACCGTCGATATGGCCGCGGGCCGTGCCGTGGTGGTCTACGCTCTGCGGGAGCAACTGACCGGTCGTTCCGGGGCGTACGGCGTCGGCAGCGGGTCGACGTCGTTCGAGCCTGAGGCCGCGGCCAGCCCCAGCCCGGCGGCGCGAGGCTGAACGCGCGTGGATGCCGGTCACCTGCCTGCAAAGCCTCCGCGAAGCGTCCGGATGACGACGACGAGCGCCTGACGAAGAAGGAACCAGCTGTGGCCCATCGCTCCCCGCTCGGCTCTGTGGCCGGTGCCGTGTTCGGGGCCGTCCTCGGCGCCGTCGCCGCACGGGCCGCCTACGCCGCCTTCAAGAGGCGTCCTCCCCTCGGCGACGAGAAGACCGCCGAGGAGTACTGGACCAGGACCAACCACCGGGGAGAGCCCGTCACGCTGCTGGAGGGCCCGGCGTTCGTCGCGGGCGCCGGCGCGGCCATCGTGCTCGCGCCCGGGGTTCCCGCGCGTCTCAAGGCGGCGGGAGTGCTCGCCGGCGTCGGCAGCGGAGTCCTCGGCGCGTACGACGACGTCTTCGGCACGACCTCGTCCAAGGGGTTCAAGGGCCACCTGGCCGCTCTCAGCCGCGGCGAGGTCACGAGCGGGGCCGTGAAGATCCTGGGCATCGGCGCCACCGGGCTCGCGGCGGCCGTGATGTCCTCGGCGACGCCGGACAACGGCGCGCGGAAGGCGGGCGTGGTGTCGCGCACGTTCGGCACGCTGGTCGACGGCGCGCTGATCGCCGGAAGCGCCAACCTGGCCAACCTCTTCGATCTCCGGCCCGGTCGTGCGATCAAGGTGGGCCTGCTCGCCGGCATCCCGCTGGTGGCCGCCTCCGCGCGGGCGAACTCCCGTGCCGCCGCGCTGGCCGCGATCCCCCTGGGGGCGGCCGTCGCCCTCCTCCCCGAGGACCTCGGCGAGCGGGCGATGCTCGGCGACTCCGGGGCCAACGCCCTGGGCGCCCTGCTCGGCCTCGCCGCGACGGTGCAGTTGGGCAGGCCCGGCCGGCTTGTCCTGCTCGGCACGGTGGCCGCGCTCACGGCGGCCTCCGAGAAGATCAGCTTCACCAAGGTCATCGCCGGCAACCCCGTCCTGAACCGCCTCGACATGCTCGGCCGCCGCCCCCCGCAGGCTCCGGCGGGGACCGCACGGCCCGCCGCGTGACACAGCGCCACCTCCCGCGACGCGGACGCCCGACCGGTGTGCGCGGCAGGCCGCGGCCGCATGTCTAGACGGTTCGGCGCCGGGATCGCCGGGGCCGCGGTGCTGATCGGGGTCATCACGATCCTGGCGCGCGTCACCGGCTTCGCCAAGCAACTGGTCTTCGCCAGAGCGGTGGGGACCAACTGCCTGGCCACGGCGTACTACACGGCCAACCAGGTGCCCAACATCATCTTCGAGCTCGTGGTGGGCGGGGCGCTGGCGGGGATGGTCGTGCCGGTGCTCGCCGGCGCCGCCGGCCGGCAGACGGCCGACGCGCGTGCGGAGGTCGGCCGGATCTCGTCGGCACTGCTCACCTGGGTGCTCGTGCTGCTGGTCCCACTCGGCCTCCTGACGGCGCTCCTCGCCGGTCCGGCGATGCGGCTGCTCACCAGCGGCGTCAGGGACTGTGACCCCGGGGCGGTGGCCGCGGTCGCCGCGCGGATGCTGGTGGCCTTCGCCCCCCAGATCCCGCTGTACGGCTTGGCCGTCGTCCTCTACGGCGTGCTCCAGGCGCACCGGCGGTTCACCGGGCCGGCGGTGGCCCCGCTCGTGTCGAGCGTGGTGGTGATCATCGCTTATCTGGCCTTCGTGCCGCTCAGCGGCGGGGACAGCGATCCGGCGTCCGTGCCCGGCCCCGCGGAGATCGCCCTGTCGGTCGGGACGACGCTCGGGGTGCTCGCGCTGGTCGTGACCGTCATCGGGCCGGCCTCCCGGCTCGGGGTGAGATGGCGGCCCACTCTGCGTTTCCCCGACGGCGTGGCCGTACAGGTGCGACGGCTGGCCCTCGCCGGGCTCAGCGCGCTGGTCGCGCAGCAGGCCGCGATGGCCATCGTGATCCCACTGGCCAACCAGGACGTCGGCGGGGGAGCGCTGGCGGCCTACAACTACGCCTGGGCCATCTATCAGGTCCCCTACGCCGTGCTGGCCGTCCCCATCGCGACCAGTGCCTTCCCGGTGCTCTCCGCCCGGGCGCAGGACGCGGACGGCGGGCCCTTCGCGGCGCTGTCGGCGCAGACCACGCGAGCGGTCCTGGTCGTCTCCGGTCTGGCCGCCGGCGCGCTCGCCGCAGTCGCCGAGCCTGTCGCGCAGGTGTTCCTCGGGCAGGCCGACACGAAGATCGCGCCGGCGCAGTTCGCCTCGGCCATCGCGTTGTTCGCTCCCGGTCTGATCGGCTACGGCCTCATGGCGCACCTGAGCAGAGTCCTGTACGCGAGCGGGCGTGGCCGTGCCGCCGCCCGCGGCATGGTCATCGGGTGGCTGGTCGTCATCGTGGCCCAGGTGGCGTTCGCGCGGACCTTCCCCGCGGACTGGAAGCTGGGCGGGCTCGCCCTCGGCCAGGCCGCCGGCATGACGGTGGGGGGCGTGATCCTCCTGGTGTCGGTGTTCAGGGACCGGGGTGCGGAGGCGCTGCACGGCGTTCCCCGGGCGGCGCTGGCCGCCGTCGTGGGCGGCGGAGGAGGCCTGCTCGCCGGCCTCGGCGTCGTGCACGTGCTGGGCGGCTCCGGCCTCTGGGCGGGTGTCGCGGTCGCGGCCCTGGCGGGCGTTTGCGCGGTGTGCGTGGGGACGCTCGCCGCGGCCGCCGTCGACAGGAGAGACCTGCTGGCCGTCGTCGCACGGCTTCGCGGGCGCCGGGACGCGCAGGACCCCGCGAAGATCGCCTGACCTGGGCGCGGCCTTCGTCAGGGTGGAAAGGGAGTGGGCATGAAGGTGGCGCTCGTGCTGGGGACCAGCGCGGGAGGTGTGGGTAGGCACGTCCGGATGCTCGCGGGAGGACTGGTCGGCAACGGCGACGAGGTGGTCGTGGCCGGTCCGCCGAGCGTGGAGGAGTCCTTCGGCTTCACCGGCGTGGGCGCCGGCTTCGCCGCCGTCCCGATCGCGGATCGCCCGCATCCAGTGAACGACCTCAGATCGATCGCCCGGCTCAGGGGGATCACCCGGGGGGCGCATGCCGTACACGCCCATGGCCTGCGGGCGGGCGCTCTCGCCGCGGTGGCCCTGAGCGGGGGGCGCCGCCGTCCCGGCCTCGTGGTCACCCTGCACAACGCCGTCACCACGGGGGGCGCCATCGGGGCCGTCTACGGGGCGCTGGAGCGGATCGTCGCCCGCAGGGCGGACCAGGTGCTGGTCGTCTCGCCGGACATCGGCGAGCGCATGCGCGCCAGGGGAGCCCGCCACGTGAGCGCGGCCGTGGTCCCCGCTCCGCCGCTCGGGAGGCCGTCCCGGACCCCGGAGGAGGTACGGCAGGAGCTCGCAGGCCTGGCCGGCGACCGGTCGGTGGAAGACACCTCCCCGGGCGGCAGGCCCGTGCTGCTGACGGTGGCCAGGCTCGCCCAGCAGAAGGGGCTGGAGACGCTT
The DNA here is from genome assembly GCF_016863275.1 of Planotetraspora mira. Lineage (GTDB taxonomy): Bacteria > Actinomycetota > Actinomycetes > Streptosporangiales > Streptosporangiaceae > Planotetraspora > Planotetraspora mira. Next base: position 17,153 of record NZ_BOOO01000033.1, read on the forward strand.
CTCGACGCGTCGGCCCGGCCGTACGACAGCCGCCCCTTGTTCGTCGTGGCCGGCGACGGGCCGCTGCGGCCGGAGCTTCAGGCCCGGATCGACGCCGAAGGGCTGCCGGTCCTGCTGTACGGCTGGGCGAGCACACCCGACCTGCTCCAGGTGGCGACGGCCGTGGTCGTGCCGAGCAGGTGGGAGGGCCAACCCTTGAGCCTCCACGAGACGCTGAAGGCGGGCCGGCCCGTCATCGCGACCCGGGTGGGCGGCATTCCCGCCATGGTGGGGGACGCCGCCCTTCTCGTCCCACCCGGCGACGCCGTGGCGCTGGGTGAGGAGATCGCACGCGTCCTCGGCGACTCCGCCTTGGCCGGACGGCTCGCGGCGGCCTCCGCGCGTCGCGGGGAGGAGCTTCCCGGCGAGGCCGACGCCGTCCGCTCGGCGATGGAGGCCTACCGGGCGGTGTCCCGGGATGGCGGAGGGGTGACACCCTCGTAGCCGCGGCCCCGCCTTGGCCGGCGGCCGATCACCTCGCCCACCTGCGCTGATGGAAGTGCTAGTCCGCCGGATTAGGTCAACCTAAGCCTGATCCATATACTGAGCGGGTTGGGGGGGAGTATCCCTTCGCGACAGCCTCGTCATCACGGCGTCCGCGCCCGGGACTGTCGGTCCACCTCGGTGGGCGGGAGAGACCTCCGGCAGTGTCTTCGCGCGCGCCGGAAGGTCTTCATCTTGAGTGTTCCTCTGTGGGCATGGGTCGCCGTCATCGTCGGCATGCTCGTCGTCCTCGCGATCGACCTGTGGATCGTCGACCGCGGCGAGCCCCGGGAGTTCTCGCTCCGCCAGGCGGGGTTCTGGGTCGGTTTCTACGTTTCGCTGGCCGCCCTTTTCGGCGTCATCTTATTGATCTTCGGTGGGACCCAGGCCGGAGGCGAGTTCTTCGCCGGGTACCTGACCGAGTACAGCCTCAGCGTGGACAACCTGTTCGTCTTCTACATCATCATGGGGCGCTTCGCCGTACCGAGGATCTACCAGCACAAGGTGCTGCTGGTGGGCATCGTGCTCGCGCTGATCATGCGCGGCATCTTCATCGCCATCGGCGCGGCCGTCCTCAACCAGTTCAGCTGGCTCTTCTACGTCTTCGGGGTCTTCCTCGTCTACACGGCCTACACGCTGGTCCGGGACCACAACAAGCAGGAAGAGGAGTTCACCGAGAACCTCGTCCTGCGCTGGGCGCGCCGGGTGTTCCCGACCACGCCCGACTACGTGGGCTCGCGCGCGTTCGTCCGCGTGAACGGCCGGCGGATGGTCACTCCGATGCTGATCGTCATGATCGCGATCGGCACCACCGATCTGCTCTTCGCGCTCGACTCGATTCCGGCGATCTTCGGGCTCACCAAGGATGCCTTCATCGTCTTCACCGCCAACGTGTTCGCCCTGATGGGACTGCGTCAGCTCTACTTCCTGCTGGGGGGTCTGCTGCAGCGCCTGGTCTACATCAGCTACGGGCTTGCGTTCATCCTGGGTTTCATCGGGGTTAAGCTCGTTTTGGAGGCACTGCACGAGACCGGGGTCTCCTGGGCGCCTCAGATCCCTATCTGGCTCTCCCTGTCCGTCATCGGCGTCACGATGGCGATCACGACCGTCGCCAGCCTGATCAAGGTCAGGCGCGACGCGGTGGCCGCTTCGGCGCAAGTGCCGCAGGGACAGGATGCCCCGCAGGGTCAAGAAGCCTCACAGGGGTAGGAAGCCTCACAGGGGTAGCGAAACGGGCAACGAAACTGTTTGCTTGTCTCGTTGTGCCGTGCAATGACCGACCGGTCGGTAATATCGTCCGTTAAGGCGCAAACCGGTCCATAGTCGCTACAGAGTACAAAGGTTCCCTGTGTCCAACGATTCTGAATTTTCCCGCGACCTCGTCCAGGCCGCAGGAGGTCCCGGTCGGATCCGGCTCGCGCGTGGGGTGTCGCCATGGCTGGCGCCTACCGCCACGGCGGCGGCTGTCACCACCCTTCTCATCCGCAGGTCCCCCAAGTGGGCACTGGCCGCCGCACCTTTGGCGGCCCTGACGGGTGGGATGCTCTGGTTCTTCCGCGACCCCGAGCGAGCGCCGGGACGGGGCAGGGTGATCTCGCCGGCCGATGGAGTCGTTCAGAGCATCGATCCGTGGGCCGATGGCCGTACACGGGTGGCGATCTTCATGAGCCCCCTGAACGTGCACGTCAACCGGGCGCCGGTGGCCGGCACGATCACGTCGGTCGAGCACGTGGCCGGCGGGTTCGTCCCCGCGTTCAACAAGGACAGCGACAAGAACGAGCGCGTGGTCTGGCATTTCGACTCCGACCTCGGAGACATCGAGATGGTGCAGATCGCCGGCGCCGTTGCCCGCCGGATCGTGCCGTATCTGGAGGCGGGGGCCAAGGTGACCCAGGGTGAGCGGGTCGGACTGATCCGGCTGGGCTCCCGGGTCGACGTCTACCTGCCCGAGGGCATCACCCCCGCGGTCACCGTGGGCGACAAGACCGTGGCGGGGGTGACTCGCCTTGACCACATCTGATCTCGGTGCGGACGCGAGCTGGCCGGTCGAAGGGCTGGCCGACGAGCCTCAGGGTCCGGTCGGCAAGGCCTTCCGGCTGTCGGCCGCCGACTCGCTCTCGCTCGGAAACGCTCTCAGCGGCTTCCTCGCCGTCTGCCTGCTCGCGTGGTCGGCGATCACCGATCTGCAGTCCAGCGGCAAGTTCGAGCCCGACCCACGGTTCTTCGGCACCGCGGTGGTCCTGCTGCTCGTCGGTGCGACGTGCGACCTGTTCGACGGCCTTGTGGCCAGGAGGTTCCGCGCGTCGGCGATGGGCGCCGAGCTGGACAACCTCGCCGATGTGATCAGCTTCGGCTTCGCTCCGGCCTTCATGGTGGTGATCTGGGGCGGGTTCTCCGGCAGGGTGCCTCTGTGGCTCGTGTTGTTCGCCGCGGCCTCGGTCCTGCTCGCCGGTGTCGTACGGCTGGCCCGCTTCGCCTGCGTGAAGACCAAGAGCGGCGACTTCATGGGTCTGCCGATCCCGATGGGCGCGATGACCGTCGTGTCGATCGTGCTGCTCTTCCAGCCGGGATATCTGACGATCGCCGGGATCATGGCGGTCGCGTGGCTGATGGTCAGCCGGATCGAGTACCCCAAGCCGAAGGGCAACCTCGCCGCCGTCGTCCTCGCCTGGATGATGATCAACGTGGCGTGCCTCATCATCTGGGCGGCCCGCCTGGCCGGAGGCGACCAGCTCATCACTGTGGGCGCCGTCATGCAGATCGCCATCGTGTCGGCGATCCCATTGCGCGTTCTGATGTTCAAACAGCAGCAGCGGAGGGAACGACGCGAGGAGAGCGTGGGCTGACGCCGATGCTGAACAAGGGCCTGACCAGGGACTACGGTCACTCGGGCCCTTCAGCGTCGGGCATGTCTGCAGGGCATGATCGTCAGGTGGGCCCAGGCTCTTCTTCTTCACGTGGATAGATCGCCTAGTCCAAACGGAGCCCTGGTCGCCATGCCTCGTGAGCACACCCGGACGTACTTCCTCGGCAAACTCGCCCGGGAGTTGGAGCTCAGGGGCCTGGAAGCATTCCTGCGTCCCGACCCTCCCTCGCTGAAGGTCCGTGATCCGGACGCGGCGATCTTCTCCGAGACCGTCGACTGCGTCGCCCTGTCCGACGGCTGGTTCTACCGCTGGTCCTGGGGCGACGTGGTGGAGAGCGCCGACCAGCCCGCCGCCGCGGCCGATCGCATCGTCAAGGTCTTCACCACCGGTGAGCCTCGCCCGCATCCGGGCCTCGAAGACGCCTGAGTCTGAGCGGGGCCGGCGGGCGTGGGAAGCCGGTGGTCCCCGGTATCGGCCGGCCGGCCGTACGGGCTGCCCGCATGAGAGACGCTGACGTAGCGGCACGGGCAAACCGCCAGGTCATGGGCCGGGGACCTTGCTCGGAAAAAAAACTTCCTGCGATGTGTCGATTCCCGGCGGGCCCGTTCGAGGCCCAGGTGGAGGGCCGAAACGAGCGGCCCGGAACCGAAGGGAATCGACATGACGGCTCAGCAGGCGACTTCGGTCGCGGACGGCGCCGAGGCCGGAGCGGGCTGCGATCCGGCGACGAGCGTCACCAAGACCTTGCTGGCCTACGGTGTCATCGCCGGGCCGATCTACGTCCTGGTGTCCGTGATCGAGGGCCTCACCCGAGAGGGCTTCGACTTCTCCCGCCACGCGTGGAGCCTGCTCGCCAACGGCGACTTCGGCTGGATCCACGTCGCCGATCTGGTGGTGACCGGGCTGATGACCGTCGCCTTCGCGGTCGGTCTGGGACGCGCCCTGCGGCCAGGATTGGGGGCCACCTGGGCTCCTCGCCTGGTCGGCGCGTACGGCGCGAGCATGGTGGCCGCCGGGGCGTTCCGCGCGGATCCGGCGCTGGGCTTCCCCACGGGGACACCGGCGGGCGCGGGCGAGGTCTCCTGGCACGGCACGCTGCACTTCGTCTCGGGCGGCATCGGTTTCGCCTGCCTGATCGTGGCGTGCTTCGTGATGGGAGCCCGGTTCGGCCGCGATGGGCGCCGGGGCTGGGCGGCGTTCTCCCGGATCACCGGGGTGCTGTTCTTCGCGGGCTTCGCCGGCATCGCGTCCGGCGGCGGTAGCGTGTGGATCAATCTGGCCTTCACCGCGGCGGTGGTGCTCGTCTGCGCCTGGATATCGGCGCTGGCGGTTCATCTCTACCGCCGGGCCGCGCACAGCTGAACCCCCATTCGGAGAGCGTCGTAGGAAGGCAAGGAGAGATCATGCGTTACTTGGTGATACTTAAGGCGGAGCAGCCGACGACCCCGCCGCCCCCCGAGCTCATGGAAGCGATCATGAAGCTCGGCGGCGAGGCCACCGCGGCAGGTGCCCTGCTCGACACCGCGGGGCTGGCCCCGAGCGCGGCGGGCGCCCAGGTCGCGCTGGCCGGGGGACGGCTGAGCGTGACCGACGGGCCGTTCGCCGAGGCGAAGGAGCTCATCAGCTACGCGCTGTACGAGGTGCGGTCGAAGGAGGAGGCCGTCGAGTGGACCTCGCGCTTCATGAAGCTGCACCGGGATCTCTGGGAGGGCTGGGAGGGTGAGTCCACGGTCCTGAAGGTGCTCGGTCCCGAGGACTTCGGACCTCCTGCGACCTGAGGCCACCGGGGTTGAGATTCCCGGCCGGGCGCGGCGGATCTCGTCCCTTGCCTCCCGTACGGGGGCCTGATGGTGGTTGGATCGGCAACCATGACGGTCGCCGATCCCCACCGGGCCACCCACCGCGCGATCGAGGCGGTCTGGCGGATCGAGTCGGCCAGGGTGATCGCCGGACTCGCCCGGCTCGTCCGCGACGTCGGCCTGGCCGAGGAACTCGCGCAGGACGCGCTGGTCATCGCCCTCGAACAGTGGCCGGAGTCGGGTGTCCCCGACAATCCGGGCGCGTGGCTCATGGCGACTGCGAAGCATCGCGCGATCGACCTCCTGCGCCGCCAGACGCGGTACGCGCACAAGCTCGAGGAGGTCGGCCGTGATCTCGACGTCCGGCAGCGGGCGGAACCGGACCTGGACGCGGCGATCGACGACCAGATCGGCGACGACCTGCTGCGCCTGGTCTTCACCGCCTGCCATCCCGTCCTGCCGACCGAGTCCCGTGTCGCGCTCACACTGCGCCTGCTCGGCGGGCTCACCACCGAGGAGATCGCGCGGGCATTCCTGATCGCCGAGCCCACGGTCGCCCAGCGGATCGTCCGCGCGAAGCGCACACTCGCCTCGAAGAAGGTCGAGTTCGAACTGCCGGCGCCGCACGAACTGGCCGACCGGCTGGCGTCGGTGCTCGGCGTCATCTACCTGATCTTCAATGAGGGCTACGCGGCCACGGGCGGGGACGACTGGACGCGCCCGGAGCTCTGCCAGGAGGCGCTCCGACTGGGCCGGATCCTCGCCGGGCTCGCGCCCGGCGAGCCCGAGGTGCACGGGCTGGTCGGGCTGATGGAGATCCAGGCGTCACGTCTGCGCGCCAGGACGGGCCCGTCGGGCGACCCCGTTCTGCTCATGGACCAGGATCGGCGCCTGTGGGACCGGCTGCTCATCCGTCGCGGCCTGGAGGCGATCGACCGGGCCGAGGCGCTCGGCGGCATGTTCGGCCCGTACGCCCTGCAGGCCGCGATCGCCGCCTGCCACGCCCGCGCGCCGTCCAGGGAGGACACGGACTGGGAGCGGATCGCGGCGCTCTACCAGGTGCTGGCCCATGTCTCGCCGTCTCCGGTCGTGGAGCTGAACAGGGCCGTCGCCGTCGGCATGGCCACGGGGCCGGCCGACGGCCTGGAGATCGTGGACGCACTCGTGTCCGAGCGCACGCTGGCGGGCTACCCCCAGCTGCCCGCCGTACGCGGTGATCTTCTCGCCAGGCTGGGCAGGCTCGACGAGGCACGGCTGGAGTTCGAACGTGCCGCGGCGCTGACGCGGAACGGGCGGGAGCGCGCGCTCTTCCTCGACCGGGCCGCGGACCACGCCAAGGGGACCCCGGCCGGGTGACCGCGCGCCCGGATCGGGCACGCGGCCGTGTTCTGCCGTGTCGCCGGAATCGTCAGGCGCGGATCACCAGCCGCGCGCCTTCCATTCCGGCAGGGCCGGGCGCTCGACTCCGAGGGTGGTGTCCTTGCCGTGGCCCGGGTACACCCAGGTCTCGTCGGGCAGCCGGTCGAAGATCCGCTCTGCGACGTCGGTGAACAACTGGCTGAACCGCTCCGGGTCCTTCTGGGTGTTCCCGACGCCGCCGGGGAACAACGAGTCTCCCGTGAAGATGTGGGAGTCCCGGTACAGCAGCGCGATCGATCCCGGCGTGTGTCCACGCAGGTGGATGACGTCCAATGTGGCGTTGCCCACGCTCACCTGGTCGCCGTGGTCCACCGTCCGGGTGACCTCGACCGGCAGTTCGGGGGCGTCGAGCGGGTGGGCGATCACCTGCGCTCCCGTGGCCCTGGCCACGTCCTCGAGGGCCAGCCAGTGGTCCTGGTGGCGGTGGGTGGTCACGATCGAGCTGATCGGCCGATCGCCGATCAGCTCGAGCAGGCGATCCGGCTCCGCGGCCGCGTCGACGAGCAGCCCGTCGCCGGTCTCCGTGCACCGCAGAAGGTAGGCGTTGTTGCCGAAACCGCCGACCTCGATCTTGGAAATGGTCAGCCCGGGCAGCTCACGCACGTCGGCGGGGCCACCCTGGGTGACGTCTCCGGTGTAGCTCATGATCCTCCTTGAGATCCTTCACGGCTCACGCTAGTCACGGTCGGGCGGCCATGTGCGCGGCGGCTCCGCCGGCAGCTCCGGCGGCGCGGGCAGCACCAGCCACGGAGGCGGCGACGGCAGGCTCCCGGGGACCGGCGTGCCCGCGGCCTCCGGACGGGGCGGCTTCACGCTCAGGCCCCGCCCGTCCCCCCGCCCGACGAGCCAGGCGAGAAGCTCGCGGGGCGAGCCGTGCACGGCGGGGCCGTGGCCGAGACCGCGCCAGACCTGGATGTGCTCGCCGTCGTCGCGCCGGTCCCGGGAGACGATCTCGCTGATCGGGCCGTCGCCGCGGGGCCACGACAACATGGTGTCGTACAGCTCCCGCCTGACGTAGGTCTCCGGCCAGTCGGCCCAGCCGTACCCGGCGGCGAGATCGACATGGTGGACCTCGACCTCGCGGAGCCGGCGGGCCGGGATGTACCAGGCCGGGTGCTCAGGCGGGCGCATGCCGATCACCATCGCCGACCAGGCCTCGGAAGGCAGATCCTCCACCGCCTCCCGGAACCGTCCGGCGCTCTCCTCGAGGTCGGCGAGCAACTCCTTCGCGGGCCGTACGGCTCCCGCCTCGATCTCGGCCTCCCGCACTCCCGGCGCGGAGTACTGGGGCGTCCTGACCCCGGTCCTGGCCCAGGTCAGCAGGTTGACGTGGCCGTCGGCATTGCGTGCCAGGTGGGCCAGGACGTGCCCCCGGGTCCATCCGGGCAGAACAGAGGGCGCGCGGACGTCGTCGTCGGTGAGCCGGGCGGCGGTCGCCAGCAGCCGGCTCGTGGATTCGGCCAGTTCGGTCTGGAACTCCTCGACAGCGGACATAGGGCAATCATGGACCACCCCGCGGACCGTGCCCCGGACGGCCGGCCGGGGGTGTCAGGGAAGAGCGCGCAGGCCTGGACGGTTCTAGTGAGAGAGTTTCCGGCCGGAGTCCGGGACGTGGGTTTGACGGAACTCATACCCTGGATGAGTGGGGGCGTGACCGTTTCGGAGGCGTTCAGCGGGCCGCCCGCGCCGGCCGCCGGAAGACGCCCCCGGAATTGTCGGTGGCTCCGGATAGCTTGCCCGTGCACCTCCTGTTGACTCCATCGACCTATCGGGACCACCGTGGCTGACCGCCTGATCGTGCGTGGCGCACGTGAGCACAACCTGAAGGACGTCTCGCTGGACCTTCCGCGAGACGCTCTCATCGTCTTCACGGGGCTTTCCGGCTCCGGAAAGTCCAGCCTGGCCTTCGACACGATCTTCGCCGAGGGCCAGCGGCGCTATGTCGAGTCCCTGTCCGCCTACGCGCGGCAGTTCCTCGGCCAGATGGACAAGCCCGATGTGGACTTCATCGAGGGCCTGTCCCCGGCGGTCTCCATCGACCAGAAGTCGACCAACCGCAACCCGCGTTCCACGGTGGGCACGATCACCGAGGTCTACGACTACCTGCGCCTGCTCTGGGCGCGGATCGGCAAGCCGCACTGCCCCCAGTGCGCCCGCCCGATCGCGAGGCAGACGCCGCAGCAGATCGTCGACCGCGTGCTGGAGCTGGAGGAGGGCACCCGCTTCCAGGTGCTCGCCCCGGTCGTCCGCGGCCGCAAGGGGGAGTACGCCGAGCTGTTCCGCGAGCTTCAGACGAAGGGGTTCGCCCGGGCCAGGGTGGACGGCACGATCGTCAGGCTGGAGGAGCCGCCGACGCTCAAGAAGTACGAGAAGCACGACATCGAGGTGATCGTCGACCGGCTCGCGGTGAAGGACGGCGCGCGGCGCAGGCTCACCGACTCGGTGGAGACCGCCCTGCAGTTGTCCGGCGGCACGATCACTCTCGACTTCGTCGACCTCCCCGAGGGCGACGCCAACCGTGAGCGGTTCTACTCGGAGCATCTCTACTGCCCCTACGACGACCTGTCGTTCGAGGAGCTCGAGCCCCGGTCGTTCTCGTTCAACTCGCCTTTCGGCGCCTGCCCCGAATGCACCGGTCTCGGCACCCGGATGGAGGTCGACCCCGACCTCGTCGTACCGGACCCGGAGCGCACGCTCGGCGACGGCGCGATCGGCCCCTGGGCCAGCGGTCACACGAGCGACTACTTCGTCCGGATGATCGAGGCCCTGGGCAACGCGCTCGGGTTCGACCTCGACACGGCGTGGGAGCGGCTGCCCAAGAAGGCCCAGAAGGCGCTCCTCAACGGTTACGACGAGCAGGTCCACATCCGCTACCGGAACCGGTACGGCCGCGAGCGCTCCTATTACACGAACTTCGAAGGCGTCATCCCCTGGGTGCAGCGCAGGCACGCCGAGTCGGAGAGCGACGCCAGCCGGGAGCGGTTCGAGGGCTTCATGCGTGAGGTCCCGTGCCCGGCCTGCGGTGGGCGCCGCCTCAAGCCGGTGTCCCTCGCCGTCACCGTGAGCGACGCGTCCATCGCCGACGTCTCGGGCCTGTCGATCGGCGAGTGCGCCGCGTTCCTGGGCAAGCTGCAGCTGTCCGACCGGGACATGCACGTCGCCGAGCGGGTGGTCAAGGAGATCAACGCGCGGCTCGGCTTCCTGCTCGACGTCGGTCTCGACTACCTCACGCTCGACCGGGCCGCCGGGACGCTCGCCGGTGGCGAGGCTCAGCGGATCCGCCTGGCGACCCAGATCGGATCCGGCCTCGTCGGCGTGCTGTACGTCCTTGACGAGCCCTCGATCGGCCTGCACCAGCGCGACAACCAGCGACTCCTGGAGACGCTCATCCGGCTGCGCGACATGGGCAACACGCTGATCGTGGTCGAGCACGACGAGGACACGATCGCGGCCGCCGACTGGGTGGTGGACATCGGTCCCGGCGCCGGCGAGCACGGCGGCCAGGTGGTGGTCTCCGGCACGGTCGAGCAACTGCTCGCCAGCGAGCAGTCCCTCACCGGGGCGTACCTGTCGGGCCGCAAGGCGATAGCCATACCGGACGTGCGCCGCAAGCGGGACCGCAAGCGGCAACTCGTCGTGAAGGGCGCCCGCGAGCACAACCTGACCGGCGTGGACGTCGAGTTCCCCCTGGGCGTCTTCACGGCGGTGACGGGCGTCTCCGGCTCGGGCAAGTCGACGCTGGTCAACGACATCCTCTACAACGCCCTCGCGAAGGAGCTCAACGGCGCCCGCACCGTGCCCGGGCGCCACTCCCGGGTGACGGGGACCGATCTGGTCGACAAGGTCGTCCACGTCGACCAGTCGCCGATCGGGCGCACGCCGAGGTCCAACCCCGCGACCTACACCGGGGTCTTCGACCACGTGCGGAAGCTCTTCGCGGCGACCGCCGAGGCGAAGATCCGCGGCTACCTGCCCGGCCGGTTCAGCTTCAACGTCAAGGGCGGCCGTTGTGAGGCGTGCTCCGGCGACGGCACCATCAAGATCGAGATGAACTTCCTGCCCGACGTGTACGTCCCCTGTGAGGTCTGTCACGGCGCCCGGTACAACCGGGAGACGCTGGAGGTCCACTACAAGGGCAAGACGATCTCCGAGGTCCTCGACATGCCGATCGAGGAGGCCCTGGAGTTCTTCGAGGCCATCCCCGCGATCCGGCGGCACCTGCAGACGCTCAACGACGTCGGCCTCGGCTACGTGCGGCTCGGGCAGCCGGCGACCACGCTGTCCGGCGGCGAGGCCCAGCGCGTGAAGCTCGCCTCGGAGTTGCAGCGCAGGTCCACCGGGCGCACCGTCTACGTCCTCGACGAGCCGACGACGGGTCTGCACTTCGAGGACATCCGGCGCCTGCTCGGGGTGCTCAACCGGCTCGTCGACAACGGGAACACGGTCATCGTCATCGAGCACAACCTCGACGTCATCAAGACGGCCGACTGGATCATCGACATGGGCCCCGAGGGTGGGTCCCGCGGCGGCAAGCTGGTCGCCACGGGAACGCCCGAGGACATCGCCCGGATCGAGGACAGCCACACCGCCCTGTTCCTTCGCAAGATCCTCGGAATGTGACGGACTCGGGCGGGTCGGCGGGGGACCCGCTTACTTTCCGCAGATCAGTCGTCCGTCATGCTGAACCAGGTCAGGGATCGGATCCGTAGTAGTCGACGTAGGGTTACACGTCACTCATGGGGCGGACGAAAGACCCGGGCCTGTTCGCAGAACGGAAGGAAGAACATGACGGAGACGACACGTCGTGCGGTGATCTTCGGCACGGGAGGGGCCGGCCTCGCGGTCGCGCTGACCGCCTGCGCCGGATACGGCACCGGCAGCACGGACGCGGCGGCCCCGCCCGCTCCACCCGCGGACGGGGCCGGTGACGGGGCCGCGTCGAAGGTCAAGGCCGGCGCCGCGATCGCCAAGACCGCGGACATCCCCGAGGGGGGCGGCAAGATCATCTTGGCTGCGCAGCTCGTCGTGACCCAGCCTTCAGCCGGTGAGTACAAGGCGTTCAGCGCGGTGTGCACCCATCAGGGCTGCATGGTGGACAAGATCACTGACGGCACGATCGACTGCCCGTGTCACGGGAGCAGGTTCAGTGTGAAGGACGGCTCCGTGGTGAACGGCCCGGCGTCGGCGCCGCTCCCGGAGATGAAGATCAACGTGAGTGGGAGCGACATCACCCTGGCGTGAGTCCCGCGCCCGGCGCGATCACGGAGACCGGCCGCACACGAGGCGGCCGGCCACGATCCCGCCGGGCTCCTCCATCTCGGGACGAACCCCGGCGGCGGCCATCGCGATCTCATGAAGCGGTGGTCGTCGCGATCTCGCGAGGGGCGGTCACCGCGGTCTCGCGAAGGGGGGTCACCGCGGTCTCCAGAAGCCGGAATTGTCGGCGGATCCAAGTAGGCTTTGGGTTGTGGCGGATCCGGCAACCTATCGACCGGCGCCCGGATCGATCCCCGAGTCGCCAGGCGTCTATCGCTTTCGCGACCCCGGCGACCGGGTGATCTACGTTGGCAAGGCGAAGAGCCTTCGCCAACGACTGAACTCGTACTTCGCGGACTTCGCGGGGCTGCACCCGCGGACCCAGACGATGCTGACCAGCGCGGCCTCGGTCGACTGGACCGTGGTCGGGACCGAGGTCGAGGCGCTCCAGTTGGAGTACTCCTGGATCAAGGAGTTCGACCCGCGGTTCAACGTGAAGTACCGCGACGACAAGTCCTACCCGTACCTCGCGGTGACCATGGGGGAGGACTTCCCCCGGGTGCAGGTGCTGCGCGGGGCCAAGCGCAAGGGGACGCGCTACTTCGGGCCCTACTCGCACGCCTGGGCGATCAGGGAGACCGTCGACCTGCTGCTGCGCGTGTTCCCCGTGCGCACCTGCTCGGCCGGCGTCTTCAAGCGGGCCGGCCAGATCGGGCGGCCCTGCCTGCTGGGATACATCGACAAGTGCTCGGCTCCCTGCGTCGGCCGCGTCACCCCCGAGGAGCACCGCGACCTGGCGGAGGACTTCTGCGACTTCATGGCGGGCAACACCACCCGCTTCATCAAGCGGCTCGAGCGTGAGATGCGTGCCGCGGCCGCCGTCGAGGAGTACGAGAAGGCCGCCCGCCTGCGTGACGACGTCCAGGCGCTGCAGCGGGCCCTGGAGAAGCAGACCGTCGTCCTCGGCGACGGCACCGACTGTGACGTGATCGCCCTGGCCGAGGACGCGCTGGAGGCGGCCGTGCAGGTCTTCTACGTGCGCGGCGGGCGGATCCGCGGTCAGCGCGGCTGGGTGGTCGACAAGGTCGAGGAGACGACGTCCGGCGATCTCGTGGAGCAGTTCCTCCTCCAGATGTACGGCGAGGCCACGATCCCCCGGGAGATCCTCGTCCCGGCCGCGCCGCCCGACATGGAGGCCGTCATCGAGCTTCTCAGCGAGCAGCGGGGCTCGCGGGTGGATCTGCGCGTCCCCCAGCGGGGGGACAAGAAGAGCCTGATGGAGACCGTCGAGCGCAACGCCAAGGAGTCCCTCGCCCAGCACAAGCTCAGGCGCGCGAGCGATCTGACGACGCGCAGCCGTGCGTTGCAGGAGATCGCCGACGCCCTCGACCTGGACCAGGTCCCCCTGCGCATCGAGTGTTACGACGTGTCCCACATCCAGGGATCGGACGTGGTGGCCTCGATGGTGGTGTTCGAGGACGGGCTGGCCCGCAAGAGTGAATACCGCAGGTTCTCGATCAAGAGTGCCGAGGGCGACGTCGCCTCCATATACGAGGTCATCTGCCGGAGGTTCAAGCGCTATCTGGAGGAGCGCGTCGCCACCGGCGAGCTCGACGGCGAGTCCGCGGGGGACGGGCCACCGGACGAGCACGCCGACCGGAGCCGCGGCGATTCGGCGGCCGGGATGCCCATCGACCCGGAGACCGGCCGCCCGCGCAAATTCGCCTACCCGCCCAACCTCGTCGTCGTGGACGGCGGCCCGGCCCAGGCGGCCGCGGCCCAGCGCGCGCTGGACGAGCTGGGGATCGACGACGTCGCGGTCTGCGGTCTGGCCAAGCGGCTGGAGGAGGTCTGGCTGCCGGGGGAGGACCTGCCGGTGATCCTTCCGCGGACCAGCGAGAGTCTCTACCTGCTGCAGCGCGTACGCGATGAGGCCCATCGCTTCGCTATCACCTACCATCGGTCAAAGCGCTCCAAAACGCTGAAGGAAAGCGCGCTGGACCAGGTTCCGGGGCTCGGGCCGTCTCGCAGGCAGGCGCTTCTGCGCCACTTCGGCTCGGTCAAGCGACTGCGCGACGCCACCGCCACCGAGATCCTCGAGGTTCCCGGCATCGGTCCGGCGACCGCAGACGCGATCGTCGCGGCCTTCAAGGAAGAGAGCGCGTGAACGTCGGGGGACGTTCGCCCGGCACGTGGCCGGCTCTGAACGGTCACGTGCGGTGGCGGGACGGTCGCGTGTTGCGGCGAGCCGGTGGCGCGCCGTGGTGCGGCGGTGTCATGCTCCGGGCAGGGGCATGTCGTCTCCAGGCGGGGGCGCCGATGGGACGAGGCCGTTATCGAGGCCATTAATCAGGCAGGACGGTGAGCGGGCGATGAGCACGACTGAGCCGGCGTTCGTTGTGGTCACAGGCATGTCAGGTGCGGGCAGGAGCACAGCGGCGAAGGCGTTGGAGGATGTGGGCTGGTTCGTCATCGACAACCTGCCGCCCGGTCTGTTGTTCTCCCTGGCGGAGGAGGCGGGCAAGGTCAACCTGGCCGCCGACAAGGTGGCGGCCGTCGTCGACGTGCGCAGCCTCGCTTTCACGACGGACCTCAACGCGGCGATCGAGGAGCTCGACGGCCGCGGTGTCGGCGTCCGGGTGATGTTCCTGGAGGCGAGCGACGACGAGCTGGTTCGCAGGTTCGAGAACGTCCGGCGGCCCCATCCCCTGCAGGGGGACGGCCGGCTGGTCGACGGCATCGGCCGGGAGCGCGGCATCCTCCGTGAGGTCAGGGCCAACGCCGACCTGGTCATCGACACCTCGTCGCTGAACGTGCACGAGCTGCGCAACAAGGTGGTCTCCTTCTTCGGCGGAGAGGACCGGCCCGGCCTCAAGGTCAGCGTCGTCTCCTTCGGCTACAAGTACGGCATGCCCGTGGACGCTGATCTGGTGGTCGACTGCCGGTTCCTGCCCAATCCCCATTGGGTGCCCGAGCTGCGCCCCATGAACGGCCTGGACACGCCCGTCAGGGACTACGTGCTCAACCAGCCGGGCGCGAAGGAGTTCCTCGACGGGTACGAGGACGTCTTCGGTGTCGTGGCCGCGGGCTACACCCGCGAGGGCAAGAGCTACGTCACCCTCGCCGTGGGATGCACGGGAGGCAAGCACCGCAGCGTCGCCATGGCCGAGGAGATCGGGTCCCGGCTCCGGGAAGACGGCATGGACGTGCAGGTCAGCCATCGCGACATGGGCCGCGAGTAAACCTCCTCGCATCTCGCGGCACGGTTCCGCACCGCCCTCGCCGGGTGAGGCTGTATCGCGCAATTGTGGATCTTCCGGAGCTTTTTCGTAGAGTAGGGCTTTCTGGAAAAGGGCTTCGTTAGGGTTAGGCGAGCCGTGCGGCGAGGAGGAGCATGAACGAGCTCGCCTTTGGACTCGGTGAGTCCGCCGTCCCCGGGGAGTTCGCGAGTCCCCCACGTGGGCCCAAGGTGGTCGCCCTCGGCGGCGGCCACGGCCTGTACGCGTCTCTGTCGGCCCTGAGAAGGGTCACGGGCGATCTCACGGCCATCGCCACGGTCGCCGACGACGGGGGCTCCAGCGGCCGTCTCAGGCGCGAGCTCGGCGTCCTGCCGCCCGGGGACCTGCGTATGGCCCTCGCGGCGCTGTGCGGCGACGACGAGTGGGGCAAGACCTGGAGCGAGGTCGTCCAGCATCGCTTCCGCAGCGAGGGCGAGCTGCACGGGCACGCCATCGGCAACCTTCTGATCGTGGCCCTGTGGGAGCTGCTCGACGACCCCGTGAAGGGGCTGGAGTGGGTGGGCCGGCTGCTCGGCGCCCACGGCCGGGTCCTGCCCATGGCGTCGGTTCCCCTGGACATCGAGGCCGAGGTCGAGCTGGACGGGGTGATCTCCGTCGTCCGCGGGCAGGTGGCCTGCGCGCTGACCCCGGGGCGGGTGCAGGCGATCTCACTGGTGCCGCCGGACCCGCCCGCCTGCCCGCAGGCGGTCGAGGCGATCGAGGAGGCCGACTGGGTGGTGTTCGGCCCCGGATCCTGGTTCACCAGCGTGCTGCCGCACCTCAAGGTGCCTGAGCTGGCCCGTGCTCTGCACGCGACCAGTGCCAGGCGGCTGGTCGTCCTCAACCTCGCGCCGCAGCCGGGGGAGACCGACGGCTTCTCCCCGGAGAAACATCTGGAGGTGCTCAGGGAGCACGCGCCGTCCCTGCTCGTCGACGCGGTGCTGGCCGACCAGAGCGTCGTCGACGATCCGCGGGCCCTGGAGAAGGCCGCCGTGTCCCTCGGCGGCCGTTTGGTTTTGGCTGATGTGGCCGCTTCTGACGGATCTCCGAGGCACGATGGACCACGTCTTGCCACGGTCCTGGACGAGATTTTCCACGAGAAGCGGTGATCCCCGTCTGTCAAGGTGCGAGAGACTGGCTCCCGTAAGTCTGGTTCGGGGAGGACACGCGCAGATGGCCATGACGGGTGTGGTGAAGGACGAGCTGAGCCGCCTTTCGGTGCTCAAGCCTTGCTGTCGTAAGGCCGAGGTATCGACGCTGCTGCGGTTCGCGAGCGGACTGCACCTCGTCGGCGGTCGGATCGTGATCGAGGCCGAGCTGGACACGAACGTGACGGCCCGCCGGCTGATCAAGGACATCGGCGAGGTGTTCGGTCACCGGGCCGAGGTGCTGGTGCTGGCGCCGGCCGGTCTGCGCAAGGGCTCGCGGTACGTCGTGCGGGTCTACAAGGACGGCGAGGCCCTCGCCCGGCAGACGGGACTGATCGACAACCACGGCAGGCCGGTCCGCGGGCTGCCGCGTCAGGTGGTGTCGGGGGCGACGTGCGACGCCGAGGCCGCGTGGCGGGGGGCGTTCCTGGCCCACGGCTCGCTCACCGAGCCCGGGCGCTCGATGTCGCTGGAGGTGACCTGTCCGGGGCCGGAGGCGGCGCTGGCCCTGGTCGGATCCGCGCGGCGGCTCAAGATCCACGCCAAGGCGCGCGAGGTGCGCGGCGTCGACCGGGTCGTGGTCCGCGACGGCGACGCGATCAGCGCCCTGCTGACCCGCCTGGGGGCGCACGACAGCGTCCTCGCCTGGGAGGAACGGCGGATGCGCCGCGAGGTCCGGGCGACGGCCAACCGGCTGGCCAACTTCGACGACGCCAACCTCCGCAGGTCGGCCCGGGCGGCCGTCGCGGCGGGCGCCCGGGTGCAGCGTGCCCTGGAGATCCTGGGCGAAGACGCTCCCGAGCATCTCGTGGTGGCGGGCCGGCTGCGGGTCGACCACAAGCAGGCGTCGCTGGAGGAGCTCGGCCAGATCGCGGACCCGCCCCTGACCAAGGATGCGATCGCGGGGCGGATCCGGCGGTTGCTGGCCATGGCGGACAAGCGGGCTCAGGACATCGGCATCGCCAACACCGAGGCCAACCTCACGCCCGACATGCTCGCTCCCTGAGCGTCAGCTCTTGACCTTCTCCGGCTCGCTGCCCGCCGCACCGCTTGTGACGGCGACGGGCTCGAGGTCCGGCTCGGGCGTGGGCTCGCTGTCCGCCACGTCACCCGTGACGGCGACGGGCTGAGGGACGGCCTCGGGCTCGGTGACCGGCTCAGGCGTCGGCTCGCTCTCCGGCGCATCGTCTTCAGAAGACTCAGCTTCGGCAGTCTCAGCCTTGGCGGCCTCAGCTTCGGCGGTGTCAGCCGTGATGGTCTCGGCCTTGGCGGCCTCGGGCTCGGTTGCCGCGGCCTCCGTCGCTTCGCCCTGGGCGATGTTGTCGGCCACCTGGGACGCGTCGCCCTGTGCCGCCGCCGAGGTGTCGGCGACGGCCACGGTGACCGGCGCGGCGCCCTGCAGGGCGGACTTGACGCGAGCGTTCACAAAAGAGAAGCCGGCGGACGCGCCGACCGCCCAGATCAGCACGGTGATGATGTCGACGAGCTCGCCGATGTTGTCCCAGACCAGGGTGAATGCCTGCCCGTAGGACAGCGTGAGGCCGACTTCGGTCGCCATCTTGACGGCCAGCGCGACGTCTCCGGCGAAGGTGCCGATGACCCCGCCGGCGAGTGCGATGACGGCCGCGATGGCCGGCAGAGCGGGGTGGGCGGGCTTGACGGCCATCATGGCGAACCCGACAAGGATGGCGATGCCGATCGTGCCGTAGCTGAACTCGCGCGCGGTGACGTCGATGATCACCGCGTAGAGGCCGGCTCCGAGGACCGCGGCGACGAGACCGGCGACGATGCCGGGGACCAGCCCGCTCTTCTGGGCCGGGGGATTCTCATACATGGGGGGATTCCTGAGGGAGAGGATGATTACTGCGACAAGCCGGGCACCTTACCCCAGACGCTGACTCATGGTGTGCGCTTTACCTGACCGTGGCATGACCCACCCGCGCGTGGTCTAGTCCAATTTGCGTCCGATAAGGTCTGTCATTGAGGTTTCACGCCAGCCATGTCGCCGGAGTGCCGGCGCACGACGTACGAGGAGATCGGATCCGTGAGCATCCGCGTGGGCGTCAACGGCTTTGGCCGTATCGGCCGCAACTTCTGGCGCGCAGTGGCGGCCAGCGGTAAGGACATCGAGATCGTCGCGGTCAACGACCTGACCGACAACGCAACGCTTGCCCACCTGCTGAAGTACGACAGCATCCTGGGCCGCCTGCCGTACGAGGTGAAGGCCTCGGCGGACGAGATCACCGTCGACGGCAAGGCGATCAAGGCCTTCGCCGAGCGTGACCCGGCGAAGCTGCCCTGGGGCGACCTGGGCGTCGACGTCGTCGTGGAGTCGACCGGCCTGTTCACCGACGCCACCAAGGCGCGCGTGCACGCCGACAACGGTGCGAAGAAGGTCATCATCTCCGCTCCGGCGAAGAACGAAGACGTCACCGTCGTCATGGGTGTCAACCACGAGACCTACGACCCCGCGGCGCACACGATCATCTCGAACGCCTCGTGCACCACCAACTGCCTGGCCCCGATGGCCAAGGTCATCAACGACACCTTCGGTATCGAGAAGGGTCTGATGACCACCATCCACGCCTACACGCAGGACCAGAACCTGCAGGACGGTCCGCACAAGGACCTGCGGCGCGCCCGCGCGGCGGCGCTGAACATCGTCCCGACCTCCACGGGCGCGGCCAAGGCGATCGGCCTGGTGCTGCCCGAGCTCAAGGGCAAGCTCGACGGCTTCGCGCTGCGTGTGCCGATCCCCACGGGCTCGGCGACCGACCTGACCGTCGAGGTCAAGCGTGAGACCTCGGTCGAAGAGGTCAACGCCGCGCTGAAGGCGGCCGCGGAGGGCCCGCTCAAGGGCTACCTGTCCTACACCGAGGACGAGATCGTCTCCTCCGACATCGTGACCGACCCGTCGTCGTGCATCTTCGACTCCGGCCTGACCAAGGTCATCGGCAACCAGGTCAAGGTCATCGGCTGGTACGACAACGAGTGGGGCTACTCCAACCGCCTCGCCGACCTGATCGAGTACGTGGGCGCCTCGCTCTGATGATCGGAATCGACGAGCTCGATGTGAAGGGTCGGCGCGTCTTCGTGCGCGCCGACCTCAACGTCCCCCTTGACGGGGAGACGATCACCGACGACGGGCGGATCCGGGCGTCGGTGCCGACGATCAAGAAGCTGCTCGAGCGTGGCGCCAAGGTGATCGTGGGCGCCCACCTCGGCCGCCCCAAGGGCGCTCCCACGCCGAAGTACTCCCTCGCCCCGGTCTCCCGGCGGCTTGCGGAGCTGCTCGGTGAGGACGTGGCGTTCGCGACCGACGTGGTCGGCGAGTCGGCGGTGAGCGTGACCGAGGCACTCCAGGACGGCCAGGTGGCGCTGCTGGAGAACCTGCGGTTCGAGCCCGGCGAGGAGTCCAAGGACGACGCGGTCAGGGGCGAGTTCGCCGACAAGCTGGCCGCTCTCGCCGACCTGTACGTCGGCGACGGCTTCGGCGCGGTGCACCGCAAGCACGCCAGCGTCTACGACGTGCCGCAGCGGCTGCCGCACGCGGCGGGCGACCTCGTGCTGACCGAGGTCGAGGTGCTCAAGAAGCTCACCGAGGACCCGGCCCGGCCGTACGTCGTGGTCCTGGGCGGTGCGAAGGTCTCCGACAAGCTCGGTGTCATCGCCAACCTCCTGGCGAAGGTCGACCGCCTGCTCATCGGCGGCGGCATGGCCTACACCTTCCTCAAGGCGCAGGGCCACGAGGTCGGCAACTCGCTGCTGCAGGAGGACCAGCTCGACCAGGTCCGCGGCTTCCTCAACGAGGCCGCGTCCCGTGGAGTCGACCTGGTGCTCCCCGTGGACGTGCTGGCCGCCACGCATTTCGCGGTGGACGCGCCCCACGAGGTGGTCGACGCCACCGCGATCCCGGCTGACCGGGAGGGCCTGGACATCGGCCCGAAGACCCGTGAGCTGTTCGCCGCGAAGCTGGCGGACGCCGAGACGGTGTTCTGGAACGGCCCCATGGGCGTGTTCGAGTTCGAGGCGTTCTCCGGTGGCACCCGTGCCGTCGCGGAGGCGCTGGTCCGGTCCGGTGCGTTCACCGTCGTCGGCGGCGGCGACTCGGCGGCCGCGGTGCGGCTGCTCGGTCTCCCCGAGGACGGCTTCTCGCACATCTCCACCGGCGGCGGCGCCAGCCTCGAGTACCTCGAAGGCAAGACGCTGCCCGGGCTCGCGGCGCTGGAGGCATAGTGGCGCGCAAGCCTCTGATGGCCGGCAACTGGAAGATGAACCTCAACCACCTCGAGGCCATCAACCTGGTGCAGAAGCTGGCGTTCTCGCTGACCGACAAGGACTTCGACGCCGTCGAGGTCGCGGTGCTCCCGCCGTTCACCGATCTGCGCAGCGTCCAGACGCTGATCGACGGTGACAAGCTCCGGATCGTGTATGGCGGGCAGGACCTGTCCCATCACGACTCGGGCGCCTACACCGGGGACATCTCCGGGGCGATGCTCGCGAAGCTCGGCTCGACCTTCGTGCTGGTCGGGCATTCCGAGCGCCGGCAGTACCACCATGAGGACGACACCCTCTGCAACGCCAAGGTGAAGGCGGCCTACCGGCACTCGATCACGCCGATCCTGTGCGTCGGCGAGAAGCTCGAGATCCGCAGGGAGGACCGCCACGTCGAGCACACGCTCGCGCAGCTTGACGGGGCGCTCGAGGGCATCACGGCCGAGCAGGCCAAGTCGCTCGTGGTGGCGTACGAACCGGTATGGGCGATCGGCACCGGCGAGGTGGCGACCCGTGAGGACGCCCAGGAGGTCTGCGGGGCCATCCGGACGCGACTCGCCGGGCTGTATGGGGACGAGGTGGCCGCGTCGGTCCGTATCCTTTACGGAGGCTCGGTAAAGGCGGACAACATCGCCGGCATCATGGCGGAGCCCGACATCGATGGCGCCCTCGTCGGAGGGGCCAGCCTCGACCAGGGAGAATTCGTCAGGATTTGCCGCTTTGGGGAGATGTCTGGCTAGCTGGGCCGTTTAGGGGGTACGAGTTGACAACAAGTCGTACCCTCATAGTGCAAGATTGAATCGTCACGCCGATGGCGTCGTGTACACGCCCGTAAATAGGAACAGGTCTACGGTGACAATCGGAATCTCCATCGCCCTCATCCTGTCGAGCGCTCTGATGGTGCTGCTCGTCCTGCTCCACAAGGGCAAGGGCGGCGGTCTCTCAGACCTGTTCGGCGGCGGCTTCACGTCGTCCTTCGGCGGGTCGTCGGTGGTCGAGCGTAACCTGGACCGACTGACCGTCATCACGGGCGTGGTCTGGTTCGTCTGCATCATCGCGCTGGGTCTGCTGCTCAAGCCGTAGCGGCTTCCTCTGGCAAAGCGTGACCTGGATTCACCTCCCCGTGTCCCCGGGGCGATCGAGCAAGGAGTTCATCCGTGGGTAGTGGCAACGCGATCCGTGGCAGCCGAGTCGGAGCCGGCCCCATGGGGGAGGCCGAGCGTGGCGAGGCAGCCCCCCGCGTGCGGGTCTCGTTCTGGTGCGCCAACATGCACGAGACGCGCCCCAGTTTCGCCAGTGACGCGGCCGTCCCTGAGCACTGGGACTGCCCCCGGTGTGGGCTGCCGGCCGGTCAGGACGAGGCCAATCCGCCCGCCCCGCCGCGGAACGAGCCGTACAAGACGCACCTCGCGTATGTGAAGGAGCGTCGTAGCGACACGGACGGCGCGCAGATCCTCGCCGAGGCTCTTGAGCGCCTGCGTTCGTCCTCCCGCCCGATCTACTAGGTCGTACGGCACGGAAGCCAAGAAGTCCCCGCGACGGAACGGTCGCGGGGACTTCGGCGTGTTCAGGGCAGGTAGTGCTGTATTGGCCAAGCGACAGGTCATGAGAGTGCAAGTCAGCGTGCCACGTTCCGGGATGGGGTGCTGTCGGACGTAGAAGGGGAACTCGATCATCGTCGATGTGGAGGCCCCCGTGCTGGCGGTTGGATGAGAGTCGCGACCAAGAATCCATACCCGAGGTCCCGCGGCCTCGGGTCGTACATGAAGTCGGGGTCGGGGCCGGGGTGGCGGTCGCCGAGACACGTGGGTACACCTACGTGACGAACTCGGCCGCGAACACGGTCTCGATGATCGACACCGCGACCGACAGCGTCGTGGCCACCATCCCCGTGGGCGTGAGTCCAGAAGAGCTGGCGGTCTCGCCTGGGGGCACCCGGGCCTACGTCGCCAACGGGGGTGACAACACCGTGTCGGTGATCGACAGGGTCGCCAGGCGCGTCATCGCCACCGTTCCCGTCGGGAGCGCTCCCTTCGCGGTGGCGGTCAGCGGCAACGGCACGCGGGCTTACGTGACCAACGCGGCCTCCAACACGGTGTCGGTGATCAATACCAGCGCCAACAGCATCGTGACCACGATCCCCGTCGGTGGCTTTCCCCCCGGGTGGCCGTCAGCCCTGGCGGCACCCGCGCCTACGTGACCAACCTCAGCAGCAACGGCTCACGCGTCCCAGAGCCAGGGCGGAGGGTGGACATCCGATCGTTCCGGTGATCGGGACGTGCACATCACCGGGCTGTCGTATTTCGTTATCAACACTGATTCATATGAATATCATCAAATGGCGGTGGAAATGACTTTGGACCGCCACTTGGAACCCCAAATTTGAGGGGGATGCGCAAAGATTCTTCGGGAGGCGGTGACGACATGTCGCGGCCTCCCGTCATGTTCGGCCTCTGCCCGGACGTCGTCCCAGGTGCGATTTCCCCCGTCCATCGCAGATGACGTTTCGCCGCGGCGGCGGCATCGTAATTCACGCATACCGTTTGGTGGATTTCCTCTTTACTCGATATTGCTGCATGGATTCTGATCGCATCAGCAGTAATCCTCGGTCGCGCAGACACGGCGTCTCGGCTCATCGTGGGGGCTCGCAAGGGTTGATGATCGCCGCTTCGCGTGGGGTAGAGGGTCGGCGAGGCTTCTGCCGATCAGTCCGGCCTGACGTTCCTGCGAGGTCCGGGGGGCACCATGCGATTCATTCCTCCGTAGCGGCCTCGAGCACCGCGTGTCCGCGGCTCTCAACTGGTGGCTCGATTTCGATTCCACCGGCCGCCGTTCATGATCCGGCATGATCGCGTCCTGTCGCGATCACGAGCCGGAATTCCGGTGAATTCCGTGTCGTGAACACCGTGCGGAATTTCCGCGGGACAATTCTTCGATCGCCGGGTTCCATGCCGTGAATACATCCGGCATGGCCGGGCGAGCCCCATGGGGAAATGAAGGCAGCCCGCAGTTTTTGGAGCGTTCCAAGAGAAAGGCCGCTCTGATGGCGCCTGTCATCACGTCACTCAGCGCAGCTCCCCAGAACACCAACCAGGGAGGTTACGGTCAGACCCTCACCATCAACGGGACGGGCCTGACCGGAACCACCAGCGCGAAGATCGGGTCGCGCACCGTCGCCACCAGTTCCAACGTCGGCGGAACGGTCGTCACCTGCACCATCCCCTCCGGTTGCGGTGCGGCGAGCGTCAACGTCGTCAGCCCCACCGGCGCGACCCTGCTGACCACCAACCGGGTCCAGTTCGGCGGGGTCACGGGCACTCTCACGCCGCCTACCAGCGACGTCGAGATCACGGCGACCCCCTGAGCATCACCCCGCTCGGATGAAGTTCGGCTCGGCCACGGCCTCGTTCACTGTGAACTCCGGTACGCAGATCACCGCGACGGCACCCAGTGGTGCGGGTCCCGTCCATGTCACGGTCACCACGCCAGGGGGGACCAGTCCGGTGAGCGACTGCACCGCCTACACCTCCGTGGGGACCCCCGTCGTCACGGCCCTGAACCCGAATCAGGGACCGGTCGCAGGAAGCAACTCGGTCACCATCGCGGGCTCGGTTTTCACCGACGCCACCGACGTCTTCTTCGGCGCCGTGCGCGCCCCCTTCTCGGTCGTCTCCGACTCGCGGATCGTCGCCACGGCGCCGGCCGGCGCCGGATCGGCCCTCGTCACGGTCGCCACGGCCGGCGGCGCGAGTTCCCCGGGCGTCCCCTACACGTACGTGTGACCCTCGTCCTCAGCCGTGGACCTGCTCGCCGTCGACGAAGGTCATCCGTGCCTGCGCCGTCCAGATCTCGGCGGGGTCGAGCGTGAAGGGATCGCGGTCGAGCACGACGAGGTCGGCCGGGCGGCCTTCCTCGATCACGCCCGCGGGGGACCGGTTCAACCAGGCCGAGCCGGCCGTGTACGCGTTCATGACCGTCCTGAGGTCGATGCTCTGGCCGGGCAGGAAGGGTGTCTGCGCGGTCGGGTAGGACGCGTGGACCGAACTGCCCGGCTCGGTCCGGTTGACCGCGACGTGCATGCCCTGGATCGGGTCCGCCGACGAGACGGGCCAGTCCGAGCCCGCCGCGAACCGGGTGCCGTGCCGTACGAGATCGGCGAAGGGGTACTGCCAGGCCGACCGCTCCTCACCGAGGAAGGGGATGCACAACTCGTCCATCTGGGCGTGGTGGGTCGCCCAGAGCGGCTGCAGGTTCGCCGTCACGCCGAGCGCGGCGAAACGTGGCACGTCCTGCGGCGTGATGATCTGCAGGTGGGCGATGTGGTGCCGGTTCTCCGGATGCGTGCCGGACAGGGCGTCCAGCGTCTCCCGTACGGCACGCTCCCCGATGGCGTGGAAGTGGACCTGGAAGCCGAGGGCGTCGAGTTCCTGGACGTAGCCCTTGAGCAACCCCGGATCGACGTACGACAGGCCGGTGCCGCCGCAACGGCAGTAGGGCTCGATGACGGCCGCGGTGAAGTTCTCCGCGATGCCATCCTGCATGATCTTCACCGCTGTGGCGCGGAACCGGTCGAGACCCTCGGCCTTCGCGCGTCGCTCGACGAGGTCGGGGATCTGCTCGGCGCCTCGCGTCCTGTCCCACCACAGGGCGCCGACGACGCGTGCCTTCAGTCGTCCGGCGGCGGCGGCCTCGATGTAGGTGGGCAGGTTGTCGTCCGATCCGGCGTACGAGCCGACGATCGCGTCCTGCCAGCCGGTGATCCCGAGCGAGAAGAGGTATGCCTGGGCGTCGAGGAGGGCCGCGTCGGCGTCGGCCGGGGTCGGACGCGGAGTGAGCAGGCCGACCAGGTCCATGGCGCCCTCGTGCAGGACGCCGCTGGGACTGCCGTCGGGGTCGCGCTCGATGCGACCGTCGGCGGGGTCGGGGGTGTCCCGGGTGATCCCGGCCACTTCCAGCGCGTGGGTGTTGACCCATGCGGCGTGGTGGTCGCGCTGGATCAGGTAGGCGGGCCGGTCGAGGAAGTCGAGCTGGGATCGGTGGGGGAGGCCGTTGGGGAAGGCAGACATGTCCCAGCCGCCGCCATCGATCCACTCCTTATCCGGATTTGTCGTGGCATATTCGGCGACTTTCGCCACGTACGCGTCCAGGCCGTAGATCTCTGACAGTTCGCACTTCGCCCGCTCGAGCCCCGCCTGCACGGGGTGGATGTGGGCGTCGGTGAACCCCGGCGTCAGCAGGCCGCCTGCGAGATCCACGGGCTCGGCTCCGGGCGAGAGCCGTACGAGATCGGACTCGGTGCCGACGGCCGCGATGAGGCCGTTTCTGACGAGGACCGCCTCGGCGAAGCCGTCCGGGGTGAAGGCGCGGCCGCCACGGAAAAGGATGTCACTGCTCACAGGCCTGGTGCCCTTCTGGGTGGTGCGAACTGCATGATCACGAATGGTGTTTTCTCAGGTCAGAGTAGTCGGCGCCGAATCTGCGCATGATCACGATCGACGTTTGGCGAGGTCATCGGCCCCATCTCCGAAGGTGTGCATGATCACGGCGAAAGGTTGGTGGGGGTGGGTCAGTGGCCGGTGATCTTATTGGCGATCTTGGCGAGGGTGGATGTTCTGGTCATTCCCCGGTTCTCGCGGGCGTCGGCCAGGCGGTAGAGGCGGTACATCGAGTGCACGCCGAGCCAGCGCAGGGGCTCGGGCTCCCAGGCGCGGACACGGCGGTCGACCCACGGCAGCGCGGTCAACTCGGTGTCCCGCCTCAGGACGAGGTCGCACAGCGTGCGCCCGGCCAGGTTCGTGGTGGTCACCCCGTGCCCGGTGTACCCCCCGGCCCAGCCGAGGCCGGTCGTGTGATCCACGTGGACGGTCGCGCACCAGTCACGCGGCACACCGAGCACGCCGGACCACGCGTGCGCCACCCGCGACGAGCCGACGGCGGGGAAGAACGAGGTGAGCAGGTCCCAGAGGGCGTCGACCGTCCAGGCGTGGGTGTGCCCGCGCTCGTCGACCTTCGATCCATAGAGGTACGGCTTGCCTCGGCCGCCGAAGGCGATGCGGTCGTCGGCGGTCCGCTGGGCGTACATGTAGTAGTGCGCCATGTCGCCGAGCAACTCGCGGCCCGCCCAGCCGATGGAGTCCCACACCTTCTCGGGCAGCGGCTCGGTGACGATCATCGAGCTGTTCATCGGGAGCCAGTCGCGGTGATGCCCGCGGATGGTCGCGGTGAATCCCTCGGTGCACCGCAGCACGTGGCCGGCGGTCACCGTGCCGTGCGGCGTGACCGCCCGGCCGCGGGTGATCTCCGTCACCGGCGTCCGCTCGTAGATCTCCACCCCCAGATCCCGTACGGCCCGGGCCAGCCCACGGGCGAGCTTGGCGGGCTGGATCCGGGCGCAGTGGGGACTCCACGTCGCGCCGACAGCGCCGTTCACCCGGAGGCGCGCGTCCATCTCCTCAGGGGGGAGCAGGCGCACGTCCTCCTCGGTCCAGCCCCAATCCCGCTGCCAGGCCAGGTCCTCCCGCAACCGCCCGGCCTGGGCCGCGGACCTGGCCACGGTGGTGATGCCGCCCTTCACGATGTCGGCCTCGATGCCCTCCTCGGCGGCCACCCGGACCACCTCGTCGACCGCTCCGAACATCGAGCGCTGCAGCCGCCTGGCCGCGTCCGGGCCGTGGGTCTTGGCATACCTCTCCGGCGTGCCGGCGAGTGCGCCGGTGAGCCACCCGCCGTTGCGCCCGGACGCCCCGAAGCCGGCGAACTCCTTCTCCAGCACCACGACCTTGAGCGACGGTCTGGCCTTCTTCAGGTAGTAGGCGGTCCACAGGCCCGTGTAGCCCGCTCCCACGATGGCCACGTCGGCCTCGATGTCGCCCCCCAGGGGATCGCCGGGCACGGGGAGTCCGAGCGAGCGATACCAGAACGACACATCACCGTTGACGAAACCCGGAGAAAGTGGAGCACTCATGGTGGACATCCTGCTATATCCGTTCTGTCCAGCGCATCACGCAACGGAAGTCGTTGGCCAATCGCGATGATTATGCGGATAACAGCAGCTATATGAGTGTCTATCCATCCGAAACGACTGGCTCACTGTTGCGTAGCAATCGCGTAACAGAGGTGCGTCAAGCTGGGGTCAGCACAACGGAGGGAGCGGCACCGATGGGGTTCTTACGGGTCCGGACGACGGTCGACGAGCGGCCGGGACGTCTCGCCGCGCTCGCGGCGGCCCTCGCCGAGAAGGGCGGGAACATCCTCGGCCTGTCCGTCCAGCCGGATACGGACGGCACGGTCGACGAGTTCGTGACGGAGATCCCGGCCTCGCCTGATGTGGTGCGTGAGGCGCTGGAGGCCGCGGGAGGCCGCCGGGTCCAGGTCGTGCCGGCCACGGCGCACGAGTTGACCGACGAGCCGACCCGCGCCCTGCTGCTCGCCGCCCGGCTTCGGTCGACGCCGTGGCGGCTGCCCGAGGTCCTCGGGGAGTTGCTCCGGGCCGACGACTCCCGCTGGGTTTACGGAGCCGACCCCGGACGGCCCCGAGGAGACGCCGAGGCCGGGGATCTGCCCGATCCCACGCTGCTGGTCGTCCCCGTGGCTCCGCGCCGGGCGATCCGGCTCCGCCGTGCCGGGCTGCCCTTCACCCTGACCGAGGCGGCCCGGGCCGCCGCCCTCGTACGGCTCGCGCAGCCGCCCGCCGAGGTCGCTCCCGCCGAGGGGCCCCTGCGATTGGCCGACGGCGCAGAGGTGCTGATCAGGCCCCTCACCTCGCTCTACCGGGAGGCGCTGCGCGACCTGCACGAGCGCTGTTCACCGGAGACGCGGCGGTTCCGCTACTTCACGGCCATGCCGACGCTCCCGCCGAGGGTGTTCGACCGGCTCTGCGACCGCAGCCGCGGCCACTCGCTGGTGGCGGGGCACGACGGTCAGGTCGTGGCGGTGGCCTCCCTGATGTTCACCCCCGATCCGGGCATCGCGGAGATCGCCTTCCTGGTGGAGGACCGCTGGCAGGGACGCGGTATCGGCACCGCGATGGCCCGCATGATCATGCAGGAGGCGCGCGACCTCGGGTTCGCCGAGGTGCGGGCGAGCCTGCTGTTCGACAACGCCCGCATGCGCAGGCTTTTGACCTCCCTCGGCGCGACGCTCACCCACACCGAGGATCCCGGTGTGATGGAGGCGCGGATCGCCGTGGGTGTGATGGCGGCTTCTTCGAGCTGAGCCGTCACATGTGATCCATCCTGGTCCGGTGAGGCTCAGGGAACACCGGGCCAGGATGATCACTCAGCGGAGCCGGGAGGGCCGGGGTCCGGCGGCGCGTTCATCGCGTCGAGGCGGCGCTCGATGCGCTCCACGGCCTCCTGCAGCCGGTCGACCTTGGCCACGAGCGAGGGCCCCACGGACGGGAAGGCCCCGGAGTGGCCGCCCGCTTCGCGCTGGAGCCGGGTCTCCTCGACGACCTTCTGCCGGATCCGGTCGAAGTCCACCCCGCGCGCGATGAGCACCCGGGCGCCGACCCCGCCGCCTTCTCTGATCAGGCCCAGCAGGATGTGCTCGGTGCCGATGTAGTTGTGGCGGAGGTTCAGGGACTCGCGGAGCGAGAGCTCGAGGATCTTCTTGGCCCGCGGCGTGAACGGGATGTGCTCGCCGGGACCCGGGGCGGCCCCCCTTCCGATCATCTCCCTGACGTCTTCACGCAACGCGTCAAGCTCGACGCCCTCCTCGTGGAGGATCTTGGCGGCCACCCCCTCGCCCTCGTGGACGAGGCCGAGCAGGACGTGTTCCGAGCCGATGTAGCTGTGGTCGAACATCCTCGCCTCCTCTTGGGCGAGAAGCACGACTCGGCGGGCTCGGTCGGTGAAGCGCTCGAACACGGGAGGCCTCCGTCGTTGGCGGTGCTTCCACTATGCGTCAGGAGGACCCCTCGACGGCAGCGCGAACCGCTGGAGAATGCCGTTCCAGCTTCGCCGTACGGCCTGGTCGGCCGATGGGGCGGCGTACGCGGCGCGGGGGACGAGGTGGGAGAAGTGCGGCGGGAGGGACGAGGTGGGAGGGACGCGGCGCCTGAACGCGGTGCGAGGACCGGCGGGACGGTGGACGTGAGGCACCACGACGGGTACAGGTGGACCCATGGATCTCGACGCGGCAGCCGACCGGTTGTACGGCCTCGCGCCGGGCGAGTTCGTCGCCGCCCGTGACGCACTGGCCAAGGAGGCCAAGACGGCCGGTGACGCGGCGCTCGCCCGTCAGATCTCCGCGCTGCGCCGGCCCACGGTCGTCGGCTGGGCGGTCAACCAGGCGGCGCGGCGACACCCGGAGGAGCTCGACGAGTTCCTCGATGTGGGCGCGCGCCTCCGCGAGGCCTGGCGGAGGCAGGACGCCGAGGCCCTGGCCGCCCTCACCCAGGAGCGGTCGGCGGCGACGGCCCGGCTCGCCCGCCTGATCCGGCAGGACGCGGAGGCCGACGGGCAGCCGCTCTCGGGAACGGCCGGCACCGAGATCGAGCAGACACTGGACGCCGCGGTCGTCGACGAGACCGCCTCGGACCAGGTGCGGCAGGGACGGCTGGCCCGGGGGTTGAGCTACAGCGGCTTCGCCCCGGCACCGGTGGTCAGGCCGGTGCGGGCGCGTCCTGCGGAGGCCGGCGCCGGAGCGCCCTCGAGCGGACGGCGTGCCGGTGGGCCCCCGAGAGAGAAGGCCGCGAAGGAGAGGGCCGCGAGAGAGAAGGCCGAGCGCGAGCGCAAGGAGCGGGAGAAGGCCGCGGCCGACGCCCGGAACGCCGCGGCCGAGGCAGGAGAGGGCCACTCGTCCTGGGAGGCCGAGCTGGCGGAAGCCGTAGGGGAGCACGACCGGCTGGCGGACAGGGTGGCCGAGCTTTCCGGCGAGCTCGCCGCGGCGAAGGACCGGCAGGCCGTGGCGCGGCACCGGCTCGACGTGGCCAGGCGTGAGGAGGACCGCGCCCGGCGGGCGGCCGAGTCCGCCCGCCTCCGCGCCGACCGGGCCGAGGCGGCGCTCAGGGATCTTCCGCCTGCTGAGGACTGAGCCGCGTGAAGCGCCGCAAGAGGGACAGGATGATCGGATTGCCGCGAGGCTCCCGCCCGCCCGCGTGAAGGGCGTCCCGGCCTGGGCCCGCGGGGATCCCCCGTGCGGGGGAGGCGGTTCCCATCGTGAGGGGAGTCGCGGAAACCGCCCCGTGGCGATCGTGGGATGTGCACACCACACCTCCCACGAAAGGGCCCGTCATGCCGACTCCCTCGATCACCCCTGCCGCCTCGGCCGCCGGCGACCCCGGCGCGGCACGCCGGAGACTCGACGGGGGCGCCGCGCCGCCGGACTCGCGCCGAGTCGGCTGGACCGGCTACGCGGCCGTCGTCTGGGCGGCGACGTACGGCATCCTCGCGCTCGTCTGGACGCTGACCGGCAGCGGATTCCCATTCGGGCGCGACGACCCCATGGCACTCCTTCACGGCATCAGGCCGGAGGTGGGCGCCCCCGTCTTCGCCGCCGTCCTGCTGGCCGCCGCCGTCGCGGCCCTGGCCATGGCCGGGCGGCACGCCGTACGGCTGAGCGGCGCTCCCCGAGCCCTCCTGCTGGGCTTCGGGTACACCGTGGCCGTCGTCCTGCTGGCGGTGGTGCCGAGCGCGGACGCGCTGGCCCTGACCGGATACGCGCCCATGCTGATCATCGGCGCCCCGTTCGGCTGGCCGCCGGACGTCGACTACGCGCGCGTCCTCGACTGGACCCTGGCCAACGAACTGTGGTGCATGGCCGGGGGCTACCTGCTCGGGTTCGCGGTGTTGTCCTGGCAGCGCCGCAGCCGCGGGGCCTGCGCCCGGTGCGGCCGCCGCGGAGGCACGGCCGACCACGCGCGGATCGTCACGTGGGGCCGCAGGGCGACCCTCGTCGCCGTCGTGGTGCCGCTGCTCTACGCCGCGAGCCGCCTGTCCTGGCTGGCGGGAATCCCGCTCGGCATCAGCGACGAGATGTTGCGCTCGTTGCGTGACAGCGGAGGCGTCTGGGCCGGCGCGGGACTCGGGGCGTTCGCCGTCGTCGGCGCGATCCTGACCCTTGGGCTGATCCAGCGCTGGGGCGAGGTGTTCCCGCGCTGGATGATCGGCCTGGCCGGACGGCGGGTGCCGATCAAGCTCGCGGTGATCCCGGCCGCTTATGTCGCGCCCATCGTCGTCTCCGCGGGCCTGAGCATCGCGACCTCGGCCAAGATCTGGCACACACCCGGATACAGCAAGCTGCTGGTCGTCACGCACATGTTGTGGCCTCTGTGGGGAGTCGCCCTCGCGCTCGCCGCCTACGCCTACCACCTGCGGCGGCGTGGGGCCTGTGCCACCTGCGGGCAGGGGAGCGCTCAGCCCGCGGGGCTGACGAACCCGGACTCGTAGGCGACGATGACCGCCTGCGTGCGGTCGCGGGCGCCGAGCTTGCCGAGCACGTTGCCCACATGCGTCTTGATCGTCTCGGCCCCCAGCACGAGGGCCGAGGCGATCTCGGCGTTCGACAGCCCGGTCGCCATCAGCCGGAGGATCTCGGTCTCGCGCTCGGTCAGGCGGGCCCGGCGGAGCCGGTCACCGGCCGGCCCGCCGGAGCCGTAGGCGGCGGCCAGGCGCCGGATGGCGGCGGGGAAGACCACCGACTCCCCGCCCGCCAGCACCCTGATCGCCTCGACCACCTCGGCCGGCCGGGTGCGCTTGAGCACGAACCCGCTCGCGCCCGCGCGGAGCGCCTCGTACACGTAGTCGTCGTTCTCGAAGGTGGTGATGACCAGCACCTTCGGCGGCTCGCCCGACGAGGCCAGCAACCGGCGGGTGGCCTCGATGCCGTCGATGGCGGGCATCCGCACATCCATCAGCAGCACGCCGGGCCTGGTGCGGGCGACCATCGCGGGCACCTCCGCCCCGTCGGCCGCCTCACCCACCACCTCGAGGTCGGGCTGCGCGTCGATGACGACCCGGAGCCCGACCCGGATCAGCTCCTCGTCGTCGGCGATCGCCACCCTGATCGTCATGACCGTCCTCCCGTAGGCAACCGCACCGTCACCCGCCACTGCCCGATTTCCGGCCCGGCCGTCATGGTGCCGCCGAGCAGCCGTACCCGTTCGCGCATCCCTTCCAGGCCGCGGCCGCCCTCCCTCGGCGGCTCCGGACGCGTGACCGGATTGGCCACGTCGATGACGAGCAGGTGGCCGCCGACGGTGATGCGCACCGCCACCGGCACCCGGCCCGCATGGCGCAGCGCGTTCGTGAGGCTCTCCTGGACGATGCGATAGCCCTCACGCGACACGGTGGCGGGCAGATCGTCCACCGGTCCCTCGATCTCGGCGCTCACCTCGACGCCGGTGCCGCGTGCGTGGGTCATCAGCCCGTCGAGGTCGGCGAGCCGGTGACCCGGCGCACGCTCGGCGGCCTCGCCGTCCCTGAGCATGCCGAGCAGGCGGTCGAGGTCGTCGGCCGCCGCGCGCCCGGTGTCCTCGATCGCGGCGAGGGCGCGGCGTGCGAACGCCGGATCGTCGTCGAGCACCTCGCGCGCGGCCGCCGCCTGCAACGTGGTCACCGTCAGCGCGTGGCCAATGGAGTCGTGCAACTCCCGGGCCAGGCGATTCCGCTCGGCGAGCCGTACGGCCCTGGCCTCCAGGGCGGCGATCCGCTCGGCGGGCGACGGGCCGAGCAGCACCGGGGCCATGATCGCGGCGAGCGCTCCCAGCCCGGCCACGGCGTAGCCGACGCAGACGATCATCACGGCACCGAGCAACGCCAGCCAGCCGGAGTCGTGCTCGTCCAGCGGACCCAGCCGAAGACCGGCGAGCGACTCGCCGCCGATGCCGAGGTGCTGCCCGATGAAGAGCACGGCCGTCGTCAGGGGGACGAGCAGCAGCGCCGCCACCAGCCCCCCGATCGTGAGATGCAGCGTGAACCACAACGCGGCACGCAGCCTGGTGTCCCCCGCCTCCCGTACCGGCTCGGCCGTCGCGGGAGGGTCAGGCAGGCAGACGCCGAGCAGGGAGCGCGCCGCCACGATCTCGAGGGCTCGCGTGCCCCGCAGGAACGGCGGCACCGCGGCGACCACGAGCGCGACGGCGAGCACGAGCAGGGTGAGCTGCAGGGGCATCTGCGGAGCGGTCAGCAACTGCGCGAAGGCCGCGCCCACCAGCACGTACGGCAGCAGCAGGACGGCCCCGAGCAACAGATGGACACCGCGCCGGTAGGTCGTGCCGCTGACGAGCGGGCCGACCAGCACGCGGATCCTCACCCGAGTCATTCTGGCCGAAATCGCGTCGAGCGCGGCTCGAGCGGCCTCAGCGATTGCCGGTCTGGTTGTTGAGTTGCGCCACCGCGGTCTGGAAGTCGTTCACCCACTCCGAGGTCTCCTCAGCGGTGATGACCGAGATGTCGGACATGAACGTCCGGAGCAGCGCGAGGTAGTCGTGAACCGACGACTGGTCCGGGCCGATGGCGTCGCGGGCGTTCATCGCGGCCCAGTCGAGCTGGAACTCCACCAGCCGGTGCTGGATCCGCTGTGTGGTCACCATGTCGCGCATCCACCCGGACGACAGGCCGAGGAAGTGGTCGAAGGCGATGCACACCCCGGCGGCGGCCAGCAGCACATAGCCCCAGGCGAGGCTGCCGCCGGAGCTTCCCGCCGTCGCCAGCGGCTGGAGGGCGCCCGCCGCTCCGAGCACGATGGCCAGGCCGCGCAGGATCCGCGAGGCCACACGCTTGCGGACCCGGTCGGCGAGGTACCAATCCGCGTTCGCGATCGCCCTGGCCTCGGCGCCGGCGTACATCTGCCGCAGAGCCTCCTCAGGAGCGCGCCACTGCTCCGGGGTGAGGAGGGGGAAGGGAGGCACATCCCGCCGCCCGCGGCGATCGGAGACACTTGGACGCGTCCGCTTCTCGGGGCCAGGACCCTCGGCGGTCTCCGTGCGAGGCTCAGGTCGCGACCGGTCTCGGGTGGTCGTGGGCTCGTCGGGCATGGTCACTCGTCTCCCGCGGCAGGGGCCGCCACAGCCATGCCGGCGGGGGGTCGCACCGGCGCGGCCATCATAGGGGAAACGCCGGACGACGACCTCTGTCACCCATGTTGACCTGCACGAATGATTACTCGGCGCCCGCGCTTAGACGCTGTGTTGAAGGTCTGTCTGCCATCGTGGATCGAGGGGTGATGGCATGGACAGGATCGCCGACATGGGGGGCACCCGGGGGTGGGGTCTCACTCATCCGCCGAGGATCGACGAGCCGGTCTTCGAGGAGCGCTGGCAGGGCCGGGCGTTCGCGCTGGGGATCCTCGCCATTCCGGTGGCCGGGTGGAACGTGGACGCGTTCCGGCACGCGACGGAGCGCCTGGACCGAACCGCCTACCTGGACGACGGCTACTACGGCCGCTGG
Organism: Planotetraspora mira; assembly: GCF_016863275.1. Lineage (GTDB taxonomy): Bacteria > Actinomycetota > Actinomycetes > Streptosporangiales > Streptosporangiaceae > Planotetraspora > Planotetraspora mira. The sequence goes on from NZ_BOOO01000033.1 coordinate 52,107, forward strand.
CTCAACAGCGCGGAGCTGATGCTCACCGAGAGCGCCATCCTGGCGCCGGACGCGATCGACGCCCGGGCCCGCAACCTGCGCGGCGAACACGTCGAGGAGCCGCCGACACCCGAACCCGCCAGGCCCGGCTACGCCCCCGCCGCCGAGGGTTCGCTGCGAACCGTGGACGCCGCCCCGGCCTTCGCCGCGGGCGAGAGGGTGCGCGCCAGGGACATGTCGCCGCCCGGGCACACCAGGCTTCCCGCCTACGCGCGCGGGCACACCGGAGTCGTCGAGCTCGTCCAGCCCGCCGAGGTGCTGCCGGACACGAACGCCCACTTCCTGGGGGAGAACCCGCAGTACGTCTACTCGGTGCGGTTCGACTCGCGTGAGCTGTGGGGCGCCGGCGCCGAACCCTTCGCCGTCACCGTCGACCTGTTCGAGAGCTATCTGGAGAAGATCGCATGACCTCCGACGGATCCGCGGAACGCCTTTCACCGGCGCTGCGCACCGAGGCTCTCGAACAGCTGCTCACCGAGCGGGGCCTGGTCGACCCGGACGCGATGGACAGGCTCATCACCCGGTACGAGACCAACGTGGGCCCGCTCAACGGCGCCAAGGTGGTCGCCAGGGCGTGGACCGACCCGGCGTATCGGCGGCGGCTGCTCGACGACGGGACGGCCGCCATCGCGGAGCTGGGCTTCGGGGGACCGCAGGGCGAGTGCATCGTCGTCGTGGAGAACACCGCGACCACCCACAACGTGGTGGTCTGCACGCTGTGCTCGTGCTACCCGTGGCCGGTGCTCGGCCTGCCGCCGAGCTGGTACAAGGACCCCGCCTACCGCGCGCGGATCGTCCGGGAGCCGCGCACGGTGCTGTCGGAGATGGGCCTGGAGCTCCCCGGCGACGTGCAGATCATCGTCCGCGACTCCACCAGCGAGGTGCGCTGGCTGGTGCTCCCCGAACGCCCGGCCGGCACCGAGGGCCTGACCGAGGAACAGCTCGTTCCCCTGGTCACCCGCGACGCGATGGTCGGCGTGGCCAAGGTCGAGGCGCCGTGACCGCCCCGCTGAGCGTCGAGGGCCCGGCCGCGCCGCCCCGGTCCAACGGCGAACTGGTGTTCGCCGAACCGTGGGAGAGCCGCGCGTTCGGCATGGCCGTCACCCTGTACGAGGAGGGTGTGTTCACCTGGCAGGGCTTCCAGGCGGCGCTGATCGCCCGGATCGCGGCCTGGGAGGCCGCACCGGCGGGCGAGTGCTGGAGCTACTACCGGCACTGGCTCGGCGCGCTGGAGGACGTGCTGGCCGGCGGCGGCACCGTGTCCGCCGGCGAGGTCACCGCACGGGCCCAGGCGCTGGCCCGGCGCCCCACCGGCCACGACCACACGCACGGCCACGACCACGCGCACGACCATCCGGACGACCACCCGCACTGACCCGGCGAGGGGAGCGCCGAGCGCTCCGGCCGTACGTCAGGGAGAGGCGATGCGGCCCAGCGTGGCCGGGATCTTGGCGGCGGACGCCCGGTCGAGCAGGAAGAGCGTGCCGTGCCGCCCCCTGGCTCCGGCCGCGGGGACCTGCATCTGGCCCGCGGTCGACAGTGCCAGATGGACGGCCTGCGCCTTTTCCCCGCCGCCCGCCACGACCCACACCTCGCGTGCGGCGTTGATGGCCGGGAACGTGAGCGAGATCCGGGTCGGCGGCGGCTTGGGCGAGCCGTGCACCGCGACGACCGAGCGGTCCTTCTCGTAGAGCGCCGGCTGGCCCGGGAACAGCGAGGCGACGTGGCCGTCCGGCCCCATGCCGAGGAGCAGGAGGTCGAACTGCGGCACCGGGCCGTGGTCCTCCGGCCTGGCCGCCTTCGCGAGCTCTATGGCGTACGACTCGGCCGCCTCCTCGGGGGTCAGGCCCGAGTCGGGGCCCGGCATCGGGTGGACGCGGTCCGGGTCGAGGTCGACGTGGTCGAGCAGGGCCTGACGGGCACCCGTCTCGTTGCGCTCGGGATGGCCGTCGGGGAGGAAGCGTTCGTCTCCCCACCAGATGTCCAGCGCCCGCCAGTCGATCGCGTCGCGGGCCGCGGTGGCGGCCACGGCGGCGAGCGTCGCGATGCCGACGGTGCCGCCGGTCAGCACGACGTGGGCCGACCCGCGGGCGGCCTGGGTGTCGACCAGCCGGGTGATCAGGCGGGCGGCCGCGGCCTGGGCCAGCACCTCGGCGTCGCGGTGGACGATGACGGTGGGAACGCTCATGACGATTTCTCTTTCACGTGCGTGGTGGCCGGGGAGCCCGTGCGGGCTCCCCGGCCGCGGGTCAGTGGGCGGACACCTTCGCCAGCTGCTGGATCGCCGAGAAGTAGGTCTCGTCGGGATCCAGCCGCCGGAGTTCCTCGGCGAGCAGCTCCGAGAGCGGCCTGCGGGTCAGGGCGACCCGCCGGTCGGGCTGACCGGGCTTCGACAACGTCGCCAGGCGGGCGTCGGACCTGCTCACCTTGAGCTCTCCGCCGCTCGCGATGGCGAGCCGCACCGCGGTGAGGCCCGGCCCCGGGGACTCGGCGACCTCGATGGGGGCGCCCAGCCGCTGCGACAACCACGCCGCGAGCAGCGGCGCGCTGGGGTTGCCGGCGGCGGCCTCCACGACCCCCGACTCGATCGTGCCGACCGGCTGGTCGAAGGCCGCGGCGAGCAGGCTCCGCCACGGCGTCAGCCGGGTCCAGGCCAGATCGGTGTCCCCGGGGACGTAGCCGTCGAGCCGTGTGGTGATGGCCTTGACCGAGTCCCGCGCCGCGCGGGAGTCGGTGATGCGCCGGCTGGCGAGCTGCCCGACGGAATCCTTCGCGGGAACCGCGGGGGAGGCGCCCGGCCACCAGACGACGACCGGCGTGTCGGTGAGCAGCAACGGCGTGATGACCGAGTCGGCGTGCCCGGTCAGCTTGCCGTAGAGGCGCAGCAGCACGATCTCGCCGGGGGAGGACTCGCCCACCCTGATCTCGGCGTCGAGCCGGTTGGCCTCGGCCGGATCGCGGTTGATGACCACGAGTATGCGCGAAGGGTGCTCGCGCGCCGCGTCGGTCGCCGCACGGACCGCGTCGTACTGGCCGGCCTCGTCGACCACCATCACCAGCGTCAGCACCATGCCGACCGCGGGCGCGCCCATCTGGTGCCGCAGCCGGGTCAGCGTCGAAGAGATCTTCGACGCCGTCGTCTCTGTCAGGTTGAAGGTCGTCACCGTGCGCTCCGCTCGTTCAGCGTTCCTGCCGGATGGCCGGCCGTCGTCCGGTTCACATCCGCCTCCAGGCGCGGCCGTCCCTGGCCAGCATGGCGTCGGCCGAGGCGGGGCCCCAGCCACCGGCGGGGTACCCCTCGGGCTGGCCGTGCTCCGCCCAGTACTTCTCGACCGGATCCATGATCATCCAGGAGAGCTCGACCTCCCGCTGGTGCGGGAAGAGCGGCGGGTCGCCGATCATGACGTCGAGGAGCAGGCGTTCGTACGCCTCGGGGGAGGACTCCATGAACGACTCGCCGTAGGCGAAGTCCATGCTGACGTCCCTGACCTCCATCGCGGTGCCCGGCACCTTCGACCCGAACCGCACCGTGATGCCCTCGTCCGGCTGGACCCGGATGACCAGGGCGTTCTGCCCGAGGATCTCGGTGTCGTCCTTGCTGAACGGCAGGTGCGGCGCACGCTCGAACACGATGGCGACCTCGGTCATGCGGCGGCTGAGCCGCTTTCCGGTGCGCAGATAGAACGGCACACCCGCCCAGCGGCGGTTGGCCACCTCCAGCCGCATCGCCGCGTAGGTCTCGGTGATCGACTCCGGTGGGATGCCGTCTTCCTCCAGGTAGCCCACGACCGGCTCACCGCCCTGCCAGCCCGCCGCGTACTGACCGCGGGCGGTGCCGGTGCCGAGGTCGGCGGGAAGCTGGACGGCCCGCAGCACCTTCTCCTTCTCGCGGCGCAGCGCGTCGGCGTCGAAGGAGATCGGATCCTCCATCGCGACCAGCGCGAGCAACTGGAGCAGGTGGTTCTGGATCACGTCCCTGGCCGCGCCGATGCCGTCGTAGTAGCCCGCGCGGCCGCCGATGCCGATGTCCTCGGCCATCGTGATCTGGATGTGGTCGACGTAACCGCGGTTCCAGATCGGCTCGTAGAGCGTGTTCGCGAACCGGAGCGCCAGGATGTTCTGGACGGTCTCCTTGCCGAGGTAGTGGTCGATCCGGAAGACCGACTCCTCGGGGAAGACCGCGTTGGTGATCGCGTTCAGCTCGCGGGCGCTCTGCAGGTCGTGGCCGAACGGCTTCTCGATGACCACGCGCCGCCACGACCCCTCGGGGGCCTTGGCGAGGTCGGTCCGCTTGAGCTGCTCGATCACCGTGGGGAAGAACTTCGGGGGCACCGAGAGGTAGAAGGCGTAGTTGCCGCCCGTTCCCCGCGTCTGGTCGATCTCCTTGAGCATCATCGACAAGACGTCGAAGGCGCCGTCGTCGTCGAACTCGCCGGGGCAGAAGTGGATGCCCTCGCGGATCTGCTTCCAGACCTCCTCGCGGAACGGCGTCCGCGCGTGCTCCTTGACCGCCTCGTAGGTGACCTGCGCGAAGTCCTCATGCGCCCAGTCACGGCGGGCGAAGCCCACCAGGGAGAACCCGGGCGGCAGCAGCCCCCGGTTGCCCAGGTCGTAGATCGCGGGGAGCAGCTTGCGCTTCGCGAGGTCGCCCGTCACGCCGAACAGCACGAGCACGTGCGGGCCGGCCACGCGGGGGAGCCGCTTGTCGCGGGGGTCGCGCAGGGGATTGAAGGCGATCGTCTCCTCGGTCGTGGCGACGGTCGCCACCTGGGCCGCGATCGCGGTCGAAGGCTCGACCGGCGCGGCGGGAATGGTCGTGGGGGCCTGCGGTGTCACGGATACCTCCGGCTCGGCGGTCTCCGCCGGCCCTGTCGGCTCGGTCATGGAGCCACCTCCCTGGCGATTCCTTCGCCAATTACGCATCGCATGGTCAGAGCTCCTCTGCCACCGAGAGAAGGTGCCTGACGCCGGCGACCCGGTCGGTCAGGTGGAGACGTACGGCGGGTCGGCCCCGGGAGGTCAGCGCGCGGAGGTCGCCGAGCGCCTGGGCGAGTTGCAGCCTGCCCAGGGTGTACGGCTTGTCCGGGACCTCGATGTCGTCCGTGATCGCCCCCGTGATCTGAAGGAACGCGCCCACGGCGGGCCCGCCCTTGTGGAACTGGCCGGTCGAGTGGAGGAAACGCGGTCCCCAGCCGAACGTGACCGGACGGTCCGTACGGTAATCGAGCAGCGCGCGGAGTGTGGCGATGTCGGCACTCGCCCACTGCTCGGTCATCTCCTCGAACGAGGCGTCCCCCACCGTGGCCGCGTCGAACGCCGCCTCCCGGTCCAGGTACGCCATGATCGCGAGATATCCGCGATCGGGCACGGCCTTCAGCGCCCACCTCAGCACGTCGGCCAGGTCCTTCGGGTGCCCCGGCAGGTCGCCGTAGACCTCTACCGGGCCGTCCGTGAGGATCGGTGTCCCGGTCGGCAGCGGCCCGTCCCCCGCCTCAGAGAGGATCGCGGTGGTGTTCTCCTTCGACTCGGCCACGTTGGGCTGGTCGAAGGGGTCGATGCCCAGAACGCGGCCCGCGACGGCCGTGGCGTACTCCCACACGAGGAACTGCGCGCCCAGCGGCCCGTCTATGGTCCGCTCCCCGTCGCGCCCGATGTTCAGGGTGTACTGGTCGTGGCCTTCGGCCGCCTCGGCGCCGGCCACGGGGAGGATGCCCTTGCCCTGCTTGCCGGTCGACTCGGCGATCAGCTGCTCGATCCAGTCGGGCAGCCCGTTGATCTCGGACAGGGTGTCGAGCAGGATCAGCTTGTCGCGGCCCGCCTGATACTGCGCGCCGAGCAGGGCGCCGAGGTCGAGGCCCGGGTTGCCCTCCGACTGGGAGAGCAGGGCACGCACCCCGGCGGCGTCGTCGAGCAGTCTCCGCACGTCGGCCCCCGCCAGTGCGCTGGGCACCAGCCCGAACGCGCTCAGGGCGCTGTAGCGGCCTCCGACGTTCGGGTCGGCCAGGATGACCTGGTACCCGGACTCGATGGCCGTCTGCTCCAGCGGCGAGCCGGGGTCGGTGACGACGATGATCCGGTCCGCGGGGTCGATCCCGGCGTCCCTGAAGGCCTTCTCATAGATCCTTCGGTGACTGTCGGTCTCGATCGTGCCGCCGCTCTTGCTGGAGACCACCAGGAGCGTCCGCTCGAGCCGGTCGTTCAGCGCCCGCCGGACCTGGTGCGGGTCGGTCGTGTCGAGGACCGTCAGCGGCACGTCAGCGGTCGCGCAGATGACCTCGGGGGCCAGCGAGGAACCGCCCATGCCCGCGAGGACCACGTGGTCGAGACCCTGCGCCTGGGCGCGCTCGACCAGATTCACGATCTCAGGGAGCAGTTCCCTGCTGGTCAGGGGGAGGTTCAGCCACCCGAGCCGGATCCTCGCCTCGGCCTGGCTGGGCGCCCCCCACAGCGAGGGATCGCCCGCGGCGAGCGCCGCGGGCACCCCCTCGGCGGCCAGGATCTCCCTGACCGCCTGTACGGCATCGGCCTCATGGCCGATGCCAACATCGATGGACATGCGTGGTCAGGCCTTCCGAAGCTCGGAGTCGACCGTCTCGAGGAGCTCGTTCCAGGAGGTCTCGAACTTCTGGACGCCCTCGTCCTCGAGCACGCGGACGACGTCGTCGTAGTCGATCCCGGCGTCCTTGAGCGCGGCCATCACGTTCCAGGCCTGCTCGTAGAACGGACGGATGGTGTCGCCGGAGATCTTGCCGTGGTCGGCCGCCGAGTCCAGCGTCTTCTCGGGCATCGTGTTGACGATCCCCGCGGTCACGAGCTGGTCGACGTAGAGGGTGTCGGGGTAGTCCGGGTTCTTGACGCCGGTCGAGGCCCACAGCGGACGCTGCGGACGGGCGCCGGCGGCGCGCAGGGCCTGCCAGCGCGGCGAGCTCATGACCTCCTCGAAGGCGGCGAACGCGAGCCGGGCGTTGGCGACGCCCGCCTGGCCCTTCAGCGCGAGCGCCTCCGGCGTGCCGAGCTTGTCCAGCCGGGCGTCGATCTCGGTGTCGACACGGCTGACGAAGAACGACGCCACCGACTCGATGCCGGCGAGGTTGTGCCCGTTGGCCTTGGCCTTCTCCAGGCCGGTCAGCCAGGCGTCCATGACCCCGCGGTACCGCTCGAGGGAGAAGATCAGCGTGACGTTGACGCTGATGCCCTCCGACAGGGCCTGCGTGATGGCGGGCAGACCCTCGACCGTCGCGGGGATCTTGATGTGGACGTTGGGGCGGTCGACCATCCACCACAGGGCCCGGGCCTCGGCGATCGTCGGCTCGGTCTTGCGCGCCAGGCGCGGGTCGACCTCGATGGAGACGCGGCCGTCCACGCCGTTGGTGGCGTCGTAGACCGGCTTCAGCACGTCGGCGGCCCACCGGATGTCGAAGGTGGTGATCGCACGCACGGCCTCGTCGACGGACACGCCGCGCAGGGCGAGGTCGCGGAGCTGGACGTTGTAGGCGTCGCCCTTGCTCAGCGCGCCGGCGAAGATCGTGGGGTTGGACGTGACGCCCGTCACGGCCTTGTCACGGATCAGGGCGGCAAGGTTGCCGCTGCGCAGCCGCTCCCGGCTGATGTCGTCAAGCCAGATGGAGACGCCGGCGTCGACGAGCCGCTTCAGGTTCTCGGTCATTGTCTGTTCCTCAGTTTCCGGTCGTCTCGCCCTTGTCAGCCCCGGTCTTGGCCAGGCTGGCCTTGGCGGCGGCCACCAGTCGGTCGGCGGTCAGGCCGAACTGCTCGTAGATCGTCTTGTACGGCGCGGAGGCGCCGAAGTGCTCCAAACTGAGCACTTCCCCCGCATCACCGACGAACTCGCGCCAGCCCAGTGAGATTCCCGCTTCCACGGCGGCCCTGGCCCGGACCGCCGGAGGCAGGACGGTCTGCTTGTAGGCGTCGTCCTGGGCCTGGAACCACTCCACGCACGGCATCGAGACCACGCGCGTCGCGATGCCCTGGGATTCGAGGATCCCGCGGGCCTCGACGGCGATCTCGACCTCGCTGCCGGTGCCGATGAGCACGACCTCAGGCTGCCCGTTGGAGGCGTCCTGGAGGACGTACCCACCACGCGCGACCTTGTCCGCGTCGGCGGTGCCCTCGTAGACCGGGAGGTTCTGCCGGGTGAGCGCGAGGGCCGCGGGGCGGTCGTCGTGCTCCAGGATCACCTTCCACGCCGCGGCGGTCTCGTTGGCGTCGGCCGGGCGCACCACGTCGAGGCCGGGGATCGCGCGCAGCGCCCACAGGTGCTCGATGGGCTGGTGGGTCGGGCCGTCCTCGCCGAGACCGATCGAGTCGTGCGTCCAGACGTAGGTCACCGGCAGCTTCATCAGCGCGGCCAGCCGTACGGCCGGGCGCATGTAGTCGCTGAAGACCAGGAACGTGCCGCCGTAGGGGCGCGTGCCGTTGTGCAGCGCGATGCCGTTGAGGATGGCGCCCATGCCGTGCTCGCGGATGCCGAAGTGCAGCGTGCGGCCGTAGGGGTTGCCGGGGAACTCCTTGGTCTGCCGGTCCGAGGGGATGAAGGAGGGCTCGCCCTTCATCGTGGTGTTGTTGGACTCGGCCAGGTCGGCGGAACCGCCCCAGAGCTCGGGGAGGACCGGCGCCAGCGCGTTCAGGACCTCGCCGGACGCCTTGCGCGTGGCGACGGAGGAGCCCACCTCGAAGGACGGCAGAGCATCGTCCCAGCCGGCGGGCAGCTTGCGGTGCGAGATCCGGTCGAACAGCTCGGCGCGCTCCGGGCTGGTCTCACGCCAGGTCGCGTAGCCCTTGTTCCATTCGGCGTGCAGGTCGCGGCCCCGTGCGACGACCGCGCGGGCGTGCTCGAGCACCTCGGCGGGCACGTCGAAGTGCTTGTCCGGGTCCATGCCCATGACCTGCTTGGTGGCGGCGACCTCGGCCGCGCCGAGCGCGGAACCGTGGATCTTGCCGGTGTTCTGCTTGTTCGGCGCGGGCCAGCCGATGATCGTGCGCAGCCTGATGATGGACGGCTTGCCCGTCTCCGCCCGGGCGGCCTCGAGAGCCGCGTACAGCGCGGGGACGTCCTCCTTGTAGTCGCCGGTCTTCAGCCAGTCGACGTTCTGGACGTGCCAGCCGTACGCCTCGTAGCGCTTGAGGACGTCCTCGGACAGGGCGATGTCGGTGTCGTCCTCGATCGAGATCTGGTTGGCGTCGAAGATCACCGCGAGGTTGCCGAGCCGCTGGTGGCCGGCGATCGAGGCGACCTCGTGGTTGATGCCCTCCTCGATGTCACCCTCGGAGGCGATGCACCAGATGGCGTGGTCGAAGGGGGACTCGGTCGCGGGCGCGTCGGGGTCGAACAGACCGCGCTCGCGGCGGGCGGCCATCGCCATGCCCACGGCGTTGCCGAAGCCCTGGCCGAGAGGGCCGGTGGTCGTCTCCACGCCGACGGTGTGCCCGTGCTCCGGGTGACCCGGGGTCAGGCTGCCCCACTGGCGCAGCGCCTTGAGGTCGTCCAGGGTCAGGCCGTAGCCCGACAGGTAAAGCTGGATGTACAGCGTCAGGCTGCTGTGGCCGGCGGAAAGCACGAACCTGTCACGGCCCGCCCACTGGGGGTCGGACGGATCGTGTCGCATGACCCGCTGGAAAAGAAGATAGGCGGCGGGAGCGAGGCTCATCGCGGTGCCGGGGTGGCCCGAGCCCGCCTTCTCCACCGCGTCCATGGCCAGGGCGCGCACCACGTCGACAGCCTGCCGATCGAGGTCGCTCCACTCAAGGCTTTCGCTGCTCAACTGCTCGATCCCCTCTTGTTCATTCGCGCTTGTCATCCGCGCTGGGTTGTGGCATTCCCGCCCACACGGGGACCCTAGTGGGTCCGCTGTACTGCCGTTCGGCAGCCCCTCGGTCGGCCGTGAGGCACCTGAGCAGCGAGGCCTCCGGGTGGCGGGACAGGGAGGGCTTTCGGCCCCAGTTCCTGGACCACCGGTCTCCCCGACTACAGTGATTGCTCAACTGCCGGGTGCTGCCCGGAGATCCGCTCTAATCAGAGGTTACGCGTTGACCCCGCATGTGTTGGAAGCGCCTTGACGCTGCTGACGAACAAGCAAACGATGGCCCCGCCGGGAACCGCCGAGACGGCCGCCGCCGCCACGACCCCCCGTACCCTCGGGGCGGTCATCAAGGCGTACGTGGCGCTGACCAAGCCCCGGATCATCGAGCTGCTCCTGATCACGACCCTGCCGGTGATGTTCCTCGCGGCGCGGGGTCTTCCTCCGCTGTGGACGGCCACGGCGACGATGATCTTCGGCACCCTCTCGGCGGGCAGCGCTAACGTCCTGAACTGCTACATCGACAGGGACATCGACAAGACCATGCGGCGCACGCGCCGCAGGCCGCTCGCCAAGGCCGACGTCACCCCGCAGGGCGCGCTGGTCTTCGGCATCGTCCTCGGCGTCCTGTCCACCCTCGGCCTCGGCCTCACGGTGAACTGGGTGGCCGCGGGGCTCTCGCTGGCGGCGATCCTGTTCTACGTCTTCGTCTATTCGATGATCCTCAAGCGGCGGACGTCACAGAACATCGTGTGGGGCGGCATCGCGGGCTGCATGCCGGTGCTGATCGGCTGGGCCGGGATCACCGGCGGCCTGTCCTGGGCGCCCCTCGTGCTGTTCGGCGTCGTCTTCTTCTGGACGCCCCCGCACACGTGGACCCTCGCCATGCGTTACCGCGAGGACTACGCCGCGGCCCATGTGCCGATGTTGCCCGTCGTGGCCACCGAACGCCAGGTCGTGCGGCAGACCATCGCCTACACCTGGGCGACCGTGCTGTGCTCGCTGCTGCTGTGGCCTGTGGCGAAGACCACCCTGATCTATCCGGCGGTGGCCCTCGTCCTCGGCGCCGGGTGCCTGTGGGAGGTCTACCGCCTGCTCGGCCGGCTGAACGCCGGCAAGACGGGCGTCGACCTGCGGCCGATGCGGTTCTTCCACTGGTCGAACGTCTACCTGGCACTGCTCTTCCTCGCGGTCGCGGTCGACGCGCTCTTCGTCTGACCGTCCGCCCCCGCTCCGTACGGCTCAGCCGTACAGGTCGGTGACGTTGTCCCTCGGGGCCGGTTCGAGCTCTCCGGCGGGGCCGCGCGCGAAGGAACGCAGCAGGTTCTCCGTCACCGTCGTGACGAAACACCGGGTCCGCCCGTCGATTCCGTGGGCCACCGGGCTGTCGCGCGTGCCGGCCATCAGCGCCTCGGCCCACCGCATCGTGCCCGAGGCGAACACCCCGGCCCCGCTCGGCGCCGTGTAATAGGCCGAGTCGGCGTGGCTCGGCCTCCTGCCGCACATCAGGGGCGAGTGGGCGAGGATCTCCAGCGGCCGCGGGGTCGGCACGCTCGGGTTCACCCGGTCGTACTCCACCCCCACCAGGTGGGGGAAGGAGTCGCCGTACGCGACTCCCGTGCCCGCGAAGACCCAGTGATGCGGCGCGGTGACCACATAGGGCGCGTCGGCCGGGAAGCCGTCGTAGTAGACGCCGACGAGCGACGACTCGGGATCGGGCATCGGCTCGGCCCGGAAGTCCGCCGTCACCAGGTCCGGGCGGGTGCCGTACACGGGATCGAGGCCCGCGTCGGTCTTGTAGCAGACCACCCGGCGATCGTTCCCCTCCAGCCGGACGCGGCGGTAGCAGGTGTTGGCCCCGAGGAACGCGAGGTTCGTGCCGGCGTCCCTGGCGGCGGTGACGCGACGGCGCGCCTCGGGCGTCCAGTACTCGTCGTGGCCGAGGAAGAAGACCGCCCTGGCGCCGTCGAGGGCCCCGTCACGGCCGAGGTCGAGTCCGGTGGTGTAGGCGAGGTCGACGCCGAGCCGCTCGGCCAGCGCCACGACCGCCCGCTCGTGGATGAGGAACTTCTCCATGCCCGTGACGTCGTACGGCCGGTCGAAGCTGACGGCCAGCGAACGGGTGTCGTACCGGCCGCCCGCACCGAGATAGAGGCTGTAGCCGCCCCAGGCGTTGTAGGCCTGCCAGGTGGCGGCGGCATGGACCAGCACGGTCTTCCCCGCGGCGCTCGCTGATCGGACGACCAGCGGGACGTATCGCTGGGACCCTCCGGCGGCGTCGAGGCGGAGCAGGTAGGCGCCCTCGGGCCAGCCGTCCGTGGGCACGGTGGCCGACCGCGGCCATCCGGTGGTGACGGTCCGGGTGGCCGGGTCCAGCCCGGCGGGAGCGTGGGCCCGCCCGCGAATCCATCCGGAACTCCAGATCTTCCGTGCGAGGGCTCCGCCGTACCAGCCCATGCGGTAGGCCGTGACGCGGAAGCCGTCGGTGACGGTCGACACATGCAGGCCGACCGGCTCTCCGGGGAGCACGCTGACCTTGTCGCAGTAGCCGTCGACGGCGCCCGCGAGGCCGTAGGAGGTCAGGCGCCAGCCGGGGTCGCCGGGGAGGAGCCGCTCGGGCAGGGGCGGCGGCGCGAGAGGCAGAGCGGGCGGTGAGGGGGGCGGGGGCGGGACCGCCGGGGACGGCTTGAGGGCGGCGGGCTCCCGTGATCCCGCACACCCGCCGATGGATCCCGCGACGGCCGCGGCGCCGGCCACGCGAAGGAAACGGCGCCGGCCGAGGCCGTCCTGAGATGCCTCGTCCATCATCCTCACCTGCTCGAAGCCGACATCGCGCTGGCGAAAATATCGCGGGTCCCCGCGATGGAGGCCGAGCCTGAGGTCTGCTGTCCGCCTGTTTCGTGGAAAGGCCTGGCTTTCCGGTCCGAAGGACTGCGGGCCCGGCCGGCGCGGCGATCTGCCGGGGCCGGAGGGGACAGGACGTGCGTGTTCGGTTACAGTCGCGGAATGGCGAGCCTTGATCCCCGCGCGGTGCTGAAGGATCGCCCGTCGGCAGGCCTGATCATCGGCCTGGTCATCGCGGGGATCTGTGCCCTGGTGTCGTTCTCCTTCGACATCCTGAACGGCGATCCGGTCCAGTTCACCCTCGCGCTCGGGCTGGCTGTGGCGCCCGTTCCGCTGCTGCTCGCGGGCGTGCTCGCCCTCGACCGGATGGAGCCGGAGCCGCGCACCACTTTGATCTTCGCGTTCGCGTGGGGGGCGGGGATCGCCGTCCTGCTCGCCGGCATCCTCAACTCGCTCAACCTGCTCGCTTTAGAGCGGACGCTCGGGGACCCGAACAGCGCGCGGAACCTCGTCGCCACGTTCGGCGCGCCACCGGTCGAGGAGACGCTGAAAGGCCTGGTGCTGCTGGGGCTGCTGCGGTTCAGGCGGCAGGAGCTGGACGGCCCGACCGACGGCATCATCTACGCGAGCATGGTCGGCCTCGGCTTCGCGATGTCGGAGAACGTCAGCTACTACCTCGCCGCGCTGGACCAGAACGGTCCCGAGGGGCTCGCCGCCACCGTGGTGCTGCGCGGGGTGCTCTCCCCGTTCGCGCATCCCCTGTTCACCTCGTTGATCGGCATCTCGGTGGCGTACGCGGCCAACCGCAGGGGAGCGCCCGCGACCATTATGATCATCGCGGGCTGGATCGGGGCCATGGCCCTGCACGGCATCTGGAACGGCTTCGCCTCCTTCGGCGGGTTCGGCGGGCTCGCGATCGCCTACCTGATCCTCATGGTCATCCTGGTGATCGAGATCACGGTGATCGTCAGGGACAGGAAGCGCATCGTCGGCCTGATCCACCATTACCTGCCGCCGTACGAGCGCAACGGCCTGGTCAACCAGGCGGACATCTACATGTTGTCGTCGCTGCGGCGGCGCAGGCACGCCCGCACCTGGGCCAAGGCACTCGGCGGCAAGGCCGGCGCCCGGGCCATGAGCGACTACCAGCTCGCCGCCACCGAGTTAGGTCTGCTCCACGAGCGCGCCGCCCGCGGCGGCGTCGGCGAGGAGTCCTTCCGGGGCACCCAGCGCTCGCTCGCCGACCTGATGGCCTACGCCCGCCTGTCCTTCCCGATGCCCGAGCGGCACCAGGCCCGCGCGGCGAAGGGAATGCCGCCGCCCGGGTACGCACCCGGGGCCCCCAATGCGGGCCACCCGCGCATCCCCGGCTACGGACCAGGCGGCTTCCCTCCCGGCAGTCCCGGGCAGGGATACGGCCCTCCCGGTTACGGTCCGGGCGGCCACCCCTCGGGTCCGCACGGATACGACCCCGGCGGCTACCCAACGGGCTCCGGATACGACCCCGGCGGCTATCCACCGGGCTCCGGATACGACTCCGGTGGTTATCCGCCGGGCTCCTCCGCCGGATAGCCTCCGCGGCTCCCTTGGCCCGGGCCGCCCGCGATGGGCGGGCGGAGGGGGATTCGCCTCATACCGCGGTGCGGATGCGGCCGCCCGTCACGGTCAGCCCGTGAGCGCGTCGTCCAGGGTGGTCTCGCGGGGACCGAGGAACCGGGGGGAGGAGTTCAGGACCAGGCTGTTCAGCAGCGCCTTGGCCGCCGCGGGGATCTCCCTGGCGGCGTACACGGCCGTCTCCAAGGGCCAGTCGTGGCTCGAGTCGTCGCCGACGCCGAACGTCTCCATCCCCGCCGTACGGCACAGCGCCACGGCCCGGGGGAGATGGAACTCCTGTGTCACCACGATGAGGCGGGTCGCACCGAAGACCTTGTTGGCCCGGACGCAGGAGTCCCAGGTGTCGAAACCGGCATAGTCGAGAGCGATCTTCGTGACCGGGATTCCACGGCCGACGAGGTAATCGCGCATCACGGTCGGCTCGTCGTACCCGGCCCGGCTGTTGTCGCCTGACACGAGGATCGCCCTGATCTTGCCGGCCTGGTACAGCCGGGCCGCCAGGTCCAGCCGGGTCCGGAGCATCGGCGTGGGCCGGTCGCCGCCGATGCCCGCGCCGAGCACGAGCGCCGCGGGCATCACGGGCACCGAGTCGATCCAGTCGGTGTCAGGCCGTGCGACCACCCGATGGGGCGCGCTCTCCAGCCAGGCCCAGGTGATCGGCACCAGGGGGAGCAGGCTCAGCACGACGAGGATCTGGAAGGCCGTTCGCTGTGTCGCGCGTGACCACGGGGGGCGCGGCAGGCGGATCATGCGCGGCGGATCAGGCGTTCGCGGTGTGGGGGAGGGCTCGGTCGGGTGCGGGCGTGCCCAGCGTGCCGCGTGATCGCATCAGGAACACCACGCGCAGGGTCGCGATCCACACCAGGGTCGCGCCGAGAACGTGCAGGCCCACGATGAAGGCGGGGACGGCGAGGAAGTACTGCACGTAGCCGATCACGCCCTGGGCCAGTTCCACGCCGAGCAGCACCAGCGCCCCGCGTCTCGCCCGGCCGGGCGAGTCGGTCACGTGGAGCGCGAACAGCAGCGCGAACGTCAGCCCGACCACGATCCAGACGACGTCGGTGTGCAGTCGCACCACGCTCTCGATGTCGAAGCCGAACCGCGAGGCCGCCTGGTCGCCGGAGTGCGGGCCGGTGCCCGTGACCACGACGCCCACGATGATCAGGACGAAGACCGCGGCGGTCAGGAAGAAGCCCAGCGTCCTGATGTCCCGGTGGACCAGCCGATGGGGCGGCGCGTCGCCCTCCCCGGACCGGGCGTACAGGGTGAAGGCCGCGGCGATCATGCCGACCGACAGGAGGAAGTGCACGCTGACCGTCACCGGGTTGAGCAGGGTGCGGACCACCAGGCCGCCCCACAGCGCCTGCGCGACGACCCCGATCGGCTGGAGCGCGGCCAGCCGTACCAGGACGCGGCGGCCCTCCCCGTTGCCGGGCCGCGCGAGCCGTACGGCGGCGATCAGGCAGGCGATCGCGACGGCCAGGACCAGGAAGGTGAGCAGGCGGTTGCCGAACTCGATGGCCATGTTGACCGGGGAGTGCGAGTCGTGCGGAGCCGGGACGAAGCTGTCCGGGGTGCACCGCGGCCAGGTGGGGCAGCCGAGGCCGGATCCGGTCAGCCGCACGGCGGCCCCTGTGACGGTGATGCCCGCGTTGACCACGACCGCCGCCAGGGCCCAGAGCCGCATCGTGGCGGCGGTGGAGAACCAGAACGAGCGATAGAAGGCGATCGCATGGGGGCGAAGCCGGTCAACTAGGCGGGTCACGGCAATCATCGTAGGCCGCGGCAGGGGTGGTGTCCCCTTCGACCCTGATCCTCCTATAGCAAGGTGATCTGAATCGCTTTCGTGTTACGTCAGCGGGTCAGGACCGGATCCGGGTGGCGCCGATGGACGCCACGACGACGCAGCCGATGGCGGCCCACTCGTGCAACTGAAGCACCTCGCCGAGGACGAAGAGCCCGACCAGTGCGGCGACGGCGGGCTCCAGGCTCATCAGGATCCCGAAGACCTGCTTGGGCATCCGCCGGAGCGCCTCGAGTTCCAGCGAATAGGGGATGACCGACGACAGCAGCCCGACGCCCGCGCCCACGAGAAGGATCTCGGGGTCGAGCAGGCCGCTGCCGCCCGAGACGATGCCGATGGGCGTGACGAGGACCGTGGACACGATCATGGCGAAGGAGAGCCCGCTGGCGCCGGGGAACCGGGCGCCGGTGGCGGCGGACAGCACGATGTAGGCGGCCCAGAACACGCCTGCGAGCGCGCCGAAGCCGATGCCGGCCCAGTTCGCCCCGCCTCCCTGGCTCCAGGGGGCGAGCAGGATCACGCCCGCGCCGGCCAGGACGACCCAGATCAGGTCGAGCCGGCGGCGGGAGGAGACCACGGCGAGGGTGAGGGGCCCGATGAACTCGATGGCCACCGCGATCCCGATGGGCAGGCGGGCCAGCGCCTCGTAGAACGAGAGGTTCATCAGGCCGAGACTGAGCCCGAAGGCGATCGCGACGGTGAGGTCGCGTCGTGTCATCCCGCGCACCTTGGGCCGGACCATGGCGACGAGGATGATCGCACCGGTGGCGATCCGGAGGAACACCACCGCGGAGGGGGGAAGCTGGGCGAACAGGTTCTTGGCCAGCCCGGCGCCGACCTGGACGGACAGGATCGCCAGGAGGACGAGCCCGGGTGGCGGGATCGCGTCGGACGTCGCCCGCAGCGCCTTTCCCGCCCTCATCCTGTACGGCTCAGCGGCCCCGGACAGGGATTCAGCGGTCATGCGGGCAACTCCCGGAGCCAGGAACGATCTAACGCCCAAAACTGGACAACCAGCACTATGCCAGACCACCGATCCGACACCCCGCCCACCCAGCCATGATCATCCACCACTCCAGGCGTGATCACCCACCACCCCAGGCGTGATCATGCACAGGTTCGGAAAGACCCGCCCTGACCTGCGCACCCACCCAGCGTGATCATGCACACTTTCGGCCGCATCATCCCTGACCTGCGTGTACGGCATGCGTGATCATGCACACCTTCGGGGAAACACACTCCGACCTGGGCGGAAACCCGGCGTGATCATGCGCGGGAGGGGCTATTCCCAGCGGAACGTACGGGCGGCCAGCCCCAGGCCGGCCACGGTCCAGCAGGCCAGGACGATGACAGGTCCCGTGGGGAAGCCCGCGCCGTTCTCCAGCACCGAGCGCATGCCGTCCGTGAGCGCCGTGATCGGGAGCAGTTCCAGCACCGGCCGCACACCGTCAGGGAACTTGGTCAGCGGGAACACGACGCCCCCGAGCCCGAGCAGCAGGAGGTACACCAGGTTCGCCCCCGCCAGAGTCGCCTCGGCCCGCAGCGTCCCCGCCATGAGCAGGCCGAGCCCGCTGAAGGCGGCCGTCCCGAGCAGGACCAGCAGCACCACCCACAGCGGGTCCCCCTGAGGCGACCATCCCAGAGCCAGGGCGACGGCCCCGATCACCACGACCTGCACGATCTCGACCGCGATGACCGCGCAGGTCTTGGCCAGCAGCAGTCCCGTCCTGGACAGGGGAGTCGCTCCGAGCCGCTTCAGCACGCCGTACCGCCGCTCGAAGCCCGTCGCGATGGCCTGCCCGGTGAACGCGGTGGACATCACGGCGAGCGACAGGATCCCGGGGGTGACGAAGCCGATCCGCGACCCGCTGACGTCGATCAGCGCGGCCTGGGAGAACCCCACCAGAAGCAGGATGGGGATGATCATCGTGAGCAGCAACTGCTCGCCGTTGCGGAGCATGGCCCGGGCCTCGGCGCCCGCCTGGGCGAGGACCATCCGGGGCAGCGGAGCCGCCCCGGGCCGGGGGCTGAAGTCGAGCGTCGTCATCAGGTCGTCCCACCAGTCATCAGGTCACTCCGCCGGCTCATCAGGCCCCTCTGCCGGCTCATCAGGCCGCTCCGTCAGTCGAAGGCGTCCGCGCCGGGCGGCGGGAGGGGCCGGGGCCCGTCATCGCAGCTCCCTGCCGGTCAGCTCGAGGAAGACGTCCTCCAGCGTGCGACGTTCGATGCTCAGGTCCTCGGCGGTGACGCCCTCCGTGGCGCACCAGGCCGTGACCGTCGCCAGCAGCTGCGGGCCGACCTGGCCCTCGATGATGTAGTGGCCCGCGGGCGACTCCTTGGCCGCGCTGCCGGGGGGCAGCGCGCTGAGCAGCTCGTCGAGGTTGAGGCCGGGACGCGCGCGGAAGCGGAGCTGGCGCTCGGCGCCGGTCAGCGTCTCGGGGCTCCCCTCGGCGACGACCCGCCCGTGGTCGATGACCACCACGTGGTCGGAGAGCTTCTCCGCCTCGTCCATGTGATGGGTGGTCAGCACCACGGAGACGCCCGCGTCGCGAAGGCCCGTCACCACGTCCCAGCAGGCGTGCCGGGCCTGGGGGTCGAGTCCGGCCGTCGGCTCGTCGAGGAAGACCAGCTCCGGCCGCCCGATGACCGCCGCCGCGAGCGAGAGCCGCTGTTGCTGCCCGCCTGAGAGCCGCCGGTACGGCGTCCGCGCGTGCTCGGTGAGGCCCAGAAGATCGAGGAGTGCCCCGGGATCGAGAGGATGGGCGTAGAAACGGGACACCACGCGAAGCCATTCGCCGGCCCGCGCGGCAGGGGGGACGCCTCCAGCCTGGGGCATCACGCCGAGACGCGGCCGGAGAGAGGCGTCGGCCGGATCGAGTCCCAGGACCCGCACGGTTCCCGCGTCGAGACGGCGGTAGCCCTCGCAGATCTCAATGGTGGAGGTCTTCCCCGCCCCGTTGGGGCCCAGGATCGCCGTCACTTCGCCGCGTCCGCAGGCCATGGTCAGACCGTCCACGGCGGTCGTCCGCCCGTACCGCTTGATCAGCCCACTGATCTCGACGGCTGCTCCGGCGCCCGAGGCGCTGCCACCCGCCCGCACGTCACGGGCCTCCCCTCAGCGAGATGAACCATCGGGGCCGTCCGGGAACCGGTCCGCCCTCACTGGTCGTCGATTCGAACCGGCCTGCCGATTCCCATCGAGTCTAGGGAGCAAGACGGTCGGTCCTGCCGGGGGATGGCCGTCCCGCGGCCGAAACACGGCCGAAGGCTGAGACGCCGCCGGTGAACATCCGCCCCATTATCATCGCGTACCGCCCCGCCTGATGATCTGCGGGCGGGCTGTCCGGCACGGGCTCCACGGTACGTCTTCGCAGGTTAGGTAAGCCTTACCTGCGTGAGAAATTGCATTCTTCTTGTCTTCCTCTTGGTTTGTCGTCCGGGAAGGAATTACGGCACACTGATGTTGTGAAATACGTGCCCGCAAGGACGAACACCGAGGAGACCGCCGTGCCGCGGCCTTCTGTGGTGCCCTCAGCGCGTACGCAGCCCCATACTTCCACCCCCGACGTGCCGCAGGCCGACGTGGGGCAGGGAAACCCCGTGCATCTCGGGCCCGGCGTGTCCGCCCAGATCACGGCCGAGCGCGGCACGCGCGCCCGGGTCGCGAGGCTGATCCTGGAGCACGGTCCGGTGACCGCGGCGTCCCTGGGCGAGAGGCTCGGCCTCACGCCCGCGGCGGTCCGCCGCCACCTCGACGCGCTGCTCTGCGACGGCATGATCGAGTCCCGTACGGCACGGCCGCGCGGCCAGCGGGGCCGCGGCAGGCCGGCCAAGCTGTTCGCGATCACCGACGACGGCCGCAGCGCGTTCGTGCACGCCTACGACGACCTGGCGGGGAGCGCCCTGCGGTTCCTGGCCGAGCGGCTGGGCGACGAGGCGGTGTCGGAGTTCGCGCAGGCGCAGATCTCCGGTCTGGTCAGCAGGCTCGAGCAGCTCATGCGTGAGGTCCCCGCCGACCAGCGGGTCCGCGTGCTGGCCGAGGCGCTGTCCGCCGAGGGCTACGCCGCGTCGTCCACGAAGACGGGGCAGGGCGGGGAACAGCTCTGCCAGCACCACTGCCCGGTGGCGCACGTCGCCGCCGCGTTCCCCCAGCTGTGCGAGGCCGAGACGGAGGCCTTCGGGCAACTGCTCGGCACGCCGGTGCAACGGCTGGCCACCATCGCGAACGGCGACGGGGTCTGCACCACCCATGTGAGTTCCCACGCGCTGGCCGCACGGCAGGCGCCAACCCAGATATCGAGCACATCGACGAGCAAGGAGTCCGGCAGGTGACTGTCACCGACCGCCCGGAGCTGGAAGGCCTCGGGAATTACAAGTTCGGCTGGGCCGACTCGGACGCGGCAGGCGCCGCGGCCCGGCGTGGCCTGTCCGAAGAGGTCGTCCGAGACATCTCCGCGCTCAAGAACGAGCCGGAGTGGATGCTCGACCTGCGCCTCAAGGGCCTTCGGCTGTTCAGGAAGAAGCCCATGCCCACGTGGGGCTCTGACCTCACGGGCATCGACTTCGACAACATCAAGTACTTCGTGCGCTCGACCGAGAAGCAGGCCGCTTCCTGGGACGAGCTGCCCGCCGACATCAAGAGCACCTACGACAAGCTCGGCATCCCGGAGGCGGAGAAGCAGCGCCTGATCGCCGGAGTCGCCGCGCAGTACGAGTCCGAGGTCGTCTATCACAAGATCCGTGAGGACCTCGAGGAGAAGGGTGTCATCTTCGTCGACACCGACACGGGCCTCAAGGAGCACGAGGAGCTCTTCAAGGAGTACTTCGGCTCGGTGATCCCGGTGGGCGACAACAAGTTCGCCTCGCTGAACACCGCCACCTGGTCGGGCGGCTCGTTCATCTACGTGCCGCCGAACGTGAACGTCGAGATCCCGCTCCAGGCCTACTTCCGGATCAACACCGAGAACATGGGGCAGTTCGAGCGGACCCTGATCATCGTGGACGAGAACTCCTACGTCCACTACGTCGAGGGCTGCACCGCGCCGATCTACTCGTCCGACTCGCTGCACTCGGCGGTCGTCGAGATCATCGTGAAGAAGGGCGCCCGCTGCCGTTACACGACCATCCAGAACTGGTCGAACAACGTCTACAACCTGGTCACCAAGCGCGCCGTGGCGTACGAGGGCGCGACCATGGAGTGGATCGACGGCAACATCGGCTCCAAGGTCACGATGAAGTACCCGGCGGTCTACCTCATGGGCGAGCACGCCAAGGGCGAGACCCTGTCGGTCGCCTTCGCCGGTGAGGGCCAGCACCAGGACGCGGGCGCCAAGATGGTGCACCTCGCGCCCAAGACCTCCTCGACGATCATCTCCAAGTCCGTCGCGCGCGGCGGCGGCCGGACGTCCTACCGCGGTCTCGTGCAGATCGAGGAGGGCGCGGCCGGCTCGGCGTCGACCGTCAAGTGCGACGCCCTGCTCGTCGACCAGATCAGCCGGTCCGACACCTACCCGTACGTCGACGTCCGTGAGGACGACGTGTCGATGGGCCACGAGGCCACGGTCTCGAAGGTGTCGGAGGACCAGCTGTTCTACCTGATGAGCCGCGGCATGAACGAGGACGAGGCGATGGCGATGATCGTCCGCGGGTTCGTCGAGCCGATCGCCCGCGAGCTCCCGATGGAGTACGCGCTTGAGCTGAACCGCCTCATCGAGCTGCAGATGGAAGGAGCCGTCGGCTGATGGGTCTCGAAACGAAGCCGCTGTCGACGCTGCACGAGCGTTCGTCGTACAACGTGGCCGACTTCGACGTGCCGACCGGCCGTGAGGAGGAGTGGCGGTTCACCCCGCTCTCCCGCCTCAAGGGCCTGCACAACGGCACGGCGGCCGCCTCGGGCACCGTCGACGTCACCGTCGACGCCGCCCCCGAGGTGACCGTGGAGACCGTGGGCCGCGACGACGTCCGGATCGGCAAGGCGTACGTGCCCGCCGACCGGATCAGCGCGCAGGCCTACGCGTCGTTCGAGAAGGCGACGGTCATCACCGTCCCGCGCGAGGCCGTGGCCTCGCGGCCGTCGGTGATCACCCTCCGCGGCTCCGGCGACGGTGCGGCGTACGGCCACATCGTGGTGAAGGTGGAGGCCATGGCGGAGGCCGTCGTGGTCCTCGACCACGGTGGCAGCGCGGTGTACGCCGACAACGTCGAGTTCGTCATCGGCGACGGCGCCACGCTGAAGGTCGTCAGCCTGCAGGACTGGGACGACGACGCCGTCCACGTCTCGCACCACCACGCCCAGCTCGCCAAGGACGCGACGTTCCGCTCGTTCGTGGTGACCCTCGGAGGCGACGTCGTACGGCTGTCGCCCTCGGTGTCGTACACCGCTCCCGGCGGCGACGCCGACCTGACCGGTCTCTACTTCGTGGACGCCGGGCAGCACCTGGAGCACCGCCTCCTCGTGGAGCACACGGTGCCGAACTGCCGCAGCAACGTGACCTACAAGGGCGCGCTGCAGGGCGAGGACGCCCACGCGGTCTGGATCGGCGACGTGATCATCCGGGCGGAGGCCGAGGGCACCGACACCTACGAGCTCAACCGGAACCTCATCCTCACCGACGGCGCCCGCGCCGACTCGGTGCCCAACCTGGAGATCCTCACCGGCGAGGTCGCCGGCGCCGGCCACGCGTCGGCATCCGGCCGCCTCGACGATGAGCAGGTCTTCTACCTGCAGGCGCGGGGCATCCCGTTCGATGAGGCGCGCCGCCTGGTCATCCACGGATTCTTCGCCCAGCTTCTCGAGAAGATCGAGGTCGAGGAGATCCGCGAGCGCGTCCTCGCCGCCGTCGAGGCGGAGCTGGCGCGATGACCGGCGCACGAGCAGACGCCGACGCCGTTCACGGCGAGCGCTGGGAGAAGGTCTGCCAGGCCGGCGACATCCCCGACGAGGGTGCCATCGGCGTGGAGGTCGACGGGGTCCCGGTCGCGCTCGCGCGCACCGGTGACGAGGTCTTCGCCCTGCACGACGTCTGCTCGCACGCCGAGGTCAAGCTGAGCGAGGGAGAGGTCTACGACCACACCCTCGAATGCTGGCTGCACGGCTCCTGCTTCGACCTGCGGACCGGCAAGCCCACCGGCCCTCCCGCCACCAAGCCCGTGAACGTCTACCGAGTCAAGATCGAAGGCGACGACGTGTACGTCTCGCTCTCGAAGGAGTAATCAAGTGCCCACCCTTGAGATTCGTGACCTGCATGTCGCCGTCGGCGACAAGGAGATCCTGCGCGGCGTCGACCTGACCGTCCGCTCGGGAGAGACCCACGCCATCATGGGGCCCAACGGCTCCGGCAAGTCGACCCTCGCCTACGCGCTCGCCGGTCATCCGAAATACACCATCACGTCCGGAACGGTCCTGCTCGACGGTGAGGACCTGCTCGAGATGAAGGTCGACGAGCGTGCCCGGGCCGGCCTGTTCCTGGCCATGCAGTACCCCGTCGAGGTGCCGGGCGTCAGCGTGTCGAACTTCCTGCGCTCCGCGATCACCGCGGTCCGCGGCGAGGCGCCCAAGCTGCGCGAGTTCGCCAAGGACCTGAAGGCGGGCATGGACGCGCTGTCCATCGACCCCGCGTTCGCCCAGCGCAACACCAACGAGGGTTTCTCCGGCGGTGAGAAGAAGCGCCACGAGATCCTCCAGCTCGAGCTGCTCAAGCCGAAGATCGCCATCCTCGACGAGACCGACTCCGGCCTCGACGTCGACGCCCTGCGCGTCGTCTCCGAGGGCATCAACCGGTTCCGCGGTCTCGACGCGTCGGGTGCGGACACCGGCTCCGGCGTCGACACCGGCGTGCTGCTGATCACCCACTACACCCGCATCCTGCGCTACGTGAAGCCGGACTTCGTCCACGTCTTCGCCGCCGGCCGGATCGTCGAGGAGGGTGGTCCCGAGCTGGCCGAGAAGCTGGAGAACGAGGGCTACGAGGCGTACACGAAGGCGTCGGCCTGATGACCAGCGCGGCGCCTTTCGACGTGGAGAGGATCAGGAAGGACTTCCCGATCCTGTCCCGCGAGCTGCCCGGCGGCCGCCCGCTGGTCTATCTCGACTCCGGCAACTCCTCGCAGAAGCCCACGCTGGTGATCGAGACCATGCGTGAGCACCTGGCACAGCACTACGGCAACGTCGGCCGCGCCCTGCACGCCCTGGGCAGCGAGTCCACCGAGGCGTACGAAGGCGCCCGGGACAAGATCGCCGCCTTCATCGGAGCGCCGTCGCGCGACGAGGTGATCTTCACCAAGAACGCCTCCGAGAGCATCAACCTCGTGGCGTACGCCTTCGGCAACCCGATCAACACCGACGAACGGTTCAAGGTCGGTCCCGGCGACGAGATCGTCATCAGCGAGATGGAGCACCACTCCAACATCGTGCCGTGGCAGCTGCTCGCGCAGCGCACCGGCGCGACGCTGCGCTGGTTCCCCGTCACCGACGAGGGCCGTCTGGACATCGAGGGTCTCAACGAGCTGGTCACCGAGCGGACGAAGATCGTCTCGATCGTGCACCAGTCGAACGTCCTGGGCACGGTCAACTCGGAGTCGCCGATCCTGGCCAGAGTCCGCGAGGTCGGCGCGCTGATGATGCTCGACGCCTCGCAGTCGGTGCCGCATCAGGCGGTCGACGTGGCCGAGCTCGGTGTCGACTTCGTGGCCTTCACCGGGCACAAGATGGTCGGCCCCTCGGGGATCGGCGTCCTGTGGGGGCGCCGGGAACTGCTCGACGCCATGCCGCCGTTCCTGGGCGGAGGCGAGATGATCGAGGCGGTCTGGATGGACCACTCGACCTACGCGCCCGTGCCGCACAAGTTCGAGGCCGGGACGCCGCCGATCGTGGAGGCCGTCGGCCTCGGCGCGGCGGTGGACTACCTCACCTCCGTCGGCATGGAGGAGATCAAGCAGCACGAGAAGGAGCTCACCGGCTACGCGCTCGACGCGTTGCAGGAGGTCAACGGGCTCAGGATCATCGGTCCTCGCACCGTGGTCGCCCGTGGCGGCACGGTCTCGTTCACGATGGAGGGGATCCACCCGCACGATGTCGGGCAGATCCTCGACGACGTGTACGGCATCGCGGTCCGGGTAGGCCATCACTGCGCCCGCCCGCTGCATCTCCGGTTCGGAATTCCAGCGACCACGCGGGCGTCTTTCTACCTGTACAACACGACGGCCGAGATCGACGCACTGGTCCGCGGCCTCCACCACGTGCAGAAGGTGTTCGGCTAGAACCATGATCGCTGAATCCATGTACCAGGAGCTGATCCTGGAGCACTATAAGCACCCTCAGGGCAGGGGGCTGCGTGAGCCGTACGACGCGGAAGTCCACCACGTGAACCCGACCTGTGGTGACGAGGTCACCATGCGGGTCAAGCTGGGCGACGGCGGCAAGGTGCTCGACGTGTCCTACGACGGCCAGGGCTGTTCGATCAGCCAGGCCGCGGCGTCGGTGCTCCACGAGCTGGCCACGGGGTCGACCGTGCACGAGTCCCTGTCCGTGGTCGACGAGTTCACCCGGCTGATGCAGGGCCGGGGCCAGGTCGAGGCCGACGAGGACGTGCTCGGCGACGCGGTGGCCTTCGCCGGCGTGGCGAAGTTCCCCGCCCGGGTGAAGTGCGCCCTGCTGGCCTGGATGGCCTACAAGGACGCCCTGGTGAGGAGCCAGGCATGACCTGCCGTACCGGCGCCGACGGCGTCACCCGATCCGGGTGGCACGTGGGCGCGGGCGTTCCCCAAGGTGTTCCCCAAGGTAGTGAAGGCGGCGGCCCGGCACGGGGTGCGGGGGAGCCGCGAGGTGAGGAGACGACGTGAGCAAGCCGACAGAGACGCCGACGAGCCCGGCTCCGGCGTACGACGGGGAGACCTCCCCTGACGACGTCATGGAGGCGCTGAGGGACGTCGTCGACCCCGAACTCGGGATCAACGTCGTCGACCTCGGCCTGATCTACGGGCTGAACCTCGACGCCGCGGGTGAGGGCCAGCGCCCGGTCGCGACGATCGACATGACGCTGACCAGCGCGGCCTGCCCGCTGACCGACGTCATCGAGGACCAGGCCAACTCGGCCCTGGCCGACCTGGTCTCCGGCGTCGTGATCAACTGGGTGTGGCTGCCGCCGTGGGGCCCCGACAAGATCACCGACGACGGCCGTGACCAGCTTCGCATGCTGGGGTTCAACGTCTGATGTCCGTCCGGCCGTCCGGTGAACGCCGGACGGCCCGGCGTGATCCCGGAAACCCGCGTGTCCCCAGAGGCTTCCGGGAATGATGTAAGCTAGCGAGCAGTTGATGCTTTTCTGATGGTTTCGTTACTTTCCTGGGCTGCTTGCCCGATGTGACGGAGCCCGGTGTCCGTGAAGTCCTTTCGTGAGGACCGATACATCTGCGGGGACACCGGCATCACTGATGATCGCGAGTCGGCCGTGTTCGGGTAGACTCGCGGAAAGATCAGCGTTGGATCACCAGACGCGACGACCGCGTGACGCTGCTGAACGGCACGAGACCCTACGTGCCAAGGACTGATGACCGGAAGAGCCGGACGTCAAGTCCGCCCGGGAGAAACTCCCGGAGTTCCGCCGAGTGGGAGTCGCTCCCTCACGTCCTGAACGAGGTACGGCGCCGCCGTACTTGCCCTGGCTCGTCCTTTCGCAGAAGTGACGCGCCCCCGTGTTCCGACACGTCACCTTCGATGAAAGGCACGATTTCGTGACCATGCTCGACCCCGGCCTGCCCGAGATCACCGACGCCGCGGAGGCGGAGGTCACCCGAGCCGACTTCGCTCAGCTCGGGTTGCCCAAGCCGCTCGTGGCGGGGCTGGCCCGTCAGGGCATCACCGCGCCGTTCCCCATCCAGAGCGCGGCCATCCCCGACATCCTCGATGGGCGCGACGTCCTCGGCCGTGGCCAGACCGGCTCCGGCAAGACGTTGGCCTTCGGGCTTCCCACCATGACCAGGATCGCCGGTGAGCGGGCGCTCCCGAGGCGCCCCCGCGCCATCGTCCTGGTCCCCACCCGCGAACTGGCCCTCCAGGTGGCCGACGCGCTCGAACCGCTGGCCCGCGGCCTGTCGCTGCGCGTCAAGACGGTCGTGGGCGGCATGTCCATGGGCAGGCAGATCGAGGCGCTGCGCCGCGGCGTCGAGATCGTCGTCGCCACGCCCGGACGGCTGACCGACCTCATGGAGCAGGGAGAGTGCTCCCTGGAGGACATCGAGATCAGCGTCCTCGACGAGGCCGACCACATGTGCGACCTCGGCTTCTATCCCGTGGTGAGCTCGATCCTCGCCAAGACGCCCGCCAACGGCCAGCGGCTGCTGTTCTCCGCCACGCTGGACGGCGACGTCGACAAGCTCGTGCGGGCGTTCCTCACCGACCCGATCACGCACTCCCTCGACCCGGCGACCTCGTCGGTCGAGACCATGGAGCACCACCTCGTCCAGGTCCACCGTGACGACAAGGTCGACGTGACGGCGGAGATCGCCAACCGCGACGGCCGGACGATCCTGTTCGTCCGCACCCAGCACGGCGTCGACCGGGTCGTGAAGCAACTGGCGCGCGTCGGCGTCCGGGCCGGCGGCCTGCACGGCGGCAAGCGGCAGAACCAGCGCACCCGGATCCTGGGCGAGTTCCGCGAGGGCAACATCAAGGTGCTCGTCTGCACCGACGTCGCCGCCCGCGGCATCCACGTGGACGACGTCAGCCTCGTCCTCCACGTCGACCCGCCGGCCGACCACAAGAGCTACCTGCACCGCGGCGGCCGTACGGCCCGTGCGGGCGAGCGGGGCAGCGTCCTGACCCTGGTCATGCCGAACGAGCGCCGTTCGACCGAGCAGATGGCCCGCCGGGCGGGCATCAACGCTTCCCGGCACCGCGTCACGCCCGGCGACCCCGTGCTCGCCGACATCGCCGGCGCCCGCCGGCCCAGTGGCGAGTCGATCCCCGTGTGGGAGCCGGACGTGCGCAAGCCCCTGCGGGCCAAGGCCGACCACGCGGGCGGCGAGCGTCGGCGTGGCCGATTCGGCGAGCGCCGAGACCGGGACGGCCGTCCCGGCGAGGCCAGGCCGGCCCGTCGGCGCGACGAGTCGGCCGGCAGCGTGGGCGAGACCCGCGGCCGGTTCCGCGACAGGCCGTCGGAGGGGCGCGGAGAGCGGCGCGACGACCGGCCGGCCGAGCGTCGTGACGATTCCCGTGGCGGGAATGGCGGGTTCCGTGGAGACCGTCAGGGCGACAACCGTGGGCTCCAGGGAGACAGGCGCCGTGGCCCGGCCACCGGTGACTCCCGCGGTGACTCCCGCGGTGACTCCCGCGCCCGTTACCAGGGCGAGCGGCCCAGGTCGTCGGAGGGCCCCGCCCCCCGTTCCGACCGTCGTCCCCCTCGCCGTGACCACGCTTCGGCGTGATCATGCACAAGTTCGGAAATCGGGTCGCTGAGCTGGCCCGATTCCGATCGTGATCATGCACAGGTTCGGAAGATGAGGGTCTGAGCTGGCCGTTCTTGATTCGTGATCATGCACGGATTCTTGTGGCTGGGTCCTGATCTGCGGTTTTGCCTAACGTGATCATGCACGCAATAGCGCGTGCATGATCACGTTTTGCGTTTCCGCTGGTCGTACGGCGGATAGCCGAATGTGCGCATGATCACGCTTGGAGTTCGCCCTGCTGGGACCACGTTTTCACGAATGTGTGCATGATCACGGGTGAGGTTGGGGGCCGCAAGGGGATCGCCCGCGAGCTCTTCGGCTGAGTCCCGGAACCGCCCACGCCGTACGGCACGGGCCCGCGGAGGCGGCGGGCGCGACGCGCCCCAGGCGTGACTGACCTCGATGCGTCCATGCGGCGGATACCCTGGACAGGCACGCCCGACGATCCGAGAGAGATCATGAAGACGTTCGAAGAGCTGTACGCCGAGCTGGCCGAGAAGGCGCGAACCCGGCCCCCGGGGTCGGGGACCGTCGCCGCCCTGGACGCCGGTGTCCATGCCATCGGGAAGAAGATCGTGGAGGAGGCCGCCGAGAGCTGGATGGCGGCCGAGCACGAGTCGGCCGACCGGGCTGCCGAGGAGATCTCGCAGCTGCTCTATCACGTCCAGGTCCTCATGCTGGCGCGTGGCATCGGGCTCGACCAGGTCTACAAGCATCTGTAGCCGCGTGATCGCGGCCATCTGCTTCTGACCTTGGTCCATCCCGATTCCGAAAGGTTCACCTCACGCCATGCTGCGTCTAGCCGTACCGAACAAGGGCGCGCTCACCGATGCCGCCCAGACCATGCTGAAAGAGGCCGGATACCGGCCGCGCAGAGACTCCAAGGAACTCGTGGTCGTCGACCCCGAGAACTCCATCGAGCTGTTCTTCCTGCGCCCTCGTGACATCGCCGTCTACGTCGGCGAGGGCACCCTCGACGCCGGCATCACCGGCCGCGACATGTTGTTCGACTCCGGTGCCCCGGCCGAGGAGGTCGTGCCACTGGGCTTCGGCCGGTCGACGTTCCGTTTCGCCTCGACTCCCGCGACCTACAGCAGCGTCAACGACCTCTCCGGGCTGCGGATCGCCACGTCGTACGCCGGCCTGCTGGGCAAGTACCTCGCCGACCAGGGCATCGACGCCCGGGTGATCAAGCTGGACGGCGCCGTGGAGACCGCGATCCGGCTGGGCGTCGCCGACGCGGTCGCCGACGTGGTGGAGACGGGCACCACCCTGCGCAACGTCGGCCTGGAGGTCTTCGGCGAGCCGATCGCCCACTCCGAGGCCATCGTGATCAAGCAGTCCGGCGCGGCGGAGACGAACGGCTTCCAGCAGCTGATCCGGCGTCTGCAGGGCGTGCTCGTGGCCCGGGACTACGTCATGATCGACTATGACATCCGGGCCGAGCGCATCGACGAGGCCATCGCGATCACTCCCGGAATGGAGGGGCCGACGGTCTCCCCGCTCCACCGCGAGGGCTGGGTCGCCGTCCGCGCCATGATCCCGCGCAAGGGCCACCAGCAGGTGATGGACCAGCTTTGGGAGATCGGCGCGAAGGCCATCCTGATCACCGCCATCTTCGCCGCGCGACTCTAGCCCGCAGGCCGGAGGCACGGGTGTTACATCTGCTGCTCCTGAGCTATCGGGGGTCGGAACAGGACGCGGAACCGCACGTCGCCGCGCACGTGAGGTTCCTGGAGCGTCATCACCGGGAGGGCACGTTCCTGGTGTCCGGCCAGACGGTGCCGACGGCACAGGGCGGCGCGATCGTGGCTCACGGGATCGACCGGGCCTCGGCGGGGCGGATCGTCGCCGAGGACCCGTTCGTCCTGGCCGGGGTGGCGGAATACGCCATCGTCACGATCGATCCGGGCCGTGCGCATCCTGTCCTGGCCGGGCTCCTCGCCGGCGACGCCTGACTCCAGCCCGAGTGGGACAGGGAAGCCTGAGTCGTTTCATCGGTGCGGCACGTCGGGTGGTGTCGACCGCAGAAGGCGCGGCACGTCGGGTGGTGCCGACCGCAGAAGGCGCAGCACCGCCGCGCCGGCGAGATACGCGATCAGGGCGGCCGTCGGCAGGCCGAACACGGTCGGACTGGTGCTGGGCAGCAGGCTGTTGCCGAGAAGGGCGGAGACGACCCCGGCGAACCCCGCCAGGGCGAGCACCAGGCGGGCCACCGGGTGGTTCGCCGCCCGGGCGAGGCCGGCCGGAATCCAGGGCCGGCGCGTGGCGGGACGGCGGGCGCTGCGGACCTCGATCGGCCCGAAGATCGCGACCAGCGGCATGAGCCCGCAGGCGCACAGGATCAGCAGGGGGATCCGCCAGGCCAGCCAGCCTGCCGAGCCGACCTCGGGCGTGGGCAGGGCGCCGGCGGTGTGCAGGACGAAGGTGACCAGGATCGCGGCGGTGACGTGCCAGAGGAAGATCGTCAGGATCACCGTGTTGACGGCGACCACCGCCATCCACGGTCGCGGCCCCCGCAGCCACCGCTCCGCCCGGTCCCGCAGCAGCAGGATCGCCCCGAACTGGGAGGCGGCGACGGCGAGCAGGGCCAGGCTCGGAGGCGACATGTTGTGCAGCCGCTCACCCGGCACATTGATCATGCTGATCGGGTAGGGGCCGGCCAGGGTGAGCAGCAGCAGCGCGCCGATTCCGCCGAGCAGCATCGGCACCCCCACTCGGGGACGGGCGGGCAGCAGCCCCTCCCGCCAGGCGAAGCCCATCTGGTGGATGGCCAGCCAGCCGAACAGGAAGTTGCCGACGCCCCAGGACGCCGCACCGAGGAGACGGGCGACGTCGCCGAGGGCGACGAGGCCGACCAGCACCAGCGGGACCCGCAACCCGTAGCGGCGGTGCAGGGCGTACATCGGCGGGGTGAGGACGATGACGATCAGGTAGACCACCAGGAACCACAGCGGGATCGAGGCGAACCACACCACCAGGCGCACCCGGGCGGGATCGGCGCCGGTCAGGTGGGCGGCGAGCGCACCCCCGGCCATCACCAGGACCAGGGCGGTGGTCGGCCGGATCAGCCGGCCGCTCCGGTTGAGCAGCCACTCGGTCGTGTCCCCGCCTCGGCCGCGGTGCCTGCTCAGCGAGACCGCGTTGGCGTACCCGCCGACGAAGTAGAACACCGGCAAGACCTGGAAGACCCAGGTGAGCGGATGAGCCCACGGCAGGTCGGGCAGCGCCGACCGCCCGACCAACTCCCGGTGCCGGTCGTAGCCGACCACCGTCACCAGCCAGTGGCCCAGGACCACGGCCAGGATCGACAGCCCTCGCAGCAGGTCGGCGAACCGCTCCCGCGACGGCGGCGTCTGCTCCGCGAGCCGCCGAAGCTCTCGCAACGTGGCGCCCATGTCGTCCGTGACCTCCAGGGCACCCTCGGATCGATGGGTGACGATCGGATCCCTACCCCATGGAGCCCGCCCGCGTTCATCGGCCTGGGCGTCCGCATCGGGGCAGGCCGTCCGCTCGGGCCCCCGGCCGTCCACTCGGGCCCGTGACCTGCCCGGGCGGCTCAGTCTGTGTCGGCCATCCGGAGGTCGGCGGCGGCCTGGCGGAGGTGCGACACCGCGAGATCGGGAAGATCGAGGCCGCGGGTGGAGATGCCCACGGCCAGGCAGGTGCCTCTGTCGCCGTCAGGGACGGCGACGCCGGCGCACGCCACGGTGTCGCGGAACTGCCCGTGCTCCTCCACGAGCTCACCCGGGTGGAGACCGGACAACTCGGCCTCCAGATCTTCGAGGCTGGTCGGCGTGGTGGAGGTGAACGGGCGCATGCCGTACTCGGCCAGGATGCTCCGCCGCGTGCCGGGCGAGAGCGTGAGGAGCAGCGCCTTGCCGAGCGCCGTCGCGTGGGGAGCGGTCTCGAGCCCGGCCTGCAGGTCCTCCAGCCAGGGGGATCTGGGCCCCTCGGCCACGTCGAGGATGAAGAGTCGTCCGTGGGAGAGCCGGGCGAGGTAGGCCGTGTGCCCGGTGGCCGAGGCCAGATGATGCAGCACGGCCGAGGCGCGGGGCGGCCGGTGGAAGGCTCCGATCAGCTCGTGGAAGCGCTCGGCGATCTGCGGTCCGATGGTGTACTCGCCGCTCGGGCACCGGGTGAGGTAACCCTCGTAGGAGAGCGTCCTGACGAGGTGGTAGGTCGTGGACAGGTTGAGCCCGCAACGCCGGGCCAGCGCCTTCACCGTCAGCGGGCGTTCCGACCGAGTGACCTGCTCCAGCACACGCAGAGCGCGGGAGACGCTGCGGATCAGGTCGCTGGGCGCGGTGTCGGCCATCCTCACAGCATGTCCCGGCCCGGTAGCGCACGGAATACCCGTGGTGTGCGCCATCTGAAATTCCGCGGCTACCGCCCGCCGCGCCTCCGTCACACGATGGGGCCATGTCACAGATACCGCCGTGGGCGAGTGAGGCGCTCGCCGAGGTGTTCGACCCGTGCTGCAAGGAGAAGGGCATCTCGGTGGTGGAGATGGGCCTGGTCAGGTCCGTCGAGGTCGCCGATGGCCGGGCCCGGGTCGAACTGCTGCTGACCTCGGGCTGGTGTCCCTTCGCCGCCCGGGTCCTCACCGAGGTGCGCGAGAAGATCGCCGCCCAGCCCGGCATCGAGGACGCCGATGTCGAGGTCGTCTGGGACGAGGCCTGGACCGTCGACCGGCTCTCCCCGCGCGCCGCTCGAATCCTGCGTTTCCTGCCGCCCCCCTCGAAGGTCCAGGACCGGGAGGCCTACATCCTGGAGGAGCTGTCATGATCGACGACGCGTTCGTGTTCGACAGTGTCGCGCACGTGTTCAACTTCGAGGCCAAGAACGCGTTCGGCAAGCCGGGCGAGATGTTCTCCAACCATCTCTACGCCTTTCACAACGCCCTCACCCCGGAGGGCGAGACCAAGCTGCCGCCGGAGGAGTTCCTGCGCCAGTGGACGATCGAGGACATCCGGCGGATGGTCTACGAGGAGTCCGACACCGACATGCTCGTCGCGATGCCCCTGCCGCTCACCGACCTCTACCACGACGGGCTGTCGCCGTGGACGGAGTGCGCCGAGCTCGCCGCGCGGGACCCCGACCGGACCGTCTTCTGGGGCACGATCAACCCCCTCGAGGGCCGCAAGGCGCTCGACCTGATGGAACGCCAGGTGGGCGAGTTCGGCGCCCGCGCGTTCAAGCTCTACAACGTCCGCTACGACTACGGCTCGCCGTACCCGTGGCGGATGGACGACCCGCGCATCGCCTTCCCGATCTTCGAGAAGGCGCAGGAGCTCGGGATCAACCTCATCGGCGTGCACAAGGGTGTCCCGCTCGGCCCGCAGCCGATCGAGCACACCCAGACCTGGGACATGGACGGCGCGGCGGCCAACTTCCCCGACATCAACTTCGTCATCTTCCACGTCGGGCTGCCGTTCCTGGACGAGACCTGCTGGCAGCTCATCCGCTACCCCAACCTGTACGCGTCGCTGGCGGCGACGATCAACTTCGTCGTCCGCGCGCCCAGGATGTTCGCCGAGATCATGGGCAAGCTGCTCTTCTGGTGCGGGGAAGACAAGATCATCTATGGGTCGGAGGCCCCGATCTTCCATCCGCAGTGGGCGCTTCGCGCCTTCAAGGACTTCCAGATCCCCCAGGACCTCTGCGACGGGTACGGCTACCCGCAGCTCACCGAGCAGGCCAAGCGCAAGATCCTCGGGGAGAACCTGCTCAGGCTCCACGG
The DNA here is from genome assembly GCF_016863275.1 of Planotetraspora mira. Lineage (GTDB taxonomy): Bacteria > Actinomycetota > Actinomycetes > Streptosporangiales > Streptosporangiaceae > Planotetraspora > Planotetraspora mira. The sequence continues at coordinate 86,410 of NZ_BOOO01000033.1, forward strand.
CATGGACGTCGAGGACGCCAGGGCGCGTCTCGGCCGCTGAGATCCGCCTCCGGATCGATGACGCCGAGCGGGAGTGTCAGGTACTCCGCCAGGCGTCGTCGCCGTCGGACGGGGCTAGATGGAGGCCGGGTGGCGGAGGGTCTCCAGGAAGATGCGGATGTCACCGGGATCGGCCCGGACGAGTTCGCCGCCCATGCCGACGGCGACGGCTCCGGCGCCGATCCATCCTGGGGCGGACGTCATGGTGACGCCGCCGGTCGGGACGAGCGGGGCGTACGGCAGCGCCTGAAGGACATCGCGCAGAGTACTCGGGGAGCTCTGCGAGGCGGGGAACAGCTTCACCAGGTCGGCTCCCGCCTCGAGCGCCGAGACGATCTCGGTCGGGGTCGCGGCTCCGGCCACGACGGGTACGCCATGGCGGTGTCCCGCCCTGATCACCTTGGTGCTCAGGGCGGGGCACACAAGAAACCTCGCGCCGGCCTCGATGGCGAGCACCGCCTGATGCCCGTCGAGCACCGTGCCGGCGCCGATCATCGGGGCGGACCCCTCGGTCTCTCGCCCGGGCGCGAGGGCCGTCAGCCGCCGGATCGCGGCGAGCGCGCCCGGCGTCACGAGCGAGACCTCGACCGAGCCGAGCCCCGCCGCCAGGAGGCGAGAGCCGTACGAGATCGCGTCCTCTGGCGAGGGGGCGCGGACGATGCCGATCACCCGGTCCGCCACCACGCGCGCCGCCAGTCGCCAGCGGACGTCAGCCATGAGTGTGAGCCTCCGTTTCGTCGATGTGTGGTCGGGTCGTGCGGTCAATGTGAAAACGAACCGTCAGCGTGCGGGAGTGACGTGGAGCGTGGTGGTGGCGGCGAAGGCGTCGAGGCCGTAGGAGACGGTCACGGTGTCGCCGGGCCTGAGTTGCAGCACGCCGTCGCCTTCCCGCGTTTCCCCGGGGAGGGCGCTGATCTGGCCGGTGAAGTCCAGGGCGCTGGGCCCGGTCTCAGTGACCCGCACATCCTCCTCGTCGCCGCCAGAGGTGCGGATCGTCACCGTGCCGTGTTCGGGTGCGGACGCGTCGAGGTTGAGTGGTGCGCGGAGCCGTACGTCGATCGTGTCGGCGGGGGCGACCACGTCGGGGGCGAGTCCGGAGACGGAGCCGGAGGCGCTCACCGCCGTCTGGTCGACGGACAATTGGGCGAGGCTAGAGTTCCAGGCGGTGTTGAAGGCCACCCAGCCTTCGGCGTAGCCGAGGTCGGCCTCCGGGTTGTACGGGTAGGACGCCTCCTTGGGTGACCCGTCCAGCACTCCCTGGACCTCCTCGAGTTCGCCGGCTCCGCTGCCGGGCGGGTACTCCTTGGGCCAGCCGCGCTCAACTCCCTCGAACCCTCCAGCGGTGGCGGCGTCGTGCGAGAAATGGGCGTCGGCGGGATTGCGGCCGAAGACGTGGTCGATCTGCCCGGCTGCGATGCGGCGCAGAGCCGCCTGCTTCGCCGGATCCTCGATCACCCGGGCCGCCGCGAGGGCCGCGGCGGGCAGGCCCGCGACATTCCCCGGCTCGTTGTACTCCGGGATGATCCACAACGTGTCTGAATATTTCCGGAAATCCCACATGTTCTGGGAGCGGGCGATGGCCACATCCGCCCACTGCCCGATCTTGGCCGCCAGCGCGGGGGAGGGGAACCGCTCGGCATAGTAGGCCAGCGACTCCATGGTGACGTGCTCGTTCATCCGCTGGCCCTTGGTCGTGGCAGGGTCGTCCCAGTCCAGGTTCGCCACCAGCCAGTCCACCTGGGCGCGGGCGGCGTCGAGATACCGCTGCGCGCCGGCCAGCCCGTCACGCTCGGCCACCTCGTACATCATGAGGTTCGGCACGATCGAGTGGCCCGGCGGCAACTGGCCCTTGCCCGTGCCGATGACGGTGTAGGTCTGGAACAGGTCGGCGCTGTGGGGGATGTCGTACCAGTTCCACCGGTCACGCGCGGCATCCGACCAGGTCGCCACGAGGTGGTCGCGGGCCTTGAGGTACTGCTCGCGGGGGATCCATCTCGACAGGTGCGGATAGGCGTACACGAACCAGGCCAGCTGTTCCTTGAGCAGGGTGTGGTTCACCTTCCCCTGCAGGTAGAGGTCCACGCCCCAGTTGATCAGCTTGACGATCTCCGGCGCGTCCGGCGTCGTGGAGATCGCCAGCCCGTCGTAGCGACCGGTGCCCGGCGCTCGGGTGAACGCGTCGGGGTTGGACAGGTAGAGCTCGATGAGGCCCTGGAGGGTGAAGGAGAACTGGTGGTCGTCCCGCCATGCGACTCCGGTGTTGCCGCGGTTGCAGTGGTCACCCGCCGGATCGGTGAAGACCAGCTTGGTGGCGTCGCCGTTCGCGCAGCGCGACTGCACCATGAAGTCCACCGCGCGCTGGATTGCCACCCGGTATGTCCAGTAGGGCCCGATGCCGAACGGATGCGAGGTGCCCGCGCCGATGACGCCCGTGACGCTGACTACGTACGGCCCGGCGCTCGCCGGCTGGAAGGCGGTGAAGTCGCCCACTCCGCCCTGCACCGTGCCGTGGAACAGGACCTCGGCGGAGCCCTCGCGAGTGACGGTGAAGGTGTCGCCGTCGGCGGCGCGCGGGGCGGTGAACCGCTTCGGCCCGGTCAGGTCGTAGCCGCTCTGGTTGACCAGCACGTCCTGGGTCGGCCGGCTGGAGTGTAGCCGTACGGCATCCGCGCGGGTCACCTTGCCGGCCGTCTTGGCGGTCACCGTGAGAGTGAGCGAGGCGCCCTGGCTCAGCCGGACGGTGCCGAGAGTGTGCCACTCGTCACCGAAGGCGGCCTGATTCGCCTTCACCGAGGTCGCACCCCACGTGTAGGTGACGGCCGGATCGTTGACGTCGGAGGAGGCGGGGATCCAGACGTCGAGCGTGTACTCGTCGTCGGCGGGGGCCGTGACGATCCACGCCGCGGTGGCGCCGACCTGCCTGGTGAAGCGGGTCGTGCCGCCGAGGAGGCCGGTGCGCTGAGCCTGAGTCCAGACGCCCGTCTCCCGGTAGCCGGGATCGCGGGTCGTGGAGACGATCTCGACGGGACCGGAGGCGGCCGCCACGGGGGGAGCGAACGAGACGATGAGCAGGAGGGCGAGGATGCCGCCGAGGACGCGTGGGAGCATGGGCATGAACACCTCTGTCGGGATGGGCAGGGGATGTCAGGGAGCCGCCCGGCCGGACACGGCCCTCCGCGGAATGGCCGTTCCGCGGAGACGTACGACCTGCTGGGCGGCCTTCCTACTTCTGCAGGCCCTCGACGGCCTCGGCCGCCTTGGCCAGGGCGTCCTTGGCGGAGGAGTTGCCCACCAGGACCGCCTGCACCTGCTCGGCGACCGCCGACTCGATCTGGGCGTCGGCGGCGTAGCGCCAGAAGGGGTTCGCGGTCGCGGTCTTCGTGATCTTCTCGGTCCACTCCGTGGTGAAGGAGTCTCCCGCGACCTTGGGGTCGGCCAGGCCGGCGGTGGTGGTCGGCGGTAGCTGGACCTTCTGGAAGAAGTCCGCCACGGTCGCGGTGTCGGAGGTGGCGAAACGGGCGAACTCGGCGGCGGCGTCCGCGCCCTCGCCCTCCACCACGGCGATCACGTGACCCCACAGGAGCGCCTGTGGCGTGTCTCCCGCCTTCAACACCGGCCGGGACAGGGGAGCCATCTTCTGGACGAGTGCCTTGTCGGGCGACTGGCTCGCGACGACGCCGCGAGCGATGATCGCGTCGTCGTAGAAGGCCGCCTTGCCCTGCGAGAACAGGGCGCGGGCGTCGAAACGGTCGACGTCCGGCGCGATGAGCTTCGCGTCGTACAACTTCTTGTACCACTCGACGGCCGCCACAGAGGGCTCGTCGCCGATCGTGACCTGGTCGCCGGACAGCAGCGGGCTGCCGAACGTCTGCATCCAGGGGAAGATGTCCTTGAGCTGCGCGGCCTTGGTCGCCGCGGCGTAGGGCACGACGCCCCCGCCGAGCTTGGCCACCTTGCCCAGTGCCGCCTCGAACTCGTCGATCGTCGTGGGCATGCCGTCCACGCCCGCCTTGGTGAGCAACTCGGTGTTGGCGATCAGGCCGATCGAGCCGGTGGTCCATGGCAGACCGAGTTGCCTGCCGTCGAACTTGCCGCTGGACAGGGCCACGTCGGTGTAACCGCCCGCGGACGCCTGTGCGCCGAGGTCTCTGAGCTTGCCCATCGCGGCGAGCGCGCCCAGCCACGCGACGTCGACCTGCACGGCGCCGGTCAGCTGGTTGCCGCGCAGCTTGAGCACCACCTGGTTCAGGTACTCGTTGTACGGGAACGAGGCGGTGGCGATCTTGACTTTGTTCGTGGCCGCGTAGGCGTCGACGATCGCCTGCACCGCCGCCTTCTGGGCAGCCTCGTTCAGTGACCACGAGGTGAAGCCGAAGGTCTTGGCGGCGGCGTCGCCCGTGGCGGCGCCGCCTGTGGCGTCGGGAGCACAGGCCGCGAGCGCCGCGACACCGAAGGTGGACAGCCCGAGCAGCCGCAGGGCGTCCCGCCGGTTCATGGTCGTCATGACTTTCTCCATGTTCAGGATGAGGGGTGGGGGCTCAGCCCTTGACCGCGCCCGCCGTCAGGCCGCCGACCAGGTATCGCTGCAGGAACATGAAGGCGGCGATGACCGGAAGCGAGACGACGAACGACGCGGCCATGAGGTCTGGCCAGGCGGTTTGGAACTCCCCGAGATAGGTGTGCACCAGGCCCGGCGGCAGCGTCTGCCGTTCGGGGCTGCTGAGGGTGAGGGCGAAGATGAAGTCGTTCCACGCCCGCACGAAGGCGAAGAGCCCTGCGGCCACCAGCCCGGGCGCGGCCAGCGGAAGGACGATCGTGTGCAGCGTCCGCCAGCGCGAGGCCCCGTCGATCGCGGCCGCCTCCATCAGCGAGCCGGGGACCGTGTCGAAGATGCCCTTCAGCATCCACACGCACAGCGGCAGCGTGAAGGTCGTGAACGAAAGGATCATCGCGGTGTAGCTTCCGAGCAGCCCGACGGCGCTGAAGACGGCGTACAGCGTGACGAGCAGCAGGGCCTGCGGGAACATCTGCGAGGCCAGCACGAGGTGCATCAGCGACTTGCGGCCGCGGTAGCGGAACTTCGAGAAGGCGTAGGCCATGTACGCCGACACCACGACGCTCAGCACCGCCGTGATCACCGACACGATCACGCTGTTCACGAGGTAGCCGAAGAGCTGCTCGTTCTTCGCGAGGTCGGCGAAGTGATCCAGGGTGATCCGGGAGGGGAACAGGGACGGCGGGAAACTGAACACCCGGTCGTCGGGGGTGAATGCGGTCACGATCAGCCAGTACACCGGGAACATGCCGAACAGGCCGATGACGGCGACGGCGATCCACGCGGCCACGCGGGAACGGGCCTGGTCGGGCCTGAGCCTCCGGCGTACCCGTTCCCTGGGGAGGGTGGCGGGCCTCGGCAGTGTGACGGTCATGAGCGTTCCTTCGTCTCGTGCCGCAGGTAGAAGGCGACGAGGACGAGCAGCAGCAACATCCACAGGCCGCCGAGCGCGGTCGCGTGGCCCAGATCGAAGCCTTTGAAGGCGGTGTCGTAGACCGCGACCGCGAAGGTCTCGGTCGCACCCGCCGGCCCTCCGCCGGTGAGCACGTAGATCGTGTCGAAGTGCTGGAAGTTCCAGATGAACTCGAGCAGCACGACGATGCTCGCGATGCCCTTCATGTGCGGGAGCGTGACCGAGATGAAGCGGCGGATCGCCCCGGCTCCGTCGACCGAGGCCGCTTCGTGCAGTTCCTTCGGCATCGTCTGCAGGCCGGCGAGCAACATCACCATGATCCAGGGGAAGCTTGCCCAGCTCTTGGTGACGATGACGGCGATCATGGCGGTGGCCGGCTCGCCCAGCCAGCTCACCGGTGCGTCGAGGATCCCGAGCCGGAGCAGGATCCCATTGAGGACGCCATAGTTCGCGTTGAAGATCCACAACCACAGGAAGGACACGACGACGCCGGGGATCACCCACGGGAACAGGAACAGCCCGCGCATCAGGCCGCTGCCTCTGATCCCGGCGTTGAGTGCCAGGGCCAGGGCGTATCCGATCAGGAAGGGCACGATCGTGGCCCCGGCGGTGAATACCAGGGTGTTGCGCAGGACCGGCCAGAAGTCGCCGCCGAGCACGTCGGCGAAGTTGGCCAGGCCGGTGAACGCGCGGCCGGGCCGGACCAGGCTCTGTTCGAAGAAGCCCGTCACCACCGACGAGATGAGCGGGTAGGCGATGATCGCGAGGAAGAGGGCCAGGGCCGGGAGCATGAGCAGCCAGGCGAACTGGCCGTTGGTCAGCCTTCCGGCCCTCATGTCGGGCTCACGGCGAAGGCGCGCACGGGACCGACGTAGCCGAGGCCGATGCTGACGGAGTCGGCGGTCTCGATGATGGTGCGGGCCAGTTCGTCCTCCTTGGACGGCAGGTCGATGGCCGACAGCGGCCCGGAGATCGAGATGGCGGCGACGATGTCGCCCGCCTGGCCGCGGATCGGGGCGGCGACGCACGCGCGGCCGAAGGCCAGTTCCTCCGTCTCGGTGGCGTAACCGCGGCCGCCCACTGTGGCCAGCTCCTGGTCCAACCTCGCGTGCGTGGTGATCGTGTGAGGGGTGAACGGCTGCATCTCCGCCTCCGGGAGCAGCTCCCTGCGCTCGTCCGCTCCGAGGCCCAGGAGGAGGCACTTGCCGATGCCCGTGGCATACAGCGGTTTGCGCTGCCCGGTGAGCACGAACGAGCGGGGGGCAAGCCGTCCCTCGAAGTTCAGCAGGTAGAACATGGAGTCCGCGCGCCGGATCGCCACGTTCACGCCCAGCCCGAGCGTCGCGGCCAGATCCTGGGCCACCTGGCGGGCCTCCCGGTGCACCGCATTCTGATTGAGCGCGACGCCGCCCAGCGTGATCGGCGCGGTGCCCAGCCGATAGAGGCCGCTCACCTCGTCCCGCTCGACGAACTCCAGGGTTTCGAGCGTCGCAAGCAGCCGAGACGCGGTCGAGACGCCGAGGCCGGTGGCCCTGGCGACATCCGACACGCGCAGCTCGGACCGGCCGCTCAGGAACGCCCGCAGAACGGAGATCGCCCGTTCTACGCTCTGGTTGTTGCTCTGTTCGGAAGCCACTCTGTCTCCATTGCACGTCGCTTGCGCTATGTGGGATGGTTACGCATATGTTGCAAGGCCGTCAACCCCAACGGATCAGAGAGGTGCGCTGTCATCCGGTGAAGATCCGGCACAGCGACGCGTACCTCGGGACCCCCGTCCAGGAGGACACCTACTTCGTCCGGCCGCCGTGGCGCAGCCTCTACTCGGCCCGGTTCGAGACGCTCCTCGTCAGCATCACGTGCGACGACGGGACCACCGGCTGGGGCGAGGCCCTCGCCCCCGTCGCGCCCGAGGTGCCCGCCGCGATCGTCGAGCGGTTGCTCGCTCCCGCCCTGATCGGCGAGGATCCGACCCGCGTCCGGCCCCTGTGGGACCGCCTGTCCGGACTCATGCGCGAACGCGGCCACCTGACCGGCCACCAGGCCGACGCCCTGGCGGCCGTCGACATCGCGTTGTGGGACCTGACCGGGCGGCTCACCGGGCGTCCGGTGGCCGAACTGCTCGGCGGGGCATTCGTCGACGACGTCCCGGTGTACGTGAGCGGCCTGCCCAGGCAGACCGACGCGGAGCGGGCGGAGCTGGCCGCCGAATGGGTCGCGCGCGGCGCGACGACGGTGAAACTGCATCTCGGTCATGGCGTCGCGGAAGACCTCGCCACCGTGGACGCCGTGGCCGCGTCGGGGCTCAAGGTCGCGGTCGACGCGCACTGGGTCTACGAACTCCCCCAGGCCGTACGGCTCGCGCGTGGCCTGGCGGAACGGGGAGCGCTCTTCCTGGAGGCCCCACTCGCCCCGGAGGACGTCGAGGGCCACCGTGAGCTCGCCGCCCGGGCGGAGCTGCCGATCGCCGTGGGCGAGTCGCTGCGCAACCGCTACGAGTTCGCCGACTGGCTGGGGAGGCGGGCCCTGCACCTGGCCCAGCCCGACGTGGCCCGCACCGGCATCACCGAGCTGATCTCCATCGCCGAGCTGGCGGCGGCCCGCCACGTCCGCGTCGCGCCGCACCACTCGACCGGCCTCGGCGTCGCGATGGCGGCCGGGCTGCACGTCAGCGCGGCCCTGCCGAACCTGGCGTTCTTCGAGTACCAGCCGACCAGCTTCGAGGTGGCTCAGACGATCCTCCGGGCTCCGCTACGTGGCGGAGCCGGAAGCCTTCCCCTGCCCGAAGGGCCGGGCCTCGGCGTGGACGTCGATCTCGACGTCGTCACCGCACTAGCAAAGGAGTCGTAAGTGCCCCTGTCCGGACTGATCCCGATCCTTGCCACCCCCTTCACCGAGCGCGGCACCCTCGACCTGTCCGGCCTGCGCAGGCTGACGGAGTGGCAGCTCGCCTCGGGCGCCGACGGAGTCGCGTTGTTCGGCATGGCCAGCGAGGGCTTCGCGCTGACCGCCGCCGAGCGCGGGGTGATCCTGCGTGAGGTCCGTGACGTCGTGGCGGGGGCCGTGCCCATCGTCGCGGGGGTGGGCGCCACGAGTACGGCCACGGCGCTGGAGCAGGCGTTGAGCGCGTCCGAAGGCGGGGCGGACGCGCTGATGGTGCTCCCGCCGTACCTGGTGAAGGCGTCAGCCGGCCAGCTCGTCGACTTCTACGGGGAGATCGCGGCGCGGTCCGGAGCCGGCGTCATGGTCCAGGACGCGCCCGGCGCCACCGGGGTCAGCATGCCGGAGAGCCTCATCGTGGAGCTGAGCGGGCTCGAAGGCGTCACGTCGGTCAAGGTCGAGGCGCCGCCGACCGCTCCGAAGATCGGTGCGGTGTCCGCTCGCGTCCCCGGGGACTTCGCGGTGTTCGGCGGTCAGAACGCGCTGTTCTGCCTGGAGGAGTACGCGCGGGGCGCGACGGGGACCATGCCCGCCTGCGAGTTCACCGACCTGCTCGCTCCGGTGCTCGCCGAGTGGCGCGACGGGCGGACCGCCGAGGCGGCCGCCGCTTTCACGAAGCTGCTGCCGTTGATCCGCTTCGGCATGCAGCCGGGAATCGCCTGGGCGGTGCACAAGGAGGTCCTGGTGCGGCGCGGACTCATCGCGTCGGCCACGGTGCGGCTGCCGGCCAGGGCCCTCGACGCCGGAAGCCGGGCCGCTCTCACCGAGGTGCTCGCCGTCCTTCCGGAGGTGGCCGTCCGATGAGCGGGGACCACGTGGACGCTGCTGGGCCGATGAGCCGCGGCGTGCTGCTGGCAGGGGGCAACTCGCCGATCGGACTGGCCATCGCGGCGCTGTTCGCCTCCCGCGGCGACCGGGTGGTGGGCGCCGGGCTCGAACCGTGTGGTGCCGGCTCCTACGAGTCCTTCGTGGTGGCCGACTGCTCCGACCCGGGTCAGGCGGGCCTGCTCGTCGAGTCCGCGGTCGAGACGCTGGGCCGTCTCGACGTGCTCGTGCTCGCCACCGCGGCCATGCCCGTGGCGCCGGTCATCCGGACCACCGACGCGCAGTGGCGCTCGGCCATCGGGGCGACCCTCGACGCGGCGTTCCACCTGTGCCGTACGGCCCTGCCGCACCTTCCGGAAGGAGGAGCCGTGGTCGCGGTGGGATCGGTGAACTCCTTCCTCGCCGCGCCGGGTGTGCCCGCCTACGCAGCCGCCAAGGGCGGCCTCGACGCGCTGATCCGCCAGGTGGCGCTCGAGTACGGCCCGGCCGGGATCAGGGCGAATGTCGTGGCGCCCGGTCTGATCGGCGGTGAGGGGATGGAGCGGGCGGCCGATGGTTATCCCCTCGGCCGTACGGGACTGCCCGGTGAGGTGGCCGAGGCAGTGGCATTCCTGGCGTCGCCGGCCGCCTCCTTCATCACCGGCGCCACGTTGCCGGTCGACGGTGGGCTGAGCGTCGCCTCTCCCGCGGCCTTCCTCCGCCCCGACCTCCGGGCGAGGTTCCTGTGAGTGCGGTCGCGGGCCGCCCGGACGTGGTCGGCGTCGGAGAGGCCATGGTGCTGCTCCAGCCCGAGCCAGGTGGTGATCTGGCATCGGCCGACCGGCTCGGCGTCCACGTCGCGGGCGCCGAGCTGAATGTCTGCGCGGCGATCGCCCGGCTGGGCCTGAGCGCGTCGTTCGCCTCACGTGTGGGGGACGACCCGTTCGGCGACCGGGTGATCGCGGCGGTCCGGACGCTGGGCGTCGGCACGGGACTGATGAAGCGTGATGGGGGATTCCCGACCGGCGTGTTCTTCAAGGACATGCGTCCCGACGGGCGGCGCAGGGTGCATTACTACCGGTCGGGGTCGGCCGCCTCGGTCATGGATGAGACCGACGCGAAGGGGATCATCGAGAGCCGTCCGCGGGCGCTGGTGGTGAGCGGAGTCACGGTCGCGCTGGGGGAGGGGCCCGAACAACTGGTCAGAACCCTCGGCACGACGGCGGCCGAGGCGGGGGCGCTGCTCGTCGTCGATCCCAACCTGCGTCCCACGCTCGGCCGCCAGGATCAGGTGATCGTCGCGGTGAGGGACCTGCTCGAGGTGACCGACCTGCTGGTCCTCGGCCAGGACGAGGCGGGCCCGCTGTTCGGAGAAACGGCGCCAGAGGCCGTGTTCGCCTCGGTGCCTCAGCGAACCGAGGTGGTGCTGAAGGCGGGGCCGGAGGGCGTCTGGTGCCGGGACGGCGACGCCCGCCCGGTACATGTGCCGAGCACGGCCCGCCATGTGCGCGATCCGGTCGGCGCCGGCGACGCCCTCCTCGGCGGATACCTGGCCGCCAGACTGTCCGGGGCGAGCGCCGAGCGGGCCGCCCGCATCGGCAGCCTCCTCGCAGGGCGGGTCGTGGAGACGCTGGGGGATCTTGAAGGGCTGCCCGCTCCTGACGAGGCCGCCGGGCTCATGGCGGGCCTCGGACGACCGCGGTGATCTCGCCGCGGCACTAGGCCGGCAGCCAGTCCATCCATTCGCCGTGCGGACCGCCCATGGCCACGGGTTCGCCGTCCAGCGCGGTGAGGAACGTCTCTCGTCGGGAACCCTATGCTCCGGCACGGACGGCGAACCGGGCGCCTGACAAATGTCACCGTGAAGCCCGGAGGCGTGGCACTGATGATCTACCGGGCGTTTGCCTAGCGTTGACGTCATGAACGCCATCGCCTTCACCGGCGTCACCAAGAAGTACGGCGACGTCGTCGCCGTGGACGGCCTGACGCTGGACATCCCGATAGGAAGCACCGTCGCCCTCCTCGGGCCGAACGGCGCGGGCAAGTCGACCTCCATCAACATGCTGCTGGGGCTGCTCCGCCCGACCAGCGGTGACATCAAGGTCTTCGGGAACGGCCCGGACCAGGCGGTCACCCGCGGGGACATCGGCGCGATGCTGCAGGAGGGCTCGCTGATCCCCGAGCTGACCGTCAGGGAGTCCGTCGACTTCATCCGCCGGCTCTATCCCGACCCGCTGCCCCTCGACGAGGTGCTGCGGATGGCGGACCTGACCGATCTCGCGGGGCGGAGGGCGGACAAGCTGTCCGGCGGCCAGACGCAGCGGGTGCGGTTCGCCCTGGCCATCGCCGGCGGACCCAAGCTCCTCCTGCTGGACGAGCCGACGGCCGCGATGGACGTCGAGTCGCGCCGGTCCTTCTGGGACAACATGCGGGCCTACGCGGCCCAGGGCAGGACGATCGTGTTCGCCACCCACTACCTGGAGGAGGCGGACGAGAACTCCGACCGGGTCGTGGTCATCGCCCGCGGCCAGGTCGTCGCGGACGGCACCGCCGCGGAGATCAAGTCGGGCGTCGCCGGGCACGCGGTGAGCTTCCGCCTCGGCAGTCAGTCGGCCGCCGGGCTCGACGCGCTCTCTGGAGTCTCCGCCGTGGAGATCCAGGCGGACCGCGTCACGCTCAGGACGGGCGACCCGGACGCCACCGTCGAGGCCCTCTACCGAAAGACCACCCTCGACGTCCGCGACCTCCAGATCCACGGGGCCGATCTGGAAGACGCCTTCCTCGCTCTCACCAAGGAGTCCTGACCATGCCGCACTACCTGAAGATCGAACTGCTGCGCATGTTCCGTAACAAGCGGTACGTCATCTTCGTGGTCGTCTTCCCCGTCGTCTTCTACCTCCTCTACTCCAACCTGTGGGGGTCGGAGGTCGACCAGGCGACGGGCGTCAAGGCCAGCGTGATCCTCATGGTCTCCATGGCCGCGTACGGCGCGCTCGCCGCGTCGATCATGTCCAGCGCGGTGCCGTGGGCCCAGGAGCGGCAGAGCGGCTGGCTGCGCCAGCTTCAGATCACCCCGCTGCCGGGCTGGGCGATCATCACCACCAAGCTCATCGCGTCCATGGTGCTGGTGTTGCCGTCCCTGCTGCTCGTGGGGCTGGCGGCGGTGCTGACCCAGCACGTGTCGCTTCCCGTGGGCGAGTGGTTCGGGCTCATCGGCGCCCTGTGGATCGGCGTGATCCCCTTCGTGGCCCTCGGCCTGACGATCGGCTCGCTCCTGCCTCCGGACACCGCGCAGCCCGTCGCCATGATCGGGATGTTCGGGCTGGCCCTGCTCGGAGGGCTGTGGTTCCCTGTTGACATCATGCCGTCCGCCATGAAGTCGATCGCCCACGTTCTGCCGTCCTACGATTACGCGAGCATCGGATGGAACATCGTGGCGGGCGACGCCCCGGAGACCTCCGCCGTCCTCGGGATCGCCGGCTGGGCGGTCGCGCTCGGCGCCCTCGCCGTCCTCGCCTATCGCCGGGCGACGGTCCGCGCCTGACGGCTGGGCGGCCGGTACGTACGGCGAAGCCGGGCGAGGCGGAGACCATGGACGGCGGCAGACGGCGTCGGCGAGGTCACGGACAGGAGGCGGAAGGATGAGCTGGTTCAGCCGCACCTTCACGTTCGGTGCGATGGACGCCAGGTCGTCCCGGTGGCGACGGTTGATCGGCATCATGTTCGGCCTCGTCTACCTGTTTTATCCGGTGGTCGACATCGTCAAGGGGAAGGTGCCGTTCGCCGAGGCCGTCTGGCAGGTCGTGGCGCTGGTCGCCTTCGTGGGCACGTACGTGACGACGGTGCTGACCGCGTCCGACGACCACGACGAGCGCAACCCGCTGACCGTGCCGCTGCTCAGCGTTCTCACGGCCATGGCGGTGGGATATCCGCTGGTCTTCGGCGCCGGCTGGCTCGCGTTGCCCATCTACGTGACCATCATCTACTCGATGGGGTTGCCCCCGCGCGCCGCGCTGCCCGCCGTCGGGGGCATGGTGCTGGTCGTGGTCGTCGTAGGCCTGGTCGAGGGGGCGGACAAGGGCACGTTGGCCCTGCTCGTGATGGAGGTTCTGACACTCGGCCTGCTGTTCATGGGAGTGCGCAACACCCGGCTGCTCGTCTTCCAGGTGCGGCAGGCGCAGAAGGAGGTCGGCCGGCTGGCGGTCAACGAGGAACGCCTGCGGATCGCCCGTGACCTGCACGACCTGCTCGGGCACAGCCTGTCCCTCATCGTGCTGAAGAGCGAACTCGCCCGCAGGCTGGCCGAGCAGGGCTCCGAGCGCGCGATCCAGGAAGTGGCCGACATCGAGTCCGTGGCCAGGCAGGCGCTGGTCGAGGTCCGCGAGGCCGTCACCGGGTACCGCCGGCGCTGTTTCTCCGAGGAGATCGACGGCGCCAGGTCGGCGCTGGCCGCCGCGGGGGTCGAGCTCACCGTGCGCACGTCGGGGACCCCGCTGCCTGACACGCTCGACGGGTTGCTCGGCTGGGCCGTGCGTGAGTCGGTGACGAACGTCGTACGGCACGCCCGGGCGACGCGCTGCGAGATCACCCTGACGTACGGCAAGGCCGGCGCGCTGCTGGAGGTCGCCGACAACGGCGTCTCCGGGCCGTACCAGCCGGGCAGCGGCCTGACGGGCCTGATGGAGCGGGTGGGCGCGGCCGGCGGCTCCGTCGAGGCGGAACCGGCGGCCGCCGGGTTCCGCCTGCGGGTCGTCGTCCCGCGCCAGCCCGCCGAGCCGGAGGCCGGGCAGCCCGTCCCGGTCTGAGCGGTAGGTTGGGGCCCGTGATCCGCGTGATACTGGCGGAGGACCAGAGCATGATCCGGGGAGCCCTCGCCTCTCTGCTGAGCCTCGAGCCCGACATCGAAGTGGTGGGAGAGGCCGCGACCGGCGACGAGGCCGTCGTCGTGGCCACGGCCACGAGGCCCGACGTGGCGCTGCTGGACATCGAGATGCCCGGCAGCGACGGCATCACCGCCGCGGGGGAGATCCGCCGCGAGGTCCCCGGGTGCCACGTGATGATCCTCACCACGTTCGCGCGGCCCGGCTACCTGCGCCGGGCCATGGAGGCCGGAGCGTCGGCGTTCCTCGTCAAGGACAGCCCCGCGCGCGAGCTGGCCGCCGCCATCAGGCGGGTCCTGGCCGGTGAGCGCGTCATCGACCCCGGTCTGGCCGCCGCCGCGCTCAGCGCCGGGCCCAATCCGCTGTCCCCGCGGGAGCGCGAGGTCCTGAGCGCCGCCGTGGACGGCTCGACGATCAACGACATCGCCGCGCGGCTGCACCTGTCGGAGGGGACCGTCCGCAACTACCTGTCGTCGGCGATCCAGAAGACGGGAGCCCGCAACCGGATCGAGGCGGTGCAGAAGGCTCAGGCCCAGGGCTGGCTCTGACCTCGCGCTCCCGCCCCGGCGAGGGGCCTCAGTGGCTCGCCTGCATGTCGGCGACGTGGCGGATCAGATCGCCGACCCTGACGATCCCCATGCACCTGCCGACCTCGTCCACGACCACGAGGTCGTCGTAGACCCGGGCGTTGTCACGACCGGCCACCTGCATCGCGGCTATCGCGGGGGTGGTCTTCGGCACCACCTTGGCGGTGTCGGCGAGACGGTGGGCCGGTTTCCTGGCGTGCAGGGCGTGGCCGTACGCGCCGGCCATGAACAGCAGGAAGCGGCTGCGGTCGATGCTGCCCTGCGGCCGCTGGTATTCGTCCACGAGGATGATGCTCGTGATGGACGGTTCCGAGCTGAGTGCGGACATCACGTCCTCGGCCGAGGCCTCCATGGGAAGGGTCACGGCCGGAAGCAGGAACTCCTGGACCCGCGGGCCCAGCATCGCGTTGGCCGGAGTCGTCTCGGCGAGCGGCAGCGGCACGTGGACGCGACTGTGGCCGAGGGACGGCCGCCAGTCGGCGGGGGCGAGCAGCGGGCCCTGCGCGAGCCTGATGCCCCAGCCGCGCACCGCGCCCAACTGGGTCTCGTCGCGGACGCCGGGCGCCAGGACGTGCGCCCCGATGCCCTTGGCGAGCGTCACCAGCGACTCGGCCAGCCCGCTCCTGCGGGGGTCGCGCGGCCCGCGCTCGACCACGTCCTGGGAGATGAGGATCACGTACGGCGAGGCGTCGGCGACCAGTTCGAGCGGGACGTAGGAGGAACCGAGACCCCCGAACGCGATCAGGTAGCCGACGGCCCGCAGGCCCTCTATCCCGGACAGGAGATACCGCCGGTCGCCGGGGGAGACGTCTCCCTCGATGACCAGGATCACCTCGCGGGGCCGCCGGTTGGTCGCGCGCAGTGCCTCGTGGAGCGGCGCGAGCCCCGCGGACCCGCCGAGCACGGCGGAGACGGGGATGGGCAGCAGAAGGGGCAGAAGCGCCTCCTCCTGGGCGGCCGCGAGCACGCCGTTGACGGTCCCGGCGACGCCGGCGACCGGCCCGCCGATGGTGGACGCGATCACCTCGACCGCGATGACGCCCCCGGTGTCGAGATCGATGATCGGGATGAACTGCGGTCGGCCGGGGGTGCCGGGAATGTCGAATCCCGGCATCTCGAACCCGGGCTGGACCGCTCCGGAGTGACGACCGGCCGGAGGTGCGTCCGTACCCGGCACGGCCGCGCCGTACGGGCGGGACGCCGACGGCTCCGGTGCGGGAGCGGTCGCGCCGTAGGGTCGGCTGGGCGCCGGCGCGTCCAGGCCGGGCGCGCGGTGACTTCCGGACGTTGAGGCGTCCGGGGCGGTCTGGGCCTGTGACATGGCAGGCGGAGCCGCCGAAGGTGAGGGGACCGACACGTATTGAATTCTCAACCTTACTGATCGGTCACATCAGCCCCGGGAAGCAGAATTCACCCATATTTCCCCATATGTTGAGATGGCTCCCGCGGGGCTTGACTGAAGGTCGTCATGCCTGGTGAGGGCCGACAGAGCCTACGGATGACGGGTAATCTCTGCTGTCATGACGGCACGGCCGGCCGCGGGCGGCGGACGATGGGTGACGGTCGCGCCTGAGCGGCTCGCGGGGTGGATCCGGGGTTTCGCGGAGCGGCACGGCGCCGTCGAGGCGACCGCCGGTCCCGGCCTGGTACGGCTCGACGCCGCCGACGGCTCGGCGGCCGAGTGTCACGTCCCCTTCCCGCCTCTCGGCCGCGACGATTCTCCCGGCGTGGGAGAGGGGCCGGCCGGCGCGCTCGTCGCACATGCCCAGAGGAAGCGCACGGTCGGTGTCCTGCTCGTCCGCCTCGGGGGCTACGCGGCCGGGGTGTTCGAGGGGGAGCGGCTGGTGACCTCGAAGGTGGGATCGCGGCTCGTCCACGGGCGCAGCGCCGCCGGAGGCTGGTCGCAGCAGCGTTTCGCCAGGCGCAGGGAGAAGCAGTCGTCCGAGGCGCTGGCGGCGGCCGCCGACGTGGCGGCCCGGGTGCTCGCCCCCCGTGCGGAGGGACTCGACGCCGTCGTGCTCGGCGGCGACCGGCGGGCGATCGACGAGTTGCGCGGGGACAGGCGCCTCGCACCGGTCTTCGCGCTCGAGTCCGGCGTCTTCCTGCCCGTGCCCGACCCGAAACTGGCCGTCCTGGAGGGCACTCCCGCGTTGTTCCGCGCGGTGCGGATCCGGGTGCTCGACCCCGAGGGCTGAGATCTCCACGATCGGGGCGGGAGGTCAGGCGGACGGCGGGACAGGTGCCTCGGGTGCAGCTGCCCCTACAATGACGTGTATGCGCGCTCCCGACTGATCGACATCCCGCCGATCCTGACCCCATCTTCCCGGGAGTGTTCCCCAAATCATGATTATCGCGACTGATGTTGAACTGCGCGCCGGATCCCGGCTGCTCATCGAGAGTGCCTCGTTCCGGGTGAACCCCGGAGACAAGATCGGCCTCGTCGGCCGCAACGGCGCGGGAAAGACCACCCTCACCAAGGTCCTCGCCGGCGAGGGCATGCCCGCCGAGGGCACGGTGACGATCACCGGCAACGTCGGTTACCTGCCGCAGGACCCCCGCGCCGGTGACATCCAGGTGCTCGCCCGCGATCGCATCCTGTCCGCCCGGGGGCTCGACGAGGTGCTCCGCGAGCTCCGCGAGGCCGAGAAGGGGATGGCGGCCGACGACACCCGCGTCCGGGACAAGGCGGTGCGCGCCTACGGGCGTCTGGAGGACCGCCTCCACGTCCTCGGAGGCTATGCGGCGGAGGCGGAGGCGGCGTCGATCGCGTCGAGTCTCGGCCTGCCCGACCGGGTGCTCGGACAGCCTCTGGCGACCCTGTCCGGAGGGCAGCGCAGGAGGGTCGAACTGGCCCGCATTCTTTTCAGCGGGGCGGAGACTCTCCTTCTGGACGAGCCCACAAACCACCTCGATGCGGACTCGATCACGTGGCTTCGTGATTTTTTGCGTTCGCACCAGGGCGGCTTGGTCGTCATCAGCCACGATGTCAACCTTCTTGAAGCGACGGTAAACCGCGTCCTGCACCTCGACGCCAACCGCTGCGTCATCGACACCTACAACGTCGGGTGGAAGGCCTACCTGGCCCAGCGGGAGACCGACGAGAAGCGCCGCAAGCGGGAGCGCGCCAACGCGGAGAAGCAGGCGTCCGTGCTGCTCTCGCAGGCCGACCGCATGCGGGCCAAGGCCACCAAGGCCAAGGCGGCGCAGGACATGGAGCGCAGGGCCAGGCGCATGCTGGCGGGCGTCGAGACCGTGCGGCGCACCGACCGGGTGGCCAAGCTGCGCTTCCCCGAGCCGGCCCCCTGCGGCAAGACCCCGCTGACCGCGCAGGGCCTGTCCAAGTCGTACGGCTCGCTCGAGGTGTTCACCGACGTCGACGCCGCGGTGGACCGGGGCTCGCGGGTCGTCATCCTGGGCCTCAACGGAGCAGGGAAGACCACGCTGCTGCGCATCCTGGGGGGCATCGAGAAGCCGGACACGGGCGAGGTGCGGCCTGGTCACGGCCTCAGGGTCGGCTACTACGCCCAGGAGCACGAGACGCTCGACGGGGATCGGACGGTCCTGGAGAACATGCGGTCGGCGGGCCCGGATCTGGCCGACGTCGACCTGCGCAAGGTGCTCGGCTCATTCCTGTTCACCGGTGACGACGTGGACAAGCCCGCCGGAGTCCTGTCCGGAGGCGAGAAGACCCGTCTGGCGCTGGCGACGCTGGTGTTGTCGAGCGCCAACGTGCTGCTCCTCGACGAGCCCACCAACAACCTCGACCCGGCCTCCCGGGAGCAGGTGCTGTCGGCGCTCAGCTCCTTCGTGGGCGCGATCGTGCTGGTCACGCACGACGAGGGCGCTGTGGAGGCGTTGCGCCCGGATCGGGTGATCCTGCTCCCCGACGGGGTGGAAGACGCGTGGAGCGACGAATTTTCCGATCTTGTGGCACTTGCCTGATCTTAATTTGAGCGGGTAGGGATCTTTTCCCATGGAGTAGGTAGCCGATCGCGCCGAAATGACTGATCATGGCCTAAGTAACGCTGCGGAAGTCTGGCACTACAGGAGGTACTCGTGGCTGAGACTCTGAAGAAAGGCACCCGGGTGACCGGAGCCGACCGCGAAAAGCTGGCCGGTGATCTCAAGAAGCGCTATTCCGCGGGTGAGAGCATCCGCGCCCTGGCCGCTTCGACCGGTCGGTCGTACGGGTTCATCCACCGCATCCTCAGCGAGTCCGGCGTGACTCTGCGCGGACGCGGCGGGGCCACCCGAGGCAAGTCCAAGCGCTAGAGATCCGCCTCACAACGCGCGACCGCAGCCGCTCGTTCCCGCAGCCGAAGCGGTCGCGTCCGCTGACCGAATGATGTTCGGTAGGCTCGACGCGACCGTGGGAGAAGAGGGCGAGCCACGCACGGACGGGACGCCGCACCGGACCGACCGTGCGAGGCGAGGCCCACTCGAGGGGAGCAGGGGCAGGCGATGGCGGAAGCGGATCTTGGGGGGAACAGGGAGTCGGCTCAGACGGTGGACGGCCACGGGGACACGGTCCTCGATGCCGGTGACATCGTCGGGGGGAACGACTCGCCTGGCACGGAGACGATCTCGGCGGCTGAGCTGGCTGAGATCGGGCTGCGCTTCGAGGTGGACGGCGAGATCGCGACGATCATTCTGGACCGGCCTGGCAAGCGGAACGCTCAGACGTCCGCGACATGGTCGGCACTGGCCCGGATCGGGGAGAACCTGCCGGGAGAGGTGAGAGTCGTCGTGGTCCGAGGTGAGGGGCCGTCCTTCTCGGCGGGGCTCGACCTGGGCATGTTCACGTCCGGAGGAACTCCCGGGCAGCATTCGCTCGCGACCGTCGCCACACTCGACGACGACGCGTTCCAGCGGCAGGTCGCGGAATATCAGCGCGGCTTTCTCTGGCTGCGCCGTCCCGACATCGTGTCCATCGCCGCGGTTCAGGGCCACGCCATCGGTGCGGGGTTCCAGCTGGCCCTGTCGTGCGATCTCCGGATCGTCGCCGACGACGTGAAGTTCTGCATGAAGGAGCCCGCCCTCGGGCTGGTTCCCGACCTGACGGGCACCAAGCCGCTCGTGGAGCTCGTCGGTGTTCCGCGGGCGATCGAGATCTGCCTGACCGCGCGCACCGTCGGCGCGGCCGAGGCCCTGCAGCTCGGCCTGGCGGAGATGGCCGTGCCGCGGGACGAACTGGCGCAGGCCGTACAGGATCTGGCGACGGCGTTGCTGGCCACCGACCGTGCGGCCGCGACGGCGACCAAGCGGCTCCTGCAGGGGGCGCCCGCACGGACGCTGGAGGAGCAGTCGGCCGCCGAGCGCACCGAGCAGGCGGCGCGCATCAGGGCACTGTTCGCCTCCAGCTGACGCGGGAATCGGGGGTATCCTCCGCATGCTTCAGCAGCGGGAGGAACAACATATATGGCGATGAGTGGTGGCTACGGCCCACAGGTGATGCGATCTCTCCGGCGTGACAGTTCGGTCGTCAAGGAGCGGATCGCGCCTGGGACGGTTCGCCGGATCGCGCGCTACGCCAGTCCGTTCAAGAAGCAGATCGTCGGCTTCCTCGCGCTCGTCGTGGTCGACGCCGTGATCGTGATCGCCAACCCGCTTCTGATGAAGGCGATCATCGACGACGGCATCGTCCCCAAGCGGGCCGACGTGGTGCTCTGGCTGGCCGGCGCCATCGGCGCGCTCGCCGTCCTCGACGCCGGGCTCGGCCTGGTCCAGCGGTGGTTCTCCGCGCGGATCGGCGAGGGCCTGATCTACAACCTGCGCACCGAGGTCTTCGACCACGTGCAGCGCATGCCGGTGGCGTTCTTCATGCGCGCCCAGACCGGCGCTCTGGTCTCCCGGCTGAACAGCGACGTCATCGGGGCCCAGCGGGCGCTCACCACCACGCTGTCGTCCGTGGTCTCCAACGTGGTGAGCCTGGTCATGGTGCTCGGCGCCATGCTCGTGCTCTCGTGGCAGATCACGGTGGTCGCGCTCGTCCTGCTGCCGATCTTCATCTTCCCCGCGAAGTGGGTCGGCCGCCGGATGTCGAAGCTCACCCGTGAGCAGATGCAGCTCGACGCGGAGATGAGCTCGGTGATGACTGAGCGCTTCAACGTCGCCGGCGCCATGGTCGCCAAGCTGTACGGCAGGCCGGAGGACGAGGCGCTCCACTTCGGCCAGCGGGCCGGACGGGTCCGCGACGTGGGGATCATCGTCGCGATGTACGGCGCGGTGTTCCGGATCGCGCTCGGCCTGGTCGCCGCCCTCGCAACCGCGCTCGTCTACGGTCTCGGCGGCCAGCTGGCCGTCTCGGGCTTCTTCGCGCTCGGCACGCTGGTGGCCATGTCGTCCCTGCTCATGCGGCTCTACGGTCCGCTGACGAGCCTGTCCAACGTCCACGTGGACGTGATGACCGCGCTGGTGAGCTTCGACCGGGTCTTCGAGGTCCTCGACCTCAAGCCGATGGTCGCCGAGCGTCCCGGCGCCGCGCCGATCCCGGACGGGCCGGTGACGATCGAGTTCGACGACGTCCGGTTCCGCTACCCGGCGGCCTCGGAGGTGTCGCTGGCGTCCCTGGAGTCGGTGGCCCGGCCTGACACGGGGCCGTCGCAGGAAGTGCTCAAGGGTGTGACGTTCACGGCGCGGCCAGGTGAGCTCGTGGCCCTCGTGGGTCACTCGGGAGCGGGCAAGACCACGCTCACCTCACTCGTGTCCCGGCTCTACGACGTCGACGAGGGCGCCGTCCGGATCAACGGCACGGACGTCCGCGACGCCACGCTGGCGAGCATCCGGGACACCGTCGGCGTCGTCATGCAGGACGCCCACCTGTTCCACGACACGATCGGCAGCAACCTCCGCTATGCCCGGCCGGAGGCGACCGACGAGGAGATCTGGGAGGCGCTGCGCGCGGCGCAGATCTCCGACCTGGTCGGCGGCCTGCCCGAGGGGCTCGACACGGTCGTGGGCGACCGGGGGTACCGGTTGTCGGGCGGGGAGAAGCAGCGGATCGCCCTGGCCCGGCTCCTGCTGAAGGCGCCCCGGGTCGTGGTCCTCGACGAGGCCACCGCCCATCTCGACTCCGAGTCCGAGGCTGCGGTGCAGAAGGCGCTGAAGTCGGCCCTCCATGGGCGGACCTCCCTGGTGATCGCCCACCGGCTGTCCACGATCCGCGAGGCCGACACGATCCTGGTGATCGAGGACGGGAAGGTCGTGGAGCGCGGAGACCACGACTCGCTGCTCGAGCGGGACGGCGTCTACGCGGAGCTGTACCGCACCCAGTTCACCGGCAGCCCGGACCTCACAGGTAGCCCAGGCGGGTGAGCTCCTCGCGGGCGACCTTCTCGACGAGTTCGGCGTCCGCGGGCGCCAGGGCCTTGCGCCACCTGCCGGGCTTGGGGGCGGCCGTGCCGTACAGGGCGATGGTGGAGACCCTGGTCTCCAGGAACTCCGACACGGCCTTGCTCGTCTCGGCGGGGGAGTCGAGCATCTCCTCATAGCGCAGGGTGAGCAACTGTTCCTTGGGCACCTCCCTGCGCAGTGTCGCGCTGAGCCGTACGGCGCTGCGCCAGCGCAGGGCGCACTTGCCCGCCGGGGCCATGGCGTTCCACCGGTCGCGGTGCTCGGCGGACTTGACGCCGAGGAACGGGTTGGGGAACTCCGCGTCCTCGCTGAGCATGTGGGGTTTGAACCAGGTCATCGAGGCGGGGTCGTCGAGCATGTCGGTGACGACGTCGCGGCCGTCCCTGATGATCTGGATGATCCGGGCGTCGGTGAAGGCCTGGAGCAGCACGGGCGAGCTGTAGAGGAGATCGGGGCTGGCGTCCCCGAACCTGGTGATGTTCGCCGTTCCCACGCAGGGCCCGGCACCGATGACGCCGCCCGCCTCCCGGCAGGTCGCGGTGCACTCCGTGCAGGCTCCGGGCACGACCTGCCAGGCCTCGGCCAGCACGTCGCGGATCACGGTCGGCGCCCCGCCGCTGCGCGCGATCGACGGCCTCCGGGCGAAGGCGTAGACCACCCGCGCGACAGGCCCGCGGCCCATCGTCAGGTGGAAGCCAGGTGATCGTTTCAAGGCACGGCCCAAGAGGCCCGCTCCGGAGTGCGGGGCGGCGACCACGAACACCGGCTGGCGGACCTTCACGCCGTTGACCACGAGAATGTGCGTCGGAGGTCGCATAGGTACGGCTAAGTCTGACACCCTTTGGGGGGTGAAAGGACGCATCCCGGCCAGGGCGGACGATGAAGCCTCGATAACGGTCTGGCACCTGCCTCTGCCTGCGCGAACGCACCGATCTTCGGTCGTCCTCCCTTCGGGTGACGGGCGTGCCCGTGGTTAGCCCGCCCCGGCGGCTGCGGCGGGGGGACCGCGTCGTCCTGGTGGCGCCCTCCGGCCCCGTCGATCCCGTACGGCTGGCCCGGGGGAAGCAGGTCCTCCTGGATCTCGGCCTCGAGGTGGGGGCGTCGCATCGCCTGCTGGACAGGCAGGGGTACCTGGCCGGATCGGACTCCGCGCGGGCGGCCGAACTCCAGGAGGCGTGGTGCGACCCGGGGGTGGCGGCGGTGATCTGCGCACGGGGCGGCTACGGCGCGACCCGGCTGCTCGACCTGCTCGACTGGGACGCGATGGGGGAGGCGGAACCCAAGATCCTCCTCGGCTCCAGTGACATCACCGCGTTGCATCGGGCCTTCGCCCACAGGCTCGGCGTCTCGACGCTCTTCGGCCCGATGCCGGCCTCCGCGACCATGGCGGACGAGGCGGGCCCCGAGCCGATGACCCTCGCCCACCTCAAGGGCACCCTGTTCGAAGGCGGGACGTCCGGGCCGGTGACCGGCACCGCGTCGATCGGGACCGAGGGCTCGGTGACGGCCCCTGTCACCGGGGGCAACCTCACCTTGCTCGCCGCCCTGGCGGGCACGCCGTACGCCATGCGCGCGGAGGGCCGCATCGTCCTGCTCGAGGACGTGAGCGAGGAGCCCTACCGGATCGACCGAATGCTGACGCAGTTGCTCCAGGCAGGTTGTCTCGACGGCGCGCTGGGCTTCGTGCTCGGGTCGTGGGTGGACTGCGGAGATCCGCTGCCGGTGCTGACCGAACGGCTCGCATCCCTTGGTGTGCCCATCATCGCGGGCCTTCCCATCGGACATGGATCACCACAGTTCGGTGTGTGGCTGGAGACAGATGGGGTTATTGATACCAAATCGTGCTCTCTGACTGGCATGTTCCGCTATCCGGACAGGGCACCCTGAAAGCCGCCTGGAATTATCCGGGCAGCGGTGGAGGGATGGTGCATTGCGACTCTTGCGGCGACTGCTCGGCCGGACGCAACCTGATCTCCCCGCATCGAGATCGGCGGAGGACGCCGACCTTGACTCCCTGCTCGCGCTGGTCGCCGAGACGATGGGGTTCACCTGCGGCTTCGCCGAGGACGGGACCTCGCTCACGCTCGGTTCGGCCGACGAGACCCCGGAGAGCGGGCGCGTGGTCAACCTCGTGGGACTGCGCAGGGAGGCCGCGCGACGTGTCCGTGAGGACTGGCCGATGCTGGTCTCGGAGCACCTCGCCCACGCCGTGTCGGGTGAGCCGTTCGACGCCTGCAACCTCGCGCCCATCCGGCCGTTGTTGCGCACGAGGGTTCACGCCGCGGACGACCCGGCCATTCCCGACCCCTCCCGGATCATCGGCCGGCACCTGAGCGCCGACCTGATCGAGGTGCTCACCATCGGCGCGCGGCCGGTCCGCCCCGAGGAGGCGTTCTGCTGGCCGATCCCCCCGGGTGAGGCCCTCGACCTCGCGCTGGACAACGCGCTGGCGGACGAGCGGCCGATGACCGAGTGGCTCGACCTCGGCGGCACGCGCGTGTCGCTCCTGACCGCGCCGAGCGCCGCTGCGCACCTGCGCCGCCTGGCCGACCATGTGCTCGTGCCGTCCGACGGTGCGCTCACCGTGCTCCCGCACCGGGGTGCGGTGGCCGTCCACCCCGTCGCGGGCATCGGCGTCGTGCGGGCCATCGAGCGGCTCCGGCTGTTCGCCCAGCGGGAGTTCGACTCCAGGGACGACGGGATCAGCCCCCACGTCTACTGGTGGCATCGCGGCAGGCTGACCCGCATCCAGGCCGATCTGATCACCCATGACGGGCAGACCCGCCTGGTCGTGGCGCCGCCGCCGGAGTTCGCCCGTCTGCTCGCCCGAATCGCCGGAACGTCCCGCTGAGCCCCGGCCCAGGCTCGCGGGCCGGCGGCGCCGGTAGCGGCGCGGTCCGGGCTAGCTGAGCGCCTGGGCCGTGCGGATCAGGTGGATGTGGGTGAATGCCTGCGGGAAGTTGCCGAGCTGGCGTCCCTCGACCGGGTCGTACTCCTCGGCGAGCAGGCCCACGTCGTTGCGCAGTGCCAGCAGTCGCTCGAACAACTCCAGGGCCTCGTCCTTGCGGCCGACCAGGGCGAGGGCCTCGGCCAGCCAGAAGCTGCAGGCGAGGAAGGCGCCCTCGGCTCCGGGGAGGCCGTCGACGTCGTTGCTCTCGGCTATCGGGTAGCGCAACACGAAGCCGTCCGTCATCAGCTCGCGCTCGATCGCGTCGATCGTGCCGGCGACCCGGGGGTCCTCCGGCGGGAGGAAGCCGACGATCGGGATCAGGAGGAGCGCCGCGTCCAGCTCGCGTGAGCCGTACGACTGGGTGAAGGTGCCGCGCTCGGCGTCGAAGCCCTTGTCGCAGACCTCGGCGTGGATGCGGTCGCGCATGGCCCGCCAGCGTTCGACCGGACCCGTACGGCCGAGCTCCTCGACGATGCGCACCATGCGGTCGGCCGCCACCCACGCCATGACCTTGGAGTGGACGAAGTGCCGCCGCGGGCCGCGGACCTCCCACAGCCCCTCATCGGGCTGGTCCCAGCTGCGCTCCAGGAAGTCCATGAGCCTGCGGACGATGGACCAGGCGTGGTCGTCCGGGGGCAGGCCCTTCTTGCGGGCCTGGTAGAGGCAGTTGACGACCTCGCCGTAGACGTCGAGCTGGAGCTGGTCGGCCGCGCCGTTCCCGATCCGCACGGGCGTGGAGTCCTCGTATCCGGAAAGCCAGTCGAGCGTGAGCTCGGGAAGCCGCCTCTCGCCCGCCACGCCGTACATGACCTGGAGGTCCTCCGGGCGGCCCGCGACGGCGCGCAGCAGCCAGTCGCGCCAGGCGCCGGCCTCGTCGATGTAGCCGGAGTCGGTCAGCGCGTCGAGCGTCATCGCGGCGTCGCGGAGCCAGCAGAAGCGGTAGTCCCAGTTGCGGACCCCGCCGATGTGCTCGGGCAGCGAGGTGGTGGGCGCGGCGACGATGCCGCCTGTCGGGCGGTACGTGAGCGCCTTGAGGGTGATGAGTGAACGCACGACCTCGTCGCGCCAGGGGCCGGTGTAGCCGCACTGGGAGACCCATTCCTCCCAGATCAGCTTGGTCTCCGCGAGCTCCTCGACGGGGTCGATGCGGTCCGGCTGCGGCTGATGGGACGGATGCCAGGTGAACACGAAGGGCCGGCGTTCGCCGGCGGAGACCGTGAAGGTCCCGGTGTGCCGGTAGCCGCTGCCCTTCAGCTGGACGGGGGTGTGGATCCAGACCGAGTCGGGCCCGCCGATGGCGTGGAGGGCGCCGTCGAAGCGGCGGACCCACGGGATGATCCGCCCGTAGTCGAACCGGATGCGGATCTCGGCGGTCATCTCCACCGTCCCCGAGACGCCCTCCACGATCCGGACCAGATCGGGGTTGGCGTGGCGGGGCGGCATGAAGTCGATGACCTTGACGGTCCCCGTGGGGGTCTCCCAGACGGTCTCGAGGACCAGCGTGTCCTTGACGTACTGCCGCCGGGTCGCCGTCTCCTGCCCGGTGGGGGCCAGCCGCCAGAAGCCGTTGGACTCGTCGCCGACGAGTTTCGCGAAACAGGCGGGGGAGTCGAACCGGGGGAGGCAGAGCCAGTCGATCGAGCCGTCGCGGCCGATGAGGGCGGCCGATTGCATGTCCCCGATGAGGGCGTAGTCCTCGATCAGCATGCGGGCCAGGCTACCCGGCGGGCCGCCACATCTTCATGAACACCTGGGTGAGAGGGCCGATGGTGACGGCGAAGACGATCGTCCCGATGCCGACCGTCCCGCCGAGAATCCAGCCCGCCGCGAGCACCGTGAGCTCGACCAGGGTGCGGCCCACCCGGACCGACAGGCCGAGCCGGGCGAGCCCCGTCATCAGGCCGTCGCGCGGACCCGGGCCGAAGCCCGCGTTGATGTAGAGGCCGCCCGCCGCGGCGACCAGGACGATGCCGCCCAGCAGGAAGGCCCATTCGGCGACGAGGTGGGAGGGCGGGGCCACCCGCCACATCACGAGGTCGGCGCAGCTGCCCACGATCAGGACGTTGCTGATCGTGCCCAGGCCGGGCCGCTGCCGCAGCGGGATCCACAGGAGCAGCACGAGGGCGCCGACCAGGTTGATGCAGAACCCCATCGACCAGCCGGTCCTGAAGGACAGGCCCTGGTGGAAGACCTCCCAGGGGTCGAGGCCGAGGCCGGACTGGACGAGCAGTCCGATGCCGGCGCCGTAGACGACGAGCCCGGCGTACAGGCGGACGAGCCTGGACGAGAGGGAACCAAACCGGGGTAGCGAGATCTCAGTCATAGTGGTTTCCATCTTTCGGGCCAATTGGTTGCAAATAAAGAGCCAATCAGGAAAAGTGGCCTTATGGACCGGTATCTTAGTGCGTCCCAGCTGGCGAGACTCGTGGAGGTCCCGGCCGACGCCCGGCCGTACTACAAGGCTCTGGCGGGAGCCGTACGCGGCCTGATCCTGGACGGGCGGCTGCCGGTGAAGGTGCGCGTCCCCGCCGAGCGGCACCTCGCCGAGGCGCTCGGAGTCAGCCGGACCACCGTGACGACCGCGTACGACCGGCTGCGCGAGGAGGGCTACCTGGACAGCCGCCAGGGATCGGGCACCTGGACCACGCTTCCGGGGCCGGGCGCGCTCGGGTCCGACAATCCGTGGATCGCGCCGGACGACGACGGCCTGCTCCCGCTGCACAGCGCGGCGCCATCGGCGACCGGCTTCCTCGGTGAGGCGATCGCCGAGGCGGGGCAGGCCTACCATCGCCACGCCCTCGGGATCGGTTACGACCCGGTCGGCCTCGCCACGTTGAGGGAGGCAATCGCCGACAGGTACTGCCGGCGGGGGGTCGCCACGCGGCCCGACCAGATCATCGTCACCACGGGCGCGCAGCAGGCCATCCACCTGCTCATGACGCTGCTGTCCGGGCCGGGGGACCCGGTGCTGGTCGAGTCGCCCACCTACCCGCACATCCTCGATGTCGCGCGGATGCGCGGCGCGCGACTCGTGCCCGTGGGCATCCCCGAGGACGGCTGGCACATGGACCTGGTCACCAGCGCGATGCGGCAGTCGGCGGCCAGGCTCGCCTACGTCATTCCGGACTTCCACAATCCGACCGGCCACCTGATGGCGGACGGCGACCGCGCCGAACTGGTGGCGGCCGCCCGGCGGTACGACACGACCCTGCTCGTCGACGAGACGTGGGTGGAACTCGCCATCGACGACGTGGGCACGCGGGCCCCGCTCGCGTCGTTCGACACCGACGGCCGGGTGATCAGCATCGGCTCCGCGTCCAAACTGTGGTGGGGCGGCCTGCGGATCGGCTGGATCCGGGGGACGGCCGCGCTGGTGCGCCGCCTGGCAGTGCTGAGAGCCGCGGTGGACATCGCGAGCGCGGTCTTCGAGCAACTCGTCGTCACGGGGCTGTTCGGCCGCATCGAGGACAGCCGCGCCGAGCGCCGCCGTACCCTGGGGGCCTCCCGCTCGGCGCTCGTGGCGGTCTTGCGCGAGGAGTTACCCGCGTGGAGCTTCACCGTGCCGGGAGGGGGCGGCTCGTTGTGGGTGCGGCTCGACTCGCCGGTCGCGACGTCCGTGGTGGAGGCCGCGGCCTCCACCGGCGTACGGCTCGCGCCCGGTTCGTGGTTCGGCGTGGAGGGCGCGCTGGAGCGCTATCTGCGGCTGCCGTTCACCCAGCCGCCCCAGGTGCTGGAGGATGCGATCCGCCGCATCGCCGCCTCGCCGGTCCCGAACGGCTACCGCCCGCCGGCGTCGCTCACCCCTACCCTGTGAGCTCGGCCGGCCGGGACGCGCCCTCGCCCATGAGGGCACGGATCCGGCGGGCGAACATCAGCATGGCGATACCGGCGACGATGGCGGCCAGGGCGAGGCCCAGGTAGTAGGCCGGCATGGGGACCACCCGGGTCAGCCGGTAGGTCTGGCCGCCGATCGCGTCGCCGAGGGAGATGGCGAGATACCAGACTCCCATCATCTGGTTCTCGAACGCGCGTGGCGCGAGCTTGTTGGTGACCGAGAGGCCGGCGGGGGACAGGAACAGCTCGCCGATCGTCTGGATCAGGTACACCGAGATCAGCCACATGATCGACACCCGTATGCCGCCCGAGGCGATGCCGGACGCGACGGACATGACGACGAAGCTCAGCCCGACGAGCAGCAGCGCCACGGCGAACTTCAGCGGGGCGCTGACCCTGTCTCCGGCCTTCAAGAACGCCTCGGCGAACACCGGGGCAAGGAAGATGATGGCAAGGGAGTTGACGTTGTTGATCCAGCCGGGCGGGACATGGAAGCCCATGACGTCGAGCTGGGTGTTGTTCTGCGCGAAGAGCGTGAGGGCGCTGCCCGACTGGTCGTAGATGAACCAGAAGACGGCCGCGCCGAGGAAGAGCCACACGTAGGCGGACAGACGGGTGCGCTCGTCCGGCGTGATCTCGTGCGAGCGGAAGAGGAAGACGAAGTAGATCACGGGGACGAGGGCCGTACCGATCGCGAGGACCAGGGAGAACCGGTCGATGGTGAAGGTCCCGCTGAGCCCCCACAGGGCCAGGGCCACCGCCACCGAGGGCAGCGAGATCGCCAGGATGGCACGGAAGCGGCGCCGTTCGGCGGGCGTCAGCCGATGGTCGGGCTCCTCGCCCACGCCTCCCAGGTGCCTTCGGCCCAGAACGTACTGTGCGAGGCCGACGACCATTCCGACGGCTGCCGCGCCGAACGCCAGGTGCCAGCGGTCGCCCTGCTGCAACCACGGGACGGCCATGATGCCGACGAAGGCTCCGAGGTTGATCCCCAGGTAGAAGACGGTGTAGCCCGAGTCGCGGCGGGCGTCGTCCTCGTGCCGGTACAGCTCGCCGACCAGCGCCGCGATGTTGGGCTTGAGCATGCCGCTGCCGAGGGCGACCAGGACGAGCCCCAGCCAGACGGATGCCCCGCCGATCGGGATCGACAGGCTGAGATGGCCGCACATGATGACGAGCGCGCCGTACAGGACGGTCCTGCGCGGACCGAACAGCCGGTCGGCCATCCAGCCGCCGGCCAGCGCCAGCAGGTAGACGGAGGCGATGTAGACCCCGTAGACGCCGACCGCCGTCGTCTCCGACAGGCCCATGCCGCCGCGGATGGCCGGAGCCGACAGGAACAGCACGAGAATGGAGCGCATGCCGTAGTAGCTGAAGCGCTCCCACATCTCTGTGCCGAACAAGGTGGCCAGGCCACGCGGGTGGCCGAAGAAGGTCTTATCCCGCACGGGCGGCTGTGTCATGCGCTCTCCCCCGATTCACGCAGTGCCCACAGCACGTTACCCCCAAAGTAGATGTTCTTTGCGTTTTAGTTAGTTCCTATGCCAAATCATCACTTAAGTGAGTAATTCCGGCACACAATAGAGACGTAAGCCCACCAATGTGCCCAAAGTGACAACCCTTCCCCCCCGCCGAGCTCCCCTCTCGCGTGATCATGCACAGGTTCGGAGAAGGTGCCGCTGACCTGCGGGTCCACAATTCGTGATCATGTAGGGATTCGTGGATTCCCCCCCGACCAGCCCTTTCCTCCGTCGTGATCATGCACACATTCGGGGAAAGCGGTGCTGACCTGCGGACTCGGTATTCGTGATCATGCGCAGGTTCGGAAAAGGTAGCGATGGCCTGCGGATACGGCATCCGTGATCATGCAGGGCCGTACGGGTCCGTCATGTGAGTCGACCGGGAGGCATGGTTGCGGGCCTTCAAGCGGCGCCGGCCGCTGGAAGAGCGTTGATGGGGTATGCCGCGGGTCGCGCATGATCAGGCCATGGGAACAGGCTGGTCAAGGGTCGGATGCACGAAGGTGTGCATGATCACGGATGTAGTATCCGCAGCTCAGCGCCGCTTTCCCCGAATCTGCGCATGATCACGTGCGGAGTTGGGGCTGGTCATCGGCCATAACCCCGAATGTGTGCATGATCACGTTGGGGGCGGGGGTGGTTTTGCTCATTGGGGTGTGTGTCAGGGGCGGGGGGATTACCTCCGGCTGCGTACGGTCACTGGCCATGATGAGACGTTTGATTGCGACGCCTATCCTCGGACTGGCGGTTACGTTGGCGGCCGGTTCGGCCCCGGCGACGGCCGCCGATGAACTGGCCATCCGATCCATCACGGTGAAGCCGGGAACCCCTGTGGTGGGGCCGTCGGGTTCGGTCAAGGTCGTGATCGAGGTAATGGCGCGGGGTGCGACCGCCGTCTCCGTTCTCCTCGAACCCGGCCGTACCGGCCCGGTGACTCCAGATGGCCCCAAGACTCCACCGGCGCCTGACGTCCCGCAGTCGCCCGGCAACCCCGGCAATGGCGTACCGGGAGTCCCTGCTCAGCCCCCAGCGCCGGCTCAGGTGCCGATCCCGCTTCAGGCTCCCGCCCAGGCTCCTGCGCAGGTTTCCTCGCAGGCCCCGGCCCAGGTCCCCGCGCCGCAGGTCGTTCCGTCTAAGCCGCCTGCTCCGGTCCAGGCCCCGGCGCCTGCGCAGGCCGCCCAGGCGAAGGCTCCCGCGCCTGCTCCTGCGCAAGCCCCCGCCCAGGCGAAGGTGCCTGCTCCGGTTCGGCCCCCGGCTCAGGCGCCGCCTCCCGCGCAGGCCAAGGTTCCCGCCCAGGCGCCGGCGCAGATCCCGGCGCAGACCGGGAGCGCTCGTCCGACCACGCCCGCGTCCACTACGCCCGCCGCCGTCCCGAGTGCGCACACCATCCCGCGTGGCCCCATGCGGGCCGCTGCCACGGCGGTCCCGAGCACCAGTAGCAGCGGCGAATGGGAGACCTGGCTGTTCCTGCCGGAGAAGCCGTTGTCGCGGTGGTACCCCAGCGGCCAGTGGACGGTGACGGCCACCGCAAGGAACGCGGCAGGCACCGTCGTCACCTCTCGGACGATCTTCTTCCTCAAGAGGGAGACCGCGATCGAAGGTGTGAACGTCGTCCGCAACGACAACCAGGTTCGCATCACCGGAACGCTGTTGCGTGTCGACCCGCTCGGGCGGGTGGACTACCGGCCGTTCGCCGGTCAGTCGGTGGCCCTGTGCTTCCGGCCCGCCGGCACGGGGACCTGGCGCACGATGGGCACGGCCGTCACCGACAAGAACGGCTGGTTCAGCGGCCGCCTTCGCGGAATGGGCGATGGCGTCTGGCGTGCGGAATATGAGGGCACCGGTCACTATGCCGGTGACATCAGTGCCGATAAGAACCCATAAATCGTAATAAATTCCCTCTTTGCCTTGAAAATCGCATAATCGCCCAGGCTGGGGTGTTCTCGCTGCTCGTTCCTGCCCGGCTCCCTCGCGGAGCCGGGAATTTTTCTGCTATTCGCGCAATTTCCAGACCTGTACGGCTTTCGCCGACAAGACTCGCGATTAAAAGTAATAGATGGGGTAGAGAGGGCAACCGAAAACGATGTCCGGCGTCCATAGTGAGTGAGCCCGGACCGTCACGGTCCGGGCGTCGGGGACAAGGAAGCGCGAGGGAACCGCTTGTGATTCGTCTGCTGCTCGCCGAGGACATGCACCTGATCCGTAAGGCTCTGATCGCGCTTCTGTCCTGCGAGGGCGACCTGGAGGTGGTCGCCGAGACCGCGAGAGGCGAGGAGATCGTCAGGCTCGCCTGTCTCCGCCGGCCGGACGTCGCCCTCCTCGACATCGGGATGCCCGGGATCGACGGGCTGACTGCGGCCTCCGAACTGCACCGGCGATTACCCACCTGCAAGACGGTGATCCTCACCGGCCTAGGCACGCCCCTGGCCCTGCGCCGGGCGCTGGACGCCAATGTGCGGGGTTTCATCGTGAAGGACGCCGAGCCCGGCCATCTCGTCGACTGCATCCGCCGTGTGTACGCCGGTGAGCGAGTGGTCGACCCCGAACTCGCGGCGGCCGCGCTCGACACGGACGGCAACCCGCTCACAGCCCGCGAACTGGACATCCTGGAGACCGCCGCCGCGGGGGCCACCGTCAGCGAGATAGCCGAGCGGCTTTCGCTCTCGCATGGAACGGTCCGGAACTACTTATCCCGCATCCTCACCAAGCTCGGCGCCCGGTCACGCGTGGAGGCGATTCAGATCGCCTCCGAGTCGGGCTGGTTGTGGCCGGCCAACGGGCGCGAGATCGGCATCCTCCGCCAGCGCCCCCGGCGCTGACCGAGGGGAGCAGTTCGCGCGGGTGGCGCAGACGACGGGTGGTGATCATGCACCGGCCCGGCCAACGCTGGGATCGTGCATGATCATGAACGGTGTTCCGGCAGGTCAGGCTTGCCGTACGCGAATGGCCGCATGATCACGCCAACGGAAGGTGCTGGTCACGCAGGTTGATCGCGAACTTGTGCATGATCACGGCGGGGAAAGGGGCTGGTAGGCAGGCATGATCACGAATCTGTGCATGATCACGCATGGGAAGTGGGCAGGTGGGAGCGGGTGATCACGAACCTGTGCATGATCACGCCAAAGAATGGGGGAGGCGGTGATCCGCCCACAGGCCGACGAGGTCGGCGTACAGCGGTGAGGCGCCGACCAGTTCCTCATGCGTCCCGAGCAGGACGCGGGTGCCGTCCATGACCAGGACCCGCCGGGCGCGGAGCGCTGAGGAGATCCGATGGGCGACGACGATCAGCGTCCCCCCTCGCGCGGCGAACGCGGCCTCGGCCCTGGCCTCTGCGGCGGGGTCGAGATGGCAGGTCGCCTCGTCGAGCACGACCAGCCGCGCGGGCGACAGATAGGTCCTGGCCAGCGCGATCAACTGCCGCTCTCCCGCAGACAGTTCGGCGGGGTCGATCTCGGCGTGGTAGCCGTCGAACCGCTGGGCCAGGTCGGCCAGGCCGAAGGCGGCCACCGCCTCGTCGACCGCCCCGGCGGGCGCCTCAGGGGCGAGGTAGGTGAGGTTGTCGGCGAGGCTTCCGTGGAAGACGTAGGCCTCCTGCGGGATCAGCGCCCGCGCCGCCTCGTGCGCCTTACTCGCGGGGACGCCGCCGATCAGCACGGAGCCCTCGGCCGGCCGCAGCACTCCGGCCACGAGGCCGGCGAGGGTGGACTTGCCGATCCCGCTCGGCCCGACCACCGCCAGGTGGTCGCCTTCGGGCACGACCAGGTCGAGACCGTCGATCACCGGCTCCGCCTCGGGGCCGTACGCGAAGACGACTCCGCTCAGCTTCAGCCCCGTGCCCTCGGGGCGCGTCCGCGGCTCAGTGACCTCCGGCGTGGCCGCACTGCCGAGGATCCGCTCCAACGTGACGGCCAGCCGTACGCCGCTGACGCCCAGCCCCTGGACGAGCCCGGACAGCGCGGGCGTGAGCGACTGCATGACGTAGGTGAGCGCGCCGAGGACCACCCCCGCCGTCAGCCCCTGGCCGATCAGCCACGGTGTGCCCGCGAGCAGCAGGAGGATGGGCAGCCAGCCGCCCACGGCGAGCGACAACGTGCGGGTGGCCGTGACCCGGGCCAGCGCGCGGGCGGCCCGGGCCTGGTCGCCGATCTCGCGGCCCACGGTGGCGGCGACGCGGACCTCGGCTCCGCAGGCCGCGACGTCGCGCAGACCGCCGGCCATGACGGCGACCGCCGAGGCCGTCCGCTCGTCGGCCAGGATGAAGTCCCGCTGCCGCCGGGCCAGAGCGGGCAGGGACACGAGGAACAGCACCAGGCCGAGCAGCACGGGAGGAAGCACGAGCGGCACGACGGCCGGCGCGAGCGTCATCATGCCGAGCGCCACGCTGACCAGCGTGAACACGAACGACCTCACCACTGTGATGATCGCTCCGAATGCGTCCCTGGCGAGCTCGACCTGATGGTTCATCCGGGCCACCGCCGCGGCGTCGCCGTCACGCCCCGCCCGCAACGCTGCGGAGACCACGTGGGTCAGCAGGTCGTCGCGGAAGGGCTCGACCACCGCGGCGATGTTCAGCAGGATCTGCCGGGCCGCGACGGCCGCCAGCAGCCAGGAGGCGGCGAGCAGGGCCAGCCAGGCGAGCCCGGTCCCCGGACGCCCCGCCGCGAACCCGTCGTCGACCGCCCGCGCCACCGCGTGGCCTCCCGCGAACGCGGGCACCACCTCGGCCAGCGACCAGGCGCCCAGACGGGCGATCCGGTACGGCTCCCGCGACAACGACCGGCGCAGGAAGATCCGCACGAGCCCGCCCCTCATGAGGCCCCCTGGAAGACCGCCCGGTAGTCCGGGTCGTCCCACAGCGACTCGTGCGTGCCATGCGCGCGGACGCGGCCGTTCTCCAGCCAGACGACCTGGTCGGCCCGGGCGGCCGTGGTGACCCGATGGGCCACGACCAGGCGGGTGCGGTCGGCCAGCCGGCCGGTGAGCGCGCGGCTGACCTGGCGCTCGGTGAGGGTGTCGAGGCTCGACATGGCGTCGTCGAGGATCAGCAGCCGCTCGGCCTGGGCGAACGCCCGGGCGAGGCCGACGCGCTGGGCCTGGCCGCCCGACATCGGCGCCTCCGCCATCGGGGTGGCGTATCCCCGGGGCAGGCGGCGGATGAACGCGTCGGCGCAGGCATCCTGCGACGCGGCGTGGATGCGGCCGGCGTCCGGCCACCGCTGCCCGAAGCCGACGGCGTCGCCGACGGTGGCGCCGAGCAGGACCGGGCGCTCGAACGCGTACCCGACCGCGCGGCGCAGATGGTCACGCCCGATCTCCGGCAGCGGGACGCCGTCGAGCATCACCGACCCCCAGTCCGGGTCGACCAGCCTCCCCGCCACCGCCGCGAGCGACGACTTGCCCGAGCCCGATCGGCCGACGACCGCCACGCAGCACCCGCCGGGGACCACCAGATCGATGTCGCTCAGCAGCGGCGTGCCGTTCGCCCGCACGGTGACCCGGCGGAACTCCAGCCGCCCGCGCCCGCCGGCCGGTGGGCGGGAGCCGTACGAGAGGGGCCGCTCCGTCAGCAGCCGTTCGAGGCGGTGAGCGGCCGACCGCGCGCGGGCGAGCCTGCCCGCGTAGCCGATCGCCGAGCCGAGGCCCGCGCCCAGGACGGCGTAGCGGGCTCCGGCGAGCAGTTCGCCGACGGTGAGGTCGCCGCTCGCGAGCCTGAGCCCGCCCACGGCGAGCACGGCCGTCTCCAGCAGCGGGATCACCACGGCGGCCTGCACGCCCGCGCGCGCGTGGAGCCGCCACAACGCCAGCCCGTGCGCACGGAGACGGGGGAGAGGCGTGAGGACGCGGCCCACCTCCTGGTCCTGGGTGCCCGCCGCGGTGATGGTGCTCGCGCCCGCGAGGGCGCCGACGAGCCGGGCCGCGATCTCCCCCTGGGCCTGCTGGTAACCCGCGGCGGCGGCGGTGGTCTTGCGCATGAACGCCCGGACGACGCCGACGATGGCCAGGAGTCCGGTGACGAGCGTCGCCGCCAGCCACGGATCGATGAGGGCGAGGGCGACCACGCTTCCGGCGGAGGGGATGACCAGCGAGGCGGCGGTGACGACGGCCTCGGGCGCGCGTGCGGCCTCCTCCACGTTCACCCCCGCCCGGGTCACCAGGTCACCGGTCGTGAACCGCCTGGTCATGGCCGCCCCGACGGCGAGGATGTGGCCGACCACGCGGCGGCGCAACCACAGGGCCGCGTGTGCCCCGCTCGCTCCGGACGACAGGACGCCGAGCGCGTCGCAGACCACGACGAAGATCACAAGGAGTACGGTCGCGGGCAGCCATCCATGGCCGCCCGGTGCGGTCCCGGCCAGGGCGTCGAGAGTACGGCCGAGCGCCATCGGGAGGAACAACTCCGCGACGGAACCGGCGAGCGCGGTGACGGCGAGGAGCCAGAGCCACCGTCCGCTGTGCCGCGCGGCCGCGCTGATCAGCTGGTCCGCCGCTCGTGAGGACATCGGCCCCTTCCCTGAACCTGTCCGAACCGGCCGCTCGCCGGGGCCTCGGCTGGAGCACCCCGGAGAGACGAGAGCCTGGGCGGCCACGAGGCCCGCCCAGGTCTGTCGTGCTAAATCGTCATCAGCCGCAGAGCAGGCTGAGGCTGCTGTTCTCGTGCGGAGTGCAGGCCAGCAGGCTGAGGTTGCTGCCGCCGCCGCCACCGTGACCGTGACCGTGACCACCGGGGGTCTCGAGGGTCTGCAGGTCGAGAAGTGCCATTTACGAACACCTCCTTCCACTACTTGTCGGGATGGTGGACCCGGCGGGCTTACGCAGGGGCCCCTGCGCCTGACGCCATCCGGGGGGCTCGAAGAAGGGGAGGCGCACCGGCTCGTCGTGCAGCACGGTGCCGAGTGCGAGCAGCACTCCGGCGCTCCCCGTGGAAAGGTCCATCGACAACCGGAGCAGTTGAGCTCCGGGGAAGGCCAGGCCGTCCCTGAAGGGCAGCTCATGCCAGGCGAGGCGGGAGATCTGCCGGGCGGCCGCCTCCGGCCGCCCCTCCATCCCGAGGCAGGCGATCATCCCCGCGCGTCCGGCGAACAGGCCCGGCTGGATGAAGTAGGACAGCGTGGTGACGGGACGGATGACCTCCAGTGCCTCGGCGAACGTCTCGTCCCGCCGGTGCGCGAGGTACCGGGCGAGGACCAGCCCGATTCCGGCCGACCCCTCGTCGAGGTAGGGGTTGGTCCGCCAGCCCTGCTGAACGTGGAGTTGGCCGTCGTCCCTCCGCACGCAGCGCCGCAGATCCTGCCGCAGGGCGGTCGCGGCCAGGTCGAGCAGGCGGCCGTCGCCCGTCCGCTCGTAGGCGTGCAGGAACATGAGAGCCGGTCCTGACGAGCCGTACATCAGGCCTGCGTGCGGGTGGACGCCCCCGCTGATCTCGGGCACGTCGTCCGGCCCGCCGAGCCGGTCGGCCACCGCCTCGGCCATCTGGAGGGCCCGCTCGCGGAACGCCGCCTCGCCGGTCACGTCGTGGAAGTGGAGCAGGTTCAGCGCGATGCCGGCGATGCCGCGGTAGAGGCTCAGGTCGAGGCGCTCCCAGTCCTCCCCGGCGCAGACCTCGGCCACGTCGAGCGCGTCCTCGCGGCGGCCGAGCGCCTCCAGCGTGTAGGCCACGCCGTGCAGCCCGCTGTAGAACCCGATGCCGGCCGCGGGGTCCTTGGCCCGTTCGGCCAGCCAGTCCTCATGGTCGGGGAAGCGCCCGGCTCCCGTGACCGCCAGGGCGTGCAGCACGCCGGCCGCGCCGTTGGCGAGGCTGACGCCTCCGCCCGGCTCGAACTGCACGATGTCGCCGGGGAACAGCCGGTCGTCACGGCCGGGGGTCGCGCTCGCGAGGATCGCCCGGGTGATCGACTCCCTGATCGCCGGCCAGCTCTCCGCCAGCATGCTCGCGGGCGGCCGGGGCGGCTCGTGGCCCACGATCGTCCGTACGGCTCCCGCGACCAGATCGGGAGACACCGGGAAGGTCTCGGTGACCAGACGGCCCAGATGGACGGCCTTCGGCCGGTGGAGGGGCAACATCATCGTGGCCATCGGGGCGAACATGCCGAGGTGCAGGCAGGCCAGCGCGTACTCGTCCGCCTCCACACCCGCCCGCCCGGGCGGCGGGACGAAACCGGGGTTCGCCAGTGTGGGCCGTTTGCGATCGGCGGCCAGTGAGGAGACCTCGAAGTCGATGAGCACCACGCGCTCTCCGGCGACGAGGACGTTGAACGGGTGGAGGTCGCCGAACACCACACCCCGCTCGTGCAGGGCGGCCAGCGCCCGCCCCACCTCGCCGAGCATGCCGACCGCCCACGTGGTGTAGCCGGCGAGGACGTCGTCCCCGGTGTCCGCGCTGGTGAGGGGATGCTTCTGCGCGATGAGGCGGCTCAGGGTCGTCCCGTCCACATGCTCCTGGACGAGGAAGTGGTGCTCCCCGAGCGTGAAGTAGTCCCGCAGGGCGGGCACCTGCTCCAGCCCGGCCAGCCGTTCCATGATCTCGGCCTCGTGGCGCAGGCGGGTGACCGCGTCCCGGCCGGCGGCGTCCAGCCCCGCGTGGGGACGCGCCTCCTTGAGCACCACCCGCTCGCCCGTGCGGACGTCGGTCCCGAGGTAGACCCCGCCGCCGTTGGAGAAGTGCAGCACGCTGTCCACCCGGTACGGCAGGCCCTCCATGGTGACGGAGTTCCTGGCTTCCAGATGCGGTTCGAGGAACCCGGGAAGGGTCACCCACGGGGGGAGGACGAAGGCGGGCCCGCGGACGTCGGGGACCAGCTCACCCTCGGGGGTCTCGATCGCGAGCACCCGCTCGCCGTTCTCCGTCACGCAGTACCGCTCCGCGAACCCGCCGTACCGCACGAACAGCGGGCCTGGGCCGTACCGCAGGTCGCTCAGGATGTACGGCCCCGCCACGCCCTCGAGGATCCCCGCGAGCTCCTTGAGGACGAGCTCCAACTGGACCTCGTCGACCGGGTAGATCGTTACGAGCTTGCCGCTCGACTCGCGGCCGGCGTACTTCGAGTTCCGCATCATCATGACGCGCCGGCCGCGCAGGAACTTGAACGCCAGCCGATGGGTGACGCAGTAGTCCCACACCGCCGCGAGCACCTGCTCGGCCTGATCAAGACAAGAGGAGACGTGGATCTTCCACCCCTGCTGCGGCAGCCGGCCGCCGGCCGGTGCGTAGTGCGACCACGTGTCCGTCGCGACATGCGCCCAGCCGTCCGGAAGGGCGAGGCCGGTGACGGAGAAGTCCGGGTGCTCGGCGCGTTTCCGGTCGAGCGTGTCATAGAAGAAAGGATCCGCGAAGCAATAATTCTCATACGTGTTAATCACAAGATGTCCCCTTAGGTCGAACACTTCAAAGAATTCCGGAATTAAGGGGGTGGGCCAAGTTACGTGAGTCAACAGCTGTATAGGCGTACGTCATGTGGCCGACCGTGATTCAGGTCATGGGTGATCGCATGACGGATCCATGGACGGGTCGGGACGCGGACGCGGCGTCCTGGTGGATTCACAGGTGAGAGGCCTGACCGCATTCTGGGAGCGGCGGGGCGCCGACTGCTCCGCTAGCGGGAAGGGCGGCTGGGGAGCTCCGCCACCAGCCGGAACCAGCCGTCCAGGTCGAGGATCGTGCTGACCGTGCCGTCGAGCGCCGCCGCGCGGGTGCGCAGGCTGTCGATGCCGGTGCCGCCCTGCGGACGGGTCAGGGGTTCCACGCCGTCGTTGGCGACGGTGAGCGTGACGGAGCGTCCCGTGAGGCTCATCTCGATGAGGCAATGGCGTGCGTCGCTGTGCCGGAGCACGTTGGTCACGGCCTCACGGACCGTGACGGCGAAGACGGCGCTCGCCTCCGGGGTGAGGTCCACCTCCGCGAGTCGCAGCGTGCAGTCGACGCCGCGCGCCGTGAAGACGGCCCGGGCGTCGGCGATCTCCGACCAGAGGGAGATCTCCTGGTAGGAACGGGTGACGTTGCGGATGTCGGTCGCCGCCTGCCGTACGGACTCGATCACGTTGGCCAGTGCCGGCCGTACGGGGGAGTTCTCGTCGGCGAGGCGGTAGGCCAGCTCTCCCTGCAGCGAAGCCAGCCAGAGGCGGCTGCCGACCAGGTCGTGCACGTCCCGGCCGAGCTGCTCACGCGCCTCGGCCGCGGCCTTGCGCAGCGCCTCGGCGTCAGGCGGGCCCGGCCGTCGTGAACGCCAGACGAGCACGGCGACGGCGGCGCACAGCAGGCAGACGGTCACGGCGGCGAGAGCGAGCATGGCGGAGCTGGGCAAGTGAAGATCCTCCAGTCATCCTCGCCAGAGGATCGGCCTCGCTCGGATGCACGATCAGATCATTGCATGAAAGGTCAATGAATATGGCGACTTAATGTGGAGTCGAATTGCGTTCTATTTGCGAATCGCCGGATGGATGCCGGAATCATCGCGATGTGCGTGAATGTTATCCGTGCTGCCCGCGCAACTCGGTGAGATCGCCGTCCGTCGCTGTCCGCAGCGCTCGTGCGCCCATCACGACGAGGGTCATCCCGCTCATCAAGAGCAGACCCAGTTGCACGCATCCGACGAGGTTGATGATCCCGGTGATGGAATCGGTCGCGCCCGGGTGCAGTATGGCCGTCCGGGCGAGCACGACGGGCACGGTCAGAATCGCCGCTGCCAGCGCCACCGGCGCGGACGACCGCCTGGACGTCCGGCGCCCGGCCACGCACCACACCGTCACGGTCGTCAGCGCCACGCAGGCGAGGCCGGGCATGTCGACCCACATCAATACCTGCATCAGGAGCCTCATCGGGACGGTTCCTGCCCTCGTCAGCGAGTCGAGCACACCGACGACCAGAGAGAGCAGGATGCCCACGGCTGCCGGAAGCGCGACCATGCCTAGAGCCCGCCCTCGAGACAGGCGCGGCGGCGGCGCGTCGCGGTGGAATCCGATCATCAGCGCCAGCGCCGTCACCGCGGCCGGGAACAGGGTGCAGGCCCAGCGAACCGCGATCTCCCACCCGCCGACGCTCAGGGCGGGGGGGACCAGCACGTACGGCACGACCAGTGCGGCCACGGCCGCCGCCTTGGCCGTGAGAGGGCGGCCGAGGACGAGCGCACCGAGGCTCGCCGCCCACAGCAGGGGCGCCAGATCAGCCAGCACATGCCGGAGGCGCTCCGGCGAGCCGGGATCGCCGATTCCCATGGTGAGGCCGTCGGGCGGCCCCTCGGCGAGGATGCCGTACGTGTAAAGCGTCAAGGTGGCGGACAGGCAGCCGACCGTCGTCCAGAAGACGAGGCCGAGAACGGCGGCCCGGCGCACCGCCTCCCCCCAGAGGAACGACCTCGGCGGCTCACCCGGGCCGCCCAGCCGCAACCGCAGCGCGAGTGTCGCCACGCTGGCGATCTCCATCCAGCGTGGCCTCTGGTCGTCCATGCCGGCCTTCCCGCGCCGGGCGCCCTCGAGGAAGGCCGTGACCATCTCCTCCTCGCGCTCGGCCCGGTAGGCCGCGGGCAGCAGCCGCAACACCCACCGGTAGCGTTGCTCGAGGATGCTCATGCCAGACCTTCCGCCCGCCTGAGCCGCAGCCGTTCGACCGCGCGCCGCGCGTTGCCGGCCAGCCGTACGGCCTCCTTCTCCAGGGCCTGCGCCCCTTCATCGGTGAGCCGGTAGTAGCGGCGCAGCCGTCCCTGCCGCACCTCCTCGTGGTCGGGCTCCACGAACGCATCGGCCGCGAGCCGGTCGAGCACGCCGTACAAGGTGCCGATCTTGAGCTGGACACGGCCGCTGGAGAGCCGCTCGACCTCCTGCGCGATGCCGTAGCCGTGCCGCGGCTCGTCGGCCAGCGCGGTGAGGACGAGGAACGCGGGTTCCGTCATCGGCCGTGATGTCATGTAGCCAGGATATATCGGAAGACATGATATTCAAGTCGAAGGGTAACTCCGCGGTCGTTGCGGCAGGCGAGGGGACAGCCACGAGAAACCCTGACCGCAGCGAACCCGGCAGTCCTCTGCGCCTTGGCGATGGCGACGGTCTCAGGCGAGTGCGCGGACCGCCGCGCTGAATAGAACGGGCAGACGCTGCGCCGCCGGGACGACCAGGCGTGCGGACCCCTGGTGGCGCCGAGCCGTCAGCAGGGCGGAGGTCAGCACCCGGTGGCGCAGGGACAGACGGCGCCAGGCCTGCTCGTAGCTTTCGGGCCGCCCGGCCCGCAGACAGCTCACCAGAGCCTCCGACGACGACACCGCCAGCGAGAGACCCTCACCGGTGAGCGCGTCCACGTATCCGGCCGCGTCGCCGACCAGCAGCACGCGGCCGGCGACCCGGGACCGTACGCGCTGGAGGAGAGGGCCCGCCCCGCGGACCGGAGTCGCCGCCGGGCCGTCCAGCCGGGCCCGCAGATCGGGGAACTCCGCCAGGTGGTCGTCGTAGGCCCGGCGCCGGGAGCTCAGCACGGCCACGCCGACGAGGTCGTCGCTCACCGGGGTGACATAAGCCTCGCCTCCGGGCGCCCAGTGCACCTCCACGAAGTCCGTCCACGGCGCCGTCCGGTAGTGGCGGCGCAGGCCGTACCTCCGGAGCCGGGAAGGGCGCGGCTCCAGCCCGAGCATCGCCCGGATGGGGGAGTGCAGCCCGTCGGCGGCGACCAGCCACCTCGCCCGCAGGGGCCGGCCGCCCACGGACGCCAGCACGGAGCCGGTCTCCTGGCATACGCCGTCCACATGGCCGGAGACGACACGGACGCCGAGATCCTCCGCGCGGTCGGCGAGGGCCGCGTGCAGGACGGTCCGCCGCACGCCGATCCCGAGGCCGTCGCGGAAGGCCGCCTGCGCTCGATGAAATCCGTCGAGGTAGCGGATGCCCCGGAACGGCCTGCCGTCCATGAGCACGCCCATCGACCGGAGCGCGGCGGCCCCCGTCGGCATCAGTCCCTCGCCGCAGGCCTTGTCCACGGGACCCGCCCGCGGCTCCACCACGACCGCCTCCATCCCGGCCCGCGCGGCGTTGATCGCGGTCGCGAGCCCCGCCGGGCCACCGCCGGCGACGAGGACGTCGATCACTCCGGCGTCCCTCTCCGCGGAGCGGAGCCCGTGGACGCGGCGGAGAGCTCGTCCATGACGGATTCCTCGC
This sequence comes from Planotetraspora mira, assembly GCF_016863275.1. Classification (GTDB taxonomy): domain Bacteria; phylum Actinomycetota; class Actinomycetes; order Streptosporangiales; family Streptosporangiaceae; genus Planotetraspora; species Planotetraspora mira. The sequence goes on from NZ_BOOO01000033.1 coordinate 129,916, forward strand.
ACCGGATCCTGACGACCATCAGGACGGCGTTCAGCACGGTGAAGACGACCGCGGTCACCCATGCGGTGTGGACCAGCGGCAGCGCCGCCCCCTCGACCGCCACCGCCACATAGTTCGGATGGCGCAGCCACGGCAGGCTGTACGGCCCGCGGGTCACCAGGGGCAGGCCGGGCACGACGATGACCTCGGTGTTCCACTGGCGTCCGAGTGTGGTGATGCACCACCAGCGCAGGCCCTGCGCCGCGAGGACGAGGACGACCATGGGCCAGCCGAGCGCGGGGACGAAAGGCCTGCCTGCCAGCCACACCTCCAGCAGGCACCCGATCAGGAGCCCCGTGTGGAGGGCGACCATCCAGGGGTAGTGGCCGCGTCCGGCGACGACCCCGCCTCGGGCCAGGCTCCACCGCGCGTTGCGGCGGGCCACGACCAACTCCGCGAGGCGTTCAACCGCGACGAGGACGACGAGCAGTGCGTACCAGGGGGACACGTGCGGGAACCTCCGGGTTACCAGCGCAGGAGGACGAGTTCGGAACAGAAGCCGGGGCCCATCGCGATCAGCAGCCCGGGAGTGCCCGGTGGCGGCGGACGGAGGGCGAGGGTGTCCCTGAGGACGTGGAGGACGGACGAGGAGGACAGGTTCCCGATCGCGTCCAGCGAGCGCCAGGTCATGTCGAGCGCGCCGCCCGGGAGTTCGAGCGCCTCTGCCACCGCGTCGAGGACCTTGGGTCCGCCGGGATGGCACACCCACGCCGTCATGTCGGGCGCGGCCAGCCCGTGGCCGCGCAGGAAGGCCTCCACGTCGCCTGCGAGGTAGGTCCGCACGACGTCGGGGACGCCGGCGTCCAGCACGACCTTGAAGCCGGAGTCGCGGACGTCCCAGCCCATCACCCGGCCGGACTCCGGGTAGAGGCGGCTGCGGGTGTCCACGACCGTGGGACCCCGCCCCGCCGCCCGCTCGTCCCCGACGGCGACGACCGCCGCGGCGCCGTCCCCGAACAACGCGCTGGCGACCAGGTTGGCGACCGAGGCGTCCGCCCGCTGGAGCGTGAGCGAGCACAACTCCACCGAGAGCAGGACGGCCACGTGGCCGGGCCAGCCGCGCAGGTAGTCGTGCAGGCGGGCGATCCCCGCGGCGCCGGCCACGCAGCCCAGCCCGAAGACGGGCACCCGCTTCACGTCCGGACGCAGGCCGAGGCGGCTCACCAGCCTCGCGTCGACGGATGGGGCCGCGATGCCGGTCACCGAGGTGCACATGATCATGTCGACGTCGTCCGGGGTGAGGCCCGCCGCGTCGAGCGCGCCGGTGATGGCCTCGGCGCCGAGTTCGACGGCCGCCTCGATGAACAGATCGTTGGCCATGCCGAAGCCGTCGAGCTTGCCGTACTGGTCGAGCGGGAGAACGAGGTTGCGGTGTGAGACGCGGGCGCTGGTGTGGAGCCGGTCGAGCAGTCTCCGGTCGCCGCCCTGGGGCAGGCAGACCTTGGCGAAGACGTCGGTGATCTCTTCCTGGGGGTACCGGTTCGGGGGAAGGACTCCGTGGACAGCGGCGATTCGCGTCATATTCACAATCCCCCGGGCTGGCGAAACCTTCGGCATATCTCTTTTGCCCGCCAAGAGCGTCCCCATGCCGATCATTCCGGGGCACTGGATGGGGGTGATCATGCACAGGTTCGTGGTCATGCCCGGCGACCAGCCCATTCCCTGATCGTGATCATGCGCAGATTCGTGAATCCCCCCACGACCAGCCACGCCTCGGTGCGTGATCATGCACAGATTCGTGGTCATGCCCGCTGACCAGCCGACTCTTAGTTCGTGATCATGCGCACTTTCGGTCGCGTAACGTCTGACCAGTGCGTACTCCGTTCGTGATCATGCACGCGCCGCCGCCACACCGTCAGTCGCCGTCAGACCGCCTCGCCGTCGGCCGTCGTCAGGCACCGACTCCGGTCCCGGACGCGAGAAGGAGGCCGACGTCGACGGCCGCGCACGCGATGGCCGCCGCGAAGGGGATCTTCGGCGACAGGCCGCCGAGGGCCGTCCCCGCAAGGCCGAACGCGGTCACCGCGGCCAGCCCGGCCCAGGCGACGGCGCCGGGCGGCCCCGGAGGCGCGAACACGAGCAGCGCGGACGCGGCGAGCAGGGGCACCGGAATCAACGCGCGGACGCGGGACGCCCCCAGACGTTGTGGCCATCCGCGGACGCCGACGGCCACGTCCTGCCCGATGTCCGGCAGGACGTTCGCGAGATGCGCTCCGAGGCCGAGGGCGGCCGCCGCGACGACCACCCACCAGGCCGGCCACGGCCGTCCGGGGAGCCCGGTCACCACGAACACGGGCAGGCTGCCGAACCCCACGACGTACGGCGTCCAGGAGAAGAGCGTCGACTTCAGCCGCAGGTTGTAGGCCCACGCCCCCGCGACCGCGATGAGGTGGACTGCGCCCGCCAGCAGGCCGCAGGCGAACGAGAGTGGCACGCAGACGACGAGCGCGGAGAATGCGGACACGTACACCGTTCTCACGCCGACCTGGCCGCCGACGATGGGTTTCTCCGCACGGCCGGCGGCGATGTCGCGGCCCGCGTCGACGGCGTCGTTGCACCAGCCCACCGAGAGTTGGCCGGTGAGGATTGCCGCCGCCACGAGGACACTGTCTGTGACGTCGCGCCCGGCAGCGACCGCGAGCGCGGTGACCAGCGCGGTGACGGCCACGGTCGGCCCGGGGTGGCAGGCCTTCGCGAGCCCGCCCAGTGCCCCCACCCAGGAGCCACGCCCTACCGCCACCACCAGAGCGTAACTCTGGTCCCGATCACCGCCAGGCCGGTCGGCACGGCGGAATCTGCATGATCACGCAGCGCGTTCACCCTGGTCGTACGGCACGGCGGCGAACTTGCGCATGATCACGAACGGAATACGCGCTGGTCAGACCATACGTGACCGAAAGTGTGCATGATCACGGCGGGAGGGTCGGCTGGTCGGCGGACATGATCACGAACCTGTGCATGATCACGGCCAAGGGGACGGACGGTGATATGGGGGCTTCGATCTGTGTGGTGATCGTGACTTCTCTGTGATCTCCCCGGGTTTAGGGTCGGCGGAGCGCACAAGGTGATCTATTCGATTATGTCGCGTCAGGGCCACGCGATCGTGTCGCGTCAGGGGGAGGCCGATGTTGCCCCAGCCAGCCCTGTCCTGCCAGTCGCTCGCCTGCCGGGCCGGCGGCAGGGAAGTGGTGAAGGACATCTCACTGGAGATCATGCCCGGCGAGCGAGTCGCGATCATGGGACCCTCCGGCTCGGGGAAGACGACGCTGCTCACGACGCTCGGCGGGCTCATCCCGCCGGCCGCCGGCCGTGTCCTCGTCGGCTCGGTCCCCCTCGACGAGCAGCCGTCCCTGCGCAGGAACCTCACTCTGGTCTTCCAGTCGTACGGGCTCGTCTCGCTCCTTACGGCCGCGGAGAACGTGGAGGTCGCGCTGCGGGCCGCAGGCCGTACGCCACGGGACGCGATCGCGGAGACGGCCCAGGTCCTGGACCGCATGCGGCTCACCGCCTACGCGGACCACCTCATCGAGGAACTCTCCGGCGGGCAGCAGCAGCGTGTGGCGGTGGCCCGCGCCCTGGCCCTGGCTCCGAGCGTCATCCTCGCCGACGAGCCGACGGCCGAGCAGGACAAGGTCAACCGCGTTCTCGTCCTGGAGGCGCTGATGGCCGCGCCCGCCGCGCTCGTCGTCGCCACACATGACCCCGAGGTGGCCGATCGTTGCGACCGGGTCGTTGAGCTGCGGTCGACGGCGGGTGTCCCATGACCCAGGCGGTGCGCTGCGACGGCGTCGTGCAGATCTACAAGACCAAGGAGATCGAGGTCGTGGCGCTGCGCGACATCGATCTGGTCATCGAAGAGGGGGAGAGCGTCGCGTTCCTCGGGCCGTCGGGCGCGGGCAAGTCGACGCTGCTCTGGCTGCTCGCCGGGCTGCTCCGGCCGAGTGCCGGACGGCTCTGGCTGGGCGGCACCGAGATCGGCAGGCTCGGGCCGCGTGCGCTGGACCGGCTCAGAGCCGCGCAGATCGGGGTGGTCCTGCAGAACCCGGCCCGCAACCTCATCCCGTACGCCTCGGCCGTGCAGAACGTGACCTTCGCCCAGCGTGCCGTCAGGCGGCGGGCCAGGCGGGCGGCGGGCGACCTGCTGGACCGGGTCGGGCTGAACGGTGTCCGCGACAAGCCCGCCGGGCGCCTGTCCGGGGGAGAGCAGCAACGGCTGGCCGTCGCGGTCGCCCTGGCCAACCGCCCCCGGCTGCTGCTCGCCGACGAGCCGACGAGCCAGCTCGACATGGCCACCGGCCAGACGGTCATCGAGCTGATCAAAGAGCTCGGCACCACTTCTGTGGTCGTGACGCACGACCCGCGGGTCAGCGAGGCGACCAGCCGTACCGTCACGATCAGGGACGGGCGGATCGGCGCGGAGGGCAGGCACGGGGAGGACTTCGTGGTGGTCGGAAGGGAGGGCGCCGTCCAGTTGCCGCCCGAATATCACGAACTGCTGCCGCCCGGCTCCATGGCCCGCGTCGAGCCCCTGCCGGACGGCGTCGTCCTCAGGCGGGCCGAGTCATGATGCTCCGCGGGCTGTGGCGGCGGCGCTGGCTGTCGCTCATCGTGCTGATCATCGCGGTCGTCCCCGTGGTGGCCGGGTCGCTCGGCCCGATGTACACCGACGCGGCCCGCACCACGCTGATACGGGAGACGCTGGACAAGGCGATCCTCGACCACCGGGGCTGGCGGGTCACATCGGTGTCGGACGACGCGGGCGAGCTGGTGAAGGAGATCACGGCGCCGTTCCTCCTCCCGCCGATCAGGGGGGCGGAACTGCTCAGCCCCAACGACAAGGCCACCAAGACCTACCCGCTGATGTGGGTCGAGGGGCAGTGCGACCACGTGACCACTGTCGTGGGGCGGTGTCCGCGGGCGGCCAACGAGATCATGGTGAGCCGCGCGTCCGGATTCACGGTCGGCGACACGGTGAAGCTGAGCCTGCTGAGCGATCCCGGCGCCGAGAAACGGCGCCTGACGCCGCTGCGTGTGGTCGGCGTCTACGAGACCGACGCCGCCGACCCGCTCTGGTACGGCCGGAGCCTGTTCCCGCAGACGGCCGGGGTCACAGAAGGCAACGGCGACCCCCTCCTCACCGCGCCGGAGACACAGGGGACGGTCGGTGTGAAGACCGGCGGCGACCGGATCGACGCGCTTGTCGGCGCCGCGTGGACCAGCACCGCCATTCTCTACATCGACCGGAACAAGATCACAGGTGACGACGTCGCGTCGCTGGAATCCCTCCATGCCAGGTTGCGGGCCCTCGGGCGGACCGGCGAGACGACCACGGTCTTCGGCTACATGGACGAGACCCTGGAGGCGGTCCACCGCCGGGTCGACTCCCTGTCGGTGCCCACGACGCTCGTGACGGTCCAGCTCGTCGCCCTGGGCTGGCTCCTGCTGTTCCTCACCGTCCGCGACCTCGTCGCCGCCCGCGCGCAGGAGATCGCGCTGGCACGGCTGCGCGGCCTGTCGACGTTGCGCATCTGGGCTTTCGGCCTGTCGGAGCCGGCCTTCCTCCTCCTCGCGGCCCTGCCGATCGGGATCGCCGCGAGTTGGGCCGTGGTCTCCCGGATGGCCGCGACGCTTCTCCGTGACGACCTGGTCGTCACGGTCGACGGCTTCACCGTGCTGTGCGGTGTGGCCGCCGTCTTCGGCGGTCTTCTGGCCACGGCCCTGGCCGCCAGGCAGACGGTGACGCAGCCCGTCGTCGAGCAGTGGCGGCGCACCCCTCGTTCGCGCCGTCGCGCGTGGGTCGTCGACGCCGTGGTGCTCGCGATCACCGCCGTGGGGCTCGCGGAACTGCTCGCCGGAGACGTCATCACCGACGCGACCGGGCAACGCGCGAGCGCTCTCATCGCGCCGGGCCTGCTCGCGGTGGCACTCGCCCTGATCGCCAGAAGGCTCCTGCCGCTCGCCTGCCGCGCGCTGTTCCGGCTCACCCGGACCCACGGCGACATCGGGGCTTTCCTCGCCATGCGCCAGATCTCCCGCGGCTCCGCCACGGCGAGCACCGTGATCGTGCTCGCCGCGGGACTCGGCCTCGCGGTCTTCGCCGTCGCGGCCTGGTCGGTGACCTCGCGCAACTACCAGGAGGTCGCGCGCGTCCACAACGGCGCCGAGACCGTGTTCGTCGTGCCCCGGAGCGACGTCGCAACGCTCAGGAAGATCTCGGCCGACGTTCCCGGCACGGCCCCGGTCATCGTGACGCCCGGCCCTCCCGCGATGCTCGCCACCGACCCCGCGCGGTTCGCCTCGGTCGCCCTGTGGCGTCCGTCGTACGCGGGGAACCGGCCGTTGAACGGGATGACGGCGAAACTCACCCCCCGGACGGCCGCGCCCCGCGTGCTCGTGGGCGGCGACCGCATCCGCGCCGAGGTCAGCACGCCGAAGATGCCCGACGGGTGGAGCGCCATTCTCTACGCCGATTTCCGGGTGACCGGTGAGACCAAACCCGCCATCATCCCCCTCGGCCGCCCCGACTCGCGGATCAAGGTTCACGAATGGGGGTTGCCGCGGGGGTGCCGCGAGGCCGTTTGCGAGCTGCGCGGCCTGCGCCTGGAGGTGACGATGGCCGCGGGGGCGAGCCTCGAGGACGGCCCGACCGGCAGCGTCGTCGTCAAGAAGCTCGAGGTGCGACAGGACGGCCGGTGGAGCACCGTCGACGCGGGACTCGCGGACACGAACAGATGGACGCCCGCCTTCGTCCCCAGGGGCGGCCTCCCGCTGTCGCTGGAATCGTTCGGCACCGGTGCCGTCAGACCCGACACCTTCCCCGACCCCCTGCCCGCGCTGTCGTCGGGACCGGGCGCGGGCCAGAAACTGCCGGGCCTGGACGACGGCCACTTCTCGGGCTTCGAGTCCGTCGCCTCCGCGCAGGCCCTTCCCGGTCTGAACGCTCCCGGCGTCGTCGTCGACCTGGAGACCGCCGACCGGGTCGCCTACGGCTACTCGCCGCGTACGGAGTTCCAGATCTGGGCGGCCCCCGGCCGTGGGGACGAGGTGCGCGAGGCGCTGCGCAGAGGCAGCGTCCCCGTCCTCGCCACACGCACGACGGATGATCTCGTATCCGGTTACGTCACGCAGGGGCCCGGCCTGGCGCTGCTCCTGCTCATCGTGTCGGCGGGTGTCGCCGCGCTGCTCGCGCTCGGCCGGGCCGTCCTCGCCCTCCACACGGCGGCACGGCGGCGCACGTACGAGATGGCGGCCCTGGAGGCGGCGGGCGCCCGCGTGCGGCCCCTGCGGGTGGCACTGCTGCTGGAGCAGACGATCACGCTGTCCTGGGGCGCGTTGACCGGAGTTCTCGCCGGCCTGGTCGCGGCATGGGCCGCGCTGCCGCGCGTGCCCGAGTTCGCCGAGACTCCTGTGACGCCTCCGCTGGACTACTCGCTCGTGCCCGTGCCCGTCCTCCTCGTGGCGTGCGCCGTGCTCGCCTTGAGCATGATCGCCGCCGCCGTGACGTCGGAACTGCTGCTGCGCGGCGTCCGGGTCGACCAGCTTCGTGAGGCGCCCGCCTGATCCTGCCGGCAGCGGTGCGTCACCTCTCGCCCGATACGGTCGCAGTCGTGACAGTCGCTCGTTCGGTCCTGCTCTTCCTCCTGGCCGCTCTCGCCGAGATCGGCGGCGCATGGCTGGTCTGGCAGGGATGGCGGGAACATCGCGGCCTGTGGTGGATCGCCGCGGGGGTCGTGGCTCTCGGCGCGTACGGCTTCGTCGCGACATTTCAGCCTGAGGCCAATTTCGGGCGGGTTCTGGCCGCCTACGGTGGCGTGTTCGTGGCCGGGTCGCTGGCATGGGGGGTCGTGGTGGACAGGTTCCGCCCCACCGTCTGGGACATCGTCGGGGCCGCCATCTGCCTGGCGGGGGTGGCCGTCATCATGTACGCCCCCCACAAGTGATCACGATGGGATAGTTTGCCGGTGACCCTGGCGGTACGTCCCCCCTGGAGATCCCCATGGCACGCTCGGCGCCCGACGTGACCGTCCCCGACCTCACGGGCAGGCGCGCGGTGATCACCGGTGCGAACAGCGGCCTCGGGCTCGGGCTGACCGGCCGCTTCGCCAGGGCGGGCGCGGAGGTCGTCCTGGCCGTCCGCGACCGCGGCAAGGGGGCCGCCGCGGTGGAGAAGGTCCGCGCGGAGGTGCCGGACGCGCGGCTGATCATCCGGCATCTCGACCTGGCCTCGCTCGACAGCGTGGCGGCCCTGGGCGCGGAACTGGTCGCCGAGGGCCATCCGATCGACTTCCTGATCAACAACGCCGGCGTCATGGCGCTGCCGAACCGGGCCGTGACCCGGGACGGGTTCGAGATGCAGTTCGGCGGCAACCACCTCGGACATTTCGCGCTCAGCGCCCATCTGCTGCCGCTGCTCCGGGCCGCGGCGGCGCCCCGGGTGACGACCGTCAGCAGCATCGCCGCGTGGTACGGCCGCCTGGACTTCGGCGACCTGCAGAGCGAGCGGTACGGGCCGCACCGTTCCTACGGAGGATCGAAGATCGCGAACCTGATGTTCGCCCGCGAACTCGACCGGCGGAGCAGGGAGGGAGGCTGGGGCATCCTCAGCAACGCCGCCCACCCCGGCGCGACGATCACCAACCTGCAGGTCACCGGTCCGACGCACGGTGGTGTCGCCGTGGCGCGGACGCGCCTGCTCTACGGCTTCCTGTACCGGATCCCGGGGATGTGGCAGGAGGTGCCCACCGGCATCCTGCCGCTCCTCCACGCCGCCACCAGCCCCGACGCCAGAGGCGGCGCCTACTACGGCCCGGACGGTTTCGCCGGGCTCACCGGCGGCCCGGCCGAGGCGCGAGCGCCCAGGCGCGCGCTGAACGACGCGGACGCCGCCCGCCTGTGGGCCGTCTCGGAAGAGCTCACCGGAGTCGCCTACCCCGCGGTCGCACCGGCCGCCTGATGACGCTCACGCGAGCAGCGAGAGCCCGCGCACGATGCCGTCGATCCTCTTACGGGGACCGATGAGGCTGACCGCGCAGTAGTCCAACTCGGCGGCCGCGGACATCTGCTCGAGGTATCCGTCGTAGACACGGGTGCGCTGGGCCAGGCCCGCCATGTCGGCCACGAACACCTCCTCCGCGGCGGCCGCCCTGGTCCTGATCTCCACGATCTGGGACGACGACGCGGCGAGGATCGTGCAGCCCGCCCACGGAAGGCCGGGATGGAGATCTCCCGCCGCGTCCTTGGCGTCCGGGCCGAGCAGCCCGGGCACCCCGGCCCCGGTGGCCGCGGCCACGCAGACCGCGGCGTTGACGATCAGGCCCGCCGGCAACGCCTCGTCGACGACGACCACCCATTTCAGCCGGGCCGAACGGGTCGGCTCTCCCGTCTGGATCTCCTCCGGCGCGTATCCGACCACCGGCATCCCGTCGTCCACTCGGCCTCACTCCTTAGCTGATGTACGGAACTCCGGCATCAGGCTAGGCATAAGTGCAGGAGATACCAACTGAGTCCTTACTTAATACGGATAGGCTGGCGATATGGCTGAGCTGGACGAACTTGATACGGCGATCCTGCGGGAACTGCAGCACGACGCACGGCGCACCAACCGCGACGTCGCCGCGGCCGTGGGGGTGTCGCCGACCACCGCGCTCGACCGGACGCGGGCCCTGCGCCAGCGGGGTGTCATCCGCGGAGCGACGCTCGACGTCGACCTCGCGGAGATCGGGCGTCCGGTCCAGGCGCTTATCGCCGTGCGGATCCGCCCGCCCTCGCGTCGCGTCATCGAGGCCTTCCGCAACTGGGTCAGCAGGCTGCCCGAGACGATCGGCGTCTTCGTGGTCTCGGGCACGGAGGACTTCCTGATCCACCTCGCCGTCCCCGACAACGACAGCCTGTACGCCTTCGTCATCGACAGGCTCACCGAACGGCCGGAGGTGGCGGACGTGCGCACCAGCATCGTCTACGAGCACCTGCGCGTGCCCGCCGTCGCACCGGTACGGCCGGCCAGGCTCAGGTGACGGCGGCGCCCGCGCGCTCGGCGACGATGTCGTCGGCGTCGGTGCCGTAGGCCAGCTCGCGCTGCGCGCGCAGCGCCGACAGCCTGTCCTGGAGCGCCGCCTCGATCGCCTCGTAGGCGTTGCCGCCGAGCGTGAGCCGCCGCGGCGCCGGAGTCGTGCCGGCCGAGTCGGCGACGGCCCTGGCGATCTTCCGGGGATCGCCGGCGACGGCCCTTCGGACGAACTCCGGATCGGCGTCGCCGCCCAGCATGCCGCGGATCCGGCCCACGATGCCTGTGGCGTACCCGTCGATCGGGTCGGCGACCGCGAGGTTGCGGTTGAACTCGGTCCGCGCGCCGCCCGGCTCGACGAGGGTGACCTCGATGCCGAACGGCGCGAGCTCGATGGCGACCGACTCGAAGAACCCCTCGACGCCGAACTTGGTCGCGTTGTACACGCTCATGCCGGGATCGGGAACCTGCCCGCCCGAGCTGGACATCTGCACGATCCGCCCGCCGCCCTGCGCCCGCAGGTAAGGCGCCGCGGCCCGGGTGAGCTGGATCGCGCCGATCAGGTTGACCTCGATCTGACGGCGCAGGAGCTCGTCGGAGACCTCCTCGGCCGCGCCGAGCACGCCGAACCCGGCGTTGGAGACGATCACATCGATCCGGCCGAACGCGGAGAACGCCTGGCCGACCACGCGGTGGATCGCGGAGGCGTCGGCCACGTCCAGGGGTGCCGTCCACAGGCGGTCGCCGTACTGGGCCATGAGCGGCGTCAGCGCGTCTTCGCGGCGGCTGGTCGCCGCGACGCGCTCGCCCCTGGCGAGCAGCAGCGTGGTGAGCTCGTATCCGAATCCCGACGCCGCGCCGGTGATGAACCAGGTCCTGGGTGTCATGTTCGCGTCTCCTCCATCAAATGTAGTCACTGCCTAGAATCTAGTCAGTGTCTAGAAATGTAGTCAATGGCTAGACGGGGAGTAGGTTGTCGGGCATGGCAGAGGCGATCCCGCGTTACCACCACGGCAACCTGCGCGCCGAGCTGCTCGCCTCCGCCGAGCGGAAGCTCGAGACGACCGGGGTCCAGGGGTTGTCCCTGCGGGAGCTCGCCCGCGAGATCGGCGTGAGCCACGGCGCGCCCCGGCAGCACTTCCCCGACAAACAGGCGCTGCTGGACGCGCTGGCGGTCCTCGGATTCGATCGGCTCGGACGCGAGCTCGACGCGGCTCTCGGTGAGGCCGAAGGAGCCTTCGCCGACCGGTTGACCGTCTTCGCCCGCACCTATGTCCGGTTCGCTACCGCGCATCCTGCCCTCCTGGCGCTGATGTTCGCGCGCAAGGACCGTCCCGACGCCCCCGAACTCCTGGAGGCCAACGGCCGCGCGTTCGCGGCCCCCGTGGCGCTCATCGCCGGGGCCCAGGCCGCCGGGGAGATCGACAGTGACGATCCCGACCGGGTCGCGATGGCCCTGCTGGCCACCATCCAGGGCCTCGCCTCGATCATCACCGGCGGCATGATCGGTGACCGGCCCGTCGACGCGGTCGTGTCCGGCACGATCGAGACCCTGCTGCGCGGTCTGCGGCCCGCCCGCTGAAGGGCCCGCGCGGCGTGCGTCAGGGAGAGGTAGGGGTGCGCAAAGCCGCTGGTCGCAGCGTCGTGGCGGCTTCTTGCCGATAGTGGCGTGGCTTAACGTCGGAAGGCCGCACCGGGTCGCCGGTGCGGCCTTTTCGGTGTTGCGATCAAGGAGAGCGTCATGCGTTTGAGCGCGCGGAACAAGATCCCCGCCCGGGTGACCGCCATAACCCATGGTGAGGCCACCGCGAACGTCGAACTGGACGCCGGGGGAGTGCGCCTGGTGGCCGCGATCACCGTGGAGGCCGCCAGGGAGCTCGGCCTGGCCCGGGGTGGTCAGGTGATCGCCATGGTCAAGGCCTCGGACGTGATCCTCGCGGTGGAGGACTGACCCGCGGCGGGTGGTGCGAGTCGCCTCCCGGGCCGCGCCACCCGTACGGTCGGTACGGACACGGGGAAGGACGGATCAGGGGACTCGTATCGCAGATGCAACGCTAACGACCTGATCACCCTTGCTCCTGCACGGACTTTTGACGATTGAATCTTGTATTTTCGAAGGTATGGTGACTGCCGTGACCACGTTCCGGATCAGCGAAGCCGCCGCGCTGCTCGGCGTCAGCGCCGACACCGTGCGGCGCTGGGTCGACGCGGGCCGTCTGCCCGCCCAGCGCGACGATCACGGCCACCGGATGGTGGCCGGCGCGGATCTGGCCTCGTTCGCCCGCTCCCAGATCGAGACGGAAGACGGCTCCGGGCTGTCGTCGGCGCGTAACCGCTTCCGCGGCATCGTGACCGAGGTGATCAGGGACGCCGTGATGGCCCAGGTGGAGATCGCCGCCGGGCCGTTCCGGGTGGTCTCGCTGATGAGCCGTCAGGCGGCCGACGAGCTCGGCCTGGAGGTCGGGGCCGTGGCCATCGCCGTCATCAAGTCCACCAACGTCGTCGTGGAGATCCCCGACCACGCGCGTACATGATCCATGAAGGAGTTCCCGTGCTCAGGCGTCTTTCCCGGTGGGCCGTCGCGGCCCCCGCCGCTTTAGCGCTCGTCGCGGGCCTGTCGGCCTGCGGATCCGACGATGCCGGCACCGCGGCGTCGGCCTCTCCCGCCGCCTCGTCCGCGGCGTCGTCGTCGGCGCTGACCGTGTTCGCGGCCGCCTCCCTCACCGAGACCTTCACCGAGCTGGGCAAGACCTTCGAGGCGGCCAACCCCGGCGTCAAGGTCACGTTCAACTTCGGATCGAGCGCCACGCTGGCGCAGCAGATCACGCAGGGCGCCCCCGCCGACGTGTTCGCCGCGGCCAGCCCGGCCACGATGAAGACCGTCACCGACGCCTCCATGGCCGCCGCGCCGACCACGTTCGTGCGCAACAAGCTGGAGATCGCGGTGCCGCCGGACAACCCCGCCAAGGTCGACGAGTTGAAGGACCTGGCCGACTCCAAGGTCAAGGTGGCGCTGTGCGCCGAGCAGGTGCCGTGCGGCGCCGCGGCGATCAAGGCGCTGGACGCCGCGGGGCTGAAGGTCACCCCGGTCACCCTGGAGCAGGACGTCAAGGCCACGCTGACCAAGGTCGAGCTCGGTGAGGTCGACGCGGCGCTCGTCTACAAGACCGACGTGCTGTCCGCCGCCGGAAAGGTCACGGGCATCGACTTCCCCGAGGCCGACAAGGCGATCAACGACTACCCGATCGCGTCCCTGTCCAAGGCCCCCGCTCCCGACCTGGCCAAGAAGTTCGTCGACCTGGTGCTCTCGCAGCAGGGCAAGGACGTGCTGGTCAAGGCCGGGTTCGACGCCGCCTGACCTGAACTGACGTGACACGACCGCTCCCGCACCGACCACGGAGCCCGCGCGAGAGACCCGGGGCCGGGCGCATCCCCTGGGTGCTCATGGTGCTCGCCGTCGCCGGCATGACCTTCCTGGTCCTGCCCCTCGCCGGGCTCCTGGTCCGGGCGCCGTGGTCGACGATGCCGGAGCGGCTGGCCGAGCCGCAGGTCCTGGAGGCCCTGCGGCTGTCCCTGGTCACGGCGACCATCGCCACGGCGGTCTGCCTGGTGCTGGGCGTGCCGCTCGCGTGGCTGCTGGCGCGCGTGCCCTTCCCCGGCAGGCGGCTGGTGCGTGCGCTGGTCACCATCCCCCTCGTGCTCCCGCCCGTGGTCGGCGGCGTGGCACTGCTGCTGGTGCTCGGCCGGCGCGGGCTGGTCGGCCAGTGGCTGGAGTCCACGTTCGGCTTCTCGCTTCCTTTCACGACCGCGGGGGTGGTGGTCGCCGAGGCGTTCGTCGCGATGCCCTTCCTGGTCATCAGCGTGGAGGGAGCACTGCGCGCGGCCGACCTGCGCTATGAGGAGGCCGCCGCCACACTGGGCGCCTCGCGGTGGATCGTCTTCCGGCGGGTCACCATGCCGCTCATCGCCCCGGGGATCGTGGCCGGCGCCGTGCTGTGCTGGGCGCGCGCTCTCGGGGAGTTCGGCGCCACGATCACCTTCGCGGGGAACTTCCCCGGCCGGACGCAGACGATGCCGCTCGCCGTCTATCTCGCGCTGGAGACCGAGCCGGACGCCGCGATCGTCCTCAGCCTGCTCCTGCTGGTCGTGTCGGTGGCGATCCTGGCAGGACTGCGCGATCGGTGGGTGACGAGCGCGTGAGCGGGCACGAGCCGGACCCCGGACACGGAGAGCCGCAGTTGCGGGCCCACCTGGTCGTCGAGCGTCCCCGGTTCCGCCTGGACATCGAACTGACCGCCGCCGCGGGACAGGTGATCGCGCTCCTCGGCCCGAACGGCGCGGGCAAGACGACGGCGCTGCGCGCGCTCGCCGGGCTCACCCCGCTCTCCGAGGGACACATCACCCTCGACGGTCGTCCCCTGCACTTGTTGCCGGTCGAGCGCCGCCCGATCGGCGTGGTCTTCCAGGACTACCTGCTCTTCCCGCATCTGTCCGCCCTCGACAACGTCGCCTTCGGCCCGCGTTGCCGGGGCGCGTCGAAGCACGACGCCCGCCGTACGGCAGGCGCGTGGCTGGAGCGGGTCGACCTCATGGAACACGCCGCGGCCAAGCCCCGCCAGTTGTCCGGCGGGCAGGCGCAGCGGGTCGCCCTCGCGCGCGCACTGGCGGTCGAGCCACGGCTGCTGCTGCTGGACGAACCCCTGGCGGCCCTCGACGCCCACACCCGCCTGGAGATCCGGTCGAGACTCCGCCGCCATCTCGGCGACTTCGACGGCGCGACGATCCTGGTCACCCATGACCCCCTGGACGCGATGGTGCTGGCCGACCACCTCGTCGTCATCGAGAACGGCGGCGTGGTCCAGCAGGGCGCACCCGCGGAGGTGGCACGCCGGCCACGCACCGACTACGTCGCCCGCCTGGTCGGGCTCAACCTCTACCGGGGGGTGGCGGACGAGCAGCAGGTCACGGTCGGCGACGTGGTCTTCAGCGTCACCGAGCGGATGCACGGCCCGGTGTTCATCGCCTTCCCGCCCTCCGCCGTCGCGCTCTTCCGCACCCGCCCCGACGGGACGCCGCGCAACCTCTGGCAGGCCAGGATCGAGGGCATCGAGCGCCACGGCGACAACGTCCGCGTCCACCTGGAAGGGCCGATCGCGGTGGCCGCCGACATCACCCCCGCGGCCGTGGCCGACCTCGACCTGACCGCGGGGCAGGAGGTCTGGGCGGCGGTCAAGGCCACCGAGACCCACGCCTATCCCGCCTGAGCGGACACCCCGGGCGGCGCGGCCGGTGCCGACGGGTCAACTCTCCGCGCGGTCCCGGGTCCAGAGCAGATCGTCGGCGTTGACGCGCACCTCGACCACCTCGCTCACGTGCCGGCCTCCGCACCGGTCGCCGGGGACGACGAGATGCGGCCCGCGCTCGCCCAGGTCCCGCCCGTCCATGTGCAGCCCGAGCACCGCCGGGACGTTGCCGAACTCGGGGTCGATCTCGCCCCAGGACAACACCGCCCGGTGGCCGTCACGCCCGAGGACCGACACGAGGAACCGCAGGCGGTCTTTGCGCTCGCGGGGATCGAAGTCCGGCTCGGCGGCCCGCAACACGTCCAGGAGCAACGGGCCCGCGAAACGATGCCGCCGGACTCCCGACGTGCGGCACAGGAAACCGACCTCCACGTCACGGCAGGGCAGGGCCCGCAGCGCGGCCACGCCGATCACGTGAGGAGCGCGCAGATCGCCGGCCAGCCGTACATGCCCGGCGAGAGCGCCGGACGCATCGATCGAAGCCGGCCGCATACCGCCCCCTCCTCGTACGGATGTCCGAGCGTCCCGATCCGGGGATCCGAACGGCCGGAGCCGCTCGGATAACCTGCCCGGCGGGTCAGATTCCTACACGCATCTTCCAAAATATCCGTCAAAATGGCATGTAGATGCGATGGAGAACAGATATATCTCCTCGCATTCGCGCGACCCACAAAGGGGGATGCCGACGCGAACCCCTCCTGGCTTACGCGGAGGGGGACTGATCGGCGGCGAGCCGTCGCAGCCACTCGCGGAGCATCGTCACCTCGCCCGCGCTCAGCACGGCCGTGCCGTCATCGAGCGCGGCCGACAGTGCGACGGCCAGGGTCCTCACGGTCGGCGCGGCGCCCTTGTCCGGCGGCACGGAGGCGTCGACGACGAGCGCGCCGATGAGGGCCTCGCGGACCTGGTGAGAAGTGCCGAGGTCGGCATCGCCGTCCGGCCGCGCGATCAGGCTGAGCGTGACGCCGACATTGGCGGCCGCGATCTGGCGGGCGGCCTCCGCGGGAGTGACGCGGAGCCGGCCCTCTCGGGCCACCGCGGTGAGCAGGCCGAGCAACATGGCCTCAGCGCGAGAGGTCAGGGTGCAGGGGATTCCAGGCTCGATCCGGCCGTAGAGCAGGACGTAGAACGAGGGATGGTCCAGGCCGTATCTGACGTGGTCGTCCCAGCCCTGGCGGATGCGGGCGACCGGGTCGCCGCCGGTGTCGCCGTCCCCGGCGTCGCCGGGTGCGCCGGCCTGGACGTACTGGGTGAAGCCGTAGTTGACGACCGCGTCGAGCAGTCCCTGCTTGCTCCCGAAGTGGTGGTAGAGCGTGGGCGCCTGCACCCCGGCACGTTCGCAGATGGCCCGGGTGGAGACCGGCTTGCCCGGAGACTCGTGCAGGAGTTGCGCGGTGGCGAGCAGGAGCCGGTCCCGTGTCACGCTCGGCTTGGGACGGGAACTCATGTAACGAATATAGCGCTACAGATGCTACATTCCAGCTTGTAGTGCTCGTATCAGTCGGTGACGCTCGCTGGAACCGGCCATGAGCAGGGACGATCCAAGGAGCAGACCATGTCATCACCCTCTCTGCCGGAACCCGTCGCCGCGTACCTGCGTGCCAAGCGCGCCCACGACAGCAAGGGGTTGGTGGCCACGCTCACCGAGGACGCGGTGATCACCGACGATGGAAACCGCTACCAGGGAGCGGACGCCATCCGGGCGTGGAACGACGAGGCGAGCAAGAAGGTCCGGGCGACCTACGACGTCAAAGAGGTGAGGGAGGCCGACGGCCGGACGCTGGTCTCCGTCGAGGTCGGGGGAGACTTCCCCGGCAGCCCGGTCGTGCTGGGGTTCGAGTTCACCGTCGACGGCGACAAGATCTCCGCGCTGACCATCGCCCCGTGAGCGCCCAGGGGCACCGCAGACGCGAGAGCGCCCTGCCGCCATCGCGACAGGGCGCTCCCTCATCTCATCTCGCGGGTGATCAGCCCTTGTAGTTGAACACCTGGTGGAGGGTGTGCCGGATCTCGACCAGGTCCTTCTGGTCCTCCATCACGCGGTCGATCGGCTTGTAGGCCTCCGGGTGCTCGTCGACCAGGGCGGCGGCCCGGCCGGCGTTCCATGTGCGGCCGCGCATCGCCTCCGTCAGCGACGTCGCCGACAGTTCGCGCTTGGCCCGGCCGCGCGACATCCTCCGCCCCGCGCCGTGCGAGCACGAGTTGTACGACGCCGCGTTGCCGCGGCCGCGCACGATGTACGACTGCGTCCCCATCGAGCCGGGGATGACGCCCTCGTCGCCGGTGTCGGCCTTGATGGCTCCCTTACGGGTGATCCACAGCCGCCTGCCCTCGTGCTCCTCCTGCTGGGTGAAGTTGTGGTGGCAGTTGATCGTGCGCACGCGCGCGCCCTTGCCGGCGACCTGGAAGAGCGCGTTGCTCAGCACCCTGTCCATCCGGGCACGCGAGGCCATGGCATAGCGCTGCGACCAGAGCATGTCCTCGATGTAGGCGGTGAACTCGGGCGTGCTCTGCACCAGGTACGCGAGGTCCGGGTCCTCCAGCCCGATGGCCTGGCGCTTCATCGACTTCTTGGCGTCGATGATGTGCCGGGTGGCGAGTTGGTTGCCGATTCCGCGCGAGCCTGAGTGCAGCACCGTCCACACCCGGTCGCGTTCGTCGAGGCAGACCTCGACGAAGTGGTTGCCGGAGCCGAGCGTGCCGAACTGGACCGACACGGTCTTCTCCTGCTTGGGCGTGAGGTCGCTGTGCGGACGGCCCAGGTCGTCCAGCGCGCGATCCACGGCGCGGTCCTCGTGGCCCTTCCCGACTCCGGCGGGGATCCGCCGCTCCACCAGCGGCATCAGCGCGTCGAGCGTCTCCGGCAGGTCGGCGGCCGTCAGCGTCGTCTCCGTCGCGATCATCCCGCAACCGATGTCGACGCCCACGGCGGCCGGGATGATCGCTCCCTCGGTGGGGATCACGGATCCGACCGTCGCCCCGATGCCGATGTGCGCGTCGGGCATGAGCGCGACGTGGCCCGAGACGAAGGGGAGCCGTGCGGTGCGCGCGGCCTGCTGGATGGCGCCCTCGTCGATCTCGCTGGCCCACGACAGGAGGTTCGGGGCGACCTCGCTAGGCATGATGATCTCCTCTGTTCGTGATCCAGTTTGCCCACGCCGCAGGTGAGATCCCACTGGTTTTCCGGCGGGCCGGGGATGCCGGGGTTCGCGGGAAGGGCCCGGATGGCGCGATTCCGCCCACCGCCGCCGGATACTCTGGTTGATACGGTGACACCCGGTGGTTCACCGGAACAAAGAGTGATCACGCCGGGTTGTCGCCAGGAAGACCCCAGGCCTTTAGGCTTGGATCTTCTCTCGCCATGGAGGTCCCCTCGTGCTGGTTGACTCTTTCGGTCGGATGGCGACTGATCTTCGGGTCTCGCTGACCGACAGGTGCAACCTGCGGTGCACGTACTGCATGCCGCCCGAAGGCCTCGACTGGCTGCCGAAGCCCGAGCTCCTCACCGCAGATGAGATCATCAGGCTCGTCGGCATCGGCGTGGAACGTCTCGGCATCACCGAGGTCCGCTTCACCGGCGGCGAGCCGCTCCTGCGGCGGGAGCTGGTGGAGATCGTCACCGCGACCGCCGCCTTCGGCCCGCGACCCCAGATCTCGCTCACGACCAACGGCATCGGCCTGGCGCGTCTCGCCGGGCCGCTCGCCGAGGCCGGGCTCGACCGCGTCAACGTCTCCCTCGACACCCTCGACGCCGCAACGTTCGTACGGCTCTCGCATCGCGACCGCCTCCCTGACGTCCTCGCCGGGCTCGCCGCGGCCGACCGAGTGGGACTCAGGCCGGTCAAGGTCAACACGGTGCTGATGCGTGGTGTCAACGAGGACGAGGCGGTGCCGTTGCTGCGTTACTGCCTCGACAAGGGGTACGAACTGCGCTTCATCGAGCAGATGCCACTCGACGCCCAGCACGGCTGGCAGCGCGAGAACATGATCACCGCTGACGAGATCCTCGGCCGTCTCAACGGAGCCTTCGAGCTGACGGAGGACGACCCGGGCGAGCGCGGCAGCGCCCCCGCCGAGTTGTTCCTGGTCGACGGCGGACCCCAGCGAGTGGGCGTGATCGGCTCGGTCACCCGGCCGTTCTGCGGCGCCTGCGACCGCGTCCGGATCACCGCCGACGGCCAGGTGCGCAACTGCCTGTTCGCCACCGAGGAGTCGGATCTGCGCGCAGCCCTGCGCGGCGGCGCCACCGACGACGATCTGGCGGAGCGATGGATGGCCGCCGTCCGCGGGAAGAAGGCCGGCCACGGCATCGACGACCCGGCCTTCCTGCAGCCGGCCCGGCCCATGTCCGCCATCGGCGGCTGACGCGGCCGGCGAGCCATGATGAGCACGACGCCGGAGGGCGGCCCGGGCATCCGAGGCGGCGTCACGCCGTACGACGCCGTCATCCTGGCAGGCGGACGGGCCGAGCGCCTGGGCGGGCTGGACAAGCCCGGCGCCCTCGTCGGCGGGCGGCCGCTGATCGAACGCGTGGCGTCGGCCGTCGCCGAGGCCACCCGGCTGATCGTGGTCGGCCCACCGCGCGACCTCGCAAACGAGCCGCTGCGGACGGCCGGAGCGGTCTTCACCAGTGAGGACCCTCCCGGGGGCGGCCCGGTCCCCGCGCTGCGTGCCGGGCTCGCGCAGGTGCATGCACCTTGGCTGGCTTTGCTCGCCGCCGACCTGCCCTTCCTCGCCGCGCACCACATCGCGGCGCTGTTGCGGGCCGCGCGTGCGGGGGAGACCACCGCTGCCGCGGGCGCCGTGCTCGTCGACGACGACGGCAGGGAGCAGTGGCTCACCGGCGTGTGGCGGACGGAGGCTCTCGCGGACGCGCTGGACGGGTATCGGGGCCGGTCGTTGTACCGGTTGCTGGGCCCGCTCGAACCGGTGCGCGTCGAGCTCCCGGCGCCCGGCGACGGTCGCGCGCCGTGGTTCGACTGCGACACGATGGACGACCTCGGCGCCGCGCGCGAGCGGGCACGCGGTGCCTAGGGGAAACAGGGCCTGGACACCACGGTCCCTGCGACGCGTCGCAGGAAACGGTGTACCTGGAACGCCGCAACGGTTACGACGAACAGTCACCAGCGAGGAGTGCGCATGAACGTGCTTGAGGAGTGGACCGCGCTTGTCTGCCGGGAACTCGGCATCGACCCGGCCCGGGTGGACAGGGACGCCGTGCTCGACCTGACGAGAGATGTGGCCCACGGTGTCGCGCGGCCGGCCGCGCCGCTCACCGCCTATTTGGTCGGGCTCGCGCAGGGTGCGGGGACCGCGCCGGACGACGCCGTCGAGAGGTTGTCAAGCCTTGCGCGTGACTGGGAGAAGACGGCTGCGGAAACACCCGGCGACGCGTAGCTGACGCGAATGAAAAGCAGGCACGAAACGGCCTGAACATAGAAAGGGCGACGCCGGGTGGTTACGGGGGCAAACCACCCGGCGTCGCTTTCATCGGCGTTCCGACGGGGGCCCGGAACGCCGGCACCAGCGCTCCGACGGGGGACCAGAGCGCTTGGTTATGACTCTACACCTCTGACCCATGGGTTACGTCAAGACTTTGTCACGACCCGAT
The DNA here is from genome assembly GCF_016863275.1 of Planotetraspora mira. GTDB lineage: Bacteria > Actinomycetota > Actinomycetes > Streptosporangiales > Streptosporangiaceae > Planotetraspora > Planotetraspora mira. The sequence goes on from NZ_BOOO01000033.1 coordinate 150,872, forward strand.
CTCGCGTCGATGCCGTGGTATCTCGTTTTGGTTAGATTCCGTCATGTCCGAGGGTGAAATGACGTCCTGACCTCGTTGATTGGCCCCGACAACGGCAAGGTATGGCAAAAGGACCGCGCCCGCCACGAGGATCGCCTTCACCGGCCACGGAGCCGGTACGGCGACGGCCAGGATGAGGCAGATGAGACGGATGCCCATCTTGATCAGATAGCTGATCTCGCGGCGCTTGATGTCGTCCGACAGGGAGGGCTGGGCGTCCGTCACGCTGTGCACGACAGGGGCGCCTCTGAGCCTGCGCCAAGGGTTCACGTTTCCACGGTAGACCCAGCCGGGCGCGGGTGCGTGGGCGCCTTGGCGATACGATCGCGCCCACACGAGAGGCGAGGAGCGCACGATGACGGACCGTACGTACCGGGTGACAGAGATCGTCGGAACCTCGGCGGAGAGCGTCGACCAGGCCATCCGCAACGGCGTCCGCCGGGCCTCCCAGACGCTCCGTCACCTCGACTGGTTCGAGGTTACGGAGGTGCGGGGGCAGATCGAGGACGGCGAGGTCGCCCACTTCCAGGTCGGCATGAAGGTCGGCTTCCGCCTGGAGGACGCCGGGTAGGCGCGGCCGAGGTCGTCCCGGCCGCGCCGCGCCGTCAGTTCGCCTGGCTCACCGTCGACATGTTGAAGTCCGGCACGCGCACCGCCGGCATCACCGTGCGGGTGAAGTAGTCGTTCCATTCGCGGGGCAGGGTCTGCGCGCTCGCACCCACCTCGGTCACGCGTCCCAGCAGGTCGACCGGCGACTCGTTGAACCGGAAGTTGTTGACCTCGCCGACGACCTCCCCGTTCTCCACCAGGTAGACGCCGTCCCTGGTCAGACCGGTCAGCAGCAGGGTCTGGGGATCGACCTCGCGGATGTACCACAGGCACGTGAGCAGCAGTCCGCGCTCGGTGGAGGCGATCATCTCCTCCAGCGAGCGGCCGCCGTCGGGGCCCGTCATGATGAGGTTGTCGATCTGCGGGGTGGCGGCCAGGCCGGTCAGCTCGGCCGAGTGCCGGGTCTGGAGCAGGTTCCGCAGCGTGCCGTCCGCGATCCAGTCCGTCGCGCCCAGACGCATGCCGTTGTCGAAGACCGACTGCTCGCGGCTGGAGGCGTGCGCGATCTGGAACGGCGAGCACTCGATGCCCGGATACGCCGGGTCGCTGTAGAGCCGCACCGGCAGCGGCGACAGCCGCTCGCCGACGCGGGTGCCGCCGCCGGTCTTGGAGAAGACCGTCCGGCCGTCGGCCGCGTCGCGCGCGCCCGCCGTCCAGTACAGATAGATCATCAGGTCGGCCACCGCCGTCGGCGGCAGGATCGTCTCGTAGCGTCCCGCCTCGAGGTCGACGCGCCGCTTGGACCATTCGAGCCGCTGCGCCAGCGTGGCGTCGAGCGCCGCCACGTCGACGTCGGTGAAGTCGCGCGTGGCCACTCCCGTCCACGCCGACCTCGACATGTCCGTGGACTTGGCGTTGAGCTCGAGCCGTCCCGTCGGCTGGTCGTGCCGAAGCCGCAGGCCGGTCGACGAGCCCACGAACGTGGACGTCAGGATGTGCTCGGCGAAGCCGTACAGCCTCCGGCCGGACGCCTCCGCGGCCGCGAACGACTCGCCGAGCGCCGGTGCGAAGTCGCGGAAGACCTCGATGGACGTCGGCTCGACCTCGCGGTCCCAGCCGTCCAGGGAGGTGCCCTCCACCAGCGGGCGCGCGTCGTCCGACGGCCGCGCGTCCCTGGCGGCGGCGTCCGCCGCGGCGACCACGCCGGCGAGCTGGTCCGGCCGTACGGCGGCGCGGGACACGACGCCCACACCCTGCCCGACGACGGAGATGACGGTCAGCTGCGAGGACCGGGCGACCCCGTTGGTCGTCAGGGTGTTGCCCGCGAAGCGCAGGTTGGCGGTGGACCCCTCGTCCACGATCACGATGCAGTCGTCGGCCTCGCTCAGCGCGAGCGCCCGCTCGACCGTCTCCTGTGGCGTCATCACTTTCCACCTTCCTGGACGGTGTTGAGGATCCGCACCCCGCGGAACAGGGCCGACGGCGCGCCGTGGCTGACCGGCGCCACCTGCCCCGGCTGGCCCTTGCCGCAGTTGAAGGCGCCGCCGAGCACGTAGGTGCCCGGGCCGCCCACGGCCTCCATCGACCGCCAGAAGTCCGTCGTCGTCGCCTGGTAGGCGACGTCGCGGAGCTGCCCGGCCAGCCGCCCGTTCTCGATCTTGTAGAACCGCTGGCCCGTGAACTGGAAGTTGTACCGCTGCATGTCGATCGACCAGCTCTTGTCGCCCAGGACGTAGATGCCCCGCTCGACCCGCGAGATGAGCTCGTCGGTGGAGGGCCCGTCCTCGGCCGGCCGCAGCGACACGTTCGCCATCCGCTGGATCGGGACGTGGCCGGGGGAGTCGGCGAAAGCGCACCCGTTGGAACGGCCGAAGCCCTTCATCAGGGCCATGCGCCGGTCGAGCTGGTAGCCGACGAGCGTGCCGTCCTTGACGATGTCGAACGACTGGCCCGCGACGCCCTCGTCGTCCCACCCGACGGTGGCCAGGCCGTGCTCCTGCGTACGGTCACCGGTGATGTTCATGACCGGCGAGCCGTAGTGCAGGCTGCCCAGCTTGTCGAAGGTGGCGAACGAGGTCCCGGCGTAGGCCGCCTCGTAACCGAGGGCCCGGTCGAGCTCGGTCGCGTGCCCGATGGACTCGTGGATCGTCAGCCACAGGTTCGAGGGGTGGACGACCAGGTCGTAGGCGCCCGGGTCCACCGACGGCGCCTTGAGCTTCTCGGCCAGCAGGTCGGGCAGCTCCGCCAGCTCCGCGGGGAAGTCCCAGCCGGTGCCCGTGAGGTACTCATACCCCCGGCCGACCGGAGGCGCGAGCGTCCGCATGTCGTCGAACCGGTCGCCGTCGGTCTTCATCGCGGTCAGCGCCGGGTGGACCCGGACGCGCTGCTGCGTGGTCACGGTGCCCGCGGTGTCGGCGTAGAACTTCTGCTCCTTGACCTGCATGAGCGAGGCCGACACGTGGTCGACCGCGCCCAGCATGCCCGAGGACCACTCGCTCAGCAGGGCGACCTTGTCACGGAGCGGCACGTCGAAGGGGTCGACGTCGTAGGCCGACACCCAGGTGACGTCGGAGTAGGCCGGTTCGGGAGACAGCTCGATAGGCTCCCTGTTGATCGGCGCGCTCACGGCGGCCACCCGGACGGCCTCCTCGGCGGCACGCGCGGCGGCTTCGGGCGTCAGCTCGATTCCCGACGCGAACCCCCAGGTCCCGTCCTTGATCACTCGTACGGCGAAGCCGAGGTCGTCGGCGTCGATGGAGCCCTCGAGGTTGGCGTCGAAAAGGCGGAGAGTCTCGGCGCGGACCCGTTCCAGTCGGAAGGCCGCGTGCTCGACTCCCAGGTCACGGGCGCGCTGGAGGGCCGCGTCCGCCAGACGCCGAAGCGGCAGGGCGAGAAAATCGGGATCGATCTGGCGCATGTCCACGATCCTAACCCTGTGATCTTGTGCCTAGCGGACAAGGGGTTTACCGCCCGGTAGCCGATAGCGTCGGTCACATGGCTCGCTCTGTACTCGTCACCGGTGGAAATCGTGGTATCGGCCTCGCGATCGCGCGGGAGCTCGCCGCCGCCGGAGACGCGGTGGCCGTCACCTACCGCTCCGGAGAACCGCCGGAGGGGCTCTTCGGCGTCCGCTGCGACGTGACCAGCTCCGCCGACGTCGACGCCGCCTTCGAGAAGGCCGAGGCCGAGCACGGCCCGGTGGAGGTCGTCGTCTCGAACGCGGGCATCACCAAGGACACGCTCCTGCCGATGATGAAGGAGGAGACCTTCACCGACGTCATCGACGCGAACCTGACCGGCGCCTACCGCGTCGCCAAGCGCGCCGTCCGCCCCATGCTCCGAATGCGGCGCGGGCGGATCATCCTGATCTCCTCGGTGGTCGGCCTGCTCGGCTCCGCCGGTCAGACCAACTACGCGGCCTCCAAGGCCGGCCTCGTCGGATTCGGCCGGTCGCTCGCCCGCGAACTGGGCTCCCGTGGCATTACGGTGAACGTCGTGGCGCCGGGGTTCGTGGAGACCGACATGACCGCCGTGCTCGAGGACGCCCAGCAGGAGGCGATCCGCAAGAGCATCCCGCTCGGGCGGCAGGCGAAGGCCGAGGAGGTCGCCCGCGTGGTGCGGTTCCTCGCCAGCGAGGACGCGTCGTACATCACGGGAGCCGTCATCCCGGTGGACGGCGGCCTGGGCATGGGCCACTGAGCGACACGCACGGCCCCCGCCGCGCGCCCGCCGGAACGACGAGAGACTGGAGCTGAACAATGGGTTTGCTGGATGGTAAGAGACTGCTGGTCACCGGCGTCCTCACCGACTCCTCCATCGCCTTCAACGTGGCGAGGCTGGCCCAGGAGGAGGGCGCCCAGGTCGTGCTGACGGGCTTCGGCCGCCTCAGCCTCGTCGAGCGCATCGCCAAGCGCCTTCCCGAGCCGCCCCCGGTCATCGAGCTGGACGTCCAGAACACCGAGCATCTGGACACCCTGGCCGACCGCGTCGGTGCGCACGTCGACGGGCTCGACGGAGTCGTGCACTCCATCGGCTTCGCCCCGCAGACCTGCCTCGGCGGGAACTTCCTCAACACCTCGTGGGAGGACGTCTCCACGGCCCTGCACGTCTCGACGTTCTCGTTCAAGTCGCTCGCCGTCGCGTGCCTGCCGCTGATGAAGGAGGGCGGCGCCGTCGTCGGGCTCGACTTCGACGCGACCAAGGCCTGGCCGGTCTACGACTGGATGGGCGTGGCCAAGGCCGGCCTGGAGTCCGCCTCGCGCTATCTGGCACGTGACCTCGGCAGGCACGGCATCAGGGTCAACCTCGTCGCCGCGGGGCCGCTGCGCACGATGGCCGCCAAGAGCATCCCCGGCTTCCAGGAGTTCGAGGAGAGCTGGCCCGCCAAGGCCCCGCTCGGCTGGGACCTCGCCGACACCGCGCCGGCCGCCAAGGCGTGCCTCGCGCTGCTGTCCGACTGGTTCCCCGCCACCACCGGCGAGATCGTCCACGTCGACGGCGGCGTGCACGCGATGGGCGCCTGACCGGCGTCAGGTCGCCGGCGGGATCTCGCCCGAGCCTCGCGTGATCAGCTCCACCGGCACGGTGACCGTCCGCACCTCGGTCGCCGGGTCGGCGATGCGGGCACGGAGCATGTCGATCGCCGTGCTGCCGATCGCGTCGGTGTCCTGGGCGACCACGGTCAGGTCCGGCCGCAGCAGGGTGGCGAGCTCGGAGTCGTCGAAGCCGATCAGAGCCACGTCCACCGCGTCCGCACCGAGGTGACGGAGCACTTCGACGCTGAGCTGCGCGTTGCCCGTGACGATCGCCGTCGCGGGCGCGGCGCCGCTGAGCGCCGCGCGGACGGCCTCGCGGATGCGCCCGCTCTCGACCTGGCCCGTGTGGAGCATCGTGTCGAGTGGGCCGCCGTGCGCGGCGACGCACCCCCGGAAGGCCATCGCCCGCTCGCGGGCCGTGTAGATCCGCTCGTCGTCGCCGATGTACGCGATGCGGTCGTGGCCGTGCCGTACGAGATGGCGGTAGGCCTTCTCGATGCCGGACCTGTTGTCGGACAGCACGCAGTCGACGTCGAGACCGAGCACGGGACGGTCGACGGCGACCAGTGAGAGGCCGGCCGCCAACTCGGGCACGAGATAGCCGTGGTCGTCGCCGATGGGTTCGAGCACGATGCCGTCGAACCGGCGGCGGCACATGGACTCGACCACATGCCGCTCGAGGTTCTCGTCGTCCTCCGTCGAGGCCGCCAGCACCATCAGGTCCGCCGCCCTGGCCGCACGCTCGACGGCCCGCAGGACCGGGTTGACGTGGGAGAGCTGCCGCACGGCCGCGCCGAGTGTTCCGGTGACGCCCAGGCGCAGATGACGGGCCCGCTCGTCGGGCCGATAACCGAGGTCGGCGATGGCCGCCCGGACCCGTTGGACGAGCTCGGGGCCCACGGTGGAATCCTGGTTGACGACGCGTGAGACGGTCCGCAGCGCCACGCCGGCCTCCCGGGCGACGTCCACCATGGTCGGTCTCCGGTTGCGGCGTCCGCCGCTCACCTTTCCCCCCATGAGCTCATCATCTGCATGATCGCCACTATCGGCCATTCCGGAAGGATTACGACTGTCGTGACCAAGTTGTTGCAAGCCTCGCTCTTTGAAACCTCTGAGTAACACTCTACCTTTCGAGATAACGTTATCCCATCATGGCTTCGGGGAGCCCCTAACTGGCAAGGGAGGTCTGTGCTGTGCGCAGATCGATAGTATTTTGCCTGGTCACAACGCTTGCTGTGGCCGGATGTGGAGTCGGTGAGAAGCCGGCGGCGACGCCGGCGTCCGGTGGGAAGGTCGAGCTGTCCTTCCTGGTCTTCGAGACGCCCAACCTGAACGCGGCCTTCTGGGACGCGGCCATCGCGCGGGCCTCGGCCAAGGTTCCGGGCGTGACCATCAAGAAGCTCGTGACGCCCAACGTCGACCGCACCGGCTACGCCAAGCAGTTGGACGCATCGGGCCATCTCCCCGACATCCTGCAGTCGGTCAACCCGGCGGGCTTCGCCGAGGCCGGCAAGCTCGCCGCCTTCACCGATGCCGAGCTGACGAACTTCATCGCCCCCAAGGCGGGCGCGGTCGACGGCAAGATCTACCAGTTGCCGTACAACACGCAGGTCATCCCGGTGGTCTACTACAACAAGGACGCTTTCGCGAAGGCGGGCATCACCGAGACGCCGAAGACCTACAAGGACCTCCTCGATGTGAGCGCGAAGCTCAAGGCGAAGAACATCACGCCGTTCGTCGTGGGCGGCGGCGGCGCGGACACCTGGGCCGACATGTATCCGCTGACCGGGACCGTCGCCACCGACGTCTACGCCAAGACGCCCGACTTCCTGACGCAGCGCAAGGACGGCAAGGTCAAGTTCGCCGACGCCGACTTCACCAAGGCCGCGCAGAAGGTCGCCGACCTGGCCAAGCAGGGCTACATCGACCCGGCGGGGCTGAGCCGCTCCTACGCCGACACCGAGCAGGCCTTCCGCGACGGCAAGGGCGCCATGTACCCGATGGGTTCCTGGTTCGCGACCTCGGCCGACAACAACAAGCCGGGCTTCGAGATCGGCGCCTTCCCCTGGCCGTCCGACGACGGCACGCCGGTCACCCCCACCTTCACCGGCGGCGGCACCTCGGTCAGCGCCTCGGCCCCGAACGTGGACCTCGCCAAGAAGTGGGCGCTCGCGTTCGACGAGGACAAGGAGAACAACGACGCCTTCGTCAAGCTCGACGGCTCCATCCCGGCGATCAAGGGATACACCCCGCCGACGGACATGGGTCCCGTCTACCAGGCGACCGTCGCCATCTACCAGCAGGGCATGAAGGACAACTCCATCGTCAACGCCTTCTCGCAGGAGACCGGTGACGGATCGTTGCCCCCCGGCCTCGCCGACAAGTCCGCCCTGGGCGTCCAGGACCTGATCACCGGCAAGAAGTCGGCCGGAGATTTCGCGTCCTACCTTGACGACCAGTGGGCCAAGGCGACCCAGTAGGACCAGGCTCGCGTCTCATGACAGAAATTCAGCACGGCACGCGCGGCGAGGTCGACCCCGCCGCGCCCCGTCAATCACCCTCACACGGCGGCCCCCGGCAGAGGAGCGCCGCCACCCGGCGGCGCGCCTCCGCCCGCATCGGGCCCAAGCTCGGCCGGTTCGGCCTGTTCGCCCTGCCGGGGCTCGTGGCGTACGTGGTGTTCGTCCTGATCCCGATCGGCATGACGGGCTACTACAGCTTCACCAACCGCAACCCCTTCAACCCGCCGACCAAATGGGTGGGGCTGCGCAACTACGGGGACCTGGTCGGCGATCAGGAGTTCCGCCAGGCCCTGGTGAACACGGTGATCATCGCGGTGATCGTCACGGTGTTCGCCAACGTCGGCGGCCTGCTCATCGCCATGCTGCTCGACCGGCCGACCAAGCTCTACGTGGCGCTGCGCGGCGTCTTCTTCACGCCCGTGGTGCTCAGCGCGGTCGTGATCAGCGTCATCTGGCAGGCGGTGCTCACCGACGACGGCCTGCTGAACTCCCTGCTGCGCGGCCTCGGCGTCGACCATCCCCCCGGATGGCTGTCCGATCCCGACCTCGCCCTCTACTCGATCGCGTGGATCATCACCTGGCAGATGCTCGGCTTCTGCGTCGTGGTCTACCTGGCCGGGCTCCAGGGCGTCCCGCGCGAACTGCAGGAGGCCGCGTCGATCGACGGAGCCGGGCGGCTGGCGCGTTTCCGCAACGTCACGTGGCCCATGCTGGCCCCGGCTCTGACGATCAACACGGTGATGCTCCTGATCACGGGGTTCAAGGCGTACGACCAGATCCAGGTCATCACCAACGGCGGGCCCGGCACCGGCACGACCAGCACCATGGCCTTCCAGGTCGTGCAGACCGCCTTCAACGGCAACCACATCGGCTACTCCTCGGCGATGGCGGCGGTGATGCTCGTGCTGGTCGCGACCGTCTCGGTGATCGTCTTGAGGCTGCTGCAGCGACGCGAGGTGACGCAGTGATGGACGACCGTACGCATTCGTGGCTGCGGCCCCTGGTGGCGGTGTTCGTCGGGGCGGTGTTCTTCCTGCCGCTCTACCTCGTGGTCGTCAACGTGTTCAAGCCGGGGGCCGACATCGTGCCGCACCCGGCCGCCCTGCCCCTGCCGCCGACCCTGGACAACATCGGCGCGGTCCTGTCGAGACCCGACAACCTCTTCACGTTCGGCCTGATCAACAGCATCGCGGTGACCGCGCTGTCGATCACCATCCTGACGGTGTTGTCGGCCATGCTCGGCCACTACCTCGCCAGGTCGAAGCGCGTGCTCGCCAAGGTCGCCATGGTGACGCTGCTGTGCGGGCTGATGATCCCGGTGCCGGTGATCCTCGAGCCGATCACCGGCGTGCTGAAGACCCTGGGCCTGATGACCTCCCTGCAGGGCCTCGTCCTGGTCAACGTCGGCTACTACGTGCCGTTCGGCGTCCTGCTGTTCATGGGGTTCGTCAGGTCCGTACCGCTGGAACTGGAGGAGGCCGCCGAACTCGACGGCGCGAGCAAGCTGCGTGTGTTCTGGCAGGTGGTCTTCCCGCTCCTGCGGCCGGCCTCGGCAAGCGTGCTGATCTTCCTCGGCGTGTGGATCTGGAACGACTTCCTGACCCCGCTCATCCTCCTCGGGCCCGACAGCGGCACCACCGTGACCGTCGGCGTCTACCGGGCGATCGGCCAGCACCAGTCGGACTTCGGCGCGGTGTTCGCCTTCATGTTCCTCGCCACGCTGCCGATCCTCGTCTTCTACCTCGCCCTGCAGAAGAACTTCGTGAAGGGCCTGACCGGAGGCGCAGTCAAGGGATAGCAGCCGCTCTCCCCGTCGCCGTTCCCCCCTTCCCCCTCGTTCTCCACTCGAGCAAAGGCCCTTCATGCTGACGATCGACGCCGTCGAGTCCACCGAGCTCTTCGTCGGTCCCGACGACGCCCCCCGCCAGGTCCTGCGCGTGCGGACCTCGGCGATGTCGCCCGCCGAGACCATCGACGTGACCGTCTCCGGCGGCGCGGCAGGCACCCTCTCGGGTGTGCCGGGCACGGGGACGCACGAGATCCCCGTGACCACCGCCGCGGCTCCGGGAAGCGTCGTGGAGATCACGGTGGAGGCGTCGGGCGGGGACGGCACGGCGTCGGCGTCGAGCACGTTGACCGTCGCGGAGCCCGGCTGGACGGTCTTCCTGGTCTCCCACTTCCACTACGACCCGGTCTGGTGGAACACCCAGGCCGGGTACGCCAGCGAGTGGGACGCGCTGCCGGACGCCCAGGGCGTGCGGATGAGCTTCCAGTTCACCGCCTTCCAGCTCATCGACGCGCACCTTGAGCTGGCCAGGCGCGACGCCGACTACCGGTTCGTGCTCGCGGAGGTCGACTACCTCAAGCCCTACTGGGACGCCTTCCCGGAGAACCGCGAGATCCTGCGCAGGCTGGTCGCCGAGGGCCGCCTGGAGATCATGGGCGGCACCTACAACGAGCCGAACACCAACCTCACCGGCGCGGAGACCACGATCCGCAACGCGGTCTACGGCGTCGGGTTCCAGCGCGACATCCTGGGCGGGGAACCGGCCACCGCCTGGCAGCTCGACGCGTTCGGGCACGACCCGCAGTTCCCCGGCCTGATGGCCGACGCCGGCCTGACCTCCAGCGCGTGGGCGCGCGGCCCCTTCCACCAGTGGGGGCCCTCGCTGGAGATGGGCACCTACGACACCCCGCACGGCGACCCGTCCGGGATGCAGTTCCGCAGCGAGTTCGAGTGGATCTCGCCGAGCGGGCGCGGGCTGCTCACCAACTTCATGGCCGCCCACTACAGCGCCGGCTGGTCGATGGACTCGGCGCAGACGCTCGCCGACGCCGAGGAGTCGGTCTACGGGCTGTTCCTGCGGTTGAAGAAGGTGGCGGCGACGCGGAACGTGCTGGTCCCCGTCGGCACCGACTACAGCCCGCCCAACAAGTGGCTGACCGAGATCCACCGCGACTGGAACTCCCGCTACACCTGGCCACGCGTCCTGTGCGCGCTGCCCCGCGACTTCTTCGGAGCCGTCTCCGCCGAGCTCGCAGCCACCGGCGCCCGGCTGTCGCCGCAGACACGGGACATGAACCCGGTCTACACCGGCAAGGACGTCTCCTACATCGACACCAAGCAGGCCCAGCGCGCCGCGGAGAACGAGCTGCTCGACGCGGAGAAGTTCGCCGCGCTGGCCTGTCTGACGGGCGACGCGGCCTATCCCGAGGCCGCACTCGACAAGGCCTGGCGGCAGCTCGTGTACGGCGCGCACCACGACGCGATCACCGGGACCGAGTCCGACCAGGTCTACCTCGATCTGCTGGCCGGCTGGCGGGAGGCGTTCGACCTGGCCAGGCAGGTGCACGACGCCGCGTTGCGGCATCTCGCCGCACGCGTCGACACCCGCTCCGGGGCGGGGGACCGCTCCGTCGTCGTGTTCAACGCCATGGCCTGGCCGCGCAGCGACGTCGTCCGTGTCACCGTCCCCGGCCCGTTCCACGGCCTGACCGACGAGGACGGCGCCGCCGTGCCCGTCGTCGTCGAGCACGCGGACGCCACGGGAACCGAGCTGGTGTTCCTCGCGGACGTGCCCTCGGTGGGATACCGCACGTATCACCTCGCGGGCCCGGATTCCGGAGACGCCGCGGCCTGGCGACCGCTCGCCGAGCCGGTCATCGCCAACGAGCACCACCGCCTGGCGGTCGACCCCGAGCGCGGCGGAGCCGTACGGAGCCTGGTCGACCTGGCGACCGGCCACGAGCTCATCACACCCGGCGAGGTGGGCAACGAGATCGTCGTCTACGACGAGTACACCGAGCATCCCGTCTTCCGCGAGGGGCCCTGGCACCTGGTGCCCACGGGGGTGTCGGCCGGATCGGCGTCCGCGCCGGCCCGGTCCGTCGTCGCCGAGCGCTCGGCTCTGGGTGAGCGCGTCACGGTCACGGGCTCGATCGGCACGCTCGGCTACACCCAGGTGATCACCTTGTGGCGCGGGGTCGACCGGGTCGACTGCAGCACCCACCTCGACGGCTTCGACGGCGAGGACAAGCTGGTACGGCTGCGCTGGCCGTCCCTCGTGGAGGGCGCGCGACCGGTCTCCGAGGTCGGCCACGCGGTCGTCGGACGCTCGTTCGCCCATCCCGACGTCGACGCCGCCCTGCACCCCTGGACGCTCGACAACCCGGCCTACCAGTGGTTCGGCCTGAGCTCCATGGCCAGGGTCGTGCTGCGTCCCGGTGACGGCGGCCCGGTCAGGTCGCACGCCATCGGGGTCGCCGAGATCGTGGTGCCGCGCGAGAGCGACGCCGCCGACCTGGGACGCGACCTCGCCGTCCGGCTCGCCCAGTCGGGTGTGACCGCGACCTGCACACACGCGGAGGGCAACAGGTACGGCCTGCTGTCGTTCGACTCCAACCTCCCGGACGCCCGGATCGTGGTGGGCGGACCCGCGGACAACGAGTTCACCGCCGCCGTCCTGGCGGCCGCGGACCCCCGCTATGCCCGGGAACTGGAGCGCGCCCTCGCGGCCGGCGGCCGGGCACTGCTCTGGATCCCCGCCGCCAGGTCGGCCGGCGAGACCTTCCACCCCGAGGCTGACCTGCGGGAGCCCGGCGACCTGCCGGTCCTGGTGGTCGCGTCGGTGGGCGACGTCAGGGAGGCTGTCGCGGACCTGGTCGCCGACCTCGCCGACAGCATGATCGAGGTGACGCAGCCGTCCGAGCTGTGGGGTGAGGAGGATCTCGACCACCGGACCGTCGCCGTGCTCAACCGGGGCGTGCCCGGCTTCGCCGTCGACACGCGGGGGCGCCTGCACCTGTCGCTCATGCGATCGTGCACCGGGTGGCCCTCCGGCGTGTGGATCGACCCCCCGAGGCGGACCGCCCCGGACGGGAGCGGCTTCCAGCTCCAGCACTGGAGCCACACCTTCGACTATGCCTTCGCGTCCGGCGCGGGAGACTGGCGGGACGCGGGCATCGTGGCCCGGGCGCACGACTTCAACCACCCGCTGCGCGCCGTCGTCGAGGAGCCCCACGACGGCCGCCTGCCGTCCTCGGCCGCACTGCTGACCGTCGAGCCGCGAGGCGGAGCCGTCCTGGCGGCGTTCAAGGCCGCGGGGAACCCGACCGCGCACGGCAGGGCACGGCCGGCCGATCCGCGCGAGGGACTCACCGCCCGCCTGTACGAACCCCACGGGCGCGACGCGACGTTCACCCTCGGCTCGCACGTGCCGTTCGTGGAGGCCGCGCTCGCCGACGTCCTGGAGGTCGAGACCGGCGAGGCCAAGACCCGCGACGGCGTCCTCCACGCCGACATCGGCCCCAGCCAGGTCGCGACATACGTGTTACGCACCCGGTCCGGCGATTCCGCCGAGCCTGCCGAGCACACGGCGGCGGACGGACCCGTGGAGCCTCTGGGCCTGGTGGCCGAGCCCGCCCAGCCCGTCTTCTCCCGCTTCTGGCTGCACAACCGGGGGTCGGCTCCGCTCGGATACCAGCCGATGAGCGTCCACGTCCGCACCGCCGACGATCTCCCGGTCGACGGCGCCGCGCGGCTGCGTGTGACGCTCGCCAGCGACCTGACCGACGCCGCGGCCGAGGGCGAGGTGTCCGTCGTGGTCCCCGAAGGCTGGGACGCGTCCCCTCGGGACCGGCCCGTACGGCTGGCCCCGGGCGGCTGGACGGAGTTCGACGTCACCCTCACCCCGCCGCCGGACGCGGGATCCGGGCCGTGGCCCGTCGCGGTCCGGCTCGTTCACGGCGGTCAGGCGCACGAGGACGTCGTCTTCGTCGACGGGCACGGCCGCCCCGCGCGAGGGGGCGACGCCGGCCTGCTCGCGGTCGAGGTGCCGGAGGAGGGCTTGGAGCTCGCGCCGGGCGGGCAGGGCTCCTGGACCGTGCGGCTGCGCAACCTCGCCGGCTTCGACATCCGGGGAGAGGCCCAGGTGATCAGCCCCTGGGGGTCGTGGGACCTCGTCGGGCCGGCCGTCCACTCGATCTCCGTGCCCGCGGGGGCGACCGGAGAGCTCGAGATCGAGGTCGGCGTGCCTCTGGGAGCCCGTCCCGGCACGTGGTGGGTCCTGGTGAAGTGCATGTGGTTCGGCCGGGTGTCGTACTCGCCCGCCGTGCCGTTGCGGGTGAGGAGCGACGGATGATCGCCGCGGTCGTGGCGGGCACGCCCATCACCGTCGAGGAGGTCGAGCGCCGCGTGCTGCGGCTGCGCGGCGGGCGGCGCGGCGACCTGCTGCCGGCCGACGGCACGACGGAGGGGCGCCAACTGCGCCGCTGGGTGACGCAGGTCATGGTCGCCGAGCGGGTCGTCGCGGACGAGGCCGCCCGGCGCGGAGTCGTGGCCACGGCGGAGCCGCCCCTGCCGCTGGACGCCGTCGCCAGGCTCGAACTCGGCAGCGTCACCGCGGCCGTCCTGTCGGAGGACCCGCTCGCGCAGGCGCTCTACCGCGACATGACGGCGGACGTCACGGTCCCCGAGGCGGACGTGCTCCGCTACTACACCGCCAACCAGGACAGGTACCGGACCAGGGCCGCCCGGCTGGTCACCCACTGGCGGGACGGCCGGCCGGTCAACGGCGGCCGATGGTACGCCGTGTCGCCGGGCGAACTGCCCGAACCGGCCGGCCATGCGGTCTTCTCCGCGCCCGAGGGCTCCCGCGTGGGCCCGATCGACGGTCACGTCTTCACCGTCGGCCCGCTCCAGGGCCGTGAGATCAGCTTCGAAAAGGTGGCCCCGGCCATCAGGGCGTCGTTGCTCGCCGCGCGGCGGCGGCGGCACTTCGCCCTGTGGGCCGACGTCACCTGTGCCCGGGCGCTCCTCATGCCCGGTTTCGAACACCCCGGGGATATCGGCCACCCGGACCACACCCACCGCCACTGAGAGGCCCCCCGCATGAGAAGACCGCGAAGAGCAGTCTTAGCCGCAGCTCTCACCGCCGCCCTCACCACCACCTTCCTGACCGCGGAACCGGCCGGGGCGGCGACTCCCACCCCCGACCAGCAGTGGACCCAGGTCCAGCAACTCGTCGGCGCGATCAAGGGCCGCTGGACCGACCAGGCCTACACCAACGCGGTCAGCCGCTCCATGCCCGACACCGCGCTGCTCGGCAACGGCGACGTCGGCGTCACGTCCGGCGGAGGAGACGGCTACAAGACCTTCTACATCTCCAAGGGCGACTTCTGGACCGGCAACCCGAGCCCGTCCTTCGTCGCGCTCGGCGCGGTGACGATCACCCCGGCGTCCGGCACAGGCGGCGGCTCCGGCAACCTCGCGCTCGGCGCGACGGCGACCGCGTCGAGCTCCCACCCGTCCTTCCCCCCGGCCAGGGCGGTCAACGGCGGGTGGGCGTCCGGCTACGAGGGCTGGGTGTCCGACATCGGCAAGCCGCAGACCCTCACGCTCGACCTCGGCACGGCCAAGACGTTCAACCGGTACGTCCTGCGGCACGACGCCGCGGCCCGCCCGGCGGAGACGGCCAACAACACCAAGAACTGGACCCTCCAGGTCAGCACCGACAACTCGACCTGGTCCACCGTCGACACCGTCACCAACAACAGCGCGAACGTCACCGACCGGACCTTCGCCTCACAGACCGTGCGCTACGTGCGCCTGAACATCACCGAGCCGACCCAGGGCACCACGGCGGACTCGATCAACAACCCCCGCGGCCGCATCGGCCAGTTCGAGCTCTACAACGGAAGCGGCACCTCCACCCCCTCGGGACCGTTCACCGAGGAGCAGAACATCCTCAAGGGCGACGTCGAGACGTCGATGACGATCGGCGGCACTCCCGTCTCGATGACGACCTGGACCGGCGCGACCGACAACCTCGTCGTCACGCGCATCAGGTCGCTCGGCTCCTCGACCGTGCGGCTGAAGGTGCAGACCTCGACCGGTTCGCCCGACGCGCGTTCCGGCTTCACGAGCACCTCGGGCGTCTCCGGCAACACCGTCTGGGCCACCCGCCAGACAGCCTCCGGATCGAAGTGGGTCTCCCGGGCGTCCCTCGCCACCCGCGTCGTCGGCGGCAGCCTCGTGGGCGCGCCCACGGCGAGCGGCGCGGCGGGCACGTTCACCTTCGACCTGCCCGCGGGCCAGACGGTGAACATCGTGACCGGCGTCGCCGGAGGCGGCCCCAACCCCGCCGACCCCGCCCCCGCCGCGCGCTCGCTGGCCGACGCCCAGAGCGCCGGCTCGCTCGACGGCCTCTACAACGGGCACGTCGACTGGTGGAAGCAGTACTGGCTCAAGTCCTACGTCGACCTCGACGACGACACCCTTGAGCGCTTCTACTACGGCTCGCTCTACCTGCTCGGCTCGGCCAGCAGGCCGGGCAAGACCGCGCCTGGCCTGTACGGCATCTGGGCGACGAGCGACTTCCCGCAGTTCAACGGGGACATGCACCTCAACTACAACTGGATGGCCAACTTCTACGGCACGTACTCCAGCAACCGGCCCGAGCTCGCCCTGCCGTACTTCGACCTGGTGACGGCCTACCTGCCGGAGGCCAGGCGCAGGGCCCAGCAGGACCTCACCCGGGTCAAGTCCGACTACATCAGCAGGCGTTTCCCGAGCGGCGGCATGCCGAACGGCGTGCTCTTCCCGGTCGGCATCGCCCCGTTCGGCGCCACCGCCGACGACAACTACCACCAGCAGGTCGTGAACTCGCTGTTCACCGCGACGCAGTACATCTCCTACTACGACTACACCCAGGACCGGGCGTTCCTGCAGAACACGGCGTACCCCTTCATGAAGGAGGTCGCCGCGTTCTTCCAGAACTACCTGGAGTTCGACTCGGCCGCCCAGCGGTACGTGTTGTGGTCGGGACCGCACGAGGGCACCTGGGGGAAGAACTCCAGCCCCGACGTCGGCCTGCTCAAGCATCTGCTGACCTCGGTGATCAACGCCAGCGTCGAGCTCAACGTCGACTCCGGCCCCCGCGCGACCTGGCAGAACATCCTGTCCAAGCTCCCGGCCACGCCGAAGACCACCTACAACGGCCAGACGGTCTACGCGCTCGCCGACCCCGGCACGATCACCGGCGGCGACACCCGCGACATCCACCCGGGCGACAACACCGTCAACCTGGAGTTCATCCACCCGGGTGAGGTGCTCGGCATCAACGGGCCCGCCGCCGACAGGCAGACCGCCATCACCACGCTCGACGTCATGAACTCCTGGGGCCAGGACAACAGCTTCCCCAAGGTGTTCACCCAGGCCGCCCGGGTCGGCTACCCCGCGCAGAGCCTCATCGACAAGCTGAAGGCCCAGATCAACGGCAAGATGGCCGCCAACCTGCGCATCAGGGACCCGTTCCACGGACTGGAGAAGACCGGGGCGATCGAGGCGATCGACGACATGCTGCTGCAGACCGACGGCGGCGTCACGCGGGTCTTCCCCGTCTGGCCGTCGGCGAAGAACGCCTCCTTCGTCAAGCTCCGTGACAAGGGCGGCATGCTCGTCTCGAGCGCGCGCAGCGGGGGACAGGTGGGCTACGTCGACATCACCAGCCTCGCCGGCAAGGCCGTACGTCTCCAGAACCCCTGGCCGGGACGCACGGTCAGGGTCGCCAGGGCCGACGGATCCACGGTCGCCTTCACCGTGAGCAACGACCAGATCAACTTCCCGACCCAGTCGGGGACGACCTACACCGTCACGGCGGCCTGACCTACAGGGTTTCCGCGAAGACCGGAGACCGGACCCCCGGCCGAGGAAGGTGATGCCTCCTCGGCCGGGCCCTCACCCGGAGTCTCGCCGCCGCGCCGCCGAGTGGCGCTCAGGCGAGACGATGACGACCTGCCGTCCGCGCGGCGCGGACCCCTCCCTCGAGCGGGATCGACTCGCGCTGCTCCATCCGGGCGCGCCGCGCCGACACCACGCGCGTGGCCAGCACCGCCGACAGGAGCAGCGCCGCCGTCAACGCGGTCCCCGCCGCGTCGTACGGCTGAGCCGGACGCACCGGATCGGACTTCAGCCTGCCGGTCAGCCCGGGGATCTCGCGGCCGGGCCAGAGCAGGGGGATGGCGCTGTCCTCGTCGAGGTTCACACGCGGGTCCGGCGCCGGCACCACGTCCTTGCCGCCCGCCGGGGTGTACCGGGGCAACTCGACCGTACGGGTCGGCTCGGTTGGGAGCGTTCCCGCGGGAGTCCGCGCCGGTGGTTTGGGCGCCGGCTTCGGCTTCTTGGGCGTCTTCGCCGGAGGCGGCGCCGCCTGCCCCTCGCAGTCCCCGCCGAGGCCGAGCAATGTGATGCACGGGACCGGAGTCGGCCCCGTCCCGCCGTCGGAACCACCGGAACCGGAACCGCCGGAACCGGAACCGCCGGAACCGGAACCGCCTGAGCCGCCGGAGCCCCCGGTCAGCGGGTCCGTGACCTTGTTGACCGCGCCGCCCACCACGTCGACGGCGGACTCGACGGTGTCGTCCACCGCACCCCCGACGCCGCTGACGGTGCCGCCGACCCCGTCCGTCACGCCGCCGACCACGTCGTCGACGCCACCGGTCACCGGTGACGTCACTCCGCCCGTCACCCCGTCGACCACGTCCGTCACCCCGTCGACCGTGTCGCCCACGCCACCGAGGATCGAGCACAGGCCGCCCGTCACCGAGGAGACCAGGCCACCTCCCGTGCAGTCCATCGCCTGTGCCGGTTGGGCCGCCACCAAGGGAATTGCGCTAGCGAGAGCGAACGCCAATGCCCCGGCAGAGATCGCGGAGGCATTACGTGCGATCCCCATCTGTCCCCTTCCGTCACGTTAACTTCGTTCCCCGCTACTCTTGCTACTCTTCGCCGGAGCACCAAGTTATGCAGCAGCAAGTTGCGATTCGGTATCGATGCGTGATACGTGAGGTCGACTCTCGTTTTTATTGCCGCGCCTCCGGCGCGGCGGGTTCGGGGCCGCCGTGCTTGTCTGCCTCGCCTCCGGCTCGGCGGGTTCGGGGCGCCTTAGAGGCCGGGTCTTCCCTCGTCACGTCCTCGCTCGTTCCTCGCTGCGGGCGTTCCTCAGTCCAGATCCCGGCCGCGCCCCTCACACTCCACATCGCTCATGCGCTGACCTCGACTTCCACAGCCGTTCTAGGCCCTCATGGTCATGGTGAGGGGCGCGGCGGTGCCTGGACTGAGGAGCGAGTGGGGAGCGAGGGACGAGCGACCCCGAGCGACGAGGGAAGGCTCCGCCTCTAAGGCGCCCCGAACCCGCGCGAGCGGAGCGAGCGCAATCAAACACGGCGCCCCGAACCCGCCGAGCCGGAGGCGAGGCAATTTAAGCCGACACGTCGTCGAGGGCTTCGCGGATCTCGCGGGGGAGGGACAGGCTCTCGGCCTCGAGCACGCCGAGCAGTTGGGCGTGGGTCCGGGCGCCGACGATGGCCGAAGACACGCCTGGCCGGTCACGGACCCAGGCGAGGGCGACGGCGAGAGGGGAGACGCCCAGGCCCTCGGCGGCGGTGGTCACCGACTCGACGATGCTGCGGCAGCGCTCGTCGAGATAGGGCCGGACGAACTCGGCGAAGTGCGGGGTCGCGGCCCGGGAGTCGGCGGGGATCCCGGTGCGGTACTTCCCGGTGAGCACACCGCGCCCGAGCGGCGACCAGGCCAGCACGCCCGCGCCGACGTGGTCGGCCGCAGGCAGCACCTCCACCTCCGCGTCGCGGGCCAGGAGGGAGTACTCGACCTGCGCGCCCACGAGAGGGGCGCGGGACTCACCCGACTGCTGCCGGACCGCGGCCGCCGCGAGTTGCCATCCGGTGTAGTTGCACACCCCGGCGTATGCCGTACGGCCGGTGGAGACCGCGAGGTCGACGGCGGCGAGCGTCTCCTCCAGCGGGATGCGCGGGTCGAAGGCGTGCATCTGCCACAGATCCACCTCGTCGAGGCCCAGCCGGGCGAGCGAGGCGTCGAGCGCCCGGATGAGATGGCGGCGGGAGCCGTTCGTGCCGCCGTCGGGGGTCAGGACCGCCTTGGTCGCGATCACCAGGTCGTCGCGCGGGACCACGTCCCGGATCAGCCGGCCGATCAGCCGCTCGGCGTCGCCCCCGCCGTAGACGTCGGCGGTGTCGATCAGTGTGCCGCCGGCGTCGGCGAACGCGGTGATCTGGGCCGTGGCCTCCTCGGCCGACGTGTCGCGGGCCCAGGTCATCGTGCCGAGACCGATGCGGGACACCGTCAGACCGCTGCGCCCGACAAATCGCTGATCCATTGCCGGGTAAGAGTAGCCGATAGGGTGTCCAGACCATGGACGTACTTCAGGCCACCGTTCTCGGCATCGTCCAGGGGCTCACCGAGTTCCTGCCGATCTCGAGCTCAGCGCACTTGCTCATCGTTCCGA
The DNA here is from genome assembly GCF_016863275.1 of Planotetraspora mira. Lineage (GTDB taxonomy): Bacteria > Actinomycetota > Actinomycetes > Streptosporangiales > Streptosporangiaceae > Planotetraspora > Planotetraspora mira. The sequence goes on from NZ_BOOO01000033.1 coordinate 170,840, forward strand.
AGCTCGCCGGATGGACCGACCCGGGAGCCGCGTTCACCGCGGTGATCCAGCTCGGCACCATGCTGGCAGTGGTGATCTACTTCTGGCGCGACATCATCCGGATCTTCACGACCTGGTTGCGCAGCCTGTGGACGCCTGAGCTGCGACAGGACCTCGATGCGAGGATGGGCTGGTACATCGGCCTGGGCACGATCCCGATCGGCGCGGCGGGGCTGATCTTCAAGGACGCGATCGAGGGCCCGGCGCGCAACTTGTGGCTGAACGCGGCCATGCTCATCGTCTTCGGCCTTCTCCTTCTGTTCGCCGACCAGTACGGCCGCAAGAAGAAGGAGGTCGCCGACCTCAACATGCGCGACGGCCTCATCATCGGGGCCTGGCAGATGCTCCCGCTGATCCCGGGCGCCTCGCGCTCCGGTTCGACGATGACCGGCGCCATGTTCCTCGGATACACGCGGGAGGCCGCGGCCCGCTACTCCTTCCTCCTGTCGATCCCCGCGGTGATCCTCTCCGGGCTGTTCGAGCTTCGCGACATCGGCGACGGCGGGGGAGTGCCCCTGGTCCCCACGCTGATCGCCACCGTCGTCTCCTTCATCGTGGGATACGCCTCGATCGCGTGGCTCCTGCGCTACGTCGCGAAGCACTCGACGAACATCTTCGTCATCTACCGGGTCTTCGCCGGGACCTTCCTGCTCACCCTGCTCGGGCTGGGCGTGATCTCGTCATGACGACCGTCCTGCTCGTACGGCACGGCCTCACGGCCATGACCGGGCCCGTGCTGGCCGGGTGGACCCCCGGGGTCCACCTGAACGAGCGCGGGCGTGAGCAGGCCGAGGCCCTCGGCCGGCGGTTGGCGCCCCTGGAACTCGACGCCATCGTCTCCAGCCCGCTGGAGCGTTGCCAGGAGACGGCCGCCGCGGTCGCCCAGGGCCGCGCCGTGCCGGTGCAGACCGACGACAGGTTCGGCGAGTGCGGCTACGGCGAGTGGACCGGCAGGCCGCTGAAGGAGTTGGCGAAGGAGCCGCTGTGGCGGGTCGTGCAGGCCCACCCCAGCGCGGCCGTCTTCCCAGGCGGTGAGGCCCTCGCGGACACCCAGAGCCGGGCGGTGCGTGCCGTACGGGAATGGAACGAGCGGCTGGGCGAGAAGGCGACCTACCTCGTCTGCAGCCACGGCGACGTGATCAAGGCGATCGTGGCCGACGCCCTCGGGCTCCATCTCGACCAGTTCCAGCGGATCACCGCGGACCCGGTGTCGCTCACCGTGATCCGCTACACCTCGTTGCGTCCCTTCCTGCTCAGATCAAACGACGTCGGGGGAGACGTCGCCGATCTGATGCCTCGCGAAGAGGTTGCGGAGGAGTCAGACGGGGGAGAAAACCCCACCGGGAGTGATGCCGCTGTCGGCGGTGGACCAGGGACGACATAGGGTCGGGCTATGCCGGTCTTCGACTATGATCCGCCTGACAGGTTCGTGGCCGGTGCCGTCGGGCAACCGGGAGCACGCGCCTTCTTTCTGCAGGCCCGAGGTCAGGGCAGGGTCACGACCGTGGCGCTCGAGAAATTCCAGGTAGCCGTGCTCGCCGATCGGCTGGACGAGCTGCTCGACGAGGTGCTGCGCCGCAGCGGCGGCCGCGCCCCGGTGCCGGCCATGGCCCCCGCCGACCTGACCGACGAGGCGCCGCTCGACCTCCCCATCGACGAGGACTTCCGGGTGGGCACCATGGCGCTCGCCTGGGATCCCGACACCTCGCAGGTCGTGATCGAGGCCCAGGAGGCCACCGAGGGCGACGAGGACGACGAGCCGTTCGTCGTGGAGGTCGACGACGACCGGCCGGAGCCCGCCATCCTCAGGGTCCGGATCAGTCCCGCGGCCGCCCGCGCGTTCAGTCGCCGCGCCCTCGACGTGGTGGCGGCGGGCCGGCCCCCCTGTCCGTTGTGCGGCCAGCCCCTGGATCCCGACGGTCACATCTGCGTGCGCCTCAACGGTCACCACCCCGGGGGGCTGTCGGTGTGAGCGAGCTGACGAACAGGGCCGAAGCGGCGGCCGGGCAGGGAACCGGATGACGGCTGAGGGCGAGCCGACCCCCGGCGGTGTCGACGGGTCCGGGCTGGACGACGAGGCCGCCATGCGGCTGCTGCGCGACGGCAAGCTGGACGTGGCCGGCAGGCTGGTCGAGGCCACGAACATGACGTTGTACTGCTCCATCCGCCATGGCGGGCAGGTGGCCGCGTGCGTCTACAAGCCGGTGCGCGGTGAGCGCCCGCTCTGGGACTTCCCCGACGGCACCCTGGCGGCGCGCGAGGTGGCCGCCTACGAGGTGGCGGCGGCCACCGGCTGGCGGATCGTCCCGCCGACGGTCTACCGCGACGGCCCCTTCGGCCCCGGCATGGTGCAGTTGTGGATCGACACCGATCCGGAGACCGACCTGCTGGCCCTGGTCCGCAGCCGCCACCCGGGGCTGCGCCGGATGGCGGTCTTCGACGCGGTGGTCAACAACGCCGACCGCAAGGGCGGCCACCTGCTGCCGTTGGAGGACGGCCACGTCTACGGCGTCGACCACGGCGTGTGCTTCTCGGCCGACGACAAGCTGCGCACGGTCTTATGGCAGTGGCGTGGCAAGCAGTTGTCCCGCGACGCGGTGACCATGCTGACCGGCCTGGAGCGCGACCTGGAGCGCGGACGGCTGGGCAGGCGGCTGCGCGAACTGCTCACACCCGCCGAGGTGGAGGCCACCTGGGAGCGGGTGAGGCGGTTGATCCAGACCGGGATCCATCCATATCCGTCAGAGGACTGGCCGGCGATCCCGTGGCCGCCGATCTAGTACTTGCGCGAAAAGCTCTGATTGTGCACTCTGCAGGAGTCTCTACCGATTCTGGAGGGAACGCACGTTGTGTACGGTCATCGTGAGTGTGGAGCCGGAAGCCGAGGTTCCCGTGCTCCTCGTCGGGGTGCGTGACGAGTTCGTCACACGGCCGTGGTTGTCTCCCGACCGGCACTGGCCGGATCATCCGGGACTGGTCGGCGGCCGGGACCTCCAGGCGGGCGGCACCTGGCTGGCGGCCGACCCCGCTGCCCGGAGGGTCGGAGTGCTCCTCAACGGGCATGGGCTCCCCGCGCCGCAGGAGGTCCGCCGCACGCGGGGTGACCTGCCGCTCCAGGCGGCCGAGGCGGGCGAACTCCCGCCGATCGATCTCGTCCGCTACGACCCCTTCCATCTCGTGGTCGCCGGTCTGGACGGCGTGCGGCTGTGGAGCTGGAACGGTGAGCGGCTCGCCGAGGACAAGCTCCCTCAGGGCGTGCACATGCTGGTCAACAGCGGCTGGGAACGCGGCGACGACCATCCGCGGGTCGCGGCCTTCCGGCCCGCCTTCGCGTTCGCGCAGCGCCCGCGCTGGCTGAACGGCGGTTCGCCCGAGCGGTTCTGGGGAGAGTGGCTCGATCTGGCGTCGGGAGCGGGGCTGGCCGCCGACGACCCCAGGGCGCTGATCTTCCGGCACCGGATGGAGGACGGGCGGGTGTTCGCGAGCCTGTCGGTCAGCCTCGTCGCCCTGGCCGAAGACGGCCTGCGCTTCGACTTCTGGCCCACGCCGGGAGATCCCTCGTCGTGGTATCGGGTGGAATCGGGTGATCCCGCCTGAGCCGAGCCCACGGTCACGCGGATAGGCTGCACAACATGCGATCGTGGTCTGCGCCGAACATCCCCAAATTGCCCGGTTCGGGCGTTCCGCTCCGTCTGTACGACACCGCCGCCCGCGACGTGCGCGAGACGAGGCCGTCGGGACAGGCGCGGATGTACGTCTGCGGCATCACGCCGTACGACGCCACCCATCTGGGGCATGCCAACACCTACCTGGCCTTCGACCTGGTCAATCGGGCCTGGCGGGACGCCGGCCACGAGGTCCACTACACGCAGAACGCCACAGACGTGGACGATCCCCTGCTCGAGCGTGCCCAGGCGACCGGCGTCGACTGGCAGGACCTGGCCGAGCGCGAGATCGACCTGTTCCGCTCCGACATGGAGGCCCTGCGCATCCTGCCGCCCCGGGAGTACGTCGGGGTGACCGAGGTCGTCGACGAGATCGCCTCCCTCGTGGGCAGGCTCACCGAGCGGGGCGCGACCTACCGGGTCGACGACGACGTCTACTTCTCCGTGGCCGCCGCGCCCAAGTTCGGGGCCGTGTCGGGCTACTCGGAGGAGCAGATGCTGGAGCTGTTCCGCGAGCGCGGCGGCGACCCCGACCGGCCGGGCAAGCGCCATCCGCTCGACTGGCTCCTCTGGAGGGCCGAACGGCCCGGCGAGCCGTCCTGGCCGGCGCCTTTCGGCCCCGGCCGTCCCGGCTGGCACGTGGAGTGCACGGCCATCGCCCTGCGGAACCTCGGCAGCGGGTTCGACGTGGCGGGCGGCGGTTCCGACCTGATCTTCCCGCACCACGAGATGGGCTCCTGCGAGGGACACGTGGCCACCGGCGAGTGGCCGTTCGCCCGTGCCTACGTGCACGCGGGCATGGTCGCGCTCGACGGCGAGAAGATGTCGAAGTCCAGGGGCAACCTCGTCTTCGTGTCCAAGCTCCGCCCGGTGGCCGATCCCATGGCCGTACGGCTGGCGCTGCTGGCCCACCACTACCGGTCCGACTGGGAGTGGACGCCGCAACAGCTTGCCGTGGCCGAGGAACGTCTCGCCCGGTGGAGGGCGGCGGTCGGCCGCGCGTCCGGCCCGGACGGCCTGGCGGTGCTGGCCGGGGTCAGGGAGCGGATCGCCGACGACCTCGACGCTCCGGGCGCCCTCGCCCTCATCGACGAGTGGGCCGCCGCGGATGGCGATGACACGACGGCCCCCGCCCTGGTGCGGGACGTCGCCGACGCCCTGCTCGGCATCGAGCTCTGAGCGCCTCTCAGGACGGCCGGCCGGCCCTCCGCGGGTGATCGCGCGGGCCGACCCCCGGACCGTGGTGGTAGGTCCTGAGCGGCCTTTCCAGATGCGCCTCTCCCGATATGAGGAGGCCCGGAACGGCGAGCAGGGCCGGGTCCTGCGAGGCGGGGTCGGGCAGGGCGAGGCGCGCGTCGTCCGACCGGTCCGACCCGCCGAGCTTGCGGGCGACGTCCTCGCGGAGCTGGGGGAGATGGGCGTAGAGACGGTCACCGGGACATGAGGTGGCGTTGAGGTCCCGGTGACCGATGATCGCCTTGAGGGGGTCGAGCCGGTACACGCCGCAGAGCCAGGCCAGCAGGCTCGTCAGGGAGGCGAGCTGCGACTCGGTGGGCAGGTCGCTCATGTACGTCCCCTCGGTCTCGATGCCGAGGGTGTGGCGGTTGTGGTCGGCGGCCTGGGCGCCCATGACGTGCTTGTGCTCCTGGATGGCGGGCAGCGTCCGGTTGCGGCCCTCCATGATCTGGCCGCCCCGGCCGACGGTGAACTGCTCGCCGATGTCCGCCCAGTCGTTGTGGTGCATGTGGTAGCGCTGGATGGCCCGCGACAACCGGAACGCGGCGTCCAGGCTCTGGTCGCTCGAGTTGGCCGTGGCCGTGTGATGGATGACGAGCCGGTCGGGGGTCCGGTCGAGGATCACCGCCTTGGTCTTGGGGGGCGCCGCGTGCCACTCACTGCGCGTGTAGATGCGCGGACGGGTCGCGGGGTCGCCGGCGAACGCCTGAGCCGACGTCCCGAGCAGGACCCCGCCCGCCAGCCCGGTTCCCGCCAGCAGGAACGCGCGGCGGGTGACGGGCGTCTCGCGCAGCCTCGCGCCGACCTGTGAGAACGCGGGCATGACCCTCCCAAGTGAGCGGTGGACTTCGGGGGTCCACGGTCCGTCGGGAGGTTGCGTCGATATCCCCGGCCTCTGGGCCTGCTATTCCTCCTCACCGGAAACCGGTCCTTTGTCAACCGATATGTCCCAGGAATATTGCCAAAGGCGAATACCTTGTCGTCCTGATCGGACGCTGAATATCCGGAATGGCCACTCGTGTACATTAAGCATGGCCATTGTCCGGTAATGGCATTCTCGGCCGGATCAGGGAATGGCGGCCAGGAACCGCCGCTGGTCCTCATCGGGCAGGGCGTCGATGAACAGCACCCCGTCCAGATGGTCGGCCTCGTGCTGCAGGACTCTGGCCAGCAGTCCGATCGCCCTCACCGTGATCGGCTTGCCGTACATGTTCCTGCCGCGGACGACCACGGAGAACGATCGGGCCCTCGGCCACCACATGCCCGGCGCGGACAGGCACGCCTCGTCCGCGACGATCACGCGATCCGAGGGTTCGAGACGCGGATTGACGATGTGACCCGCCTTGCCGTCCAGGTCGAAGGCGAGCACCCGCAGGGGGACTCCGATCTGAGGGGCGGCGAGCCCGGCGCGTCCCGGGCCGGCTCGCATGGTGGCGGTGAGTGACCGGACGAGGTCCCTGAGGGATCGGTCGAATACGGTGACGGGTTCGGCTACGCTCCGTAGCACTGGATCGGCGAACATACGGATCTGACGGACAGTCATGCACGCTCCCCGCGGCGACGACGACACCACAACGAAAGTCCCCAGTTTGGCGTTGTACCAACCTTTGTTAAGTCCGTATTGCATGGGTGATAGGTACATTTCATCGGCCGGGCGAATACGCGACAGGGGTCCCGTGAATCGTCACGGAGAGTCAACGCGCGTAACTCGTCTCTCACGGCTTCATGATCGCATCCGTGCTCACATCCGGCCGTCCGTGCAAGTGAGCGCCGTCAGCTGCTTGTAGCACAGCGGTAACAGCGGGGACCCAGCCGCGAAACCGCCTGAAAGCACCATCGGACCATGCCGGTCTCACTTTCCCCTCCGTGGCCTGTGATGCCACGCGATCACCTGAGAACGGACGCCGCGCCTGGCACGCGGGGTCACGCGCACGGGACCGGCCTCCCTCATCACAGGCGCCTGTGCGGAGACCCCGCCGGCGCCGCCCCGGCCTGTCCCATCCGCGTCAACGACGAAACCGTGGAGGTGAGCGTGGCATGACCGCGCTTCTGGACGATCCTCTGGTCACACCCGAGACGGCGCCCGACGCGCTGGCCGGGTTCACCATCGGCGTGACCGCGACCCGGCGTCGCGAGGAGTTCTCCGCGTTGCTGGAACGCCGCGGCGCACGGGTCTACCAGGCGCCGGCGATCCGGCTGGTGCCGGTGGCCGAGGACGCCGGACTGCTCGCCGCCACCCGGGCCTGCCTGGACGCGCCGATCGACTACGTGGTGATCACCACGGGCGCCGGCTTCCGCGGCTGGATGGCGGCGGTCGAAGGATGGGGACTCGCCCCCGACGTCGCACTCCATTTCGAGGCCGCCCGGCTGCTCCCGCGAGGCCCGAAGGCCCTCGGCGCGGTCCGCGCGGCCGGGCTGACCGACTTCTGGACGCCGGCGACGGAGTCCTGCGAGGAGATGAAGGACTACCTCCTCGCCCGGGACCTCCGCGGCCGGCGCATCGCCGTACAACTGCACGGTGAACCGCTGACCGGGTTCGTCGCCGCGCTGCGTGAGGCCGGCGCGGAGGTCATCGAGGTGCCCGTCTACCGGTGGCTGCCCTACCGGGACACCTCGCCGCTGCGCCGCCTGGTGCACCAGGCCATCACCGGCTCGGTCGACGCGGTGGCGTTCACGAGTGCGCCCGCGGTGATCGCAATGCTGAACGCCGCCCGTGCCGACGGCCTGGAGGAGCCGCTGCTCGCCGCGTTCAACACGCACGTCGTGGCGGCCTGCGTCGGCTCGGTGACCTCCGCTCCGCTGGAGGCCCGTGGCGTCCGAGTCGTCCGGCCGGACCGGCCCAGGCTCGGCGCGCTGGCGCGCACACTGGCCCGTCACCTGCCCGCGAGCAGCGTCACGCGGATCGTCGCGGGCGGCCACGATCTGGAGATCCGCGGGCACGCGGTGGTCGTCGACGGCGAGCTCAAGCCGCTGCCGCCTGCTCCGATGGCCGTGCTCAAGCGGCTCGCCGAACGGCCGGGCCACGTCGTCGCGCGCGCCGAACTGCGCGTGGTCCTCCCCGGTGGCCCGTCCCGCGACTCGGCCGAGCACGCGGTCGAGATGGCGATCACCCGCCTGCGCCGGGCCCTCGGCCCCTCCGGCATCGTGGAGACCGTGGTCAAGCGGGGCTACCGCCTGGCCGTCGGGCGGGACGAACGATGACGGCCACCCTCGTCCTGGCTGCGCACGGGGCCCGCAGCGAGGAGTGGGAGTCCGTCATGGGCGCTCTCGCGGGGCGGGTCCGCCGGGCCCGCCCGGGGCGCCGGGTGGAGGTCGGCTTCCTGGAGCTCAGCTCACCCGCTCTCACCGATGTGCTGGCCGCGGCGCCGGGGCCCGTGGTGGTCGTCCCGCTGCTGCTCGCCGGGGGTTACCACGTGCACATCGACCTGCCGGCGGTGGTCGCGCGCACCCGCCCGGACGCGCGGGTCACCCGACAACTCGGGCCGCACCCGCTGCTGACCGCGGTCCTCGCCAGACGGCTCGTGTCCGCCGGTCTGCGGTCGTGCGACGCCGTCATCCTCGGGGCGGCGGGCTCGTCGGACCCGGCCGCGCTCGAGGACGTCCGGGCCGCGGCCCGGCTCCTGTCCGTACGGCTCTCGCGCCCGGTGACGGCAGCCTTCGCCTCGGCGGGAAGCCCCTCGGTGGCGCAGGCGCTGGGCCGGATCAGGTCGGGACCCGCGCCCCCGGGTGGTGATCGCGTCCTACCTGCTCGCTCCCGGGCTCTTCCACGAACGACTGGTCGCCTCGGGGGCCGACATGGTCAGCGTCCCCCTCGGCGCCGACGACGACGTGGCCGCGCTCGTCTGGAGGAGGTTCGACGAGGCCGTGGCCGCGGGATGGAGGACGGCAGCCGCGATGTCATCGGGCCGGCCGATCCAGGCGCGGTCGGTGCCGAGCCTGTCCCTGACAGCGGGTCTCCCGCCGTCTGTCTCTTAGCCGTGTCCGGCCGTCCTGGTCACCGGTTTCCCGAGCCGGTTTCCCGAGCCGGTTCCCTGAGCACGTTCCCCGAGCCGTTTTTCCAGCGGGGTTCCCGCCGGTTTTCCTAGCCGTCGGTGCCGCGGTCGCGGCGGCGCAGGTACCGCTCGAACTCGGCCGCGATGGCGTCGCCGCTGGCCTCGGGGAGGTCGGCGGCGTCCTTGCGCTCCTCGAGCTCCTTGACGTACTCCGCGACCTCGCTGTCCTGGGACGCCAGCTCGTCGACCCCGTGCTCCCAGGCGCGGGCCTCCTCGGCCAGCTCGCCGTACGGCATGGGGATGTCGAGCATGTCCTCGATCCGGCGCAGCAGCGCCAGGGTGGCCTTCGGGTTGGGCGGCTGGGCCACGTAGTGAGGGATCGACGCCCACAGCGACATGGCCTGCAGCCCGGCCGAGCCCAGCGAGTGCTGGAGCACGCCGACGATGCCGGTGGGCCCCTCGTACTTGGTCATCTCCAGGTTGAGCGCCCGGGCGAGCCCGGGATCGCTCACGGACCCCACGATCGGGACCGGGCGGGTGTGCGGCGAGTCGTTGAGCAGCGCGCCCAGCATGATCGCCAGGTCCACGCCGAGGTCGTGGCAGAGCCCGACGATCTCGGCGCAGAACGAGCGCCAGCGCATGTTGGGCTCGATGCCCCGCAGGAGCACCACGTCGCGCTTGGCGCCCGGGGGACGGGCGAGCAGCAGGCGGGTGGTCGGCCAGATGATGGACCGGGTGAGGCCCTCACCGAGCTCCACGATCGGCCGCGTCACCTGGAAGTCGTAGTAGTCCTCCGGGTCCAGCTCGACGAGCGGGGTCGCCTTCCACATCGCCTCGAGGTGTGCGATGACGCCGCTGGACGCCTCACCGGCGTCGTTCCACCCCTCGAACGCGGCGATGAGCACCGGGTCGACGAGCTCAGGGAGCCCTTCGAACTCGATCACGCGCCGCCTCCCTAACTGGGCCACTGATTTATCGTTCAACCCAAGACTATTCGGTGAGGGTACCCGGGCGTCACCCACGAACATCACCGGGCCTTCGTTGTGCCCGGAAACACGGGGGAGGCGACCCCTCCAAGGGAGATCATGTGGAATATGTCGTGACACCCAGCCGATAGGCTTTGTCCCATGACCAGCAGACCGTCCTTCCGCGAAGCGCTGTCCGAGCGAGTCTTGGTCGCCGACGGGGCGATGGGGACGATGCTGCAGTCCTACGACCCCACTTTGGACGACTTCCAGGGCCACGAGGGCTGCAACGACGTGCTCAACGTGAGCCGTCCCGACATCGTCAGGGCCGTCCACGACGCGTATCTCGCGGTGGGCGTCGACTGTGTCGAGACCAACACGTTCAACGCCAACCAGGCGGCCCTCGGCGAGTACGGCATCTCCGACCGGATCTTCGAGCTCTCCGAGGCGGGCGCGCGGCTGGCCCGCGAGCAGGCCGACACGTGGTCGACCGCCGAACACCCCCGGTTCGTCCTCGGCTCCATGGGGCCGGGCACCAAGCTCCCCACCCTGGGGCACCTGCCGTACCTGACGCTGCGCGACGCCTACGGCGAGAACGCCGCGGGCCTGATCGCGGGCGGGGCGGACGCCCTGATCATCGAGACGTGCCAGGACCTGCTGCAGCTCAAGGCGGCCGTCGTCGGCGCGAAGCGGGCCGTCGAGGCCTCCGGCCGCGATGTGCCGATCATCACACAGGTCACCATCGAGACCAACGGCGCGATGTTGCTGGGCTCCGAGATCGGCGCGGCGCTGACCGTGATCGAGCCGCTCGGCGTCGACCTGATCGGCCTCAACTGCGCCACCGGGCCGGCCGAGATGAGCGAGCACCTGCGCTACCTCGCCAAGCACGCGCGGGTTCCGCTGTCGTGCATGCCGAACGCGGGACTTCCCCAGCTCACCTCCGACGGGGCCTATTACCCCCTCACGCCCGACGAGTTGGCCGACGCGCACGAGAACTTCACCCGCGACTACGGCCTCGCACTGATCGGCGGCTGCTGCGGCACAACGCCCGAGCACCTGCGCAAGGTCGTCGAGCGCAACTCGGGCAAGGCCCGTGCCGTACGGCGGCCTCGCCCCGAAGCGGGGGCGGCCTCGCTCTACCAGCACGTCCCCTTCCGCCAGGACACCTCTTACCTCGCCATCGGCGAGCGGACCAACGCCAACGGCTCCAAGGCGTTCCGTGAGGCGATGCTCGCCGGCAACTACGAGGAGTGCGTCGAGATCGCGAGGGCGCAGGCCCGCGACGGCGCGCACATGCTCGACCTGTGCGTCGACTACGTCGGCCGCGACGGCGTGACGGACATGAAGGAGCTGGCGTTCCGCTTCGCCACCGCCTCGACGCTGCCGATCGTGATCGACTCGACCGAACCCCCGGTCATCGAGGCCGGGCTGGAGATGCTCGGCGGCCGCGCGGTCGTCAACTCGGTCAACTACGAGGACGGCGACGGCCCCGACTCCCGCTTCACCAAGGTGATGCGGCTGGTCAAGGAGCACGGCGCCGCCGTGGTCGCGTTGACCATCGACGAGGAGGGGCAGGCCCGCACCGCCGAGTGGAAGGTGCGCGTCGCCACCCGCATCATCGAGGACCTGGTCACGAACTGGGGGATGCAGGTCGCCGACATCATCGTCGACTGCCTCACCTTCCCCATCGCCACGGGCCAGGAGGAGACCCGGCGCGACGGCATCGAGACCATCGAGGCGATCCGCGAGCTCAAGCGGCGCTATCCGACGGTGCAGACCACGCTCGGCCTCTCGAACGTGTCCTTCGGCCTCAACCCGGCCGCGCGGATCGTGCTGAACTCGGTCTTCCTCAACGAGTGCGTCAACGCCGGGCTCGACTCGGCCATCGTGCACGCCTCCAAGATCCTTCCTACGGCCCGGATCCCCGACGAGCACCGTCAGGTGGCGCTCGACCTGGTCTACGACCGCCGCCGGGAGGGTTACGACCCCCTGCAGCGGTTCATGGAGCTGTTCGAAGGGGTGGACGCGGCCGCTCTGAAGGCCGACAAGGCGGCGGAGCTCCTCGGGCTGCCGCTGTGGGAGCGGCTCAAGCGGCGCATCATCGACGGGGAGAAGAAGGGGCTGGAGGGCGACCTCGACGAGGCGCTGACCCAGCGGCCCGCCCTGGAGATCATCAACGACGTGCTGCTCGACGGCATGAAGACCGTCGGTGAGCTGTTCGGCTCCGGCCAGATGCAGTTGCCGTTCGTCCTCCAGTCGGCCGAGGTCATGAAGAACGCGGTCGCTCAGCTCGAGCCGCACATGGACCGCGTCGACGGCGCCACCAAGGGCCGGATCGTGCTCGCCACGGTCAAGGGCGACGTGCACGACATCGGCAAGAACCTCGTGGACATCATCCTGTCCAACAACGGCTACGAGGTCGTGAACCTCGGCATCAAGCAGCCGGTGTCGGCCATTCTCGAGGCGGCGGACGACGAGAAGGCCGACGTGATCGGCATGTCCGGACTTCTCGTGAAATCGACGGTCATCATGAAGGAGAACCTCGAGGAGATGAACTCCCGGGGCATCGCGGACAAGTATCCGGTTCTCCTGGGTGGCGCCGCCCTGACCAGGGCGTACGTGGAGCAGGACCTCGCCGACCTCTACCAGGGAGAGGTCAGGTACGCCAGGGACGCGTTCGAGGGGCTGCGGCTGATGGACGCCTTCATGGCGGTCAAGCGCGGCGTGGAGGGCGCGGAGCTTCCCGCGCTGCGTGAGCGCCGGGTGAAGACCGGGGCGGTCCTCACCCGGACCGCCGTCGAGGACCTGCCGTCCCGCTCCGACGTCGCGGCCGACAACCCCCTGCCCAAGCCGCCGTTCCTCGGCGACCGGGTGGTCAAGGGCATCCCGCTGGCCGACTACGCGGCCTTCCTGGACGAACGGGCCACGTTCATGGGCCAGTGGGGGCTCAAGGGGTCCCGCGGCGGCGACGGGGTCTCCTACGAGGAACTCGTGGAGACCGAGGGGCGGCCGAGGCTCCGCATGTGGCTGGAGCGGCTGCAGACGGAGAACCTGCTCGAGGCCGCCGTCGTGTACGGGTACTTCCCGTGCGTCAGCGAGGGCGACAACCTGATCATCCTCGACGAGGCCGGGAACGAGCGCACCCGGTTCACCTTCCCGCGTCAGCGGCGCGACCGGCACCTGTGCCTGTCGGACTTCTTCCGGTCCCGCGACTCCGGAGAGGTCGACGTCATCGCCTTCCAGGTGGCGACCATGGGCAACCGGATCAGCGAGGCCGCGGCGGAGCTGTTCGCGAAGGACGCCTACCGCGACTACCTGGAGCTCCATGGCCTGTCGGTGCAGCTCACCGAGGCCCTCGCGGAGTACTGGCACGCCAGGGTGCGGTCCGAGCTGGGCATCGGCGGTGACGAGTCCCTCTCCGACATGCTCAAGGTGAACATCGCGGGCTGCCGGTACTCCTTCGGGTACCCGGCGTGCCCGAATCTGGAGGACCAGGTTCAGCTCATGGAGCTGCTCGATCCCTCGCGCATCGGCGTCACCCTGTCGGAGGAGTTCCAGCTCCACCCCGAGCAGGCCACGTCGGCGCTGATCACTCATCACCCCGAGGCGAAGTACTTCAACGTCTAGCTTTCGGGCTTTCACGGAATGCGAGCCGGGGCGGCGGTGTTGACGCCTCCCCGGCTCCGGGCCGTCCTCCTCCCGGCTCCCCGGGGTGAGGAAGGCTTCGGGTGGACCTCTACCATGTTGGTCCCCCCTCTTAACGGAGGCGCTCAGCCGGGGGAAGGGGTCACGTGGACGCTGTGCTGTTCGACATGGACGGACTGCTCGTCGACACCGAACGAGTGTGGTTCGAGGTCGAAGAGGAGGTCATCGGCCGCCTCGGCGGAACGTGGGGGCCGGAACACCAGGAGCAGCTGGTCGGAGGGTCCTGGGAGCGGACCGTCGCCTACATGCTGGCGCTGACACGGACCGACGTCGATCCGGCCATCGTGGGGGAGTGGCTGATCGAGGGCATGGAGAGCCGCCTGTCCACCGGCGTCGTCCTCATGCCGGGGGCACTCGACCTCCTGCGCAGTCTCGGGGACCACGGGATCCGCGCGGGGCTGGTCACCTCCTCGCTGCGGGTGATCGCCGACGCCGTCCTGAAGAGCGTCGGCCGGGAGTACTTCGAGGTGATCGTGACGGCGGACGACGTCGCGCGGACCAAGCCCGACCCCGAGCCCTACCTGACCGCCGCGACGCTGCTCGCGGTGGATCCGGCGCGCTGCGTCGTCCTGGAGGACTCGCCGAACGGCGTCGCCTCGGCGACCGCGGCCGGCTGCCGGGTCGTGGCGGTGCCGAGCGTGCTGCCGATCACGCCCGCGGCCGGGCGGCTCGTCATGCCCTCGCTCCTGGACGTGAACGTCGACCTGCTGCGGTCGCACGTTCTTTGATCGCGGGAGCCGTACGCGCTGGTTGAGGCGGTGTGCCGCCCGGGCCGTGCATGATCATGAACGGTGTTCGTGCTGGTCAAGTGGTGTGCGGCCGAAAGTGCGCATGATCACGGCTGGCGTTCGCGCTGGTGAGACGGCGTGTCGCCGAATGTGTGCATGATCACGGCGGGGGGTTAAGCGGGGCGGGTGGGGTGGGGTGGGGATTCCGCGAAGGTGTGCATGATCACCACCACGCGGAGGGGCGGGTCGCGTGCCAGGATGGAGGGGTGCCGGATGTCCAGGCCGTGACTTAGGGGATCGCCATGACCTTCGACCAGATCGCCTGGTTGCCGCTCAGCGCCGGGCTCACCGCGGTGGGGATCGCGCTCAGCTACCTCGCCTTCCGTCGCAGGGGGCTCCAGGCGGGCCTGCGGGCCACCGCCTGGTCGCTGCTTCCCCTGGCGGCCTACCTGACCGGGGCGCTCAGGACGGTGTGGAACATCGGCTCCGCCGTCGTCGGCTTCGTCACGGGCCTGGTCTTCTCGCCGATGGTCTGGGCGGGCGTCGTCGTCACCGGACTGTCGGTTCTGCTCTTCTTCGTCTCGGGCGGCCTGCGCGGCCGGGCCCTGTCCCGGGCCCGTGCCACGGGTCCCGCCGATCCGGAGGCGCCCACGAAGGCGGAGACGCCGCGGAAGCCGGGCAAGGCGGCCGACCCGCGACCCGTCGAACGGGCCGCCAAGCCCGCCCCCGCCGACGATTTCTCCGACATCGAGGACATCCTCAAGCGGCGTGGGATCAGCTGAAAATCTCACATGTCGGGACCTGGATCAGTCTCCGGTTCTATGTCACGGATCTGCGACACAACCGAAACGAGACCCCGACAATCCTTTCAAGATCAACACGAATGAGTTTCGCATGAATCACAGTTGAGCCACAGGGGCCGTCTGGGTTCTGGTCACTGCAGCTCAGCGCATACATTGTGCGTTCCAGAGGCACCACACACACGGGCCTCACGGACAATGTCGTCTGCGATCCAGGGAGTCCCGACACCCATGGCCGCGCGTAGCAAGGTCATTAAGGAAGTCAGCACCTTGGTCATGGAACCGTGCAAGGAGGGTCTATGACCGCGCCGCTGGACGTGCCCGGATCCGATTTCGAGGCCACGCCGGAGGCTGTCCTCGCGGGACAGGGTGACGTCAAGGCCATCCAGGGCCGTTCACTCGGTCAGATCGCCTGGATGCGCCTCAAGCGCGACAAGGTGGCCCTCGCGGGCGGACTGGTCGTGATCTTCTTGATCCTGGTGGCGATATTCGCGCCACTGATCGCCGGGGCCTTCGGCCAGGACCCCACCCAGTTCAACTCCGACCTCATCGACCCGTCCACGCTGGTGCCCAAGGGCGGCACCGGCATCGGCGCCGACCACCTCTTCGGGGTCGAGCCCGTCAACGGCCGGGACATCTTCAGCCGCGTCGTCTACGGCGCGCGCATCTCGCTGCTGATCGCCTTCCTCGCCACGTTGCTGTCGGTGGTCATCGGGACCCTGCTCGGCGTCACGGCCGGATACTTCGGCGGCATCGTCGACTCGATCATCAGCAAGGCCATGGACGTCTTCCTGGCGTTCCCCATCCTGGTCTTCGCCATCGCCCTGGCGGGTGTCGTCCCCGACTCGGCCTTCGGCCTCACCGGCGACACCCTGCGCGTCTCGCTCCTGATCTTCATCATCGGCTTCTTCAGCTGGCCGTACATCGGGCGCATCATCCGCGGGCAGACGTTGTCGCTGCGCGAGCGGGAGTTCGTCGACGCGGCGCGGAGCCTCGGGGCGCGCGGGCCGTACATCATCTTCCGCGAGATGCTGCCCAACCTGATCGCGCCGATCCTGATCTACGCGACGCTGCTGATCCCGACCAACGTGATCTTCGAGGCGTCGCTGTCGTTCCTCGGCGTCGGAGTGCGGCCGCCCACCCCCACGTGGGGCGGCATGTTGGCGGACGCGGTCCGGTTCTACACGGTTCCGCACTTCATGTTCTTCCCCGGCATGGCGATCTTCATCACCGTCCTGGCGTTCAACCTGTTCGGCGATGGCCTGAGGGATGCCCTCGATCCGAAGGCTCGATGAAATCCCTCGAATTCCCGTAATTCCCCCCGGCACTACCAACCAAGGGATCCGTAGATGCAGAAAACAACGAGACTGGGCGTGGCCGCGCTGAGCGCGGTCCTCGCTCTCGGGCTCGCCGCCTGTGGAGGCGGTTCGACCACGACCCCGACCTCCAGCGGGGCGCCGGCGGCCGCCGGATCGACGGGCGAGTTCAACGGCGCCCTCACCGCGGTGGTCAACCCCTCGGACAAGAAGGGGGGCATCCTCAAGCTTGCGAACGCGGGTGACTGGGACTCCCTCGACCCGGGCGACACCTATTACGGCTACTCCTGGAACTTCATCCGGCTCTACGGCCGCTCGCTGGTGATGTTCAAGTCCGCGCCGGGCAAGACGGGCAACGAGCTCACGCCCGACCTGGCCGAGGGCCTGGGCACGCCGAGCGACGACGCCAAGACCTGGACCTACAAGCTCAAGGCGGGCATCAAGTTCGAGGACGGCACCCCCGTCACGTCCAAGGACGTGAAGTACGGCGTGGAGCGCTCGTTCGACAAGGAGGTGTTCCCCGACGGGTACACCTACTTCAACGACTTCCTGAACTGGCCCAAGGACTACAAGGGCGCCTACAAGTCGAAGGACGTCAACACCGACAGCGCCATTGAGACGCCGGACGACCAGACGATCGTCTTCCACCTCAAGCAGCCGCTGAGCAACTTCGACTACTTCGCCCAGCTTCCCGCCACCATCCCGGTCCCCAAGGACAAGGACACCGGCGCGAAGTACAAGGAGCACGTGATCTCCACCGGGCCGTACAAGTTCGACAAGAACGAGATCGGCAAGGGCTTCACGCTCGTCCGCAACGACCAGTGGGACCCGGCGACCGACCCGAACCGCAAGGCGCTGCCCGACGGTTACGACGTCGCGACCAACGTCAACGCCGACGACATCGACAACCGGGTCCTCGCCGGTGACCTCGACGTCGACGTGACGGGCACCGGTGTGCAGCCGGCCGCCCTGGGCCGCATCCTGCCCGACCCCGCGGTGAAGGCCGGTACGGACAACCCGACGGGCACCCGTCTCTGGTACACCTCGATCAACGGCAACGTCGCGCCGCTGGACAACCTCGAGTGCCGCAAGGCCGTCGAGTACGCGGCCGACAAGACGGCCCTGCAGACCGCGTGGGGCGGCGAGTTCGCGGGTGGTCAGATCGCCACCAGCCTGCTGCCGCCGTCGATCCCCGGTCACGAGGACTTCAACACCTGGGTCCCCGGCGCCGACAACAAGGGCGACGTGACCAAGGCCAAGGAGGCCCTCACCGCCTGTGGCCAGCCGAACGGCTTCGAGACCAACATCGCCTACCGGGCCGAGCGTCCGAAGGAGAAGGCGGCCGCCGAGGCTCTCCAGCAGTCGCTGGGCCGCGTGGGCATCAAGCTGACGCTGAAGCCCTTCCCGCAGACCGACTACTTCGCCCTGTACGCGGGCAAGCCCGGTTACGCGAAGGACAACAAGCTCGGCCTGGCCATGAACGGCTGGCAGTCGGACTGGCCCGACGGGTTCGGCTTCCTCCAGCAGATCGTCGACAGCCGCGTCATCCGTGACACCGGCGGCTCCTCGAACATCAGCGTCCGCGACCCCGAGGTCGACAAGCTGATCGACCAGGCGATGGAGCAGACCGACCCCAACTCGCGCAACGGCATCTGGACCCAGATCGACAAGAAGGTCATGGATGACGCCTACATCCTGCCGAACGTCTGGGCGAAGGCTCTGCTGGTGCGCAGCAAGAACGCGACGAACGTGTTCGTCAACGACGCGTACGGCATGTACGACTACCTCGGCATGGGCGTCAAGTAGTACCTCTGCACATCCGATAGATCCGCGCTACGCGTGAACGCGGCAAGGGGGCCGGCTCGTGAGAGCCGGCCCCCGGAGCCGGGGGGACTGTGGTCACATACATCATCCGGCGGCTGATCTGGTCGGTCGTGATGCTCTCCATCGTGAGCATCATCACCTTCGCCATCTTCTTCCTGGTGCCGCGCCTGGCCGGCGCGACGTCGGAGGATCTGGCCGCTCGCTACGTCGGGCGTACCGCCTCGGCGGAGCAGGTCAAGGTCGCGGCCGAGAAGCTGGGCTTCAACGATCCGCTGGTCGTGCAGTACGGGCGCTTCGCGAAGGGCATCGTGGTCGGTGCCGACTACGACTACGGCCCCGGTGTCGAGCGCTGCCCGGCGCCCTGCTTCGGTTACTCCTTCCTCACCCGGCTACCGGTCTGGCCTGATCTGCTCGACCGGCTTCCCGTCACGATCTCCCTGGCCCTCGGGGCCGCGGTGATCTGGGTCATCGCCGGAGTCGCGACCGGCGTGCTGTCCGCGCTGAAACGCGGCAGCTTCTTCGACCGCGCCGCGATGAGCATCGCCCTCGCCGGGGTGTCGATGCCCATCTTCTTCACCGGAATGGTGTCGCTGGTGCTGTTCAGCTACGGCCTGAAGATCACCGTGGCCGGCGGCACGTACACGCCATTCCTCACCAATCCGGCTACCTGGGCGTATGACCTGTTGCTGCCCTGGATCACGCTCGCCTTCCTGTACGCCGCCGGATACGCGCGGCTCACCCGTGCGGGCATGCTGGAGACGATGAACGAGGACTACATCCGCACCGCCAGGGCCAAGGGCCTGCGGGAGCGGACCGTGGTCGTCAAGCACGGCTTGCGCGGCGCGCTCACCCCCATTCTGACGATCTTCGGTCTCGACCTCGGCCTGCTGCTCGGCGGCGCGGTGCTGACCGAGAGCACCTACTCTCTGCCCGGCATCGGCAAGTACGCCATCGACGCGATCGGCCGCCAGGACCTTCCCCAGGTCATGGGCGTGACGCTCGTCGCCGCGTTCTTCGTGGTCGTCGCGAACCTGGTCGTCGACCTTCTCTATGCCGTGGTCGACCCGAGGGTGAGACTGGTATGAGTTTTCTTGAACTGAAGGACCTGCGCGTCCACTTCCCGACCGACGACGGCCTCGTCAAGTCCGTCGACGGGCTGTCGTTCGCGCTGGAGCGGGGCAAGACCCTCGGCATCGTGGGCGAGTCCGGCTCCGGCAAGAGCGTCACGTCGCTGGGCATCCTCGGCCTGCACAAGGGCGGACGGGCGAAGCTCGGCGGCGAGATCTGGCTGGACGGCGAGGAACTGGTCGGCGCCAGCGCCGAGCACGTGCGCACGCTCCGCGGCAAGAAGATGGCGATGATCTTCCAGGATCCGCTGTCCGCGATGCACCCGTTCTACACGGTGGGCTCCCAGATCGTCGAGGCGTACCGGATCCACAACGACGTCAGCAAGAAGGTCGCGCGCAAGCACGCGATCGACATGCTGGGCCGGGTGGGCATCCCGCAGCCTGACCGGCGGGTGGACAGCTACCCTCACGAGTTCTCCGGTGGCATGCGGCAGCGTGCGATGATCGCGATGGCGCTGAGCTGCGACCCCGAGTTGCTCATCGCCGACGAGCCCACCACGGCTCTCGACGTGACCGTCCAGGCGCAGATCCTCGATCTGATGCGCGACCTTCAGCGTGACTTCAACGCCGCCCTGATCATCATCACGCACGACCTGGGCGTGGTCGCCGAGCTCGCCGACGACATCCTGGTCATGTACGGCGGCAAGTGCATCGAGTACGGCACGGCCGAGGACATCTTCGAACGGCCGGAGCACCCCTACACCTGGGGCCTGCTGGGATCCATGCCGCGGCTCGACCGCGACCGGACCGAGCGCCTCCTGCCGATCAAGGGCTCGCCGCCCTCGCTCATCAACGTGCCGGCCGGCTGCGCCTTCCACCCGCGCTGCACGTTCGAGGACCGCACCGGCGGCAAGGCCTCGACCGAGGTCCCGCAGCTCGTGGAGACCGAGGGCGGTCACCTGGTGCGGTGTCACCTGCCGCGTGACACGCGCCGCTCCATCTGGGAGACCGAGATCAAGCCGAGCCTGGAGGCGTCGTGAGGCGGCGCGGCGAGCGAACCACGACGAACGCGGCGTCCCGCGCGAGCGGACCGCGCATCGTCACGCGAGGAGAGACCCATGAGTGAGCCCCTGCTGTCCGTCGAGGGGCTGGAGAAGCACTTCCCCGTGACCAAGGGGCTGCTCCAGCGCCAGGTGGCGGCGGTCAAGGCCGTCGACGGCATCAGCTTCGACGTCGTCAAGGGCGAGACGCTCGGCCTGGTGGGCGAGTCCGGTTGCGGCAAGACGACGACCGGGCGCCTGATCACCCGGCTCATCGAGCCGACCGGTGGGAAGATCCTCTTCGAGGGCAACGACATCACGCACATGTCCCAGGGCCGGATGCGCCCGCTCCGCCGGGACGTGCAGATGATCTTCCAGGACCCCTACAGCTCGCTCAACCCCCGGCACACGGTCGGCGCCATCGTCGGCGCTCCCTTCCGGATCCAGGGGATCAAGACAGAGCACGGCACCAAGAAGGCGGTCCAGGACATCCTGGAGCTGGTGGGCCTCAACCCGGAGCACTACAACCGCTATCCGCACGAGTTCTCCGGCGGCCAGCGGCAGCGCATCGGCATCGCGAGGACGCTGGCGCTCAAGCCGAAGCTGATCATCGCGGACGAGCCGGTCTCCGCGCTCGACGTGTCGATCCAGGCCCAGGTGGTGAACCTGCTGGAGGACCTGCAGGGCGAGCTCGACCTCACCTACCTGGTGATCGCGCACGACCTGTCGGTGGTCCGGCACATCAGCGACCGGGTCGCCGTGATGTACCTCGGCAAGATCGTCGAGCTGGCCGACCGCAAGAGCCTGTACGAGTCGCCCATGCACCCGTACACGAACGCGCTGCTGTCCGCCGTGCCGATCCCCGACCCCAAGGGGCGGGCCCAGCGGGAGCGCATCAGGCTCCAGGGCGACGTGCCCTCGCCGCTCAACCCGCCGCCCGCCTGCCGGTTCCACACCCGCTGCTGGAAGGCGCAGGAGATCTGCAAGACGGTCGAGCCGCCGCTGGAGACGCTCGCCACCGGCCACCAGGTCGCCTGCCACTTCCCCGAGAACGCCCCCACGACTCCGGAGCCCGCGGTCACGACCGCCTGACGGAACGAGTCGCCCGACGACGTCGCCCCGGTACGGCTCCCGCGTCCCCCCCGATCGCGGGAGCCGTACCGGCGGTGCAGCGCCGCGGAGAAGTGTCGCCCAGGAGTGTCACTGCGTGGCGATCGCCCGCAGCACGTCCATCCTGGCCGCCCGGCGTGCCGGCCAGACCGCCGCGAGGACGCCGACCAGCGCCGCGGCCGCCAGATAGGCGCCGAGTTGTGCGGCGGGCACGGACAGGACGTCGATGCCCTGGCTCGCGAGCGCACGCTGGACAGCCCAGCCGAAGCCGATCCCGACCGCGATTCCGAGCAGCGCGCCGAAGACCGAGATGAGCACCGACTCGTAGCGGATCATCCGGCGCAACTGGCGTCTGCCCATCCCGACGGCCCGCAGCAGCCCGATCTCGCGCGTCCGCTCGATCACCGACAGCGCGAGGGTGTTGATGATGCCGAGGATCGCGATCACGATCGAGAGCACCAGCAGCGCGGTGATCATCGTGAGGAGCTGGCCGACGCTCGCCCGCGCCTGCTCCTTGATGTCGGACTGGTCCTGCAGCGTCAGGTTGGGATAGGCCGCGAGGGAGGCGTCCAGGTCCTTGCGGACGGCCGCCGCGTCGGCGGTCGGCTCCTTGACGACGAGGACGGTGGAGACCCGCGAGCCCGGGTAGTGGGCCGCGTGGGTGGCCTCTCCCATGAGGTAGGACCCCGCCATCGGATTGTCCGCGAAGACGCCCGCGATCCTGATCGTCGCGAATGCGCCGTCCGCGTACTGGCCCCGCACGGTCGACCCCGCCGTCCAGCCGCCGGCCTTCGCCGTTTTGGCGTCGACCAGGATCTCGTCGGCGCCCGCGGCGAGCGTGCCCGACTCCATCTCGAGCCCGAACGGCCCGGCCAGCGCGGCCGGATCGCCGACGGCGGCGAAGACCGGCTCGTTGTCCAGCTTGACCTGGGCGTACGTCATCGGTGTCGCGCTCCGCACACCCGGCACCGCGGCGAGCGCGGCCGCCACCGACGGGTCGAACGAACCGGGCGGCCCGAAACCACCGCCCGCCGACACCTGGAAGTCGGCGCCGAGAGAGCCGTCGAGCGCCTTGTCGATGGAGGCCGTCATCGAGGCCGCCAGCACCGACACCGTGGCGATCAGCGCCATGCCGATCATGAGGGCGGCGGCCGTGGCGGAGGTCCGCCGGGGGTTGCGCTGCGCGTTCCCGCTGCCGAGCCTGGCCGTCGTGCCGAACAGCCGGACGAGGGGCGCCCCCAGCACCCGGGTGACCGGGCGCGCGAACAGCGGGCTAAGCATGGCGACGGCGAGGAAGACCAGCAGGGCGCCGCCTCCCACGAGGGCGAGCGGGTTGCCGCCGTCGCCTGCGAGGCCGGTCGCGAGCAGAGCGGCTCCGACGACGGCGGACAGCCCCCCGGCCACGGCACGGGCGCGCAGTGACCGGGCCGGCGTGGCGACGTCGTCCCGCAGCGCCGCCACCGGAGGCGTCTTCGCCGCGCGGCGGGCCGGGAAGTAGGCCGCGACCAGGGTGACGGTCACGCCGACCGCGAGGGTCCACACGACCGTCGACGGCGCGATGACGAGGCCGGTCGTCGGCAGGTCGGCTCCGAACGCGGAGAAGAGCCCGCGCAGCCCGACCGCCAGCCCAGCCCCCGCGAGCAGGCCGGCGATCGAGCCGAGCAGTCCCACCCCGAGCGCCTCGCCCATGACCGAGAGGGTCACCTGGCGGCGGGACGCCCCGACGGCGCGCAGCAGCGCCAGATCCCTGGTCCGCTGCGCGACCAGCATCGAGAACGTGTTGAAGATGATGAACGAGCCCACGAAGATCGAGATGACGCCGAAGGTCAGCAGGAACGTGCTGAGGAAGCCGAGGAGTTCCCTGACGCCACCGGCGGCGTCGTCCGCGGCCTGCTGGGCCGTGATGGCCTCGTACTCCGCGGGCACGACCGCGCCCACCCTCGTGGCCAGTTCGGCGGGGGAGACCCCGTTCGCGGCCTTGGCCACGATCCCGGAGAAGGAGCCCGGTTCGACCAGCAGTCGCTGCGCGGTGGCGGGGTCGAACGCGGCGTAGGTGACGCCGCCCGTCCTCCCACTCGCGCCGACCTTGAACACCCCGACCACCTCGTACGGCTCGGCCGGGCCCTTCGCCACGACCTTCACCTGGTCGCCTGTCGTGTATCCGGTCTTCTCCGCGGTCACCGAGTCGATGGCGATCTCGTGGGGACCCGCGGGACCCCGGCCGGTGACGAGGCCGTAATCCGACAGGGACGACGGCCAGCCGATCCCGAGCTGCGGCGGACCGTTCCCGCCGACGATCTTCCCGTCCCTGCCGACGATCGCCGCGAAGCCCGTGATCTGGCCGCGGGCCTCGGCCACGCCGTCCACCCCGCGGACCTCGTCGAGGACGGAGGCGGGGACCGGCTTCACGGCGACGCCGTCGGCGCTCCCCGCGAACGCCTGCCGGCCCTGCACCGTGACGTCCACCGTGTGCGTGCCCTCGGAGAAGAGGTCGTCGAAGGCCTTGTCGGTCGTGCCGGAGAAGATCAGCGTCCCGGCGACGAACGCCGTGCCGAGCACCACGGCGAGCGCCGTGAGCCCGAGGCGCAGCTTGTGCGCGGCGAGGTTCTTCAGGGTCAGCCGGGTGATCATCGGTCCAGGCCCTTCATGCGCTCGAGCACGCCCTCGGCGGTCGGGTCGGCGAGCTGGTCGACGATGCGGCCGTCGGCGAGGAAGACGACGAGGTCGGCGTAGGAGGCGGCCACGGGGTCGTGGGTCACCATGACGACGGTCTGGCCCATCTCCCGCACCGAGTTGCGCAGGAACGACAACACCTCGGCGCCGGAGCGCGAGTCGAGGTTCCCGGTGGGCTCGTCGGCGAAGATGATCTCGGGCTTGCTCGCCAGGGCGCGCGCGCAGGCCACCCGCTGCTGCTGGCCGCCGGACAACTCGGACGGCCGGTGCCTCAGCCGGGGGCGCAGCCCCACCGTGTCGATGACCGTGTCGAGCCAGGCCGGGTCGGGACGCACGCCCGCGATGTCCATCGGGAGTGTGATGTTCTCCAGCGCGGTCAGGGTCGGGATCAGGTTGAAGGACTGGAAGACGAATCCGATCCTGTCGCGGCGCAGCCGGGTCAGCCGCCTGTCGTCGAGGCGGGTCAGCTCCACGTCGCCGACGAACACCTTGCCGTCCGTCACGGTGTCCAGACCCGCGAGGCAGTGCATCAGTGTGGACTTGCCCGATCCGGACGGGCCCATGATGGCGGTGAACCGGCCGCCGGGGATGCCCAGGGTCACTCCGCCGAGCGCGGACACACGGGCGTCGCCGGTGCCGTACACCTTGGTCACGCCGACCGCGCGCGCGGCGAGCGGGCCGGCGGAACGGATCTCGTCATCGGTCGTGGGCGCGGCGCCGGCGAGGTCTCTGTTCACGGATGTCGTCAGGGGAAACGTCATGCTTCGACGCTATGGGCGCCCGCCCGCCGGAGGATCGGCCTGCGGGACCGACTACGTCTGCCCCCGCGGCAGGAGAAGTCAGGGAGACCCCTACTCCCCGAGGAGTAGAGACCTCAGGGGAGCGCGCCCGGGGTGATCAGGCCTGTCTCGTAGGCGAGGACGACCGCCTGGACCCGGTCGCGCAGGCCCAACTTCGTCAGCACGTTGCCGACGTGGGTCTTGACGGTCGTCTCGCTGACCACGAGTTCGGCGGCGATCTCGGCGTTGGACATGCCCTTGGCGATCAGTTGGAGGACCTCGAGTTCGCGCTCGGTGAGCCGGTCGAGCCTGGCCGGCGTCGCCTGCTGGTGGACCGAGGGCAGCCGCATGGCGAAGCGGTCGAGCAGGCGGCGCGTGACGCTCGGGGCGACGATGGCGTCTCCTGCCGCGACGACCCTGATGGCCTGCACGAGCTCGTCCGGCGGGACGTCCTTGAGCAGGAAGCCGCTCGCGCCGGCCCGGAGCGCCTCCACGATGTACTCGTCGAGGTCGAAGGTGGTCAGCACGAGCACCTTCGGCACATGAGCGCGCGGCGCCGCCTCCCGCACGATGCGCCGGGTCGCCTCGATGCCGTCCATGCCCGGCATGCGGACGTCCATGAGGACGACGTCCGGAAGGAGCGCACGTGACTGGTCCATGGCCGTCGACCCGTCCCCGGCCTCCCCGACGACGGTGACGTCCTTCTCCGCCTCGAGGATGAACCGGAAGCCCGTTCGCAGCAGTGGCTGGTCGTCCACCAGCAGGACGCGGATCGTCATGACCCGTCCATGGGCGGCGCGGGGTGAGAGGTGAAGGGGGTCACCCTGATCGTCATGGTCTGTCCTTGAGGGGGAAACGGGCCCGGACCTCGAATCCGCCTCCGTCACGGGGGCCGATCCTCAGGACTCCACCATAGAGCGCCACACGCTCCTTGATGCCGACGAGGCCGTGCCCCGTCCCGTTGGAGGGCTGGGCGAGCTCCGCCGCGGCGCCCCTTCCGTCGTCCTCGACGTGGACCGTCAGCTCGCCCGCCTCCTGCCGCACGGTGACCCAGGCGCGGGCGGCCGGGCCGGCGTGGCGGAGGCTGTTGGTGAGCGCCTCCTGGACGAGGCGGTAGGCGGCCAGGTCGAGCCCCGGAGGCAGGCCGAGCCGCTCGCCCTCGACCCAGAGCTGGGTGCGCAGGCCCGCCTCCCGCATCTGCTCGACCAGCGAGGGGAGGTCGTGCATGCCCGGCTGCGGCTCGCGCTCGGCGGGGCCGTCGGTGCGCAGGACGCCGACGATGTTGCGCATCTCGGCCATCGCGGTGCGCCCCATCTCCTCGATCGCGGTGAGCGCGTCGCGCGCGACGGCGGGGTCGGCGTCGAGCATCCTGCGGGCCGCGGAGGCCTGGACCGTCATGACGCTGACATGGTGGGCGACCACGTCGTGCAACTCGCGCGCGATGCGTGAGCGCTCCTCGGCCCTGGCGGCCCGCGTGTCGGCCTCCCGCGCACGCTCCAGCCGGTCGGCCCGCTGGGTCAGCTCCGCCAGATAGGCCCGGCGCAGCCGTACGCTGCGCCCGATGACCCAGCACAGGATCATCACCACGAGGACCACGAGCTGATCCATCCACGACATCGGCTGGGGCCCGATGGCGACGCAGACTGCGGTTCCGATGAGGTAGACGGCGATCGCACCGAGACTCAGCGCGAGGCCCCGATAGGCCGCCACGGTGTAGAGCAGGACGAGCCCGCCGATGCCGCCGAGCCCGGCGTTGTAACCGAGCCCGTTCAGGACCATCTCGGGAACGCCGGTCAGCACGAGCAACACGAACGGCCAGCGCCGCCTGAACGCCACCGGGAGCGTGCACAGGGCCGCCCCGAACAGGCTGATCCAGTCGGGGTCACGTACCGCGACGGGCGGCACGTCCTGCCAGCCCGCGAAGGTCTCGGAGCCCGTCAGCAGGATGAAGAGCAGTGAGGCCGCCGTCAGCACCACCGCGAGGACCGAGTCGCTGATCGGAGGAAGAACTCGGATCCAGGACCGCGGATTCGCGGGGGTGGTGCGCACGTATCAAATTTAGGTCGTGACGGGAGAGAGCAACCCTGCGTGCGGGGGATATCCGCCTCCTTCGCACGGAGGAGACACGCATCACAGGCCCGGCGGCAGGTCACTCACACGCGGGTCACCGACGTCCGTCCGGGGGCGACCGCCGTCGCCGGTCGTCTCAGAGCTCGTCGGTGGCCGACCGCGGCCTGCCGCGGCCCCGTGACGACGTGCCGGGCCGGTGGTCGGGCACCGGCGGCGGCGTGCCGCCGAACTCGGGGCACAGCGCCTGGTGGTCGCACCAGTCGCACAGCCGTGAGGGACGGTGCCGCCACTCCTTGGTGCGGACGGACCGCTCGATCGCCTCCCACAGGGCCTGCACCTTGCGCTCGGTGGCGCGCAGGTCGGCCTCGTCCGGCGTGTAGCGAAGGATCTCCCCGTTGCCCAGGTACATCAGCTGGAGCATCCTCGGGACGGTCCCGTTCAGACGCCACAGCGCCAGTGCGTAGAACTTCATCTGGAACAGCGCCTTGGCCTCGAAGTCACGCCGGGGCGCCGTGCCCGTCTTGTAGTCGACCACCCGGATCTCGCCCGTCGGCGCCACGTCCAGGCGGTCGATGTAGCCACGCAACAACAGGCCGCTCTCCAGCACGGTCTCCACGTACATCTCGCGCTCGGCCGGCTCGAGCAGCCGGGGGTCCTCCAGCGTGAAGTAGCGCTCGACCATCGTCCTGGCCTGCGCGAGCCACTGGGCGCGCTCCTCGTCGGTCTCGAACAGCCCGGCGTACTCCGGCTCCTCGGTGAGCAGGCGCTCCCACTGGGGCTCCAGCAGATCCTGCGCGGCCGCGGTCGTCCTCGCCTCGGCCGGCAGGTCGTACAGCCGCTCGAGCACGGCGTGCACGAGCGTGCCGCGCACCGCCGCGGGGGAGGGCCGCTCGGGCAGCTGGTCGATCACCCTGAACCGATAGAGCAGCGGGCAGGTCATGAAGTCACCGGCACGTGAGGGGGACAGGGCGCCGATGATCGCGCGCTCTTCGGCGAGGGTCATGCCCGCACTGTAGGCCACGGAGCCGACAACCACGGAGACGACGAGCGGAGGCCGGAGTACGGGACGCGAAAGCAGGCGCGGGGGAGCGCGGCGCTGGGACGGAAGGCGACTCGAGGGACGGTCCGGGTTCGCGGATCGCGCGCGAACTCATAGGCTGATCTCACCTCGGCGGCGCGTAGCATCGAGATCGAGGAGAGAAGGCGGCGAAACATGAGTACACCTGCCAACCAGTCCCCGGGGCTGCGGATTGGGAGCCCTTTCGGCATTCCGGTGTACGTCTCGCCGACGTGGCTGATCGTGGCCGCCTTCATCACCTTCACCTTCCAGGACGTGTTCGCCGTGAGCCTGCCCGGTTACGGGGTCGTGGGCAGTTCGGCCGTCGCGCTGGTCTTCGCCGTCCTGCTCTACGCCTCCGTCCTGCTCCACGAACTGGCCCACTGCGTGGTCGCCAAGCATTACGGCCTGCCGGTGCGCCGGATCGTCCTCTACATGCTCGGCGGGGTCTCGGAGATCGAGCGTGAGCCGGAGACGGCCGGCCGCGAGTTCAACGTGGCCCTCGCCGGACCGCTGCTGTCGCTGGGGCTCGCCGCCGTCGGCTACGCGGTCTCCGCGGTCCTGTTCGTGGACGGATCGGTCAATCCGCTTCACATGGCCGTGAATCCGCCGATGGGGCTGCTGCCGGTTCTGATCTGGCAGCTCTGGCTGTCGAACCTGATCGTCGGGATCTTCAACCTGCTCCCCGGGCTGCCGCTCGACGGAGGGCGCCTGCTGCGGGCCGGGGTGTGGAAGGTGACGAAGGACTCGACCCGCGGCACCCTGGTCGCGGCCTGGGTGGGGCGCTCCGTCGCGGTGATCATCGTGGCGCTCCCCCTGCTGGCGTCCGTGATGGCCGGTCAGAATCCCTTTTCCGGCAACATGCTCTGGTCGATCCTGCTCGCGTCCTTCATCTGGATCGGCGCCTCGCAGTCGCTCAAGGTCGCGCGAGTGCGCACCAGGTTGCCGCAGTTGCGGGCGCGTCTTCTGGCGCGCAGGGCCTTCCCCGTGACCGCGGAGGTCCCGTTGTCGGAGGCGCTGCGCCGCGCGGGCGACGCCGGAGCGGGCGCGATGGTCGTGGTCGACCACGAAGGGCGGCCCGTCGGGATCGTCAGCGAGGCGGCCATCAACGCCACCCCGGAACAGCGCAGGCCGTGGGTCACGGTCGGCTCGCTGTCACGGACGCTGGAGCCGTCGCTGGTCCTCGGGGCCGACCTCGAGGGGGAGTCCCTCCTCGACGCCATGCGCGGCACCCCCGCGGCGGAGTATCTGCTGGTCGAGCAAGGTGGCGAGATCTACGGTGTGCTGGCCACGGCGGATGTCAACCGTGTGTTCACCGGGGTCTGACGGCGCGGCAGCGAGGTTCCGCCGTCATGGTCGCCTGACCGCCGGGGCCGTTCTGTCCCGTGCCTCCGGCAGCGTAGATTCAGGAACGGCGTTCACCATTGGTTTGCTACGTTCTGGGATGATCGATCCGGTGCCATCAGCCGCCGCGTTCCGTGTCCCGTGGGTCGTCCCGCGGGCCGGTTGCCGCGACGTCGGCCGGTGGGCCGGGCCGGGTACCGATGGTCAGGTGGCGATTCCGGGGTATCCGGGAGGGAGAGTTCTGTGACGGAACAGGGCGTGGGCTTGATCCGCCCGATGCCGGGAGATGGCGTGGTCGCCCATCTGAACGGTTTGCTGCTCGTCTGCGCTGCCGCCGAGCAGGAGGTGGGGGAGTTCCTGGCGGCGCTGCGGGAGACCGCGGCGACGGGCGGTGACGGCCGGGCCCTGGCCCGCCGGGTGGCCCAGGTCCTCGCCCGGGCGATGGACAGGTCGATCGCCGGGGAACCGGTGCCCTGCGCGGTCGCGGGGCCTGCCGGAGGCGGCGTCGCCGTGCTCGTCAGCGGAACGGCGACGGCCATCGTGTCCGGAGGGCCGGACGGAGACGTCCGCCTGGCCGGCCGGGAGGCTCTCACCTGGACCGATCGGCTCATCGGCGGCCCGATCGCCAAGATCGATCTGAGGCTGCCGGGTGCGGGACAGGCCAGTCCCTTCGCACGGCTCGACAGCGGAGTGGTCCCGGGAGCGGGCATCGAACTCGATCTCACGCAGCGAGCCGACGCCGCGCCGCCGCCGCCGCTGCCGCAGCGCGTGCCGCAACTGCCGTCCTTGCATGGTGCGCCCCCCGTGCCGTCGCCCCACCTCCAGCCGAACCCGTTCCCGCCGATCGGGCCTCCGGATCCGCTCCCCGCGCGTGAGCCGGTCGTCCCGCCGCCGTTGCCGCCCATTCCGCCGCTGCCACCCGCGCCTCCGGCGGGACCGCCCCCGGAGCCGGTGCCCGGTTCGCACAGCCAGGGACCGGTTGGTCCGCCCGGGCCGAACCCGCTCGACCCCCTGTCGGGCCCGTCGCCGATCTCCCCGGCCTCCCAGCTGCCTCCCCTTCCGCCCCTGCCCCCACCGGGACCCTCGCCGCTCTCCGACAAGTGGACGCCCCTCGACGGGCCGCGTGAGGAGAGTCGGCACGGCCAGCGGTCCGACCTCCGGCAGGACGGCCCTCCGAGCGGGCCGTTCGACCTGCCCGGGCCCGAGGCCGGCCGTGAGCCGCCCCAGGATTTCGGCCGGGAGATCCCCGACGCCACGCAGTTCGACACCTCTCCCGAGCCCGGCTCCGAGCCCGGATCCGGGCCGATGGTCTTCGGCGTCGACTGCAAGAACGACCACTTCAACGACCCGCGCGTGCCGTACTGCGCGGTCTGCGGCATCGCGATCGACCAGCGGTCGGTGGTGCCCTACCAGGGGTCGCGGCCGCCGCTCGGGGTGCTCGTCCTCGACGACGGGATGACGCTGCAACTGGACTCCGACTACGTCCTGGGGCGCGATCCCGAGCGTGCCGCGGAGGTGCAGACCGGCAAGGCCCGTCCGGTCAGGGTGACCAGCCCTGACGGTTCGGTGTCGCGTCGCCACCTGCGGGTCGCGCTCGACGGCTGGGACGTCAACCTCATCGATCTCGGATCGGTGAACGGCACCCAGATCCAGCCGCCCGGCGACCCGAACTTCTACGACATCCCCCCGGAGGAGGAGGTCGCGATCCATCCGGGCACGACCGTGCGGGTCGGCGTCTCCCGGACGATGCGCTACGAGGCCCACCGAGGGGCCTGAGAAGGACGGCCCGGGGACCGAGCGCGTCCCCGGGCCTACGGACGGCCCGGCGCGCGAAGGGCACGGTCCCGGCGAGCTCGGCGAATCTAGTGGATCTGGGTGCGCAGCCGGTCCAGCTCGCCGAGGATGAGCCGTTCCAGTCGCTCCTCGGTGATCCTGGACGGATAGAGCAGGCGATGCACGCTCAGCCCGTCGACGAGCGCGAGCAGTCGCTCGGCGACGTCGTCCAGGTCCTCGTCCGTACGGATCTGCCCGGCCTCGGCGGCCGACTGCAGCAGGCTCACCACGAGGTAGCGCAACTCCGCCGCCTCACGCCGCTGGACCTCCAGCAGGTCGGGGCTGGTCAGGCTGCGCCCCCAGAACCCGATCTCGAGGCCCGTCTCCATCGCCCGCTCCGCGTCGAGCGGCACGTTGTCGACGAGCACCTCCTGGAGCGCCTCGAGGCCGCCGCGGCCCGACAACTTCCGCGCGAGCCGATCGGCGATCCGGCGGTGGGAGGACTCCAGCGCCGAGACCAGGATGTCGTCCTTGTCGGCGAAGTAGTGGGTCAGCACACCGTTGGAGTATCCGGCCTCCTTCGCGATGGCCCGTGTGGTGGCGGCCTCGATCCCGTCGCGCAGGATGATCCGGCGGGCGGCCGCGACGACCTCGTCGCGGCGTTCCTCGTGATTGACGATCTTCGGCATGCGGCCCCCCTGTTGTTTTAGTCGGTCGCCCGTCTATTATCCGCACATGTCGGTTGTCACACTTGGCGTTCACATCGTGGACGTCCTGGCGCGTCCGGTGGAGTCCATACCGGAGGGCCAGGACACGCATCTGGTGGAGCAGGTCCGCATCACCGCCGCAGGCGCGGCCGCCGGTACGGCGGTCGACCTGGCGAAGATCGGCGTCCCCGTCGTCTCTCTGGGCGCGGTGGGCGACGACGACCTGGGTGATGTCCTCGTCATGATCATGAAGCGGCATGGCGTCGACGTCGGCGGTGTCGTCCGCAAGCCCGGCGAGCAGACCGCGGCCTCCATTCTGCCAATCCGTCCGGACGGCGGACGCCCGTCCTTCCATGTTCCCGGCGCCAATCTGGGCCTGTCCCTGGCCGACCTCGATCAGGAGCGGATCGCCGGAGCCGAGATCGTGCACCTCGGCGGCATGGACGTGACATGGGGCCTCCACGACCCGGCGTTCTTCGCGCTCCTGGACAAGATCCGGGAGAACGGCACCGTGGTCACGATGGACCTGCTGTCCAACATGCCCGATCTGATGCCGGCGGTGCGGGCGTTCCTGCCCCACATCGACTACTTCCTGCCCAATGAAGAGCAGGCCCTCATGCTGACCGGGGCGGACACCCCGGAGGCGGCCGCGGAGGCCCTGCTCGCCGAAGGGCTGAAGGGCGCCCTCATCACGCTCGGCGGGGCGGGCAGCCTGGTCGCCACCGCGTCCGGCCACACGCGCGTCCCCGCGCTCGACGTGCCCGTGGTCGACACCACCGGTTGCGGCGACGCGTACTGCGCCGGCTTCGTGGCCGGGCTGCTCGGCGGCCGCGACGTGGTCGGCGCCGCCAGGCTCGGAACGGCGGTCGCCGCCCGGGTGGCCGGCGGCCTCGGATCCGACGCCGGCCTCGACGAGCCCGTCGAGGCGCCCTGACCGTCCGCTGTGCCGTCGCCGGGCCGTCCGCCAGACCTTCCGTGAGGCCGTCTGCGAGGCCGTCCGCTGTGCCGTACGCCGTGGGTGGCCCACCCGACCAGCACCATGATCTGAAATGTCATGCTTTGAAGGGAAGAGTCATCAGATGAGTGAGTTGTCCAGCGACCTCGGGTCGGGCCACGCGGCCGCGGGTGACGCCTCCCTGCGCGTGCGCGCCGCCAAGGTCATCCCCGGCGGCATGTACGGCCACCTCAACGCGGCCCTGCACGGCGAGAAGTACCCGCAGTTCTTCGTCAGGGCCGAAGGCGCCCGGCAGTGGGACGCGGACGGCAAGGAGTACGTCGACCTGATGTGCAGCTGGGGCCCGATGATCGTGGGCCACCGCAATCCGCGGGTCGAGGCTGCCGCCGCGGCGCAGCAGGCGACGGGCGACTGCCTGAACGGGCCCGGCCCGGTCATGGTGGAGCTGGCGGAGCTCCTGGTGGACCTCATCCCGTCCGCGGACTGGGCGATGTTCTCCAAGAACGGCACCGACGCGACGACGCAGGCCCTGATGGTGGCCCGGGCGGCCACCGGGAGGACCAAGGTGCTGGTCGCCCACGGTTCCTACCATGGCGCAGACCCGTGGTGCACGCCCGGCCTTTCCGGCGTGACCCCCAACCAGCGGGCCGACACCATCGAGTTCACCTACAACGACCTCGCGTCCGCCGAGGCCGCGGCGGCGCAGGCCGAGGGCGACGTCGCCGCCATCCTCGTCACACCGTTCAAGCACGACTCGTTCGAGGACCAGGAACTGGCCGAGGCGGACTTCGCCCGCGGGATCCGCGCGCTGGCGGACCGGCTCGGCGCGGCCCTGGTCATCGACGACGTGCGCGCCGGATGGCGGCTCGACCTGCGGGGCTCGTGGGAGCCGCTCGGAGTGCGTCCCGACCTGACGGCCTGGAGCAAGGCGATGGCCAACGGCTTCCCCATCGCCGCGGTCACGGGTGCGGACGCGCTGCGCGGCGCGGCCCAGACGTTGTACTCGACCGGCTCGTTCTGGTTCTCCGCGACCGCGATGGCCGCCGCCACGGCGACGATCGAGATCCTCCGGGAGGAGGACGGGGTGGCGCTGATGCACCGGGCGGGCACCCGGCTCCGCGAGGGGCTCGCCGCGCAGGCCGCCTCGCACGGGTTCGTGGTGAAGCAGACGGGTCCCGTGCAGGTGCCCTGGTTGTCCTTCGAGGGCGACGAGACCCTCGAGAAGGCGATGCACTGGGCCGGGGCCTGCCTGGACGAGGGCGTCTTCCTCCACGCGTGGCACAACTGGTTCCTGTCGGCCGCTCACACCGACGCCGAGATCGACCGGGCGCTCCAGGGCACCGACGCGGCCTTCGCCAAGCTCAGGGCCGCGTTCGGCGCCGACTGATCCCCGTCCGGCCGGACGGGGCACGGCGGGCGCGGACGGCGATCAGCGGGTCCGCGCCCACTGGACGTCGTCGATCCGTGTGCCGTCCGGGCCGGGGAGCAGGTCCTTGACCAGGAGTTCGCGGACGAAGCCCGCGCGCTCGAGCACCCGGTGGGAGGCGACGTTGTCGGGTGCGGTCCCCGCGACGAGCCGGCGGATCCCCGTGTGCTCGAACGCCCAGGTCGCGAGAAGGTCCACCGCCCTGGTCATGACACCTCGCCCCTGGTAGTCCGGCAGGAGGCTGTACCCCACCATGGCCTGGCCCAGCGGGGGCAGCACGCCCGTGAGCTGGAGATGCCCGGCGAAGGCGTCCGTCTCCGCCCACCGGACGGCGAGTTCGACCCGCTGACCGGCCAGCCACCACATCCCCGCGTACCGGCACCGCATCACGCTGTCGGCGTAGGAGGGCGCCTCCGGCGGGACGCTGAACTTGTACATCTGCGGGTCGGACTGCATCGCGTGGTACTCGTCGGTGTCGCCCGGCGTGAGCGGCCGGAGCCGTACGACGCCGTCGGTCAGCGAACCGGAGGGGTGGCCGCCGGGGAAGAACGGCAGGAAGGGGTCGATCGGATCGCCGGGGTCGCCCGCCAGCCGGGCGAAGGCGATCGAGTCGTGCCGGGAGCCGTCCCGCGTGGCGTACTCCTCGCGGAGCACTCCCTCCCGCGTGAATCCGGACCGGTAGGCCACCGACTGGCTCGGGATGTTCTCCACGTCGGTGATCAGCCCGATGCGGGGGATGCCATGGGCGAAGCCCCAGTCGGTGAGCGCGCGGACCGCCGCCGTCGCGGCTCCGCGGCCCCGGCCCCACGGGGCGAGCAGGTAGCCGACCTCGCTGTTGCCGAACCTGTCGGGCGGCTTGAGCAGCGCGGCGCCGAGGACCTCGCCGGTGTCCCGGTCGGCGATCACGAACTCGGCCCCGCCCTCGTCCCACACGACCTGCGCCGCCGCGATCCAGTTCAGCGCGTCCTCACGGTCGTACTCCAGCGGCACGAAGGGGACGAACCTGGCCACCTGTGGGTCGGCGTACGCTCGCGCGATCGCGTCGGCGTCCTTCTCCTCGGGGACGCGGAGGATCACTGGACCTGCTTGGAGGACTTCGCGGGGCAACATGCACCATTGCTACCAGCGGGCCAGGGAAGGGGCCAATAGATTTCCAGCTCCCGGGGCATTCCCGGTGAGGCGCCGGTCTGTGTTATGCAGTATCCACGTATATCGTCCTATATCCGGCTTGCGGGCGGCAGCCGTACCGGCAATGCCCGATAGCCTTTTCACCATGGGTTTTCGCAGGCACGGCCCGTTCCAGGCCGGAGATCAGGTTCAGCTCACCGACCCGAAGAACAAGCGGCACACGGTGACGCTCAAAGAGGGCGGCGTCTTCCACACGCACAAGGGGTCCATCCCGCACGACGAGCTGATCGGTCGGCCTGAGGGCTCCGTCGTCCGATCCTCGGGCGGCACCGACTATCTGGCGTTCCGCCACCTTCTGGCCGACTACGCCCTTTCCATGCCGCGCGGCGCGGCGGTGATCTACCCCAAGGACGCCGCGCAGATCGTGGGGATGGCCGACATCTTCCCCGGCGCCCGCGTGGTCGAGGCGGGCGTCGGCTCGGGAGCGCTCACCTGCTTCCTGCTGCGCGCGGTCGGGCCCGAGGGCTCGGTCACGTCGTACGAGCGGCGGGAGGACTTCGCGGAGGTCGCGACCAAGAACGTGGAGAAGTTCTACGGCGGTCCCGTGGACCAGTGGCGGCTGGTCGTGGGCGACTTCGTCGCCGCGCTCGACGAGGTGGACGTCGACCGCGTGATCCTCGACATGCTCGCGCCGTGGGAGTGCGTCGACGCGGCCGCCAAGGCCATGACTCCGGGTGGAGTTATTTGTTGTTATGTGGCGACCACTACGCAGATGTCCAGAACCGTGGAGACCCTCAGAGAACACGGGAGTTTCACCGAGCCTCACGCGTGGGAGACCTTGGTTCGCGACTGGCATGTCGAGGGCCTCGCCGTACGGCCGGACCATCGCATGGTCGGCCACACGGGATTCCTCGTCACCGCCCGTCGCATGGCGGACGGTGTCACGCCCCCGCCACGGCGCCGGCGCCCAGCGAAGGGGGCATATGGGGAGGGTACCGAAACAGGGTGACGATTCAGCTACAAACGGGCAAAGCCCCGTGACACGGGAACATAAGGGTGTGTTCCTTATGCTGCGAGAATAAACGCACAATTAGGTATCAAACGGCGAACACCCAATGTAACTACACGAACACTGCCCGGCCAGGTTACGTACAGCGCCAAGATAGGTAGGGTCTTGAGTAGTCGTTCTCGACGGGGAAGGAGGTGACGGGGCGTGGCAGCTCGCGACGACGCTGAGGCTCGAGCCGCGCAGCGCGAACGGGAGGTCGCGGATCTCACAACACAGGTCTCCTTCCTGCAGGAGGAGATCACCGCGTTGCGCCGGAAACTGGCCGAGTCACCCCGGCAGGCCAGGGTCATCGAAGAGCGTCTCCATGAGGCACAGGCCCAGGTGGCGGCCCTCACGAGTCAGAACGAACGGCTGGTCTCCACCCTCAAGGAGGCCAGGGATCAGATCGTCGCCCTCAAGGAGGAGGTCGACCGGCTGGCCCAGCCGCCGTCCGGTTTCGGAGTGTTCCTCGAGGCCAGGGAAGACGGCACGATCGAGGTGTTCACGGGCGGCCGGAAGCTGCGGGTCAACGTCAGCCCCGCCGTCGAGGTCGAGTCCCTCAAGCGTGGCCAGGAGGTCATGCTCAACGAGGCGCTCAACGTCGTCGAGGCCCTCGGCTTCGAGGACGTCGGCGAGATCGTCATGCTGAAGGAGCTCCTGGAGGACGGGCAGCGCGCGCTCGTCATCTCGCACGCGGACGAGGAGCGCGTGGTCAAGCTGGCCGAGTCCCTTCTCGACCAGCCGATCCGCGCCGGCGACTCGCTCCTGCTCGAGCCCCGTTCCAACTACGTCTACGAGCGGATCCCCAAGTCCGAGGTCGAGGAGCTCGTCCTCGAAGAGGTCCCCGACATCTCCTACGAGGAGATCGGCGGCCTCAGCAGGCAGATCGAGCAGATCAGGGACGCGATCGAGCTGCCCTACCTGCACGCCGACCTGTTCAGGGAGCACAAGCTCCGCCCGCCCAAGGGGGTGCTGCTGTACGGCCCGCCCGGGTGTGGCAAGACCCTGATCGCCAAGGCCGTCGCCAACTCCCTCGCCAAGCAGGTCGCCGAGAAGACCGGCCAGTCCGGCAAGAGCTTCTTCCTCAACATCAAGGGTCCCGAGCTTCTCAACAAGTATGTCGGTGAGACCGAGCGGCACATCCGCCTGGTCTTCCAGCGGGCCAGGGAGAAGGCCTCCGAGGGCACCCCGGTGATCGTGTTCTTCGACGAGATGGACTCGATCTTCCGGACCCGCGGCTCGGGCGTCTCCTCCGACGTCGAGAACACCATCGTCCCCCAGCTGCTGTCGGAGATCGACGGCGTCGAGGGCCTGGAGAACGTCATCGTCATCGGCGCCTCCAACCGCGAGGACATGATCGACCCGGCGATCCTGCGGCCCGGCCGCCTGGACGTCAAGATCAAGATCGAGCGGCCGGACGCCGAGGCGGCCAAGGACATCTTCTCGAAGTACATCATCACCGAGCTCCCGCTCCACGCCGACGACCTGTCCGAGCACGGCGACAGCCGCGAGGGCACGATCGCGGGCATGATCCAGCGGGTCGTCGAGCGGATGTACACCGAGAGCGAGGAGAACCGCTTCCTCGAGGTGACCTACGCCAACGGCGACAAGGAAGTCCTCTACTTCAAGGACTTCAACTCCGGAGCCATGATCCAGAACATCGTGGATCGCGGCAAGAAGATGGCGATCAAGCAGTTCCTCGAGACCGGGCAGAAGGGTCTGCGGATCGCGCATCTGCTGGCCGCCTGCGTGGACGAGTTCTCCGAGAACGAGGACCTGCCCAACACCACCAACCCCGACGACTGGGCCCGCATCTCCGGCAAGAAGGGCGAGCGGATCGTCTACATCCGCACGCTCGTCCAGGGCAAGCAGGGCACGGAGGCCGGCCGGTCGATCGACACGGTGGCCAACACGGGTCAGTACCTCTGAGCGCTGCAGCCTCAGAGGAAGGCGGAGGAACTTCGGTCACTTCCGTCATCCGGCGAAACTCGTGACACGAGGAGCGGCGCGGTCCCCCAGCGGACCGCGCCGCTTCCTCGTCCTCACCCGGCGCCGGTCGGGGACGCCGGGCGGCCTCCTCCCTCGCTGGTCAGCGGTCCGCCGGGCGGGTCCCGGCGGTCGCCTCCACCCGTGGCGTACGGCCGTGTGGAAGGCCGTCTCCCCGCTCCAGCCGCCCGTTCCGGTACAAACTCCCTAGGCATCGGTGCCGTAACTGTCTGGCAGCCGGGCATAGAGAAGGGGCTAGGCTCGGGGATATAACGGCGGAACGACAGCCTGAAACAGGCGGGGTGCGCATGACGGTTCGGCGGGTGATGGGCATCGAGACCGAGTACGGCATCGCCGTACCCGGTCAGCCAGGGGCCAACGCGATGGTGACCTCCTCGCAGGTCGTCAACGCGTACCTGGCGGCGTCGGCCGCTCGGGCCCGGCGCGCTCGATGGGACTTCGAGGAGGAGAACCCGCTCCGTGACGCCCGTGGGTTCGACCTGGCCCGTGAGGTGGCTGACCAGAGCCAGTTGACCGATGAGGACCTCGGTCTGGCCAACGTCATCCTCACCAACGGCGCGCGGCTCTACGTCGACCACGCCCACCCGGAGTACTCCACGCCGGAGTGCACCAACCCCCGTGCCGCGGTCATCTGGGACAAGGCGGGGGAGCGCGTCATGCACGACGCCGCCGTCCGCGCCTCGGGCATGCCGGGCAACGCCCCCATTCAGCTGTACAAGAACAACACCGACGCCAAGGGCGCCTCCTACGGCTGCCACGAGAACTACCTCATGCGCCGGGCCACCCCGTTCGCCGACATCGTCCGCCATCTCACGCCGTTCTTCGTGTCCCGCCAGGTCGTCTGCGGCGCGGGCAAGGTCGGGATCGGGCAGGACTCGCGTGGCGAGGGTTTCCAGATCAGCCAGCGGGCCGACTTCTTCGAAGTGGAGGTCGGCCTCGAGACCACGCTCAAGCGGCCGATCATCAACACGCGTGACGAGCCGCACGCCGACCCCGAGAAGTACCGCCGCCTCCACGTCATCATCGGCGATGCCAATATGTCGGAAATTTCGACGTATTTGAAGCTGGGGACCACGGCGCTCGTCCTGGCCATGATCGAGGACGGCTTCCTCACCAACGACCTGTCGGCGGAGTCGCCGGTCGCGGCGCTGCGGGCCGTGTCCCACGACCCGACCTGCAAGTACGAGATCGCGCTGCGCAACGGCCGGAAGATGACGGCCGTCCAGCTCCAGATGGAGTATCTCGAGCAGGCCCGCAAGTACGTCGAGGACCGCTACGGCTCCAGCGTCGACGAGATGACCAAGGACGTGCTGAACCGCTGGGAGTCGGTGCTGACCCGGCTCGCCGAGGACCCGATGCAGCTGTCCAGGGAGCTCGACTGGGTCGCCAAGCTGGAGCTTCTCGAGGGCTACCGCACCCGCGACAACCTGCCCTGGAGCCACCCGCGCCTCCAGCTCGTCGATCTGCAGTACTCCGACATCCGGCCCGAGCGCGGCCTCTACAACCGGCTCGTCGCCCGGGGCCGCATCCAGCGCCTGGTGACCGAGGACGAGGTCGAGCGGGCCATCGAGATGCCGCCGAACGACACCCGCGCCTATTTCCGCGGCCGTTGCCTGCGTCAGTACAGCGAGTCGGTGGCCGCCGCGTCGTGGGACTCGGTGATCTTCGACATCCCCGGCAGGGAGTCGCTGCAGCGGGTGCCCACCTTGGAGCCCCTCCGCGGCACCAAGGCGCACGTGGGCGACCTCCTCGACCGATGCAGGACCGCCGCCGACCTGGTGGCCGCTCTGACCGGCGAGAGCTGAGCCCTCGGCGGCCGGACGACTCCTTGAAGCGATGACCACACGCCTGCTGCTGGTCTGTCACGCCTTCACCCCGGCGATGGCGGCCGCGTCGTTCCCCGAGGACGAGCCGGTGGAGGCGCGCGGCCTTCGTGACGGACCGGCCGGCGCCACCCGAGAGGCCGGCGCCGCCCGCACGGACGGGCTCGCGCTGCGGGGGCCCGAGATCCGGTGCGCCCAGACGGCCGAGACGCTGGGCCTCGCCGCCGAGTCGGCCCCGCAGTTGCGCGACTGCGATTTCGGCGCATGGCGCGGCCGCACCCTGGCCGACGTCCAGGCGGCGGACCCCGATGGGGTGAGCCGCTGGCTCGCCGACCCGGCGGCGGCGCCCCACGGAGGGGAATCGGTCGCCGACGTGATTGATCGGGCGGCAGGCTGGCTCACAGGCCTGCCTCCGGGCCGCGTGGTCGCCGTCACGCACCCGTCCGTGATCCGCGCCGTGATCGTCCACGCACTCGGCACTCCGCCGGCGGCGTTCTGGCGGATCGACGTCGAGCCGCTGAGCCGGTCCGAGCTGACCGGCAGGAGCGGACGGTGGAACCTGCGGTTCGGAGCGGGCGCCTGACCGCCCGCGCCGGCCGATCACGGGGCGGCGCACCTGACCCCGGCCCGTGGGGCCGTACGTCGTACACTTCGGGCGGCGGCGTGGAAGGAACGCGGTGGGAATCCGCGACTGTCCCGCAACCGTGACCGGGAAGCTCACCCCACCCGTACGGCCACGACCCCTGAGGGGCGGAAGGCTCGGGACGAGCGCCGACCCCCGGGAGCCGGGAGACTCCCCGCCGCGGCAGCCCTACCCGATCGGGGCGAGGACCCCGGGAATGGATCACCCGTGCGCTCGAGCATGCCGCCGAGTCCGCCGTCGCCCCCGTCACCGATCGGGCCGTCGGCCGCGAGCCCGCGATGAGCGGCATGCCCAGGCTCGTGATCGCGGCACCCGGTTCGGGGACGGGCAAGACCACGGTCGCCACCGGTCTGATGGCCGCCCTGGCCGCGCGGGGCCTGCGCGTGTCCCCGCACAAGGTGGGACCCGACTACATCGACCCCGGCTATCACTCCCTCGCGACCGGGCGGCCGGGCCGGAACCTCGATCCATGGCTGACCAGCGAGGACCTCGTCGGCCCCCTGTTCCGGCATGGTTCGGCCGGGTCGGACATCGCCGTCATCGAGGGCGTCATGGGCCTGTTCGACGGCGTCGCCACGAGCCCCGGTGAGCCCGCCGCGGGACGGCACGGCCACTACGCCTCGACGGCCCACGTCGCCCGGTTGCTGGACGCCCCCGTCGTCCTGGTCGTCGACGCCGCGGGCCAGGGCCAGTCGGTGGCCGCGCTCGTCCACGGGTTCGCGTCGTACGACACCCGGATCCGGTTCGGCGGGGTCATCCTCAACCGGCTCTCCTCCGACCGCCACGAGGAGATCTGCCGCGGGGCCCTCGAAGACGCCGGAGTCCCCGTGTTCGGCGCGATCAGGAAGGCCGCGGAGATCGAGACCCCGTCCCGTCACCTGGGCCTGATCCCCGTGGCGGAGCGGCACGCGGAGGCCGTCAGGACCGCCGGGCTGCTCGCCGACCTGGTGGCGGGGTCCTGCGACCTCGACGGGCTCGTACGGCTCGCCCGATCGGCTCCCGCCTCACCGGGGCCCACGTGGTCGCCGGCCGAGGCCGTACGAGAGGGCGAGGCCGTACGAGAGGGCGAGGCGGTACGAGAGGGCGAGGCGGTGGCGGAGGGCGGCGGGACCAGGATCGCGGTGGCGGGCGGGGCGGCGTTCACGTTCGGCTACGCCGAGCACGTGGAGCTTCTCCAGGCGGCCGGTGGTGAGGTCGTCACCTTCGACCCTCTGCACGACGAGGCGCTGCCTGAGGGCACGCGGGGCATCGTCGTGCCCGGCGGCTTCCCCGAGGTTTACGCGAGTGCCCTGTCGGCCAACGTGCCGCTGCGCGAGCAGGTGGCGGGCTTCACCGGGCCGATCGCCGCCGAGTGCGCCGGGCTTCTCTACCTGGGTCGTGAGCTCGACGGGCTCCCGATGTGCGGCGTGCTCGACACGACGGCGCGGATGACCGCCAGGCTCACGCTCGGGTACCGCGACGCGGTCGCCGTCCGCGACACGGTGCTGACCAGGGAGGGTGAGCGGTTCCGCGGACACGAGTTCCACCGGACGGTCTGCGAGCCGCCGGAAAGGCCCGTGTTCCGGTGGCGGGGAGGGGCCGACGGATACGCCGGCGGCGGGGTCCTGGCGTCCTATCTGCACCTGCACTGGGCGGGAAGTCCCCGGCTCGCGGCCCGCTTCGTCGCCGCGGCGGCGCACCACCCGGCGAACAAATGAATCTACTTTGTAAAGGAGGGCGGCAGGGGCGACTCGGCCCGGCGTCCGGGCAACGTGGCCGCGATGCCCTCCTTCTTCAAGAGCTCCACGAGGAGGGCCGTGGCCGCCTCGGCCGTCAGCCGCCTGTCCGGGTCCACCCGGAGCAGGCCCTCGAGGACCGGGCGCAGCGGCCCCGCCTTGCGGGGCGGGTCCGGCTCCCCGCGATCGTCGGCGGTCAGGACCGAGCCTCCGTGCCGGTCCGCGGACGCGTCCTCGGGAGCGCTCCCGGCGTCGCCGTATGCGCCTGAGGCCGCCGTGACGGCCTCAGGCTCGCCCGCCCGGCCGGAACGGACCTCATCGGCCGGGTAGGGGGGTCTGCCCTCCACGCCGTAGTACAGCGTCGCCGCGAACGACCACAGATCGGACGCCTGGTCCGGCCGGCGGCCGAGCAACCGCTCAGGCGCGGTGTACGGCGACGGGGCCGTCGCCGCCGGCATGTTCTCCGGCGTGGCGAACCCGAATCCCGTCAGCACCACGCGTTCCTCGGTCAGCAGGACCCTGGACGGCCTGATGCCGTCGTGCAGGACCTCGGCCGCGTGGGCGTACCGGATCCCGGCCAGGAGTTGGAAGCCGACCCAGGCCGCCCAGTGGATCGGGAGCCTGCCCAGGTGCCGCACCGTCTCCTTCAGCGTGAGGCCGCGCAGGAGTTCGGTCACCATCCAGATCCGGCCGTGGTCCTCCAGAAGGTCGTGCACGGTCACGATCGCCGGATGGGCCAGCCGGGCCGCCGAGCGCGCCTCACCGAGCGCGTGGAGCCGCGCGGCCGGGAGATCGGATCCGTCGATGTGGGCGGGCGGGCGTACCTCCCTGACCACCACGTCACGCTTGAGCCGCAAATCGTGAGCCCGCCACATGACGCCGCCGTCCTCCCGGTGGAAGGGCGACACGAGCCTGTACCGATCCCCGAGCAGGTCTCCTGCCCGATCTGTTCCCATCAGTTCCCCGTCCGCGCTCCAGCCGCCCCCGTGGGCCCGAGATCTCTGCACATTGTGGTCCGGACGGATGCCGCCGAATGCCGGACGGCGGTGTGGCGGGCATAACGATCCGATCTACAGCAGGCCGGTGCCGAGATCATTGTGCCTGCTCTCGGGCTTACTCCGACCGGCGCCCTCGGGTAAACGAGCTTGTTCGGACCGGGTGACCAGGGCCGGTGCCGCCGGA
This sequence comes from Planotetraspora mira, assembly GCF_016863275.1. Taxonomy (GTDB): domain Bacteria; phylum Actinomycetota; class Actinomycetes; order Streptosporangiales; family Streptosporangiaceae; genus Planotetraspora; species Planotetraspora mira. The sequence continues at coordinate 214,657 of NZ_BOOO01000033.1, forward strand.
GAATCGGATAGCTCTGCTATCCGGTCAGGGGGTTGCGCTCGGGGTACGCAGAGGGTTGTCTGGCGGGACGTCCCCGGGCCGGGGAGAAAGATCGTGGGGGCTTCCGCGCGAATTGTCGTCCGGTTCGGGGAAAATATAGGGAGAGGGACATCCCCGAGTAGCGGAGGTAGCACCCATGGCGACCAAGGACACCGGCGGTCAGAAGCAGACCGGCCGCCAGGAGAACGACGTCGAAGAGGTCGAGGCGCAGGCGGCCCCGGACGTCCAGGAGCGTCAGGAGAAGCTCACCGACGACGTCGACGCGATCCTCGACGAGATCGACGAGGTTCTCGAGGAGAACGCGGAGGAGTTCGTCCGGAGCTACGTCCAGAAGGGCGGGCAGTAGAAGCGGGTCCCACGATGGGCGCCCGCCGGACGATCGAGCGGGAGCCCGGCTACAACCACGACATCTGAACGGTCGCTATCTCGAAGGGACGGAGCGGGAGCCGTACCGATCCTTCTGCGACATCCAGCGGGGCGGCGGGGGAACCGAGCGCGTCGGCGAGACGCGCGCCGGTGAACCCCCCGTGGATCACGGCCTCGGTGGCCACCGGATGCTCGGCCACCAGGCGGATCTCCAGCCATCCGTCCCTCTCCCGCAACGCCGCCATCATCACCCCGTCACCGCTGATCATGAGTCCCCGCCGCGCGGACGCGGCCACTGAGGGCCCTGAGCCGGGGACGGCGAGCAACTCGTGCCGGAACTCCTCCGCGAGACGCGGCAACTCCGCTTCGTGCCAGGCCCCCGAATAGGGGAGGACGGCGAAGCGCGTCGAGAACGGCCCCGGACACTGGGCGGCGGGAGTCGCCACCTGCGGCCCCGCGGGCTCGTCCCGGTGGGAATTGCGATTGGCGGACAGCAGGCCCACCGACCTGACCAGCGTCAGCGCCAGCTCCCTCGCGACCTGCGGGACCTCCGCTCCGTGGCCGACGAGCTCGTATTCGCTGACATGGTCGAGCAAGACCGCGAGCCCGCCCGCGGCGACGAACGACTCCGCGGGGAAGGTGGGCACGGGCTCCTCTCCGCCGCCTCCCTCGGCCGTCAGGCCACGCCGGACCACGGCGAGCTGCCCCTCGGCGAACGACTCGGCCGCCCCGGACGGCAGCGGGGCGTGCCACCTGATCCGGTGATCCCGGCAGACGACGTCCATGGACACCTCACACCGCACGTACGGCTCGCCCGCCCGCAACTCCACCCTGGTCCGCACGCCGGTGGTCACCTGGGAGGCCGCGCGCTCGTCCGCCGGCCACTCGTAGGTCCGGACGACGTCGAGCACCGAGACGAGCGGCCCGGTGTGCACCTCTTCCACCGACACGTGAGTGGGGACGTCCGTCACGTGGTCCTGCGGCGGAGGGGCGTGGTTGTAGGTGTCTCCCACGTCTCCGCTGTGAGCGACGCGTCCGACCCCGTGGACCTCGACTCCTTCCGCGCTCCGCAGGGACAGTGTGCCGTCGGCGGCGACCCGGACGCGTAGCAGCCCGTTGTCCAGCGTGGCCCCGTCAGCCTCCTCCTCCAGGATCGCGCCGGCGGGCAGGCCCGCACGGGGGCCGCCGAAGACCGGAGCGCGCGCGGTCAGCACCGAACGGCCGAGAGGCGGCACGGTGACATGGGCGGCGACTGTGACGACCGGTTCCGCCAGGGTCCTGACGACCCAGGGCCCCGGCCCCGCGCGGAGGATCGCCTGGCGGAGGTCCTCATAGGCGTACGCCCCCGAGGCGTGGCGGCTGACCGTCACGGTGAACACGCCGCCCTCGTCCTCGCGGGGCCGCTCCACGGCCCAGGAGACGATCTCGTGGCCGAACAGCTCCCGCTCGTGCACGCGGCCGAGCAACCGTCCCAGGTCGTCCATGACGGTCTCGTCCAGGAGCGTGGGGGCGTGCTCCAGACGCTGGACGGGTACGGCCCGGCCGTCGGGGCCCACGAGGGCGGCGCTGTGCTCGGGGAGGTCGGCGAGCACGAGGCCGGACCGCTCGAACGGCGAGGGGTTGACGACCACGGTCGCGTCCTTCCCCGCCGACGCGGCGAGGGACGATCCGACGAGGTCGACGACGGCCTGACCGATCTGCTCGGCCTCGGCGATCCTGGCGGCCACCTGCTGCGCCGTCTCGTCGGCGCCGCAGCCGGTCACCGAGTCGTGCCCGCTGCACGCGATGACGCGCCGCCAGGCGAGATCGAGCAGTCGCGCGGAGGCCGTGCGGTCGGTGAGCCACAGGGCGGACAGCGGCTCGGCGTATCGCGTGATGACCCGCTCGGCCCGGGCCATGGCCTGCTTCAGCCCCACGCGAGCGGAGATCACGCCGGGCAGGATGTTGGCCCGCGCGTGCGACCTCAGCTCGCCGGTCACCCGTGGAAGGCCGCCGTCGGCGGCGCCTGCCGCCGTGTCCATGAACTCGCCGAGGGTCGCGACGCGCAGTCCCGCGGCGGTGATCTCACGGGACGGGGCCGAGTGGTCGGCCCCGTACATCGCGAGCAGCAGGGCGTCGGAGCGCCAGCCGTCCATCGCGGAGGCGAAGGCGGCGACGCGGTCGGGCAGGCCCTCGGGCGGGCCGCTGAGGAGCGCGACGGCGTTGCCGTACCCTCCGGGCAGGTATCTGGTCGTCACCGTGGTGCCGTCGGCGCCCGTCCAGACGAACGCGTCCCGGTCGACGTGCGCCGGGACCCCGCGCCACAGGCAGGCGTGACGCAGTCCGGCGGACGCCAGGATCTGCGGCATCTGGGCGCAGTGCCCGAACTGGTCGGGAAGATAGCCGACGCGCATCGCCCCGCCGAGCGCGGCCGAGCCGCGCATGCCGTACTCGAGGTTGCGGATCAGGGTCTCGCCGGAGCAGAGGAACTCGTCGGCGAGGATCAGCCACGGACCGACGGCGAACCGGCCCTCGGTGACGAAGCGGACGATGTCGTCGCGCCGGGAGGGCCGGATCTCCAGGTAGTCCTCCACGGCGGCGAGCTGGCCGTCCATGGTGAACCGGTAGGCCGGGTCGTCGTCCATCGCGGACAGGACGTCGTCGAGCATCCGGACCAGGCCCATCCGGAACCGCTGGAACGGGAGGTACCACTCGCGGTCCCAGTGCGTGTGGGGGACGACGACGATCTCGGGACGATCATCCGAGGGGGTCGGTAACAGGTTCACGCGTGCGCTCGCTCTCGACGCATTCGCCGCTGATGGGGATGCCGGCCCATTCGGCGTAGCGGCGGATGATCCGCTGGGCCGTGACGATGTCCTCCATGGCGCCCTCGAGCCCGGTGAGAGGGCGCTCCTCCTGGGTGACGAACCGGTGGAAGGCGACGAGTTGCCGTTCGAACGCCTCCGCCACGTCCCGGTAGACCGTCCGCCGCTCGGTCGTGCCGACCCGCGACAGGCAGGTGAGGGTGGTCGGGGCGTTCAGGAGGTAGGGGGAGGGGAACTCCAGCTCCAGCGAGCCGTGCTCGTGGTGCACCAGCACGGTCTCGTGGTAGGCGGGATAGCTCGGCAGATGGTGCCAGCGGATGCCGTACCTGCCGGAACCGCTGCCGCGCAACGTGCCGCTCACCTCGACCGACGGCGGGAAGGCGTCGACGGGCCACACCGACACGTGGTCCACCGTGTCGGGCGGGCCGGTGAACATCCGCATGAGGGACAGGTCGTGGCAGATGCTGCCCAGCACGACCCGGGCGTACAGGCGCCGCAGCCGCTCCGACGACGCCCCGACCGCGGCGGTGAGCGCCCGCTCGTCGGCCTCCGCGTACGGTGCCAGCCGGTCGGGCGAGGGCTTCGTCACGCGTGCCCGGGCGAACAGCAGTTGCGACTCGTCCGACGGGTGCAGCACGGTGACGTCCAGATGGCGGATCGCGGCCGCCCCGCCCGCCTCGTGCAGCGCGTCCAGCATGCGTTGCGACGCCGGGTCGTACTGCTTCATGTAGGCCACCATGAGCCGGGCGTCCCCGGGGACGCCCTTCAGCTCGGCCAGGCTGTAGGCCAGCGGCTTCTCGGAGAGCACCCAGTAGCCGCGATCGAGGGCCGCCTTCACGAGCGGCCCGTGGGACCCGTTGGTCAAGACGATCAGCGCGTCGAATCCGCCCCTGTCCATCATGACGATCGGGTCGTCGAACGCCGTGGCGCCGATGTCGCGCCCCACGTTCTCCGCGTGCTCGCGGTCGAGGTCGCAGACGGCGGAGACCCGGAAGATGTCGCGACGCCGCGCCAGCAACGGCAGGTAGACGACCTGACCGGCCACGCCCAGGCCCACGACGGCCACCTTCACCACGTCCACGCCCGTCACCGTCCCCCCACCATCACGCGGGCTTCCCCGGCTGCCACGTGACCTTCCCACGATGCCGGTGTGATCACGCCTGCCTTCCCGCAAAGGCCGTGCCAGGTGCGGCGGGGGTCAGGTGCACAGGGCCATGACCTCGTTCACCGGCGTCTCGAGCCGATGGACGCCCGGCCGGGCCGGCACCAGCACGCGGTCCCCGCGGATGACCCGCCGCGTCTCCGGACCCCACAACACGAGCCCGTCCCCGCCGGCCACGAGGAACTCCTCGCCGTGCCGGAGCAGCAGCGGCCCGTCGGGCGACGCCGACACCGCGGTTCGGCCGTCTGCCACCGCCCGCACGACCTTGTCCGCGCCGTCGCACGCGGAGTCGGCGAGCACCCACGTCGTGGGAGCCCCCGGCGGGTGCCCGTCCTCCGGCCGGTGGAAGTCCCCGCCGCCCACGACGACGAGGTCGTCCGCCCACGCCTGCCCCCAGGCGAGCGGCGCGCCCCACGTCCGGTCCCACCAGCTCCAGTGCCACAGCTCGGCCGTCCTCGGCCGGCTGCCGAACGGGTGCCGCCACGCGCAGTCGGCCGCCAGCGGATGGTTGACCGACAACACCCCGCCCCGGTCCTCCACGGCACGGGCCCACTCGTCGGGCGGGCGCCGGAAGTCGACCCAGCCGATGTCGCCCAGCGCGTTGGCGTGGCCGAGATCGGTGGTGACCTCCTGCCCGGGAACGAGCAGGATGCCCGCGAGCGCCGACCCGGAGGCCAGGTCGGCGTGGTGGCTGACCGTGTTGTGGTCGGTGACGGCGAGGAAGTCGAGGCCGCGGTCGGCCGCGAAGCACGCCAGTTCGTAGACGCTGAGCGAGCCGTCCGAGTGATGCGTGTGGGCGTGGAGGTCCCCGGCCAGCCAGTGGAACCCGTCGAGCGAGGGCAGGCCCCGGCGCGTGGCGGCGGGCTGCCGGTGCGGGTCACGGGGTGCGCGCTTGCACCGGCTCGGATGGTCGCGCGGCGCGGCGGGCGGCCGCGGGTGGGCGATCACCGTGATCTCGTACGGCATGCCCTCGAGGGGGATGCGATGAAGGCCGATCAGCACCCGCCAGACCCCGGGCTCGATGTCGCCGGGAAGGTAGCCGGGGGTCGCCCACAGGGGGCCGATCGTGTACTCGGTGCGGGCACCGCCCGACCAGCCGCGGAAGCCGTCCGGGCCCGAGCAGCCGAGGTCGAGCACCCCCGCCGAGCTGTCGTGGCCGAGCCGCACCGTGAGGGCGGCGGTGCCGGCCGGGATCTCGAACGCGACCTCCTTGACCGGGCCGGAGATCCGGTCGTCGAGCGTCCACGTCCCCCGGATCGTCTCTCCGGGCGCTCCCGTGATCCAGGCCATCCTCAGGCTCCCGTGAGGAGTCGGTCGTCGCGGTAGAGGAGGGCGCGACCGGGACGGGGGACGGCCCAGGCGGAGGCGCCGATGGCGGGCTCGTCTCCCTCGGGTACGACGACCTGGATCAGCAGGTCCCCCGACTCGAGCGTGACGAGGTGGGCGGTGCCGAGATTCTCCACGACGGCTACCTTCCCCGAGAAGGCGTCCCGCCTCCCGATGAGTGCGGATTGTGATAAGTCCGCATATTCCGGCCGCAGGCCGTACAGGAGAGGGCCGTCCGCGATGTCGCGCGGGAGGGGGAGCACGGCGCCGGCGACGTGGAGTTCGCCCCCTTCGGCCGAGGCGGGCAGCAGGTTCATGGGGGTGGAGCCGATGAAACCGGCGACGAAGGGGTCGGCGGGCCGGTGGAAGACCTCGGACGGCGTGCCGACCTGCGTGATCCGCCCGGCGTTCATGACGGCGATCCGGTCGGCGAGCGCGAGCGCCTCTCCCTGGTCGTGCGTCACGAAGACGGTGGTCACCGCGAGCTCGCGCTGGAGGCGCTTGAGGAACGTGCGCGCCTCCAGGCGCAGCCGGGCGTCGAGGTTCGACAGCGGTTCGTCGAACAGGAACACCTGGGGGCGGCTGGCGATGGCCCTGGCCAGGGCGACCCGCTGCTGCTGGCCGCCGGACAACTGGGCGGGCCTGCGTGCCAGCAGTTCGGAGAGGCTGAGGCGGGAGGCCGTCTCGGCCGCCTTGGCCTCCCGCCTCGCCCGGGAGACCTTCTTGATCCTCAGGGGATAGGCGATGTTGGACGTGACATCCATGTGGGGGAAGAGCGCGTAGTCCTGGAAGACCATCGCGACGTCCCGCCGTCCGGGGGGCAACCCGGTCACGTCGGCCCCCCCGATCCCGATATTTCCGGATGTGGGGGTTTCCAGGCCGGCGATCGTCCGCAACAACGTCGTCTTCCCGCACCCCGAGGGGCCGAGCAGGGCGAAGAACTCGCCGTCGCCGATTTCGAGGTCGAGGGAGTCGATCGCCCGGACGCCTCCGGGGAACTCCTTGGTCAGACCGCTGAGCGAGATCACCTCTTGATCCCTCCGTGGAAGCGGAAGCCGTACCTGCGGCTGACGAACACGTACATCACGACCACCGGAAGCGAGTAGAGCAGCGAGAACGTCGAGATCAGGTCGAGACGCGGCGCGCCGCCCTCGGTGTAGAGCGTGTAGAGGATCACCGCGCCGGGGGACTTGTCGGGATCGCGGAGCAGGATGAAGGGCTGCAGGAAGCTGCCCCACACGTTGGCGACCGCCCACACCGCGATCGTGGCCAGGCCGGGCCGTACCAGCGGGATCACGATGTGCCGCAGGATCTGCAGCGGCGACGCCCCGAACACCCGGGCCGACTCCTCGTACGACGTGGGCGTGCCGTCCATGAAATCCTTGAGAATGAAGATCGCGGCCGGGAGCAGGCCGCCCGACAGCGTGAGGATCACCCCCAGGTGGGTGTCGATCAGGTTCAGCCGCGTGGCCAGCTCGAACAGCGGCACCATCGCCGCGGTCCCCGTCACCACGGAGGACAGGAGCAGCAGCACGTACAGGAGCGCGTCCCTGCCGGGCACCCGCACCCGGGAGAGCGCGTACGCCGCCAGGGCCGCCAGGACCACCACGAGCGCCGCACTGCCGGCCGCCTGCAGGAGCGAGTTGCGCAGCGAACTCATGACATACGGGTTGTCGAGCAGGGACCGGAAGTTGCCGAACGTGAACTCCGGCAGCGACGTCGTGATCGACGGGTGCGCGTCGAACGGCGCGGAGGCGAGCCAGAGCAGCGGCAGAGAGAAGAACCCCAGCACGACCGCGAGGAACGTGGCCCGTCCGATCGTCGCGAGCGCGTGGCGTGTCATGGCCGTGCCTCCGGCACGACCGCTCGCGGGTTCTTCGCGGCGGTGCCTTCCCTCGTCGCGTCTCGGCTGCCTCACACCCGCGCTCGCCTCAGCCCCCTCGCGGGTCATGGGACGACCAACTTCCTGCGGTCGCGAAGCAGGCGCAGGTAGATGAACGCGAAGACGAGGTTGATCAGCAGGACGAGGAACGAGATCGCCGCGCCGAAGCCCAGTTGGCCGCCGCTGAGCGCGACGTTGTAGATGTACACGGGGAGGATCTCCGAACGGCCCTCGGGCCCGCCCGCCGTGAGCTGGAACGAGGTGAAGTCGTTGAAGGTCCACAGGCTGATCAGCAGCAGGTTGGTCAGCACGTGGCCCTTGATCCTCGGGAACACGACGTCTCTGAGCTGCTGGAAGGTCGACGCGCCCGCGAGCCTGGCCGTCTCCAGATGGGACGGGGGCACGTTCTCCAGCGCCGCGCCGTACAACATCATCGAGAAGGCCGTGCCCCGCCAGATGTTGAACACGATGATCGACAACATGGGGTAGTCGAGCAACCAGGCGAACCCCGGCGTGTGCAGCAGCGCGTTCAGCGTGCCCTCGTCGCGGTCCAGCAGCGCGATCCAGAGGAATGCGACCACCGACGACGGCAGGATCCAGGCGAGCAGCACGAGGCCCTCGGTGATGCGCTTGACCGGCCCGGGGCGGTTGCGCAACATCCACGCGATCGCGAACCCGAGGGCGGCCTGGCCCACCACCGCCGAGCCGAGCACGTACTGCACGGTCAGCCACAGCGAGTTGCGGAACCGGTCGTCCCCCAGCGCCGTGGTGTAGTTGTCGAGGCCGACGACCTGCGGATTCGCCGCGGCGAGGCCGGTCAGCCGGTAGTCGGTCAGGCCGAGATAGATGGTCCACAGCGCCGGGAAGATCAGGAAGATCCCGATCAGCACCAGGCCTGGGAGCACGAACCCGACGGCTCGTGCGCGTCCCAGGCCCGATGGGTCAGCTTGCGACATTGGCGGCGCCGCCGACGAGGGATTCCACCTTCTGCTGGTAAGCGGCGGCCGCCTCGTCGACCGTCTTGCCCGAGACGACGGCGGCGGTGGCCTCCTGCAGCGCCACCGACACCTCCGGATACACGGCCAGCGGCGGACGGTAGGCCGTGATCGGCAGCACCTCGTCCGACACGAACTTCAGCATCGGGTCGACCCCGAGCACCTCGTCGTTCACGTCCGTGCGCGAGGTGATCCTGGCCGCGCCCGCGAGTTGCGACGTGGTGGCCTTGGCCGAATGCATGAACGACAGCAGTTCCCAGGCCAGCTTCGGGTTCTTCGAGTTCGGGTTCAGGACCCGTACGGCGCCGCCCGACATGCTGACGAAGTCCTGCCCGCGGATGCCCGAGCCGGGGCGCTCGGAGGGGATGAGGGCGTACCCGACTGCGGCGTCCCTGTTCTGCATCGGGGCGACGCCGGCCTTGGGCTCGACGACGGCCCGCCAGAAGTAGTCGCCCTCCGCCAGGATGCCGATCTTGCCCTCGGCGAACTGGGCGAACGACTTGTCCCTGCCCTGCGCCTCCTGCTGAAGCTTCGGATCGCCGAGCCCGGTCGTGTAGATCTGGTGGTAGAAGCCCAGCACGTCCTTCAGCGCCTGGGAGCCGCCCGTCCACTTGCCGTCGGCCCAGATCTGCGCTCCCGCGCCCGCGAGGAGCGGCAGCGCGCCCTGCATGGTCGTCGCCTCACCCATCGCGGTGCCCGCGTTGAGCTGGATCGGCACCGGCACCCCGGCGGCCTTCAGGGCGTTGCCGGCGTCGATGATCTCCTGCCAGCTCGTGGGCTGCCAGTCGGCCGGCAGGCCGGCCTTCTTGAACAGGTCCTTGTTGAAGTACAGGACGCGGCCGTCGGTGCCCTGCGGCAGGCCGTACTTCTTGTCCTCGAAGATCCCCAGCCCCTGTACGGCCTTCGGGATCTGGTTCCAGCCCTCCCAGGAGTCGACCTCGGGGCCGGCGACCTCGGACAGCGGCTTGATGTAGCCGGCCTGGGCGAACTCGCCCACCCAGATGCCGTCGACGTCGATCACGTCGGCCCCGGCGTGCGACTTGAGGTCGAGGGCGATCTTCGTCTTGTACTGCTCGTCGTCGACCCCGCTCGGCTGGAACAGGACGTGGACCCGGCGGCCCTTCGCCTTCTGCTCCTGCTCGAACTCGGGGATGACCCACCGGGTCGTCCAGTCGGCCGTCTCGGCGTTCTTTCCGCCGGAGATCGCGTTCGACGTGATGATGAGGGTGACACTGCCGTCCGAGGATTCGCTTCCCGTTCCGCAGGCCGCGAGGACCAGTACGGCTCCCGCCACCGCCGCGAGTACAGGTCTCATGAAGACCTCCGCGTCAAAGTCATGACGTACAGACAAAATCGACAGTCGCACGGGACAACTAACGAGTAAAGAAACGGTTTGGTGAAGCAGTGAAGAACGGGGGCGGTGCCCGCGGGGGTTCAACCGCGGGCGCGGCCGGAACGACGATCAAGAAACGAGGTTCGCGCTGAGCTGATCGGGAAGAGTGCAACCAGTGCGGTGACATGAGTAGGGTCGGGCGTAACAACGCACGCTTGGAGGGAGTCGCGTGGCATCTCAGCAGGCCGGGATGAACAACCTCTTCACATACACGGGGTCCTCGTCTTTCACCGAGTTTCTCGGCGCGTACGCGCCGGATCTGCTGCCGTCCCGGGCGCAGACGCCGGCCGTGCCGGTCGGTGATCAGATCCCCCACGCGACCACGATCGTCGCGGCGACGTGTGCCGGGGGAGTGGTGATGGCCGGCGACCGCCGCGCCACCTCGGGCAACATCATCTCCCAGCGGGACATCGAGAAGGTCTTCCGCACCGACGACTACTCCTGCATGGGCATCGCGGGCACCGCGAGCACGGGCATCGAGATGGCCCGGCTCTACCGCGTGGAGCTCGAGCACTACGAGAAGACCGAAGGCCGGTCCCTGTCCACCGAGGGCAAGGCCAACCGGCTGGCGACGATGATCCGCGGCAACCTCGCCATGGCGATGCAGGGCCTCGTGGTCGTGCCGCTGTTCGCGGCCTACGACCCGGCCGTCGACGGCGGGCGGATCTTCGGCTACGACGTGGGCGGCGGGCCGTACGAGCAGCGGAACTACCATTCGATCGGCTCGGGCTCGATCTTCGCGCGCGGTTCGCTGAAGAAGCTGTACCGCGAGAACGCCTCACCCGAGGACACCGTCATGGCATGCCTCAACGCGCTGTACGACGCGGCCGACGACGACTCGGCCACCGGCGGGCCCGATGTGACGCGGAAGATCTGGCCGATGATCTCCGTGATCACCGCGGACGGCTACCGCCGGCTGCCCGACGACGAGATCGCGGAGCTCGTCCAGGCCGTGATCGCCGTACGGATGGAAGCCCCCGACGGACCGATCGCCCCGCTGCGCTAACTCGTAGAGAGGAACACCCCCGGTGTCCATGCCCTTTGGATATGCCTCACCCGAGCAGATCATGCGGGACAGGGCGGAGTATGCGCGAAAGGGCATCGCGCGAGGCCGCAGCGTGGTCGTCATGCAGTATGCCGACGGCATCCTGTTCGTGGCGCCCAACCCGTCCAAGGCTCTCCACAAGATCAGTGAAATCTACGACCGGATCGGCTTCGCCGCGGTCGGGCGGTACAACGAGTTCGAGTCGCTCCGCCTGGCCGGCATCCGCTACGCGGACATCAACGGCTACACCTTCAACCGCAACGACGTCACCGGCCGCGGTCTCGCCAACCTGTACGCCCAGCAGCTCGGCATGATCTTCACCGAGTCGATCAAGTCCCTGGAGGTGGAGATCGTCGTCGCGGAGGTCGGCGAATCCCAGTCCGATGACCAGATCTACCGGCTGACCTTCGACGGGTCGGTGTTCGACGAGCAGGGCATGGCCGTCATCGGCGGACAGGCCGAGGCCGTCGCGGGCCGCCTCAAGGAGCGCTACAGGGACAACCTGCCGCTGCCGGAGGCGCTCGAGGCCGCCCTGGTCGCCCTGACCGAGCCGGGAGGTGAGCGCCCTCCCACCACCCAGATCGAGGTGGCGGTCCTCGACCGCGGCCGCGAGCATCGAAAGTTCCTGCGCCTCGCCGGTCCCCGCCTCGAGAAACTGCTCGAGACGGCCAAGTCCGAGACACCACCGGATAAGCCTGCCGCCGAAGACGTCTCGTTGCCGGAGCCTCCGACCGCTCCGGACGGAGACATCGACACCGGCTCGGCCGAGTAACCACCAAGGCCAGGCTCGGCGATTACCAGGTGATCCCTATCCGGTTGTCACATTCGGGGAATAGGGTTAAGTGATGGATCGACGCATCTTCGGGCTGGAGAACGAGTACGGCGTCACCTGCACGTTCAGGGGGCAGCGCAGGCTGTCACCGGACGAGGTGGCGCGGTACCTGTTCCGGCGAGTGGTGTCCTGGGGCCGATCGAGCAACGTATTTCTCCGTAACGGCGCCCGTCTGTATCTGGATGTGGGCAGTCATCCCGAGTACGCCACCCCTGAATGCGACAACGTCGTGGAGCTGGTGACCCACGACAAGGCGGGGGAGCGCATCCTCGAAGGTCTCCTCGTCGACGCCGAGAAGCGTCTACGCGAGGAGGGCATCGCAGGAGACATCTACCTGTTCAAGAACAACACCGACTCCGCCGGCAACTCCTACGGCTGTCACGAGAACTACCTCGTTGGCCGGCACGGGGAGTTCGGGCGGCTGGCCGACGTCCTCATCCCCTACCTCGTCACCCGCCAGATCATCTGCGGGGCCGGCAAGGTGCTGCAGACGCCGCGCGGTGCGGTCTACTGCGTGTCCCAGCGGGCCGAGCACATCTGGGAGGGTGTCTCTTCGGCCACCACCCGGTCACGTCCGATCATCAACACGCGCGACGAGCCGCACGCCGACGCCGAGCGGTTCCGCCGCTTGCACGTCATCGTCGGCGACTCGAACATGAGCGAGACGACCATGCTGCTCAAGGTCGGCGCCACCGACCTCGTGCTGCGCATGATCGAGGCCGGCGTCGTGATGCGGGACCTGTCGCTGGAGAACCCGATAAGGGCGATCCGCGAGGTGTCGCATGACATGACCGGCCGCCGGAGGGTCCGGCTCGCCAACGGGCGGGAGGCCTCGTCCCTGGAGATCCAGCAGGAGTACCTCACCAAGGCGCGGGACTTCGTCGACCGGCGCGGCGGCGACGAGATCAGCAAGCGGGTGCTGGAGCTCTGGGAGCGGACGCTCCGCGCCGTCGACACCGGCGATCTCGACCTCGTGTCGCGGGAGATCGACTGGGTCACCAAGTACCAGATGATCGAACGTTACCGGCAGAAGTACGACCTTCCGCTCTCATCGCCGCGAGTCGCCCAGCTCGATCTCGCCTATCACGACGTCCACCGCAAGCGCGGCCTGTTCTACCTGCTGCAGAAGCGGGGGGCCGTCGAGCGGGTGGCGAGTGACGTCAAGATCTTCGAGGCGAAGTCGGTTCCGCCGCAGACCACGAGAGCCAGACTCCGCGGCGAGTTCATCCGCAAGGCACAGGAGAAGCGGCGCGACTTCACCGTCGACTGGGTCCACCTCAAGCTGAACGACCAGGCCCAGCGGACCGTGCTCTGTAAGGATCCGTTCCGCAGCGTCGATGAAAGGGTTGACAAGCTCATCGCCGGAATGTGATCTCCTTACGTCGTTCCGACAGCGGGTTCGGGTAGGGTTACCCGAACCTAGCTGTCTTTCTGAGGGATTCCACATGCGCCGCCGTACGGCAATAGTCGCCGCAGCCTTGCCTTTGTTGCTCGCCGCAGCCTGCGGGACCGCGCAGAAGACCGCGTCTCCCAGCACGGGCGCGGGAACCGCCGCCGCCGCGGGTCTGAAAGTGGCGGGAGAGGCCGGCAAGAAGCCGACGGTGACGTTCCCGGCGGGCCAGCCTCCGCTCACGTCGTCGTCCCTGAAGGTTCTGGACGGCTCCGGCACGGCGGCCAAGGACGGCGACGTCCTCACGGCCAAGGTGACCGTCTACAACTGGGACGGCAAGGAGAACAAGTCGTCGGGCTCCGACTACGACCAGGGTCATTCCGAGTTCGTCACGGTCAGCCCTCAGCTTCCGAAGTCCCTGCATGACGCTCTCATCGGCGCCAAGCCGGGAGGCCGGGTCGTCGCCGTCGTCGCCAAGGACAGCCTGAGCCCCGACCAGATCACGCAGGCCAAGGACCAGGGCACCGACTTCACCACGACCTCGCAGGTGCTGGTGGTCGACGTCGAGTCCGCCGCACCGAAGGCCGCCCAGGGCGCCGCGGTGGATCCCGCCGTGGACGGGGTCAAGCTCGAGAACCCGGGCGGTGACAAGGCGCCCACGCTGACCACCAAGACCGACGCCAAGGCGCCGAAGGACCTCGTGGTCAAGACCGTGATCAAGGGCTCCGGGCCGCAGGTCAAGGCCGACCAGATGATCCTCGCCCACTACACGGGCAAGATCTGGGGGACCGACAAGGAGTTCGACTCCAGCTGGCAGCGCGGTGAGCCGGCGACGTTCGCGCTCAACCAGGTCGTGAAGGGCTGGGCGCAGGGGCTCACCGGGGTCCCGGTCGGCAGCCGCGTCCTGATCTCCATCCCGCCGGACCTCGGGTACGGCAAGGAGGGCAACGCCCAGGGTGGCATCAAGGGCACCGACACCCTGGTCTTCGTGGTGGACGTCCTCGGCGCCGTCTGACGCCTGCGTAGAACTCCGTAGAACCCCGTAGCACTCAGAAAAGGATCTTCCCCGTCGACGGGGAAGATCCTTTTTCTTCGGCCGGGCTCAGTTGTTGATGCTGTAGCTGTCGCCGTAGACCTTCCACTTCAGCGGCGGGTTGAGGTCGAGGTTGCCCGCCTTGAGGAAGACCCGCTGCGCGGTGTCGACCCGGCTCGTGTCGCTGTGGGCTTCCTCGGTCTTCATCGCGGCCTTGCGGGCGTCCAGGAAGGCGTTGAGGTAGGTGACCTCGTCGCCGCCCTGCGCGGGGGTCTTGGCCTTCTTCATGGCGGTCTTTCGGATGCCGCCGAAGCTGACGCTATCCTCGCCGGGCCCGTGCATGACCATCGCGTCGTAGTAGATGAACTGGCCGAGCGCGCGCAGGCCGTCCGACTTGGCCTGCTTCACCGCCGGATTGAAGTAGACGCGGTCGCGCTCGTCGTTCTGCGCCTGCTGGAAGGCCGTGTCGGCCGCGGCCTTGCGCCAGTCCTTGGTGAAGTTCGGGTCCAGGCCCTTGTGCGAGTCCGTGCCGTTCACCTTGCGCAGCGCGGGCAGGTACGGCGCGAGCACGTTGCCGGGCTTGCGCTGGGCGTAGAGCTCGACGAGCTCCAGCATGTCGCCGGTGCCGGAGCAGAAGCCGATGATGCCCGCCGTGTAGCCCCGGCCGTCGTCGATGTCCTCGATGTACTTGTACTGGGCCTTCCAATCGAGAGAGGAGTTCTCCGCGCTGGAGACGAGCTCCATCGCGATCTCCTTCTTCTTCGGATCGGTCAGGTCGACGGCCGCGGCTTTGGCCTTGGCCTTTGCTTTGGGCTTGGGCTTGGCTGTGGCCGTGGTGCCGGGCTTGCCGGCCGTGCCCGCTCCGCTCGCCGGACCGGCCTTGCCGGTGCTTGAGGGCTTGGCGGGCTGGGTGGGCTCGGCCACGTTCCCCCCGCCGTCGGACGCGGGGAGGGCCGCGTCGGGCGAGTCCGTCACGGAGTCGAGTGCGGCCACCTTGGCGGGGTCCACCTTGGCCGGGGTGGCGTCTGCCGCTGCGCATCCCGCTGCTGACTGCATCGGGAGTACGGCGACGCTTACGGCGAGCAGGAGAGCGCCTCGCCGGGGGGTACGCCTGCTCTTGGGCAGGTCTGTCACTGTGTCTCTCCGTTTCTCCGCCGATCTCGCCGGCATCCAACGGCGAGGTGGAGAAACACGTTGCGACGTTGGGGGGAGCGCGCGGGGCGAGAGGGGGTGGCGGCTGCTGGGGGAGGAACCCTTGCAGGTTAGTTAGGAAGGTTTCCTAATGAGACCAGGTGTCACATGGTGCTGTCAACGCCCAGTTTTACCCTGGTTATGACTGGTATCTACGGCCACTTGACCTGTGACGTGCAGCTTGACCTGCGACGTGCACCCAGTTGTGACCGTCCGCCAATCTCTGTGGCGATGTCGACCGTCTGCTGCCGCAGGTTTCGGCCTATTCGGGGCCGTTTATTCTCGCTCCTGATATATCGGGAATCTGATATGGGATGGAGTATCTAGGTATTTGATTCGTGTGTGCCGCGATTTCTGCTCGGTGCCTAGATCCCGGCATCCATTGATGGGATGCCGGAGCTCGGGGTGGGGTCCGCAAGGTCGTTGGTGTGATCTCGCAGGTGCTGTTCGGCGGGGCATTTTCGCTGGTAGACGAGATTGTTGACGTTGAGCGATCTTGCTTGGTCGCGGTGGTATGCCATGCGACGGGCCGGGTCGGTCGGATCGGATGATTGCGATGACATGTTTATTTCTGAACGAAATTGTTTAAGCGCACAAATGGGGATATCTCGTTTTCGCGAGCTCCCCGATTACTCATTGGTATTGGTTGTCGGCCGCCCATTCTCGTGAAATG
>NZ_BOOO01000034.1 GCF_016863275.1 Planotetraspora mira
TTTCACCTACCTCAACCCCCACGCGAATCGCCCGAGGAGAACATGATCAGCAGACCCAGACCCAGCAGACACGGGCGCCGGGAGGGCACGAACATGCCGTCGACCGGGGATGACGGCTACCCGAAGGCCTAGAGTCCTCGCCGTCGCCGTCGCCGTCGCCGTCGCCGTCGCCGTCGCCGTCGCCGTCGCCGTCGCCGTCGCCGCGGGCGTGAGCGATGCCGTTCCGACGGCGCGGGGCGTGAGCGATGCCGATGTCGTCGTTGGTCATGCGAAAGAGATGATCGTCTTGTTGGGGGTGAGCTCCGGCTGTGTCAGTCGGCGAGAATCGCGAGTTCAGGGAAGTCGCCTGTGTGCCAGGTGGCACCGAAGGCCGTGACGGCGAAGGCCCCGAAGCCCTCCAGTTCTTCGACCCAGTCGCGGGCGGCGTGGCCCATGGCGAAGGCCGCCGTGGCGTAGGCGTCGGTCAGGGTCAGGCTCTTTCCGACGAGCGTGATGGAGGCGAGCGCGGTCGCGGGGCGGTGGGTATGCGGGTCGAGGATGTGCGCGCCGCGCTCGGCGGTGCCCGAGGTCGCCACCGCCAGATCGCGACCTGTCACCACGGCGGCGAGTTCGCCCGGGCGCAGGGGATGGGCGATGCCGACGCGCCAGGGACTGCCGGGAGCGGCGGATCCGGTGAGTTGCACGTCACCGCCGCCGTTGACGCAGTGGTTCACCGCCCCCGCCCGGGTCAGGATGCGCGAGGCCCGTTCGATCGCCCAGCCCTTCACGACGGCCGACGGGTCGAGACGGCCGTCGGGGTGGGAGGTGAAGTATCCGTGGGACGCGCGCGAGACGTCGTCGCACAGGCGCAGGACCTCCGCGACCTCGGGCGGGCAGTCCGCCAGGGTGAGCTCACCTCTGTCCAACCGGCTCACCACGCTCTCCGGCCGGTACGTCGAGAACGTCTCGTCGACGTGGTGGAGCCAGTCCACGGCCTCGGCGACCGCATGCTCGAAGTCGCCGTCCCGTACGTCGAAGGAGAAGACGGTGCCCATCACATGCTCGGCATGACGGCGGGTCACAGGCCGGCCCGGTCGAGCGCGCTCTGCAGGGACCGGACGTAGCCGTCGCTGGTGTACGTCGCGCCGGACACCGTGTCGATCCGCGCGGACTGAGCGGTCAGGGCCTCCCGATCGAGGATGGGCAGGGCACGATCGTTGATGGCGACGTCCATCGAGGTGCCGGCCGGGGCCTGGAGCACCTGGACACCCGTGAGCTTCCCGGCGGAGAGCACGATCCGCACCTGTACGGGTCCCCATCGCGTGTCGGTGACGTCACCGTCGACCATCGTGCCGGTGTCGTCGCCGAGGCTCGCACCGTCGCCGGTCCATGGTCCCGCGTTCGCGGACCGCGGTTCGGCCACGGCGAGGTCGTGCGGTTTGAACGACAGCAGCAGCACCAGGCCCACGGCGGTCACGACCGCGGCGAAAATCGCTCTGCGCATGGCTCCTTCAGAGATTCAGAACTCGAACGACTCGTGGTGGATCCGGCCGGATGGCACGCCGACGGCGCGCAAGGACGCGATCACGTGGCCGGTCATCGCGGAGGGCGCGCACAGGAACACGTCATGGTCGCGCAGATGGGGCACCAACGCCGCCAGGGTACGGGGGGCGAACGGATCGCCCACCACGCTGGTGGGGCCGACGCAGTAGAGGAGTCGCGCGCCGCGGCGCGCGGAGATGTCGTCGAGTTCGTCGCGGAACACCAGGTCGCCTGCGGCCCGCGCCCGATAGAGGAGCGTCAGGTCGCCGGGCGCAGCCGGGATCGACTCGAACAGGCTCCGCAACGGGGTGATCCCCGCGCCTCCGGCGATCAGCAGGACCCTGCGGCGTCTTCGTCGGCCGGCGGTGAGCGAGCCGTACGGCCCCTCCGCGAGCACCCGGGTGCCGGGACGGAGGCGGGCGAGGATCCGGCTGTGGTCCCCGAGGTCCTTGGCGGTGATCCTCAGCTCGTTCCGGCCCGGGACGGCCGACAGTGAATAGGGGTTCGGCGACCACCACAACTCCCGCGTGAGGAAACGCCACCTGAAGAACTGGCCGGGCTCCGCCCTCAGCAGGTCGAAGCGGCGGCCGCTGATGTGCACCGAGACGACCCCCGGGCCTTCTTCGACGACCTGGGTCACCGTGAAACGGTGCCGGAAGGCCTGCCGTACGGGAGTGAGGATCCGGTACCAGATCAGGACTAACGCGACGGTGATGTACAGGGCGTACCAGGCGAGGCGCGCCGATGGGTTCGCGATGAACTCGTTGCCGGTGGCGAGCACGTGCCCGAACGCCAGCCACGCGGCCAGGTAGGTGTAGAAGTGCAGGTGGAACCAGGTCTCGTAGCGCAGCCTCGGCCTGATCGCCCGCGCCGAGACGACGCCGATCCCGACGAGGAGGAGCACCGCCACGGTCGCCCTGAGCACGTCGGGATAGGACAGGTTCAGCGTGACGGTCTCGCCGACCACGCCGGTGCCCTCGGTGACGGCGTACCCCCACGTGATGAGCAGCGTGTGGGCCACGGACAGTCCGACGACGTACCGCCCGCCCATCGAATGCCAGCGCGTCAGGCGGTCCGAGCCGACGCCGTGTTCCAGCGCGGGGATCCGGGCCATCAGCATGAGCAGTACGGCTATCGCGTATCCGGCGAGCAGGCCGGTGATCCGGCCCGCGCCGGTCAGCCATCCGTCGAGGCCCGCCACTGCGGGAGTGTTCGCCCACCACAACCCCAGCACCGCCGCGGCGCCTCCGCCGACGGCCACGAGTACGGCTCCCGCGGCGACGTCAGCGGAGACACGGGTGGCAAGGCGGCCAGAGGGCGAGACAGAGGGGGAGACAGCCGGTGGGACAGCGGGTGGGACACGGGGCGGGGTGGAGTGCGGGACGGAAGGTCGGGCGGAGACGCGGGTCACCTGAACCTCTGCATTCCGTAACCTCTGTATTTTGTGCTGAATCGGGCACTCCCACGGTAGCCCCGGGGGATGAGCGGACAGGCGTCACCGCCGCCGCCATCACCGCCACCGCCATCCGCCCTGCCGGCCTCGCCGGGGCTGGTCTTTTTGCCGTCCGGCGCCGCGTGACCCGCCGTTTCGTGACTGAAACTTTCATCTCTTCAGTCCCGGCCCTCCCCTGGGGAGAACAGGCGTGGGTTAGGCCCCCCATCTGGGGGTAGGCCGCACCCCATCGCTGGAAGGGAGGCACGTCATGACCGACCAGATGATCAGGCAGACCGAGTCGCCGTCGACCGGCGAACTGGTGCGACGCCTTTCCGAGGACGTCTCCCGGCTCGTTCGAGGCGAGTTGCGCCTGGCCAAGGCGGAGATGACGCAGAAGGGCAAACGCGCGGGCCGGGGCGCGGGGTTGTTCGGCGGGGCGGGCGCCATGGCCTTGTACGGCGGGGCCGCCCTGGTCGCCGCCGCCATCCTCGCTCTGGCGCTGGTGCTGCCCGGATGGGCGAGTGCGCTCGTCATCGGGGTTCTGCTGCTGATCGTGGCGGCCGTGCTGGGCGTGTTCGGCAAGGGACAGGTCTCCCGGGCGACCCCGCCGACTCCCCGCCGGGCGATCCACGGGATCAAGACCGACCTCGACGCCGCGACACCACACAAATCGTATCGATGATCTCGGGGGGTCGGCCGAATAACATTCCAGTGTGACGGTGCATGAAGCCCGGATCGGGCGCTACTACGAGGATTTCGTGGTCGGGGACGTCTACCAGCATCCCCTCGGCCGGACCATCGGCGAGGCGGACAACACCTGGTTCACGTTGCTGACGATGAACACGAACCAGAACCACTTCAACGCCCATTTCGCGGCGAACGCGCCGGTCGGGCGGATCATCGTCAACTCGGGTCTGTCGGTGGCGATCGTGCTCGGGCTGTCGGTCATCGACGTCAGCCAGACCGCGATGATGAACCTCGGCTGGGACGAGATCAGGCTCAGCCATCCGGTCTTCGTCGGCGACACGCTCTACGCCGAGTCGGTCGTGCTCGAGGCACGGGAGTCCAAGTCGCGGCCGTACGCCGGCATCGTGACGTGCCGGACGCGCGGGCTCAACCAGGACGGCGACGAGGTCATGTCCTGGCGGCGGTCGGTCATGGTCTACCGGCGGGACGCGCCGCACGACAAGGGCTACTTCCCGCACGCCAAGACCGGCCCGTTGGAGGCGTGATGGACTTCGAGCTGAATGACGACCAGCGGCTGTTCCAGCGGACGCTGCGGGAGTTCGTCGAGAAGGACATCGTGCCGGTCGCCTCCGAGTGGGAGCGGAGCGGGCGCTACCCCGCCGAGATCGTCGAACGTTTCCGCCAGATGGGGCTGTTCGGCATGACGGTCCCCGAGGAGTACGGCGGGCTCGCCCTCGACCGGGTGTCGTTCGCCCTCGTCTTCGAGGAGATCGCCAGGGGCTGGATGGGGGTGGCGGGCATCCTCGGCTCGCACTCGCTCGCGACCTGGATGATCGCCCAGCACGGTACGGCCGAGCAGCGCGACCACTACCTTCCCGACCTGGCCACCGGCGCCCGCCGTACGGGGATCGCCCTGACGGAGCCCGGCGCGGGCACCGACCTGCAGGGCATCCGCACCCGGGCCGTCAGGAGCGGGGACGAGTACGTGATCAACGGCACGAAGACGTGGATCACCAACGCCCGGCACGCCGACCCGCTGCCCGTGCTGGTGAAGACCTCGGAGGAGACCCCCGCGCACCGCGGCATGTCCGTCCTGCTCGTCGACGCCTCGAGTGAGGGCCTCACGATCAGCAAAGACCTGCCGAAGCTCGGCTACAAGGGCACGGAGACGTGCGAGGTGGTCCTGACCGACGTGCGCGTCCCCGTGTCCCGCCTGCTCGGTGGCGTGGAGGGGCGGGGCATGCAGCAGGTGTTGTCGGCGCTCGAACTCGGCCGCATCAACATCGCCGCACGGGCCGTGGGCGTCGCGCAGTGCGCCTTCGAGGCGGCGCTGGGCTACTCGCGGCAACGACAGGCCTTCGGCCAACCGATCGCGGACTTCCAGGCCATCCAGCTCAAGCTGGCGGACATGGCCACCGAGATCCAGGCCGCCCGCCTGATGACGTACTGGGCGGCGGTGCGGTCGGAGTCCGGCGCCGTCGCCAGCGAGGCCGCGATGGCCAAGTACTTCGCCTCGGAGGTCGCCCTCAAGACCACGATGGAGGCGATGCGGATCCACGGCGGTTACGGCTACTCCCAGGAGTTCGTGGTCGAGCGTCTCTACCGCGACGCGCCCCTGATGGCGATCGGCGAGGGCACCAACGACGTCCAGCGCCTGATCATCGCCAGGGCGCTCATCCAGGGCACCGCCACCCTCGGCTGGTAGCCCCGGACCGACCCTCGGAACAAGGAGCTGAGAGACAATACCGGGATGCCGAATGCGGGGCCGTATGTGGCCGGATGCCTGTTCTGCGAGATCGCCGCCGGGGAACGGCCGGCCCATGTCGTCTTCTCCGACGAGGTCGTGGCCGCCTTCCTCGACGCCAGGCCTGTGTTCAAGGGCCATGTGCTCGTCGTCCCCCACGGGCACGTGGAGACCCTGACCGACCTGCCGGTAGAGGTGGTCGGTCCCTACTTCGAGCGGGTCCAGGCCGTCGCCAGGGCGGTCGAGGAGGGCATGGAGGCCGCGGGCACCTTCGTGGCCATGAACAACCGGGTCAGCCAGAGCGTCCCGCACCTGCACACCCACGTCGTCCCCCGTAACCGCAAGGACGGCCTGCGCGGCTTCTTCTGGCCCCGCATGAAGTACGCCGACGACGTGGAGGCAGCCGAGATCGCCGACCGCATCCGGGCGGCACTCAAAAAATCTACATCGTAAAGGACGGCTCATGGATGTCCTCCGCACCCCCGACGAGCGCTTCGCCGACCTCCCCGGCTTCCCGTACGAGCCTCGCTACGCCGAGGTGGCCGACGGGCTGCGGATGGCGTACGTGGAGGCGGGCCCCGCCGACGGGCCGCCCGTTCTGCTGTTGCACGGCGAGCCGAGCTGGTCGTTCCTCTACCGCCACGTCATGGAGAAGCTGGCCGGAGCGGGCCTGCGGGCGATCGCGCCCGACCTCATCGGGTTCGGCCGGTCGGACAAGCCGTCCAAGCCGGAGGACCACTCCTACGCCCGTCACGTGGAGTGGACCCGCGCGCTCGCCTTCGACGCGCTCGACCTGCACGGCGTCACGGTGGTCGGGCAGGACTGGGGCGGCCTGATCGGCCTGCGTCTCGTCGCCGAGCATCCTCATCGTTTCGCCCGGGTCGTCGCGGCCAACACGGGACTGCCGACCGGCGACATCCCCATGCCCGAGGTCTGGCACCGCTTCCGGGAGGCGGTCGCGTCCGCACCCATGCTCGACGTCGCCAGGTTCGTGCAGTCCGGCTGCGCCACCACACTGCCCGGCGACGTACGGCGGGCCTACGACGCGCCCTTCCCCTCCGAGGAGCACAAGGCGGGGCCGCGGGCCATGCCGGGCCTGGTGCCCACCACGCCGGACGACCCGGCGTCGGAGGCCAACCGGGCGGCCTGGGCCACGCTGACGACGCTGGACCTGCCGTTCCTCGTGGCCTTCTCCGACGGAGACCCGATCACAGGCGGGATGGCGCCGATCCTGAAGAAGTCGATGGCGGGAGCGGCCGGGATCGAGCACCCGGTCATCAAGGGCGCCGGCCACTTCCTCCAGGAGGACGCCGGTCCTGAGCTGGGAGAGATCGTGGCGGCCTTCGTACGCGAGTAGGCTCCGGCGGCGTGGAACCGCTCGTCGCCGCCCTCGTCGTCGTGGCACTCATCGCGGTGCCCGCCATCGTCTTGTGGCGGGTCGTCCGCGGCCGCCGCGATCTCGGGAGCAGCCCCGCCGAGCGGGCCACGTTCGAGACGCTGCACACGGCGTCGCTGGCCGCACCCCCGCTGCGGGCCGGGCTGACCCCCGCGGGGGCGCTCAAGGCGTCCCGGCACCTGCGCGAACTGCTCGGCTCGCGCGCCATCGCCATCACCAACGGCGAGGAACTGCTCGTCTACGACGGCGCGGGGGAGCACCACGCGCGCGAGGCGTTCGCCCACGCCGCGGAGACGCTGGCGGACGGCCGCACACAGGTGCTCGCCCTCGACTGCGGCCTGCCGGAGTGCCCGATCCGGCAGGCGGTGGTGGTCCCGCTCACCACGGACGACAGGGTCATCGGCTCGATGGCGGCGTACGGCGACCACGCCTCCGCGGGGCTCGTCCGGGCGGCGCAGGAGGTGGCCCGCTGGGTCGACTCCCAGCTCGAGCTGGCCGAGCTCGACCGGTCGCGGACCATGCTCATGGAGGCGGAGGTCAGGGCGCTGCGGGCGCAGATCTCGCCGCACTTCATCTACAACTCGCTCACCACGATCGCGTCTTTCGTCCGCACGGATCCCGAGCAGGCGCGGGAACTGCTGCTCGAGTTCGCCGACTTCACCCGCTACTCCTTCCGCCGGCACGGCGACTTCACGACGCTCGCCGAGGAGCTCAGGTCGATCGACCGCTACCTCACCCTCGAGCGGGCCAGGTTCGGCGACCAGTTGCAGGTGACGCTCCGCGTCGCGCCCGAGGTGCTGGCGGTGGCCGTGCCGTTCCTCTGCCTGCAGCCCCTGGTCGAGAACGCCGTACGGCACGGCCTGGAGAGCAAGCCGGGCGTCGGCCACGTCACGATCATCGCCGAGGACGCGGGCGCCGAGTGCGGCATCACCGTCGAGGACGACGGCATCGGGATGGACCCCGAACACCTGCGCCGCGTTCTCGCGGGGAAGGACAGGTCGGGCGCGGGCGGGATCGGCCTCGCCAACGTGGACGAGCGGCTGCGCCAGGTGTACGGCGACGAGTACGGCCTCGTCGTCGAGACCGGTCACGGCGCCGGGACGAAGGTGACCGTGCGCGTCCCCAAATACCACCCCGGCGTCTCGGCCCACTGAGCGATCACTGAGAGGGCCCCACTGTGATCCGGTCGTGATGGCGGGAAGCGTTGACTTTCCGATGTCCGGGTCATCACTCTCTAGGGGATTCGTCGGTGAGAGGAGTGGAGCTTGACCGGCCTCCGGGTCCTGGCGGTGGACGACGAGCAGCCCGCTCTGGAGGATCTGTCCTACCTCCTGCGGGCGGATCCACGCATCGGCGACGTCCTGACGGCCCGTGACGGCGCGGCGGCGCTCAAGCTGCTCGACCGGGCGATCGCGGACGGCAGGCCGGTCGACGCGGTCTTCCTCGACATCCGCATGCGCGGTCTGGACGGCGTGGTGCTCGGCCGTCTGCTCACGCAGTTCACCAGCCCGCCGAAGGTCGTGTTCGTGACGGCCTACGAGGACCACGCGGTCGACGCGTTCGAGCTCAAGGCCGAGGACTACCTGCTCAAGCCCGTCAGGCCGGAACGGCTGACCGAGGCGATCAGACGGGTCTGCGGGAACAGGGACGTCATGGAGGCCGGGCCGCGGGCCGACACGATCCCGGTCGAGCTGGGCGGGGTGACCAGGTTCGTGGCCAGCACCGAGGTGAGGTACGTCGAGGCCCAGGGTGACTACGCGCGGCTCCACACGGCGACGGGAAGCCATCTGGTGCGCATCCCGCTCGCCGCGCTCGAGGAGCGATGGGCGTCCGCCGGATTCCTCCGGGTCCACCGCAGCCACCTCGTCGCGGTCAAGCACATCGAGGAGTTGCACATCGACTCGGGCAAGTGCGTGGTGCGCGTCGGCGGGGCCGAGATCCCGGTCAGCCGCCGTCACACCCGGGAGCTTCGCGACCTCCTCGTAAGGCGGGCCCGCAAGGCCAAACGGGAGGACGCGGAATGAGCGAGCGATGACGGGCAAGCCGCGCAGGGTCGTGGTGACCAGCCCGCGGACGGCCGCCGCCCGCAGGCCGCGCCACCCGCTGACCCGTGAGATCGACGAGCAGACCCGCCTGGGCGAGGTCTACATGCGCTCGCTCGTGCGCACGCAGTTCCGCCTGGCGCTGTTCGTCTGCACGCTGCTCGCCTGCCTGGTGGGCGGGCTCCCGCTGCTGTTCCTCCTGGTCCCCGACCTGCGTTCCGCCCAGTTGCTGGGGCTGCCGCTGCCGTGGGTCGTGCTCGCCGGGCTCATCTATCCCGCGTTCATCGCGGGCGCGTGGCTCTACGTGTGGCAGGCCGAGCGCAACGAGCGTGACTTCGCCGACCTGGTGGAACGCCAGTGAGCATCGCCGCCGTCGTCGTCGTGGTGCTGGCGGCCATCCTCATCGGCGCGTTCGGGATCCGGATGTCACGCACGACCTCGGACTTCTACGTGGCCTCCCGTACGGTGTCGCCGCTGTGGAACGCGTCGGCGATCGGCGGGGAGTACCTGTCCGCGGCCTCCTTCCTCGGCATCGCCGGCCTGCTCATCACCTACGGCGCGGACATGTTGTGGCTGCCGGTCGGGTGGACCGGCGGGTACCTCGTGCTGCTCGTGCTCGTGTCGGCCCCGCTGCGCCGCTCGGGGGCCTACACGCTGCCCGACTTCGCGGAGGCGCGACTGGAGTCGATGGCGGTCAGGCGGGCCTCCAGCGTGCTGGTCGTGCTGATCGGCTGGTTCTACCTGATGCCGCAGTTCCAGAGCGCCGGGCTGGTCTTCCGCACCATCACGGGCGCGCCCGAATGGGCGGGGGGCCTGGTGGTCGCGGGCGTGGTCGCGGCCAACGTCCTGTCGGGCGGCATGCGCTCGATCACGTTCGTCCAGGCGTTCCAGTACTGGCTGAAGCTCACCGCGCTCGCCGTCCCGCTGGTGTTCATGCTGCTCGCATGGCGGTCCGACGGGTTTCCCGGCCTGCCGCCCGGCGATCCGTGGGCGCTGCCGCTGCACGGCCGGGAGCATCCCCTCTACGAGACCTACTCGCTGATCCTCGCCACGTTCCTCGGCACGATGGGGCTGCCCCACGTGCTGGTCCGCTTCTACACCAACCCCGACGGCCGGGCGGCCCGCCGTACGACCCTGGTGGTGCTGACGCTGCTCGGCGCCTTCTACCTCATGCCGGCGATCTACGGCTACCTCGGCAGGGTGTACGGCCTGCCGGCGACCGACACCGTGGTGTTGACGCTGCCCGGGCGGCTCGTCGGCGGCGTGGGCGGCGAACTGCTGACCGCACTGATCACCGCGGGGGCGTTCGCCGCGTTCCTGTCCACCTCGTCCGGGCTGACCGTCTCGGTCGCGGGGGTGATCGCGCAGGACATCCTGCGGGGCGGCGTGCGCTCGTTCCGGGTGGCCACGGTCCTCGCGGTGGTCGTGCCGTTCGCGCTGGCGGGGACGGCCAGGTCGCTGCCCGTCGCCACCGTGGTCGGGCTGGCCTTCGCCGTCGCGGCGTCGTCGTTCTGCCCACTGCTCGTGCTGGGCATCTGGTGGCGGAGGCTGACGACGGTCGGCGCGATGTCCGGGCTGCTCCTCGGGGGCGGTCTCGCCTGCGCCGCCGTCCTGGCGACCATCACGGGCGGGCCGGACACGGGCTGGATGGGCGCGCTGCTGTCCCAGCCGGCCGCGTGGACGGTGCCCATCTCGTTCGCCGTGATGGTGGTGGTCTCCCTCCTCACGCCGTCGCGGGTGCCGGCGGGTGTCGCGCGCACGATGGTCCGCCTGCACACTCCGGAGAGGCTGAACGTCGACCGCGGCGACTGGCGGCCCCGATCCCTGTGACGCGTTACCTCTGACGCGTTCCTTACGGGGGCCTGCCGTTCGGCGCGCGGAACCGACCTCTCGCCGCATGCGGTGCTCGCGCGAACGAGCGCCCGCTACGGCTGGGCGACGGGACCGCGTCGGGGTCTCGTAAGGAAAGGGCCGCACTCCTACGTTGAAGTGATTCAGATCACTGTCGAAGGAGGGCATGTGACCGTACAACACGACTCATCGGTCTATGAGGAGATGCAGGCCAGCGAGCAGTTCCAGGAACTGCGTCGCCGGTACCGTTCCTGGGCCTTCCCGATGACCGTCGCGTTCCTGGCCTGGTACCTGCTCTACGTGGTGCTCTCGGGCTTCGCCCGCGGCTTCATGGGCACCAAGCTGCTCGGTGAGATCAATGTCGCGCTGGTGTTCGGCGTGCTGCAGTTCGTATCCACGTTCCTGATCGCCTGGGCGTACTCGCGCCACGCGGCCGGCAAGCTCGACCCGCTCGCCGACGAACTCCGTGCCCAGGTGGAGGAGAAGACCCAGTGAAACACGAGACACTCGCCACCATCCTGTTCCTGGTGTTCGTCGCCGGAACCCTGGCGATCACCTTCTGGGCCAGCCGCAACACGAAGACCGCCACCGACTACTACGCCGGCGGCCGCTCGTTCAGCGGTGTGCAGAACGGCCTGGCCATCGGCGGCGACTACATGTCGGCGGCGTCGTTCCTCGGCATCGCCGGGATCATCGCCCTGTCCGGCTACGACGGGTTCCTCTACTCGATCGGCTTCCTCGTCGCCTGGCTGGTGGCGC
This sequence comes from Planotetraspora mira, assembly GCF_016863275.1. GTDB lineage: Bacteria > Actinomycetota > Actinomycetes > Streptosporangiales > Streptosporangiaceae > Planotetraspora > Planotetraspora mira. The sequence goes on from NZ_BOOO01000034.1 coordinate 11,436, forward strand.
TGCTGCTCGTCGCCGAGTTGATGCGCAACTCCGGCAAGTTCACGATGGCCGACGTGCTGGCGTTCCGGATGTCCCCGCGTCCGGTCCGCACGGCCGCCGGAGTCTCCACGATCGTCGTCAGCATCTTCTACCTGCTCGCGCAGATGGTCGGCGCGGGCGCCCTCGTGGGCCTGCTCCTGGGCATCACGTCGCAGTCGGGCAAGGTGTGGACGATCATCGCCGTCGGCCTGCTGATGGTGATCTACGTCGTCATCGGCGGCATGAAGGGCACCACCTGGGTGCAGATCGTCAAGGCCGTCATGCTGATGACCGGCGCGGCCCTGGTGACGCTGCTCGTCCTCGGCAAGTTCGGCTTCAACCTGTCCAGCCTGCTCGGCGACGCCGCCACGCAGAGCGGCAAGGGCGACGCCTTCCTCAACGCCGGTCTCAAGTACGGCACGGAGGCGCAGGGCGTCTGGGGCAAGATCGACCTGATCAGCCTGGGGCTCGCGCTCGTGCTCGGCACGGCGGGCCTGCCGCACATCCTGATCCGCTTCTACACGGTGCCGACCGCCAGGGACGCCCGTAAGTCGGTCCTGTGGGGCATCGGCATCATCGGCGTGTTCTACCTGCTGACCCTCGTCCTCGGCTTCGGCGCCGCGGCCGTGGTCGGTTCGGAGAAGATCGCCGCGGCGAACGCGGCGGGCAACACGGCCGCGCCACAGCTCGCCGAGGCCATCGGCGCGGACATCTTCGGTGAGGTGGGCGGCACGATCCTGCTCGCCGTCATCGCCGCGGTCGCGTTCGCCACGATCCTCGCCGTCGTCGCCGGCCTCACGCTCGCCTCGTCGTCGAGCTTCGCCCACGACCTGTACGCCCACGTGTTCAAGCGGGGCCAGGTCACCGACAAGGAGGAGGTCCGGGTCGCGCGGATCGCCGCGTTCGTCATCGGCGCGATCGCGATCGCCCTCGCCATCCCCGCGCAGTCGCTCAACGTCGCCTTCCTGGTGGCCCTGGCCTTCGCGGTCGCGGCCTCGGGCAACCTGCCGGCGATCCTCTACAGCCTGTTCTGGAAGAGGTTCAACACCGCCGGCGCGGTTTCGGCGATCTACGGTGGTCTGATCTCGGCGCTCATTCTCGTGATCTTCTCGCCGGCGGTCTCCGGCGCGAAGACCGCGATGTTCCCCGACGTGGACTTCCACCTGATCGAGCTGTCGAACCCGGGAATCTTCTCGATCCCGATCGGCTTCCTGTGCGGCTACCTCGGGACGATCTTCAGCAAGGAGTACAACGCGTCGAAGTACGCCGAGATCGAGGTCCGCTCGCTCACCGGCGTCGGCATGGAGAAGGCCTCCGAGCACTGATCAAGCACTGATCGAGCACTGAGTCACCCGCTGAGTTACCGCTGAGCCTCTGTGGCTCTCTCCCGGTGAAGCCCGGCCGCGACCCCTCCCGCGGCCGGGCTTCACCGATTTCGCCCGATTTCGAACGATCACCTGTCCGCGGCGTCATGGTGTTGAGACCCCAGGTGCGGCTATCGTCGGCCCGTGGACGACCCGCTCGAGACCGCCAAGGCGAGGACCCGGATCCTCGACGCCGCCGAGGAGTTGTTCGCGGGCGGCGGCTACGACGCGACGCCGACGGCCAGGATCGCCGAGTTGGCGGGCGTGCCGAAGGGCCTGGTCTTCCACTACTTCCCCCGCAAGATCGATGTGCTGGTCTCGCTCGTCGACGAGCGGACGCTGGTGACCGAGGAGGACGTCGAGGCCGTCCCCGGCGACCCCGCGGGCACGTTGTCGAAGCTGGCCCGCATGTTGCCGCTGCGGGCGTCTCCGGACATGCGGCGCATCCTGTTCCGCGAGGCCGACACCCACCGCTCCGTGCGGGACCGGCTCGGCCGGCTGAACGCCGAGATCATCAGACGGTCCAGGTTCGCCCTCGAACTCGCGCTGCCGGGCAGCCGGGGCGACGCGGCCCGGCTGGAGGCCGCGGCGGCCACGTTCGCCGCCGTCCTCCTCTACCAGGAGAGCCTCTGCCTGCTGACCGGCCACCACATCGACCCGGACGCGGTGGCCGAGCTGATCGCCCACGCCCTGGGGTAGAGCCGCGACGCCCGACGGCTAGGCCGGGATCTTCTCCCTGACCGGAGGGGCCTGGCCGGGGACGGCGGCCTCCGTCCTCTCCGCCGGCTTGGCCGTCCGGGTCGTCTCGGGCGTTCCGGGCTCCTCCTTCTCCCCGACCTCCCCGACCTCCCCGACCAGCGCGAGCAGTTCGTCCATCGCCTCGCGGAGGTGGTCCATGACGTTCCAGACGTCAGGGACCAGGGTCGGGCACGCGACGACGCCGAAGTCGAGACGCCCGTCGTAGGACATGCAGGTGACGCTGATCCCGCCGGTCACGTCGGTGACCACGGACATCGGGTGATAGGAGAGCATCCGGGCGCCGCACATGTACAGCGGGGCCCGAGGGCCGGGGACGTTCGAGACGATGAGATTGACGCCCGTGCCGGTCATGCCCGCGAGCCGGAACAGCGCCGGTGTCGCCAGAGCGGAGAAGGCCGCGGGGAACATCGCGCACACGTCGGTCAGCCAGGTCCTGCGTGACAGCGCGAAGCGCCGCTTGGCCGCCGCCATGGTCGAGCGGACGGTGGCCAGCCGTTCCTTCGGGCACGCCACGTGGGTGGCCAGCGGTGCGATCATCGCGGAGATCTGGTTGCCGATCGTCTCGCCGCCGCGAGCCGTGCGGACCGCGACGGGGACGGCCGCGACCAGCGGCCGGTCGGGCAGTGCGTCGTGGGCGGCCAGCCAGCGCCGCATCGCCGACGAGCACAGGGTCATCACAACGTCGTTGGCGCTCATCCCGAACGAGCGGGCGACGGTCTTGACCTCGCTCATGGGGATCGAGCCGTAGGAGAAGGAGCGCTCGGCGGAGATCGGGCCGTTGAACGGCGTGCGAGGGGCGGCGAGGGGCGGCAGTTCGGGCAGGGGCCTGTCGTCGCCCGCGATACGCCGGGTCAGCTCCGCCATGAGCCGCGCGCCGGGCAGGGCGGCCACGACGGGGATGGCGTCGAGGTCGGCGGCGGCGCGCACGAGGGAGCGCAGCGTCTCGACGGGCTGGGTGATCGACCGGGCGAACGCGCCCGCGAGCATCGGCAGGAGCCCGGGCTCCGCGGCCGGCGTCACCTCGGGCGGGGCCTCGACGAGGCGCGGCTCGGGGGAGGGGTCGAGCAGCGAGACGAGGATCTCCGAGCCGGAGACGCCGTCGATGGCGCAGTGGTGGACCTTGGTGTAGACGGCCACCCGGCCGCCGGACAGGCCGTGGATCAGGTGCAACTCCCACAGCGGGCGCCCGCGGTCGAGCCGCCGGGCGTGGATCTCGGCCACGTGCGCCGCGAGTTGCCGGTCGTCGCCCGGCGCGGGGAGGGTCGACTCGTGGACGTGGTCGTCGAGGTCGAAGTCGGGGTCGTCGATCCAGTAGGGCCGGTCGAGCCCGAACGGCAGACCGGCGAGCCGCTTGCGCAGCGGAGGCGCCAGATGGATCCGCTCGCGCAGCAGGCCGATGAGGCACTGCCTGGTCACCGTGCCCGACGGTGCCGACGACGGGTCCAAAATCGCCATGCCGGCCACGTGGGCGGCCGTCGTGCTGGACTCGACGCTCAGGAACTGCGCGTCGAGCGCCGTCAGCTGGCGCATGGTCTTCCCCCCTGCTCGCTTCCGGAGTGTGACCATAATGGCGGCAGAGAGTTACCGGGACATTACTCAGGCATCTCCGGGAGATTCCTTCAGCACGACGCGCTCGATCTCGCGTCGTCCGCGAACCGTCCGCCTAGCTGACTGCCGATGACCATTCCCCGTTCCAGTCGATGGAATGACCCGTGGTGTCGTATTGGTGTCGTATGACGTGCGTATGGCATGCGCAAAGGCCCGCGATCACGACCGTCCGAGGTAGGCCAGCAGGCGCTCCAGCGGCCAGGTGTTGACCACGTCCTCGGTCGTCAGCCAGGCGCGTTGCGCGATGCCGATCCCGAACCTCTGGTGGGCGAGGTGGGGGATGGCGTGGGAGTCGCTGTCGATGGAGAACTTCACGCCGTGGTGGCGCGCGAGCCGTACGAGATCGGAGGGGAGGTCGGCCCGGTCGGGGTAGGAGTCGATCTCCACGATCGTGCCGGTGCGCGCGGCGGCGCGGAAGACCGCGTCCCAGTCGGCGTCGACCGGCGGGCGCTTGCCGATCTTCCCGGTGGTGGGGTGGCCGATGATGTGGACGTCCGGGTTCTCGCAGGCCGTGATGAAGCGGCGGGTCATCTCGTCGCGCGGCTGGGTGAAGTGCGAGTGCACGGAGGCGACGCAGACGTCGAAGCCCGACAGGACGTCGCCGGGCCAGTCGACCGAACCGTCGGGGCCGATGTTGAGTTCGGTGCCGTGCAGCAGCCGCATGTCCGGATATTCGCGTTGAAGGTCGGCGAGCCGGCCGCGCTGTTCGAGGGCCTTGTCCAGGGTCATCCGCTGCATGGCCAGATCCGGCGCGTGGTCGGTGACCGCGTAGTACGCGTATCCGCGCGCCGCGCCCGCCGCCACCATGTCCTCCAGCGAGGCGATCCCGTCCGTGAGGTCGGTGTGGGTGTGCAGGTCGCCCTTGATGTCGCCGAGCGTCACCAGGTCCGGCAGCTCGCCCCGCAGGGCCGCCTGGACCTCGCCGCCGTCCTCGCGGAGCGTCGGCGGCACCCACCGCATGCCCAGGGCCCGGTAGATGTCCTCCTCGGTCTCGGACGCGATGACCTGGTCGTCGGCGTCGAACAGGCCGTACTCGGACAGCTTCCAGCCCTTCTTGACGGCCATCTCCCTGATGCGGATGTTGTGCTGCTTGCTGCCCGTGAAGTACACGAGGGCGGCGCCCCACGACTCGGCGGGCACGACCCGGAGGTCGACCTGGATGCCGCGGTCGGTCCGCACCGACGTCTTGCGCTCGCCGTGCGCGATGACCTCCGTGACGTACGGCCGGCTCACGAAGAGCTCCATCAGCTCGGCCGGGCCGACGGCGAGGATGTCGATGTCGCCGATGGTCTCCCGCATCCTGCGCAGGGATCCGGCGAAGGCGATCCGCTCGGCGGGAAGCGAGGCCATCACACGCTCGGCGAGGTCCGTGGCCACGCCGAGGTGGACCCGCCCTCCCGACTGCTCCATCTGCTCGATGCCCTTGAGCAGGTTCTCCTCGGTCTTGGCGCCGAAGCCCCTGAGACCGGCCAGCCGGCCGTCCCTGATGGCCTCCGCTAGCGCCGCGGGGGAGTCGATGCCGAGCTCCTGGAACAGGAACAGCGCCTTCTTGGGCCCGAGCGACGGGATGCGGGTGAGCCTGCGGACGCCGTCGGGCACGCGGCCGCGCAGGTCGTCGAGCTGGCGGAAGCTCCCTCTGGCGAGGAACTCCTCGACCTTCTTGGCGATCGCCTCGCCCACCCCGGGGATCTTGCGGACGTCGGTCCGCCTGAGGTCCTCGGGGAAGCCGGCGATCGACTTCGCCGCCTTCTGGTAGCTCCGCACGCGGAAGGCGTCGCCGCCCGTGAGCGCGAAGAGGTCCGCGTACTCCTCGAGCGCCGCCGCGGCCTCGTCATTCGACCGTCCCATGGTGATCAGCGTACGGCCTGGGCCCCGCCGGCCCGGGGGGATCCCCGAGCCGGGCGGCCACCCGGGTGGTAGGGGGAAGGGTCAGAACTGCTGGGGCCTGGTCTGGTAGGGCTCGTCGAGGAAGCCGATCTCCTTGTCGGACAGCGTGAGACCGGCCGCCGCGATCGCGTCGTCCACGTGACGTTCCTTCGTCGCCCCGACGATCGGCGCGACGACGCCGGGACGGCTCAGCAGCCAGGCCAGCGCGACCGTCGCGGGGGAGGTCCCGCGCTCCGCCGCGGTCTGCGCGACCCGTTCCAGGATCTCGGCGTCGCCGTACCCGCCGTAGAGCTGCTCCTGGCGCGCCCCGTCACCGACCTGGCGCGAGGTGTCGGCGGGGGAGCCGGCGCGCGCGAGCAGGCCGCGGGCGAGGGGGCTCCACGGGATGAGCCCGACGCCCTGGTCGACGCAGAGTGGGATCATCTCCCGCTCCTCCTCCCGGTGCAGGAGGTTGTAGTGGTCCTGCATGCTCACGAACCTGGTCCAGCCGTTGCGCTCCGCGACGTGCTGCGCCTTGGCGAACTGCCAGGCCCACATGCTGGACGCCCCGATGTATCTGGCCTTGCCCGACCGGACGACGTCGTGGAGCGCCTCCATCGTCTCCTCGATGGGCGTCTCGGGGTCGAACCGGTGGATCTGGTAGAGATCGACGTGATCGGTGCCGAGCCGGGTGAGTGAGGCGTCGATCGCCGAGAGGATGTGCTTGCGGGACAGGCCGTAGTCGTTCCTGCCGCCGCCCATCGGGAAGTAGACCTTGGTGGCGAGCACATAGTCGTCGCGGCGCTGGAAGATCTTGCGGAGCAGGTTGCCGGTGATCTGCTCGCTGACGCCCCCCGAGTACACGTCCGCGGTGTCGAAGAACGTGACGCCGCCGTCCGCCGCCTTGCGGACGATCGGTTCCGCGTGCTCCTCGTCGAGCACCCAGCCGCCCCATGTGTCCGGGTCGCCGTAACTCATCATTCCCAGGCAGATCCGGGAGACCTTCATTCCGGTGGAGCCGAGCCGTACGTAGTCCAATATCCACACCTCCTCCCGATATCTCACCACGATCGCGGGGGAGCCGGGCGCTGTCGCGACGACCCCGGCGGCCGGCGCCCGAGGGAATATTCGAGGGCGCGAACCATGCCGTACGGCGTAGAACTGGCGGATGAGCACATTCGACATCAGGCGGCCGCGCGGCACCGACGCCGCGGCGATCCACGACCTGGTCGCCGAGCACGACACCTCGGTCATCGGCAGGCCGGACATGACCCTGACCGACGTCGCCGACGTGCTGGAGGAGCTCGATCTCGAGAACGACAGCTGGCTGATCCACGAGGGCGGGCGGGTCCTCGGCTGGGGCTACGCCCAGCGACAGATGGACAGCGACAACGTCGAGATCGACGTGCGGGCGAGGACTCCCCAGGCCGCGGCCCTGTTGTGGGACACGGTGACGGAGCGGGCGCGGCGGCTCGCGTCAGAGGCGGGCCACGCACAGGTCCGGATGGACATCGCCGTCTACGAGCAGGACGCCGCGATGCGGGCGGCCGCGAGCGAGCGCGGCTTCGCCCCGGCCACGAGCTTCCACCGCATGCGGATCGACTTCCCCGCGCCCGCGCCGGCGTCCGTGCCCGGGACGACCGTGGAGACCGGATCCCCCCATGACGAGGAGCTGAAGCGCACGGCCCACGGCATCCAGCAAGTGGGGTTCGCCCAGCACTTCGGGTTCGTCCCCCGGACGTTCGAGGAGTGGGCCGAGACGATGGAGAGATCCAGCGCCAACGACTGGAACCAGCTTCTCGTCGCCAGAGCCGGCGGCGAGCCGGCGGCCATGCTGCTCGGCACGGATCAGTTCGTGGAGGACGAGGACTGCGGCTACGTCCGGACGCTCGCCGTGCTTCCGCGTTTCCGGGGGCGCGGTCTCGGCAAGCTGCTGCTCGGGCACGCCTTCGCGGCGGACGAGCGGCGGGGGCGGGTGGGGACGATCCTGCACGTGGACTCCAACAACACCACCCCCGCGCTCGGCCTCTATCTGTCCGCCGGCATGCGTCCCGTGCTCGCCATCGACGTATGGCGGAAGGTGGTCGGCGGCTCCTGAGCAGGGGCATGACGGCGTCCTGTTGCGCGAGTAGTTCGCGAATAGTCGCATTCACCCCAGACGGGCAGCAACACCCTCGGTGTTAACCCTGTGTTTCGCCGGAAACAGCTGTCACGGGGGAAGGAGGTGTGACATATTGCGCCCGGATCGCGGTTGATTACAGGTGTCGGCCACAGGTATCGGCGCGGTCGAGTGAAACGGGGGATCAACGGGGCAGGGCGGGCGTTTGTTGCGTGGCCCTGCAATTCCTTGACACATGATCTCTACCGGGAGTACAAACCACCCAGCGCGTCGCATGTAACCGCTTTCTCCGCGGTATGGCGCTTTCCGCCCGTCGAAGCGTAACCGAGCCCTGCCGAACGTCACCGAATGAGGTGGACAGGATCTTCACCGTAGAAGAGGCCAAGTCGCTGCTGCCGAAGGTGCTCGAACACGTCCGAGAGCTCGTCACGTTACGTGCCGACCTGGCGGAGCTCTCCTACGACCTGAAACAGTCCGGGCTGTCCGCGATCGGCGGGATCCCCGAGTCCAAGGCGTACGAGGCCAGGATGGACGAGATCCTCAGCTGGTTCGCCGCCGAGGGCATGGAGATCAAGGGGATCGCCCCCGTGCTCATCGACTTCCCCGCCGTGCTCGAGGACGGCGTCTCCGTCCGCCTGTGCTGGTTGGAGGGGGAGGAGGAGCTGGCCTGGTATCACCGCAGCGAGCTGGGCTTTTCTGGCCGGAGGCCCCTCCTGGACGACCACGCGCAGTCGCACGCCTGATCCGGCCGGGCCGGGGGCTACTCCGCCAGGTCGTCGAAGTCCGGGAGCCCGCCCAGTGCGGCCCCGTAGCGCACGCACACCATCCTGGCCACGGCCTCGTGAGCGCCCAGCGGCGCGGAACAGCCCGCCTCGATCGACTCGGCGGCGGCCGCGATGCGGTCGCCGTCCGCCTCGGGGCCGATGACGTAGGGGGCCACGGCCAGCCGGTTGGCGCCGATCTTCCGCAGCCGCTCCGCGGCGTCCCTGACCGTCGGCACGCCGTCGAGTGCGGCGGGCACCACCGGCAGGGTGAGCCGCGCGGCCAGCAGGACGGCGGTGGCGTCGGCTCCGCGCGCCGCCTCGTCGCCGCCGGCCGTCGCGACGATGATCCCGTCGACGGGCGAGGTGACGTTGAACAGCCGCATGCGGTCGGCGCGGGCCAGACCGGCCTCCGACAGCCGGATGTGCAGCGCCTCGGCGAGCAGCGGGTGCGGGCCCAGGGGCTCGGTGACCTTGACCGCCGCCTCGCTCTGCGTCACGGCGTCCCGTACGGCGCGCAGGACACGCGGATGGGGCCCGGTGACGAGGGGGACGACCACGGCGGAGGGACCCTCGCCGGAGCGTTCGTCGGAGATGGAGGAGAACTCCGTGATGAGGTCGGCGCCGCCGTCGCCGAGCGAGACGATACGAAGGTCGATCTCTGGGTTGTCGAGCATGATGACGGCGGCCACCTCGGTCGCCACGTCACCGGCCTTCCCCGGGACCGCCAGCACCAGCGCGGGAGCGTCGAGCGGCAGGTTCGCCGGCAATGGCCGTCGGTGACGCCCGGTACCCATTCGGGAGGATCGCTCCCGGATAGGGAGCTTTGACGGCTCTTCGTGACCTTCGTTCACATCGGCGGATTCTAGGGCGAATCAGCGCCAATAGCAGAACCAACGCGCGGCTTGTTGCCGACGGGTGATCCTTTCGCGTCCGGCGACCCCGAACGGGGCACCTCCGTGAGGCCCTGAAAAGGCCGCATCCCGGACAGGGGGATTCCCCGTCCGGGATGACCCGGCCCGGCCGTCACGGGCGGCTCTCAGCCCCGCGCAGGTGCCCACCGGGGCGTGAGAGCCTGGGCGGGCACGTGAGAGGACGGATTGATGATCTCGGTTTTCGGCAGCGCCAACATGGATCTGGTCGCCTACACCGCGAGGGCTCCCCGGCGCGGCGAGACGGTGACGGGCAGGACCTTCGCGACGATCCCCGGCGGCAAGGGCGCCAACCAGGCGACGGCCGCGGCCAGGGCCGGTGCGGACGTCGCCTTCTTCGGGGCCGTGGGAGACGACGCGTTCGGACCCGTGATGCGGCGGGGGCTGGAGTCGGCGGGGGTGGACGTGCGCGGCCTCAGGACGGTCCCGGGTTCCTCCGGCATCGCCCAGATCGTCGTGGACGACGACGGAGCGAACTCGATCATCGTCATCCCGGGGGCGAACGGCGCCGTCGCCGGCGCCTCGGCGGAGGACCTCGAGGTGATCGACGGGTCCGACGCGCTGCTGCTCCAGCTGGAACTCCCCATGGCGGCCGTGGTGGCGACCGCCCGTGCGTCGAGGGCGCCTGTCGTCCTCACTCCCTCGCCGGTCCAGGAACTGCCGCGCGACCTGCTGGACGCCGTCACCCTGATCGTCCCGAACGAGCACGAGGCGCGGGCGATCACCGGTCTCTCCGATCCGGAGCAGGCGCTCGGCGCGCTGCTGGAGCGCGTGCCGGAGGTGGTCGTCACGCTGGGGTCCGCGGGCGCCCTGTACGGCTCGCGCGACGGAGAGCGCCTGCGCGTGCCCGCCGTACCGGTGCGGGCCGTGGACACGACCGCCGCGGGCGACACCTTCGTGGGCGCGCTCTGCGTGGCCCGCGCCGAGGGCCGGCCCCAGGCGGAGGCCCTGCGCTTCGCCGCGACCGCGGCAGCCCTGTCCGTGCAGCGCGAAGGGGCGAGCACGTCCATGCCCGCCCGGGTCGAGATCGACGCGGCCATGGCGGGCTGAGCGGGGCGGCCCTCGCCGCAGAGGTCACAGCCCGGCGGCGGTTTGTTGCTGTAGCGGGATTTTGAGAACCTTTGGCGTTCAGGGTCGCCGGCCGACGGGGGTAGCGCATGCGGGTCCACGACCTGTCCGGAGGAGACGACGTCCTCGCCCACGTGGAGACGGTCGCCCGCCGTGCGCTGCGCCGCTACGACGTGGCGCCCGACGCCGCCGTCAGGCTCATCAACGTGTCGGAGAACGCGACCTTCACGGTCGACGACGGCGGCGTCCGCACCATCCTGCGCGTCCACCGCCTCGGCTACCACTCGCCCCAGGCGATCGCGTCCGAGCTCGACTGGGCGGGGGCTCTGCGGGCCGAGGCGGGTGTGCGCACGCCACGGGTGATCCCCGCACGCGACGGGTCCAGGATCGTCACCGTGGAGACCCCTGGGGCCGACACCCGCCAGTGCGTGATGTTCGAGTTCCTCCCCGGCGGCGAGCCGCCGCAGGACCGGCTGGTCGAGGACTTCGAGCCGCTCGGCGCGATCACGGCGCGGATGCACCTCCACGCGCGCGGGTGGGCCAGGCCGCCGGCCTTCACCCGCTTCCACTGGGACCTCGACGCGGCGTTCGGCGCCTCCCCCCGCTGGGGGAGCTGGCGGGACGGCCCGGGCATGGACGCCGAGGCCCGTGCCGTCCTCACCCGGTTGGAGGCGAGGCTGCGCGACCGGCTGCGGCGGTTCGGCACGGGACCGGAGCGCTACGGCCTGATCCACGCCGACCTGCGCCTGGCCAACCTGCTCGTGGACGGCGAGGCGGGGACCAGCGTCATCGACTTCGACGACTGCGGCATGGGGTGGTACCTCTACGACTTCGGCGCGGCCGTCAGCTTCATCGAGCACGACCCGCGGATGCCCGAGATGATCGCCTCCTGGGTCCGCGGCTACCGGTCCGTGGCCGATCTTCCCCGCGCGGACGAGGACGAGATCTGGACGTTCGTCATGTTCCGCCGCCTGCTGCTGGTCGGGTGGATCGGATCCCACTCCGCCGTCGACATCGCGCGCGAGCTCGGCGCGGGATACACCCGCGGCACCTGCGAACTCGCCGAGCGCCATCTCGCAACCCCGTGATCATGAGGCTCCGCGACGTATCGTGGCGGCATGACGCTGGAGGTCGACGGCAGGGAAGTGAAGATCACCAATCCTGACCGGGTGGTCTTCCCACAGACCGGGCACACCAAGCGGGACCTCATCGCCTACTACCAGGTCGTCGCCGAGGGCGCGCTCCGCGGCGTCGCCGACCGGCCGGTGATCCTCAAACGCTTCGTTCACGGCACCGACCAGGCGGCCTTCTTCCAGAAGCGGGCGCCGTCCAAACGGCCGGCCTGGATCGAGGTCGTCGAGCTGAGCTACCCCTCGGGCCGCACGGCCGACGAGGTGGTCATGCGCGACCTCGCCCACCTCCTGTGGACGGTCAACCTCGGATGCGTCGACCTCAACCCGCACCCGGTCCGCGCCGGGGACCTCGACCATCCCGACGAGCTCAGGATCGACCTCGACCCGGTGCCGGGGATCGAATGGGAGCAGATCGTCAGGATCGCCCTCGTCGCCAGGGACGTGCTGGAGGAGCACGGCCTGACCGCCTGGCCCAAGACGTCCGGCTCCCGTGGTTTCCACGTCTACGCCGCCATCGAGCCCCGCTGGAAATTCCGCGACGTACGGCGGGCCGCAGAGGCCGTCGCCCGCGAGGTGGAGCGCCGGGCGCCCGGCATCGCCACGAGCCGGTGGTGGAAGGAGGAGCGCCAGGGCGTCTTCGTCGACTTCAACCAGAACGCGCGGGACAGGACCGTGGCCTCGGCCTACTCCGTCCGCCCCACGGGGCTGGTCTCCACACCGCTCGGGTGGGACGAGGTCGAGGGGTGCCGCCCGGAGGAGTTCACCATGGCGACGGTGCCCGACAGGTACGGCGAGGCCGGAGACCCGTGGGCGGGCATGGAGCAGACCGCCGGCTCGCTCGAACATCTCCTGGAGCTCGCCGACGCCCAGGAGCCGCGGCCGGCGGCGCCCAAGGGCACGGGACGCCGTGTGCCGGTGATGCCGCTGATCGAGATCGCCCGGGCGGAGACCAGGGACGAGGCGATGGCCGGCTTCGAACGCTGGAAGGCCAGGCACCCCGAGGCCGCGGAACGGCTCGAACCCGCCGACGTCCTGGTCGACTCGATGCGCGGGAGCAGCACCAACTGGACGCGGATCCGGGTGAACCTGCAGCACGTCCCCGAGGACGAGCGGCCCGGCCAGGAACCCCTCGAAGTCGACTACGACCCGTGGCGCGGCCGGTAGATCTCCCACAGCTCGCCGAGGAAGAACCCGCAGAAGCGGGCGAGCGAGGAGGGCCCGTCGGGGCCGGCCGTACGGAACGTCGTCAGCATCTTGACCAGGTCGGTGGGCAGGATGTGCAGCGTGCCCGCGGCGATGGCCTTGGCGTCGTCGTCCGCGCCCTCCTCGACGTGACCCTCCAGCAGCCGGGCGTACAGCGTGGAGGTGTCCAGCCACAACCGGGTGGGCGGTCCGTGGTGGACGTCCTTCCACCCCGCGAGAGTGCGCGGCCGGTTCTCCGAGTCCCAGAAATGCAGCCGGTAGCGCATCTCCCTGCGGTCGGGCGAGTCCCCGGGCACGAACAGGTTGAACCAGCCGCTGGTGACGGGACGGCGGCCCCCGCACATCTCGGCCTCGATCCACCCTTCGGCTCTGGCCTGGTGCTCCGGCTCGGTGAGGAAGCGCTGCACGTCGTCGGCCGTGATGGTGAGGCGGAACATGAACTGGCCCGCCTCGGACGTGCCCATCCGCGAGTGCGGATCGGACCTGCCCACCGCGAGGGACCCGCGCATCTCCTCGACGAACCAGAGCGACGTCGGGTCGCCGGGGGAGCCCGCGTCCCATGCGGGCACGGCCGCCTTCGCCCGCGGGACCTCCAGGGCGGCGGTCCGCCGGTTCTCGAGGATCCGCGTCGACATGCGGTCGGACAGGGCGGCGATCGTGAGCGCCGGGTTGGCGCCGACCGGGCCCGGCATGGCCGCGCCGTCCGCGATGTAGAGCCCGGGGTGGCCGAAGACCTCACCGTAGGCGTCACAGACGCCCTCACCGGGATGGCGCCCCATGGGGGCGCCGCCGAGCGGGTGGACGGTCATGACGCGCTTGCGCCGCCACGACGGGCTGTCGGCGTATTCGGCGCCCAGCACGTCGCTGATCCGCCGCATCGTCGACCGCACCCGGTCGAAGTACTCCTCGCTCGTCTCGGCCGTCCAGACCACGTCGAGACGGCCGTCGCGCAGCCGGAGCTCCCCGTCGGGCACGTCCCGGCCCATCCCGAGAAGCGGCAGCGAACTCCCGGACAGCTCGCCGGGGCCGATGAGCCCGGCGATCTCGGCGGACAGGTTGGTGTCGTGGGTCACGATGCCGCGCAGCCGCTCCAGCAGGAACCGGGCCGCCCTGCCGAGCTCGCTTCCCACGTTGGCGCCCTCGACCAGGAAGTCGACGAACGACGGGTAGCCGCCGTCCTCGATGTAGGCCCCCCGGCCCTCGTCGCCGTCGGCCAGCCGGATGGCGCTCGTGATGACCGGGCCGCGGCTCGCGTTGATCGGCCTGGTCCTGGTCCGGTCCTTGGCGCGGAGCAGGAACGACAGCATGTCGCCGTTGCCGGAGTACCGGGTGCCCAGCGCCTCGCTCAGACGGGGGAACCTCGCCCGGTTCTTCAGCAGCAGCGAGGTCGTCCCGTACGTGCCGGCGGCCAGGACGAGGCGGTCGCAGCTGATCGTGTGCGGGCCGGTCCACCGTTCCCGCCGCGGCCGGTCCTCGTTCTCCGCGCGCGGCATGTGCTCGACGTAGTCGACGTCGTATCCGCCGCCGACGCTGGGCCTGATGGCCCGCACCTCGTGGAGGGTGCGCAGGTCCGCGCCGTTGCGGCGGGCGGCGGCCAGGTAGGTGTGGTCGAGACTGTTCTTCGCTCCGTCGTTGCACCCGATGTCGCACTCCCCGCACAACCGGCACGTACGGCGCGGCACCCCGTGCGCGTTGCCGTACACGGGGTCGACGATCGGCAGCCCGAGCCCGGGCTCCGCACCCGGTGAGGGGGCGAAGCTGACGGCGAGGGGCGGCAGCCGCCAGTCGAGCCCCAGTTCCGCGGCGGCGTCCCGCATCGCCAGCGTCTTCAGCGTGTCGTCGTAACCCGGGTGCCCCAGCGGGTACGGCGTCGCGCCGATCATGCGCTCGACCACGTCGTAGTGGGGGTCGAGGTCGGCCCGGGTCACCGGCCAGGACTCGTGGCCGCCGCCGGGGAGGGGCTCGTCCCGGACGAACCAGCTCTCCTCCTTGCGCAGCAGCACGTTCGCGTAGATGAGCGAGCCGCCGCCGAGCCCGCTGGAAACCACCGAGTCGCAGTCGCGGAAGCTCCACACGTCGAACAGGCCGTGCAGGCCCTCACTCGGGTCCCAGAAGGCCTGCCCCAGCTCCGAGGGGCTGCGCGGGAACGAGCCCGGCGGGTACGGCCTGCCGCGCTCGAGCACCACCACGGACAGCCCCGCCTCGGCGAGCCGGTAGGCCGCCACCGCGCCGCCGAACCCCGAGCCGACCACAACCGCGTCGACGTGTTCCATCTCTTTCGCTTTCCGTGTCGCCCCGTGAGTCCGAGTGGCCCGTGCCGGTCTAGTGCCGCTTGATGAAGTCGAGGATGTGCGGGAACACGTCCAGGTGCGCGTCCTTGCCGATCAGCGTGTCGATGTGCCCGTAGCCGGGGACGACCCGCAGTTCGTGCCGTCCGGGCGCGGCCTTGGACAACCTTTCGTGGCACACGATGTTGGAGTCGGTGAAGACGTCGTTGTGGTCGCCGGTCATGAACAGGATCGGCGTCGTCACGTCGGCCGCCGCCGCCAGGTAGTCCTCCGGCAGGTCGTCGTGACGGTGATCCCCGGGGTCGAACCTGACCGCCTGCCCGGCGGCCACCATCTTGTGGACGTGCCGGTAGTAGTGGAGGTCGCACGCGCCGTTGAGGTCGGCGAGGCGCTCGTGCAGGTGGGTCTCCGGCCGCAGGTTGCCGTGGCGGTACATCGCGGGTTTGCCGCTGCCCCACATGAAGCTCTGCATGTGGCAGGCCGGCTCACGGCACTCGGGGTGGAGGAGCGAGACCGCCCGGGCCAGCAGCCACCTGCGGGTGAGCGGCGGGGCGTCCTTGAACCGCGGATCGAGGTAGGAAAGGCCCGTGCCGTACTCCATCAGCACGGGCCCGGCGGACAGCTTCACCCTGGACCACCGGTGCACGCGCGGCGTCAGCGCCACGCTGTTGGCGACCAGGCTCGCGATCCCGTCGACCGCGCCGGCGAACAGGCTCATGCTGAACGACAACGACCCGAGGCAGTGTGCGACCACGTGTATCCGCCGCGCCCCCACGTGGCGGCGGAGTTCACGTAGCGCTGCCGGGTAATCGAAATGGGCGATGTCGTCCAGCGTGTGCCTTCGAGTCTCGACGTTGTACGGGAACCGGTTGCTCATCCGGAAGTCCAGTGCCCATACGTCGCCGAAACCGTTCTCGTGCAGGAACCCGACCAGATTGGTGTGCTCCGGCATGATGAACATGTCACTCGACGAGGTCAGGCCATGGATGAGCAGGACCACGTCGTCCGGCGTCCCCTCCGGCGCCGGACCTCCGCCCCGGCGGAACCGGGTCAGCGTCAGCCCCAACTCATCCTCGGTGGCGAACGGATGGACCGACACCTCGGCGTCCCGCACGCCGTCAAGCGTGAACCGGGGAATTCGGTGTTCCATCTGATCGTCCTCCTTGGCCCACGGCAACGATCCCAATCCGGCCATGGCCGGCGGCATCGTGGAAAACCCGTACTCGTGGTGAAACGTCAGTGACGCCGGTTCAGTGCCGTGGCCACGCCCACCCGGGACGACACGTCGAGCTTGGTGAAGATGCGGGACAGATGGGTCTCGATCGTCCGCACGCTGAGGAACAGCCGCTGAGCGATCTGCTGGTTCGTGAGCCCGTCCGCGACCAGGCGCGCGACCTCGAACTCCCTCGGCGACAGCCCGAGATCCCCGGCGTCCCGGCCGGCGCCGGACGCGCTCGCCGCGCCGCTCACGCGGACGCCGAGGCGGCGCAGCTCACGGTCGGTCTGCGCCTTGAGACCCCGCGCCCCGCACGCGTCGAACGCGGAGGCGGCCGACCTGAGGCTGTCGCGTGCCGCGCTCTTGTCGCCGGCCTCCATATGGGCGAGCCCGGCCGTCAGCAGGGCCCGGCCGGCGTCGAGGTCGCGCTGTCCCTCCGACAGGAGGCGGGCCGCCTCCTCCGCGGCGGCCGCCGCGGCCGCCGGATCCTTGTCCCGTAACGCGTGGGCCCGGGCCAGGGGGACGATCCCGGACGACGCGGCCAGCCCCCGATCCTCGAGCTGTGCCGCGCGCGCCGCCCACGCCATCGACTCGGCCTCGTCGCCGCGGGACGCCGCGACCCGCGCCAGCACCTCGCACGACGAGGTCAGCGTCACCCGGTCGAGCCGCGGGGACTCGAACCGGTCGCACGCGTCGAGCACGGCCTCGACGCCCTCCTCCAGGCGGCCGGCGTTGATCAGCGCCTGTCCTCGGGCGTAGCGGGCCTGGGCTCCCCACACCTCGCCGCCTCCGACGCCGCGCTGCACGGCCTCGTTCCCGGCGAGCAGGGCGGCGTCGTCGTCACCCGCCCACGAGGCGGCCAGGCAGACCTGGGTGAGCGCGAAGACGAGCTGCTGTCCCGAGTCGAGCAGCCGGGCGCCCTCCACGGACTCCTCGGCGGTGGTCATGGCATCGGCCAGCCGCCCCATCATCACGAGCGTCTTGGCCCGTCCGGCGAGCAGGTTGGTCAGGATGTAGCTCTGGCCGGTCGCGCGGGCCACCTCCGCCGCCCGGTCGAAGTGGCGCAGCGCGTCGCCGTACCGGCCGAGGTTGATCTCGGCCCAGCACAGCCAGGCGATGGCGTCGAGCCACTCCGCGAGATGGTCGTCGGGCACGGAGCCGAGGAGGCGGTCGGCCGCCTGGGCGTACCCGATCGCGTCGGCGGCGCGGCCCGCCGCGTAGGCCGGCATCGGCCGGAGCGCCGCCACCGCAACGGCGAGCCCGGGCTCCCAGTCCTCGGCCGCGTCCGGCATCAGGTCGAGCACGGCCTGGGCGGCGCGGAAGTCGACGCGCATGAGGCTCTCGGCGACCAGCCGCATGCGCAGCGGCACCGCGGCGGCCGACCGCGGGTTGGGCATGCGGCTCAGCTCGTCGAGGAGCAGGGCGCGGGCCTCCTGCGGGCGGTCGAGCTGGCGTTCCATGAGCGCGCAGACCCGTGCGGCCCGGCCCCGGCGGGAGTAGTCGTCGCCGGGGAGCAGCCGCAGCAGCTCGCGCGCGGTGTCACGGCCCTCGGCCAGCCTTCCGCTGACGCCCTGCGCCCAGCTCAGCTCCATCAGCAGGGCCAGGCGGTCCTCGCGCGTCGTGTGATCGTCCGGCATGAGCCGCAGCGCGGCCTGCAGCCAGTGGGCCGACGTGGCGGGCGCCTGCGCGATCACGGTGCGGGCGGCCGCGAGCAGGACGCCGACGGCCTTGTGGTCCCCGAAGGAACCGGAATGCTGCACGTGGTGGGCCTGGACGGTGGACGGCGCGCCCAGCTCCGCCAGGTGGGCGGCGATCCTCGCGTGGGCGCCCACGCGCCAGCCGGCCGCGGCCGACTCGTAGGCGGCCCAGCGGACGAGGGGATGCCTGAACCGGAAACGCCCGCCGCGGGTCCTGACGATGTCCCGCTCCACGAGTTCGTCGATGGCGGCCAGCGCCGTGGCCTGCGCCACCTCGGCCGCCACGGCGGCGATCGCCGGCTCGAACTCGTCCGCCGCCACCGCGGCCGCCTGCGCGACCCGCAGCGCGTCGGGGGACAGGACGCCGAGCTCGACCTGGAGCATGGCCAGAACGGTGGGCGGCAGCTCCCCGATCTCCGTCTGGTCCATCCGCGCCAGCGCCTCGAGGTAGAACGGGTTGCCCCCGCTGGCGTCGTACAGGGCTCTGCCCCGGCTGCGGGCGACCTCGGGGCCGAGGAACTGCTCGACCTCCGCCTGGCTGAGCGGGCCGACCGTGACCTCGTGGCCGCGCTGTCCCGCCGCCGCGACGAGCGTGGCCAGCCGCGGCGGGGCCTGCGCCGGGCGGTAGGCCACCGCCACCAGCACGGGACCGTTCGGCGGGTGCCGGACGACGTGGTCGAGGAACTCCATGGAGCTCTCGTCGGCCCAGTGGACGTCGTCGAGGATGAGGACGAGCCCCTTGGATCCGGCCAGCGCGTCGATCATCTGGCGCAGGGCGCGGTAGAGCCGGTAGCGGGCCAGCCCGCTGCGGTCGTCGGCGATGGTCTCCCCGGTGTCCTGCGCGGCCAGCGCCGGGAACACCCCGGCCAGCATGGCGGCCTGCGCGGCTCCCACGGTCTCGACCACGTCAGAACGGTGGGTGTCGATGTGGTCGTCGAGCGCGTCCACCAGCGCGCTGTACGGCATGACCTGCTCGTACTCGGCGGCCCTACCCCACAGCGTGGTGAACCCCCGCTCGGCGGCCATGGTCATCAGTTCGGAGAGCAGCCGCGTCTTGCCCGCTCCCGGATCGCCCGCCAACGTCAGGAACCGGAAGCCGTCGCCGATGTTCAGCGCGCTCCGCAACATGTCCAGCGCGTCGTGCCGTCCGACCAGAGGCCCTGCCGGAGCGCCTGGCGCAGGCGTGGGAGAGCCGGTCACGGCCGGCGAGGTCGTACGACCGTCCATTCCCACCCCACAGCGATGCGGAGACGCCCGAGGTCCCGCTCGCTCGCGCCGACATTCCTCAGTAAACGCACTTTACAGATCATGCTCCCCCCACACCGGACACACAACGTCATTAACCCCCTATGGAAATTATTCGAAAAGAAACCGGTCAGTTCCCCCGTTTCCGGGGTCAGCGTTGCACAGCCGGGTACGAGCAGCCTCGTTCGCGCAGGTAGTCGGAGCCGTGTTGGACCCGCTGTTGGAGCCATGTCGGAGCTGTCGCGTGACCGCGGAGGTGCCAGGTGCCGGAGCCGATCGCCGACCACGGAGGCAGGCGCACGCCGTACGGACCTCCGGGTGGGGTGGAACGGCTCGCCGCGGCACTGCCGGGACGACTGCGCGACGCGCTTCCCGCCGAGATCGGCGTCGGCAGCCCCTGGCCGGTGCGGGTGGACACCTACCTGGACGAGGGCGTCACCGAGGCCGACGTCGACGTCTGGGTCCAGAACGTCTCCGCCGTCCAGTCCAGTGGCGACGCGCTCGACATCGCGGTCAGGGACGGCAGGATCGTGGGCGTGCGCGGGCGCGGGGTGGACCGCGTCAACCACGGCCGGATCGATCCCCGGGACCGGCACGGGCCGTCCACGGCGGGCGACGGCACCCGGCTGACCCGCCCGATGATCAGGGAGGACGGCCGCCTGGTCGAGTGCGACTGGGACACGGCCATGGGCAGGATCGCCGGCCGGTCGAAGGAACTGCTCGAGGCCCCCGGAGGCTGGGGCCGCCTCGGCTTCTACACCGGCGGCCGGCTGCTCCTCGAAGAGCACTACACGCTCGCGGTGATCGCCAAGGCCGGGATCGCCACACCCCATGTCGACGGCAGCACGCGCGTCGGCGACGCGACGGCGGCCGCCGCCCTCACCGCGAGCTTCGGCGCGGACGGGCAGCCCGGCTCCTACACCGACGTGGACCACTGCGACGCGATCGCGTTGTGGGGGCAGGACATGGCCGAGTCCCGGGTGGTGTGGGAGCGGATGCTCGACCGCCGCCTGGGGCCGCGCCCGCCCGCCATGATCGCCGTGGATCCGCAGGAGACGCAGGTGGCCAAGGAGGCCGACGTCCACCTGCCCGTCCGCTCCGGCACGAACGTGGCGCTGATGAACGCGCTGCTCCACGAGTTGATCGCCGGCAACCGCTACGACGCCGCGTACGTGGCCAGGCACACGCTCGGCTTCGCCGAACTCTGCCGGGTCGTCGAGGCGTACCCGCCCAAGCGGGCGGCCGAGATCTGCGCCGTCCCCGCGGCACTGATCGAGCAGGCCGCCGAGATCCTCGGCTCGTGCGAGCGCCTGGTGTCGACCGTCCTGCCGGGCTTCTACCGGTCCAACCAGGCGACGGCGGCGGCCTGCCAGGTCAACAACCTCCACCTGCTGCGCGGGATGCTCGGACGCCCGGGCGCGGGCCTGTTCCAGATGACGGGCCGGCCGGCCGGGCAGCACGCGCGGGAGACGGGTGCGAGCGGCGAACTCCCGGGGATGCGCAACTGGGAGAACCCGGACCACGTGCGGGAACTCGCCGAGTTGTGGAACGTCGATCTCGCGGCCATCCCGCACTGGGGGCCGCCGACGCACGCCATGCAGATCTTCCGCTACGCCGAGCAGGGCTCGATCCGGCTGCTGTGGATCTCCGCCGCCGACCCGGTGGTCTCGTTGCCCCACGCCGACCGGGTCAGCAAGGTTCTCGGGAGCGAGGAGTTGTTCCTCGTCGTCCAGGACCTCTACCTGACCGAGACCGCCCGGCTGGCCGACGTGGTCCTGCCCGCCGCGGGCTGGGGCGAGAAGCCGGGCACCGTCACCGGCGCCGACCGGACGGTCCACCTCTGCGAGCGGGCCGTGGAACCGCCGGGGGAGGCCCGGGCCGACCTGGACATCTTCCTCGACTACGCCCGCCGGATGGGCTTCCGCGACAGGGACGGCGCACCCCTCATCGGCTGGCACGACGCCGAGTCGGCGTTCGAGGCGTGGAAGGCCTGCTCGAAAGGGCGCCCGTGCGACTGCACCGGCATCACCTACGACCGGCTGCGCGGGGGCAGCGGCGTCCAGTGGCCGTGCACCCCCTCGACGGGACACGGCGCCGAGCGCCTGTACGCGGGCGGGCGGTTCGCCACCGACCCCGGCGTCTGCCAGAGCTTCGGGCACGATCTCGCGACGGGCGCCGAGTGGGGCGCGGAGTGCTACTGCGCGAAGGAGCCCCACGGGCGCGCCTTCCTCCACGCCGCGCACTACGAGCCCTCGTCCGAGGCGATCGGAGACGGGCGCCCGTTGTACTGGGACCCCGTGTCCAAACAGCCGATATACAGCGTGGCGACATACAGCGTGGCGACGGTGCCGGTGACGCTCGACGCCGTCCCGGACACTGAGACGACCGAGGTCGGCGGAGCGGGAGGAGGTGCTGAGGCGGACGGCGTCGTGCCTGTTGAGGTCTCCCAACGGCTAGAGGAGGTATGAGCGATGCACCTCGCCCACTACCTGCGACTGCTCCACCGGTCCCAGACCGCGCTGGCGGAGGCGTTCCGCGAGATCAGGCGTGGCCACCCCCACGAACCCGACATGTACGGCGTCTGCGAGCGCCTGGCCGTACAGTGCCGTGACCAGGCCAGATGGCTGGAACCTTTCGTCCGGCGCTACGAGCCGTGGACGTCGCCGTCCCCGGAGCCGGAACGGCTGCACCAGCCGCTGTTCGCGGGGACCAGACCCGGAGGGCTCGGGTTGCTGCGCGACCTGCACGACCTCTATCTCCTGGCCACCGAGTGCGACATCGCCTGCGCGATGATCGCGCAGGGCGCGCAGGGAGCCCGCGACGACGAGTTGCTCGACGTGGTCCGCCGCTGCGGAGGCGAACTCGCCGTGCAGTTGTTGTGGTTGCGCACCCGGATGCGGCACGCCGCCCCGCAGGCACTGGTCGTCGCCTACTGACCCCGCTGCTCCGTTGCGGTTCACGGCCGGCACGCCTACCGTGGACGCCGCCGGAACAAGATCCTGCGGAGGGAAGCCGGGTTGGCGGGGGACGAGGGGCCAGAGGTCCCGGCGCCGCTGCGGGCCAACCGCGGCTTCCTGATCTTCCTCGGGGTGCAGACCCTGTCGGTCGCCGGCGACTCCTTCTCCGCGGTCGCGCTGCCCCTGCTCGTCTTCCACGCGACGGGGTCGGTCACCCAGATGGGGCTCGTGACGGCCCTGGCGGGGGCGGCGGCCATCCTCGCGGGCGTGTTCGCGGGGATGCTGGCCGACCGGATGGACCGCCGCCGCCTGCTGATCGCCTGCGACGCCGTCCGGGCCGTCCTCTACGCGGTCATCCCGGTCGTCTGGCTCTTCTCTCCGCAGATATGGCTGGTTTTCCTCGTCGTGCCTCTCGGGGCCGCCATCGGGATGGTCTTCCAGGTCACCTACGTCGCCGTCGTGCCCGCGCTGGTGGCCGAGGGCCAGGTCATGAAGGCCAACAGCCATCTCTACGGGACGTACGCCGCGGCGAGCGTCGTCGGCCCCGCGCTCGGCGGCACGGTCTCCGCGCTGCTCGGCCCCGCCGCCGCGATCGGGATCGACGCGGCGAGCTTCGCCGTCTCCGCCGCCGGCCTCTGCCTCGTGCGCCCGCGTGTGCGGGCCGCGCCCGCCGAGGCGCCTGCCGTCGAGCACGGGGGAGCGCTGCGCGACTTCCTCGCCGGCGCGCGGTTCCTGTGGCGGCACCCGGTCCTGCGGGCGCTGACGGCGCTGCTCTCGGTTCTGACCTTCGTCACGTACGGCATGTCCGACGTGCTGATCTACTACCTCAAGCACGACCTGGGGCAGCCCGACTCCGCGGCCGGGTACGTTCTGGCGGCGGCGACCGCCGGGACGCTGGCGGCCGCGCTCCTGGCGCCCGCCCTGCGCAGGACCATCGGATTCGGCCCGCTGTGGATCGGCTGCTACGCGCTGTGCGGCGTCGCCGTCGCCGGGATCGGCCTGGCGGCGAACGTCCCGGCGGTGGCGGTGCTGGCGACCGTCTTCCTCTTCTGCACCGGCGCGGCGGGGATCTCCTCCATGTCGCTGCGGCAGGAGGTCACCCCCGACGCGCTGCTCGGCAGGGTGACGTCGGCCTTCTGGACCGTCCACTCGGCCCTCGGACCACTCGGCGCCGCCGTCCTCACCTGGGCGGCCGCTCGGCACGGCGTTGCGGCGGCGTGCCTGGTCGCCGGGCTCACGTGCGTGGCGATCGCCGTGGGAGCGACGCTGACGCCGGTGCGACGGCCCCGGCCGGAGGGCCTCGGCGCCGAGACCGGGTGATCCCGTGGTGATCTACCCTGGAACGGCCGCGAGGCCGGACATCGCGGCCTCCCGGGCAGTCGGCACTGAGGAAGGTTACGCACCGCATGAAGCGTGGAAGGCTGCTGGGAATCGTCATGGCCGGGGGCGTCGCGGCGACGGTCCTGGTGATCGCGACGCCGACACACGCGGGACCCGGGTGCGGGACGCCGTTCAACGGATTCGACATCGGTTCGGAGATCCGGGTGGCCTCCCGGACCTTGGACACCGCCCAGGGGGCGCGCACCCTCACCGTCCAACTCGTCAACGGGCGGATCTTCGACGAGTCCCATGCGGTCATCATCGACGGCTACCTGCCGGGAGACCTCGTCTGGATCGAGCGGTCGTACGACCCGAGGCGGAAGACCTGGACCCGGTGCGGGCCGTTCAGCGCGTCCTCGTCGAACGAGCAGGACAACATCGGCGCCTGGATGCGCGCGTGCGCCTCGACGAAGGAGGGCGGCGTCGACGGAGGGTTCTGCACGCGCTGGTACTTCGACCACGACTGACCGGGACTCGACCTGGAAACGCCGAAAGCCTCCGGTGATCCCGGAGGCTTTCGAATGTGGTGGGCGATACTGGGATTGAACCAGTGACCTCTTCCGTGTCAGGGAAGCGCTCTCCCGCTGAGCTAATCGCCCGTGCTCACTACGAGCGGAAGACGGGATTCGAACCCGCGACCCTCACCTTGGCAAGGTGATGCTCTACCACTGAGCCACTTCCGCGTTGTCACGAGATGAATCATTCGCGACGCTCCGCTAACTCTAGCGGACTCGGCGGCGTCCCGGCGCCACGCGGGGGCGCCATCGCCGTCGATCGGATGGAAGATGGTGCCATGGCCCATTCGGACACCCATTCGCACGAACACGAAGCGGACGCGGCCTGTGCCGTGGCGCACGGGGAAGCGGCGCCCCCGAACGGTGACCGCACCCTCGTGGCCGTGTTCGCGTCCCCTGTCGCCGGCTACCTGTTGCGTTTCGGCGCCGACCTCGGGTTCCGGGGGATCCTCCTGGAGCCCGACCCCGGCCTCGCCGTGAAGGTGAGGGCGGAGGAGCCGGCGTTCGAGGTGACGAGCGGTCTGCCCGCCGATCTGGACGGCGCCGCTGACGTGGTGGTCACCGATCACCACCGCCCCGAACTCGGCACCGTGCTGCGCGACCTGCTCGCCGCCAAGAGCCGATGGATCGGAGTGATGGGCAAGCCGTACCATCCGGCGCCGCACGAGGTCGCGCTGGCCGGACTCGGGGTGCCGGCCGAGGAGATCGCCCGCGTCCACCGGCCGATCGGGCTCAACATCGGCTCCCGCACCCCGCCGGAGATCGCCGTCTCCACGCTGGCCGGCCTGATCGCCGACCGCAACGGACGGCCGGGCGGTTTCACGTTCTGAGTGATCGCCCGGCGTTGACCCGGCCGCCCGTCCGTGCGCAGGATCGAGGGGATAGCCCACGAGAAAGGCTGATCCCATGGCAAAGGTGCTGATCATCACGGGTGACGCGGCCGAGGACCTGGAGGTGATGTACCCGTACCAGCGGCTGCTGGAGGAGGGGTACGAGGTCCACATCGCCGCGCCGGCGGCCAAGAAACTCCAGTTCGTGGTGCACGACTTCGTCGACGGCTTCGACACCTACACGGAGAAGCCCGGCCACGCGTGGCCGGCCGACGTCTCGTTCGCCGACGTGCAGCCCGGAGACTACGACGCGCTCGTCCTGCCGGGCGGGCGCGCGCCCGAGTACATCAGGAACGACCGCGCCTGCCAGGAGATCGTCCGGCACTTCGCGGAGCGGGGCAAGCCGATCGCCGCCCTCTGCCACGGGCCGCTCGTGCTCGCGGCGGCGGGAGTTCTCAAGGGCAGGGAGAGCAGCGCGTACCCGGCCTGCGCGCCCGACGTCGAGCAGGCGGGCGGCACGTGGGTCGACAGCGAGGCGCACGTCGACGACAACCTCGTGACGGGACGGGCCTGGCCCGACCATCCGGCGTGGATGCGGGAGTTCCTCAAGGTCCTGCGCGCCGCCGGATCGGCGACCTGATCCCGGGACCTTGCGATCGGAACGTACTGCGCATTTCGGTACGATCTACGAGAGCCCGCCCTTGGTGGCGGGCTCTTTCGCGTCTCGTGGGACCACTTAGCGACTGATTCTGCCCGAATGCGGGCAGGAATCTTGATAGTCGGCATCCTCGCTACGTTAGGGTCCTGCTCTGTGTCCACGGCACGACATCCCTTCGAGGACCTGATCGGTCATCTCACCAGGACGACCATGCTCGGCCCCGGTGAGGCGGCCCGGGTGGTCGCCGACGTCCTGGCGTACTTCGGCGAGCCCGCCGAGGAGTTCGTACGGCGGCGTCACGGCGAGCTCCAGTCGAAGGGGTTCACCAACGACGAGATCTTCCCGAGGATCTCCGCCGAACTGTCGGGAAGGCGTGTCGCGGCGCCGGAGCTGTCCCTCCGCCAGCTCCGTCGAATTGTTTACGGATAGGAGCGGATATGTGCGGAATCGTCGCTTATGTCGGATCGCAGGACGCGGCGCCCATCCTGCTCGAAGGGCTCCAGCGCCTGGAGTACCGCGGATACGACTCTGCCGGCCTCGCCGTCGTCAACGCCAAGAGCCTGCGGACACGTAAGGTCAAGGGCCGGGTGGCCGACCTGGCGGCGGTCGTGCCCGCCCGGTTCAAGGGCGGGTCGGGCATCGGCCACACCCGCTGGGCCACCCACGGAGTCCCGAGCGACGTCAACGCGCACCCGCACCTCGACCAGGAGCAGCGCATCGCGGTCGTCCACAACGGCATCATCGAGAACGCCGACGAACTGCGGCGCCGCCTGGAGGCCGACGGGATCGTCTTCGAGAGCGAGACCGACAGCGAGGTGCTCTCGCACCTGATCGGCAGCACCGTCAAGGAGACCGACACCCTCGAGGAGGCGGTCCGCCGGGCGCTCAAGAGCGTCGTCGGCACGTACGGCATCGCCGTCGTCGACTCCCACCGCCCGGGCGAGATCGTGGTCGCCCGCAACGGCAGCCCGATCGTCCTCGGCATCGGTGAGAAGGAGATGTTCGCGGCCTCCGACGTCGCCGCGCTGATCCGCTACACCCGCCAGGTCGTCCACCTGGAGGACGGCGAACTGGCCGTCCTGAAGGCCGACGGCTTCAACACGTTCACGAGCGACGCGCGGGAGACCGCCAAGGAGCCCTTCACGGTCGACTGGGAGGCCGGCCACTACGACAACGGCGGCTACGAGCACTACCTGCTCAAGGAGATCTCCGAGCAGCCCGACACCGTGGCCCGCACGCTGCGCGGCCGGCTCGACGACCGTTTCCACATCGCCCACCTCGGCGGCCTCAACATGGACCCGCGGGAGAGCCGGTCGTTTCGCCGCGTGAAGATCATCGGCTGCGGTTCCGCCTACTACTCCGGTCAGATCGGCGCGCAGCTCATCGAGGAGCTGGCCCGGATCCCCGCCGACGCCGAGCCGGCGTCGGAGTTCCGCTACCGCAGCCCGGTCGTCGAGGCGGACACCCTCTACATCGCGATCAGCCAGTCGGGGGAGACCTACGACACGCTCGCCGCCGTCCAGGAGCTGAAGCGCAAGGGCGGCCGGGTGCTCGGCATCGTCAACACCGTGGGCAGCGCGATCGCCCGCGAGTGCGACGGCGGCGTCTACCTGCACGCGGGGCCGGAGGTCTCCGTCGCCTCGACCAAGGCGTTCACCTCGACGGCGGTGGCGTTCGCGCTGATCGCCCTCCACCTGGGACGGGTCAGGGACCTGTCCCCGGCCGACGGCAGGCGGATCTGCGACGGGCTCAGGAAGCTCCCCGAGCAGATCAAGGAGATCCTCACCCAGGAGGAGCACATCAGGACGCTGGCGATGAAGTACGCCGACGCGCCGGGGATGATGTTCGTCGGGCGGGTCCGCGGCTACCCGGTCGCCCGCGAGGGCGCGCAGAAGCTCAAGGAGATCTCCTACGTCCACGCCGAGGCCTACCCCGCGAGTGAGCTCAAGCACGGCCCGCTGGCGCTCATCAGCCCCGAGTTGCCGACCGTGGCGATCGTCCCCGACGACGAACTGCTCGACAAGAACCTCACGACGCTCGGCGAGATCCGCGCCCGGGAGGGGCGGATCCTCATGGTCGGGCACCGGACGGCCGACGCCGCCGACGACTGCATCGTGGTCCCCAAGAACGAGACCGAGCTCGACCCGATCCTGCTGACGATCCCGCTCCAGATCTTCGCCTACCACGCGGCGGTGGCCCTCGGCCGTGACGTCGACAGGCCGCGCAACCTCGCCAAGAGCGTGACCGTGGAGTGAGGCAGGGAGTGAGCCGTGGAGTGAGCACAGAGCGGGCCGGGGGGTGTGTCACGGCGGGGACGTGAGAGTACCTCTGCCCGAAATGTAGTCACATGGCGTGATAAGTCGTACGCTGTCGGTATGCAGGCTCCTGCGGGGGGAGGATGCCGACGTGCGACGCCGTACGGTCTTCGCGCTGGGGGCGGGGGTGGTGGCCCTCGCGGCGGGATGCGGAACGGCTGATCCGCCGATCCAGCGCGAGATCGGCTTCGTCGTTCCCGGCCCCTCGGCAGGGCAGAGCGCGGCGTTCGCCCGCGTGATGAAGTCGCTCATCGAGCATCGCCGGTGGGCGCGCAAGGTCGGCATCAGCAGCCAGCCGGGCGGTGGCGGGACGCTCGCCATCGCCCGGTTCGTCGCGGCGGGCCGCCAGGGCGACCTGATGGTCGCGGATCCGGCGCTGGTCGCCGTCGCGGCGATGGACCGGACGACGCCGTTCGTGGGCGGCACCTGGCCCCTGGCCAGGCTCGCGGGGCAGTGGGAGGTCCTGGTCACCTCGCCCGGCTCGCGGTTCAGGACCTTCGACGACTTCGCCGCCGCCCTCCTGCGCGACCCCGCGGGACCCAAGGTGGCCGGCGGGGCGACCGGCGGCCCCGACCACCTGCTGTACGGCCTGACGGCCCAGGGACTGGGGGCCGACACCCGGCTGCTCGACTACGCCCCCTTCCCCGACTGCGCCCAGGCGGTCGAGGCGATCGTCGACGGCAGGGTGGCGATCGGGTTCGGCGGCCACCGGGACGTGGCCGCCCACATCAGAGCGGGACGGCTGCGCCCGCTCGCCGTCTCCGCCTCCCAGCGTCTCGCGGGCGTGGACGCGCCCACGCTGATCGAGTCGGGCGTGCGCCTGATCTACGCGAACTGGTGGGGTCTGCTCGCCTCCCGGACGCTGGGCGAGACCCAGCGAGACGCGCTGCTCGCCCTCTGCCAGGCGATCGGGGAGTCGAGCGCGTGGGAGCAGGCGTGCGCGCGCAACGGGTGGACGC
The DNA here is from genome assembly GCF_016863275.1 of Planotetraspora mira. Classification (GTDB taxonomy): domain Bacteria; phylum Actinomycetota; class Actinomycetes; order Streptosporangiales; family Streptosporangiaceae; genus Planotetraspora; species Planotetraspora mira. Next base: position 40,327 of record NZ_BOOO01000034.1, read on the forward strand.
CGATGCTCCTGGCGGGCGACGACTTCCGTCAGTGGTTCGAGGCCGAGGCCGGCCGTACCAAGCAACTCCTTGGCGATCTCGGCCTGCTCTGACCGAGAGGAATCCGGCGTTCGGCCACGTCAGGGCGCTCTGGCAGTATTCATCCCTTGGCGTGCGTTTTCTCCTCACCGTGGAAGGGCAAAGGGCGGACAATGACGACGAGAGGGGGCGCCGTCCTGTCGGCCGCGTGGAACTGGGGGACTCTGGCCGCCGCCGTCATCGTCGCGATCATCGCGGTCGAGCTTGTCCGGCGCGTGCTGAGATCACGGCTCGTGGGGGATCGCTGGTCGCTCGCCGGGCCGGTCGTCAGGCGCTGCACCTGGCCCGGGTTCGCCACGGCCGTCGTCGCGACCGCCAACGCCGTGTACACGCCGGACATGATCGGCCCGCGGGCGAACGGCCTGCTGCAGCACGCGTTCACGCTCCTGCTGATCACGTGCGTGACCTGGCTGGTGATCCAGGCGGCCTACGCGGTGACGGACGTGGTCCTCGACCGCCTCCTGCACGTCCAGGGCGACCGCAACCGGCGGGCGAGGCGGATCCGCACGCAGATCACCCTGGTCCGGCGGATCTCCGCGGCGGTCATCGTGATCGTCGCGCTCGGCGCGATGTTGTTCACCTTCCCCGAGGTGCGGGCGCTCGGGGCCGGGCTCCTGGCCTCCGCGGGCATCGCGGGCGTCGTGGCCGGCATCGCGGCCCAGTCCACCCTCGGCAACATGCTGGCCGGCCTGCAGCTCGCCTTCAGCGACGCCATCCGCCTCGACGACGTCGTGGTGGTCGAGAACGAGTGGGGGAGGATCGAGGAGCTGACGCTCACCTACGTGTCCCTGCGTCTGTGGGACGAGCGGCGGCTGATCCTCCCGGTGTCCTACTTCACCAGCAACCCGTTCGAGAACTGGACCCGCCACGAGAGCCGGATCCTGGGCAGCGTCTACCTCCGCGTCGACTGGTCCGTGCCGGTCGAGGAGTTGCGCGCCGAGCTCTACCGGGTGCTGCGCGACAACCCGCTGTGGGACCAGAAGGACTGGACCCTCCAGGTCACCGACGTCACGCCGGGGGGCCTGGTCGAGCTCCGCGCGCTGATGAGCGCCGCCGACTCGGCCAGCGCCTGGGACCTTCGGTGCGACGTCCGCGAGCACCTGGTCACGTTCGTCCGCGAGAAGTATCCGGAGTCGATCCCGAGGTTGCGCGTCGAGATCCCGGACCGGTCATGAGGTGTTCGAGGGACGCAGCACCCGGGTGCCACCGGCGATGAGCGCCGTGGCGAGGATCCACCCCGCCACGATGAGGCAGTTCGCCAGCCACTGGGTCCACCCCACCGGCTCCCACGCGCCGCGCTGCTCGAAGACGCTGACCGGCGCGAGCAGATCGATCGTGTAGGTGAACGCGTTGAAGCTGCGGGACTCGTCGAGCCCGATCTGGTGGGGTCTCCAGTGGGAGAAGACCGACGTGCCCGCGGCGAGCAGCAGGATGACCCAGAGCCCGGCCAGCCAGGGGCGGTAGCCGTACCCCACGACGATGTCCAGCAGCCGCCCCCACAGGCGGCCGGGGAACTTGAGCGTCCGCCGCCGCGCCCGCTGCTTGGCGAGCAGGACCCGCCGCGCCTCGGACTCGTGCCCGATCCTGCGGTAGTAGGCCGAGAGCTGTTCGTACGGATGCGGGCGGTACCCGTCGGGGTCCCGGCGCACCCACGACAGCCGGTCGGTGAGGACGGCGGGCCCGCGCAGCGACTCGTACGTCGTCCCATTGAGGTGCACGTGCCCGGGATAGCTGTCCGGGCGGTCGAACAGGACGCCGACGCGCGAGTAGGCCAGGTTGATGTCCCCCTGGATCGAGGCGGGGAGGAGGATCAGCTCGTCGACCTGCATGTGGCTCAGGTGCAGCACCCGGCCGGGCGCCTTGAGCACGGCCCGGTCGAAGGACAGGACCCCCGAGATCCGGGCGCCGCGCAGCCGTACCGTCCCGGTCGCGGTGAAACCCGAGCCGAATTCGGCCGCGGTGGCCTGCATGTGGTCGGCGTACACGGCATGGCCGTCGGTGCCCCCAAGGGTCGCGCCCTCCAGGTAGAGGCCGCTGTTGAAGTGCGCCCCGATGAACCGCAGCCCGCCGGTGGTCCGCAGGCCGCGCAGGAACGCGCCGCCCTCCACGGTGAGGCCGCCCGCCCAGACCGCCACCGCCACCTGCGTGACCGGCTCCGGAGCCCTGCCCTGGTTGTACGGCTGGCTCCAGCCGGGGAGGTCGTCGTTTCCGCCACCCCTAGACGGGCCGGAAGGAGCTCCGACCACGGCGTCGGACAGGCGGAACTGGCCGGTGATGTGGGCGTTGTCGAGGCGGATGCCCTTGTCGATCGTGGATCCGTCGAGGTCGAGCAGGCCGTCGACCGTGGCGCGCCCGGCCCGCAACCGGCCGATGTGGCACCTGCGCAGACGCAGGCCCCGGGTCCGTGCGTCGTTGATCGAGATGATCCCTGGGATGTAGCAGCCCAGCAGGTGCAGCCGGGAGGTGACGACGGCGTCGGAGAGGTTGAGGTCGCCGACGACGTGCGCGCCCGCGAGGCGGATGCCGGGCACCTGCCCGGGTTCTTCCTCGCCCATGCCGAGCAGCAGGGCGGCGAGCACCGCCGCGCGCACCTCACGCCCGCGGCCCCAGGTGGGCCCCGCGGCGGGATCGTCGTTCTTCCCGTCCCGGAGGTCGACGGGGGTCCCCGTGGGATAGGCCTCCCAGATCCTCCGCTCGGTCGCGGTGAGGTGGCGGAAAGGGCGCGATCTCCCCTCGTCCGTGCCGTCCCGGCCCGCCCGGCGGATGAGTCCGGAGATCCATGCCGATCCGTTCACGAGCAGCCGCAAGTGCCGTCGCACCCGTAGAAGCAATCCCCGCAGCCGAAGTTGCTGAGGTAGCAGCGGCCCTTCTCGCCACCCTGGCGGTACCTGCTCCACGGCGGCCGGTAGAGACCGCAGGTCAGGAACGTGACGATCCCCGCGGCGATCTTCCTCCTCGGATCCGTCGGATGGACGCGCTCGGCGAACGCGCGCCGTACGGCATGCCGGGTCTCGCCGACGAGCAGGGCCTCGACGAGGTGCCGCTCGCGCAGTTCCAGATCCTGTACGGCCAGGCCGAGCCCGGTCAGCGCGTCCTCGCACAGCCGCCCGGCCTCGGCGACCGACGTGCCGGTCGCCACGAGGGGGTTGTAGCTCCCGCGGGCCAGGTCCTCGTCGAGATCCTCGACGGCGTCGATGATGTGCGCGATCCGGCCGAACAGGCGCCCGGCCTCGCGGAGGCTCTCGGCGTTGCGGGGCTCGCCCGCCAGCGCGGCGGTGTGGGCGAACGCGGCCGCCACGGCCGTCTCCGTGGGTTCGGTGACCTGGAGCAGGGACGGCGCCGCCGCGGCCTCCAGCGCCACCTGCCGGTCGACGGCCTCGGTCAGCACGGTCATGTCGAACCCGAGCGACTCGGCGTCCCGCGCGGCCGCGACGGACCAGGAGGCCGCGACATGGCGCAACGGGGCCCCGGAGACTCGGCGTCCCGCCATCCCGTCCCCGTCGGCCGCGTGGTCGCGGATCTTCCCGGCGGCCAGGGCGAGCGACACGACGGCGGCCAGCCGGGCGCCCCGCTCCCCTGAGGAGACCACGCCGGTGGTCCGGAAGCCGCGCAGGGGACAGGGGCCGGCGGTGCGCTGTGCCGCCGGCCGGGAGTCCTGCGCCTCGGCCAGGACGGACAGGATGAGCCCGTCGTAGTTGGTCGCCATCCGGGCGAACTGGCCGTGGTGGTCACGCAGTGTGAGGCACAGCCCGCACAGATGGGCCCGCCAGGCCGTGAGCACGGAGGCGCAGGAATGATCTACACATGGTCGAACGATCCCGAACATATCCGGCACTCCCCGTCCTGATCATCCCCGTTTCGTTGGCATTGTGACACCCGGCGATGGCTTTCGGTAGGGACTGTTGCCGGGACGATCGGCCAATCGAAAGGCGCACGTTACCGGCGCGCCCGGACCCGTCGCAGGCCGTTCGATCCCGATGGCGGGGGCCTTTCTGTACGGCCTTCGCATTCCGTATCGTTGCGCATATTCCGTAAATTCCGTCACTCAGGGATAAAGGGGATAACACAGGGCGCATGACGCCCGCCGGCCGGGCTCATCGTGCTCGCCGGAATCGCGATCGCCCGGCCGTGGAGAGCCCGCCGCGGCGGCGGAAAGGCCGGTGGTCCCGACGTATTCGGGGAGGGGAGTTCCCCTCGATTCTCTTGGGCGGCAAAATAGGCATAAACGGGACTCGCAGTGGTAATGACCCTGTGAGGTGTGTGATGTCACAGAATCCATTCGCCAGGTTCGCCAGATGGCTCGGACTAGACAGGAATCCGCTCCGGCGCCGGTGTGACCGGGTCGAGGCGGTGGTCCGGCTTGTCGCCGTGCTGGGCGCCATGATCGCCATTGTGGCGGGCGTGGTCCTCGGCGTCCGGGAGTACGGCGTCGGCCTGAGGGCCGAGGCCGAGCAGTCGCGCGTCCGGCACCTGGTGAGCGCCACTCTCACCGAGAACGTGCTCGCACCACGGCTGTCCGCCGCGGGAGCGGCCGTCGGCCATGCGCAGGCCACCTGGAAGGCGCCCGACGGCACCCCGAGGACGGGCGTGATCGACGTCAGCCCCACCAAGTCCGCGGGCGACGTCGTGCAGATCTGGACGGACGACACCGGTGCCATCGCACAACGGCCTCAGGACAGGGAGACCACGATCGTCGCCGCCCTGACGGTGGGGACCGGCGTCCCGCTGACCACCGCGGCGTTCCTGGCGATGGTCGTCGTCGTGACCCGCTCGGTGAACCAGCGCCGTGCCCGGCGTGCGTGGGAGGCGCAGTGGACGGTCGTCGAGCCGACGTGGCGGATCAACGGCCGCTGACCGGGCCCGTGCCCGGCGGTCAGCGCTCGATGATCTCGTTCTTCCCGATCACCACGACGCCGCTCCGGGTGACGGCGAAGCGTTTGCGGTCGTAGTCGAGATCGAAGCCGATCCTGGCGCCGTCCGGGATGACCACGTTCTTGTCGATGATCGCCCGCCGGACCACCGCGCCCCTGCCGACCTTCACACACCCCATCAGCACCGAGTCCTCGACGTGCGAGTGCGAGTGCAGGACCACACCCGGTGACAGGATCGAGCGCAGGGCCGTACCGCCGGAGACGATCACACCCGGTGACACGAGGGACTCCAGCGCGTGGCCGATCCTGTCGCCCTCGTTGTGGACGAACTTGGCGGGCGGCAACGGCTCGTGGCCCGTGTAGATGGGCCACCTGTCGTTGTAGAGGTTGAACACCGGGTGCACCGAGATGAGGTCCATGTTGGCCTCGTAGTAGGCGTCCAGGGTCCCCACGTCGCGCCAGTAGCCCCGGTCCCGATCGGTGGAGCCGGGGACGACGTTGTGGGCGAAGTCGTACACCTCGGCCCCGCCGCTCTTGACGAACATCGGGATGATGTTGCCGCCCAGGTCGTGCCGGCTGCTCGGGTCGAGCGCGTCCTCGCGCAGCGCCTCGATCAGGGCCTGGGTCTTGAAGACGTAGTTGCCCATGGAGGCGAAGATCTGATCGGGCGCGTCGGCCAGGCCCACCGCGTCCTTCGGCTTCTCCCTGAAGGCCACGATGCGGCGTCCCGCCGGGTCGGTCTCGATGACGCCGAACTGGTCGGCCAGGTCGAGAGGTTGCCGGATCGCCGCGACCGTGACGTCGGCCCCCGAGTCGATGTGCTGGTCGACCATCTGCCGCGGATCCATCCGGTAGATGTGGTCGGCGCCGAACACGATCACGTGGTCCGGGAGTTCGTCGTAGATGAGGTTCAGGTTCTGGAACAGCGCGTCGGCCGACCCGGAGAACCAGTGCGGGCCGAGCCGCTGCTGGGCGGGGACGGGCGTGACGTAGTTGCCCAGCATCGACGACAGCCGCCAGGTGCGGGAGATGTGCCGGTCCAGGCTGTGGTTCTTGTACTGCGTGAGCACCACGATCTGCAGGTAGTGGGCGTTGGCCAGGTTCGACAACACGAAGTCGATCAGCCGGTAGATCCCCCCGAACGGTACGGCGGGCTTGGCCCGGTCCGCGGTCAGGGGCATCAGCCGCTTTCCTTCACCACCTGCGAGCACGATCGCCAGGACCTTCATAGGGAGGACCTTAACCCCCCAAAGCTCCGACAAACACCCGTGTCATACGACAGGACGCGGGCAAGCGTGATCCACCGGACACGACCTAAGCTCCTGCTATGCGTGTCGATCTGCTCAGCCGCGAGTATCCCCCCGACGTGTACGGCGGCGCCGGAGTCCATGTCGAGTATCTGGCGCGGGAGTTGCGGGGGCTGGCCGACGTGCGGGTGCGGTGCTTCGGCGCGCCCCGCGAGGAACCCGGCGTCAGCGCCTACCGCGTGCCCGGCGGCCTGGAGACCGCGAACGCCGCCCTGCAGGTGCTCGGCGTCGACCTGGAGATGGCCGCCGGCTGCGAGGGCGCCACCCTCGTGCACAGCCATACCTGGTACGCCAACTTTGCCGGGCACGTCGCCAAGATGTTGTACGGCACGCCGCACGTGGTCACCACCCACAGCCTGGAGCCCTTGCGGCCGTGGAAGGCCGAGCAACTCGGGGGCGGCTACACGCTGTCGTCGTGGGCGGAGCGCACCGCCCTCGCGAGTGCGGACGCGATCATCGCGGTGTCCGAGGGCATGCGGCGCGACGTGCTGTCGGCCTATCCCGAGATCGCGCCCGACCGGGTGACCGTGATCCACAACGGCATCGACACGGACGAGTACGCCCCCGTCCCCGGCGCGGAGGCGCTCGCGCGGCACGGCATCGACCCGGGCAGGCCCTACGTCGTCTTCGTCGGGCGCATCACCCGCCAGAAGGGCCTGGTGCACCTCCTGCACGCGGCCCGGGCGTTCGATCCCGCCGCGCAACTGGTCCTCTGCGCGGGGGCGCCGGACACCCCGGAGATCGCCGAAGAGGTGAGCGGCCTGGTCCGGGGGCTCTCCGCGGCTCGCGACGGCGTCATCTGGATCCGCGAGATGCTGCCCAGGCCGGAGGTGATCCAGATCCTCACCCACGCGACGGTCTTCGTGTGCCCCTCGGTCTACGAGCCGATGGGCATCGTCAACCTGGAGGCCATGGCCTGCGAGACCGCCGTCGTGGCGACGGCCACCGGGGGCATCCCCGAGGTGGTCGCCGACGGCTCGACCGGTCTGCTCGTGCCGATCGACCAGGGCGCCGACGGGGAGCCGCACGACCCGGGAGCCTTCGCCGCGGCGATCGCCGAGCGGGTCAACGAGCTTCTCCGCGACCCCGGACTCGCCGCGACGATGGGCGAGGCCGGTCGGCGGCGGGCCGTCGACCACTTCTCGTGGCGGCGGATAGCCGAGCGCACGCTCGATCTCTACACGAGCGTCACGGCAGCCGGGGATCGATCATCGTGATCCCGGCGACGCCCCCGGCGCCGGACAGCGCCTTCAGCGCCGAGGGCACCTCGCCGAGCCCGATCGTCCGGGTCACCAGGAGGTCCGGGCGCAGCGCCCCCGCTGTGATCATCTCCAGCATCGGGGGGTAGGCGTGGGCGGCCATGCCGTGGCTGCCCAGGATCTCCAGCTCGTGGGCGATCACCCGGCCCATCGGCAGCGCCGCCCCACCGGGAAGCAGCCCCACCTGGACGTGGCGACCGCGCCGGCGCAGGCTCTCGATCGACGCCGCCGAAGTCACCGGACTGCCCAGCGCGTCGAGGGAGACGTGCGCGCCGCCGCCCGTGAGCTCGCGCACGCGGGCGGCGGCGCCCGCCGCCGGGTCCGCCTGCGGCTCGGCCAGTACGCATTCGGCGGCGCCGAACCTCGCGGCGAGGTCGAGCGCGCCGGGGGAGACGTCGACGGCCACGACCCGGGCTCCCATGGCCGCCGCGATCATCACTGCCGACAGCCCGACGCCGCCGCAGCCGTGGACGGCCACCCACTCCCCGGGCCGCGTCCTGCCCTGGGCCGCCACCGCGCGGAACGCCGTGGCGAACCTGCAGCCGAGGCTTGCCGCCGTGGCGAACGCCATGCCGTCAGGCAGCCGGACGAGATTGACGTCGGCGTGGCCGATCGCGACCCGCTCGGCGAACGAACCCCAATGGGTGAACCCCGGCTGGGTCTGGCGTTCGCACACCTGCTGGTCGCCCGCGGCGCACTGCGGACATCGGCCGCACGCGCAGATGAACGGCACCAGCACCCGGTCGCCCGGCCGCCAGCCCGTCACGGCCGCGCCGACCGACTCCACCACTCCGGACAGCTCGTGTCCCGGCACATGGGGGAACGCCGTGATGTCGTCGTCGTGGCCCATCCAGCCGTGCCAGTCGCTTCGGCACAGCCCCGTCGCCTCGACCCTGAGGACCGCGCCCTCCGCGGACGCGACGGGCTCGGCCACCTCCCGCACCTCGGGGTCCGCGCCGAACCCCTCGTACACCACCGCGCGCACCGGTCCTCCTCGCCGCTCCACCACGCCCTGCTCGTCAGGCCACGCCCGACAAATCATGCCCTGCCGTACGGACCGGGTCGTCACGGCGGGGGCGGCCGGGCCGTCCGGCGCTGAGTACGCTGGTCCGGTGATTGCGATCGAGCGGGTCCGCATGGCCTTCACCGACCGGCACGGCGGCGTGAGCGCGGAGCCGTACGGCTCGCGCAACCTCGGCGGGGCCGTGGGGGACGACCCGGCGGCCGTGGCGGAGAACCGAGCCAAGACGGCGGCCGAACTCGGCGTCGGCCAGGTCGTGTTCATGCGCCAGGTGCACAGCGCCGACGTGGCCTACGTGGCCGAGCCCTTCGGCGCGGAGCCGCCCGCGCTCGACGCCGTCCTGACCGACCGCCCGGGGCTGGGACTGGCCGTCCTCGTGGCCGACTGTGCGCCGGTGCTCGTGGCCGATCCCGTCGCGGGCCTGGTCGGCGCCGCGCACTCGGGCCGGCCGGGAACCGAGGCCGGGGTCGTCACCGCCCTGGTCGAGGCCATGGCCGCGCGGGGCGGCGACCCCGCCCGGATGGCGGCCGCCATCGGGCCCTGCGCCTGCGGCCGGTGCTACGAGGTGCCGGCGGAGCTGAGAGAGCGGGTCGCGGGCCGGGCCCCGGAGACGTGGTCGACGACCAGTTGGGGCACGCCCGCACTGGACATCAGGGCCGGGATCGCCGCGCAGCTCGAACGGGCCGGAGTGGCGGACATCCGCCATGACGGCCGTTGCACGATCGAGACGCCCGACCTCTACTCCTACAGGCGGGAACAGCGGACGGGCCGGTTCGCCGGGTACGTGTGGATCGACGACTGAGCGCGCCCCGTCCGCGTGTCGCCGGTGCGCCGACTGACGCCGCTCAGCGGGTGGTGAGGCGGCAGGCCTCTTCCCAGCGGCCCGGCTCGAACGCCGCCTCGGCCTGCGCGGGAACGCCGGTCAGGGCCGTGCAGTCCTCGATCGCCTTGGCCAGCAGGTTCCGCAGCAGCGGGTTCGGGTCCAGGACGCAGGCCTGGGCGATCCCTCTCACGGCCAGCTGAACGGTGTTCGGCGCGGCGTAGCGGCGGAAGCCCTTGGCCGAGATGCGAACCCCGCGCCTGAAGGCGAGAGCCCACCGCATGGCGTCGGGAACCTGCTCCAGAGCCTCGCGGCTGCTGTCGCGGATGCTGCCGCTGGGACGGCCGTCCAGCTCGGCGAGCACGTGCTCGGCCGACAGGATCGAGACCGCCATGGCCAGCTGCCGTTCGTGCGCGACGACCGGCAGCGCGGTGGTCGCGGACCGGAGGGCGATCTGTGCGTCTATCCGCAGATCGTCGCCGGTCAGCCCGATCACCGCCGGGATGAGCTCGGCGAGGTGTGGCCGGGCCGCGTCCGAGGTGTGGTCGTTGACCAGTCGCGCGAGTCCCGCCAGCAGCGGGTGGGTGCACGACGGATGGTCACTCCACCGTTCGCCCGCGAGGTACGACGCGAGCTCCATGAAGCACGCGCCCTTGCTGGGGTTGCGGTGCTTGCCGCGGGACAGCAACGGCATTGCTTGGGGCATCTGACCGTGCATGAGCTACTCCCACCAGAATCGCCCATCATGTCCCTTCCAGTGTGCGCTCAGGCGGGGCCGTTGAGAAGGACCCCGCCAGAGGTGGCATCGGAGAAGGGGCGGGCGAGCGCGGGAGGGAGATCAGCCGCCGCTCTTGCGGCGGAAGGACCGCCGGCTCGCGGCAGGGCCCTGCGCCCCGTGGATCTTCGCGGAGCCCTTGCCCTGGCCGCCCGCGTTCGCCTCGTCCTGCGAACGCCGCTTACGCTCCAGGGCCTCCCGGAACTTCCGCTTCATATCGTCCTCAGAAGCTTCGGGCTCGGCTCCGGATTCCGGTTCGGTGGCAGCCATGAGGACCTCCTGCTGGGATGGGACCACCGCGCGGCACATCGAGCCCGGCGGTATGAGGATCACTCTATCGCCACTTGTCCGTCATCGGCCGTCAGGCGGCGGCGCTCCTGTCAGAAGCCTGTCAGGAGCGCCGATGATGATGATGATGCTGGTGGGCGATACTGGGATTGAACCAGTGACCTCTTCCGTGTCAGGGAAGCGCTCTCCCGCTGAGCTAATCGCCCTTCGTACATCAGACTTTCGTACATCAGAGGTGGAGACGGGATTTGAACCCGTGTACGCGGCTTTGCAGGCCGCTGCCTCGCCTCTCGGCCACTCCACCGAGCGAGGCCCCCGCAATTTAAGACCTCTCGGAGCGGAAGACGGGATTCGAACCCGCGACCCTCACCTTGGCAAGGTGATGCTCTACCACTGAGCCACTTCCGCGTGACGCCTTGCGGCGACGAGGTAACTGTATCGGGTTTTCGCCGCCGGTGCGTACTCATAGTCGCTCGGCCGACGTTCTCCGCAACGCCCGTTCGGCTCCGCGCTCGATCGCGGGGAGCATCAGGAAGATCTCCAGGATCCGGGCGAGCCGGTGCACCTCGGTGCGGTGGAACGCCGGCCCCTCGGCCCTCGCCAGAACGAGGGACAGCGCCAGCGGAGGCAGCGGGGCCGTGATGACGTGGATCCCCTCCGGAAGGGTTCCCGCGGCCGGGCGCGCCGGGATCTCACCGGGAAAGGCGATGTCCGACGGCGCCCGCCAGCTCGAGTAGACGATCGAGCGCGGGCTCCGCTCGGTGGCGGCCGCGGCCCAGTCGGCGCTGAAGAGCACCGGCATCGAGTCGATCAGGGTGGCGAGCGCGCGGTCCCCGGCCGTCGTGAGGAACTTGAGGATCTCCAGCTCGGGATAGGTCCCGGGAGCCTCCCTCGTCGTCCAGACCCCGTCGATCCGCACGCCCTCGACGCTCTCCAGTGCCCGGACGAGATGTTCGCGCGGCACCGCGTCGGGCCAGTAGACGGTGAAGTCGTCCAGCGCGCGGCCGTCGCCCCTGTCGAGCACGACGACCTGGGTGATGTCGGCGCCGACCGTCCCCAGCGCCCGGGTGACCTGGCCGAGCGATCCCGGGCGGTCCGGCAGGCCGATTCTCAGCCGTAGCAGCATGGGCGACCTCCCCCGACCGTGGTAAGGCCAGCGTAACCGGGGTGTAAGCCCCACGTCCACGATCTTGTACGGCTCACACCCCCGCTCGGGCGAAAATGAAGAGGTGAAAATCGGAACGATCGACGTGTGGCCACCGGTGGTGCTCGCTCCCATGGCGGGCATCACCAACAGGGGTTTCCGGACCCTTTGCCGGGAGCAGGGCGGTGGCGTCTTCGTCTCCGAGATGATCACCTCGCGCGCGCTGGTCGAGCGGAATCCGCTGACCTTCCAGATGATCGCCTTCGGCGACGGCGAGACGCCCCGTAGCATCCAGCTCTACGGGGTCGACCCGGTCGTCATCGGCAGGGCCGCGCGGATGATCGCGGAGGAGGACCTGGCCGACCACATCGACCTGAACTTCGGGTGCCCGGTGCCCAAGGTCACCCGGCGCGGCGGCGGTGCCGCCCTGCCGTACAAGCGGAACCTGCTGCGGGCGATCCTCGCGGAGGCGGTCGGGAACGCCGGGTCCCTGCCGGTCACGATGAAGATGCGCAAGGGCATCGACGACGACCACCTGACCTACCTGGAGGCGGGCAGGATCGCCGTTGAGGAGGGCGTGGCCGCCGTGGCCCTCCACGCCCGCACGGCGAAGCAGCACTACGGCGGAACGGCCGACTGGGACGCGATCAGGCGGCTCAAGGAGGCCGTGCCGGAGATCCCCGTCCTCGGCAACGGCGACATCTGGAACGCCGACGACGCGCTGCGCATGGTCGCGGAGACCGGCTGCGACGGCGTCGTCGTCGGCCGCGGCTGCCTGGGCCGTCCCTGGCTGTTCCGGGACCTCGACCGGGCGTTCGAGGGCTCCGCGGAGCGCGCGCGGCCCGTCCTGGGGGAGGTGGGCGCCATGATGCTGCGCCACGCCGAGTTGTTGTGCGAGGTGATCGGGAGCGAGTCGCACGGCCTCGCCGACTTCCGCAAGCACGTGGGGTGGTACCTGAAGGGCTTCACGGTCGGCGCCGAGAGCCGCCGCGCCTTCACGTCCGTCGCTACCCTGGCCGAGTTCGCCGCCCGCGTCGCGGAGTTGGACCCGCATCAGCCCTGGCCGGACGGGATCGACGGCCCGCGCGGCAAGAGCGGGGAGAGGTCGAAGGTCCTGCTGCCCCACGGCTGGCTGGACGATCCCGAGGAGATGGCCGTCCCGGGCGCCGGAGCGGAGGACCCCACGTCCGGTGGCTGAACGGTCACGTAATGAGACTGTGATCAGATCATGACTCGCTGGAGTCAGCCTTCGGCGTAGCGTTCGGTCAAGGTTCGTCGGCATGCCTCACGCGAGGGACGAGACGCTTGACGGGGACGGAGCAGGGAACGCAGGCCTCGCCGGAGGGCCTGATCGCGGACCTCGACGCCGAACGGCCGGGCAGGCGCCTGCCGGGGCGCGTGGCCGCCGCGGTGACGATCGTCGCGCTGGGGCTGTCGCTCTACGCGCTGTACTGGACCTTCCGGCCGGGGCCCGTCCTGCCGTACCGGATGCTCTTCCTCGCGGTGGTCCTGCCGCTGACCTTCGTCTGCTACAAGCCCAGGCGGAGCGGGAGCGACACTCCCTCGGCCCTCGACTGGGCCCTGGCCGCGCTGTCCCTGGCGGTGTGCGCGTACCCGCTCGTCGTCTTCGACGACTTCATCCGCCGGGCCTTCGCGCCCACCGCCGGCGACGTGATCGCTGGGACCGTGCTGACGCTGCTGGTCCTGGAGGCCTGCCGGCGGACCGTGGGCTGGATCCTGCCCGCGGTGTGCGCCGGGTTCGTCGCGTACGCCTACTACGGCGGCTACCTGCCGATGGACTGGGTCATCGGGCACCGGGGCTACGACCTGGAGCGGATCGTCGCCTCGTTCGTGATGGGCACGGAGGGCGTGTACGGCGTGCCGCTCGACGTGGCCGCCACCTACATCATCCTGTTCACGATCTACGGGGCCGTGCTGGACCACTCCGGCGCGGGGAAGTTCTTCGTCGACGTCTCCTTCGCGGCCTTCCGCCGCTCGCGCTCGGCTCCCGGGCGCACCGTCACGCTCGCGGGGTTCCTGCTCGGCACGGTGAGCGGGTCCGGGGTGGCGACGACCGTCAGCGTGGGCAGCGTCGCCTGGCCGATACTCAGGCGGGCGGGATACCCGCGCGAGCAGGCCGGGGGAGTGCTCGCCGCCGCGGGCATCGGCGCGATCCTGTCGCCGCCCACGCTCGGCGCGGCGGCGTTCATCATCGCCGAGTACCTGCGGGTCAGCTATCTGACCGTGCTCGTCTACGCCACGATCCCCACGGTCCTGTACTACCTCGGCATCTTCCTCGCGATCGAGATGGACTCCCGCAGGTACGGCACGAAGGCCGCGGGCGTGGAAGGACCCCGGGCCCTCGACCTGGTCAAGCGGTTCGGGTACCACTTCAGCTCGCTGTTCGTCATCGTCGGCCTGATGGCCCTCGGCCAGTCGCCGTTCCGCGCGGTCGTCTACGCCACCGTGCTCGCCTTCCTGCTGTCCTTCCTGGACAGGGAGCGGCGGCTGACGCCCCGGCGTGCGGCGCGTGCGCTCGCCGCGGGCGCGACGGGCATGCTCCCGGTGGCGGCGACCTGCGCCGCGGCCGGGACCATCGTCGCCGTCGTCACGCTCACCGGACTCGGGCTGAAGGCCAGTTCCGTGATCGTCGGCCTGTCCGGGGGCGTGCTCGCCCTCACCGCCCTCGCGTGTGCGCTGGCCGTCCTGCTGCTCGGGCTGGCCGTGCCGGTCACCGCGTCCTTCGTGATCGCGGCCGTCGTCATCGGCCCGGCGCTGGTCGACCTGGGGGTCACGCAGGCCGAGGCGTACATGTTCATCTTCTATTACGCCGTGCTCTCCGAGGTCAGCCCGCCCACCGCGCTGTCGGCCTTCGCCGCCTCCGCCATCACGGGCGGGAACGCCTACCGGACGATGCTGGCCACCTGGAAGTACACCCTTCCGGCGTTCCTCGTGCCGTTCGCGTTCGTGCTGGCCCCTTCGGGTTCCGCGCTGCTCGCCCAGGCGCCGGTCGCGGAGGTCCTCCTCGCGACAGCGGTCTCCGGACTCGCCGTGACGGCTCTGGCGGTCGCCACCGGCGGCTGGATGTTGGGCCCGGCCGGCCCCGTCGAGCGAGTGTTGTGCGCGGTGGCCGCCGTGCTGCTTCTCGTGTTGTCCCCCATGCCCGTGCTCGCCGGGCTCGGCGCCGCGGTCCTGGCGCTCGTCGTCCACCTGGTCCTGAGAAACGTCCTGAGAAACAGGGAGGCGTCCCCGTGAGATCCACGAAAGGCACCAGATCCCTCGTCGCGCTGGTCGCGGCGGGAGCGCTGCTGGCCGGCTGCGGCGGCGACCGGTCCGGCTCGCAGGGCGGCGGCACCCGGCTGTCGATCGCCACCGGCAACACGACCGGCGTCTACTACGTGCTGGGCGGCGGGCTGGCCGAGCAGATCGGCAGGCACATCCCCGGCTACCAGGCGACGGCCGAGGCGACCGGCGCCTCGGTGGAGAACATCCAGCGCGTCGTCAAGGGACAGTCCGACATCGCCTTCACGCTCGCGGACACGGCCGCCGACGCGATCGGCGGGAATGGCGCCTTCACCGGCCCCCAGCCGATCCGCGCGATCGCCCGCCTCTACGACAACTACACGCATGTGCTCGCCAGGACGGACGCCGGCGTGAAGTCGGTCGCCGACCTCAAGGGCAAGCGGGTCTCGACCGGCTCGCCGAACTCCGGCACCGAGGTGATCGCGCTGCGCCTGCTCGCCGCCGCCGGGCTCGACCCCGACAAGGACGTCGCCCGCCAGGCCCTGTCGCTGCCCGAGACCGTCCAGGGGCTCAAGGACGGCACGCTCGACGCGCTGGTGTGGTCGGGAGGCCTGCCGACCTCCGGCATCACCGACCTGGTCACCGGCATGGGGGACGACGTGGGCTTCGTGCCGCTGGACGGCTCGCTCCCTGCCATGCGGCGCGCCCACGGCCAGGTCTACGCCGCCGGGACGATCCCCAAGGTGGCGTACGGCACGCCGTCCGACGTCCCGACGATCGTCGTCCCGAACCTCCTCGTGGTGAACGAGAAGATGGATCCGGCCCTGGCGGAGAGCCTCGCCCGTCTGCTGTTCGACCACAAGGCGGACCTGGAGAAGGTGCACGCCGCCGCCCGGGACATCACGCGGGACGACGCGCGGAAGACCGATCCGGTCCCGCTCCACGACGGGGCCAGGAAGTACTTCGGCTGAGGCCCGCTCAGGCGGTACGCGCGGCCGTACTCACGGGCGGGCTCACATGCGGGTGAGGCCCGTGACGTGCAGGACGGCCGTGCCCTCCTCGTCGGAGGCGGCGAGGTCGACCTCCGCCCCGATGCCCCAGTCGTGGTGGCCCGCGGGGTCGTCGATGACCTGACGGACCCGCCAGAGCTCCTTCTCCTCCTCGATCTGGAGCAGCGCCGGGCCGCGGGCGGCCGGGCCCGTGCCGATCTCCTGGTGCTCGTCGTAGTAGGCGTCGAGGGCCGCCGCCCAGTCCGTGTCCGGGTAGAGCTCGACCAGTTCCTCCTCGCGGTCCAGGGCGGCCAGCTCGACCATGCGGAACATCGCGTTGCGGACCAGCACCCGGAAGGCCCGCGTGTTCGCGGTGACCGGCCGGGTCCTGGTCTCCAGCTCGTCGCGGGCCTCCAGGGCCTCGG
This sequence comes from Planotetraspora mira, assembly GCF_016863275.1. Lineage (GTDB taxonomy): Bacteria > Actinomycetota > Actinomycetes > Streptosporangiales > Streptosporangiaceae > Planotetraspora > Planotetraspora mira. Next base: position 56,547 of record NZ_BOOO01000034.1, read on the forward strand.
ACGGGTTGGCGAGCTTCTCCCATTCGTCGATGAGGCTCGAGTCGACCTGTCGTACGAGCTCGCCGAGCCACTCGATGAGGTCGATCAGGTCGTCGCTCTTGAGGTGCTCGGGAACGGTGCGCGACAACGTCCGGTAGGCGTCGGCGAGATAGCGCAGGACCGTGCCCTCCGACCTGGCCAGCTCGTAGAACTGGATGTAGTCGGTGAACGTCATGGCCCGCTCGTACATGTCCCGCACGATCGTCTTGGGGCTCACCGTGTGGTCGCCCACCCACGGGTGCCCGCGGCGGTAGGTCTCGTAGGCGCCGAAGAGCAGGTCGGCGAGCGGCATCGGATAGGTGACCTCGGCGAGCAGCTCCATTCGCTCCTCGTACTCGATCCCGTCGGCCTTCATCTGGGCGACGGCCTCGCCGCGCGCCTTGTTGAGCTGGGCGTGCAGGATCTGACGCGGGTCGTCGAGCGTCGACTCGATGATCGAGACGATGTCGAGCGCGTAGGTGGGGGACTCCGGGTTGAGCAGCTCGAACGTCGCGAGCGCGAACGTGGACAGCGCCTGGTTGAGCGCGAAGTCCTCCTGGAGGTCGACGGTCAGCCGCGCCCTGCGGCCGTGCTCGTCGGGCTCCTTGAGCGTCTCGACGATCCCGCCGGCGAGCAGAGACCGGTAGATCGCGATGGCGTGGCTGATGTGCCGCCGCTGCGCCTTGCGCTCCTCGTGGTTGTCGGTGAGCAGGCGCTTCATCGCCTGGAAGCAGTCGCCCGGACGGTTGATCACCGACAGCAGCATCGCGTTGCTGACCTTGAACCGGGACGTCAGCGGCTCGGGCTCGGCCGTCTGCAGCTTCTCGAACGTCTCCTCGTTCCAGGTGACGAAGCCCTCCGGCGGCTTCTTCCTGGCGTAGCCGCGCCGCCGTTTCGGGTCGTCCCCGATCTTGGCGAGGGCGCGCTCGTTCTCGATGACGTGGTCGGGCGCCTGGCAGACGACGTAGCCCACCGTGTCGAACCCGGCCCGGCCCGCCCGCCCGGCGATCTGGTGGAACTCCCGCGCCCGCAGCCGCCGCACCCGGTTGCCGTCGAACTTCGACAGCGCCGTGAACAGGACCGTCCTGATGGGCACGTTGACGCCCACGCCGAGCGTGTCGGTGCCGCAGATGACCTTCAGCAGGCCCGCCTGGGCGAGCCGCTCCACGAGCCGGCGGTACTTCGGCAACATCCCGGCGTGGTGGACGCCGATGCCGTGCCGTACGAGCCGGGACAGGGCCCGGCCGAACCGGGTGCTGAACCGGAAGTTGCCGATGAGAGCGGCGATCGCCTCCTTCTCGGCCTTGGTCGCCATGTTGATGCTCATCAGCGCCTGTGCGCGCTCCATGGCGGCGGCCTGGGTGAAGTGGACCACGTAGACCGGGGCCTGCTGGGTCGACAGCAGCTCCTCGAGCGTCTCGTGCAGCGGCGTCAGCCGGTAGGAGTAGATGAGCGGGACGGGCCGTTCGGCGTTCTTGACCACCGCCGTCTCGCGGCCGGTCCTGCGGGTGAGGTCCTTCTGGAAGCGGTCGACGTCGCCGAGCGTCGCCGACATCAGCAGGAACCGGGCCTGCGGCAACTCGATCAGCGGCACCTGCCAGGCCCAGCCCCGGTCCGCCTCGGCGTAGAAGTGGAACTCGTCCATGATCACGGTGCCGACGTCGGCGTCGGCGCCGTCCCGCAGGGCGATCTGGGCGAGGATCTCGGCGGTGCAGCAGATGATCGGCGCGTCCGCGTTGACCGACGCGTCGCCGGTCATCATGCCGACGTTCTCGGTGCCGAAGACGGCGCACAGGTCGAAGAACTTCTCCGACACCAGGGCCTTGATGGGCGCGGTGTAGAAACTGACCTCGTCCCTGGCGAGCGCGGCGAAGTGCGCGCCGGCCGCGACGAGGCTCTTCCCCGAGCCGGTGGGCGTGGAGAGGATCACGTTGTTTCCGGAGAAGACCTCGATCAGCGCCTCCTCCTGCGCCGGGTAGAGCGTGAGCCCTCGCTCGGCGTTCCACGCGACGAAGGCGTCGAACAGCGAGTCCGGTTCGGAGTCATCCGGGAGGTGCCGAAGGAGGGTCATTTTCTCGCTCACCTCTCTATCCTGCCGAAGCGATCCCGCTGGTTCGACCAGCACGCAGTCGACAACACCCGGCCAAGGTGCGTCAAAGGGCGTGGCGCTGTGAGAACGCCGCAGGTCAAACCCACAAACTAGGCCTATGGGGGAGAAGCGGGCCGGGTTCGTCTCGCGGCGCAGGGACGAGATCGTCGACGCGCTGCTCGCGACCGCCGTCCTCGCCTACACCATCCCACAGACGCTGCTGCGACCGTCCGCATGGTTCCCCGTGCCTCACTGGTTGTCGATCCTGTCCGTCGTGGTGGCCGCGCTGAGCCTGCTCGTACGGCGGCGCACCGCGTGGCCGTCGGTCGTGGCCTCGGTCGTGTGCGCGGCCCTCACCGGCCAGGGTGTGGCGCTCGCCGCCGCCGCGTACTCCATGGCGGCGGAGAACACGGTTCGCGGGTGGCGGGTGGTCGCGGGCGGCCTCGCGATCGTCTACCTGCTGGCCGACTACCTCGCCCCGCAGTCCGGCCGGCTGGCCTTCATGAGCGCCTTCCGCGCGGCGGCGTTCGTCTACCTGCCCGCGATGATCGGGAACTGGGAGCGGTCGTACCGCACGATGGTCGGGGACCTGCGCGAGTCGATGTGGCTGCGGGAGGAGCACGCCGCCTCACGGGAGCGCCGGCGCATCGCGGGGGAACTGCACGACACGGTGACCCACGCCGTCACCGTCATGGTCCTCAACGCGGGCATCATCCAGGACAACGAGGACCCCGGCGAGATCCGCAAGCTGGCCAGGAACATCGAGGACAAGGGCATGCGCGCCCTGACCGAGCTGCGTGAGCTGCTCACCGTGCTGCGCCGGGCGGACGTGCCGGCCTCGGCCGCGGGGCTGGAGGCGATCCCGCCGCTGGTGGCGGAGGGCAACGCGACCGGCCTCCAGGTCACCCTGCACCTCGACGTCCCCGGAGGGCTGCTGGGCAGGCAGGCCGAGCACGCCTGCTTCCGTGTGGTGCAGGAGGGCCTGAACAACGTCCGCAAGCACGCCCCGGGCGCCCCGGTCCAGGTGGACTGCGAGGCGTACGGAGACGTCGTGAGCGTCTCCGTGGTGAACGGCCCGGGAGACCCGCACGAGTCCTTCCCTGCGGATCACCTGGCCAGATCGGGTTTCGGGCTGATCGGCCTGAAGGAACGGGTCAACCTCGTGGGCGGCTGGATCATGTCGGGGCCCACAGCCGACGGCGGCTTCGCGCTCACCGCCCGCATACCCTGCCTGCCGCCCGCCGCCGCGCCCCGGCCGCCCGCGGTCAGCGGCCGCTGAGGGCCCTGAGCTCGCGGAGGGCCTCGTGCGAGCGCGAACCGGGCATCGGCGCGTAGATGACCACCCGCTGGTCGCGGTCGGGGATGGGGAGCACCTGGCAGTCGACCTCGATGACGCCGACGACGGGATGATCGATCCGCTTGCGGTGGTCCCGGCGGGCCTCGACGTCATGCCGCGCCCAGAGCTCGGCGAACTCGGGACTGCGCGCCAGCATCTCGGCGACGAGGTCCTGGATGCCCCTGTCGTCGGGATATCGTCCGGCCGCCGCCCGCAGGTCCATGACCGACGACCGCGCGAACCGGCCGCGCTCGCCGTCGCACAGGTGGTCCTCCAGATCGGGGGAGCGGAAGATCCACCTGATCACGTTGCGCTCGTCCGGCGGCACCGTGTCGAGGTCGCCCATCAACAGGCCCGCGAGCGGGTTCCAGGCGAGGATGTCGTATTTCGCGTCGAGCACGTAGGCAGGCACGTCCTCCAGTCCGGCGAGCATGTTGAGGATTCCGACGGGCACATCCCGCCGCGGGCCTGAGGCGGGTGCGGGCGTCTCCCCGGCCAGGTGGAACAGGTAGTTGCGCTCGTCGATGCTGAGCATGAGCGCACGGGCGAGCGCGTTGAGCAGTTGACGCGAAGGCTTGGGGCCGCGTGCCTGCTCCAACCGGATGTAGTAGTCGGTCGACATGCCCGCGAGCTGGGACACCTCTTCGCGGCGCAGTCCCGGCGTGCGGCGGCGCTCGCCCGGTTGCAGGCCGACGTCGGAGGGCTTGAGTCGCGCGCGGCGCGTCCGGAGGAAGTCGGCCAGTTCTCTTCTGTTCACCCGCGGCGTCACCACCACTCCAGCATGGCCCCTTTTCGCTGATCTAGGGGAGGACCGGCGATCCCAGGCTGGACGGGTCTCTCCCCGCCCGGTACGGCTCCCGCCACGGTGAACCCATGACACACGAGGGAACGACGGCGCTGATCACCGGCGCCAACAAGGGAATCGGCTTCGAGATCGCCAGGTCGCTGGGCCTGGCGGGCGTCACCGTCCTCGCCGGGGCGCGGGACAGGTCCAGGGGAGAGGAGGCGGCCGCGCGGCTCGGTGCGGCGTTCGTCCAGATCGACGTCACCTCGGAGGAGTCGGTCGCCGCCGCGGCCGAGTGGATCGAGAAGGAGCACGGCAGGCTGGACATCCTGGTCAACAACGCCGGCATCGCGCAGGGCGGTCCCACGCCCAGCCGGACGCCGCTCGAGACGACCCGGCGCGTCTACGACACCAACGTCTTCGGCGTCATCGCGGTGACCAACGCCATGATGCCGCTGCTGCGCAGGTCCCCGGCCGGCCGGATCGTCAACGTGTCGAGCGAGGTCGGCTCGATGGAGATGGCATCGGACCCGGAGAGCCCGATCTACGCGCTCAACGGGGTTTCCTACCAGTCGTCCAAGACGGCGCTGAACATGATCACCTTGTGTTACGCCAAGGAGTTCGCCGGCACGTCCATCAAGATCAACGCCTGCAGTCCCGGATACTGCGCGACCGACCTCAACGGGCACACCGGGCACCGGTCCGCGGAGCAGGGCGCCGCGATAGCCGTACGGCTGGCTCTGGTCGACGAGAGCGGCCCCACGGGGGCGTTCCTCGACGACGGCGGCGCACTGCCCTGGTAGGCGGAGTCTGCCGTCAGACGCGCTCGATCACGACGACGGGGATCTCGCGGGTGGTCTTCGTCGTGTAGACGTCGTAGTCGGGCCATGTGGCGGTCATCGTCCGCCACATGTCCGGCCGCTCCTCCGGGGTCGCGGTGCGGGCACGGGCCTTGAACCGGTCGCCCTTGATCTGAAGCTCGACCTCGGGGTCGGCGGAAAGGTTCTTGTACCAGAGCGGGTGGTCGGGCGCACCGCCCTGGGAGGCGACGAGCAGATAGGCGTCGCCGTAGGGCTGGTAGATCAACGGTGTGCTGCGCTTCTCACCGGACTTGCGGCCGGTCGTGGTCAGGATCGCCACCGTCGTGCCCCGCCAGTCGTGACCCTCTTCACCGTCGGTCTCGACGTACCGCTTGACGTGTTCTTTACCGAAGAGCATTTCACTCACCTCGCCTTTCTTCCGCCTCAACCCGCGGGGGCGTCGACCAATTCCAGGGCGACGTCCAGGGCGGCCTCGATGCGCTCTTCGTCGGTCACCTTCTGGTCGATCAGGACGAACCAGACGGCGTGCATCGCGAAGACGGCCATCGACCGCCTGAGCCGTACGGCGGGGCTGTCGCCGGGGTCGCAGAGCACGTCGATCAGGCCGGTCATGCGCTCGCGCATCTCCTCGACCTTGCCGTGCCCGCGCAGCGCGGTCTGGTTGCGCTCCATGAACCGCATGACCTCGTGATGGCGGCCGCGGGTCATGTCCTCGGAGTACCGCCTGACGATCTCCCGCCGGGTCTCCGGCGTGCGGGGTTGCTCCTTCGCCCACGTGACCAGCGCCTGGATGGCCTCGGCCCGGTCCTCGGTGAGGCTGGCGACGATGTCTTCCTTGGTCTTGAAGTGGTAGTACAGCGCGGCCTTGGTCACTCCAAGGGCCTCGGCGATCTCCCGCAAGGAGGTGGCCTCGTAGCCCTGTTCGGTGAAGAGCTTGATGGCGACTTCCTGGATGCGGGTCCGTGTGTTGGTATGTGCACCCATGTCCGATTGTCCCTTATTAACTTGACGGCCGGCAAGTAAAAAGAATACCGTAGATCCATAACTTGCCGGACGGCAAGTAAGCCGCAAGGGGGGCTCCACTGATGACGGAAACCGCGGCCGCGCCGGCGCGGTCCAGAGAAGTAATGATCGTGCTCCCGGGTCTGGTGCTGGCGATCATGCTGGCGATGCTCGACAACATGATCGTCGGCACGGCGATGCCGAGGATCGTGGCCGAGCTTAACGGCCTGGAATATTTCACCTGGGTGACCACGGCTTATGTGCTGGGCACCACGGTATCGACCCCGATCTGGGGCAAGCTCGGCGACCTCTACGGCCGTAAGAACATCTTCCTCGGTTCCATCGTCCTGTTCCTCATCGGCTCCGCCCTTTGTGGAATGGCCGGGTCGGCGATGTTCGGCGGCACCGGCGACGGCATGACCGAGCTCATCGCGTTCCGGGCCCTCCAGGGCCTCGGCGCCGGCGGCCTCATGGTCAACGTGATGGCGATCATCGGCGACCTGGTGCCTCCGCGTGAGCGGGGTCAGTACCAGGGCATCATGGCCGCGATGATGTCGCTGGCCATGATCGCGGGCCCGCTCGTCGGCGGTTTCATCACCGACCACCTGAACTGGCGCTGGGCGTTCTACGTCAACCTGCCGCTGGGCGGCGTCGCCCTGCTGTGGTTGATAGCCAAGCTGCACCTGCCCAAGCGCAGGACCGAGCACCGGATCGACTGGCTGGGCGCGGGCGTCCTCACCGTCGGCATCACCGCGCTCGTGCTGATCACCTCCTGGGGTGGTCAGGCACACGGCTACGCCTGGGGTTCCTGGCAGATCATCCTGCTGGCGGTCCTCGCGGTCATCTCACTCGCGATCTTCCTGCCGATCGAGAAGCGTGCGGCCGAGCCCATCATGCCGCTGCATGTGTTCCGCAACCGCAACTTCTCGCTGACCTCGCTGATCGGCTTCCTGCTCGGGTTCGCCATGTTCGGCGCGATCAGCTTCATGCCGCTGTTCCAGCAGACCGTCCAGGGCGCCTCGGCGACCAACTCCGGTCTGCTCCTGCTGCCGATGATGGGCGCGATGATGGTCGTGTCCCTCTTCGTCGGACGGGCGATCACCAAGACCGGCAAGTACAAGGTCTACCCGGTGATCGGCGGCGCCATCATGGCGGTCGGCATGTGGCTGCTGTCACTGCAGGACGTCAACACCACCACGTTCCAGACCGGCGTGTTCATCGCGGTCCTGGGCCTCGGCATGGGCTTCCTCATGCAGACCAGCATGCTGATCGCGCAGAACAGCGTCGAGCAGCGCGACCTGGGCGTGGCGAGCAGCGCCTCGACGTTCTTCCGCTCCATCGGCGGTTCGTTCGGCATCTCGCTGTTCGGTGCGATCTTCAACAACCACCTGACGGCGAGCCTGACCGAGAAGATCGGCCCGCAGGCCGCTGCGGCGGTCACCGCGAGTGGCGGGCAGATGAACACGGCCGCGCTCGACCAGTTGCCTCCGCAGATCAAGGGGGGGTTCCTGGAGTCGCTCGCCGGCTCGATCAGCTCGGTCTTCGGCTGGGCGGTCCTGTTCGCGGTTCTGGTTCCCGTCCTCGCCCTGTTCATCAAGGAGATCCCGCTCAGGGGCGGTCCCACCGCCTCGAGCGAGGAGCGCGAGCCGATGCCCGTCGCCTTCGAGTGATCCGGCTCGGGTGACTTCGCGGAGAAGACTCCCTTGAGAAAAGACGTACGGCCTGTGCCCCCTTGGGCGCAGGCCGTACGTCCTTTCCGCTGATTCTCCGCGTGCTCAGCCGTCCGGCGTGATCAGGCGGGGCTCTCCGAGCGGTCGGCGGACCAGTCGGTGTGGAAGGAGCCGTCGCGGTCGACGCGGCGGTAGGTGTGGGCGCCGAAGAAGTCCCGCAGGCCCTGGACGAGCGAAGCGGGCAGGCGGTCCCTGCGGAGGGCGTCGTAGTAGGCGAGCGCCGAGGAGAAGCCCGGCGTCGGGACGCCGATCGTCGCCGCCGTCGCCACCACGCGGCGCCAGGAGTCCTGGGCGGCGGTGAGCGCCTCGGCGAAGGTCGGGTCGACCAGCAGGCTGGGCAGCCGGCGGTCGGCGTCGTAGGCCTCGCGGATCCGGTCGAGGAAGCGGGCCCGGATGATGCAGCCTCCGCGCCAGATCGTGGCCATGGCCCCGAGGTCGATGTCCCAGCCGTACTCCTCGCTGGCCGCCACCATCTGGTCGAAGCCCTGGGCGTAGGCGACGATCTTGGAGGCGTAGAGCGCCCGGCGCACGTCCTCGACGAGGTTCGCGTGCGCCGCCGTCCCGTTCGGGCCCGCCAGCGCGCGTGCGGCGGCGCGCTGCTCGGGGTGGCCCGACAGGGCGCGGGAGAACACCGCCTCCGCGATGCCGGTCACCGGGACGCCGAGGTCGAGGGCGCTCTGCACGGTCCAGCGGCCGGTGCCCTTCTGCTCGGCCTGGTCCACCACGACGTCGACGAACGGCTTGCCGGTCTCGGCGTCGACGTGGCCCAGGACCTCGGCGGTGATCTCGATGAGGTACGACTCGAGCTCTCCCTGGTTCCACTCGCGGAAGACGTCGGCGAGCTCCGCGGGGGACAGGCCCTGAGCCTGCCGCAGCAGGTCGTAGGACTCGGCGATCAGCTGCATGTCGGCGTACTCGATGCCGTTGTGCACCATCTTCACGAAGTGCCCGGCGCCGTCGGGGCCCACGTGCACGCAGCACGGCGTCCCGTCGACCTTCGCCGAGATGTCCTCGAGCAGCGGTCCGAGCGTCTTGTACGCCTCGGCGTCCCCGCCGGGCATGATGCTCGGCCCGTTGAGGGCGCCCTCCTCGCCGCCGGAGATCCCGGAACCGACGAAAAGGAGGCCGCGCTCCTTCAGCGCCGCCTCCCTGCGACGGGTGTCCGCGAAGTTCGCGTTGCCGCCGTCGATGATCATGTCGCCCGGTTCCATGTGGGCGGCCAGCTCTTCGATCACCGCGTCGGTGGGGCCTCCCGCCTTCACCATGATGATCGCCTTGCGGGGACGGTTCAGCGACGCGACGAACTCCTGGACCGAGCCCGAGGGGAGGAAGGAGCCCTCGTCCCGGTAGTCGTCCATGAACTGGTTCGTGCGCTCCTCGGTGCGGTTGTGCACCGCGACCACATATCCGTGATGGGCGAAGTTCCTGGCCAGGTTGCGGCCCATGACGGCCAGCCCGGTCACTCCGATGTCTGCCTTGTCCATGACACCAGTCATATACCGTTCGAGTGGCTCGGGCGCGACGGGGGGAGCCGGGGAATCGCCGCTCTCGCCTATCATGACAAAACCCGGCTAATCCGACGGGTTTTATATAGAGATGGCAGCCGGAGGCGAGAAATGCTTGGCAGTCGCCTTGATCCTCTGTTAAGAGGAGGGATGCCCGAGGCCGGGCTGACCATCGTCATCATGTGATCAACGGAGAGTCCGACGTGTTCATACCGAAGCCGGAACGGTCAGTCGTCGCGGTGCCCCCGCCCGGAGACGGGGCCGGATTCTGGGCGGGCGCGCCCAGCGCCGTCAGCAGGGACGGGTGGATCTACCTCGCCTACCGGTTGCGCCGGCCCCTCGGCGCCGGCCGCGGATACGCGATCGAGGTGGCGAGGTCGGCGGACGGCGAGAAATTCGAGACGCTGCTCACCATCTCGAAGGAGCAGATGAACACCGAGTCCCTGGAGCGTCCCACTCTCGTGGTGACCCCCGAGGGCAGGTGGCGCCTCTACCTCAGCTGCGCCACGTACGGCACCAAGCACTGGCGGGTGGAGGTCCTCGAAGCCGACGACCCCGCGGGCTTCGACCCCGCCGACGCCCGGGTCGTGCTCCCCGGCGACCTGAAGACCGGGGTCAAGGACCCCGTGATCGTGCACCACGGCGACATGTGGCACCTGTGGGCGTCCTGCCACCCGCTGGAGGACCCGCAGGAGGCCGACCAGATGGTCACCGACTACGCGACCAGCGTCAACGGGCTCGACTGGGCCTGGCAGGGGACCGCCCTCGACCGGCGGCCGGGTGCCTGGGACTCCCGCGGCGTGCGTGTCAGCGCGGTGACCTTCACGGGGGAGACCGTCATCGCCTACTACGACGGCAGGGCGTCGGCGGAGGAGAACTACGAGGAGCGCACCGGCGTCGCGATCGGCCCCGACCCGTCGACGCTGACGGCGACGGGGAACGGCCCCGCCGCGCAGTCGGCCCACGCCGGCGGAGGGCTGCGTTACCTGGACATCGTGCCCGTCGACGGAGGCCACCGGCTCTACTACGAGCTGACCCGCGCGGACGGCGGCCACGAGTTGCGCACCGAACTGCGCTGACCCCGCCCGGGGCTACGCCGTCCCGCGCCTCGGCCGTCCGTTGCGCGCCTGCCGCTGTCCCGAGGGCCGGGTGCCCACGAGGCCGCCCGACCTCTCGCGGGGGCGTAGCCAGTCGCTGTAGTCCTCCTCCGTGACCTCTTGGAGGAGGGCGATGTCCGCGGCGAAGTAGGACAGCAGTTCCTGACGTTGCGCCCAGGTCAGGGGCCGCCGGGCCCGGCCGCCCCGCTGGAGGACCCTCTCCATGGGCGCCGTCAGCCGTTGCCCCAGATACCGGTCGCCCAGCCGTACGAGCTGGGAGAGCATCTCGTGGCGCCGGGTCTCCGGCGGGTGGGCGGTGACGTTCTCCCGGGGGATCTCGGTGATCAGCCCCTGCTCCACCCCGAGGAACGCGCAGATGCGGTCCAGGGTGTCGGCCGGCCGGTCGACCACGTCCCGGTAGCGGAAGAGCAGCACCTGCTCGCGCGGGAACAGCGTGAACAGGTGCCTGAGCTGCTCGCCGTACCTGCCGATCGCGACGTAGTGCCAGAACGGCGCCCAGCCCGCCTCGATCCTGCCCCGTTCCCGCGCGCACGCGTCGATCACGTCGCCGATCGGCTCCAGCCCGGCGGACCAGAGGTGGGTCCAGTTGGAGTGCGCGCGCTCGACGGGGTCGCGCAGCGAGACGATCAGCTTGGTTCCCGGCGCCGCGTCCCGGATCCGCCGCTGGGCGGCCAGGTCGTAGAGGTAGAACGGGGTCGCCTCGCCGCGAAGCGCTCCGGGGGGAGCCCCGTCGAAGAGCGCCTCGTAGTCGGCCCGCCGCCACACGTGCTCGCGGTAGGTCTCGGCGTCTCCCGGGCCCACGCCCGGCGGTGGCGGGCCGTCGGTGAGGAAGAACTTCGGCTCCTTGACGGCCGACATGAACAGCCCCGGATGCCGGGCCAGGGCGGTGTGCAGGGCGGTCGTCCCGGCCTTCGGGACTCCGATCACCAGGAAGTCAGGCAAAGCCATGCGTATCCTCCCTATTTCCCTACAAATTTAGTTGGAAATATCACCTCCTGTGAAGCGTCCTTTGTGGGTTGGTGTACCACCCTGGCGGCCGTCCTATCGCGGATCCTCAGAGTCGCCCCCAGGGCGGGGTGATCGTCGTTAGCATGACGTCCATGATCCCCACGGATCCGGAGGAAAGCCCCGAATCACTGCGCAGGCGGGCCCACGAGCTCCGGGAGTGCGCGCGGCGTGCGAGGACCATGGCCGAGACGCTCGGCCCCTTCCTCGACCAGGCCGTGGCGGCCGCGACCGAGAAGGACGCCTGGCAGGGCTGGTACGCCCGGGAGACGACCAGCCGCCTCCAGGATCACAAACGGCATCTGAACGGGATGGCCGACCGGCTCGTCCTGGACGCCGGCGCCTGGATCAGGGAGGCCGAGAGCCTCGAACGGCAGGCCGACGCGGTGAAGAAGGCGGCCAAATGACCTACGCCGGGTTCGACGTCGACAAGATCCGCCTGCTGGCCAGGGAGCTCAGGAAGGCGGGAGGCGGGGCCGGCGGGCTCCAGCGCGACCTCGCCAAACTGCTCGGCGACGCGGAGTCCGCCCTGAACGGCGTGCACCCGACGTCGTACCAGCCGCTGCTGGACACGATGCGCGGCGGGGAGCCCAGGGGTGTGCCCGGTCTGCTGGCGACCGCCCTGCCGGAGACGGCGGGGGAGATCGACCGGCGCTGCGACCGGATCTCGCCCGCCAACGGCGCCTTCCCCCCCGGCACGGTCGTCGATCCGATGATCGTCTTCGACCGGGGCGAGCCGGACCAGGGCAAGGTCAACCAGGCGCTCGACGCGATGAAGGGTCTCGGCGGCAAGGACTTCGGGATGAACGGCGACCGCGACGATCTGCGCGCGCTCGCCAAGCGCCTGGAGGAGCTCACCCCCGCCGAACTCGACCTGTTCCTGTCGAAGGTGAGCGACGAGGACCTCAAGCGGTACGGCAGGCTCATCTCCGACACGGGGGGCAACTGGCTCAACCCGTTCGACCACAACGGCCTGCCCGACGGGGAGCGGCGCGAGCATCTCAGCCACCTCCTCGAGCGTGCCGGGCCCGGACTGTGGGCCAAGCTCGCCGCGGACCTGCCCGGCGTGCAGCCCGGGTTCGACTCCACCGACGTCTTCCTCGACGGCGCCAACAGCCAGAGCGGTGTGAGCACCGCGGGGCTCCATTACGGCACGCCGAACGTCCCGATGTTCGTCGACGGCGTCCAAGCGGACGAGGTGGCCCAGGGAACGCTGGGCGACTGCTGGTACATCGCCTCGCTGAAGGCCACCGCCGCCGCCGACCCGAAGTTCATCCAGGACGGCATCCGGCAGAACGCCAACGGGACCGTCTCCGTGCGAGTGTGGGACAAGGACGGAAAACTGCACTGGGTGACGATGACGCCCGACCTGCCGTTGGACGCCGGCGGCGACATCGCGTTCGCGCGGAGCGTCAGCGGCAACACGACCACGGAAAGCTGGCCCGGGTACTACGAGAAGGCGTTCGCCCTGCTGTACGCCGAGGACAAGGGCGGCGCCCCGGACGGCAAGGACGGCGACGACCGGTACGACCGCGAGGAACACGGCAGCTACGGTGCCATCGAGTGGGACTACAACGAGCAGGCCCCGCCGTACGTCACGGGCGACGACGCGGACGGCATCGACCTCGACTACGACGATGTGAAGAAGACCTTCGACTCGGGACATCCCGTGATCGTCTCGAGCCGTTCCTCGAGCGACGGGCTGCCCGACCACCTGAAGGCCTCCTACGTGACCCGGCACGTCTTCTACGTGAAGGGGTTCCAGGACGGGAAGATCGTTCTGGGGAACCCCTGGGGTCCGGGCTCGCCCGACGCCGTGGTCACGCCGGACGAGTTCAAGAAGTGGTTCGACGATCCGCAGAAGCTGAGCGTGGGGGACTGACATGGAAGAGTGGCGGCTGCGCCGCGGCATCCCGTACCGACTGGAGCACGACGGGGCGTCCCTGCTCGTGGGGATCAACGACCTGAGCGCCGGGCAGGTCGTCGTCACCGTGAACGTCGACGGCGTGCCGAGCGGCACCTACGAACTGGGCGTGGGCGACACCGTCGACATCGCCGACCGGTCGTACACCGTGACCGCGATCGAGGCGGCCGGGCGGGGATACGCCGACCTGGAGGCCGGGTCGTGAGGCGGGCGCCGATCCTTCTCGCCGCGCTGGTCATGGTCGCGGGCTGCCAGTCCACCGGCCAGGAGACCAAGGAGACCAAGGAGCGGTGTTCCGGGACGGACAGTCCCGACGCCGTCCACATCATCAGGGGCGGAACGACCCCCCTGCCCGGAGGTGCCCGCGCCGGGATCAACACGATCGGGGACGACCACGAGGCGACGCTTACGCTGATGGGGGGCGCGCCGGGCGATCCGGGCCCGCTGACCGTCAAGGTGGGCGATCAGTTCACCGTCACCGGTCATCGGTTCGAGGTGATAAAGGTCTGCGGCTCCCTCGTCTCCGTCCTCGAGGGCTCCTGAGGCCTCCCGCGCGGCCTCGTTCCCGACCTCGAACCACACGTCGTTCCTGCCGTCCTCGCGGATGATCCCCCAGCGGTCGGACAGCGCGTCCAGCAGGGGCAACCCTCGTCCGCTCGAGCCGTTCGGCACCGCGTGCCCCGCGCACGGGGGGCCCGCCGATCCGTCGTCCTCCACGCGGATCCGCACCCGGTCGGGGAGTCGCGAGACGGTGACGACGAACGTGCCGCCCTGGCCCGATCGTGAGTGGATGACCGCGTTGGTGACGATCTCACTGGTCAGCAGCACGCAGTCGTCGTGTCGTGGGTGGTCGCGCCCCAGGACGGCCGACACCAGCCGGCGTGCCTGCCTGACCTGCTCGCGCGCACCGGCGAGCCGCGCCACCCGGTTTCCCGCGCCGTCCCCCGAGATCTCCATCGAGCCTCCTCTGTGGTCCCACAGATTGGACGCCCGTAAGTCAGGTGGAGATGTCACAAGAAGGTAGGAGTGTAGTTGCCTGAGGCGTATGTCCCAGTGGGCCGTACATCTGTTGTCATTTCGATGACTTTTGCGAACTCGGTCGCCGGTCCGGGAATGTGTCGCCGCCGATATATGTCACAGGAGACGTGACGGAACCGCGCGAAGCCTCCACCACGTTCTCGGGACGGACCACCTGGGTCAGGCAACTCGAGACGCCGTTGCGCGAATTCCTGCGCACGGAGACCGGCAGTGCCGCCATCCTGCTGGCGGCCACCGTGGCGGCCCTCGTCTGGGCCAACGTCGATCTCCGGTCCTACGAGGCCCTGTGGGGCACGAACCTGTCCGTACGGCTCGGCGACGCGGCCGTCGCCCAGGACCTGAGGCACTGGGTCAACGCCGGTCTGATGACCTTCTTCTTCTTCGTGGTGGGCCTGGAGGCGCGCCGCGAGTTCGACATGGGGGAGCTGCGCGACCGACGCAGGCTCGCACTGCCGGTCATCGCGGGCATCGGCGGGATGGTCGTGCCCATCGTGATCTACCTGCTGTTCAACCACGGCCTGCCGTCCGCGAACGGCTGGGGCGCCGCGATGTCGACGGACACGGCCTTCGCTCTGGGGATGCTGGCCCTGGTCGCCTCCCGCTTCCCCTCCCGCGCGCACACCTACATGCTGACCGTCACCGTCGTCGACGACCTGATCGCCCTCTGCGTCATCGCGATCTTCTACAGCGAGCACGTGTCGGCGTTCCCGCTCCTGATCGCGATCGCGATCTTCGCGGTCACCGTGGTGCTCAAGTCCCGCTCGGTGCGGGGGGGATTCCTCTACGCCGCACTCGGGATCGCGACCTGGGTCGCGCTGTTCGAGTCGGGCGTCGAACCCGTCGTCGTCGGCCTGGCGATGGGGCTGCTGACGAACGCGTCGCCCGCGGCCCGCACCGACCTGGAGCGGGCGAGCGACCTGTTCCGGCTGTTCCGTGAGCAGCCGACGGCCGAACTCGCCCGGTCGGCGAGCGCGGGTGTGGTGAACGCCGTCTCGCGGAACCACCGGCTCCAGCAGCTCTATCACCCGTGGACGAGCTATGTGATCGTCCCGCTGTTCGCGCTGTCGAACGCGGGCATCCCGCTCAGCGGGGAGTTCCTGGTGCGCGCGGTCACCTCGCCGATCACACTGGGCATCCTGATCGCCTACGTGGTGGGCAAGCCCGTCGGCATCATCGGCTCGACCTGGCTGGTCAGCCGGCTCAGCGGCGGGCGGGTGCGTCCTCCGGTGGGGTGGGCGGCGGTCGCCGGCGTCGGCACCATCGCGGGGATCGGGTTCACCGTCTCGCTGCTGATCGCCACGCTCGCCTTCAGCGGCACGGAGCTGGAAGAGGCCAAGTTCGGCATCCTCGCCGCCGCCCTGTGCGCCTCGGTCATCACGTGGATCGTGTCGCGTGCGACCGCCATGTTGCCGAAGAAGGCCCGGGCCAGGGCGCTGCTCGGCACCGCCGAGAGCATCGTCGACCTCGTCGACCCGGTCGACCCGGACCGCGACCACCTGCGTGGCCCGGAGGACGCGCAGGTGACCCTGGTGGAATACGGCGACTTCGAGTGCCCCTACTGCGGCCTGGCCGAGCCGGTGGTGCGCGAGATCCTCGCCGACTTCGGGGACGTCCGGTACGTCTGGCGGCACCTCCCGCTGCGCGACGTCCACCCGTCCGCCCAGCTCGCCGCGGAGGCGGCCGAGGCGGCGGCCGAACAGGGGGCCTTCTGGGAGATGCACGACCTGCTGCTCGTCCACCAGGGCGACCTGCTGCTGCCCGACCTCGTCACCTACGCCGAGCAGATCGGTCTCGACACCGAGCGGTTCAGGGACGACCTCGACAACCGTGCCGGGGCCGAAAGGATCGAGGAGGACATGGACTCCGCCGACCTGAGCGGCGTGTCCGGCACTCCCACGTTCTTCATCAACGGGCGGCGCCACCACGGCGCCTACGACATCGCGACTCTCTCCGCCGCCGTCAAGGCCGCGCGGGTGCGCGAGGCTCTGAGGTCGTAGGCGCCGGGGTCCGGCGGGCCCAGGCGACTCGTCACCGGCCGGGCGAGGCCCCGTTGGCCGATGAGCCGTTCACCGGTGAACCGTTGGACGGCGATCCGCCGGCCGAGGTGGCCGACAGGACCGGCTCGTCGACCTCGATGGCGGGGAACGTCCCGGTGTCGAGGATGCCGTGCTCGTTGTAGGCGGCCTCGATCAGGGCGTGCGCCTTCGCCTCGAGCTTCCACAACGAGCGGTACTCGCGGGCGGTGTCGAGCGGGATGCCGATCTCCAGCGCGATGTCGGCCGCCCGCGGCACGAACTTGCGCTCGATCTGGTGGTCCCAGTACTCCCTGGCGGCCCGGATCCCGGCGGCGCGCTGCGCGGTGTCGATGATCGGGGGGCCGCTCTCGGCCCGGCGGATCTCGTCCTCGTCGTCGACCCCGGTGGTCCCGGCGACCAGGGCCGGGCGGGCGGGAGGCTCCTCCGGCTCGGGCGCCCACGGGACGGGCGGGTTCAGGTCGATGAGGGCGGCCGTGTTGTAGAGCGCTCCAATCTGGGACAACAGCGCCTCCTGGCGCTCCGCGTCGATCGCCAGGCCTGTGTACTCCACGGCCCGGTCCATCTCCCTGTCGAGCCGGGTGAGGGCGGCGCGCATCCTGCGGTCGGAGGCGCCCGCCTCGCGCAGGGCACGGGCGCGCTTGGCGGCCAGGGCGACGCGGGTGAGCCTGCGGTGGGCGTCCACCTCGCTCGCGGTCCTGTCGCTCGCCTCGGCCAGCCCGATCCTGACCAGAACGCGCTCGGGGGTGAGCCGCCAGTTGATGCGGGCGCGGCCCGTGATGCGGTGCCGTTCGATCGCCATGCCGCGCTCCCACAACCACGCGGCGACCAGCGGCGCGGCGAGCCGGAACAGCGCCTCGGCGAGGCTCCTGGCGTCCAGGCTGGACAACACCGCGGACAGGCCGGTGAGGGCCCACACGGCGATTCCGTCGATGCCCGCGGAGTAGTTCTCCCGCATGTTGCGGCGGGCCCGGACGGCGCTGGTGATCACGGCGACTTCGATGAACGCGAACAGCAGCAGTCGCAGCGGCCCGTCGAACCCGAGGACGTCGCCGGAGAAGCGCCACATGCCCTGAGCGGAGACGCCGGTGGCGATGCTGGCGGCGACGATGGTGAGGATGTCCTCCGCCGGGCGGCCGGCGGCGTGGCGGCGCAGGAGCCTCGTCACGGCGCGGAAGGCGGCGCGCAGGACGAAGAAGACCAGGGCCAGCACGGCAAGGGATAACACACAGATCACGACGGTGCCGACCGGATGGGCCGACGTGAAGGCGGTTATTTCATCTATAGGTGGCATCGGTCACTGTCTTTCGATCTCCGACACGATATCCAGGAGATCATTCCAGAATGTGGCCATGTCTCGTGAGTAAACCATTGCTCACGGTCGGGAACGAAGTGATTACGGAGGACCGATACGCCACACGAGCCGCCGCGACACTCAGGCGTCCGGGGCGGCCAGCCAGGCGTCCGCCTGAGCGATCAGCCGCTCCTTCGTCCCGGCGGACGCGAACGAGGCCTCGATCGAGGCCCGTGCGAACTCGGCCATGACCTCGTCGCCGTACCCGAAGGCCTCCCGGACGCGGGCGTACTCCTGCGACAACGTCGTTCCGGCGATCGACGGGATGTCGGTGTTCAACGTGACGACGAGACCGGCGTCGCGCAGCCGGGGCAGGGGATGGGCGGCGAGGGAGCCCGCGATCCCCAGGGTGACGTTCGACGAGGGGCACACCTCGAGCGGGATCGCCCGGTCCCGCACCTCGGCCACGAGTTCCGGGTCGTCCAGCACCCGGATCCCGTGCCCCAGCCGCTCGGTGCCGCCGGGGCCGATCGCCTCGCGGATGCTCGCCGCGCCGCAGGTCTCCCCGGCGTGGTGGACCACGTGGAGGCCCGCGTCTCTGGCGGCCGCGAAGACCTCGGAGAACGGGGCCAGCGGATAGGACTCCTCCCCGGCCACGCCCACGCCGACGACGGCCGCGTGACGGGCGGCCAGTTTCACCGTGCGCCAGGCCCGGTCCGTCGACCGGCGCCGCGAATGGTCGAGCACCACCCGGCACTCCACGCCGTACGCCGCCTGGCCCTCCGCGAGCCCGTGCAGCACGGCCTCCAGCGGCATCTCCAGGTCGTCCAGCCGTTCGCCGTGGGAGGCCGCGGTGAACGTCACCTCCGCGTAGCCGGTGCCCTGGGCCGCCTCGTCCTCGCAGAACTCCACCGCGATCCGGTGGAAGTCCTCCGGCCTGCGCAGGCAACTCCGCACGAGAGAGTTGTGGTCGGCGAACTGCCGGAAGCCGTCGAAGGCGAGCGGCGCCCCGTCGTCGCCGCCGTGCGAGGGGACGTCCACCCCGTTCGCCGCGCCGATCTCCCGGAGCGTCGCCCATCGGATCGTGCTCTCCAGGTGGACGTGCAGATGAGCCTTCGGCAGCAGCCTGATGTCCCGCATGGTCCGGAGGATAGGAAGCCGGGGTCCTCCGCCGCATCCGAATTTCGTGGCCGCGACCTCAGATGTCGAGGTCGAGCCGTGCGAGCGGCTCCACCAGTTCCTCCTCCTCGTAACCGAGGTGCGACAGCAGGGCGTCGGCGAGCAGGTCGACCTGCAGGCGCACGCCGTCGAGCTTCTCCGGGTCCTCGATCATCGCCACGAGGGCCACGTCGAGGCCGGTCAGCACGGCGGCGATGACCTCGTGCTCCTGCTCGAGCCGCTCGACCACCGGAGCGAGGGACGGCTCCGCCCCGGTCAGCATCGGGAACATGTGCTCGTCCTCGATGGTGTGGTGGGTGGTGAGCAGGCGGCAGTAGGACGCGCAGAACGTCCCGAGCGTCCAGTAGTTCTGCCGCATGGTCAGCTGGTTGATCATCGACCGGAGGGAGGCGGCGTCGCCCTGCCCGTCCGCGACCTGCTCCAGGGCGTCCCTGATCTGCGTGAGCTCCTGCCGGAGGTGGTCGTGGATGAGCACCAGGCGCTGCCCGTTCGCCCGCTTCGCCGGGGGAAGGGCGTTGATGTCGCGCTTGACGGACCGCGGCCGGGTCGCCTCGTCGAGGACGCTCACCGACCCGCGCCCCGCTGTCGCCATGACGGCGGGGGGAGCGGCCGGGGCCGGCTCTCCGCGGGGGGAGGGGCGCTCGCGCGTCACCGCGTCGCGGACCGCGGGCGCTACCTCTTCGGCGAACGTCCTGAGGCTCCGCTCGTCGTTGGAGGCGAGCACGAACACGCTCATGCCGTAGAGGAGCGTGAGCTCGGTGAGCTGCTCGGCCCAGAGCGGAGGCGGGCCGTCGAGGAAGCCGCCGCCTGAGAGGCCGGAGAACCGCCCGGAGATGTTGTAGACGCGCCGCACGTCGGCGGGTTCGCGCCCCGTCTGCTCGGCGGCGGCGTCGATGATCGCCGACATGCCCGCCAGCTCGGACGGCGCCGCGTAGGCGGACGACGGGACCCATCCGTCGCCGAGCCGCCCGGTCAGCTCCAGCATCCTCCGCTTGTAGGAGCCGATCCACAGGCCGATGGGGTGCGCGGGGAACGGCCCGGGCTGGGCGCCGTCGAGCCGGTAGTGCCGGCCGTCCAGGCGCACGCCGTCACCGGGGGTCCACAACGCCCGCATGACCTCGATGGCCTCCTCCAGCGCCTCGACCGACTCCGCCGGGGTGCGGCGCGGCCCGCCCATGGCCGTCACGCCGGCGGGGAAGGCTCCTGAGCCGAGGCCCAGCTCGATCCGGCCGCCGCTCAGCAGGTCGAGTGAGGCGGCGCTGCGCGCGAGCACGGCGGGCGGGCGCAGCGGCAGGTTGATCACATCGGGGAACAGCCGGATCCGTGACGTGCGCGCGGCGAGCACGGACAGCAGTGTCCAGGTGTCGAGGAACGACGGCTGGTAGGGGTGGTCCTGTATGCCGAGGATGTCCAGCCCGAGATCCTCGGCCAGCACGGCCTGCCGTTCCAGCCGGTGGCGTCCGGCCGCGTCCGGCGTGAGGAACGCGCCGAACCACAGCTCGTGCCCGAAATCAGCCATCGTCTTCCGTACCTCTCCCGAGCCAGCGTTCCCCCCACGCGACCAGCGGCTGCACGGCGAGGGCCAGCTCCTTGCCTCTATCAGTGAGTGAGTAGGTGATCTGGACGGGTGTCGTCGGCTGGACCTCCCGGACCAGCACCTGGGCGGCGTCCAGCTCCCTGAGCCGCTGGGCGAGCACCCGGTCGGAGATGCCGGGCACCGCGGCGAGGTACTCGCTGTAGCGCCGGGCCCCGTCCTGGGCGGCCATGAGGATCGCGCCGTTCCAGCGCCGTCCGACCAGCTCGATCGCGGCCTGGAACGACGGACACCGAGCCTCGAAATCATCTTTTGTCGTCATAAGTCAAATCACCTGCCAGCAGATTAGCTTACTTTTGAGAAGGAACTTCCACAAAGGAAGTCGGATGGCCATGGCATGATCCCCGCATGGTGCTCCAACTCCCCGGGCAGACCGTGTTGTCGGTGGTGACCGGCTCACGCGCGTACGGGCTGGAGACGGAAGGGTCGGACACCGACAGACGGGGCGTCTTCGTGACCCCGACCCCGCTGTTCTGGCGCCTGGACAAGCCGCCGACCCACGTCGAGGGCCCGATGCCCGAGCAGTTCTCCTGGGAGGTCGAGCGCTTCTGTGTGCTCGCTCTGGGCGCCAACCCGACCGTCCTCGAATGCCTGTGGTCCCCGATCGTCGAGCACTCGACCCGGATCGGCGACGACCTGCTGGCGATCAGGAGGGCCTTCCTGTCCCGCCGGGCCGTGGAGACGTTCGCCTCCGCCGCGGACGACCAGTTCCGCCGCCTCGATCCGGACGGGTCGAGAAGGCCGGGTTCTCCGATGGGCGAGGCCAGGCGGGCGAAGATGGCCATGCACGTGATCCGGCTGTTGCTGGGCGCGCTCAATCTCGCGGTCGACGGTGAGCCCCTCGTCCGCGTGGACGCCCATCGAGACCGGCTCCTGGCCGTACGGCACGGCCGGGCGGACTGGCCGGAGGTGCGACGCTGGCGCGACGAACTGGTGACCGAGATCGCCGCGCGGACGGCGGCGGGGACGGCGCTTCCCGAGCGGCCGGACCGTGGGGTGGTCGAGGAGTTCGTGGTCGCCGTGCGGCGGTCGTCTCTCTGAGAACGTGCCCCGGATTGTCCGCCCCCGATGCCGACATTCCCGACAAGCTGGATATGCTGATCACCGTCGAGATCATGAACACGCACGGGGGAGTGCTCCTTGGGGCAAGATCGCCGATCCTGGGGCTTCGATCCGACCACGCCCAACATCGCGCGGTTGTACGACTACTACCTGGGTGGCAAGGACAACTTCGCCGCCGACCGTGAGGCCGCCGAGCGGATCCTCGCCGTCGCGCCGGAGTTGCGGCTCGCCGCCCGTGAGAACAGGGCGTTCCTCGGCCGGGCCGTACGGTTCCTGGCCGAATCCGGTATCACCCAGTTCCTGGATATCGGTACCGGTCTGCCCACCCAGGGCAACGTCCACGAGGTGGCCGCCGAGGTCATCGATGACGCCCGGGTCGTCTACGTGGACAAGGACCCCGTCGTGCTCGGTCACGCGCGGGCCCTGCTGGCGGGTGCGGGCGGGACGACCACCGTCGTCGAGGGCGACCTGCGGCGCCCCGAGGAGATCCTCAACCACGAGGACGTGGTCAAGGCCATCGACTTCGGCAAGCCCGTCGGCCTGCTCCTCGTCGCGATCATGCACTTCATCCCGGACGGCGACGATCCCGCGCGCATCCTCACCACTCTGCGGGACGCGCTGCCGCCGGGCAGCTTCCTCGTCCTGTCGCACGGCACGCGCGACGCCCGCCCCGCGGCCGTGACGGCCGGCACCCAGGTCTACCAGGGCGCCACCTCGCCGCTGGTGCTGCGTACCCGCGACGAGATCGGGACCCTGTTCGACGGATTCGACCTGGTGGAGCCGGGCCTGGTCTGGTTGCCGGAATGGCGGCCGGACATCTCCGTCCAGTTCGACCCGCCGGAGACGTCACTCATCCTCTGCGGTGTGGGCCGCAAGATCTGACAGCGAGGTCCAGCGTGGAGATCGGTCTAGCGCTCGCCCAGTACGGGCGGTTCGCGTCGCTGGAGAGCGTCCGCCTGGTGGCGCGGGAGGCCGAGTCTCTCGGCTTCTCGAGCCTGTGGGCCGGTGACCGGCTGATGACTCCGCTCAAGCCCAGGGACCCCTATCCCGGCGGGGACGGGACCATCCCGGAGGCTCACCGGGTCTTCCTCGACCCCGTCGCGGTGTTGTCGGTCGCCGCGGCGAGCACCACGCGGGTACGGCTCGGCACCAGCGTGCTCAACGCCTGCTGGTACCCGCCCGTGCTGCTGGCCCGTTCGCTCGCCACCGTCGACCAGTTGAGCGGCGGGCGCCTCCTCGTGGGCCTGGGGCTGGGCTGGTCCTCCGACGAGTACGCCGCGGTGGGCGTGCCCTGGAAGTCCCGCGGGTCGCGGTTCGACGCCGTCCTCGATCTGCTGGACGCCGTCTGGACCACCGATCCGGTCTCCTACGAGGACGAGCGCTGGGCGGTCTCCGCCAGCCACATCTTCCCCAAGCCGGTCGCCAGGCCGCCGCTCTACCTGTCCGGGTTCGCCCCGGCGGCCCTGGAGCGCGTCGGGCGCAGGGCGGACGGCTGGCTGCCCGCCGCGCTCCCGATCCCCGCTCTCACCTCCATGTGGGAGGCCATCCGCAGGAGCGCGGAGGAGGCGGGCCGGGACCCCGACGCGCTGCGCATGGCCCTGCGCAGCAACCCGATCATCACCGACGAGCCCGTCCCGCAAGCGCGTGTCCCGAGAGCCGGCACGGTGGCGCAGATCGCCGGCTACCTGTCCGCCGCCGCGGACGCGGGCGCACACGAGATCTTCGTGGATCTCCAGCTCACCGCCCGCGACGACCACCACCTCCTTGAACTCGCCGAGGCCGTGCGCGCCGCGCTCTGAGCTGTTCCCCCACCGCCGGCGCCCGGGGCATGTGGGCCGCCCACATTGATCCGGCCGCCTCCATCGGGCGAACTGGTGTCTGTCACGGGGGTGGAGCGTCAAGGGAGATGTGATGAGACGACGTCCTTGGGGCCGGTTGCCGGCCGCCCTGGGGCTGGTGGCCGCCATCGTGCTCGCGGCCCCGGCCGCGCCCGCCTCTGCCACCGGTTCCGTGACACTGGAGGCCACGTACGCGTCCGGGCTGCAGAACGGCTGGGCGCAGGTCGAGCGGTACAAGGACAACTCCACCGCCTTCGTGGCCGAGACGTACCCGTCGGACGGGCGGGGCGACCAGACGGGCCAGACGAAGCACCTGTTCGGTGACGTGGCCCGCCCGCACTCCTCGCGCTTCCTGCTCTACTCGGCGCCGGGATGGCAGACCGGGGCCAAGCCCGTCCCCGTGCTGCTCGTCCACGGCGCCAACCAGACGGCCGACCAGGCCTGGGCGAACCCCAACGCCGCCGGCGCGTACGGCTGCGGCCAGGCGAGCTGCCCCACGACCGGTCTCATGCAGAGCCTGAGCGGCAAGGGCTACAAGGTCTTCGCGATCGGGTTCCCGCACACCACCGGCGACGGGTACTACTGGTCGGAGCAGATCGCCGACGCCGTCTCCCTGATCAGGGCCAAGACGGGCGCGTCCCAGGTCGACGTGGTCGGCTGGTCCAAGGGCGCGTTCAACGCCCGCATGTACGTCTCGTCGCTGCGCAAGTCGTGGGGCACCGCGTACAGGGGCGACGTCAGGAAGCTGATCCTGCTCGGCGGTCCCAACAAGGGCTTCGACTGGGGCTACCGGCACGGCTGGACCCACGATTTCGCGATATTTCCGGAATGTGGGGGCACGCTCAACGCGCCCGCACCGCACACGAAGATGGTCTGCTACGGCCTCTGGCGCACCCACACCGACCTGAGCTATGAGGGCGACGCCTACCCGGGCTCCGACGACATGCTCTACCGGTGGGACGACGTCTACCCCCTGCCCGCCACCGAGCAGGACTGGTACACCACGTACTACGGCGGCACGGGCTTCTACACCGCGGGCCGCGGCATCCAGTACGCCATCGACCGGGGCTCGCTGGTCGTGCCCCTGATCAACGCGGGCACCCCGGCGAGCGTGCCGGTCTACCAACTCTGCGGCAACACCCCGGACATGGCGCTCCTGCACAACGAGCACACGGGCCCGTCCGACGGGGCGGTCTTCGTCGCCAGTTGCTCCGCGCCCGACGGGATCGCCAACCGTGCGGCCACCGCCGTCCTCGGCCTGAACCACCTCAAGCTCGGCTGGGCCTCCAGCTCCATGAGCCAGGTCGCCACCTGGCTCGGCTGACCGGGCCCGAATCAGGTCCGACCCAGGCCCGAACCCCGGCCTGACCACGTCTGACCATGTCTGACCTGGTTCGACGGCGCCCTCGCCCCGCATGACCGCCGGCCCCGGATCCCGTACGGAGGATCCGGGGCCGGTTCCATGCCGCGACCAGTCAGGCGATACGGGTGGGCGATGGTCGCACGCGGGCAGGGATGACTAATAATGGCTGCAATCACGAACACTCCAGGAGACCTCGGTGACCAGCCCACTCAGCAGGGACAACCTCGATCTCGCCACGAGCGCCCAGGAAATGGCGGACAACGCGCCCGCCGGGTCGCTTCGTCACGCGGCCGCCGCCTCGGTCGCCATCACGTGCGCCACCACGCGTGACAACGACCACGCCCGCAGCACCCTGGACGGCATCGCCCCCGATGAGGTGCGCCTGGCCGCTCTCGCTCTGTTCGACCAGCTGTCCGGCCGGGCCGGATGACCCACGCCGCTCAGCGCCGCTGAGACGGGCGCGGGCCTCCGGCCGCCACGGGGAAGGGGGAGGGTCTCAGGAGGCGGCGCGTGCGTGCGCGCCCGACGCGAGCCCGGGCGGTGCCGCGGCCAGCGCCTTCTGGATGGCCTCGACCAGCGCCAGCGCGGCCTCCTCCGTGAGCTCGACCGCGACCCGCGCCGACGGGCCCTCGCCGGGGTTGGTGAAGTCGATGTTCAGCGTGTGTTCGTGC
This sequence comes from Planotetraspora mira, assembly GCF_016863275.1. Classification (GTDB taxonomy): domain Bacteria; phylum Actinomycetota; class Actinomycetes; order Streptosporangiales; family Streptosporangiaceae; genus Planotetraspora; species Planotetraspora mira. The sequence continues at coordinate 81,951 of NZ_BOOO01000034.1, forward strand.
GTCGCGTGGTACGGGTGGTCGACGTAGACGGCGCCGTCGCTGAGCGTGAACCAGCCGGCCGCCCCCTTGGCGGCGCCGTCAAGCTCGATCTTCTGGGTGAGATAGGTGCACATCGTGGCTCCTGTCAGGCGCTGAGGTGGCGGCCGTAGAAGTCGAAGATCTTCTTCCAGCCGTCCACGGCGGCGGCGGGACGGTAGGAGGGCCTGTCGACGGCGAAGAACGCGTGGCCGGCGTCGGGGTAGGTGTGGAACTCGTGTTCCTTGCCCAGCTTCTCGAGCTCCGCGGCCAGGACTGCGACCTCCTCGGGGCCGGGGAAGGAGTCGTCGGCGCCGAACAGGCCGAGCAGCGGGCTGGACAGGTCGGGCGCCTTGGACAGCAGCGAAGTGACCTTCATGCCGGATTCCGCGGGCGGCTGGTTGACCACGAAGGCTCCGTAGCAGTCCACCGCCGCGTCGATCTGGAGCGAGCAGGCGGCCAGGAACGTCTGACGGCCGCCTGAGCAGAAGCCGATCACGCCGATCTTGCCGTTGGCGTGGTCGAGCCCGTTCAGATGAGCGGCGGCTCCGGCCACGTCGCCGACGAGCTGCTCGTCGGGGATGCCACCCTTGGCCCGCGCGGCCGCGGCCTGGTCGTCCGGGCTGACGCCCGCGCCCTCCCGCGAGTACAGGTTCGGGCAGACGGCGGCGTAGCCGTGGGCCGCGAACTTGCGGACGATCTCCTTGGAGGCCTCGTCGTAGCCGGGCATGTGGTGGATCACCACCACACCGCCGCGGGGCTCCTCACCGAGCGGCCGGGCCAGGTAGGCCTCGAGTTCGGCGTTCTCGTGTCCGGCGACAGAGATCGTGCCGGCCCAGATGGCATCGTTCATCGCTGATCCTCTTACTCGTATGTTCTGCGGAGACCCGTCCGGGCCGCAGGTGGTGGAAAGGTCCGGTCAGATGGTGGTGGTCGTCCGTCGCCGGCCGTCCAGCAGCGAGGCGATCGCCCCGATGACCATCATGACGGCGGCCGCGGAGAAGACCACAACGAGGCCCTGGTGGACGGGCGCGGAGATCAGATCAGGGAAGAACTCGTTCCCGGTCAGCCGCGCCTGCGTGTCGGGCGGCAGCGAACGCAGCACGTCCGGCGGCAGGATCGTCCGGATGGGGTTGTAGCCCAGGAAGGCGGCGAACAGGCTGCCGACGGGCGGCAGGTGGCCGACCGACTGGGCGACGGCCACAGGGACCCCGGATCTCTCCAGGCCCGAGGTGAGGGCGTTCGGCAGCCCGGAAGCGAGGCCGATGATGAGCAGCGAGAAGAAGACGCCGATGGACAGGGCCTGCCCGGAGTTCTGGAAGGTGCCGCGCATCCCGGCGGCGGCCCCCCGCTGGTGGGCGGGCACGCTGCTCATCACCCGGGAGGTGTTGGGTGAGGAGAAGACGCCCGAGCCGATCCCGCTGACCGCCAGCAGCGCCGCGAACACCCAGTAGGGGAAGTCGACCGGCAGCGCCATCAGCCCGAGGAAGGCGGCGGCCACGATGATCAGGCCGCCGGAGGCGAACAGCCGCTGCCCGTACCTGTCCGACAGGTAGCCCGACACCGGGCCCGCGGCCAGGAAGCCCACCGTCAGCGGCAACATGTAGATGCCCGCCCACAGCGGGGTCTCCTCGAAGGCGAAGCCGTGCAACGGCAGCCAGATGCCCTGCAGCCAGATGATCAGCATGAACTGCAGGCCGCCCCGCCCGATCGCCGACAGCAGCACGGCCAGGCTGCCCGCGGAGAACTGCGGGATCCGGAACAGGCTCAGCTGGAACATGGGTTCCGCGACCCTGCTCTCGATCACACAGAACGCGATCAGCAGCAGGACGCCGCCGCCGATCCCGCCGAGGACCCACGGGTTCGCCCAGCCCGTGCTGTGCCCGCCGTACGGCTGGATGCCGTAGGTGATGGCGGCCAGCACCACACCGAGCCCCAGCGCGAAGGTGATGTTGCCGGCCAGGTCGAGCCGGGCGGGACGGCGCTCGCCCAATTCGTGCAGGGAGGCGTAGGACCAGATGGTGCCGACCAGGCCGATCGGGACGCTGACCAGGAACACGACCCGCCAGTCCCACTCCGCGAGGAGACCGCCGATGATCAGGCCGAGGAACGAGCCGGCGATGGCGGCGACCTGGTTGACGCCCAGTGCCGTGCCGCGCTGCTCCACGGGGAACGCGTCGGTGAGGATCGCCGTGGAGTTGGCGAAGAGCATGGCGCCGCCGACGCCCTGCACGACCCGCCAGCCGATCAGCCAGAGCGCGCCCGATCCGCCGTGCAGCGGATCGAGTGACAGCGCGATCGAGGCGACGGTGAACACCGCGAACCCGCTGTTGTAGATCCGCACCCGGCCGAACATGTCTCCGAGCCGGCCGGCCGGGACGACCAGCACGGCGGACACGAGCAGGAACCCCATGATCATCCACAGCAGGAAGCTCACGTTGCCGGGCTCCAGCGGGTTGAGCCCGATGCCCCTGAAGATCGCTGGAAGCGAGATGATGACGATCGACGAGTTCACGGTGGCCAGCAACATGCCGACCGTCGTGTTCGACAGCGCCACCCACTTGTAGCGGGGATGGTCCCGATCGAGCCGACCGGCCCGGTGGGCCGTGTCCGGTGGCCTGCCCGCCGTCCCCGTTCCGGCCGGAGCCTTCGGGGCGTTCATGGAGTTTCCCGCATCACGCATGCGCACGTCCTCCTCCTTCGTCCCGATAGTAGTTGCTTTGCCTAACTAACTACTCTCGGGGTGGTGGCTCGGCGGAGAGGGGTGAAAGCGCTGGTGGCGGGGGGATCCACGCGGACCGCGGAAGGGTGTCATCGGATCCGGGAAACGCGAAAAGCCGCCGGAGATCCGGCGGCTTCGAACAGGCCGTCAAGGCCGGGAAAAGATGGTGGGCGATACTGGGATTGAACCAGTGACCTCTTCCGTGTCAGGGAAGCGCTCTCCCGCTGAGCTAATCGCCCGTGTCGGACCAGAGGTGGAGACGGGATTTGAACCCGTGTAGACGGCTTTGCAGGCCGTTGCCTCGCCTCTCGGCCACTCCACCAGGTGCAACTCCGAGCGGAAGACGGGATTCGAACCCGCGACCCTCACCTTGGCAAGGTGATGCTCTACCACTGAGCCACTTCCGCATGCCGTCCGCCGGGGCGGACTCACGCGTTGCACTTTATCGAATCACCGCCCACACCCCAAATCAGCGCGAGCCGTCAGGAGGGGATGCTTCGGCGACCGACGAACAATGGGTGGGTTAGCGTCGAAACATGCCCGCCGAATACATCACTCAGGACGCGGAGATCGCCCCGGTCGCGGCGCTGATCGCCGATGCCACGCGCGCCGCCATGCTCACCGCCCTCCTGGACGGCCGGGCACTCGCCGCGGGTGAACTCGCCCGGATGGCCGGGGTGACCCCGCAGACCGCCAGCGCCCACCTGGCCCGGCTGCGGGATGGCGGCCTGATCACCATGATCAGCCAGGGGCGGCACCGCTACTTCCGGCTCTCCGGGCCCGACGTGGCCCAGGTCCTCGAGGTGCTCGCGACGATCAGCGAGCGGCCCGCCGTGCGTTCGCTGAGGCAGTCACGGCAGGCCCGGCTGCTCCAGGAGGCGCGGACCTGCTACGACCACCTCGCGGGCAGGGTCGGCGTCGAGGTCTACGACGCCCTGCTGCGAGAGGGCCACCTCGTGGAGTCCGACGAGGGTTCCTGCGAGGTCACCTCCAGCGGCCGGGACGCCGTCACCGCGTTCGGGGTCGACCTCGACGCCGTACGACTCAGCCGCCGCAAGTTCGCCCCCGCGTGTCTCGACTGGCTGGAACGCCGCCCCCACCTCGGCGGCGCGCTCGGCGCGGCGATGTTCGAGCGGATGGTGGCCCTGGAGTGGCTGGCGCGGGGGACCACCCGGCGGGCGATCGAGGTGACCGCGGCCGGGCGGGCCGGTCTGGAGTCGACGTTCGGATGTAAGGAGCTAACATGCAATACGCTGGTTACCTCCGCGGTCGCCGGCGGGCCTGCAAGCGCACGAAGAGCCACTGAGGCTCCGGGAGAGTGGGACGATGCACGACAGCGAGGCAACGGCGGTCGGGCCTGAACCGCTGACCTTCGACGACGTCATCCAGGTCGCCAGGCACGGCGGGTCCGTGCGGCTGACGGACGACGCGCTGGCGGAGATGGCCGCCTCCCGTGGACGGATCGAGGACCTCGCCGAGGCCGACACCCCGGCCTACGGCGTCTCCACGGGCTTCGGCGCCCTGGCCACGCGGCACATCGACCCCGCGCTGCGGGCACAACTCCAGCGCAGCCTCATCCGCTCGCACGCCGCCGGATCCGGCCCCGAGGTGGAGACCGAGGTGACGCGGGCGATGATGCTGCTGCGCCTGCACACGCTCGCCACCGGGCACACCGGGGTGCGCCAGAAGACGGCCCGCGTCCTGGAGTCCCTGCTCAACGCGGGGATCACGCCCGTGGTCCACGAGTACGGCAGCCTCGGCTGCTCGGGTGACCTCGCCCCGCTCTCCCACGTCGCGCTGACGCTCATGGGCGAAGGAGTCGTCCGTACGGCGGACGGCCAGGTGAAGCCGGCCGAGGAGGCGCTGAAGCAGAGCGGCATCGAGCCGGTCGAGCTCGCCGCCAAGGAGGGGCTCGCCCTCGTCAACGGCACGGACGGCATGCTGGGCATGCTGGTCCTGGCCATCGACGACCTGATCAAGCTGCTCAAGACCGCCGACATCAGCGCCGCGATGAGCGTCGAGGCGCTGCTCGGCACCGACGCCGTCTTCGCCGCCGACCTGCAGGCGCTGCGCCCGCACCCCGGCCAGGCGGCGGCCGCGGCCAACATGCGAGGCCTCCTCGAGGGCTCGGGGATCATGGAGTCGCACCGTGACGGTTCCTGCACCCGGGTCCAGGACGCCTACTCCCTGCGCTGCGCGCCGCAGGTCGCCGGCGCGGCCAGGGACACGGTCGCCCACGCCGCCACCGTCGCCGCGCGCGAACTGGCCAGCGCGATCGACAACCCGGTGGTCCTCGCCGACGGCCGGGTCGAGTCCAACGGCAACTTCCACGGCGCCCCCGTGGCGTACGTCCTGGACTTCCTGGCGATCGCGGTCGCCGACCTCGCGTCGATCGCGGAACGGCGGACCGACCGGATGCTCGACGTGGCGCGCAGCCACGGGCTTCCCGCGTTCCTGGCCGGCGACCCCGGCGTGGACTCCGGCCACATGATCGCCCAGTACACGCAGGCCGCCATCGTCTCCGAGCTCAAGCGGCTGGCCGTGCCGGCGAGCGTCGACTCGATCCCGAGCTCCGCGATGCAGGAGGACCACGTCTCCATGGGCTGGTCGGCCGGCCGCAAGCTGCGGCGGGCGATCGACGGGCTCACCCGCGTGCTGGCCATCGAGGTGCTGACGGCCGCCAGGGCGCTCGACCTGCGCGCGCCGCACCTGCCCGCCGCCGGGACGGGCGCGGTGGTCGCGCTGCTGCGCGAGTCGGTCGCCGGGCCGGGGCCCGACCGGTTCCTCGCCCCCGAGATCGAGGCCGTCGTCGATCTCGTCGCGAGCGGCGCGGTGGTCTCCGCCGCGGAGTCCGTCACCGGCCCGCTGTCCTGAGACCCTCCGGTCAGCGCCAGTAGTTGTTGGCCGCGGCGATGGTGGCGAACTCGATCGAGATCACGTGCGCGGCGGAGGTCCGCGTGTCGGGGTCCGCGGCGTTCTCGCCGCGGCCCCGCCGGAGGATCTCGGCCTCCGGCTGGATCGCGTGAATCGTGTTCCTGGCGATCAGGACGGCCAGGGCCCGCCCGTCCTCAGGGCTCGCGGTGATCAGGGAGTTGCCTGGTACGAGTTCCATCACGCCCCCGGGCATATCGCAGAGTGTCACCATATGAAGGCGTATGGTAACCGATCTGCAAGAGGGGCACGGCCGGTGGGGATGCCGGCCGTACCTCTTCTCGTGCCGTCGCGGGTGAAAGGGGTCAGCCGGCCGCGGCGACCACCTCGACCTCGATGAGCAGACCCGGCTGGAACAGGCGGGACACCTCCACGGTGGTGCTGGCCGGGGGCTCGCCGGTGAAGTACCGGCTCCGGACGTCGCCGTACTCGCGCAGCAGCGACATGTCGGTCAGGAACGTCCGCACGTGCAGCACCCGGTCGAACGACGAGCCCTGGTCCTCGAGGATGCGCTCGAGGTTGCCGAGGATGAACTCGCTCTGGCGTGCCATGTCGCCCTCGCCCACGACCTCGCCCTTCTCGTCCAGGGCGACCTGGCCGGACACGAAGAGGAGATCACCCGTCCGGGTGGCGTGCGAGTAGTACCCGTTGGTGGCGGGGACGGCCGGCGGGTTGATCTTCAGCACCGCCGGGGCCGCCGCTTCGGGCGAGGGACCCTCCAACGGCGCGGTGAAGATCGCGGTGATGTCCTGGCCGCCGAGCCCGGCCCCGGCGGCCTGGGCCAGCCGGTCCCTGGCCGACGACGTCACGGTCTGCACGGCGCCCGGTCCTTCGGTGGCCAGCCGCAGATCCTTGGCCGCCAACCCGAGCGAGTAGCCGGTCGCCGGCGGTCCCGACTCGATCGCGGGACGGAGGCGCTCGACGAGCGCCGCGAGAGCGGTGCCCGACAGCGTGTCGAGGAAGACCGAACGATCCAGTTCCAGGGCCTCCGCGTAGGCCAGGTTCTCCGCCAGCATGACCTGGGCCGACACGGAAGCGCTCATCACGGCGAGCTTCAGCGCCGCCCCCGCGCCGAGGGGACCGGCCTCCCTGATCGTCCCGAAGATCGTCAGCACGTCGCGGACGCGGGCGAGATCCTCCGGCGCGCCTCCCGCGAGGACCGCCAGCGTGCCCGCGGCCGCCGGTTGCAGGCTGCCGAGAACGGGAGCGTCGACGAGCCGTACGGACTCGGGGAGCAGGTCGCGCAGCCGCGCCACCGCCTCCGGCCCGATGGTGGACATCTCCACGAACACCGTCCCGGGCCGCAGCCCCGGCAGCGCGGCCCTGGCCACCTCGTCCACGGCCGCGGGATCGCTGAGCATCGTCACGACCAGGTCGGCGTCCGCCACGGCCTCGGCGGGGGAGGAGGCCGTCTGCGCGCCGGGAAGCTCTTTCCGCGTCCGGTTCCACACGGTCACCTTGTGGCCGGCGTCCACGAGCCGCCCGGCCATGAGGGCGCCCATGCGCCCCAATCCAAGGAAAGCAATCATGCGTAGACGCTATGTGCGAACCCTCCCATTCCACCAACGAGTAGATTGCATGCGGCGCATGCCTCCCACTCATGGATGGACCGATGCTCGAAACGGACATGCTCCGGCTGCTCGATGTGGTGGCTCGCACGGGCTCCTTCACGGCGGCGGCGCTGGAGCTCAGCTACACCCAGTCGGCCGTCTCCCGGCGCGTGGCGACGCTGGAGGCCGAGGCGGGCGGCCCGCTCTTCGATCGGCTCCCTCGTGGCGTACGGCTCACGCCCGCCGGCCACGCTCTGCACCGGCACGCCTGTGACGTGCTCAAACGTCTCGCGATGGCGGAGGAGGAGTTGGCCGCGATCCAGCGGGGCACGGGTGGCCGCCTGAGGGTGGGCGCGTTCGCGACGGCCAACGCCGCGCTGGTGCCCGGCGCGCTCCGCGACTTCCGGGCGGCCTTCCCCGGCGTCGACGTCAGCCTGGTCGAGGGCCTGAGCGGGGAGCTCGTGGAGGGCGTCAGGGACGGCATGATCGACATCGCGGTGGTCAGCGACTACTTCTCGGGCGTGCCGCTCGGGGAGGAGACCGAGATAACGCCGCTGCTGGAGGACGAACTGCTGATCGCGCTGCCCGCCGACCACCCGCTGGCCGGGGCCGACGTGGTCGACCTGCGCGATCTGCGGGACGAGAGCTGGATCGCCGGTGCCCAGCCGGACGGCGCCACGACGCTCGGCGAGGCGTGCGCCCGGGCGGGATTCACCCCCCGCGTCGAGGTCCGGATCGGCGAATGGACGGGCAAGCTCGGATACGTGGCCGCCGGGCTCGGGATCACGATGGTGCCCGCCATCGCGGCGCCGGCCGTACGGGCCGATCTGGCGCTGCGACCGCTCGGCGACTTCGCGCCGCGCCGGACCGTATACGCGGCGCTGCCGCGCCCCGCGACGGCATCGGCCCGGGCGCTCCTGGACTTCCTCCGGCATGGCCTTCCACACCTGGCGGGCTCACCTCCGCCGGAGCCGGTGGACCCGCCCGACGCGGCCGCCGGGCGTTTCGCCTGATTGTCCGCTGGTTGGGAGAATGAATCCGTGTACGACGCCTTCGCTCATATCGGCGGATATCTGGCCACGGGACTCCGCGACGTGACCACCGACCTGGCCGCGCTGGACGGCTCCGGCTGGTGGGCCGTCGTGGTGTCCTACGAGGGCAAGGTCACCTGCGCGCGGTTCGACGATGTACGGCGCGCTCCGCTGCCGGCCTCGCCGTACCCCTGGCGCGGGCCGGCCAGGGACACCTGGCGGAGCTCGCTGGATCAGGCCGGTTACGAGCAGGGGGTCCGGCGGATCAGGGACTACATCGAGCAGGGCGAGGTCTACCAGGCGAACCTCTGCCGGATCCTGTCCGCGCCGCTTCCGCGCCCCGGTGGCCCCGCCGATCCGCTCGCCCTGGCCGTACGGCTGGCGGAGGGCAACCCCGCGCCCTACGCCGCGGTGATCGACGTCCCTGGCCTCGCGGTGGTGTCCGCCTCGCCGGAGCTGTTCCTCTCGCGCAGGGACGACGTGGTCGAGTCGCGGCCGATCAAGGGCACCGGGGCGACCGCGGGCGACCTTCTCGAAAAGGACTATCCCGAGAACCTCATGATCGTGGATCTCGTCCGGAACGACCTCGGCCGGGTGGCCGAGGTAGGCTCTGTGTCGGTGCCCTCACTCTTCGAGATCGAGGAGCACCCCGGGCTGGTGCACCTGGTGTCGACGGTGCGGGCGAGACCGGCGGACGGGATCGGCTGGCCCGAGCTGTTCGCCGCGACCTTCCCTCCCGGTTCGGTGACGGGAGCGCCGAAATCTTCGGCGCTGCGCATCATCAACGAGCTCGAACCCGAGCCCCGGGGCCCATACTGTGGGGCGGTGGGCTGGGTCGACGCCGACCGCCGCGAGGCGGCGCTGGCCGTCGGAATCCGGACCTTCTGGATCGAGCACGACACGATCCGGTTCGGCACGGGGGCGGGGATCACGTGGGGCTCCGATCCCCGGCTGGAGTGGAACGAGACCGAGCTCAAGGCCGCCCGGCTCATCGGACTCGCCTCACGGAACGATCCGGAACCATAGAGATGGAGTTGGAGATGGCTGTACCCATCTGGGTGAACGGGGACCTCGTGGACCCCGAGAAGGCTGTGGTCTCGGTGTTCGACCACGGGCTCATGGTCGGCGACGGCGTGTTCGAGACGATCAAGAGCGTCGAGGGCGTGGCCTTCGCGCTCACCCGCCACCTCGACCGGCTGGCGCTGTCGGCCAAGCGGATGGACCTCCCCGAACCGGACGTGGCCTCGATCGCCGACGGCGTGCGCCGCTGTCTCGCCGCCGCCCCCAAGTGGCCGCTGGCCAGGATCAGGATCACCTACACGAGCGGGCCGGGCCCGCTGGGGTCGGACCGGGGCTCGGACGGGCCCAGTGTGATCATCATCGTCGGCGAGCAGAAGCCGTTCCCGGCGACCGGGGACGTCACCGTCGTGCCGTGGCCCCGCAACGAGCGCGGCGCGCTCGCGGGCGTCAAGAGCACGTCCTACGGCGACAACGCCAAGGCGCTCGCGTACGCCAAGGAGCGCGGCGGCGGCGAGGCGATCTTCGAGAACCTGGCCGGCGACCTGTGCGAGGGCACCGGAAGCAACATCTTCATCGTGACCGGCGGACGGCTGATCACGCCGACGCTGGCCTCCGGCTGCCTGGCCGGGGTCACCCGCGCGCTCACGCTGGAGTGGTACGGCGGCGAGGAGGCCGACGTGCCGATCTCGGCGTTGTACGAGGCCGAGGAGGCGTTCCTGACCTCCACCACGCGGGACGTCCAGCCGATCCACCTCGTGAACGGCACCGCGCTGCCGCAGGCGCCCGGCCCGATCACGCTGGCGGCCATGAAGGCGTTCGCCGAGCGGTCCGCCGCAGACATCGACCCCTGAGGCCGATCTCCTCGATCAGGCCCCGCCGTACGAGTGCTGGGTCTGCGCGTTGAGCTCCGTCATCCGGACCGACTTCGCGGGATCGGTGAGAGGGTCGTCGACGCGCAGGACGTCGAGGCCCTTGGTGATGTCGCTCGAGTAGATGTAGCCGTTGTAGTAGTACGCCGACCAGGAGCCGCCGAGGTGGAGGCCGGGCTTCAGCGGCCCCCGCTCGAAGTAGGCGATCTCCTCCGGATGGTCGGAGTCGGTGAAGTCGAAGACCGAGACGCCGCCCATGTACCAGGCCTGGACCATGATGTCCCGGCCTGGGACCGGGATCAGCGACCCGTTGTGGGCCACGCAGTTCTCCTCCGCCGTCTGGATGCGGGGGATCTTGAAGTAGCCGCGCCGTACGAGCTCGTGATCGGGCGTGATCTCGTAGACCGCGTCGGCGCCCTTGGTGGGCTCGCCTGACGCGCCGCACGTGGCGGCGATCCCGCCGCCGAGCTCGTCGCTGAAGACGAGCTTGGTCCCGGCGTCGTTGAACGTCGCGGAGTGCCAGATGGAGAAGTTCTCCTTGTCGCTCACCGACTGGAGCAGACGAGGCTTCACCGGGTCGGAGATGTCCAGCAGGATGCCGTCGCCGAAGCACGCGCCGGCCGCCAGGCCCTTCTCCGGGTAGACCGTGATGTCGTGGCATCCGGCCGACGGGAAGTCCGAGTCCTCGTCGATCACCCGGTCCTTGAGGATCTCGGGCTTGGCCACGACCCGCGCGCTCGCGGGTTCGCCGACCGGGACCTCGACGATGGAGATGTTCTCGTGCGGGGGAGGGCAGCCCTTGGAACCCGGCATCGGACCGGGAGAGGACACGTAGAGGTAGAGCGTGCCGGCGTCCTTCCCGGGGACGATCGCGTGGGTGTGCGAGCCGCATTCGGTCTGGACGGCGGAGACGTACCTGGGATGGGTCTTGTCCGAGATGTCGAAGATCCGGATGCCCTCCCATTCGGCGTCGTCCAAGGGGTCGGCCGGCGTGCTCGCGCAGGTGTCATCGGACCGGGGCTCGTCGACCGAGAGGAACAGCAGGTCTCCGGATACGGAGATGTCGTTCTGCCCGCCCGGGCACTCGACCTGGGCCACCGCCTTGGGACGAGTGGGGTCGCCGATGTCGTGGACGGTGAACCCCTCGTAGTTGCCGACGAAGGCGTAGTTCCCCTGGAACGCCAGGTCGGTTCCCCATGCCTCAGGCCCGTTGAAGGGCGCGTGCAGGGGCACGTTGGCGATCACCTTCATGTTGGGGCTGTGGCCGATCTCGTCCTCGCCGAGATCGGACACCGTCGTGGCCGCAGGCGTGCCCGTCGGCCTCGCGGACAGCGCGGACCGCGTCGGCGACGGGGATTCGGCCGTCGTGCACCCGGCGGCCGGGATGAGGACGGCGGCCAGAACGGCCGCGGCGATCGGTCGTTTCACGGTGCCCCCATGCAGATGAATTTGGTTCAGTATGGAACCTATGTTGGGGAGGCGGGCAGCGTGCGGTGCTTTCGTAACGCTTGCGCTGATATCGGACGCCGTGCTCGCCGGCTGCTCGTCGGCCGAGCAGTCGACCCCGCTGGTCGCCGGCTCACAGGTGCCGGTCGTCGTTCCCGGCGGGCCGGGAGAGCCTGGCCGTACGGCAGGGCCGGGGGAGCGCATCGGGGAGTCGGAGGCCAGGGCGGGCGCGGGCGACGTGCGGTTCGCCGAGCTGATGATCCCGCACCACCGGCAGGCGCTGGAGATGGCGGCGCTGGCCGCGGACAGGGCCGCCGAGCCTCTCGTCCGGGCCATCGCCGAGCGGATCACCACAGGCCAGGGGCCGGAGATCGCCGTCATGACGTCGTGGCTCGAGTCGCTCGGCCGCGCGGCTCCCGATGGTCATGATCATGACGAGGCCGGTTACGGCATGGCCACACTGGAGGAGCTGAACCGTCTGCGGTCGGCCAGGGGCGCGGCCTTCGACGGCTTGTTCCTCCGGCTGATGATCAGGCACCACGAGGGCGCGATCACGATGGCGGCGGAGGAACTGGGCAAGGGCACCGACCGGGCGATGCGGAAGATGGCGCAGGACGTGCTGTCCGGCCAGCAGATCGAGATCGCCCGGATGCGGGAGATGCAGGCTCCCTGAGCCTCGATCATCCGATCAGGAGCTCCCGTCGGCTCGGGTTGCTCCAGTCGGGACCGTCGGCTCGGTCAGGAGCTCCAGAGCATGTTGATGAGCTCTTCGTCGAGATCCATGAAGTCGGTCTCACGACCGGCTGGAACAAGCTCGTAGGTGCGATGGAGGAATTCGGTGAGTGGGGCCAGCGGGACCTCGAAGAGGGCCTGGCCGAAGGGCGACGTGAGACTGATGTTGAGCGTTCGCTCGCCATCGGCGCGGGCCGGCCAGACCTGAACGTCGCCGTCGCCCACACGCCGGACGATGCCGACGGTCAGCAGCTCACGGGCGAAGATCCACTCCACGGGCTCGTCGTTGCCCACGTGGAACGCCATTCTGATGGCGTACGGATCCTCGGCGGTGTAGCTGAGTCCCGCAAGGAGAGGGACGGTAGCTCGGTCGGGGACCACAAGCCGAAGGCCCAGCTCGGCAGAGACGGTGGTGCTGTGCATCGTCAGCCAAACCTTTTCGTCGTCGGGTCCCCGTATAGGGGCTATCACTGCTTTGTCGGGTTTCGTTCGCCGCTCTTGCTAACGAGGCGAACGAGGAGACCCGTAAGAAAGATTCCGCCTCCAGGCCCTTCTGTAACGCAGATCACAGCTTGACATTCGGTCACCTACCTGCGCAAACATCACCATCGGGCGCATCTTTTCTCGGGCTTTACCTATCCTTGAACTCTTCCTGGCGGAGCTATTGTGGGCAAATGATCTTACGTCGTGCGTATCGGTCGAGCACGATGCTATGACACCACACCGTCACGCCGTGGACTCTCCAGGGAACCTTTCGGCGCCTTTGGTGAACATCGGACGATCGGGTCAGCCCGGCCTGCTTTTCGCCAGCACCCCGTAGGTTGCGGTATGGTTTTCCCCGTCGGCGTCGTGAGGGGCCGGCCATCCCGGGCGATTAGCTCAGCGGGAGAGCGCTTCGTTCACACCGAAGAGGTCACTGGTTCGATCCCAGTATCGCCCACGCAGGTCAGAGGCCATTTGCGGCAACGCAGGTGGCCTTTTTCGATCTTCTGGGTGACTAACTGAGTGACTATCGCTCCGAGTCGTCCAGGGGGAAGATCCGGTCCATGGCCTGGGCGCCTTCGAGCATTACGGGCCGGAGCTGCTTTCGGTAGACGGTCTCGGTGACCATCGTGTTGCCGTGGCCGACGAGCCGGGAGATGTGCTCCAGGGGAACGCCGTCGTCGGACAGCAGCGAGACGAAGCTGTGCCGCATCTCCCGAGGCGTCCAGTCGTCCGGGTTGATGTCCGTCTTCTTGAGAACGGTGCGGAAGGCCCGCCGGACGTTGCCCGCGTCGAGCTCAGTGCCGTGGCGTGTGGCGAAGACGAGATCGAGATCGTGCCAGTCGTCTCCCGCCCTCTTACGGGCGATCTCCTGCTGTGACCGGTGACGCCGTAACGCTTCTACGCAGCGCTTGGGAAGCGCGAGCGTCCGCCGGCTCTTGCGGGTCTTGGTGTCCCCGCCCTCCCGTACGGACCGCCAGACCATGATGGACGGCGGCACCGGGGGAGTGGCGTCCCGCTTGCCGTCCATGTCGACGTGCGACCACGTGAGCGCCCGCAGTTCCTCCGTACGAGCACCTAGAAGCAGCGAGAGCACGATGTAAGCGTTCATGTGCGTCTTCTCCGCGGCGTCGAGGATGGCCGCCGCCTGGTCGTAGTCGAGCGACTTGGACGGGCGGCCCTCCTGACCCTTAGGGATCTCGCTCAGCAGGACCACGTTCCTTTTGACCTTGTCCCGAGCCTGCGCGCGGTCCACGGCCCGCTTGAGGACCGACCGCACGTCGCGGACCGAGCGTGTGCTGAGGACCTTGGCCCTGTCGACGAGCCAGCGGTCGACGTCTTCCGCCGACAGCTCGCGGAGCTTGCGCGCGCCCAGGCACGGGATCACGTGCTTGTTGGCCAGGTGCGTGCAGGTGGTGACGGTGGCCTGGTCGCGCCCATGGAGACCGAACGCGAGCCAGTCTTGTACGGCGTCCGCCACGGTGTAATTCGCCGGCCCGACCGAGACGCCGTCGTCGTAGTCGCGGATGATCTCCTTGAGCTTCTCCCTGGCTTCGGTCTTGGATTTGCCGCTCGCCTTGCGGACGATGCGCTTGCCTGCAGGGGTGTAGCCGACGGTCACCGAGGCGATCCAGCGCTCCCGCTGCTCGTCCCAGTGCAGGCCGCCGTCTCCTCTGCTTCGTCGTGTGGTCAATGCTGTGCCTCCTGTTCGAGTAGGGCGATGTAGTCGGTGATGGCCGAGGCGGGGATGAGCCGAGTCCGGCCCTGGGTGACGGAGCGCAGACGGCCGGATCGGATCTGTTCGTAGATCACGCTGCGGCTCAGGCTGAGCAGGTGCATGGCATCGGTGATGCGGTAGAGCCGCCGGTCGCCGGGTGGTCCGGCTCGGCTCATTCGTCCTCCCGCTCAGCGGCGATGAGGCGGGCGGTGGCGACGCGTTGCCGGATGTGTTCCGCCATGATCGCCTCGCCGGGGGAGTAGCCGGTTCCGGCGAACCGCCAGTGGCCGAGTACGAGGGTGGTCGCGTCGCCGAGGGTGGGAAGGCCGTGGCGCTGTCGTGCTTCCGCCGCGCGGTGGTCGGTTCGGGCCTGGCGGATATCGCCAAGTGTGGTGGAGAAGCGGCGGCTCTTGGTGGAGAAGTGGCCGCGAAAGCCGAGCATGTGCGCCCATGGCCGCAGCCGTAAGTCCACGAACTCAGGGCGTGCGCCCAACTCCCAGCAGGTGCGGATCATCCGCCGGGCGTGCTCGGTGACGGGCAGCGCGTCGAGGTGAAGGCCCGGCTTGAGGCCGGTCCCGTGGCAGCGTCCGCAGGCGGCGAGAAGGGTCAGCCGTCCCCGTCCGCCGCAGTTAGGGCAGGACAGGCGATGGTCGACCGTCCCGGAGGCTTCGGCGCCCTTGGTGGCGTACTTGGCGATGTAGCCGGCCACCGCGCGTTCACTGAGTCCGTCGGCCGCCTGGTCGAGCAGGATGGGCCGGATATCGAGCTGATCACCCCAGGTGAGTGCCTGTCGGCCGAGATCGCTTGCCGGAGAGGTGATGGTGACCCGCTGGACCGCCGAGGGGATGGCCCGCACGAGCAGGTCATGATCTGCCCAGTCCGGAGGTGTCTGGGTGCTGCCCTCCGGGCCGTCGAGGCGGACGACGGCGTGGAAGTGCACGAGCCCGCGTCGTTGGTACTCGGCGACCTTGGCGAAGGACACCCGGACGTGGCGGTTGAAAGTGCGGCGGCTCATGCCTGACTCGCTCGCGAGGGTGCGGCGGACTTCGAGGGTGAAGCGGTGCCAGAGAGCGCCCGCATGCGCCTGCCACAGGACCGCGCCCGTGTAGTCGTAGCAGTCCGGGCAGATCGGTTGGCCGAGCCGGTCATCGTTGCGTTCGTGCCGGGCGTGGCAGCCTGCCGGGAGATCATGCGCGCAACGCTTGTCCCGGTTGCGGGGACGGCAAGCCCGGACCGTCCCGTCCTTGCCGCGCCGGGTGTGGACCGGCCCGAAGGACGGCGCCGTGAGGGTGAGGAAGACCCGAGGATGCCCGCTCACCGTCTCCGGAGTGCCCTTTCCGCCGGACAGCCCCGCGCGGATGAGGTGGAAGGTGTCGGCCTGATAGACCTGGGAGCAGGCCGGGCAAACTGAGGCCCGCCGGTTGCCGCAGGCGACCAGGAGATGCCCAGATGGTTCGTCTGCCGTGCGGTAGCTGTGCAGAATTTCGCCCGTGCCCGCGTCGACGATGGCTGATTCGCCGGTCAGGTGGACCGGGTGGGCGCATCCCCCAGTTGCGGCGACCATCGATCGCCATCGTTCGTAGCCAGGGTCGTTGATCACTCTTGCGAGATCGAGCAGCCACCGCGGGTGCTCGTCGTGTTGTTCCTCCTTGCTGTTCATGACCACCTCCTTCACTTGTCGCCAACATGTAGTCCGAGACGTGCTACGTGTTCGCTCATATGGACATGATAGCCAAGACGTGCTACCTCTTGTAAAGACATCGCTGACGAGAAGAAGGTGCATGGCGACATGGCAGAGGAGAAGGAAGCCGCCCGCTGGCGGATCATCGCCGATCTCTTGCGCAACGACGTGCTGGAAGACCAGTACCAGCCCGGACAGGCGCTCCCCGGAGAGGCGTTCCTAGCCTCGGAGTACGCCACCTCTCGCCCCACCATCCGCAAGGCCATCGCCCAGCTCGCCGGCGAGGGACTGCTGACCGTCGCCCACGGCCGCGGCACGTTCGTCCGCCCCAACCCCGATCGCCGGCTGATTCTCACCGGGTGGCCGGATCACGAGGACCTGCTCAGCCCGGCTTACGACCCGGGCAAGCAGTTGTGGGAACACGCCACCGTTGCCAGCGAAGCCGAACGCACCGAGAACAGGGTCACGCCCAACTCGGCCCTGTTCACGACCGCCGAAGGCAGGACAGCCGACGTCTTGGCCGTACGGCGCGGGACCATGGTGGTCTACCGCTACGCCTACTGGCAGCACACGAAGACCCGCGCCCGGATCCAACTGTCGTCGTATCTACTGGCCGACCAGGTCGCCACGATCACGGGCGAGTCACACCGGGAGATCGACTCCTTCGTCGAGCCCGAGGACTACTACGCCCACATGGAGCGTGAGCACGGCCCGCTCCGCTGGACCACATCCGTCTACACGCGGATGCCCTACGGCCAGACCTACGAGGACCTCGGGATGGAACCCATCGGAACACCGCTGCTGGTCGTCCGCAGGATCATGCTCAGTCACCACGGCCGCCCGCTGGAGTTCACCGAGATCGAAGCCCCAGGCGACCGTTTCGAGGCGGCTGCCGTCAGCGATCACGATCCGGCCGAGCCGCGAGGACTTGCCGCAATGCGCGTGTAGTGGGCTCAGAGTTTCTCTACTGGTTCAAGCGGCCCGCCTGCGGCAGCCCGCACGCGCGCCGGGCGGCCAGCGGGCCGGGCATGCGGCTCTCCGGCCGGTCCCGGCCCTCGCCATCCCGCGCGCCAAGGCGGCCTTGGTCTGGCATCCTGATCGAATGGCAACTGAGGCGAACGTCACAAAACATGATGCTGATCTCTCGCAGGATGTGTCTCGCCGACTAGAGGATCTTGGGCCGGATCTGGCGGGACACCAGGTGCTCCTGCTCCCAACCGAAATGCGCGAGGGGGTAACTTATTACAAGCCTGAAGAGGTAAATTCCGGGCGCATGGCTCGTCAGGTCTTCCTGGACGCCGCCTATCTGGATGCAGGCCAAGATCGAAGATTCCTGCATGAATATTCGGCCGGATGGGTTCTCGATTTTGCCCTGGCTGTCGGTCAAAATCTTTCGGCCGACGGTCTTATCGCGATTGGTCGATATATTCTAGCGCGTGCAGGTTACGCTATTTCGAACAAGCGACACGATGGGCCATTGGAGGCTGTCCCAACACGCGTTACTATCGGACGTGTCGACCGGAAGAGCGACGGAACTGTTGTTGTGAGAAACGTATGCTTTGAAGGCCACTCCGAGGGTGTATCGATGGCAGTCAAGGAGTTTCTGCAGCCACTTCTCGGTTCTTCGCTGCCGCGCTCTCTAGCGATAGAGGGTGACATTGATGGTGGTGGTCAGGAAAAGGATAGGAGTGATGGCGTATCTCCGTGAGAAGGCGGCGAGGATCGCATACATATTCCGCTCTAGCTCTCCGGACTGGAATTCCCATTCCTCCGCCAGGAGGGCCTGCGCGATGGCAACGCTGTCTTGTAGAAGGTCTAGAAGCTTCGACTTTAGGGAAGCGTAAGTACGGCCAATCTATGGCGACGCTTGGTGCGTTGCTTCCTTCTGGGCTTCGCGATCTGCCACCTATATTTCCACTGCATCAGCAGTTGCCAGTAAGTCTCGCGCAGAGGTTTGGTCAATCTCGTGTGCGTCAGTGGTTTCGGCAGAGAAGGAAGTTGGATGGCCTGAATTACGACACAGGAGGGCTATATCTAGGTCCGCTCTGGGAGTGTGCAGAAGATGATGCACGCATCGCACTTAAGTCTTGCATTGACGCTTTCAACTGGTTCGAGGATCTACTCTGGGATCTTTCTCCAGATCATCGAATAGACTTTATGTCTAAGGAACGCTCAGTCGATCCAATTTCAGTTGTTACTCTCGGCCGGCTTGTTGACGATGCGCATGCATGGGCTCACCGGGCGGGGGAGCTAGTTGGAGGTATCTTCGGATGCCGCATGACTCACGATGGCCAAGATTGGCAGGATGAATGTGCGCTGTCGCTGATGCACGTGCGTCTGGGGAACAGCGTGGGCATGACGACGAACTACGTATGTAGCATATGTGGAGTAGTGTGCTGGGACTGCGATCATGAACCCGGAAATAACTACTTCATTATCGCAACGCGCGATGAAGAGGTATGTAACATCTGTCGAGATGCCCAAGAGGTGTGCACCCACACGGTCGGATCAACCTACGACAAGCGCGCAGAGCCGACCATGCAAGTTCTTGAGTTGCGTGAAATCTCGCTCGTCCCGCGTCCACGAGATCCGCTGGCGCGAATCAAAGGGCGAGGCATCGACGAAACCGACCTTATTGACTATTTCGGATTCGCACCCCCATCCGATGCAAACCTGCTTTGCCACAAATGTATGTACACATGTGAAGGTTTCCGGGCGGGGCGATATGACGAAGCGTCTGAATTGGTTTAGATGGGCAATAAAAAGTATTTGATTTGCCCTTATTTGTCTTGTCGGCTAATTAGTCGACAACTGTTGTCGCACTTCCCCTCCCCCGCTGTTTCAGCGTCCGTGACCCTCGGTCGGTGTCAACGCCGTCTGTGCCAGTTGCGTGGATGGAGCGGTGTACGTCGTTGGCGGACGGACACGCGAAGACGGCATTGACACCTCGGTCGGCTCACTGGTTCGGCAGCTATCGGGGGGGCGGGGGAGAAGTGGCGCGGGGCCATAGCCCCCAGGTGGGCCCGACGACAAAGGACGGGAAGGAACCCTCGGTCCCAAAGAAGGGGTGGTTGACCACGCCTCCGAGCCGACCCTAGGCAGGGCCACTGATCATCACGGGATGTCCAGCGTCTGGGCTATCGGTCTGGCGAATCTCCGCCATGTGGCTGGGTGGGTAGGGATGCTCGGTGCGAGCCTGGAGATAGTGCTCGCTGATCCGTTTGGCCGCCGTCTGCGGAGCGAACGCGTAGGTGATTAGTGCTCGGCCCCGCCGGCTCGGATGGGGACTGGTCCACCAGATGATCTGTCCGTCGGTGCGAGCTACCAGGCCCTGCCAGGCCGACACAGCTACCAGCGCCTCGCTCAGCGGATAGAGGTAGGTGGGCACGTTGTGGCGGGCAAGCTCGGACCGAAGATGTTGGGCGACTTCAAGCGCGCTCATAGCCACACCGCGCTCTTTGGGTGTGAATCGGTGTGTGTAGCTCCAATCAGCTCGGCCTCGCGCATGAGTTCTTGCAGTTCACCGACGTCGGTCGCTTCCACGATGAGCGGGTCCGCCACGTTCCAAGCGGCGATGGCGAAGAAGAGGCGGCTGCCGGTGCCGTAGTAGATGGCCCAGCATGGTTCGACCATGTCGAGCAAGGCGGCGGCTTGGCGCTTGTCGGCATCCCAGTCCCGGCGGTACACGCCCACCGAAGGCCGCCCATTCGTGTGCTGAGTGGCTGCCGGCTGTCCGGATTCTCCGACTGCGTCCATCGGGATGGTCTTAGGGTGTGCCACAGATCGCACCTCCAGTGTGCGGTTCCGGGACCCGTATGGCGCTGTGATCGCCTGCGGGTCCCGCTGTTCTAGGCGTCTCGACCATCACATCGCTCCGCACACGCCCGCTGACAGTGCGATTAGGGGAGACTGGGGGAGAAGGCGGACCCCGAGATTCCCCCCGAGGTGTACGCGATGCAGGAAGTCCCAACCTGGGCGGCTCGGCTACGCGCCGAACGACGAGAACGGCTATGGACACAACGGGACATGGCCAAGCGTCTCGCCGAGGCAGCCGACGCCCGTACGCGCGACCGCCTGCCTGAACGGGAGTCCTTGGTCCGCATGATCAAGGACTGGGAAGCAGGTCGGCACCAGCCGAAAGATCCCTACCGTGTGCTCTACTCCCGCGTGTTTACCGTCGACGAGGCGGAGTTGTTCGCCGATCGCCAGGCCGCTCCCGGACGGGCGCCCGCTGATGTGCTGAAGGATCTGCTGAGCCAGACGCAGCCACTCGTGCCGCCCATCAACCACAGAGGCCGGCGGCTGGGTGTAAACACAGTTGACGATCTGTCGGCGCGCGTCCATGGCTTGCGACTCGCTGACGACGTGATCGCGGGGAAGGATCTGATCCGACCTGCGTTCCGGGAACTGGACGCGGCTGTACGCGTCTATCGCTGCAATACCTATACCGAGGATGTCGGCCGCTCGCTGTTGGCGGCAATTGGCGAGTTCGCGCAGATCTCGGGATGGGTGGCCAGCGACGCGGGGGAGCACCAGCAGGCAGCCGACACTTACCGGCTCGGCATCAGCGCGGCGCACGAAGCCGCAGACAACACGCTGGAGTCGAACCTCATCGGGTCGCTCGCCTACCAGGTGACCAACATCGGAGCGCCGTATGAGGGTGTCGAACTTGCCCGTGCGGCCGTGGAGAGAGCCGGTCCACATGCCCCCGCACGAGCCCGAGCGCTGTCCTGGGATCGCCTGGCATGGGCGCACGCCCGCGCCGGCCAGGCGCAAGAAGCGATGCGTGCTCTCGGCGAAGCAGCGTCGGCGCTCAACGCCCATGGGGTCGAGGAAGAGCCTGGCTACCTCTACTGGGTGGATGCGAACGAACTACAGATCATGGAGGCACGTGTCTACACCGAGTTGCGCCGCCCGCTGCGCGCCGTTCCCCTGCTGACCGAAGTCCTGGCACGATACGACGCCACGCACACGCGAGAACTTGCGCTCTATCTGTCATGGCTGGCGGTGGCGCTCGCGGATGCCAACGAACCGGAAGAGGCGGCCCGCGCAACAGAACGAGTACTCGACCTCTCAGCGGAAGTGGCCAGCGACCGCACGGCCCAACGCGCTTGCGTAGTGCTCGCACGACTGGAGGCATACCGCGATGTACCGCAGGTGCGAGACCTCCTTGTAGATCATCCTTCGAGCGCGCCGGTCTCGTCCCATGAGAAAGTCCAGGGCGCGGACTGATCGACATTCCATGGCTAAGTAACGAGGGGGGCAAATGCCCTGCTTGGGCGTAGAGGAGCACTGCCCGTGTACTCGTGTCACGACTTCTCTTGACACATGTCGCGACTTCGGTCTCAATCACAGATACCGTAACCGTGACCAAGAGAGGTTCCGGCCAGCAGCAGAGCGAGGGATGCATGCAGGTCAACAACAACGGTCCCGTGTTCGGGCAGACAAACATCGACAACAGCATCACGCTCGCCCAGGCCGATTTACGGGTAGGGCTGGAACAGCTAAAGCTGTTGATTGGGGCAGGCGTCCTTCCCGAATCTGTGGGTAGGGAAGTCGTCGGCGACATGGAGGCAGGGCTCGCCCAGACTGGCGAACGTGCTAAGAATCGCCTGCAGGTGGCGGGGCGGCGGCTTAGGGAGTGGGTCGCCATCGGGGGAGCATCCGCCGACGACGTCAATAAGATCTGGGCGGTGATCGCCGCGATATCGGCCGCCGTCGGCAGCTGACCATGACAGACTCCGTGAACGGTCACGGTCGCGATAAACCGTCCGAAGACGGTACCCGGGTCACCAATGAGGCCCCTGTGTTCGGACAAATTAACGCAGACGAGGCTCACTTCTACGGTGAAGCCCCCGTCGATCATCTCGACCTCGCCCACCAATACCTCCGACGCAGGCAGTGGGCACTAGCCGTTCGGAGCTTCGAGGAATACCTGAAGCGTGTACATGCGCTCACAGCCGAAGATTGGGTGGGGTTCGCGCTGGCGTCACTCGGAGGAAAGCGTCCTCGCGCGCACACCCCGGAGGATCTGTTTGCGATCGAATCCTGTTTGACGACTGCGCAAGAGATTGACGTCGACTGCGCCCCCGCTGCGGCCCTGCTGGCGATCGTTAATGAAGACCTCGATCATGTGTACAACCGGGTACCGGACCCCTCTTCCGAAGGTTTCACCAGCGTGAGTGATGGGCTGGACTTGAACTGGGCGGAGAGAATTGCCACGGCGATCTCGGTGCGGGAATCTCGGACATGGCGCGCCTTGGACGCACGGGTCAACCCCGATGGTGACTCTCCCACCCAGCTTCTAAGTACTCTCACCGAGGAAGAACGGCTGGACCGAGAGAAGCGCATGAAGATCTTGCTGAATCCGGCGCCAAAGGAACCGGCGAAGCCGGAGATTGTCAACGGTGTTCCCAGTGGGTTGCTAATCGTAGGCGGCGCTTGCGTCTTGTTGCTCGCGTTATCGCTGCCCAGAGGCCTCGGCTGGGTGTGGTACTCACCGCTGCCATATCTTGTCTTCGCCGGCGCCGTCATGATGATCGTCGGAGGGCTTC
The DNA here is from genome assembly GCF_016863275.1 of Planotetraspora mira. Lineage (GTDB taxonomy): Bacteria > Actinomycetota > Actinomycetes > Streptosporangiales > Streptosporangiaceae > Planotetraspora > Planotetraspora mira. The sequence goes on from NZ_BOOO01000034.1 coordinate 104,702, forward strand.
GTCGTACCGGCGTCTGGCATGAGAACCGCCACAGGCGGTTAGGTTACGAGTTTGCATGCGCACAGCACCGAGAGCAGATGGCAAGGTATCGGGTCGATCTACCTTCTCAGGTTCAGGTGGAGACCTGGATCGAACGCGATGTGCAGACGATCATGGCACGGGCTTTGGACAGGCTGGGCATGGTCCTCGATGATCTGAATGAGCGTGGACGGCTCATACGACCACTCATCATTGTGGGCCCCGCGGACCCGCCGCGCACCAAGATCGCACTGCATCCGGACGGCGGGTACTTCGCCTCCCATTACAGCGTGTTCGTGCTCTACATGACAGACCGGAAACTGGGGGCTTACCGCACCTCCCTTAATGCGACGACAGGCCAGCGGGAACCTGACGAACAGACCAGTGAGTACCGCTACCAGGACATCGTTTCGGTGAGCGTGCGGACAAATCGTTTGGACCCGGCCTCCGATAAGAAAGGTGAGTCGTCCGGACAGGAGGCCGACTTGGCTTACGATTTTGTTGCCGAACAGCCGAAGTCTGCCCTCGCGGAGCGGTTCACTCTTGTGGTACCGGGTGATCGTTTCACTGTGACGACGATGGTCAAGAACGAGAAGGATGAGCAGCGTTCTGAGATCAGATTCTCTCAGCCCGACGAGGCCCTCGCCGCAATACGGCGGCGGATTCTCGAGACCAGCATGTCTGGTCGTAAGGTCTAGCAAGCTTTCATGTCGTCGCAATCTACAGGCAGACTCTTACTCTGCTGCCGGTATATCCACTTCAACTATCTGCTCTGCCATGGTGCGTAAATTAAAAATGGCATCGTCCAGAGCGTGAACATTTATTATTCGTATGTAACAATTGCTAGCGGACTCGTACGGCATTCTGAGCGATAAAGCGGACTGAGTGACGCTCCTAGCCTCCACGTCACCGGCGTAATTCACATAACATTCGAATAGTGGACTGTCTGTTACTATGACTGGCATGACAATTCCGATGCCTGGCCCAAATCCATTGTGGAAGCTTTGGCGATCGTTCAGGACTCCGTATGCCGCCGCGGCTACCTGCCGCACCGCATCGTATGCGCCATCGCGAGCGCCTCTCTCATTGCGTTTCTGAGTAATTCCATATCCCGCAGGATGTCTTCCGGCCATCACTGGCGAAATATGAGTGTCCCATCTAGAAAACTCTTCTCTGTATTTCCAGCGATCAACGCCCGCCCAGAGAAGGCTCAAAAGGAAATGCAGGGAGGTGTTCCTGTCCGGCTTTTCGGTCTCTGTAAAAATAATCCAAGGTGCACCACCTGATTTGCACTCGATGACCGCGCTAAAGTAGATGGCTCTACCGTCGCTTTTTTCGGTGTCCGTTGACGTCCAATTGGCAACGACGTCTGACTCCCGAAGTTCGCCAGAGGTGGGATCCGGATAGTAGCGGGATTGTTCCACATAGAACGCTCTTCCCCTGTTCCTTAGTGCATGTGCTACTCTCATCTCCAGCGGATATCCGCGATTTTCTAGCCATTGAAGGACTTCGTCGCGCAGCGACTCGGGGTTCTGTAACATATTCCTTATCCTTAGGCTCGAAAGATGGATATTGCGGTCAACCACAGTCCACTCTTTCCCCGGCCATCTCCAGGCAGAAGTCGTGTCGAAGCTGCACGATACCTACATCGGCGAGTCCGCTGATGAAACCCGTCTTCGGCCCAGAATTTGTATACGCGTCGGAAAGAGCGGTCCGCGCCCTGTGCATCGCGTCTGCTTCCCGAGCGTCCGGCTCTTCAGCAGGCGGCGGGTTGTCTTTACTCGCCGAGAACAAACCGCCCTGATACCACAGATGGATCAATGCTTCATCGTCGCTCCACTGGATAGTGCACGCTCGATTCGCCTTCCCGTTGGCCTCGCTTTTGGCACAGTAATCGAGGCCGGGGAATATCGTGAGAACCGAACCTGCGTCCTTCGTGAATGTCGAGGCGCCCCAGGCGAACAGACCGTTGTAGTATTTCTGTGCGGCGAGGAAGGCGCTGTTATAGGTCGCCACCGCGTTATCGCAACGCACTATCTCGTCAGTTGCGGTCACATTGAACTGAGACCTAATGCTGACTGGCAGGGGTGGAGCTCCGAAAGCCTTAGTCGTGCATCCCTCAATATCGGCCAGCGCGACCTTCACGTCGAAGACCTTATCTAGGAATTGTGAGTAGAGCTGGCCCCGCGCTGCGCGAAGCTGTAGTTCGCGCTCTGTTTGAATTTGCGCATTCACCGAATCGGCTTGTGCTCGCACTGTGACCTGGGTAGCGATGGCCGTGGCGGCGCCACCAACAAGAGCGCCTACAAGCGATGCCACTATCGATGTCACGGCTGTCGAGCCGATAGGCGAGACAACCCATCGACGGAACGGGGAAGCCTGCCGTTTGGCACGCTTTTGGGGCTTCCTGGCTTCAGTAGCCGAGGCGTCGTCCTGCGCATGGTCTTCCTTTTCTGCCGCCACGGTCGTCACGCTACGGCTCGACCGGTGTCGTGGGAAGTCCGTAGGTGGCTCAAGGTCATACGGCCCCGCGCACGTGGGGCACCAGCCGGCGAGGCAAGGGGGGCACAAGGTGATCGGTATGACGGCTCACCAGGCGCCGGCGGTCCGCTAGTGTTTGGGATTCCAGGGGGCAGGCGTCCTGCCCAGTCGATTGCATTGGGCATCGGCCTCTGCCTGCAGAATGTCATATATTGCGCCCGATAGATGTTCCACAAAAGAAACGTCTAGTCGAACTTCGGCAGAAGAGACCGGAACATGGGCTCCGCTGTGTGCGACAGAATTGCGGACGTCCACTATCCTCCGCAGTTCCCGTTGAGGATTTCCTATAACCCTTCTTGTCAATCCAGGGATTTGGGGTGCAGTATAGTTTTGAGAAAAGTCTTGATTAATCCGATTCCATACATCGTTGACGCCTACCAGTTTTAGAAGTCCACTAACTGTATCTGGCCCGGGATTGCCACCCGTATCGATCGCATAGTCACTCCATATGCGTTTCGCAACATAGTGGTGGGCCATTCGTAGACTTTCTGAAAGTCTTACAGTTGTAGATCTCTCAACACCATGCCTTCTGCCTTGCAATGCGGCGCTCATATTTTGTTGCACAATATGGAGTTGGACATTTTCGGGAAGATCGGTTAACTGAATCGGTGGGCTGGATTTAGAGTACTGATCAAGGGCATATGAGATCGCGTCCCTAAGGAACTCTTCAAATCTGGCGCACAATAGCACTATGGCGGCAGACACAAAGGGCTGGTAGGTTAGAGTGTTCGGCAAGTAAGTAAGAGAAGGGTTCCGGGTCACAACCGCATCGGCCACGTCCAGGAGTTCAACGACGTCGCTTAATTGGCCCACAATCTTTCGGTATGGCACGTTCAGCGTCCCAAAGCTCGCCGTACCATACTATGTATTAGGTGTACTCGTTCGTGAGTTATACCTGGCCTGTTTACGGTGCCACCTGGTAGAGCAAAGTCTCGATGCAAAAATAGCTCACGCATTCCTTGCTCTATCTCTCGGGCGTGAGATGCAATCTCGCTTAGGTCGAATTCTTTTATCGCCAACATCTGAGCGTCGTATACAGCTACCGAGATCATTTGCGGTATCCGATCGGTACGTGGATCCCATCGGCGAAACAGCAGGCTCCCGAAAGCGACCTGAGCTTTGTCTAGGGTGGAAAGAAAGCTCTCTCGAAGCTTGGTGAGTTCGCCGGCGTCTAGGTGTGCGCTGCGCTGCATGTACTCGTTGAGCATGTCAAAATTCGACATGCGCCTATGCGTATTCGCTTGCTGCAAGGCGAAGAATCTTAGAACTAGTTCTACGTCTCGCATCTGACGCCAGATGGAAGATTCCCTCTTATCATGTATTCCAAGGGCATTGTGGAATTGCGGATGCTCAGAAAGCTCATTCAGGAGGTCGTTAAGCGGCCCGCGATAGGCATTGTTGCGAACCTCCTGTGCATTTAGGGATATGCCACCAGTGTTAAGTCGATGGAATACATCGTACTGAATCGTTGGATCGGAGATATTTAGAAGTATCACGGCTCGAAGGCTTGCACGGACCGAGAGTGATCGTTGAAGTGTTAAATCGAGATCATCGAATCTGAGTCCTTCTGCTTCATAAAACACTTCCAGTCCCTGTAGTGGATATTCCCCTTTGATGAACCCGTATATAGCAGACAGACGTTGCTTGCCATCAATAACGGAGTAGGTCCGATCCGGATTCTCGTTAAGATAGATCGACGGGACTGGAATGTTAAGCAAAAATGACTCGATTAGCCGAGATTTGCGGCTCAATTCCCACCTGTCACGCCTCTGGTAGACGGCATTCAGGTCAAGAGTTTCCTCATCTATGAAACGGACGATCGAGTCTATGTTAAAGTCGATAACTTGTGTAACCAGATCCCTTTCCGCCCGCTCCCATCGTCTTCTAACTGCTTCCATCTCTTCTTGGGATCGAACATTTTGATCTAGGTCTTCGGATGTTTCTTCAATGCTCGGCTCATCGCTCAAACTCAAAGCGACTCCTAAAAAGTTCATTTCTTGAGTATTCGTATACTATTTCATAGTGCTGCCGTGTCAATTGCTAATTGGCAACGTATGATTCTAGCGGCATTGCTGCTGGACGGCTAGTTTTTGACGGTGCAGCTTCCCATCTTTGTCCTCAGGCTCCCGACCGATAGTCTCCCGGCCTAGGTGGCTGCGGAGGAGCGTCTCTTGGCGCGGTGGCCGAAATCGTGCAAGAAAGTGGCGCGATGTACCGCTGAGGGAGATCGCGCAGTAGAACATCGGGCGGCGTATGGATCTCGGGATCGATGGCCGAGAGAGTGGCACGGCCCGTGTTCAACGCGTTCGCCGGCGACTTCGGCAGCCAGTCGAGTGAGGCCCGGGAGTCAGCGAGAAGTCAGCAGGACGGTTGACACTCGATCGCGCTAGAGGTCACCCATAGGTATGGTGAGCCGCGGTAGAAGGCCTAGTTGGCAGCCGTTGAGACTCCTGATCACAACCGTCGGATATTCACACCGAAGAGGTCACTGGTTCGATCCCAGTATCGCCCACCAATCCGAAGACCCGCAGAGACCTTGATCTCTACGGGTCTTACTGCTGTTCAGGGACACTTTCGCGGTGCCGGTCAGCCTTCGGAAGGATCATCCGAGGTGGGCTCGCATGTGGGCTTCACGTCGTCAGCGGGTTCGCCGGCGCTGTACGAAGTGGCTCGCCGTTGAGTTCTGTCGCTCCGGCGAGGCTCCACCACAGTTCATCGCGGACGGTCAGATACGGATGCCAGACGCCAACGGCTCCGCCGGTCTCGAGGGCGGCCGCAACGTTCGCCAGGTAGGCGCCGAGCGACGGCCAGCCATCCGAGAAGTCGCCAGGGTTGTCGTGCGGCGCCTCGCCCACTCTGGCGAATCCGGGTCCCGGCCGCTGGTCGATTACCTGCAGATCGCCATCCGAAGCCGCGAACGGTAGCCAGAGCTCGTGCCACCACGGCTGAGCATCAGGGCCGTGCGGGGTGAAACCGTCGACGTCCTCAGCGATATCCATGCGCTCTTGGTATTGCTCGACGATGCCAGCCAGAGAAAGGAGGGGCCCTTTAGGAAGAATGTTTGCCCACTCGATCAAGCCGTTGTGGCAGCTCAGCGACTCGACAAGCTCGGGCGGAAGCGCCAGCCCTAGCGCAGCCTCAGCAGAGGCAATCCCATCCCGATCAGCCGGTGAGGCAAGCACGGTCGCGCTGATGGGCGCGAACCGGTCCAACCAGTCTTCGATCCGTGCCCATGCCTCGATCACCTCGCCCATGTGGGCAGCTTAGCCACCGCGCCCGGTTCGACCTGTTACAGATTTCCATCCGTGGTCAAGCCGCATTCGGCGGACAGCCTGCCGCCAGGGGTCAGGCGGGGGAGAGGGAACTGGAGAAGGCAGCAGGACGACCCAGGAGAGGCGGCCCGCGGCCAGAGCTGCCGTTACGCAGGCCGTCGCCGTGCTCAAGGAAGCCCTGCACGGCTGAGTCAATCGTCGGTGCCGGGTCGCCATCACCGGCCTGGCACCGATCGATCACGATGAGCTGAAGTTCTGGGCGCGTGGTACTCGGGGAGCGGCCCCCTACTGAGTGACTATTTGAGTGACAACGGCCACGGACGCCCGCAGATGGAGATGGACGTCCGTGCATGGTTGGCGCAGGTCACGGCTGCTTTTGACCCACGTGGGCGATCTGGCCAATATGCTTCACACCGAAGAGGTCACTGGTTCGATCCCAGTATCGCCCACCAATCCGAAGACCCGCAGAGACCTTGATCTCTACGGGTCTTGTTGCTGTTCAGGGCTGGTTTCCGCGGAGCGTTCAGTCTGCTGCGGTCTCTCCCGAAGGTGGCTCGTGAGCCGGCTTGCCCTGCTCCGTGGTGATCGAAGTCAGCGAAAAGTCAGCGAAGGCGGCGCGAGCCCTGCCGTACCGCTCGTCTGTGCCGTGCGTGTAGAGGTTCAGCGTGGTCGAGATCTGCTCGTGCCCGACGAGCCGCGCGCATCGTTGACGGGAACCCGATCTGAGATCAGCCAGGTGGCGTAGCAGTGCCGAAGATCGTGGAACCGCAGACCTTCCCCGACATTCGCCGCGACGCACGCAACCGCCTCTGACTCGCTCGGAAAGTCCTTGCCGTGCTCTGATCCCTCCTTGTCCTGCCATACCGCTACGAAGGCGTCGGCGCTGGGCATCAGCATGGAGCCGAGCCGACCGGCCCGCACGAACGTCGGGTGCCAGACGCGTGAGCGAAAGAGTGTCCGGCGGACGGGGCCGCCGGCCGTGTTGGTGACGATCTCCCCGAGGAGACCAGGCGCCTACATCCCTGTCTCTATCGCCGGTGGCGAGGACATTGCCATCCCCGACACGGGACCAACCGGTCTCTACCGGCGTCTCGGTGAGCGCGGGTACCAGGTCGCACGTTTCGTCCAGGAATTGAGGCCCGGCGTCCTTCCGTGTCGAAGAGGCTGAGTTCCTGAATCTCACCGAAGCTCAGCAAGTCCTTGAGGTCGCTCGAATCGCGTACAGGGTTGATGACCTCGCGATAGAAAACTGTGATCAACATCTTTCCGAGTCAGCAGCGGCGGCTGTCCTACGAGCGGACAGCGAGGCAGGGGAGCAGCCATGTCAGATCTTCCGCGGCACTCTGTCAGCGTCACCGCAGCTGTCTTCCATGAAGACGGACGAGTCCTTGCCATCCGCCGCGAAGACGACGGACGCTGGGTTCCGCCCGGGGGAGTGGTTGAGCTCGACGAGACCCCGGAGCACGCGGTCATCCGCGAAGTGCTCGAAGAGACCGGAGTTCAGGTCGAGCCGGAAAGTGCTGACCGGGGTCTACAAGAACATGAACCTTGGAGTCGTATCTCTCACCTTCAGGTGCCGTCCCATCGGCGGGGAACCGCGGCCGAGCGATGAAGCCCTGGAATCGACCTGGCTGACACTCGACGAGGTGAAGCAACGCATGCCTGAGGCGCGAGGTATCCGGATCATGGATGCACTTCGCGAAGACGGCCCGTTCGTGCGAGTCCACGACGGAACGCGACTGCTGTAAGAGTGTCCCGGCCCGCCCCTTCCGAATGACCAGGACCGGCATAGCTTGGCCGGAGCATCCAAGTCGCGCACGACATCCCGAGCCTGTGACGCCAGCCAAATAGGCGGGTCTCGGTGGAGTTCGACCTCAGAGGACCTTGACGGGTCGGCCACGGTTAAGGTGCTGGCCGCCGTCATCCGGACGATTCAGCAGAGGGCGCAGGCTCTAGCCCGTCCCTCAGAAATACGTCTCCATCACCACGTCGTCCGGTGACGGCACCCACGACACGTACGAGCCCGGCCCCGCTTGATATTGGCGAGCGAGAACGAGCCGAGGGCTTGGACAGTCCCGACTCTCGGGCGTGTTGGGCACGGAAAGATCATTGACATTCGTTAGGGAGGCTTACAAACTATCAACGGCGGCAGTTTCGCTGGGACACATCCTCGGTAGTCGCAGACCTGGGAACGGAGGTCGGACCCGCCCATTGACCCGGATCCACGAGCGGCTGGACCAGTGATGGTTACTAACCGATGCAAACCTTGGCAGCCGGATCAGTCAGATAAAGATGGGAGAACTTCGCATGAGATGTTTCTCTAGGGCGCGGGGTCGAGGGACACGCTTGGCTTCGCGTCTTAGCCTCCTAATCGCCACGGTCTTCACGGTTTCGTTTGTGCACGTGCCGGCATCTTCTGCGCTGGCGGCCCCGAGTCTCACGATCTCCGCAACCCACAGCCTCGCCACATTTCTCAAAGGACAGCCCGACAACACAACCGTGTACTCCGGAACGCTTCGGCTGAAGGTCACGAACTCCGGAGATGGCCCGACCCAGAGCGCGGTTACCGTGTCCGACGTGCTCCCGGTCGGCCTGTCGGCGCTTGTCAACAACGCTGGGTTCGGTGCCGGGCCGGTCGCCGCGTCTGGGAACGGGTGGACCTGCTCCGGCGCCACGTCCATCACGTGTACGCGCAGCGACCCATTGCGCGCGGGATCCTCCTACCCTCCGATCACGATCACCGTGAAAGTCGCCACCAATACAGCGGCATTGCTGACCAACACCCCCACGGTTGCCGGTGGTGGGGACGAGACTCCTGGCTCCGCCACCGATTCCATCCCGGTGACGCGGGACGCCTGTCCCAATGGGTGGTCGCGGGAGGAGGCGGTGTCGTTCGCGCCGCCGGTACCGGCGATTGACTCGGGCGTCCGCAACCCTGAGCGCGCCGACGGGTGCACGCTGCTCGACGTCATCTGGAATGCGGAACCTTTCAAGAACCACGGTAGCTTTGTCTCCACCGTGGCCCACGCGACCAATGAGTTCGTCAGGGAAGGGCTCCTGTCGCCGGCCCAGCAACGCGCGATCCAAAGGGCCGCCTCACGCTCGGACGTGGGGACGAAGAACGACAACCAGATCCCCAACTCCTGCCCCAACCGCCTTGCGATCACCTTCGACGACGGGCCATCGTTCTACCGACCACAGACCCTACAGATCTTCCGTGACAACCAGGTTCATGGAGTGTTCTTCGATCTTGGCATGAGAGCAGAGGCCAACCCGCAGATCGAGAGGTTTACACGGAGCGAGGGCCACGTCCTGCTCAACCACACGTATAACCACACCGATATGAACGCGCTCTCCGACGCGGCGAAGATCGAGGAAGTGCAACACAACGAGGCCGCATTCGATGCGATTGGTGCCCCTTTCACCTTCAAGGGGATCCGAACGCCGTTCGGCAGCGCCAACACCCATACGCAGGAGGTCGTGAGCTCGCAGGGCTACACCTACTTCCTCACCAGAATCGAAACGGGTGCCGACTACGAGCCGGCCACGACCGCGGAGCAGACGCGCGACTCGATCCTCAGCCAACTGCATCCTGGAGCCATCATCGGTCTGCACGATGGCCCGATCGACACGCCAGCCGGGGCCGCGACGGTGGATGCCGTGAGACAGATCCTCCCCGCGGCCCGCGCCATGGGCTACTGCTGGGGCAAGGTCGATCACACCGGCCAGGTCGTGGCCGATCGGTATGTCTCCTCCGGCAAACCCATTCCGCAGATCACCAACCCCGTGCCGTACAACTTCCTGGAACGCCCCGGCACGCCCCCGGAGCCCTGGTTCGTCGCTCCGGACCCCATAGCAATCTCCGCAACCCACGGTCCTTCTACGTTCGTGCCGGGACAGACCGGCACATTGACGCTGACTGTCACGAACACCAGCGGCCAGCCGAGCGATCCCGATCCCATCGGCGGAAGCACGGTCACGGTACAGGACGTGATCCCAGCCGGCCTCACGGCCACGGCGGCGTCGGGTCCAGGTTGGACCTGCAGTGGATCGCGGACGAGAACGTGCACCCGTAGCGACACTTTGGGTCCGCATTCGGACTATCCGCCGATCACGATCACTGTGAACGTAAGCAACAATGCCCCGACGACAATCGTGAACGACCCCACGGTCACAGCTCACGGGCAAGCGTGGAAGGACCAGGCCCGTGACACGATCAGCGTTGCTCGGCCATAGCTTCACGGGGCCAGTCCCCGGACCGCTGTAGTCGGAGCAACTGTGCAAGCGGGGTCGACCCGAAACGGTCGACCCCGCGCGGCAAGCGACGAGTCTCCTCTTCGTCGAGGGAGGCGTGGGTGAGGCGGATGGCGGGTGCCTTGAGGAAACCGGTCATGCGATGCAGCGTGCGCTATCCGTTGGTGTCTTTTAGTGGCCAGCCGTTCTGCAGGTAGACAGTCCGGTTGGCGTTGGCGGCGTCCGCACACGCGGTGATGCGCCGTGCGAGGCGGGAGGCCAGGCGATCGGTCCACTCTCGGGGGGAGGTCCAGGCGACGGCGGTTAGGTCGTCGTCGTGGTGGCGGCCTCGGCCGGGCCGAGGACGCCGCCGTAAGTGGCAAAGGGTGGCCTCGGTCGGGACTGTAGGACAAATGGCTGACAGCGAGGTCGAGGGGCGGCGCTCTCGGTGATGTCCCGCCTGCTCTTGATCTGAGTGACTATTTGAGTGACAACGGCGACGGACGCCCGCAGATAAGGGCGGACGCCCGTGGATGGTTGAGCCAGGTCAGGGCAGCTTGTGACCTACGTGGGCGGTCTCACTCAGGTGTTTCACACCGAAGAGGTCACTGGTTCGATCCCAGTATCGCCCACCACGTTTTCGCAGTTCAGAGGCCGTTTCCCTCCCGGAGGGCAGCGGCCTTTCGCGTCTTCTGAGTGACTACCGTTCCAAGGTGAGCTGGGGTCTCTGCCAGCCGTGGTGGCCTAAGCGCTATCCCCGTCGATGCCATGCGAGGTAGCGCGGGCGCTGCCGAGGCGTGCGGGCTGCTCATCGATCTTCGGGACAGCGCTCAGGAGGTGTGGGCGGTCACCTATTTCGGAGCCCAGACTCACCGGCTGCTACGGGTCGCGGTGTGCAGGCAGTAGGTCGCCAGTTCCTCGGACGGAACGTCGGCGCGCGCCCGCTCTGCGTGGACGGCTTCGGTCAGTGCCGCGCGTACTTATTTAAGGCGTTTGACCGGGCCACTACGCATCCGGCTGTCACGACGACTCGTGGCAGCCGGATGTCGTTCGGTGTTATCCGTCCAGGAGGCCGGCGGGAACGATGGTTTCATGCCGATTCCGCTTGGCGTGCATGTCCCAGAGGATGTCGGCCAGCTCGCCGGGGTCGGCGGCAGCCATGTCGGGCATGGGTTCGCCCTGGGCCCGGCGCCGCTCGTAATCCGCCTCGAAGGGGGTGCCCACGATGCGGGCGCCGATGTAGAGCATGCCGACGTAGACGCCCTTGCCGGCGACCTCGGCCGCGAGCGACTGAAGGTAGTTCCGCTGTGCGGCCAGGGCCACGGGCCAGCCACTCATGTTCGGCCGGCCCCGGACGGCGGCGGCCCCCTGGGCACTGAGGATGGCGCCGTCTCTCCGTTCGACCATGGCGGGCAGGAACTCCCGAACCAGGGCCAGGAGCGTGTGCAATGTGATCGGCATACGGTCCTGAACCTGCTCCGGGGTGAGGTCGGCGGCGGGAACGAATGCCAGGTTCGAGGGCACCGGGCCGTAGTAGAGGGCCGTGGGGTCCCCGACGCTCTCGCGGATCCGGTCGGCGAGCGCCGGGACGGCGTCGGTCTGGTCGAGGTCGGCGGTGATCACATGGGCGGTGATGCCCTCGGCGGACAGATCCTGGGCGAGCAGATCCAGGGGTGCCTGGCGGCGGGCGACCAGGACGGCGTCGTACCCTTCCCTTCCGTATCGGCGGGCGACGGCCTGGCCGACACCCGGACCGGTTCCGAACACTGCGATGGATTTCGTCATGCCGTCCAGCCAACCCCATCGGCGCTCAGACGATCCATGGGAGAACATCCGAAATGCCTTTGCGAACGTCTAAGGTGAGTGTGTGGACGTGCTGACAGACCTACTGCACCGAGCCCGCGCGCAGAACGCCCTGGTCAGGCAGCTGATCCAGCGGCCACCGTGGGGGATGACGTACGCAGACGCGCCGCCGCTCACGGTCGCGGCCACACTCGGCGGCCATGCCACGATCCGGCTCGGGGATCTCGCTCCCACGCGTCTTGCCGCAGGTGACATCGCCCTTATTACTGCCCCTTGCGGGTACACGATCGCGGACGACCCGGCAACCGCACCCCAATTCGTGATCCGCGACGGACGCAAGTACCTCCCCACCGGCGCACCGGCGGACCCACACCCGATGTCGGCCCCCCGCACGTACGGTGCCGGCCTATCCGGAGCCACCGTCATGCTTCGTGGCGTGTACGAGCTGCATGGCGACGTGGCTTCCCGGCTACTGGACCTGCTTCCGCCGCTGGCGGTCGTGCCCGCGGGGCCACGCACCCAGACGACCCTCGATCTGCTCTCCGCCGAGGCCGCCCGCGACGAGCCGGGCCAGGACGCGGTCCTCGCCCGGCTTTTGGATCTGGTCCTTGTGATCGCGCTGCGGGCCTGGTGCACCAGGCCGGAGGCGACGCCGCCCGCTTGGTACCGGGCGCTGACCGACCCGGCGATCGGCGAGGCGCTGCGCTTCCTACACGAGGATCCCACCCACAGGTGGACGGTCGCCTCGCTGGCCGCCAAGGTCGGCATGTCCCGCGCCGCCTTCGCCCAGCGCTTCGCCGCCCTGGTCGGCCAGCCGCCGCTCGCCTATCTCACCGACTGGCGCATGACCCTCGCCGCCGACCTGCTCCGCGACACCCGGCAGACCGTCGCCACCGTGGCCCGCCAGGTCGGCTACCAGGACCCGTTCGCGTTCAGCGTGGCGTTCAAACGCGCCCGCGGACGCACGCCCTCGGCCTGGCGCGGCTCCTCCTGGCCGGCCTTACGGTCAGCGGGCACTGCTCGCCCTCGCGCGACGGGGGGTTGATCACGTGTTGCAGCAGCCGCCCGTACTCCGGTTCTGCCTTGAGGGTGACGATGCGTCCGTCCGGGTCGTCCGTGACGATCAGGAAGACCTTGCCCGGGACCTTGTAGACGTCCAGCTGCTGTGAACGGACGCCCGTGGCTGACCCCGGGCAGCGCCAGTGCCGTGTCGCGCGCTCTGTCCTCGAGCTTCTTGCCGCTGATGGGCATGACGAAGGTCAGGCGCGTCGGCCGTAGGTGCGCGGATCCACGGGCTGCTCGGTCTTGGGAAGCCCGCCGACCACGAGACGGTAGGAGTCGATCACGAGCTCCTTCACTAGCTTCTCGTCGATGGTGCCCCCGCCTTCCACCGTGATCCAGTGCCTCTTGTTCATGTGATAGCCGGGGGTAATGTCTGCGTACCGCTCACGCAGGGCTGCGGCGTCGTCCGGATCAGCTTTCAGGATCACGACGGGGCGCCCCGGCATGTCGGTCATGAGCATGAAGACCTTGCCGCGCACCTTGTAGAGCTCCCAGTCGGGGCCGAAACGACGCTCCAGGTCGGCGCCGGGCAGTTCCACGGTGCAGTCGCCCGCGATCTTCTGCAGCTCCTGTCCGTCCAAGGTGATCAACTCCTCTATCGATTCGAGTGCCCTGACCGCCCGGCCAAGGCCCAAGGTGGCGTCTCCCGCGTGGCCGCCACGAACGGCGGCGCCCGCACGCCGGCAACAGTGACGGAAGCGTCTGATCGCGGCGAAGCTCGTCGGACCGGCCACCACCGCGGCCTGCACCAGTGCCAGGATCACCACCAGCGAATGACGCCGCCCCGCCGATCCCGCGGATCGGTGATCTGCGCCCACACCTGCCGAAGATCGGCTTCCGGGCCCTGGGCCACAGGGCCGTCCTGCTCGGCCAGGACAGTGGCGACGGCCGAGACGGCCGCGGGCATGACAGACTGCAACGACAACGAGGCTCCAGCGAACGAGATGATCTTCGACAATCACACGTTCTGTGGGGCCTTGCTGCACGTAAGGGCCGCGACCCCCCTCCGCGATCACTCTGTGACCCAATCCCCGCGTCTCACCATCCGAGAACGCCGTCAGCCCTGGGGCCTCACTCTGCGGCCCACTTTCCCGAGACCTGGACGCCAACTCGACGTCGCGGCTGGTGTTACGGGGAGAGGGAAGACAGTCCTCTCGCATCGGACAGTGCAGGTCGAGAACCCGATGTCGGGCGACCGCGGACGGCGCTGGGCATCCTGGCCACCAACGATTTGGGGAGCCGACCGGCGACCCGCGACCGACATCGCGCGGGCCGTGATGACCGGCGGCGCCTGCCGCCGGGCTGGTTGTCCGGGGTGGGCCGACATCGAGGACCGAGGTGTCCGCGGTCCTCGTACTTTGGCCACAGTCGTTCCGATGCCGGGGATGTTTAGGCGAAGGTGAACAGCTGGTCGGCTTCGAAGCGCGAAATCGGGGTGGTGTACACCTTCGCGGGGTCAGGGTAGCCGAGGGCCAGCAGCACTGTCGTGGTGTGGCCGGTCTCGCGGATCTTGAAGGCCTTGTCGACACTGGTCGGGTCGAACCCTTCGAGCGGCATGGCTTCGACGTCGAGCTCAGCAGCCGCCATCATGGTCAGACCCATAGCCAGGTAGGTCTGCTTTTCCATCCAGTGGTTCAGGTCCTTGTAGCCGTAGTTGCGCAGGTTGAGGAAGTCGCGGGTCATGAACTCCCACAGCTCGTGCTTTGCCGGGTCGGGGAACCGCCCGTCGACCCTCTCCTTGTCGAACACCTCTTCGATGTGGCTCTCGGGTAGATCTGCCCGGGTGGTGAGGATAATGGTGTGTGAGGCGTTCAGGATCTTCTCGCTGTTGTCCTGGAATCGTTCGCCCAGGTTGGCCGCCAGCCGCTCCTTGCCTTCGGGCGTGGCGAGGACGTAGAAGTGGTTGGCCTGTACGTTCGTCGACGACGGCGTCGAGCGCAGGAACCTCAGCAGCTGCTGAAGTGTCTCCTCCGGGATGGTCTTGCTGGCGTCGAAGTACCTGGTGAGGTGCTTGTTCATGAGCTTGTCGAGATCCATGTCAACCTGCCTTCTTCTTGCGATCAGTGGGTGAGGAGCCGGTGAATCGTGGGGTTCGGGCTAGTTCGTGGTGCGGGCGAGCAGTTCGTTGATGCGGTCGAAGCTCGTACCACCTGTCGTCGCCGAGGCGAGGTCGCCCGCGACGAGCGCCTTCGTGGCTTGTTCGAGTGCGCCCATCGCTTGGGTGTAGAGCAATGGGCCCAAGCTGATGCGCTTGACCCCGGCCTTCTGCAGTTCGGCCACGGTCAGCACCTTGTCCGACGGTGACACGAGGACGTTGACCGGTGTCGGCGCGACCGCGGTGACGATCGCGACGAGGGCGTCGAGGTCGGGTGGGAATGGGGCGTAGAGCACATCCGCGCCGACCTCAGCGAAGGCCGTCAGACGCCGGATGGTGTCGTCGAGATCGGGCCGCCCCTGGATGAAGTTGTCGGTGCGGCCGGTGACGACGATGCGCCCCTTGGCCGCGTCGACGGCGCTACGTATGCGATTGACTGCCTCGTCGAAGTCGCGGATCGGTTGATCGGGATTGCCCGAGGTGTCCTCGACCCCGATACCGGCCAAGCCAGACTCGACGGCGGCCTCAACGGTCGCGGCGACGTCTTCAAGCGTGTCGCCGTAACCGTCCTCGAAGTCTCCGTTGACGGGCAGCCCGGTGAGTCGGCCGAGCAGTCGTGCATGCTCGAGATGCTCGTCGCGGGTGACTTCGTGACGTCCGTCGGACCGGCCGAGCGTGGCGGCGAGCGCCGCCGACGATGTCGCGATCGCCTCGAAGCCGGCATCGGCCAGCATCAACGCCGAGAGGCCGTCCCAGGCGTTCGGCATGACGAGGCCACCGTCGCGGGTGTGCAGCGCCATGAATTTCTCATAGAGTTCGGAGCCCGGCATGTCGAGCCTTTCCTGAATGATCGTTGAGTCGGTGAGGGGTTTGCGGCTGGGTGCGCGGACCGCGTCCAGGTTCCGGCGATCAACCGGTTGGTGGGGTGTTGTTGGCGGCTGCGTGGAGCTTCTTAAGCCGACCCGGCCCCAACAGACGAGATGACGCGCGATGAGTCCGTCGATGATGTCCATGCGCTCTACGAGGTGGGTCTGTTCGCCCGTCGGTGTCTGGCGCGGATCGACTCGCGGCCCTGGACCACTCCAGACCCCATGTCTCCCGACAAAAGCACGGCGGTGGGTGTTTCGATGACGCCGTCGGCCGCGTAGAGGTCGGCGATCTTGCCCGCGTCCTGGGCCAGCACGGCTTCGTGCCAGGCGCGGAACACATGCTCGATCGGGCTCTCGCTCGCCGCGTCGGGCGCCGTCGGCTCCGGGTGCGGGTTTACTGGGCCACGACCGTATCGACCGAGCCGATGGCGGGGATGTCGAGGTCGGTCTGGTTGACGTTGTTGATGAAGTTGGTGAGCAGGAACTGCACTGCCAACGCGACGATCGCCAGGATCTGCGGGTCGGTGTACCCGGCGCCTCGCACACCCGCGAGCTCGGCGTCGCTGACCTGCCCGCGGCTGTCGACCACCCGTTGCGCGAAGCGAGCGGCCGCGGCGCGCTTGGGATCGACCGAGCTCCCGACGCGGCCGAGCTCGATGTCGTCGCCTGACATGCCGCTGAATTTGGTCGCGACGTGGGTGTGTATCGCCAGGCAGTAACTGCAGCCGTTGGCTTGCGACACGGCCAGCGCGATGCTGTGCCGGGTCTTCGCGTCCAGAACTCGGCTCAAGGTGCTTTGCAGAGTCGTGACGACCTCGAGAACGGTCGGGTTCGACGCGATGATCTTGAACATATTCGGGACGAAGCCGAGCTGCGTACCAACGTTGTCGAGTATCCGCTGCGCGCCGGCGGGCACATCCTCTGGGGCGGGAACGTTCAGTCGTGACACAGCGAATCGACCTCCGGTCGCGGTGTGAGTAGTCGTCGTCGAGCCCAAGTCGGGCTCTTAGTGCTTCAGAGTTCCGCCGCAGGCCTTACCTGCGCTGGCCGCAACCTCGCCGGTGGCGTCGGTTGCGCCAGGCGCCCGGTGACGTGCATTGCGAGGGGTGACTCGGTCGCGCCGTGTTCCGGATCTCTTCACAACGGGAACCGTGCAAGAAGGACTATATAGTCCAAAAGCTAGGGTTACAACCACTTGTCGTAACGAAAGCCCCAGCCGCACGGGGCGACGCCATCCGGATCCCCGGCGTGCATCCCGGATGCCGAGTGGCTCAGGAACAGCCATCTGGGAGTTCCTCTTCGGGTGGCCGCCGTCCCTCTACTGATCGGGCATCACCTGCGGCCGCAGAGCTGCCCGGTGGCCGGTCGTCATCCCGGTTTCGGCGCATGGCGCTGGCAGACCGCACGGAATCTCCAGGGCTGCTCGCGCCTGGTCGTGCAGTCGCTAGCACGAGGAGATTTGGACGCTTTCGTCCATCCAATCTATGCTCGTCCAAGTTTGTCGAGTCTGGATGTCAAGAGAACTTGGAGTTACTTATGGGGGGCATTGGTGAATTCCTCCGCGCTCGGCGCCAGGTCACGGCCCCTGACCAGGTGGGGCTGACGGGCGTTGGCGACCGCCGCCGGACGCCTGGGTTACGCCGCGATGAGGTGGCCAAGCTGGCCGGCGTCAGCCTCGACTACTACACCCGGCTGGAGCAGGGAAGAGACCGCAACCCGTCAGATCAAGTGCTCGACGCTTTGGCCCACGCCCTCCAGCTCGACCCGGAGGCTGCCGAGCATCTACACAAACTCGCCCACGCCCGGGAGACCAGGCGCAGGTCCGTCGATCGAGGTGGGCAGGTCACACCTAGCATGCTTCGACTCCTGGAGGACTGGGATCACGCGCCGGCCTACGTGATCAACCATCGGTTGGATGTGCTGGCCAAGAACCGGCGGGCGGCTGCTCTCTTCGCGGGGCTGAGATACAGCGACAACATCATGCGCCTGACCCTTCTCGACCCTGCGGCGCGCGATTTCTACCTGGACTGGGAGAAGGAGGCTTGTGCGATGGTGGCCCACCTGCGTGCCGTGGCGGGGTTGGACTGCGACGATCCTTCTCTTCTTGAACTGGTCGAGGAGTTATCGCGGGGAAGCGAAGAGTTTCGTCAGATGTGGGCTCGCTATGAAGTCCGGGCCAGGACCCATGAGTCGGTTGGCATGCGTCACCGCGAAGTCGGTGACGTGTTCGTCTCCTTTGAAGCCCTCACCATCGACAGTGCCCCTGGCCAAAAGCTCATCGTCTTCCAGGCCGAGCCCGGCAGCCCGTCCGAGGAGGCTCTGGCCACGCTGGATCAAACGCAATCAGCACCGCCTAAGGGGTTCTAACCGATCCTGGAGGCGGGGTGCTTTACGAGGTCGAGCCTAGGGGATTCGAACGCCCGACTTCCGGCTTGCAATGCAACGGCAATACACGTTCGACATGGCATGGAACCGTCACTTGAGCTTGTTGCGCTTTGACGGACACCGTTGGTGTGGTGGTCATTCGCGCGAGTGGCGGTGAACGTCGCTGATGCGCTCACTCAGCTCCCTGTCCCGGACAGCGCGCGGTCCAGGCGTTGGATTGCGGCGTGCGTAGAAGGCGGCACGGGAGACTTCCAGCAGTTCACACGCCCGTTTGACGTTGTGGCCGCCCTGCTTCTCCGCCTCGATGAACGGGTGCACGCTCACCGGGTCTCCTTCGCGAAGAAAGCCGTGGCCCGCTTGAGGATGTCGACGTCCTCGCGCAGCCGGCGGTTCTCCCGCCGCAACGCGGCCAGCTCTACCCGCTCGCTGCTGGCCCGAGTGGCCCGGACACCACGGGGCACGTGGCTCGACATCTCGGGCTCCAGCTCGTGGTTGTTTCTGCCAACCCCAGGTCCCGCCTAACCGCGACCGCCGGATGGCCAACGCGATGAGGTCACTCCTCATCCGTCCGGCTGCGCGTTCTCAAGACACGGGTAAGAAGGAGAGCCCTTCCCGATACCAACGTCTAGTTGAACGCGCAAGCTGACTCTGACTGCACCAACTCGAGCGCCCGGCTACGGCCCGTCGCCTCCGCCGGTGGTCTCGACTTGGAGAGGCCATCGAGGAGTGCGGGGTGGGTGCTTCCTGGTGCCCACGCGGCCAGTCGCGAGGTCGAATGCGGCCAGCCAAAGGATCGATGAGGGGAAACGGAATGAAGGCAGTGGTTGGGGAGACCGTCGTGGCCGAGGCTGCGAACGAGGCGGTAGTCAGGATGGAGGGGAATGCCTACTTCCCGCCGGACTCAGTTGTGACCGGCGTGCTCCTCGACAGCCCAACGCCCTACACCTGCCCCTGGAAGGGGAGGGCGCAGTATCACGACGTCCTGATCGGCGAGATGGTGCTCAGGGACGGGGCTTGGTCCTACCCGGACATAAACGAGTCGGCGGCGGTCCGTGTTGGCCGCGACTTCAGTGGCTATGTCGCTTTCGATGGGCGCCAGGTTCGGATCGAGATCTGACCGAGCTGTCGCCCCCAAGCCGGTCAACGTCCTAGTCAGCCCTCGGGATACGGCTACCCTCGCGGAACTGCAGACGATCGGTGTCCGCCGGATCAGCCTCGGGGTCGACCCCTACACGCACGCCCTCGCGGCCACACAGGCGGCCGCGGCGAAGCTTGCGAAGGGAGACCTGACGGCACTCGCATCAAATCTCAACTTCGGCCACATCATCGACCTCATCGAGGGCTAACACGGCCGCGCAGTCGCGCACTGGGCTCATGGAGCTAGATCGCAACGTGGGCTGTGTTGACTGCCCGCGTGACTCGCGCAGATACACCCCGGGGTGCTTACAGAGCAGAGCCCGGTCAGGAGCATGCCATGAGTGAAGAGAACACATGATCGAAAACGAAGAGGCGACGCCGACACACCACGCACCGCAGGTGCGCCTGGTCACGGGATCGTCGTGCAGCGCGGCCGTCCCGACCCAGCCTGCAGCCGCCCGCGCTGTCGCCACTGCTGCGGAGCCCGGTAGCAGGCGGGGCTGGGCGTCCGTCGGCGCGGTCGCGCTCGGCGCGTTCGTCATCGTCATGACGGAGACGCTGCCAGTGGGGCTGCTGCCGCAGATCACCGACGGACTGCATGTCTCGCTCAGCCTCGCGGGGCTGATGGTGCTCGTGCCGGGTTTCAGCGCCGCGGTGTCGGCGCCGCTGTTCTTCCGCAGCTCCGGCCGCTTCAACCGGCGCTCGGTCATCCTCGTCCTGGGTCTAACGGTGCTGGTGTCGAACGCGGTCGTCGCGGTGGCGCCGAACTTCGTCCTGGTGCTGATCGCCCGTATGCTCTTCGGCGCCACCCTCGGAGCCTTCTGGACCGTGGTCTCACCGGTCGGACCCAAGCTGGTGGGCCCGGCCGGCGGCACTCGCGCCATCACCATCATCGCGGCCGGTATTTCGGGTGGGACGGTGGTGGGGCTGCCTGCGGGACAGTTCCTCGGCGACCTCGTCGGCTGGCGTCTCACTTTCGCCATTGCGGCGGCGGCGACACTGCTTGTCGTGGTTGTGCAGGCGGTCGTCCTGCCGGGTATTCCGCCGGACGGGCGTACGCACCTGCGTGATCTTTTGGGAGTCGTGACGCGGCGGGCCGCCCGGTTTGGGATGGCAGCGGGCGCGATGGTGTTCATCGGACAGTTCGCCGCCTGGACCTATGTCACCCCGTTCCTGATGGACCACACGCATCTGTCCAGCGGCGTGATCTCCCTGCTGTACGTCATCTACGGCTGTGGTGGCATTGTCGGCTCACTCATCGCCGGATCGCTGTTCAAGCGCGGAGTGATCGGCAGCTTCGCCGGGGCGGCGGCGGTGGTGGCCGCATTGCTCATCGGGCTGGCGAGCGTGGGCACCTTACTCTGGCTGGCTGGCCTGTTGCTCGTGCTGTGGGGTTTGTTCTGGGGAATCGTGAACCCGGGAACGCTGGTCTGGATACTCGACGCGGCCCCAGAAACCCCAGAGGCCGCGTCGGCGGTGAATGTGACGAACCTTCAGATAGCCGTGGCGGCAGGGTCTGGCCTCGGCGCGATCCTTGTTTCGTCGACAACCTTGCAGACGGTGTTCCTCACAGCGGGCTTCATCGTCCTTGCCTCCGCCGTGCTCGCCGCGGTGGCGGCGCGGTTCGTAACACTCGCCCGGAGGGAATGAGGAGACCGAAGCGAGGCAGGGAGTGGCCGGGCGCTCAGAGCCCCGGGCGCACTCGGCGCTCTTGGGAGCGACAGTGATCGGGCTCGCTGAGACTTCACGCCCTCCCACAGGGGGTTGCCGAGCAGGGCGTCGAAGCCCGCGTCGGGCCGCCTTCGGCCGTAGGTGTTGAAGAAGACCTCGGGAAACTCGATCTCCCAGTGGAACGGGCGGATGTGTTCCCGGATCGCCGCCGACGCGGTTCGGTAGAGGTCGGAAGGTCATGACCACGATTCAGCACGTTGCGGAACACCGCCCAGCGCTGGCCAATCCCCCGTAGCGGGGACGTCCGCTTTCCGGTACGGCTAACAAGATCAGAGCGGTCGAAGATCAGCCTATTCTCGAAGAAGGGCGCGATCCACCAGTCCACCAAGGCTTGAAGCCGGGTGAAGTCGTCCCCGGCGAGTAAGCGAGCGAAGCGCTGTTCCTTCGCCCTGATCTGGAGGCGGTCATCGGAGGGGTTGATCAACCAGAGCTCGTCGCAGGTCAGGCTCGGGCAGGTCGAACAGGGATGCTGCTCGTCGATGACGTGGTCCGTCGTCTTGGTTCTTTCTCCTTGCGCCCGGGGTGGAGGCACCTCCCAGGTGTCGATGCTCGCCCCGATGACGGCGTTGCCGCAACGCAGATGCGAGTCCAGGAAGGACAGCGGCTTGCCGGCTGCCGCCGTCGCCAGCCACAGCGAGACCTTCGCCAGCTCGACCGCCATCGGGTTGAGGTCGACGTCATAGATGCACCGTTCGGCGATCAGCCGCCGGCACGCGGCACGCTGCGCGTCGTCGAGTTTGTAGTCGAGCAGTTCG
This sequence comes from Planotetraspora mira, assembly GCF_016863275.1. Taxonomy (GTDB): domain Bacteria; phylum Actinomycetota; class Actinomycetes; order Streptosporangiales; family Streptosporangiaceae; genus Planotetraspora; species Planotetraspora mira. The sequence continues at coordinate 126,603 of NZ_BOOO01000034.1, forward strand.
CCCTCCCGGGCCCGCGCATCACCATAGGCTTCGGTGAGCCGGTGCACCGCCGGCACCAAAAAGGCCCCGACCCCATGGCCGGATCGCAGATCCGCAGGTCGAGGATCTGCTCGGAGGTGGCGTTCTCGGTGAGCGGGCGCAGCGTCTCCCCGACGACGAAGTGGGTGGGTCCATCGCCGAGAGCTGCCGTGGCGCACGTGTGTCAGGCGGGCTGTCGCACCGCCGTCCCAAGATTGTTGTCGATCAGGTACCGCCAGAGTCCATCCGCGCCGCGGTGCGCGGTATCGCCTGCCGACCCTTCGAGGTGCACGTGCTTACCGTCGGGACCTGTGCCATCAATTGACTAGTCCAGCATGATCTGGGCGATATCGCCGGCACCGAACACATGGCGCGCCTTGGCCTCCAGCGGCAGGCCGAGGCTGATATCGCGCTCGAGTTCGGTAGCGATCTCGGTGCGATCAGTCACGGTTCGCTCCTCGGGCTCCGGCTCCTGATGTGCTGGCCGGGTTTGTCGAATCCCGGTTTGGTCACTGCGAAGTCCGTGGCACCGGGCACGGACAGAAGTGTGTCCGTCGATTGCCGATAGTTCGGTCAGACGGCCAATCCGGCCCCGCCGGACACCACGATCTCTTGCCCGGTGATGTACGCGGCTCCGTCCGAAGCCAGGAACGCGACGGTCTCGGCGATGTCCTCAGGCATGCCGACGCGACCGAACGGGTTCTTTGCCGCCATAGCGGCCAGCATCGCGGCGACCTCATCGGATCCCATGCCGGGTGTGGTCCGCATCATGGGGGTGTCGGTGAATCCCGGGCTGACGGCGTTGACTCGGATGCGGCGTGGGGCGAGCTCCAGGGCCAGCGTTGGGATCATGGTCAGCAGTGCGCCTCGTGACCCGGCTGTGACACTGTTGCCGGGCAGGGCGCGCGTCGCTCCGATACCCGCGGTGACAATGATCGAAGCGCCGTCAGACAGCAGTGGGAGCGTTTTTACCAGAGTGAAGAACTGTCCTTTGGTGTTGACGGCGAACACGTCGTCGAAGGTGGCTTCGTCGCAGGCGTCCAGCGCCATGGGACGGCTGATGCCGGCGTTCAGGAACAGCGTTGTCAGAGTCCCGAATCGTTCGCTGACTTCGGATACCACCCGGTCAGTGTCAGCAAGCGAGCGCGCGTCAGCACGCAATACCAGGACGTCCTCGGGTAGTTCCTCGCGTGCCCGGGCGACGCTTTCCGGACGTTGTCCGGTGACCGCGACCCGGTAACCACGACTATGCAGAACCTCCGCAGTCGCCTTCCCGATCCCGCTGGTGCCACCGGTGATCAGAGCTGCACGTGCCGACATGGTGATCACTCCACATTAGTTATTGCAGTGAATGTCATCGCTGTAGACCGTAATGACACTCAGGACATGACAAGGCCGCATCGATTCCCGTTCAGCGAGAAGGAGTCTCGTGACAAGGGCGGCAATCCCCGACACAGCCGCGCCGGTGATTAGCGAAGCCCTCGCGACACAGTGCTGGCTTGGAACGTTTGGCTGATTGCGCGTGCGGTCGCCAGGACCGCGGGCATCGCGGTGACCTCCGATGCGGCGTTAGGCACTACGTGGCGGTGATCGTCGACGCCACGCTGAAGAGTGGGTCCATCGCCGAGAGCTTCCGTGGCGCACGTGTGTCAGGCGGGCTGTCGCACCGCCGTCCCAAGATTGTTGTCGATCAGGTACCGCCAGAGTCCATCCGCGCCGCGGTGCGCGATATCGCCTGCCGACCCTTCGAGGTGCACGTGCTTACCGTCGGGACCTGTGCCATCAATTGACTAGTCCAGCACGATCTGGGCGATATCCCGTCTTTCGCGATGAACGCGGCCTCCGGGTCGTACAAGGTCATCATCGCGCTGACTTGCCGGAGTTAAATCACTCAAGCAGCGACGCGGCAATGCCTTCGGGTTCAGTAGGGTCTCCTGTTCGTGTTGGTTGAGCAGTCGACGCTACCAGTGCCAGGCGCGGGAGGACACCCCCTTTTGGGACTTTTTCGTCCATGACTTCTCATCTGGTCCTGTTGTCTGGTCGGCTGGCCACGCAAGGTGTCCCTAGCAGCTGACCTCGAAGAATCGTGCCGTTCGTCGTTCGCGTGTAGCTGCCGAGGGCACGACTTGCTTGAGCGGCCTACCACTCCTGGATTAACAAGTGAACTATTTCGACCAGTATTGTGGATGGCTGCACAAGGGTGCTGCGTGCGGCGATGAGCGCATGGACGATGGAGGGGGCGCGGGCGGCGGTCTTGGTCGCGACGGCGGCCAGTTGCAGGCCATCTCGGAGTTTTCTCAGCGTGATGGCCTGGTAGCTCATCAACGCCGTGATGCTGCTCGCCAGGTTGGGATCGCCGGCCGAGTGCGCGGCTCGAAGGCCGGTCAAGTACCAGCGCTGGGCCTTGCCGTCGTCGCCTGCTTCCTGTGCCGTTCAGCCGGACGTCTGTGCGAGCTGGCCAAGGTTCTGGCCGACCACGACCGGCGCTCCGCTCCTAGGGTGGGTGACCATGGTCAACGGAACCGTGGAGCCGGGTTTCGAGCAGGTACGGGACGTTTTCGCCGATGTGCCGTGCTACCCGGGCATGACCACTTCCTTCGGCCGGGAGGCCGTCCTGGAAGCGCGCCAGCTCAGGGCCTAATGAATGGCTGTCGACGAGCCATCGAGAGGTGTAGTGGTCGAGAACAGTGCAGGCGGCATCGAAGTAGATCAGGACGACAGGCCGGATGACTTCGACCCGATGGTGATCCCGGTGATAGGCCTCGTTTCGGTAGTCGATGCCTGAACCGGATACGGCGCGGGGTCCCGGTATGAGCCGGGACCCCGCGTTTCCACGTCAGCCGCTCATGGGAATGACCCGTTGTCCCGTTTATCCCCCCATCGGGGCGAGCAGTTTCTGCATCCGGTCGATCTCGATGCGCTGGTCGGCGTCGACATGGCCGGCGAACTGGTCGATTTCCGGTTCCTGGCCTCCCTTGTCGGCATAGAGCTGCTCCACCATCTGCAGCGCGCCCATGTGGTGCTGAATCATGTACCGGTAAAACAGCCGGTCGAATGTCGCGCCGTTGGCGTTCTGCAGTTCGGCCATCTGCTCCTCGGTGAGCATTCCTGGCATCAGATCGCCGCTCTGGTGGTCGTGGCCGGAATCCACGCTGGGCACCTGCTGGAGCCGCGCCCGAAGCCAGCGCACCATCAGCCCGATCTCATCCTGCTGCGAGACCTCGATTCGCTTGGCGAGTCGCGGGAGGTCCTTGCTCGCGCTACGGCCCGCGACCAGAGCGGTCATCCGCAACGCCTGGGAGTGGTGTCGGATCATGCCTTGCATGAATCGCACGTCGGCGTCGGTGTACTCGCGTCCGTCGGAGCGCGGCACCTCGTCGGCGGGAAGTACCTTGCTGGTCTGTCCTGGCGCTCCCGGCTGAACGACGGTCGCTTTCGGGCCTTCGGCCGTACACGCGGTGAGCGTGGCAGCGATCAACAGGGGCGGAAGGAACCACTGGAACAGTTTCGATGACTTCATGGTCTGCGCTTGCTTCCGAACGTGCTGGGGGCCGGGCTAAACCGGAGAATGTGACACCTATAGCACATTTACCGAAAATTCAGTTACTGTCTCCCCAGCATCGCGTAGATCTTGCCGGATTGGCTGGACATAAGACATCCAGTGGTTAAGTCACGCGGCGCGTAGTCATGCCAGAAAGACCCAGAAAAGGAGGGTGCGACCGATGCATATCGGCCGTACGGCACATTGGGGACGTGCTTGGTTACGCAAACTCAGTGTCATCGCCGCGGGAACGGTCCTGGTGGGACTCATGCCCGCGACGGCGATGGCGGATGACGCCGATCCACGAATCGGACTGGGCGCCGGGTGGCTCGACGCTCAGCAGGCCGCCAGCGGGCTGGAGCTCCTGGCCCACCAGGATCGGCCCGAGGGCTTCTACCAGCCCTCCAACCCGGGCAACCTGTCGTACGCCAACTCCGACATGGCGTTCAGCGGCAAGTACGCGTTCGTGGGCAACTTCAACGGCTTCAACATCTACGACATCTCCGCACCCTCGAACCCGGTTCTTACCACGTCCGTGGTGTGCCCCGGCGGCCAAGGCGACATGTCCGTGTACGGCAACCTCCTTTTCATGTCGGTGGAGGAGACCCGAGGACGGCTGGACTGCGGCACCCAGGGCGCGAGTGGCACGGTCAACCCGGACCGCTTCCGCGGCGTCCGCGTCTTCGACGTGAGCGACATCACCAAGCCGGTCCAGGTGGCCGCCGTGCAGACCTGTCGCGGGTCCCACACACACACTCTCGTCACCAGCAAGAACGACCCGGAGAACGTCTACGTCTACGTCTCCGGTACGGCCGGTGTCCGCTCGGGCGCCGAACTGGCCGGCTGCGCGAACACGGCGGCGACCGACCCGAACACGTCCCTGTGGCGGATCGACATCATCCGGGTGCCGCTGGCCGCCCCGCAGAACGCCTCGATCGTGAACCAGCCCCGCTTGTTCGCGGACCCGGAGACCGGGGCGCTCGACGGCCTGCAGAACAACCCGGCCACTCCTCAGCACCCGTCCGGCTCGAACTGGTCGCCCCGGCCGGTCACCAACCACTGCCACGACATCACCGCGTACTCCGAGATCGGCCTGGCCGCGGCCGCCTGCGCGGGTAACGGGCTCCTGCTGGACATCTCCGACCCGGCCAATCCCGTCCGGCTCGACGAGGTCTCGGACCCGAACTTCGCGTACTGGCACTCGGCCACGCTGAACAACGACGGAACGAAGGTCATCTTCACCGACGAGTGGGGCGGCGGCACCGGGGCGCGTTGCCGGACCACCGACGAGCCTTCGTGGGGCGCGGACGCGATCTACGACATCGTGGACGGCAAGCTCAAGTTCGCCAGCTACTACAAGCTCCCGGTCGCGCAGACGACGCAGGAGAACTGTGTGGCGCACAACGGCTCGCTCATCCCCGTACCCGGACGGGACATCATGGTCCAGGCCTGGTACCAGGGCGGCGTCTCGGCGTTCGACTTCACCGACTCCGCACACCCGCGCGAGATCGCGTTCTTCGACCGCGGTCCGATCAACGCGAGTGCCCTGGTCACCGGCGGCTTCTGGTCCGCGTACTACTACAACGGCCATATCTACGGCAGCGAGATCGCCCGCGGGTTCGACGCGTTCGCGCTGACCCCGAGCGAGCACCTGGACCAGGCGGAGATCGACGCCGCAGCGACGGTCGGCTTCGACAGGTTCAACGCGCAGCACCAGCCCAAGCTGAGCTGGCCGGCGAGCTTCGAGCTTGTGCGGGCCTACTACGCGCAGGCACTGCGCACTGGCACCCTGAAAGCCAACACGGCCGCGAACGTTCGCAAGTTCGTCGACCGGGCGGAGCGGTTCAACGACGGGCCGCAGAAGAAGGCCGCCGTGGCGCAGCTTCGCGCCGTCTCCCACCAGCTCGACACCTCCGTCAGCGCGCAAGCCGCGCTGGCGAAGTCGCTGAACGACCTCGCCGACGCGCTCGACCGTACGGCATAGCGGACGAGAGGGGGCGCCCCGCCCGGGGCGTCCCCTCAACTCCGTCGTGCGATCAGTCGCCGGCGGTTCAGCGTCGGCGATGGCGACGACTGGCAGTGATGATGTGGATGAGCGCCTCCCGGCAGGGTTTGACCCAACGACTGACAGTGAGGTCGGGAGACGGCGCTCTCGGTGATGTCCCGCCGGGCCTGCTCTTGATCTGAGTGACTATTTGGGTGACAACGGCGGCGGACACCCGCAGATCGAGACGAACATCCGTGGATGGTTGGCGCAGGTCAAGGGCGCTTTCGGCCCATGTGGGCGATCTGGCCAGGACGCTTCACACCGAAGAGGTCACTGGTTCGATCCCAGTATCGCCCACGCAGGTCAGAGGCCATTTGCGGCAACGCAGGTGGCCTTTTTCGATCTTCCGAGTGACTATTGCTCCGAGTCGTCCAGGGGGAAGATCCGGTCCATGGCCTGGGCACCTTCGAGCATCACGGGCCGGAGCTGCTTGCGATAGACGGTCTCCGTGACCATCGTGTTGCCGTGGCCCACGAGCCGGGAGATGTGCTCCAGGGAAACGCCGTCGTCGGACGGTAGCGAGACGAAGCTGTGCCGCATCTCCCGAGGCGTCCAGTCGTCCGCGGGTTGACGTCCGCCTTCTTGAGGTCGGTGCGGAAGGCCCGCCGCACGTTGCCCGCGTCGAGCTCGGTGCCGGACAAACCTTGTGCACCACGTGCTTGCTTCCCTTTTGGTGAGGGACCGCCGCGCCCGCAACAGCTAACCTTCTTTACAATTCCTTTCACGGGAGGTTGGCATGCGCCGTCTGGCCGCTCTTGTCTGCTTACTCGTCCCCCTCCTCATCGCGGTCCCTGCCAGGGCCGCGGCCACCCCGATGCAGGTCTACGGGTCATGGCACTGCGGCAACGACGCCTGCATCTGGGGCGCCGTCCGTGATGTGAGCGAGTTCGACCAGAAGAACCACTGGCTCATCGACCGAGGCGACGGCCGTCCCTCGGTCAACGTCGTAGTGCTCAGTTTCGTCCACCCGGTGAAGCTGCTGCACAAGACGACCGACGCCCAGACCCTCGACGGGGTTCCACGCGGCATGACCGCCGACATCGTGAACTACTTCAAGAGCCGCGGCATCCGGGTCATGCTGTCCATCGGCGGCATCACCTACACCGACGCGTGGAACGCGGCCTTGGCGGAGAACGCGGCCCAGTTCGGCCGCAACGCCGCCGAGGTGGCCCAGCGGCTCGGCGTCGGCATCGAGATCGACTACGAGGAGAACAGCGGCGCCGACCTCGCGGGCCTGCAGTCCTTCATCGACGCCTACCGTGCCGTCCTGCCGTACGACGCCACGGGAGCCAACCACGCGGCGCGCCTGACCATCGACCTGGCCGCAGGCGATCGATGGCTGATCGACATCGGCAGAAAGGCGACGGCGGACTGGCTGCGCACCACCGCGCCGGTCCTGGACTACGCCAACGCGATGGTTCCCGCCCGCCAGCCGAGTGCTTCCGCCGCGATCGCCAACTGGCAGGAGCACCTGGACGGCAAGCCGACCTACGCCCCGCCGATCCCGCCGCTGGCTCCCGCCAAGTTCACCGGCAGCCTCTACATCGCCGAGGGGAACAAGGTCCTTCCCGAGTGCACCGCCTTCGGTGCGTCGCTGCAGAACACCACCGGTACCTTCGTCCAGACGGCCGCGCCGAACGGCGCGGGAACGAGCTCGGGACTGCTCGGCTACATGTTCTGGGCGGCGGAGCGGCCCTCCACCCGCGGCGTGACCACCCTGCCGCCCAACACGTGTGAGGGCGGCGTGGGCGGCGGCGCGACGGCTTACTCCATTCCGATTCCGATGCCCGCCCTGCGGCAGAGTTGAGCGCGCGCCGGGGGCCGCCGTGCACCGGCGGCCCCCGGCGATCCGGCATCACCGCGGGCGGAGGGCCGGAGGAGTTCAGAATCGGCGCAGGTTCAGGATCGGCGCAGCTTCAGAGCAGGCCGCGGGAGGTGAACGCGGCACGCACCACGCCGGCCGCCGTGGCGCCACCGTGCCGCTGAGCGGCGGCGACGGTGGCCTCGGCCGCCGCGTGGAAGGTGATGTCCTTGGTGAAGTCGAACTGCGCGTCGATGATGATCGTGCTTGCCGAACGGTCGCCCAGCTTGGTGCGGATCTCGTACAACGCCGAGGACCAGATCTCACCGTCGGCGTGCACCTCGCCGACCACGTCCTCGGGGTAGTGCTTGGTGCCGTCCAAGCGGCGCAGGCAATGCGGGACGCCAGAAGTGTAGGAGACGGAGTCCCAGTCGGCGACGCACGCCTCGGGGGTCTTAGTCGGCGTGCCGGCCTTCCAGCTGGTCACGGCGACGGCGAGATAGTCGCCGAAGGCCTCGCCGATCGAACCTGACTCCAGGGTGGTCCCGAAGCCGGTGACCTGACCGTCCTGCACCGAGTGGCCGTACTCGTGGACGATCACTTCTCCGTCCTCGCCGTCGTCCACGCCGCCCTTGCCGAGGGTGATGTTGGCCTTGTCGTCCCTGAAGAAGGAGTTGTCCCCGCCGTACTGGTTGATCCGCAGCTCGATCCGGCGCTGGTTGACCGGACGCAGCCGGGACCCGAAGCCCAGTGACTGGATGTACTGCTGCGCGGTGGTGACCCAGTAGTAGCCCATCACCTGCTCGAATTGGTCACTGTCCCGGTGCCAGGCGGGGAAGGCCCCGTTCACGACCCGGGCGGCCTTGCCGGTCTCGCTCTTGACCGTGACGTAGCGCCCCGTGAGGGTGCCCGAACCGTCCAGGTCGGTAAGTGCGACTGTGCGGTAGGCCCCGGCGAAGGCGGCGCCGTCGCGGTCCTTGTCATCGGTGAGAGATTCGTCGCCGGTGCTCTGGACGGGGTTGGGGGAGAAGACGGTGGCAGTGGGATCGGCGGCGGCCTGGGCCGCGCTCGGAGTGAGTAGCCCGGTCGCACAGGCGAGAGCAAGGCAGGCGACAGGAATACGGCGTCGGGGGGCGTTCACCGAAGAATCCTCCTTGAATCAGGAACAATCATGGCGAATCTACGGCCGACACGATTTGCTGTCACCCGCCTGACCGATGTCAGAAACGCGGAAAGCTCACTCCTGCGATTATTGGAAGAGACCTTTACGAACGAATGCCGCCCGCTTATCGTAGGGCCGAGAGCTCACGGGGGACAGCAGTGACCACGCAGCATCGGACCCCTGCGGAGGCGTTTGTTGAACGTCCGTCGTGTCCTCGCGATCCTCCTCGTCCCTCTCCTCGTCTCTCTGGCCACGCCTCCCGCGGCGGCCGCCACAGCGGTCGCGTTCGGTTCGGTCGTCCCGGTACCCGTCACCACGACCGCGACCTCCGGGGTGAGCTACGCCATCACCACCTCGACCGCTGTCTACACCGACCCCGCCGCGGCCGGCATCGGCGACCTGCTCGCCGCACTCCTGCGCCGTTCCACCGGCTATCCGATCCCCGTCGCCCCCGCGCCCGGCACCGGCGGCATCTCCCTCCTGCTGTCCGGCGCCCCCGCCACGGTCGGACCCGAGGGTTACCAGCTTGACGTCACCGGCACGTCGATCGTCATCCGGGCGAACCAGCCGGCGGGCCTCGCCAACGGCGTGCAGACCCTGCACCAGCTTCTGCCTGTCGCGGCCGACAGCGCGACGGTCCAGCCGGGCCCGTGGCCGGTGCCCGGCGGCCACATCGTGGACTACCCGAGGTTCGGCTATCGCGGCGCCATGCTGGATGTGGCCCGGCACTTCTTCCCGGTGGCCGCGGTCGAGCGGTACATCGACCAGCTCGCCCTCTACAAGATCAACTACCTGCACCTGCACCTTTCCGACGACCAGGGCTGGCGCATCGCGATCGGTTCCTGGCCGAATCTCGCGACGTACGGTGGCAGCACCGCCGTAGGCGGAGGCCCCGGCGGCTACTACACCCAGGCCGACTACCAGCAGATCGTGGCCTACGCCGCCGCCCGCTTCGTCACGGTCGTCCCTGAGATCGACATGCCGGGCCACACCAACGCGGCGCTGGCGTCCTACCCGGCGCTCAACTGCGACGGCGTCGCCCCACCGCTCTACACCGGCACCGACGTCGGCTTCAGCTCGCTGTGCACCTCCAAGGAGCTCACCTACACCTTCATCGACCAGGTCTTCGGGGAGCTCGCAGCCCTCACACCGGGCCCCTACCTGCACATCGGCGGCGACGAGGCCGCCTCCACCGCGCCCGCCGACTACGCGGCGTTCGTCAACCGGGTCCAGCAGATCGTCGCGGCGCACGGCAAGACCGTCACCGGCTGGCACGACATCGTGAACGCCACACCGCTCCCCTCGACGGTCGCGCAGTACTGGGGAACCACCACCCGCGACTCCGCGGTGGCCACGGCCGCCCAACGCGGCACGCGGCTCATCATGTCGCCGGCCAGCCGGACCTACATCGACATGAAATACAACTCACGCACGACCCTCGGGCAGAACTGGGCCGGCTACATCGACGTCAAGACCGCCTACGACTGGGACCCCGGCGCCTACCTCAGGGGCGTGGCCGCCTCATCCGTGCTCGGCGTCGAGGCGCCGCTGTGGACCGAGACCCTCGTCACGGGAGCCGACATCGACTACATGGCCTTCCCCAGGCTCCCGGCGGTGGCGGAGCTGGGCTGGTCGCCGCAGGCGACCCACGACTGGACGGCCTTCAAGCAGCGGCTCGGTGCCCAGGGCCCGCGCTGGCACGTCATGGGCGTCAACTACTACCACTCCACGCAGATCTCCTGGCCGGGCGGTTCCTGATGCGTCGACTCCTCGCGATCCTCGTCTCCACCCTCACCCTGGCACTGGCCATCGGCGTCGTCGACGCCCGCGCGGCCACCGTCACCTCCACCGAGCTGACCTCCGGCTGGGCACTGCGCTCGGCCACCGGACTGTCCGACACCGGCGCGGCCATCTCACAGGTCGGCTACTCCACCTCGGGCTGGAACCCTGTCTCACTGCCGTCCACGGTGCTGGCCGGGTTGGTGGCGAACAACGTCTACCAGAACATCTTCTTCGGTCAGAACCTCAAGAACGTCCCCGACCTGACAGGGCAGGACTGGTGGTTCAGGGGCGAGTTCACCGCCGCGGCCACCTCCCCGGGGCAGGTCTACTGGTTGCGCTTCAAGGGCATCAGCTACCGCGCGCAGATCTGGTTGAACGGCACTCAGCTCGACGCCAACGCGGTGGGCACGATGGTCGGCCACGAGTACAACGCAACCGGCGTGATCCACCCCGGCGCGGTCAACGCCCTGGCCATTCGCGTCACGCCCCCGGCACACGACTGCAAGGACCTGTCGTTCTGCACCGTCGACTGGAATCCCGAAGCCCCCGACATGAACGCCGGGCTGTGGGGCAAGACGCTGCTGGACACCTCTGGGCCCGTCGCTCTGCGCGACCCCTACGTCAAGACCGTCCTGCCGCTGCCCGCCACCAACGCCGCTGATCTGACCGTCTACGTCGACGCGGTCAACGCCACGGCGGCGCCGGTCACCACCACGATCAACGCCACCATCAGCAAGGCCGGCCAGCCGAGCATCCCGCTCAGCCAGACCGTCACCCTGAACGCGAACGAGCGCCGAGAGGTCGCCTTCGCGCCGGTCCACGTCACCGATCCCGTCCTGTGGTGGCCCTACCAGTTCGGGTCGCCGGAGCTCTACCAGCTCAGCGTCTCGGCGACCGCGGGCGGGGCGACCTCCGACACCAAGGGGATCGACTTCGGCATTCGTCAGTTCACCGACTACCGCACCACCGTCAACGGCACGTCGTTCGCCGGTTACAAGGTCAACGGCCAGAACATCATGTTCCGCGGCGGCGGCTACATGTGGGACATGCTGCAGCGCTGGGACACCAAGACCAACGCCGCGCACATCAAGTACGTCAAGGACATGGGCCTCAACACCATCCGCCTGGAGGGCACGCTCGGCAACGAGGAGCTGTACGACCTGGCCGACAAGGCCGGCATCATGGTGATGCCCGGCTTCGTCTGCTGCAGCGCGTGGGAGAACGACAGCGGATGGTCGGCCGAGCAGGCCCAGGTCGCCCTCGCCTCCCTCGACACCCAGATGCGCGCCACCCGCGCCCACGCCAGCACATTCCTGTGGACCTACGGCAGCGACCAGCCGCCGACCGCCGCCCACCTGACTGCCTACAAGAACCGCGCAACCGCCCTGCACTGGCAGAACCCGACCCTGGACAACGTCGCCACCTGGTCCAACGCGAACGCCGGGATGAAGATGGACGGTCCGTACGTGTGGGAGCCGCCGGTCCTGTGGTGGGACACCACCAAGGCGGGCAGCGCCTTCGGCACCACGGGCGAGGAAGGCACCGAGTCGCCGCCGCCGCTGGAGAGCGTGCAGCGCTTCCTGGCCCCCGCCGACCAGTGGCCGCTCGGCACGGCCTGGAACTACCACGCGGGCAAGGCCGGCAGCGTCTTCGACAACACCGCCCCCTTCACCGCCGGGCTCAACAGCCGGTACGGCACGGCCACCGGCGCGGCCGACTACTCACGCAAGGCGGAACTGCAGAACTACGAGAACACCAGGGCGTTCTTCGAGGCATGGAACTCCCATGAGTACACCCAGTCCTTCGGCACCATCTTCTGGATGCTCAACAGCGCCTGGCCGTCGGTGCACTGGAATCTGTACGACTACTACTTCAAACCCGGCGGCGGCTACTTCGGCAGCAAGAAAGCCAACGAGCCGGTGCACATCGCCTACGACTACGCCACCAAGAAGGTGTTCGTGGTCAACTCCACCCTCACGGCCCGCAGCGGCCTGACCGCGACGGCGACGCTGTACAACATCCCGGACCTGGCCCAGAAGTACACCACGTCGGTGCCCGTCACCGCCGCGGCCAACTCCTCCACCCAGGTTTTGACCATCCCCACCGTCACCGGCCTGTCCAGCACCTACTTCATCCGCCTCCAGGTCAAGGACGCGAGCGGGGCGACGGTCAGCAACAACCTGTACTGGTACTCCACGACGGCCGACACGCTCGGGAACAAGAGCAACTGGTACCGGACCACGCCCAAGAACTCCGCCAACCTCACCGGGCTGAACAGCCTGGCCGGCAATCCCAACCTGAACGCCACCACGTCCAGGGCCACCTCAGGCGGCCAGGAAACAGTCACGATCACCCTCACGAACACGAGCGCGACCAACCTCGCCTTCTTCGTCCGCCCCGAGATCACCGCGGGCAACGGCGGCACCGAGGTCGTGCCGGTCACCTACACCGACAACTACATCTCCCTCTGGCCGGGGGAGTCGACCACCGTCACCGCCGCCTACCAGACGGCCGACCTCGGCGGACAAGCCCCCTACCTGCGGTTACGCGGCTACAACATCCCCACCTCATTCGTCCCTGTTTCCTAGGTCTCCCCAGACAACGCCGCTCTCGACGAGGTGGCACAGCTGCGCGCAGCCCTGAACGGCCTGGTGGCTGAACGCGACCAGCTCGAAGCCGAACTCGCGAACTTGAAGGCGGAGAGCTGAGCTGAACCGCCTGACGCGCAACAAGAGCACGACAGAGGGGCACCGGCGAAAACGCTCGTGCCCCTCTGTTCTCTCTCCTTCAGCGGCGGCCCGTCACCACCGGACACTGACCGACTCCGTCCGGGTCGCCGGGCTGGTAGTCGTCTCCATCCGGGTCATTCGGGGCGCGTCCAGTGAATTTGACTCGCCCTAGGGCGATCAAACGCCAAATGTGTGCCCGTACCCTGCTGCGACCTGCCCAAATGCCCCGGGTGGCGGGACTTGGAATTCTCCCGTATTGCTGATGCAATATGGCCGAAGCTGTTTCCGGCGATCGAGGGGTCCACGGATTCTGAGGTCATGTTCTTCTTGGCGCTCACGTTCGGGCTGCGCGAGGACCCGCTGGGCGCGGTGGAGCGGATGGTCGGATTCGTGGAGGAGACGGGACAGGCGCACGGCGTAGAGCACCCGGTCCAGATGACGGTGGCGACATCGGACGGCGAGCGGCTGTGGGCGTTTCGCTACTCCACCGAGCGTCGTTCGCGATCACTCTTCCACAGCACCCTGGCCCCATGTCTTGGCCAATCCCATAAAGGGCCTTACCTGCGGTATCGGCCAACGTTTGGGTGCCTGGTGAGACGCTTCATAAGCGCCCGGTTCCGGGGGTTGCCGGGCGCCCTCCACCTTGCCGAGAGCCGTCGTTACGCGCCACGGCTGTAAGGCGGGACACTCAATGCCCCGCTCTTCTTTCGGCGAGGAGAGCGGGGCTCTGCTTCACACCCTGGACGGCGTCTTGGTTCGCTGGGTCCGCGATGCAGGGCGGCCAGGCTTCCTGGCCGGAGCTTCCTGCTTGTCGCGGGCGGTCGCGGGCTTGGCGGTCTCGGAGACCTTCCCGAGTTCCTGAGCAGCCTCTCCGCTCACCTGCTTCACGACCTTCCGGCCTCGGACCGCCAGCTCGTCATAAACCACGTTGAGCAGAGCGGTCACGGTGTCGGTGACCTCACGCGCCGGCTCCGGCAGGTTCTCGGCGACGGTCTTGCGGGCCCTACTTGGCAGCTCTTTCGCGGTCTCGCCGACTTCGTGACGGCCCGTGCGCAGCTGCTTGGGCACCTTGCGCAGCTTCTCGACCGCGTAGCTGGTGGCGCCCGCGAAGGCGTAAAACGGCTTGGACTCGGTGAACTGTTTGATCCTTGTGGTGAGCGCCATGGTCACCCCTTCTCTGTAATCCAGTAGGCAGGGCCGTCCGTCGAAGGGACAGCCCACCGATCGGTGGCCCAGCCGCTTGGGTGGCTGGCCTGCCAATCCCTGGCCCGGCTGCCTTGCGGAACGACTCAGAGATCGATCAACGGGCGACCCGCTGATCGTGACGTCGGCCCGAATCGCGGCCACCGCGTCATCGTCGCCCCATACCCACAGCCTCAGCGCTGCTACCTGCAACATGTCCACCAGCAAGCCAAAAATCGGTCACGCCGACCGGTCGTACGTCGCTATGTAGTTAAGACGCGCGCCAGCCCGCCCCCTTGGAGGGTGGTGGTCCGGGGACGAAGCTCATCGGGCACAGGTCCTGTAAGGCGCCGGGGGCAACGCGGTCCTTGATCAGGCCTTGCCCAGGCCAGCGGTATCGGTAGGTGCCGCAACGGGGATCTTCGTGGCGAGCGCACGCCATTCGGGGGGCGGCGGGGGCAGCAGCGCAGCTTCGCGCCGCCGGCCCCTTGGTATCCCTTGTCGGCGAACGTCTTCACGTTGCTGCTGGTGAGTGCGTCGATGAGGCCGACCGTTCGGGCGGCGGTCAGGTCGTGCGTTCTCCCTGGCAGGGCCGGCGAGGCCCAGACGAGCCGGCCGGCGGGGTCAGCCACGACCTGGATGTTCATACCGTGGCGTTTGTGCTTGCCGGAGTAATACCGCTTCTGCTCGGCGACGCGATCGATTGGGATCAGCGTGCCGTCGAGGATGGCGTAGGCCAGTCGAGAAGCTCGGACGGCGGCAGCGTGTAAGTCGTCAGCGAGGGCTGCCAGGAGGTCGACCGACTCCCGCACATAGCGCCAGGCTGTCGTGGTGCCGATGCCGAACTCAGCGGCCAGGCGGGCGTAGGTATCCCCGTTGCGCAGGTGGGCCAGCACCAGCAGCGCTTGCCGGCCCGGATCCAGGCGCCGCCACGGGTATCGACGTTGGGCACGCTGAGCGCGGATGAGATCAGCCAGGCGGACGAGGGTACAGTTCGACAGCGGAATCGCGGCAGGGTAAGACAGCAACGAGGCTCCCGGTTGGGGCATCGGATCTTGGTCGACTGCTGTCTTACCGGGGCCTCCCCTCACCCCGTATCTGGCCTCACTCCCATCACCGTGACCAGCATGATCACGATGGAAAAGGCTCACTTGGAAGTGGCCGCCGGAGTGACGGCGACGATCTCGCGTCACTCCGGCGGGGCATGGGCGTGGGCGGACACCGAGGTCACCCTGCGGGGGACCGATCGTGGGTCAGCCGACGAGCTGCTGCCGCAGTGCGTCGACGTCCATCATGTACCACATGACCTTGAATCGGCCGTCCACGACCTCGTAAAACGCGGTCTCGGCGACGGAGATGCTCGCTCCGTTGGGGGCCAGACCGTTCCACTCCGCCACCGGCGTTCCGGTGTCCAGCGCGCGAGCAGCGATGTGACCGCCCTCCACGAGAAGTTCCTGGACCTCCCAGTGGATGTCCGGGACGGCATCGGTGTGCTTGCGGAACTCGGTGATGATGGCTTCACGGGCAACTGGAGTGCCGCCCAGGATGACCTCGTCGTGAAGGAGCTCGCGCATCCCGTCGAAGTCACGCGTGTTCGCCATCTCCACGTACCGCCCGTAGAACTCGCGCAGCTCCTCTGCAGACATGCCTGTACTCATCGTCAATCTCTCCACTCTGTTGGTAGCCACACCCGTGGTGACGGGTCGATCCGGCCGGCCCCGGAACGGGGCCGCGATCCGATACTTACCTCTCCGCACACCAGGCAAAATGGACCTGCCGAGCCTCGTACTGGCAGGGCGACCCTGTGCCTGCCGCGCGGACCTAGAGTGAGGTTGTGGTTTCAGATTCGAACGAGCTCGCGTGCAGCCTGCGCCTCTGGCGCGGCCGCGTGTCACCCGCCGAGGTAGGCCTTCCGGAGGGCGGCCGGCGCCGCGTGCTCGGCCTGCGCCGGCAGGAGGTCGCCCAGCTTTCCGGGTTGTCGGTCGAATACCTCGCCCGCCTGGAGCAGGGCCGCGCGATCCACCCGTCGCCGTCGGTGCTCATGTCGCTCGCCCGGGTGCTGCGGCTTTCTGACCAGGAGCGCGCACATCTCTTCCGCGTCGCGGATCAGGCCGAGCCGGCCCACGGGAGCATCAAGCGTCACATCACGCCGAGCGTGCAGCGGATCCTGGACCGCCTGACCGACCTGCCCGTCCAGGTCGTCGACGCCTCGTGGCAGTGCATCACGTCCAACCCGCTCGCGTACGCCCTGGCCGGCGACACGTCGGCACTGCCGATGCGTGAGCGGAACCTCGCATGGACCGTCTTCACCGGCGCTCCAACACGCTATATCCGCACCGAGGCCGAGGAGCGCCTGCTCCGCCTGGAACTGGTCTCCGATCTGCGCGAGGCTCGAAGCCGCCATCCGAAGGACAAGCTGCTCGGCGACCTCATCGACGATCTGCTGGAAGTCAGCACAGACTTCGCCGACCTGTGGGAGCAGCGCCTGGCCGCCCCCCAGCCCGGCTTGAGCAGTCGGACGTTCCTGCACCCCGAGATCGGACCGATCACAATGGACAGCGACTTCCTCACGGTACGTGACACCGACCTCCGGTTGATCGTCTACACCAGCGCGCAGGACAGCGAGGCGGCCGGGCAGCTCGACCTGCTGGCGACGATCGGCCTGCAGCCGTTCAGCTGACCGGGTTGGGTGATCAGGTTCTGTCGTCTGCGCTGCGCGAGGTGCCGTGGCCGGTGGTGCCTGAGCCCTTCTTCTTCCCGGCCGATTCCTTGGTCTTGGGGGCAAGACGGCTCCAGGAGGCGAGGTGGCCGGCGGTGGGGAAGCGGCTCATGTCCAGCCCGATCTCGGCGATGATCACGTGTGCGGCGATGCGGCCGATTCCGGGGATCTCATCCAGGCGGTCCACTGCTGCGGCGAAGGGGGTGGCGAGATTGTCGATTCTGGCGTCGACATCGGCGATGTCGGCACTGATGGCGTCCACGCGGAGCCGGGACCCCGGCGTTTGGCCACGTGGAGACGCAGGCATGCCGCAGGGCGTACGGCCGTGCCGCGAGCGGGACCCTGCCTCAGCCTTGCTCGGCGCCACCGTACGGGCCTTCTGCCAGATACGGCCATAGACGCTTTCCGACAGGGGGCCGTCGCGCTCCCCGACAAACAGCTGACCGTCCGGACTCATGCCGTGCTTGGTCGCGTGGTTACGGTCAGTTCACGACCTGAGAATCCCGCGCCCGGATTCCCGTCTGCTCTCTCAGTCCAGTTCGCAGGTCCCGGCGCCGGGCCGTACCAGACCGGTCTCGTAGGCGAGGATGACCAGCTGGACGCGGTCGCGGACGCGGAGCTTGGTGAGCGCGCGAGTGATGTGGGTCTTGGCGGTCAGCGGGCTGATCACGAGCTTCTCGGCGATCTGCTCGTTGGACAGGCCCTCGGCGACCAGGCGGACCACCTCGCGCTCCCGGGGGGTCAGGACCGCGAGGCCGTCGCCGGTGACCGGGGCGGGCCGGTGGGCGAACTGCTCGACGACCCGGCGGGTGACGCCCGGGGAGAGCAGCGCCTCACCGGCGGCGACCACTGCGACCGCGCGGCGCAGCTCGGCGGGTTCGACCTCCTTGGTGAGGAAGCCGCTGGCCCCGGCGCGGAGGGCGGCGAAGATGTGCTCGTCGGTGTCGAAGGTGGTGAGGATGATGATCCGGGTGCCGGGGAGCTCGACGAGGACGCGGCGGGTGGCCTCGATGCCGTCCAGGCCGGGCATGCGGATGTCCATGAGGATCACGTCGGGGCGGGTCGTGCGCGCCAGTCGTACGGCCTCGTCGCCGGTGGCGGCCTCGCCGACCACCGTGAGCTCCCTGGAGCGGCCGAGCAGGCTGCGGAACCCTGCGCGGACGAGGGCCTGGTCATCGGCGAGCAGCACCTTGATCGTCATGTGCCAGAGCCTGTCACAACGGCGGCGCCCCCGACGGGGATGGTCGCCCGCACAGTGAGACCGCCGGTCCAGGAGCGGTCGGTCTTCTCCGGCGGGACACTTTTTCCGGGTGTGGCGGAGCCCTCCGGCGCGGCCGGGCCGATCGTCAGGGTGCCGCCGAGGGCCGCGACCCGTTCGCGCATGCCGGTGAGACCGTGGCCCTCGGTGAATGGCCCGGTGGCGCGGCCGTCGTCGCGGACCTCGACCGTCACCGCCCGCGCGGTGTAGCGCAGCCGCACCGTCACCCGGGTGGCAGCGGCGTGCTTGATGGTGTTGGTCAGGGCCTCCTGGACGACCCGGTAGGCGGCCACGGCGGGCACGGCGGGGACGCGGGCGGGGTCGCCCAGCTCCTCGAGGGTCACGTCGAGGCCGGTCGCGCGGGCGTGGGCGACCAGGTCGGCGACGGCGGCCAGGTCGGGCTGCGGCGCTGCGGCGCCGGAGGGCCCGTCGCGGAGGATGCCGATGAGGGAGCGCAGGTCGGTCATCGCCTTGGCGCGGACCTCCATCGCGGTGCGCAGGGCGTCGCGGACCTCGCTGGGGGACTCGTCGAGGGCGTCGGTGGCGACGTTGAGATGGACGCCGACGACGGCCAGGGTGTGGGCGACGATGTCGTGCAGCTCGCGGGAGATCTGCAGCCGCTGCTCGGCCAGGCGGCGGCGGGCGTCCAGTTCCCGAGCCTCCTTCAGCTGGGCGAGCCGGGCGGCATGCTCGGCCCGCCACAGCAGCTGGCTGCGGCGGGCGTTGCCGACGGCGAGTACCAGGGCCAGCCACAGCGTCTCGGCTCCGCCGGAGGCCAGGGCCCGGGCGGGTGGGTCACCGGCCGTCCAGTCCCAGGTGACGGCGTAGGCCAGGAGGAGCAGGCCGACGCCGACGGCCCAGCGCATTCGGCCCGCGGCGGCGACGGTGTAGCAGGCGACGGTCATCGGCCAGATCCACCCGCCCTCGAACAGCCCCGCGCCCTGGTAGGCGACCAGCGCAGCCGCCGAGAACAGGAGTACGCCCACCGGCCACCGCTCCCGGACCAGCAGCATGCCGCCGAGGAAGAGCGCCAGCGGGACCGTGCTGCCCCAGCCGATCGGGGCCCCGACCGCCGCCAGGCCGGTGAGGATGGCGACGGTCGTCAGCGCGGCGGGCACGAGGGCGACCGCGAGACGGACGGCTCTCCCCGGCGCGACCGGCGCTCCATCTCCTCCGGCGGCGCCGGTCGTTCCGGTCATCGGCGGGCTCCTCCCGAGCGGGTCAGGCCGATCGTGGCGACCGCGATCCAGGCCACGTCGGCGGCGAGCACGATGCGCTCGGTCAAGCCGATGACGGAGGGCAGGGCCCGGGCGCCCATGACATCGACCATAGTGATCACGAACAGGATCATCCCAAGAACCACGGCGGCGGTGACGGCAGTCAGCGCGCCGGGCATGCCCGGTTCGCGCCGCCACCGGCGGGTGAGGAGCACGGCGGCGGCCAGGAAGGCAAGCAGCGCGACCCAGGCGGCCAGACCGTGGATGGTCTCGGAGACCGAAGGGTCGTCCCACCGGCCGGGCGGGTCGGCGGGGAAGACCGCGGCGAGGAGAAGACCGGCGGACCAGATCCCGAACAGCCACGATCCGGTACGGCTCGCGCGAGTGCGGGCGACGCCGACCGTGAAGACCGCCGAGGCGAGTGCGAGGCCGTACATGCCTACGGTGACCAGCCAGCCGGCGTGCGTATTGACGAACCGGCTCACGACCTCGGCGACCGGGCTCATCTCGCGGTTGACCACATCCGAGACCGCGAACGCCACCGCGCAGGCGCCGAGCCCGGCGAGTACGGGGAACCTCATCGCGGGGAATGCGTGCAGCGTCATGTCATGCCCTTTCAAAGGGGGAGCGGGGATGGCACGACGCTACGCACTGGCCGGGCTCCAGACGTCGTCCGCGGGCAGTCACCTTGCGGTACACCGAACGGGATAGGAGTACACCGATCGGAGGACGCCGATAGCGCAGCTGGCCTGCGGGTTGCAGGAGAAGTGAGACGTTTCGAAGACACTCCGGCCTCCGACGTGTCAGAGAGCAGTAGGCCAGGCAAACGTTGCCTGATGTGGCACCAAGTCTCTAGGCAATCTTCCCGTGCAGTTCCCAGCGGGCGGCAGTCGGTGGAGGTCCTTCAGGGTCGGCCGCGCCTGGCTAGCCACGGCCTTGATTCTCAATGCGTTCCCATTGAGGTGGTCGGGTCTGTATAGGCGCAGCTCAAAGCGTTTTCGCGGTAGGACTGTAAAACCGTCGGCTCATACCCCTTCAGTTCAGAGAAGAGGAGGTCGACCACGCCGCCGCGCTCTGTCTCATGCAGGACCATATGCTCCTTGCTCCGGCCGTCTGTCTGGAATGGCGAGGCGTGACGGAAACGCCGACCACGTGTGACCGGCGCTGGACTGGGTGACGAACTGAGTGACAACGACCACGGACGCCCGCAGATGGAGATGGACGTCCGTGGATGGTCAGCGCAGGTCAAGGGCCTCGCGCGGCTAACCCGTCCGCGAGGCGGAGCCGCTCTCGACGCCGGGCGAGCAGGAGAATGATCACGCGCTCGATCCTCGCGGGGTCCGGACGGCGCTGAGCCGACCCGCTGATTCCCCTATGAGGAGGGCCGGATTCATACCGGCGCCTAGCGGGATAATCCGGATCGTCCAGATATAGGTGGCTTGACCGGCACCGGATGCCTCAGGATGGCGGCATGACCGAGCCCCCCGGCGAACAACCCGTCCCTCCCAATCCTCCGCTCGGCGCCGGATACCCCCCTCCAGGCCCATCGACCGGCCCACACCCTTACGCCTCCGGCCCCCAGTGGCCCGGGTATGCGCCGCCCGGCTATCCGCCGGGTGGTCAGTGGCCACCGCCAGGCCCACCGGCCGCGTTCCGTCGGCCGGTGGGCGACCCGACGCTCGCCGAGTGGTGGGAACGGCTTCTCGCCAGGTTGATCGACAGCACGATCCTCAGCGTCCTCATCTCACCGGCCTACGTGCTCCTGGTGTTCTCGATCTCCGACGACTTCCTCGCGATCATGCGGCAGTCGGCCGAGGGCCGTCCCGTCGACGTGCAGGATCTCCTGGCGTTGGAGGTGACGATGTTCAAGTGGGCGTTCCTCATGGCGCCCATCGCGGCCGCCCTGTACTTCGTCTACGACGGGATCCAGCACGCGGTATGGGGTCGCACTCTGGGCAAGCGCCTGCTGAAGATCGAGGTGGTCGCGATGTCCACGCGCGTGCACATCACCCCCGGCGCGGCCTGGCGCAGGGCGGCGGTCTACGCCCTGCCTTCGGCCGTGCCGATCATCGGAAGCTTCTTCGCGCTCGCGAACAGCCTCTGGTTGTTCCAGGACCCGATGGCACGGCAGTGCCTGCATGACAAGGCGGCGGAGACCGTCGTGGTGAAGGCCCGCAGACACGGGACGACGGCCCCGGCCTGAAACGGCCTGACACCGCGAGAACGGCGACGGTCGTCGCCGGACGCGCGCTCGGTGTCAGCCCTTGCCGGCACCGAGCGTCATACCGGCGACGAAACGCCGTCGCAGGGCGAGGGTCCGGCCATTGGCCGAGGTCGGCGGGGCGATATCTATACACGGCCCTGGAGGATCTTGGCCAGTCGCAGCCCGGTCTCTTGGCGGCCATCGGAGCTCGCGGTTCTCACCTTGATCCCGCAGTAGTCCCCGCCACGGCAGGGGAACCAGAGCTCGCCGTGCAGTTCGGCGTAGGTGGCGCCGTCGACGAATCCGCTCAGCGGCTCCCCGATCTCGGCCACGGACTCGTACTGTGCCTTGGGCAGCACCGCCGCGTAAATCGCCTCGTTGATGCCGTCCTTGGCGCTCGAGGCCGTCCAGACGCATCCGCCGAACGTGTAGTCGTGCTGGCCGCCGTCATTCGGGCCGATCGCCTCAGTGACCTCGTTCTTGGTAAGGAAGTTGCAGCTGCTGTCGCTGTTACCGGAGCCTTCCCCTGCGGGGGCTTCCGCACCGGGAATGCCGACAGGGCTGGAACCATCCGAGCCACCGCCGCCGCCGCAAGCCGCGACCAATGCCAGGGCGCCGGCGAGAATCGCAGCGTGCGTGAACTTCCTGAAGACATCCATGGTTTCAATCCTTTTCATATGGGTGTAGTGGCGGAGAATTCCGACGCGTTCGGTTCGAAGGCCACCGCCTGCTCCTGTGCCAGTGCAGCCGCTTGGGCTCCAGGAAGATGGCCGTATTGGGGTGTTCGATGGCTTCGCGTAGCTGGGAGCTGTGTCGGTCGGGGCTTGCATCACCAGTGATAGGCCGGGCCGCTTGCAAAGTGCTTTCAGCGGCCTGACCTTCATCCGCAGACCGCTGGTCAGCCCGGCGATCGCGCTGCTGCACATCGCTCGCAATGACCCGGTGACAGTGATGCCACCGAGGTGCTGGATCGCCTCTTCGCTGCTGCACGCGACAGAGCCCCCGACCTGGTGATGCGGCCGCCAGAGCGACAAGCCCTGGAGGCCACCGCTGCGGCGACGGTGTCCGACGCCATGGTCGGCGACCTGGTCCACCCCCAACTGGACGCCCTCCCAGCGGAGGGCGAAATGTCGCCCATATTCGGACGTATTAGATTTGACATAAAGCTCATTTCGCATCAATAGCGCTCACCACGGGTCGGCGTGGTCAATAAAGAGATAAGCGAACGACAAAAGCCATCGACTGTCGTTTGTCGGCCGCTCGGCGCGGAAAATAAGGCAATGCGTTTATGGCTCACTAAGCGTCGCCATAAGCACGTTTCCCCAATTGTCGGGGAAAGTTAGCGCAAAGGTAAAGGTCCCAAAAGGGGAAATAGCATGCCTAACTTCAAGAGCCTCGTCGGGGTTCTCGCCGTCAGCACCGCGCTGACCGGTGGGGCCGTCGCGCTCGGCACCGCGGTCACCAGCACGTCCGCTAGCGCCACCACCATCACGGGCTGCGGCGGCGGCTGCGGCGGCTCCGGCTGGGGCCGCGGGCACCGCAACCACAACCGCAACTGGAACAAGAACCGCGAGTGGCAGCACGCGCGTGAGCACCAGCACCAGCGTCAGCACCTGCTGCGTGACTTCTCGCTGATCATCACCCCTTTCCAGAAGTCGGACAACCAGGCCATCCCGCAGCAGAAGCAGGACACCGACTCCAAGTCCAAGGCCGAGGCCGAGGATCCGTACTACCCGGGCCCGATTACCACAGGCACCGCTACTCCTCCCGCGCCCGTCATCGGCTAGTGCGTCTTCGATAACGCGGACGTTCGGACCTCATGGTCGGAGCGTGAGCACCGAAGGAAAACGTGCCCGTGCTCGCCGCTGTCGAGTTCGCCTGTTTCCGGGAGCCACGAACGTCCGGCGGGCACGGGCGCGCCAGAAAGCGCATCATCACCGGCGGGTTCGCCGTCTGGAATAGGCGCGACCGTTGGTCTTCTACTCACATCGCATTCTCATGACCCCACTAGGCAACGAAGCGCCCACAAAAGCGTGCGCGTTCGTGTAGCGGGTAACCGCATTCATCAAAGGGAAATCGAATGTTCAAGCTCAGCACCATCATGGGCGTTCTCGCCGCCGGCGCCACGCTGACCGGTGGCGCTTTCATCCTCGGCACCGCCACCGGTGCGGGCGCGTCGGTCGTCATGGGCGGCGTTCCGGCTCCGGCTCCGGTCTCCGTCTCGCGGCCGACGTGCCACAAGACGGTCTGCTTCCGCGAGGAGCGTCACCACAACCGCAACCACAACTGGAACCACAACCGTCAGCGTCAGCACGAGCGTCAGCACCAGCACCAGCGTCAGTACCTGCTGCGTGACTTCTCGCTGATCATCACCCCCTTCCAGAAGTCGGACAACCAGGCGTTCCCGCAGCAGAAGCAGGACACCGACTCCAAGGCGAAGGCCGAAAGCTACCCGACGCCTTACCCCACGGTCACGGTCAAGCCCGTTCCGTGATCTAGGTGCACGGCGACCAGTTGCGCGGGCGCTCGTCCGCAAGGTCGTGAGGGCCGAACGAAACCACGCCCGTGCTCGCCGGCGTCCCGGTGCCTTGGACACCATGACCGGCCGGCGAGCACGGGCACCTGGCGAAGCTCACAGCCAAGGGCCGAGATGGTCCCGGAAGATCGCACACGAGACTGTGCATTCCCGCAAGTTACCGATCAATAGATATCCGCTTTGCCCTACCTTGCCGTGGAACTTCCTACTGTGTCTGGCGTGGAGAACCTCTTAGGTGAGTTCCTCCGTGCCCGACGGCAGGCGACGACCGTCGAACGGGCGGGGCTACTGCGAGGTGCGGGCAGCCGCCGTACGCCAGGGTTGCGCCGCGACGAGGTCGCAATGCTGGCAGGAGTCAGCGTCGACTACTACATGCGACTGGAGCAGGGAAGGGAACGCAGCCCCTCCGATGCTGTGCTGAACGCCCTGGCCGGGGCCTTCGGCCTTGACTACGAGGCCACAGGACACCTGCACGAGCTTGCCCGTTCTGCGCGAGGAAGTTTCAGACGTACGCATGTGGCTGACCGCGTCTCCCCGTCCGTTCTCCGCCTCGTGAACAACTGGGAGAATGTCCTGGCGTTCGTGGTGAACCGCCGGTTGGACGTGCTCGTGCAAAACGCCGCGACCGCAGCCTTTATTGAGGGCTTGTCCGATAGCGACAACCTGCTTCGACTGACCTTCCTCAACCCGGCGTCACACGAATTCTTCCTCGACTGGGAGCAGGAGGCACGGTTCAAGGTCGCCCATATGCGCGCTGCAGTCGGTGCAGACCTCGACGACCCATCGGTTCTCACCCTGGTGGAGGAGTTATCGCGCGCAAGCGAGGACTTTCGCCGAATGTGGGAAAGCCATGACATACAGGTCAAACCGCATGAGATAGGGCGCTACCACCATCATCGTGTCGGCGATCTGACTCTCTGGCATGCGACGTTCTCCATCGACGGTGCCCCCGGCCAGCGACTCTTTGTCGCACATGCCGAGCCCGGCACCCCATCCGACGACGCCCTGGCCAGGTTGTCCGCCACTCAGCTCAGCTAGCACACACACGTAACCTGATCATGAATGCGAGCGGCCCCCGGCATCACCCGAGAGACCGCCCGCAACACCATCGAAGACACGCCCCCACCAGGGCCGCCTGCCCGTATGCGTACGACCCGGGAGGCCGCCCATGCACGGCACTGACCAGCAGAACTACGTCGCTCTTTGCCGCCTGAAGCCTCGTGGCCCGGATTGGCGTTGCTGACCTTCGGTGATGAAACGCCCGCGCGCTTCTTCCGCTCAGGGCGCGCCTCGCTGCGTTCGCAAACGGCAAAGAAGGCGACGACGAAATGGAAATCCAGCAAAGCGACACCGGGATCGTGTTCATCGACCCGCAGAACGACGTGCTGAGCGAGACCGGGACAAGCTGGGCCGAGGTCGGAGCGAGCGTCACTGAGAACGGCACGATTGAGAACATGGAGCGGATCTTCAGGGCCGCGAAGCAAGAGGGCTATGAGGTGTTCATATCCCCTCACTACTTCTATCCCACAGACAACGGCTGGCTGTTCAACGGTCCTCTGGAGGCCGAGGAACTCCAGACCCGCACGTTCGCCCGGAGCGGCCCGCTGGATTTGACCGGTTTCGCCGACTCCGGTGCCGACTGGCTGGATCGGTTCAAGCCATACATCGACGACGGCGTGACGATCGTCGCCTCTCCGCACAAGGTGTTCGGCCCGCAGACCAACGATCTGGTCCTGCAGATGCGCAAACGCGGGATCGGGAAGGTCATTCTCGGCGGCATGCTCGCGAATATGTGCGTCGAATCCCACCTGCGCGAATTCCTCGAGCAGGGTTTCCAGGTCGCGGTCGTCAAGGATGCCACCGCCGGCCCCCGACATCCCGACTGGGGCGACGGCTACCAGGCGGCGATCATCAACTACCGGTTCCTTGCCCATTGGGTCCCGTCGACCGAGGAAGTGACCGGCCGCATGGGCCGGTAGCTCGCGCCGCGCGATCTAGGATCGGGCCATGCCCTTGACCGCGAACGACGTCGACCGGTTCGAGGCCTTCAGGCCGCGGCTGGAGGCCATCGCCTACCGCCTCCTCGGCTCCGCCGGGGAGGCGGAGGACGCCGTGCAGGAGACGTTCCTGCGCTGGCAGGCCGCCGACATCGACCGCATCGAGGTCCCCGAGGCATGGCTGACGAAGGTCCTCACCAACCTGTGCCTCAACCAGCTCACCTCCGCGCGGGCGCGCCGCGAGACCTATGTGGGCCAATGGCTTCCCGAGCCGCTGCTCGCCGGGGACCCGATGCTCGGCCCGGCCGACACCGCCGAGCAGCGCGAATCGGTCTCGTACGCGGTCCTCACCCTCATGGAGCGCCTGTCCCCGAACGAGCGGGCGGTGTACGTGCTGCGGGAGGCCTTCGACTACCCGCACCGGGAGATCGCCGAGATCCTCGACATCACCGAGGCCGCCAGCCAGCAGATCTTCCACCGCGCCAAGAAGCACGTCGCAGACGGCAAGGCCCGCACCGAGGTCGACGAGGCCGCCGCCCGGCGGATCGTCCAGGAATTCCTGGCGGCCGCCACCAGCGGCCAGATCGAGCCGCTCGTGCGCCTGCTCACCGAGGACGCCGGCTCGATCGGTGACGGCGGCGGGAAGGTCCCGGCGGTCGCCAAGGCGATCAAGGGCGCTGTCGCGGTCGCGAGGTTCATGAGGGGCCTGTTCAAACCCGGCGAGGCCAAGCGCGCCCTGGCCGGCGGCACGCCCGAGGTCTATGCCTGGACCGCCAACGGCGACCCCGCCGTCGTGGCCATCGTGGACGGCCGGGTCGTCGGTGTCATGTGCCTGGAGGTCACCGCCGAGGGCATCTCCGCGGTCCACAACCAGGTCAACCCCGACAAGCTCGAACGCGCGACCGCGCATTGGGCGGCCGCCGACCACGGGAAGCCCCTGTTCAACGCCTTCTAATCGCTATGTGAGGTGCTTCACATCGCGTTCCTGTCAGGAAACGGCGGGCCGCCCGGTTCAAGTGGCGAACCCGCGCAAGACAGGAGCAAGGGAATGCAGCACCGCATCGTCGTCCTCGGAGCCGGATACGTCGGAGCCATCGCCGCCGGCCGCCTCGCCAAGCGGCTCCACCGCGAGGACGTCGCCATCACCCTCGTCAACGCCGAGCCCGACTTCGTCGAACGCGTCCGCATGCACCAGCTGGCGACCGGCCAGGACCTCAAGCCCCGGCCATTCAGCGAGATGTTCGCGGGCACGGGCGTCGAACTGAGGCTCGCGAAGGTCACCGGCGTCGACGTCGACCGCAAGACCGTCGCCGTCATCGACGCGAACGGCGCCGAAGAACTCACCTACGACACGCTCGTCTACGCCCTCGGCAGCGGCTGGAACGCCCAAGGCGTCCCCGGGACCGCCGAGCACGCCTATGAGATCGCCGGCCGCCCCGGAGCACTCCGGCTGCGCGAGCGCCTGGCCCGCCTCGACGCCGGGCAGACCGTGGTCGTCGTCGGCGGCGGCCTCACCGGCCTGGAGGCCGCGACCGAGATCGCCGAGGCACGCCCAGACCTGAGCGTCGCCCTCGCCGCCCGCGGCGGCCTCGGCGACTGGCTCTCGCCCAAGGGCCGCGAGCACCTGCGGAAGGTCTTCGGCAAGCTCGGAATCACCGCGCACGAGCACGCCGCCGTCACCGGCGTCGCAGCCGACCGCGTCGCCACCGCCGACGGCACGGCCATCCCGGCCGCGGTCGCCGTGTGGACCACGGGCTTCGCGGTCCACCCGATCGCGAAGGTGACCGCCCTGGAGGTCACCGACACCGGCCAGATCGTGGTCGACGGGACCATGCGCTCGGTCTCGCACCCGGACGTGTACGCCGTCGGCGACGCGGCCATGGTGATGGGCCCCGGGGACAAGCCGCTGCGGATGTCGTGCGCCTCGGGAATTCCGACCGCGTGGCAGGCCGCCGACGCGATCGCGGCACGCCTGACCGGCGCGAAGCTCCCGAACGTGTCGATCCGCTACTTCAACCAGTGCATCTCACTGGGCCGCAAGGAGGGCTTGATCCAGTACGTCACCGCCGACGACCGCGCCGTGCGAGCGGTCCTGACCGGACGGCTCGCCGCCCTCTACAAGGAGCTGATCTGCAAGGGCGCCGCCTGGAGCGTCGCCAACCCGAGGCTCGGGCTGCCGACCCGGCGCCACCGCGTCACGCAGGAGCAGGCCGCAGCGGGCTCGGCCGTCGAGGCGACGGCGTAGAGCACGAAGCGAAGCGAGCGCCATCGAGGCTGCCGCGTCCCAGGCCGGCCCTCCTCGTGAACACCCCTGAAGATCCGAACTCCGTACAGGCCCTAGTAGCCCAGTAGCTCAGTCGCCGACGTGCACGTGCGCGGCCCACCGCGTCGGCACGGCCGGGTAGGCGTCCCTCATGCGGCGCAGTGTCTCGGTTAGCGCGGTGGCCGCGTGAGCGGTGTCGGCGGGCCGGGTGCCGTGCGCGGTGAGCGCCGCGTACACGGCCACGGCGGTCTCGGTGCTGTCCGCGGTGTGCCACAGCGTGCCGATGACGCTGCGGAAGCCGGCGAGGTGGAACGCCGATGTCAGGTTCAGCGGCTCGTCCAGCAGCGCTGGGTCGGGACCGGCCGTGTCGCAAGCGGACAGGAACGCGAGCTGCGCTTGCGTGGTGCGCAGGTCGCGCACGAACGACGGCACGAACATCCCGTCGCTGAGCATCAGCCCGCCGAGGTCGGGGTGCCCGGCGGAGCTGATCGGCCTACCGTGGCAGGCGAAGTGCGCGATCGGGTGCTCGTGCAAGCCCTCCTTGATGGCGTCCGCGGTGGCGGCCGAGTCGAGGAGCACGGTGGAGCCGGGCAGCAGCGCGGCCACCGCCTCGGCCTCGGCGCGGGCGCTCGGCAGCACAGGCATGCCCTTGCGTTCGCCGACACCGACGACGAGTGCGGTGTGGCGGGTGTGGCGCGGCCGGGGTGTGGTGACGGTGTCGGCGAGCGCGGTGAGCGACGGCGTGTATGAGGAGACGACGCGGTCGAACACGGTCTGACCGGCAGCTTCACGGTGCCTGCCCGCCGCGTGCAGCGGCAGCCCCGCCGCGACGCCGATCGGGCACCACCACAGCCGCGCGTCCGTGACCCGCTCCAACACCGGCCCGGCCGTGGTGTCCCACAACCACTCCAGCACGGCGTGCACGTCCAGCTGGGCCTCCTCGCGCCGGTCGAACGAGCACGCCGGGTCCTTCACGTCAGCGAGCGCTTCCCGCAGCTTCCTGACCTGGGTACGGGCTGTGATCTCGGTCATCTGCCGCAGCGGCACGGCCTCGATGGGCTCCAAGTAGTCGCCGGGAACGACGAACGCGGTGCCGGCCGCGCTGACGACCACCGCGGTATGCCCGATCGCGCGGTGGCGCAGCAGTTCGAGGTCTGGCGCCGCCAGCAGGTTCTCGAGTCCGGGGACCGCCCGCGCCTCTGCGACCAGGTGGTCGCGCTTCGCCGCGAGCCGCCGTATCCGTTCGACGGCATCAGGCCGCGGGTCCCAGTCGCGCGTGGAGGTCCGGCCCTGGTACTCCACCTCGATGTGGAATGTCATGTCGGAGTACGAGTCGGCCTCGGCCAGCTCCTGCTCCACCTGGCTCAGCTTTTCGGCGAGCTCCGGCCGGATCTCGCGCAGCTTCGCCCAGCCGCGGCGGATGCCCCACGCGTCGCCGAAGAGCACGGCTCGGCACTGTTCGACAAGCTCCAACGCCCGGTCCAGCTCGCCCGACCGCGCCCCGGCGTCCACCACCTGGTCGGCGAGCCCGTCCAGCTGCCGTACGGCCCGCAGCCGCTGGGATCGCGGCAGCGCCCGGCTGACCGTCGCGGGAATGGCGGCGATCACGCGTTCCTGCGCGTCCAGCGCCGTCGCCGGGTCCGCCTCGGCGAGCATCGCGGCTTGCTGCTGCTCGCACACCATCCGGTGTTGTGCGGAGGCGGCCGGATGCGCGCTGACCGCCCGGAAGTGGGTGATCGCCAGTTCACGCAGCTCATCGGCTCGCGGTCCGCCGAAGGTGGCGAGCTCACGGGCCGAGCGCGCGAGTGCGAACGCCCGCAACGGCCACCAGTGGTGGTCCGGCGGCGTCTCACGGACCGCCTTCTCGGCGAGCTCGAGCGAGTCGTCCAGCGCACCCAGGTCGCCGCAGTGCCGGTACCGGTGGTAGAGCAGGTCGGCGATCGTGCTCTCGATGCGCGCGTTGTCGGGGTGGTCGGGGGCCAGGAGTGCGAGTGCGGCCCTGTAGGCGCGCTCGGCCTCGCGGTACGGCTCCGCGTCTGTCACCTTCGTGGTGTTCGCCTGGGACTGCACGGCGGCGGCGTAGTTGTAGAGCATCCCGATGCGGCGCACGTCGTGCGTCGGGATGATGGCCACCGCCTGCGCACCTGCGTCGACGGCCTTGGCGAACAGGCTGTGGTCCCCGTCCTCGGCCACCTTCTGCGCCGCGAGGGACAACGTCGACCAGCGCAACGGGAGGTTCTCGTCGCCGGGAGGGGTCAGCTCGATGGCCTCCTCCATGACGGTGACGGCCTCCTGGCCGGCCGCCGGGTTGGCGCCGAGCTCGAACTGCCGGACCAGCGCGGACGCCAGGGTGGTGAGCCGCAGTGCTCGCTGACCCTGGTCTCGTGCAGGTAGCTCCACCAGCGCGCGGGCCGCGTCGACCGCGTCTTTCGCGTCGTCGGGGGAGCGGGTCTGGATGGCGATGGTCGAGGTGGCATTGGCGATCGCCGCCTGCAGCTTGGCCCGGCCCGCGTCGTCGGGTGACGTGGTGAGCAGCGCTTCGGTGACAGCGTCGTAGGCGAGTCCGATCGCCGTGGTGTCGCCGCCGAGCTCCCAGAGGTCGTCATGTGTGTGGTAGAGGTCCAGCAGCGCGTCCAGCCTGCCCTCGTGGTCGAGCGGCAGCCCGATGGCGAGCAACCACGCCTGGTCTCGCCGTTCCACCAGCACGCCGGGCCGGATTTCCTGTCGCAGCAGGGTCTCCACCTTGTCGCGCTGCGCCTGCAGAACACGGGGATCGCGGTGGCAGGTCCGCAGGAACCGCGCCACATCCGGCCCGATCTGGCTGCTGACCTCATTCTCGAGCTGGGAGAGCGCGGGCAGCGTCGCCGTGTTGCCGAAGTCCCGCTCCAGCGCGGCGGCGAGGTCGCGGCACGTGACGAACGCGCCGGCCAGGTGGATCGGCGGGGCGCCGTTCGCGTAGAGGTCGGACTCGTACTGCGCGAGCTCGATCACGACGTCGCGCCACACCGGGCGTTCCCGCAGTGCCAGCTGGGCGGCGGCCCGGTAGTCGGCGAGCACTTGACCTCGCCGCCTGCCCGCGTTCCCCTGTGCGCGGGCGCGGTCGACCAGCCGGCGGGCGCGTTGCGGGTCGTCGCGGGGCGTGTGGGCGATCGTCCAGTGCAGCCCGTTGACGACGGGCTCGGCATAGTTGTCCGTGCCGTCGAGCTCGTCGAGCACGAGCAGCAACCTGGCGTGGTCGGCGATGAGCGCGGCAGTCATCCGCTCGTCGTCCACCGCGTCCATCAACGCGGTATAGGCGTTCACGAAGTAGACGAGCGATCCGGGGTCCTGGCGTGCGTGGAAATCCGCCCGTGCCTCCTCCAGCTCCCGGTACTGCTCCGTGGAGGTGACGCGGGCGACCGCGGGATCGCCGGCCTGACCTGTGAGGGAGGCCGCGATCTCCCGGTCGATCAGTCCGTCGAACCCGCTCTGCGCGCGGTACCGGTGCCAGTGCGCCTGCGCGAGGTGCGGCAGCAGGTGCCGCGGACAGTGCTGCGGTAGCGGCAGGACGGCGGCGAGCAGCGCGCCGACGTCGCCGGAGTACTCGAAGGTCTCGACCACCAACCGGACGTTGTCGTACACGCGCAGCCCCCGATCCGTCCCGTTCACGGTAGCGTGACCGGGATCGTGGAGAAGGGGGTTCGGAGATCGGCATGCCACCAACGACCGGTCCGCGCGTCGGAGTCCTGTGCGAGCAGGCGGGGGAGGCGCTGGCGGAACGCGCCGCTCGGTACGGCGTGGCGGACGTGCTCGCCAGGGTCGTCGCGTCGGCTTCTCGTGGTGAAGTGCCCGAAGCGGACCTCGACCTGCTCGACAGCGCCTTCGCCGAGCACGGCATCGACAGCCTGACGCGGACGTACCGCGGTTTCGAACCGTGGCCCGGAGCGCGGGACGTGGTCGTCACGGCGTGGGTGTGCCCGACCGGCGCGTGCCCGCGCGCGGCGACCGACAAGCAGCCGTCGTGCCGGCTCACCGGGCAACCGTTCCGCGAGACCAGGGTCGAGTTGTGAACGCGTTCCTCACGGAGCTCGGCAAGAACCTGGCAGGTCGCTGGGCCGCCGCGCTCGCGCTGCCCGCCGCGGTGTTCGTGGCCGTGGCGGTGGTGGCGGTCGTGCTCGGACCTTCGCACGCACTCGACGTCACGCTGCTCTGGGCGCGGGCGTTGACGGTGTCCACGGGGCCGGCTTTGGTGTGGGCCGCAGCGGGGTTCCTCGCCGCGACCGCCCTGGTGGGCCTGGCGATGACCGCTTTGGGCGGTGTCGTGATCGCCGCGTGGGGAGCGACGGGCACGGGCGCCGGCAGGCCGTTCACCGCGCTGCGCCACCGTCGCTGGGAACGGGCAGGGGCGAAGGCGGATACCGCGGTCAAGGCGGTGCTGGCCGACCAGGGGAACCGCCGGGCCAAGGTCACGGCGCGTCGTGCCGTGCTGCGCCGCG
This sequence comes from Planotetraspora mira, assembly GCF_016863275.1. Lineage (GTDB taxonomy): Bacteria > Actinomycetota > Actinomycetes > Streptosporangiales > Streptosporangiaceae > Planotetraspora > Planotetraspora mira. Next base: position 159,533 of record NZ_BOOO01000034.1, read on the forward strand.
ACGCGATCTCCGAGCTCGAGCCGAACTGCCCGACGTGGGCGGGCGACCGGCTGCGTGCCGTCGCCGACCGCGTCCGCCGCGGCACCGGCCTCGACCTGACCACGACGTGGCCGCGGCTGTGGCTGGTGCTGCCGGACGCGGCGCGGGCGGAGGTGACGACGGTCCAGGAGCGGTGCGCCTCAGCCGCCCGCACGCCGGTGTGGGGCTTGGCCTATCTGGTCGTCGGCGTGTACTGGTGGCCTGCGCTCGTGCCGGGGCTTTGGCTGCTGTCGGTGTCGCGACGGCGGATCCGCCGCTCGGTCGGTGTGTACGCGGACCTCGTGGAGGCCTCGGTCGACCTGCACGCTCGTGACGTCGCCAATCAACTCGGGTTCGAGCTGACGGGCCGGCTGACCCCAGAGATCGGCGCGCAGGTGACCGAGGCGCTCCAGAAGCGCTCCTCAAGTAGCTAGGTGAACTGGGGCTCCCGCCCCGAGAGCGCCCTCAACGGTGATCGTTCTGGCGAAGTGACCCATTGTGTGAGGACGCCGCCTCGGAGATCATGAGCTCGGGCCCGAGACGTGAAAGAAAGCCTCACGGCAGCGGAGCGGACGCCCTTGTGGAACATCCTGGCAGTCAGGCGTACCACGAGATGGTGGTGCTCATGCGGCGGATAGGCGGTGGGCGGTTAGCCCGCGCGATTCTCTTCTCGATGATCGCCACTGTCGTCGGCATCGCCCTCGACGCGGCCATCGGCTTCGCCGGTAAGGACTGGACGAACCCCATCGGGCTCGGGTTGGTCGTCGGACTTGTCGCGATCACCGGTGTCATCACGGTCGTGCAGGGGGACGGCGGATCGCCGCCGAGTGCGCCGAGCGATCAGCTCCGTCGGCCTCCCGCCTTCCCGCAGAAGCGGTCGCGCGGAATGCCGGCCTTCGCCGCCGTGCTGCTGGTGATCGCACTGTGCGGAGGCGGCGCGGCCGCCGTGGCCCTGGGCGTGCGTTACGTCGGCGGCTACGTCACCGGCGACGAGACGGGGACCAACGTCCTCAGAGCCCAGAAGAGCACCGCGTCCGGATCCCTCACTCTCACCGTTCGCCGGATCCTGGTCACCTCACATTTCACCCGGGTCGAACTGTCCGCACGCAACAGGGGTTCCGAGTCGCTGTCGCTTCCCGTTTACGGATACAGCCAGCTCAGTGCGGCGGACGGCACCACCCTCAGCGGTGACCCGTTTCGCAGCCGGTGGCCCACGACCGTCCCGCCCGGCGTCCGGGTCGACGGGGTGGTCGTGTTCCCCGGGCACCTGCCTTCGGACACGAAACGGGCGAGCTTCAGCTTCACCCATGTCTTCAGTCTCGAGGCAGACCACGCCACCGTCGCGAACCTCGCCATCAAACCCGCGCCGACGGGATAGAGGGCACAACGACAAGCTCAGGTCCCGGTCAGGCCTGCGGCTGGCCTCGCCGGACGACAGGACACATGCGATGGGAGCCAAGCGGCACAGCACCACCGTGAATCCTTCGACCGTGACGTAGCCGTCTGGTTCAAGATGCCGACCGGATCCGTCTTGCGATGCCGCGCTCCGGCGTATGGACGCGGGCACGTACGGAATGTGCGAGGGATGTGAACGGTGATCCCGGCGAGGCGGTTGGGGATCCTGCCGCAGACTCCGCTCTGCTCGCCCTGTCGGCGCCGGCTGCCGCACGTTTGATCCGTGATCTTCCGGCCGTTACGACGGCGAGGCCGCTCACCAGGCAGGATGCGGATTTCGACGAGGACGGCATCGATAGTCTGGGATGTAACCCCTCCTCCTATCTCTGTTCGAGGCCTCAAGGGTCTGTGGTGAGGTGGTCCGTCCGAGACGGACCGGATGGGGGGGAACATGTCGACGTCATGCCTTTTCCGTCGTCCGGATCGACGGTGGTCTGTGGCGCTGGCGGCCGGGGCGGGGGTGATCATGCTCGCTGCGTGCGGGAGCACAGGATCGGCGGGGCCGGCGGCATCGGGGGGAACGCCCGCCGGGTCGATGCCGGGTATGCACATGCCGAAGGCCGCCGCTCAGCCGGGGAAGGCGGTCGCCGCGAACACGGTGGCGATCAAGAATTTCGCGTTCGCGCCCGCGGCCGTCACGGTGCGGGTGGGGACCACTGTGACCTGGACGAACACCGACGAGGAACCCCACACGGTCTCGGCGACGAGCGGCCCGTTCCACTCGGGCGCCCTGATTAACGGGGCCACGTACCGGTACACCTTTACCAAGCCTGGGCAATACCAGTACCTGTGCACAATCCACCCGTTCATGCACGGCAACGTGGTGGTGACCCAATGACCGCCCCGGGCGACGGCGTACCCGGGCCGGAGGGGATGACGCGTCGCCAGCTGCTGCGCCACAGCGCCTGGTTCGGCGGGGCGGTCGTCCTCGCGGTCTCGGGCGGGGAGGTCCTCAGTCACGTCGTGGGCTCGGCCGACTCGATTCCCGCGAACGCCGCATTACGGTTCGTACAGGTCAGCGACAGCCATATCGGTTTTCGCGGCCCCGCGAACACCGACGTGAGCGGGTCGTTCTCCGACGCGATCGAGCAGGTGAACGGTCTGGCTCACCGGCCGGACTTCGTGATGCACACCGGGGACCTGACGCACCTGGCGACTCCGGCGCAGTTCGAACAGGTGAAGCAGATGATGACCGGACTGAAGACGGGCCATGTGTTCACCGTGCCCGGTGAGCACGACTCCATCGATGACGCCGGGCAGAAGTATCGCCGGGCGCTCGGGGCGGGATCGCGGGGCGACGGCTGGTACAGCTTCGACATCCAGGGAGTGCACTTCATCGCGCTCGTCAACACGCTCAACCTGCGCAAGCTCGGGCATCTCGGTGAGGACCAGATCGACTTCGTCCGGAAGGACGTGGCGGGGCTCGCCGCCGACACCCCGATCGTTGTTTTCAGCCACATCCCGCTGTTCGCGCTGTATCCGAACTGGGGCTGGGGCACGGACGACGCGACGCGGGTGCTGGCGCTGCTTCGCCGGTTCTCGTCGGTCACGTGCCTCAACGGGCACATCCACCAGCTGTTCACCAAGATCGAAGGGAACGTCACCTTCCACAGCGCGACGACCACCGCGTATCCGCTGCCGAGACCCGGCCGAGCGCCCGCTCCGCTGCCGGTAACGCTGCCGGCCGGGAAACTCCGGCACGCGCTCGGCATCCGGGAGGTCGGCTACGTGAAGGGACGGCATGCTCTTGCCGTACGTGACCAGAGCCTCGGGTGACGCTTCCGTGCCCTGGCCGTACGGACGCAGGGGGAGGGGGGTCGGGGACCTTCATGCGCCGTTGGATCCAGAGCAGACACAAACCTTCCGGACCGGCGGACCGGCCACAGCACGAGACCGGCGCGCCGCTGCACCTCGTGCAGGGTGAGACCTACGCGAGCTGGGAGGCGATCTACCTCGACAACGTCCATCGGATCTACCGCCTGATGTTCTCGAAGGTCGGCAATCGGCCGGACGCGGAGGATCTGACCGCCGAGGTCTTTCTGACTGTCCTTCGCCCACTGCGAACGACGGCGACGGTCGGTGAGGTCCGTGCGTACCTGCTCACGACGGCGCGTACGGTCCTCGCGGCGCACTGGCGCCACACGCTCGGCCGCGAGATCACCGCGATCGACGTCGAGCAGGTGGCCACGGAATACGACCACCCGGCGGAGAACACCCGCTCGGCCCAGCTGGTCGAGCGGGTCCTCGCAGCGCTGCCCGTCCGGTACAGGCGCGTTCTGGAGCTGCGGTTCCTGCGTGCGTGCTCGATCGGCGAGACGGCGGCCGAACTCCAGACCAGCGTCGGCAACGTCAAGGTCCTTCAGCACAGAGCGCTCCGGCTCGCGGCCGAGATCGTCCGAGACGATCCGGATGCGGCAGGGTAAGGAGGTGACCATGAAGGGACCACGCCGTTTCGTCGAGAGCCTGCTCAGGGGACGCCGTCCCCGGCGCTTCCCGGTGGACGACACCGACGCCGACATCCTGCGGGCCGCGATCGAGCTGCGCGCCGCCCGCCCCGGCTCCGGCACGCCGAACGAGGAGTTCGTCGTCGGTCTTTACCAGCGCCTTGCCCAGGAGCGCCGCGAGGAGGCCGAGCGGCGGCCCGTGGCGACCCGGCGGCAGATAGTCCTCGGCGGAGCGCTCGCCGCGACGGGTGTCGCGGTGGGGGTGGCGATCGACCGGACGCTGGCCGGCCCCGGCGCGCCGGCGGGAGGTGGCACGCTCATTCCCGACGCCGGTGTGTGGCATCCGGTCGTGGCAGCCGCCGAGCTGCCCGAGGGCGCGGTGCGTGCGTTCGACGCCGGCTCGGTCAACGGTTTCGTGTACCGCAGTGGCGGCCGGTTGCGAGCGATCTCGGGCACCTGCACCCATCAAGGGTGCCGGCTCGGCCTGGAGGCTGGGATGCGGCTTCGCTGCCCGTGTCACCGCGCCCTGTTCGCACTCGACGGCCGGGTTCTGCACCACCGTTTCCCCGGGCCGCTGCCGGCGCTGCCCCGGATCGCGGTCCGCCAGGCCGACGGTGTCGTCCAGGTCTACATCTCGGCCTGACGCTCCGGCGGCTGACATCGACGTGTTTCTGCGTGGCGAGCGTGACTGCTACGGCTGGACCAGCTGCCAGAGTGCCGCTGAGGACCACAGGATCGCGATGAGGGTGACCAGGGTGCCGCCGGCGAGTGGCAAGGCCCAGCCGGGTAGGCGCCGGCTGCGGACGATCAGCATCTTCGCGGCGAATGCGCCGTAGAAGAAGCAGCCGGAGAGGGAGTGCAGGGCGACCCGGGCGCTGTCCGTCTGCACTCCGTAGGCGGTGATGCAGTGGTAGGCGATGGGGAGCGACAGCACGAACAGCACGGCTCCGCCGATGCGGTGGGCGAGGTGTACCGGGCGGGGGGCGGCGCCGGCCCCGGGGAGCCGTTGGTAGATCCAGAGCGCCGATATGAGCTGGTAGACGGCCAGGCCCAACAGGGCGGTGCCGACTTGCGCCTTCAGAAGGTTCGCGTCGTCGCCGCGGCGTCCGAACAAGCTGCCGGCGAAGTCCGGGGTGTGTATCCGGCCGAACGCGTACAAGGCGACCGTCACGGCCACGGTGAGCCCGGCGGCTGTCGCCAGCCGCAGCCAGGCCGGGCGGGGTGAAATCCTCGGCGGGGTTCTCACGTCCGTCTGCTCCCTCCAGTGATCCGACGCCGAGGCCGCCGCAACAGAGCCCGCTCGACGTCGTGCGTATGGCGGCTGCCGTAGCCGACAGCGCTCAACTCTTTTCGATCTTGTTGCCGTTCGGTTCGAGACCGCGGCCGGCCGGGGTCTTCCCGGTCGGCGAACTCGGGACGGCCGGCGCGAGCTTCGACTGGCCGAGCGCGTAGCGGGCGATGGCGGCGCCGAGTTCGTTGCCGGACTCATGGTCGAGCCGGGTGTGCACGCCCCCCCAGACGCGGCTGAGCCCGGCTTCGGTCGCGGTGGCGCTGAAGCTGGTATAGGGCTTGGTGTACGGCCCGGGGTTGCCGCCGGCGGCGGGTGAGGTGAGCGTGAAGGTGTTGCGGTCGCCGTAGAAGGCGGCGAGCACCGTGGCCGCGGCCGTGCTGATGTCGCTGTGCATGCCTGGGTAGGACGGATCCGGAGGGGTGGTGACAAGCGGGGTCCATTTCGGATCTTGCTTGACCTGCGGATTGCCGGCGGCGAGGCGGATCGCGGTGATCGGCCGCCAGAACCGGTATGTGTACTTGGCGTCGTAGATGCCGATGGTCGCATCGGCGATGGTGAGGTTGAGCAGGGCGAACAGGTCCGCCGACTGGTCGATGTCACTGTGGCGCGCGAGGGCGACCTGCTGGGCGATGTCGTACCAGTAGTTCTGGGCGGGACCGCCCCAGAGCTTGGCCAGCGTGGTCTGTTCCGCCGTACGAGTGGTGCTGCGGGCGGCGCCGATGGACTTGACCTCGTTCATGGCGGCCGCGTACGCGGAGCTGTCCGACGGCAGGGGCACGGCGGGACGGAACTGGTGGCCGGTACGGAGGAGGAACGGGGTGACGTCGCCCCAGTGGGTGAACTCCGGCGCCTTGAAGGCGGGCGGGGTCGACCGGTAGTCACCGGGTTTGCCGGTGGTGGCGTAGGGCGGAGGCGTGGCGCCGGCGCCGTCGTGCGCGCGCAGAGTCATGATGGCGTGGGCCGCTTGGGCGCCGACCTTGATGCCCTCCTGTTCGCTACGGCCGTCGGGAATGCCGGCGAGATCGTCGGACAACTGGCGGTCCAGGCCGGCCTTGTGCGCGGGGTACAGGGCGGCAAGGGTGTCGTGCGCGGCCTCCGCGGCCGCCGCGGGGCGTGACGCGTCCAGCGGCGCGGTGAGATCGGAGCCGTAGAGAGGATGAGCGCGGCTGATCGCGTTGACCGCGTCATAGACGGCCGCGCTCATGATGGCGAAGTTGCGGGTGGGGTGGATGGTGGTCGGCTCTGCCTGCGGACTGCGCACGATGTCGAGCAGCGTCCGGTTCCACTCGATCACCACGTTGCCCCGGGCCGGCTGTGCGACGACGTTCGCGGTCGCGAGGGGGGCGGCATGGGCGGCGGGTGCTCCAGCGTGCTGGGCGCCGAGTGCCAAGACGGCCCCGGCGAGCGCGAGCAGAGGCCGCCGCTGAATCACCCTCGCCCCGGCCGCCGGCGCCACAGAGCACCGTCGATCCGGACGACGGAAAAGGTATGACGTCGACATGTTTCCCCCGATCCGGTCCGTCTTGGACGGACCACCTCACCACAGGCCCCTGAGGCCTCGAACAGAGATAGGAGGAGGGGTTACATGTGGCTTTTCCCTTTGCGCCATCCAGGTATTACCCATGCTCGACGTCTCGGGGGCTGTCGTCGGGTGTCCCCGCGTTCGCCGGTTCCTGGTCGGGTGGGCGTTGCGGAGTTCTCGGGACCGTGAAACGGCCGGGCGCCTGTGACCTACATCACTCCCTCAATTCCGGCTGCGGCGACGGATTTTCCTCCGGCGGCGGGTCTTGATGGGGACTGAACCCGATCATCACTTCGGAGTGCCTGATGTCCGATTTCTTCCAGACTGCCGTGGTCACCGGTGCCAGCCGAGGCTTTGGGCGCGCGATCGCCACTGCGCTCGTCGCCATGGGCACCGGCGTCGTCGGCATCGCCCGCGACGAGCAGGCGCTACGCGCCGTACGCGACGAACACGGTGAGGGCTTCACCCCTGTCGCCGCCGATGCCACCGACGAAGCGCTCGCGCAGGACGTGATCCGCGAATACCGTCCCAGCCTGCTCGTCCTCAACGCCGGGGTCACGCCGCACATGGCGCCCCTACACGAGCAGACCTGGGAAACCTTCAGCCGCAACTGGCACACCGACACCCGGCACGTCTTCACCTGGACCCGGGCGGCGCTGCGGGAGCCGCTGACCCCGGCCACCGGCCTCGGCTCGGTCGCCGTCGCGGGCTACGCCGCGCGCCAGGGCCTCGACCCGGACGTCTTCGTCGAAGGCCTGCAGCCGATCCTGACCGCGGACCAGGTCGCCAAGGCCGTCGTGGAACTCGCCGGGGACCCCGGCGGCGCTCCGGAGCACCTGGTCAGCGGCGCCGGACTGCGCCCGATCAGCTGAGCCGCCACAGTGAACCCCACAGCACCCCCGGGAGACGCCGCGATGCCCTCAGACGCCGAGTTCGCCGCCCTGGCCGAGCCGTTCCGGCCGGAACTGCTCGCGCACTGTTACCGGATCCTCGGCTCCATCCATGACGCCGAGGACCTGGTGCAGGAGACCTACCTGCGAGCGTGGCGCGCGTTCGGACGGTTCGAGGGCCGCTCCTCGGTGCGGCGATGGCTGTACAAGATCGCCACCATGGCCTGCCTGACGGCGTTGGAGACACGCTCCCGGCGGCCGCTTCCGTCGGGATTGGGCGCGCCTTCGGACGATCACCGGGTGGCCGCGGCTGCCGGCGAGCCGTCGGCGCCGTGGCTCCAGCCGGCGCCCGACGCGCTGTTCGCCGCCGACGACCCGGCGACCATCGTGGCCGGGAGGACGGGAGTGCGGCTCGCCTTCATCGCCGCACTGCAGTTCCTGCCCGCCCGGCAGCGGGCCGTGCTGACATTGCGTGACGTGCTGGCGTTCCGGACAGCCGAGGTCGCCGACATGCTCGACACGACGACCGCGGCCGTCGACAGCGCGCTCCGGCGCGCCCGGGCCCACCTGGCCGAGGCAGGACCGGTCCAGGACGACCTGGCCGAGCCGGAAGAGGAAACCCGGCGAACCCTCCTCGACGACTACGTCGACGCCTTCACCCGGGCCGACCCCGACGCGCTGGTGAACCTGCTGCGCGCCGACGTCGAACTGGAGATGCCACCGATCCCGACCTGGTTCACCGGCCGGCGTGCCGTCGTCGAGTTCCTGGCCGATCGGGTGCTCAGCCGGGACCTGTGGTGGATGGTGCCCACCCGCGCCAACGACCAGCCCGCGTTCGTCATCTACAAGCGCGCGGGCGACGGCCGGTATGAGGCGTACGGCGTCCAGGTCCTGACCCTGATCGGGGCCCGCATCAGCCGCATCACAGCATTCATGGACCCGAGCCTGGTGCCGACGTTCGGTCTCGCGCCCGCGCTCGCGACCTGAACCGGGCAGTTACGTCGACGCAGGGGCTTGGGGCCGCTTCGTCGTCGGGCTGGGCGTGTCCGGCATTCACCACCACATGGGAGAAAAGGAGATCGTCATCATGACGACAATCGCGGACAGGGCAGTTCTGGTTACCGGCGGCAATCGCGGTATCGGGCGGGCACTGGTCGAGGAGGCCTTGAGGAGAGGCGCGAACCGGGTTTATGTCGGTACGCGCGCGTCCATGGACCATTCGGATGGGCGCGTCACGCCTCTGACCCTGGACGTGACCGACAGAGGGCAGATTCAGACGGCTGTCGATGCGGTCGAATCTCTCGATGTCCTCATCAACAATGCCGGCGTGGCGCTTTACGATGATTTGAGCGATCGTTTCGTGCTCGAGCGGCAGTTGGCCGTCAACCTCTTCGGCACCTTCGATGTGACCCACGCGTTCCTGCCGTTGCTGATGCGTTCCGGGGGAGCGGTCGTCAACAATCTGTCGGTGAACGCCTTCGCCCCCTTGCCGCTCATCCCGGCCTACTCGGTCTCAAAGGCGGCCGCGTTCAACATGACGCAGTCGCTGCGCGCTCTTCTGGCCGGACGGGGCGTGAGCGTTCATGCCGTCCTGACCGGCATCGTGGACACCGATATGAGCCGAGGCGTCGACATGCCGAAGGCCTCTCCGGAGTCCGTCGCGCAACGCATCTTCGACGGAGTGGAGAAAGAGGAGGAGGACATCTTCCCCGATCCCATGGCGGCGTCCATGGCCGAGAGTTGGCGCAGCGGTGCGGCGAAGGCGCTCGAGCGCCAGTATGCGGCGATCGCAGGAGCAGAGCGCGCCAAGTCATGACCTGCCGGCTTGGCGTGTGATGACAGGCGAGACGCCCGTGTCGTCATTCGGTTGAGGGGTGTCCGGCCGGGGGTTGGTGTTCGGAAGCCCATCGAGCCCAGTCGGCGAGGGCCTGCGAGAGGCGGACGGCGGCTTCGATGGTCACCCGCATCGACTGCACCGGAGGGGCGGCGCCGAACTCGCCGCGGTCCTTGCGCTCGGCGTAGGCGCTGTATTGCTCGGCCATACCCGAGTAGAACTCGACCTCCCGGCGTAGATGCCTGTCCAGGTCGTCGGGTTCCATCAGCCAGAAGAACAGGGACCGCAGAAGGGGCTGGAGACGCATGGTGTGGTCGACGTCGCCTTCGGCCAGCCATCGCCGGATCTCGGTCACCCCGGATTCGGTGATCCGATAGGCCGTACGGCGTCGCGGGCCCTCGCTGTCGACCTCGATCAACCCATCGTCGGCAAGTCGCCGCAGCTCAGCGTAGATCTTGGGGTGCTGGGCGGGCCAGATCTGCCCGAGCACCTCCTGGAAGCGGCGGGCGAGGTCGTAACCGCTGGCGGGCCCCTCGGCCAGGAGGCCGAGCAATCCGTAGCGCAGCGACATCGCCGCCTCCTTGTCCGCGCCGACCGCCCTGGCCGACCCCAGAACACATCTTGACATGTCCGATGGTCCATGTGGTTACATGTCCCTAGGTACATGTCCTTTGGATACTGTGAGGTTCTCATGCGAAGCGATAGGTCCGTGCTCGTGACCGGGGCCGCCGGCGGGATCGGCACCGCCACGACACTGCGGCTCGCCGAACTCGGATTCACCGTCTACGCCGGCGTGCGGTCGGAGGCCCCCCATTTGGCGAAGCAGCCGAGGGTACGGGTGGTGCAGATGGACGTCACCGATCCCGTTGCCGTCGAGGCGGCCGCCACGGTGATCACCAAGGAGACGGGCGGCCTGCACGCGGTGATCAACAACGCGGGGATAATCGTCCAGGGTCCGCTCGAACTGGTTCCGCCCGGCGAACTGCGCCGCCAGTTCGAGGTGAACGTGTACGGCCCCGCCCAGGTCACCCAGGCGTTCCTGCCTCTGCTGCGGGCCGGCCACGGACGGTTGATCAACGTCAGCGCCGCCACGGCCCGCGTCGCGTTCCCGTTCATGGGTCCTATCTCCGCCAGTAAGGCGGCGCTGGACTCCCTGTCGCACGCGCTCCGCGTAGAGCTGGCGAGCTGGGGGATTCCCGTGGTGATCGTCGACCCGGGATCGGCGGACACCCCCATCTTCGCCAAGGCGGAGAAGGCCGCCGCCGCGGCCCTGGCGCACACCCCCGCTGACCGGGCCGACCTCTACGCCCCCGCGCTGGAAGCCATGGGCCGGGCGATGGCCAGGCAGAAGCCGGGACCCGTCGACCCGGCGGTGAAACTCATCGTCGAGGCTGTGCAGGCGGAGCATCCCAAGCCCCGGTACGTCGCGAGCAGCGCCCGCGTGATGACCGTTCTGTCGCGCCTGCCCCTGCGAACCAGAGACCGGCTACTGGCCCGTTCGCTCGGTCTCAAGGCCACGCGATAACGGCCCCGCACGATCGCGCTGGTCGTCGCCGGCTTCTGCCCGGGGGATCCTAGAGTTCTGGGTGTTCCTCCAGGCGGGAGACGATCGCTTCGGCGATGACGAGGTCCTGCCAGGACATGCCCGCGCTCTTGAACAGAACGGGCCGGTCGGTGGTGAGTTCCACGTCGCCGGAGACGACCGCGCCCATCGTGATCAGATGCTCCGGGGCGATGGCGTTCTCGTTGACGGCCATCACTACGTCGCCGCATTCGCGCAGCGCCGTCCGCACGTCCTCGACGATGACCTGCGCGCGCCGGAACAGGCCCGCGTCGACCTCCCGGGCGTCGGGCTCGTGGGAGCCCACGGCGATGACGACCGCGTCGTCGCGGACGAGCGCCGAATCGAAAACAGGCACGCGGGAACTGGTGGCGCACACGACCACGTTCGCATCGCGGACCGCGGTCTCGGCTCGGGCGCCACCGGCCGGCACGGCCGCGACATCGGCGTGCCCTGGTGCGGGATATGCCTCTGGACGTCGCACGACATAGGTCACGCTTGCGATCTCCCGGCTCCCGGACAACACCGATTTCAGCGTGGCGGCGTGCCCGGTGGCCTGGGGTCCGGCGCCGAAGATCACGATGTTCGCGGGCTCAGTCGTTCGCGTGAGTGCGGGTCTGACAGCCGCCACCGAGACCGCGGGAGTACGCAGTGTGGTCAGCATGGGGGCGTCGAGCAGAGCCTTGGGGGTGAGCGTCACGGCGTCGAAGAGCACATAAAGGCCCTGGATCCGGGGCAGGCCGGCACCGCTGTTGTGCGGCGCGACGGTGACGATCTTGACTCCGGCTCTGTCGGCGCGTTCGCTGGGCATGATGAGGAACTGCCCGTGGCGGACGTCCACCTGGCTTCTCGCGGGATCGTCGGCGGGGTTCAGCCCTGCACGCAGCGCCGCCTCTATGGCCTCGACGGCCTCACGCGGTGACACGAGCGCGGTGATCTGCTCGGGGCCGACGTTCGGAAACGGCGCGCCGGTCACCGGAGGACGAACCCTTCCCCGAGCGAGTCCTCGGAATCGATCTCGAAGGTGTGCCGGCCGGTCCGGAAGGCCATGCCCGTGACCTCCGGCAGAAAAGCCTGACGGCCGGCGACCGTCTGTTCGCCCGCGACCCGAGCGATGAACCGTGTTCCCACGATGGAGTCGTGGACCAACCGCCGGCCGGGCTGGAGCACGCCGTCCGAGGCGAGTACGGCCACCCGTGAGCAGGTGCCCGATCCGCAGGGTGAACGATCGACCTCACCGTCGGCGAACACGGTGACGTTGCGCTGATGAGGATTGCCCGCGTCATCCACGCCGAGATCCTCGAAGAGGATGGTGCCGTAGATGCCGCTCAGCCGATCGTCCAGCGGATGCACGGCATACGGAGTGTCGTTGAGCAGCCATTTGATCTCACGGCCGACCGCGATGAGTTCGGTGTAGTTCTCCGGAACGACACCGAGGCCGATGCTCGAGGCGTCCAGATGCGCGTACGTCGCTCCGCCGAAGCTGATGTCGACGACCATTTCGCCACGCGAGGTCGAAATCCCGATCCGCTCGTGGAGGCGATAGCTGGGAACGCTGACGAAGTCGACTCCGGTGATCTGCTCGCCCGCACCGTGAACACGCGCGGTCACTCGTCCGGAAGGCACGTCGATGCGTACGTCGGTGACACCTGACGGGTCAGGCTCAACGAGCCCGCTCTGCACCGCCCACACGCCCAGCGCGATGGTCCCGTGGCCACATGCCGTGGAGAAACCGTCCTTGTGCCAGAAGAGCACTCCCAGATGCGCGCCCTCGTCATCAGGCACGGTGAGGAAGCCGCCGTACATGTCCGCGTGCCCCCGCGGCTCAAAGCACAAGAGTTTGCGCAGACCGTCGACGTGCGGGTCACTGATCGCGAACATGCGCTTTTCCGCTACGGTCGCGCCTTCAATGGCCACGGGCGGACGGCTGACGATCCGGAACGGCTCACCGGCGGTGTGGTAATCCGTGGTGGAGATCTCTCGGATGCTCATACGCGGCAAACGTAGCATCCGAGCCTGTCCACGGCCTGTCCGCGCACAGGCCGCCTGTGACGTCTGAGACGGAGTGCCTGACAGCAGCGCGATCGTCTGCTCGAATCTCTGCCCGCACCGGCATGCACAGCGGAAGGGCCCCCCTTGCGGTGGGCCCTTCCGGTCAGTGCGTGAGGCGCCGGATCACCTCTTCTTGATGAGCGTCACGTTGACGGACCGGCTCGCACTTTGACCGGTCGCGTTCTTGAACGTGATCGTGAGATTGACTGGGAGCCTGCCCGACTTGATCAAGGTTTGGCGGTATTCGGGCGCCACCGTCACGGCCATCGTGAAGGTGCTCCCCTTGCGCACCTGATGGGTGACCGTGGTCACCTTGTCGCCAGTCAGGGTGACCGTACCGGCCGTGTTCACGGTGGCGATGATCGTTGCCGTTCCCGCGTCGGCGTCGGTCTCCACCTTGTCGATCTTCACTGCGGGCGGCGGGGTCACGGGGGCCACCGTGTAGGTCACCGGCTTGGAACGCGTCGCGTTGCCGGACGAGTCGACGACCAGCGCCTGGAACGTGACGTGCCTGCCCGCGTCCTTCGAACTCGGCGTCCAGCTGAGCTGATACGGCGCAGTAGTGGTGCTGCCGACCTTGGCGCCGTCGACGATCAGGGTCGCCGACTGGACGGCGAAGTCGTCGGTGCCCCGGATCAGCGGATGCACCGTCGATCCGACCTGGAACTCCGATCCGCGCCCCGGGTCGGCCACTTCGGCCGTCGGTGCGTGGTCGGCGATGCGCCCGACTCCGGTCGGCACCTTGCCCGGCGGCGACGAGCGAAGACCCGTGACGGACACCGTGGCCGCACCTGTGCTGTCGGGGCCGGAGACCGCCTTGAGCCCCGTGCGCGGCGTGTGGCCCGTGCCGAGGTAGCTGCCCGACACGGCGAACGGGGCGCCCTCGCGCACGGCGCTGTTGTCGGCGTTGGCGTTGTACACCGCGAACCCGTTCCCGGTGATGACGTCGCCCGAAGCGGTGAGCGCTCCGGCCGTATCGGTACCGGCGTCGGTCGACAGGATGCCGTACGACTGCGACGGCGCCGGCGTGTAGTAGTTCCCGGTGATCCGGCTGTTGTTCACGAAGCCGGTCACACCGCTGGTGTACTTGACGCCGACCTGCGGGTACAGGCTGTTCGGCTCGCCCTTGACGACGGTGCCGGTCACGTAGCCGTGGTACCGGATGCCGGTCCGGACGGTGTTGTCCGGGCTGCCGTCCTTGCCGCGCGCGCCGTCGAACAGGATTCCACCGGATTGGTAGCCGGTGATCACGCTGTTCGCGACGGTGAGCTCGCTCTCGACCGTGCCGGAGCTCGCGCCCTGGATGACGCCGGTCTTGACGACGCCCCAGCCATGCGGGTGCTCGGCCAGTTCCTGCGCGCCGGTCGCGACCTTCATCGGGCCGACGACGCTGTTCGCGACGCGTCCGGCCGCGCCGAAGTAGGCGATGCCCGCCTCGGCCCAGACCTTGCCCGAGGTCACTGTCACGCCCGAGATGTCGACGAACATCTCGTTGGTGTCGGTCGAGCCGAGAGACTGCCTGGATACCGTGATCACGTTGCCGCCACCGTCACGCAGGTACGGCTGATCGCCCGCCAGGGTCCCGAGCGACTGGTCCGGCTCGATGATCACCTTGTCCGCTCCCGCGCCCTTGATCTTCAAGGGCTTGTTGATCGTCAGGCCGTTCCTCGCGCCCGTCTGGACGGGGTTGGACGTGCTGTTCACCGGGGTCGACGACTCCTGGTAGACACCCGCGCACACCACGATCGTGTCCCAGGGCGCCGCGTGGTCGACGGCCGTCTGGATCGAGGTGAACTGGGCGTTCGGGCACTGCTTCCTGTCGTCGTCGACGGTCCAGGTCGTGTTCCCCTGCGGGTTCGCGACCACGTCGTTGAGCTTGACGTCGCCCGGAGTGTTGTCATAGTCGGCGAGGTAGGCCGCCGGGTCCGGACCGCCGAGGGCGGACCGGCCGTAGCCGGCGCCGTTCGCCTTGTCGCCGTCCGAAAGGATCTTCGATCCGGCCTCGCTCTCCTGGAAGCGCACATCGGCCATCTCGATCGACCCGGACTTCGGCAGGTCACCCACACCGAAGCGGAACTCGAGCTTCGACAAGGAGCCGGTGTCCACGCCCTGTGCCGCGAACTCGCCGAGCGGGACCCGGATCTGGTCGAGGACGATGTGCGTGTTCGGCGTGTTCGTACCGGTCGACATGTGCAGAGCGTTGCCCCAGCGCGGGTCCCCGGCGTCGACGGTGCCCTCGTGACCGGCCGTGTCGCTCAGCGCGATCACGAAATGCTGGGTCGTCGAGCCCGGGTCGTACGACGTCGGCGACTCGTTCGGCCACACCGGGTTCGCCGGGGTGCCGTTCACCGTGGTGTCTCTGGTGTTGTCGCCGCGGTTGTCGGCGCCCGGGTTGCGGAGGTCGAAGAAGTTGACGGCGGCGTCCAGGGCCAGAGCCTTGAGGCCGCGCATGTTCTTCGACGCGGCCGGGATCTGGGCGGTGAGCGTGGCAGCCGAGTTCTGGTCCCACGCGAGAGCGAGCTGACGGCCATAAGAGTGGTTGATCGGACTGTTCTCGCGGGTGCCGCTCTGCCCGCCGAGTGCGCTCGCCGCAGGCAGCGGGCAGGGCTTGGCCGCGGCCGGCAGCCCGCTCTTGCCGAGTTGCGACGGCGCGAAGTCCTGGGGCTCCGGGTTGCACCAGTCGTAACCGCCCGCGGTCGAGACCGGCTTCGGCGCGACACCGGCAGCCTGCGCGTACGGGTCCGCGAAACCGCTGCCGGTCAGGGAGCCGCCGAGGGCGTTGAGGGTGAGGGGGTTCTCCACCTCGGGACGTATCACGTCCACCCGCTCCTGCGGCGCGGCGAAGTAGGTCGTGTTGACCCGCTCGTTGCAGGGGATGGCCATGCCGGACGGACTTGTGGGGCAGGCCGCCGGTGGGACCTGCAGCCCGGTGGAGGTGTTCGAGAGTTCGCCGGTCATGTACGGCTGGAACGCACCCTCACCTCCGACGTAGCGGCGGAGGAAGGAGGCCATCGTCGCCAGTCCGAGCTTCTCCTGGTCGCCCATGCGTGCCGCGTCACCTGAGAACTTGGTGTTCACGGCGGGATTGAGCGGATCGGAGTTGTCGATCGCGTAGTTCAGGTTCGGGTCGGTGTAGCTCGCCGCACCGCTGAGCCGCAGGTTGTGCGGGTGGATGTTGTTGGTCGCGAACGGTGCCGAGTTGCCGCACGCCGCGTCGTTGTTGCCCTGGCCGTCCGCGCCGCCGTCGGCGTACCAGACGGAGTTGTACCAGTTGTGGATCGCACCCAGGTGCTCCACCTGGATCCGCGGGAAGGGATCGCCCGGGTTGACGTACTGGCTGCGCTCGAACAGCCGGGCGCCCTGCAGGTTGGAGACGTCGCCGTCACACATCGGCAGGATCGACATGAACGGCATGCCGTACGGGGCCTTGCGCTCGTAGTCCACCGGCGCCAGCGATATGACACCGCGGATCGGATAGCGCGGGCCGTCGGTGCGGATGCGGTTGTAGTCGAGGAAGTTCGCGACCGCGTCACCACCCCGCGAGTGCCCCATCAAACCGATGCGGGTCATGTCGAGGTGACCGGAGAGCGTCGTGCCGATGGTCGTGTGCGTATCGACGGGCAAACCTCTGGCCCGGCTCGCCGCACTGATCGCGTCGAGGGCGGCGGCGATGAGCATGCGTCGGTTGTGCATGCCTTTGCCCTTGTTGTTGTCCTGCCGCATCATCAACTGGTCCTGCGAGATGGAGAACGTCGTGTATCCCCACGTGGCGAGGTTCTCCGCGAGGTACGCGTAGCCGTTCTCGTTGTGCTTGAACTGCGCACAGGTGGCCTGCGTGCTGTCTTGGCCGGTGTCACACGAGCCGTGGTTGCCGTGCACCAGGATGATCAATGGCGATGGCCTGGTACGCCGGGTCCAGTCCGGCATGTAGAGCTGACCGCGGATCTCGACCTGCTCCGGCGCCTGCGCCGTCCCTGCCGTCGGTGCGGCTCCGTCGGAGTTCGGCTCCTCGATGGTCGCCAGGCCGAATTTGGCCTCTTCGATGACCTGATGCCCGAACGGTCCGCGGGCCGTCGGGTCGGGCAGGCCCGCCGAAGTCGTCGTTCGCGTCGCCGCTGCGGTCGGCGCCGCCGTCGGAGCAGCATTGGCCGGCGCCGCCGTTGCCAGCGAGGTCAGCGCTACCGGGACCGTCAGTGAGACGATCACCCGGAGAAGCACCCGGGCGCTTCTCCGTGTTCGTGCTTTCACAAAGCTCTCCCGAAAAAGGAGTTGAGAAGTTTGCGATCAAGACGCTAACCAGCCGACGTTTCTTCGGAATTTCTTAAGATGCGCGTCTCATTCGGTGAGATGTGGTAATCGGAGCGCCGGCGAATGACGACCGCCCGCACCTCAAGTGCTCCATCGGATTCACCGTCACGACGACATCTGCGCCGCGATCCCGACCTGCCTGAGGAGGCATCGGGGGTCGCCTGTGACGTCGACCGGCAACCCCGCGACGGCGCCTGGGTCGCCGAACTCACCGGCCTGCTCGACTTGTTGTTTGGCCCGAAGTCATGTGTGCCGTCATGCGCAGGGAGCGCCCGCACCCCGGCGCGCGACCGCGTTTCACCGCCATCGACTCATCCGGGCTCAGGGCGTCCAACGCCGATACAGGCGGCGACGTCTGGATCCCGGTCGGCAGGCGCTGCTGGTGATGACGTCTCGCTGTTGAGCTGCGGAAATGCCTACCCCTACGCCCTGGGGTCAAGAGGTTCGGGGCTCAGGCGTCGGGCTGCCGGCCTGCCTCGCTGAGTAGTCGGTCGCCGAGTTCGGTCCGCGAGTAGAGCACCTGCCGGCCCGCCCGGCGCGAGGTGAGCAGCCCGGCGGCGCGTAGCGCCTGGAGGTGCACGCTGATCGTCGGCGCGGAGAGCGCCATCTGGGTGGCGGCCTGACCGGTCGACATCGGCAGGTCGAGCTGGGCCAGCAGGGCGGCCCGGGTCAGCCCGAGGACGCCGGCGAGCGCCGAGCCGGTCTGCTCGGGGTGCTCCTCCCAGAGCCGGCCGAGGCCGCGCGGGGAGTAGGAGACGCTGGGTGACTCTGGCTGCGCGGTCCGCACCAGGACGTCCGGCCAGGCGAAGGCGCACGGCACGAGGAACAGGCCGCGCCCGCCGCAGTCGGCGTGGCCCTCGTAGTACTTGACGATCCTCAGCGTCTGGTCGGCGAACGTCACCGACGGGTGCAGGTTGCTCATCATCCGGTCGACGCCGCCGTCGGCCAGGGCGTCGAGTCGGTAGGCGATGTCGTCGTTGAGCAACGCATCGATCCGCGGCCAGTCTGGGGCGATCGCGACCCGGTGGTACGCCTCGAGCGCCTCCGTGACGGGGCCGATGCCCGCATCCGGCCGGTCCACCAGCGCCTGGAGCAGGGCTCGCCGCCCTTCGCGGCCGGGCCCTTGCTGGGCGACTCGGTGGGCCGCCAGGTGTGCCAACTGCTGTGCCACGATCTCCGGATCGGCGTCGGCGATCTGCGCGAGCGCGTCCGCGAAGGTCGAAGACCGGCGACCCGGCGGCGGCACCAGGAAGTCGGGGATGTAGCCCTCCGGACGCACCAGCGCCCGCAGCAGGTCGAGGTGGCGCTCGCGCAGCCGGCTCGCTCGCTCCGCGAACCTGTCGATCCAGGGACGGTGCAGGTGCCGCCCCTGCCTGCGGGCGGCCAGCGTACGCAGACTGGCGACGGTCTCCATGAGGGGCGAGACGGCGAAGCGCACGCGGGTCAAGTCCGTTGCCGTGAAGTGCAGGTGGATCATGCGGCCGCCCCTTCCGATTAGGCCTGAGCCTAATCATGGCCACGCGCGTGATGGTCGTTGCAGACTGAGGACATCCACCCCGACCACGGACAGGACATCGAAGATGCGCACGCTGATCTACACCGCCTTCGTCTCGCTCGACGGTGTCGTCGACTCTCCCGGCGGCGGCCTCCCCTCCGAGACCCACCGCAGCGGTGGCTGGACGTACAAGGACATCGAGTTCCTCCCCGAGGCGTACGAGCTCAAGGGCCGGGAGACCGAGGAGGCCACCGCGCTGATGTTCGGCCGGAGCAGCTACGAGGCGTTCTCGCCGTTGTGGCCGGACATGGAGGACTTCGCCGCCCTCAAGGAACTGCCGAAGTACGTCGTCTCGACCACCCTCGGCCAGGACGCCCTCGTCGACAACTGGGGTGACATCACGATCCTTCGCTCCCTCGAGGACGTCGCGAAGGCCAAGGAGACCGACGGTGGCCCCATCGTCATCCACGGCAGTGCCACCCTCGCCCGCAACCTCTCCGACGCCGGCCTGATCGACCGCTACCACCTGCTGGTCTTCCCGGTGCTGCTCGGAGCCGGCAAGCGGATGTTCAGCGACACCGACAAGGACAAGCAGATGCTGAAGGTGGTCGAGTCCGAGACGTACGCCAACGGCATCACCAAGTTCGTCTATGACGTCGTCCGCTGAGGTGGCCGCCATGACCCGCGAATCGATGACGGAGGCCCTGCCCGCGGCGTACGAACGACTGCACACGTACGGACCGGAGTTCGGCGGCGACGAGGAGGGCAACCACGGGATGACCAACCACGGCCCGATGGCCGTGGAGGTCATGGTCCGGCGGGGGCTCGACATCGACGTCGAGAACTGGCTCGACCGCTACGTACGTCGCCTGGCGGAGCTGCCCGGCACGAGCGCGGCCATCCAGCCCGGCGAGTGGGGCGCCGCGCTGGGCCAGGCGCGACGGCTGCCCGACTGGGACGCGTACTTCCGGCGCGAACTGACCGAGCGCCCGTGGCAGGAAGTGCTCGCCGGGTGGTGGCCACGTCTGCTGCCCGGCATCGTGGCCGGCTCGACCCATGGCGTGATCCGGGTCAGTCACGCGGTGCGTACACTGCGCGGCACCGATCAGGCCCCGGCACGCCAGACCCTCGACGAGCTGGCCCACGGGCTGGCGTTCTGGGCGGCGCGCTACCGCGAGCTCGCCGGGGTGGTCGCGCCGGAGGGCACTCTCACACCGCAACAGGCCCTACCGGCCGTCACCCGGCTCAAGGACCAGAGCGGTTTGATCGCCCACCGGCTCGACCGGCTCGAGCGCAGCCCGGGCTGGACTGCGAGCCTGCGCGCGCTGGAACCCGCCGCGTCCGCCGAGGAGGTTCCGGCGCGGCTGGAGTCGCTCGTCGACAGCGCCGCCAAGGCGTACCTCATGCTCGGCCACGGCTCGCCGGTCCTGCTGGTCCACGCCGCTACGGCGCCCAACGCCGTGCGGCACGTGCTCCCGGTTCTGCCGACCGAGCAGTGGCTGCCGAGTCTGACGGCGGCCTGGGCGGCCGTGGCGGCGGTCATCGCGACGTACGCCCCGGCCCGGCCGGCCCCTTGCACGGAGATCGTCCGGCGCAATCCCGAGCCAACCCGCGAGGACGCGCTCCAGCGGGCAGCTGAGCACGGCGACGAGCACGTCCTGAAGTTCGCCGACACGGCCGTCGAGTCGTATGACCGCACCGGTGATCCCGGCCTTCTCACCGCGACCCTGTATGTCGGCGAGCTGATCGACCGTCCCTGAGGGCGTCCGTGGTCGGGACGCGCGCGACGGCCCCCGGGGGCGGTGCCGGACTTCGCGGCCTCCTCGAGGCCACAGGGTGGTGGGTTGTCCCCGGGCTGATCGACAGGCACGTCCATCGCTGGGGCACGGGCTCTCATGCGACAACGTTGTCCACGCCGTACGAGTCCGTTCCAGGGCGATTGCGCCCGTGGCGGGGAACGCTGGCGCAGCCCTGGGCAAGGGCGCGGACGAGCATCGTCGTCTCCATCGACGTTCGGCCTGGTCCTGCCGCGTTCGCCTCATCTTGCCGGGGGCGAGTCGGGAAAAACAGGCGAACGGTTTCGTAGCGGCTGCGTGAATAGATCTTGACAACGTTGTCTGCGAAGGCCACCCTTGCCGCTGTCTCTGTCCGGGTGCGCCCCTCCGCGAGCCCACCATCCCCGTTCCGCTCAGCTGGACCAGCTGGTGGGCCGTGCCGCGGGTCCCGAC
The DNA here is from genome assembly GCF_016863275.1 of Planotetraspora mira. Taxonomy (GTDB): domain Bacteria; phylum Actinomycetota; class Actinomycetes; order Streptosporangiales; family Streptosporangiaceae; genus Planotetraspora; species Planotetraspora mira. The sequence goes on from NZ_BOOO01000034.1 coordinate 180,631, forward strand.
CTACATGGAGGTCCCCCTTGTTGACCACGCTGACTCGCACGGCACTTGCCGCTGTGCTCGGCGGCGCTGTGCTGATCGGTGGCATCACACAGGCAGCGGCGGCGGCCTCACCGCCCGCGCGGGCCGACGTGTTCGCCGACCCGGTGCAATACGTGAACCCCCTGATCGGGACCGGCAACGGCGGCGAGGCCGTCGGCGACATCAACGACTTCCCCGGGGTGGACACGCCGTTCGGCATGATGCAGCTCAGCCCGGACACGGTCGGCTCGGGCGTGGGCTACTCCTACGGCAAGTCATCGATCCGCGGATTCAGCCTGAACCACGCGTCCGCCGGATGCAGCGTGTTCGGGGACGTGCCGATCCTGCCCACGGTCGGCCCCATCGGCACGGATCCGGGGAACGCCTCGGCGACGTTCTCCCATGATCACGAGAAGGCCACGCTCGGCTCCTACGACGTGCTGCTCACCGACTCGGGCGTCAACGTCAACCTGACGGCGACCAGCCGCACGGGCCTGCTCTCGTTCTCCTATCCCGCGGGCAGCACCGCGCAGGTGCTGGTGAAGTCGGGCGCGAGTCTCGGCGGCAACAGCGCCGCGTCCGTCACCGTCGACGGCGACGACGAGGTGTCCGGCTCGGCGACGGCGAACGGGCTGTGCGGGCTGGGCAGCTACACCGTCTACTTCGACATCAAGTTCTCGCAGCCGTTCACCGCCCACGGCACCTGGCAGGGGAAGACCGTCACCGCCGGGTCGGCCGGCGCGAGCGGGAAGGGGTCCGGCGCCTACCTGACCTTCGACACGAGCAGCTCCACGACGGTGCGCGCGAAGGTCGGGATGTCGTATGTGAGCGTCGACGGGGCGCGCAAGAACATGGCTTCCGAGATCCACGGCTGGAACCCCACGCCGGTGCAGCAGCAGACGCGCGCCGCGTGGCGCCAGGCGTTGAACACCGTTCAGGTCGGCGGCGGCACCTCCGCGAACCTGACCACGTTCTACACCGCCCTGTACCACTCGCTGCAGTTCCCGAGCGTCTTCAACGACGTGGACGGCCACTACATCGGCTTCGATGACAAGGTCCACCACGTGCCGGCCGGGCAGACGCAGTACGCCACGTTCTCCGACTGGGACACCTACCGCGCGCTCGCGCCGCTGCAGGCCATGCTGTTCCCCAAGGAAGCCGGCGACATGGCGAACTCGCTGATCCGCGACGCGGAGCAGCAGGGTGGCTGGATGCCGCGCTGGCCGCTGGCGAACGTGAGCACGACCGGCACGATGAACGGCGACAGCGCGGTGCCGCTCATCGCGAACACCGTGGCCTTCGGCGGCCGGAAGGTCGACATCGCCCGCGTGCTGCCCATCATGCTCAAGGGGGCCAACCACTCGGAGGAGCTGGGCTGGGGCTGGCAGGAGCGCCAGTGCGTGGAGGAGTACGTCGAGCTCGGCTACGCGCCGAACGACGCCTGCTCGCAGGGCGCGCACGGCCGGCAGGGGGTCTCTGAGACGCTCGAGTGGTCCATCGACGACTTCGCGATCTCGCAACTGGCGGCCGCGATCGGTGACAAGCACACCGCGGCGCAGTACCAGTTGCGCAGTCAGAACTGGCAGAACACCTTCAATCCCACGACCGGCTACCTCCAGCCGCGAGACGAGCGCGGCGCGTTCCCGAACGGTCCCGCGTTCGTCGCTCCGCCCGCGAACGCCTTCGGCCAGGACGGCTACGACGAGGGCAACGCCGCCGGCTACGGCTGGGAGGTCCCGCAGAACATGGCGGGCCTGATCGCCGCGATGGGCGGGAAGGACGTCGCGATCCCGCGCCTGGACACGTTCTTCAGCGAGATCAACGCCGGCCCGAACGCGCCGTACATGTGGATGGGCAACGAGGTCGACCTCTCCGTTCCGTACGTGTACGACTACCTGGGCCAGCCGTGGAAGACCCAGGCCCAGGTGCGCAGGATCGAGCAGAGCCTGTACCCGCCCACCCCGGACGGGCTGCCCGGCAACGACGACCTCGGCGCGATGTCGTCCTGGTACGTGTGGTCGGCGCTCGGGATGTTCCCGGTGACGCCCGGCCGGGCCGACCTGGCCCTCGGCAGCCCGCTGTTCACCCACGCCGTCGTCCACCTCGGCAACGGCCGGTCGATCGACATCAACGCCCCCGCCGCCGGCGACGACACTCCGTACGTCAAGGGCGTGCGGCTGAACGGGCGCACCTTCGACAGCACCGGGCTGCCTGAGTCGGTCGTGACCCGCGGCGGCCGGCTCGACTTCAGCCTGTCGCGCACACCCGACACCAGATGGGCGACCGGCTCTCACGACGCCCCGCCGTCGTACCAGACCGGCCAGGACCCGGCCATCGGGTTCACCGACCCGTCCGGTCCGGTCACGGTGACCGCCGGCGACACCAAGCAGGTCACCGTGGGCGCGCAGGGCACCGGGCTGCACTCCACGACCGTGAAGTGGACCGCGCACGCCTCTGGCGGCATCACCGTCAGCCCGTCCTCCGGCACGCTTCACGTGGCGGCGGACGGCCGCGCCAGTACGGACGCCACGGTGTCCGTCCCGGCATCGGTCGCCTCGGGCTTCTACCCGGTCTCGTTCAGCTTCACGGCCTCCGGCGGGCAGAAGCTGCCGGGCGGTGTGCTGGTGACGACCGTGCAGGCCGCCGACCACACCGCGATCGTGGCCGACGACCTCGGCAACCCCGACGTCCCCAACGGCCTCAGCGTGAAGGAGGAGGGCGACGGCCACACCACCGCCACCACGGCAGGCGGCCTGCCCGGCCGGACCACCACGGGGGCCGGGTCGTTCTACATGTACTTCAACATCGACAACTCGTTCGTTCCCGGCGGGAAGTACGACGCGACCGCGTACATCAGCTACTTCGACCAGGGGACGGGCAGCTGGGGCATCCAGTACGACTCCTACGGCAACGTGCCCAACAACGCGTACCGGGACTCGGCCCGCGTGACCAACACCGACACCGGCACCTGGAAGACCGCGGCGATCCCGCTGCCCGAGGCCGCGTTCAGCGGCCGTGAGAACGGTGGCAGTGACCTGCGGCTGAACATCGGCGCCGGCAGCCAGGTGATCGGCCGCGTCGCGTTCGCCGTCACCGGCGACAACGTGCTCGCCATGCACCTGGCGTCGGCGCAACCGGTCGCGCCTGCGGTCACCACCCAGCCCGCGGACGCGACGGCCAACGGCGGCCCGGTGTCCTTCACGGCGGCGGCGACGGGCGACCCGCAGCCGGCGGTGCGGTGGCAGGCGAGCCCGCCCGGCGGCGACTGGGCCGACGTCGGCGGCGCGACCAGCACCACCCTGACACTGACCAGCCCGCAGGACTACGCCGACGGCACCCGGTTCCGCGCCGTCTTCACCAACCTGGCGGGCGAAGCCGCCACCGATCCCGCAACCCTGCGTGATTAGCGCCGGAGGTCCCCGTTGACCGTGTGCTGACGGGACGTAACGCACAAAGCGGCGGCCGCCCCCTCGGGGGCGGCCGCCGCCGCAATTCAGCGCGACCGTTCAGCGGGGCACCCTGCGGGTCAACTCACCTAGCGCGTCGGCCGCGAGCGGGGTTCGCGTTCGGCGGGTGAGGAGGCGGACCTCGCGTCGCGGCGGTTGGCGTGCACGCTCGTGATCGTGACGACGCTCAGGACGGCGACGATGACCCCCAGTGAGACCAGAGTGGGAATCTGCGGAACCCACGCCCACAGGCCGTGTGCCCAGTGGAGGACGAGCTTGATCCCGATGAAGGCCAGGATGACGCCGAGGCCGTGATTCAGGTGCCGCAGCTTCGTCAGGACGCCCAGGAGCACGAAGTAGAGGGCCCGCAGGCCCAGCAGGGCGAAGGCGTTGGTGGCGAAGACGAGGAAGGGGTCCTGGGTCACGCCGTACACGGCGGGCACCGAATCGACGGCGAAGACGATGTCGGTGGCGAAGACGGCCACGATGGCCAGTGCCAGCGGGGTCAGGGCGCGGTGGCCGCCCTCGCGAACGACCAGGTGGGAGCCGCGGAAATCGTCGGTGACCCGCATGAAGCGCCGCAGCAGCCGGATCGTGCGCATGGAAGCGATGTCGACCTTCTGCTCTTTCCCGCTGATCGCGTCCTTGAGGATCTTCCCTGCGGTGACGATCAGTATCCCGCCGAACAGCAGGAACGCCCATGCGCCGCTCTGCAGGACGGCCGCCCCCAGGGCGATGAAGATCCCACGTAGCACCAGTGCCCCGACGATGCCGTACAGCAGGACCCGGCGGGCCAACTCGGACGGGACCGCGAAGGCGGACAGCAGCAGCATGAACACGAACAGGTTGTCCACCGAGAGCGACTTCTCCACGACATAGCCGGTGAAGAACTCCGTCGCCACGCGGGACCCGAAGGCCCCCCAAACGAAGACGCCGAAGATCACGGGCAGCGCCAGGTAGAAGAGCGACCAGCCCACCGCTTCGCCCATCCGCACCTCGTGTGGACGGCGTGTCACCACGAAGTCGACGGCCAGCAGCAGTACCAGAGCGACGATGGTGATCGTCCACAGACTCGGCGAACCGATCGTTTCAAGATCGGCTACCGACAGGACCGGCTCGGCGTGCACGCGACCTCCTCGAACGCACTCGGCTGCTCGAGGTCTCCTTCACCTGCACTGTGCGGGCGGCCGCCCGGGGACGTTCCGGCACGTCCGTACTGACCGGATCGGCACTTGGGAAGTACTCCCCTCATCCTCAGGTTAGGCCAGTGCCTGAGCCGCACTTGCGCCGCCCTGTGCAGGGGCTTGGACCGGTCGCAGGCATTTGACTAGGTCCTGACCTGCGCGGATAGTGGAATCAGTGCGGGGGAGTACCCGCCGTTCCAACTCCGATCGCCATTGCGACCCCGAGCACAGGGAGTCGGCGGGCGGCCTTCTCGCGCGACATGGGAGTGCGGGAAGACCTTCGTCCTCGTGTCCACAGCGAGGCGTGGGGGAGGGCTCGATGTCGACCACTGTGCTTCTCGAAGTTCTCGCGGGCGTCCTGCTGACGATCTCCGCGATCGTTACCGTCGCCGCTCTGTGGCCGGAGAGGCCACTTCCCCGGACGCCATCGTCTCCCAAACCGCCCGCTCCATCCCGTCCCCCGGTGACCGGCACAAGGCACCGAGGTGTGGCCGGTCGAATGCGCCGCCACGGGGATGGACACCTGCACCGCCCAGGTGATCACGGCGGCGGTGGGAGTTGTCGGTCACGCAGCCACTTCCGGAGAGCGTGAGCTGATCCACTGTCTTCACCGTGCTTTTGTTCAGCTTCTTTGCGTGGTTGGTGCGGTGGGCCCGGTGATCAGCGGCGCCGCAGTGCCGGGTCGAGCAGCGCGGGCGGGGTGTCGTTCTTCTCGTGTGGGGCCAGGTCGGTGCCGGGAGCGACGATCGCGTCGATCGCGTCGAGCACGTCGGCGGAGAGCGCGGTGTCGGCGGCGGCGAGCTGCGAATGCAGGTGGTCCAGTGTGCGGGGACCGATGAGCGCGCTGGTCACGGCGGGATGCGTGGTCACGAATCCGAGCGCGAGCTGAATCATGGTCAGGCCGGCCTCGTCGGCGACCTTGGCCAACTGCTCGACGGCATCGAGCCTGGCCCGGTTGGCGGGGAGGGTGGTGTCGAAGCGTTGCGGCATGAACGTGGAGCGGCTGGTGGTGACGTCCCGGCCCTCGCGGATCGCGCCCGACAGCCAGCCCGAGGCCAACGGGCTCCACACCAGAACCCCGAGCCCGTACTGCTCGGTCACGGGCAGCACGTGGGTCTCGATACCGCGCTGCAGGATCGAGTAGCTGGGCTGTTCGGTGACGTAACGGCTCAGGTGGCACTCGCGAGCGGCCCACTGGGCCTGCACGATGCGGTATGCGGGGAACGTCGAGGAGCCGAAGTAACGGATCTTTCCCGCGCGCTGCAGGTCGGTCAACGCCGACAGCGTCTCCTCGTCACTGGTGCTCGGGTCCCACCGGTGGATCTGGTAGAGGTCAACGTGGTCGACACCGAGACGGCGCAAGCTGTTGTTCAACTCGGTGACGAGCCAGCGGCGCGAAGCGCCCTGATGGTTGCGCTCGCCGCCCATCGGCAGGCTCGCCTTCGTGGCCAGCACGATGTCGTCGCGGCGGCCGGCGATGGCCTTGCCGACCATCTCTTCCGACTCGCCGCCGCTGTAGGCGTCGGCGGTGTCGATGAGGTTGATCCCGCCTTCGAGAGCGGCGTCGACGATGGCGGTGGCCTCGTCCTGGGTGGTGCGCCCGATCTTGCCGAAGTTCATCGCGCCGAGCGCGAGGGAGCTGACCTGCACACCGGTGCGGCCCAAGGTGCGGTATCGCATGACTGTGTTTCCTCCGTTGCGGGGTGAATCGTGGTGACAGCGCATGGCTTGGTTGTCGGCCCCTGCTCTGACATCATGAGTAAGCGGAACCATGTCCCGTTTGACGATACGGAACGTTGTCCCGTTTAGCAAACCCGGTAATGGAAGGAAGGGCGCGGTGGACGACAGCGACCGAGGCGCAGGGCAAGCGGCCCGGCCCAAACGAGCGGACGCCCGGCGTAACAAGGAAACGCTGCTGGATGCGGCCGCCGCGATCTTCGTCACGTCAGGCGTGGAAGCGCCGGTACGCGACATCGCGGCCAAGGCCGGCGTTGGGACGGCCACGATCTACCGCCATTTCCCCACCCGGGCGGATCTCATCATCGCCGTCTACCGCCACCAGGTCGACGCCTGCGCCGAGGCCGGGCCGGCCCTGCTGGCAACCAGCCCGACACCTCACGTCGCCCTCGGACGGTGGGTCGACCTCTTCGTCGACTTCCTGGTCACCAAGCACGGCCTCGCGGCCGCACTGCAGACCGACAACGCCGGCTTCGAGACGCTGCACGCCTACTTCCTCGACCGCCTCCTGCCGGTGTGCGCCCAACTCCTCGACGCCGCCGCGGCCTCCGGTGAGATCCGTCCCGACCTCAACGCGTACCAACTCATGCGCGGCGTCGGAAACCTCTGCATAGGCGCCGACAGCGACCCCCGCTACGACGCACGCCGACTGGTCGGGCTCCTCGTCGCAGGACTACGCCAACCGAGGGAGCCGTGAGGCGTCGCCAGAATCTACACGGCGGTGATAAAAATCGACGTCGTGTAGAGTTTTGGGCTAAGGGGGCAGTCCAGCTCCTTTCGAGTCCTCTCTGGAGGAGCAGTGCAGAAGCAGAAGTGGCTCATCACCGGCGTCAGTACGGGCCTGGGGCGTGCCTTCGCCCAAGCCGCCTTGGCCGCCGGGCACACCGTCGTCGGAACGGTCCGCTCCGAGGAGGACCTGCGGGCCTTCGAAGGGCTCAAGCCCGGATACGCTCACGGCCGCATCCTGGATGTGACTGACGGCGAGGCCGTCTCGAGTGTGGTCGCGGAAGCAGAGCAGAGCGTCGGCCCCTTGGATGTCGTCGTCGCCAACGCCGGTTACGGCCTGGAGGGCACCTTCGAGGAAACCCCGCTGGCCGAGGTGCGGCGGCAGTTCGAGGTCAACGTATTCGGGACAGTGGCCACGCTGCAGGCGGCGCTGCCCCACATGCGCCGGCGCCGCCGCGGACACCTGATGGCCGTCACCTCCATGGGCGGACTCATGGCCGTGCCCGGCATGTCCGCCTACTGCGGCAGCAAGTTCGCCCTGGAAGGCATCCTCGAGGCACTGGGCAAGGAGGTCGCACAGTTCGGGATCCACGTGACGGCGATCGAGCCCGGCTCCTTCCGCACCGAGTGGGCCGGACGGTCCATGACACGGGCCGCGCAGTCCATCGACGACTACGACGAGCTGTTCACCCCCATCCGTGAAGCGCGACAGAAGGCAAGCGGGAACCAGTTGGGCAATCCGGCCAAGGCCGGGGACGCCGTCGTGCACATCGCGTCGGTCGGCCGGCCGCCGGCCCACCTCGTCCTGGGTTCGGACGCGCTGCGACTGGTCACCGCCGCGCGCACGGCCGTGGACGAGGACATCCGCGTATGGGAGACGCTCTCCCGTACGACCGACTTCGCCGAGGGCGCTCAGCTCTGATGCCCGGCCACCACCCCGCGCGAAGCCGACGCCCCACCGAACGCAAGGGCGATGTCCGGGAGCGGGCCATTCTGGACACCTGCGAAGCTCTGCTCGCGCAAAAGGGCTACGACGCCATGACCGTCGGCGACATCGCCCAGGGCGCCGGCATCACACGCGGCGCCCTGTACTTCTACTTCGGCTCCAAGCAAGAAGTGGTCACGGCGCTCGTGGCCCGAACCGTCGAGCACCTGTGGGAGCGGTCCCGGGCCACTGCGGAGACCGACGAGCCGCGCCAGGCCATCGCAGCAGCCATGCGGCGCACGGTCGAGTTGTGGAACGAGCACGGCCTGGTCATGCGCACGGCGATCGACCTGTCGTTGACCGTGCCGGAGATCGGCGAGCTGTGGCGCCATACAGCTGACTTGTTCATCACGGCCATCACCGCTGTCCTGGAGCGAGCCGGCGTTCAGGCCGGCGCCGAACCAGACCAGGCGTCAGCGATGGCACGCGCCCTGTGCTGGATGATCGAGCGGACCTTCTACCACGCCTCGCAAGAGTCCCGCGAGAAGTTGCAGAAGGCATCTTCGACCTGCGAACACATCTGGCTGATCAGCGCCGGCCTGACCGCCTGACGCACGGCTGTCGCCGACCTCCGGGCGGGGGAGTCTCACCCGGAGCCTGGGGTGATCACGCCGACCTCGTAGGCCAGGATCACCGCGTGCACGCGGTCGCGCAGGCACAGTTTCGCCAGGACGTGGCTCACGTGGGTCTTGACCGTTTCCTCCGCGACCACCAGCCGGGCGGCGATTTCGGCGTTGGAGTAGCCCCTCGCCAGCAGTTCGAGCACCTGGCGCTCTCTCCCCGTAAGAGTCTCGACAGCCGGAGGGGCCTTCTTCGACGGGCGTGGGCGAGCGGCGAACTCGGCGATCAGCCGCTTGGTGATCGAGGGGGCGAGCAGGGCCTCCCCGGAGGCGACGACCCGTACGGCGCTCACCAGGTCGTCGCGGCGCACGTCCTTGAGCAGGAAGCCGCTGGCGCCCGCTCGTAGTGCCTCGTAGACGTAGTCGTCGAGGTCGAACGTGGTCAACATCAGCACCTTGACGGGATCGGTCACGTCGGGGCCGGCGAGCCTACGGGTGGCCTCCAAGCCGTCCATCCGAGGCATGCGGATGTCCATCAGCACCACGTCGGGGTGCAGCCTGCGGGCGGTCTCGACCGCCTCCAACCCGTCGGCGGCCTCCCCGACGACCTCCATGTCCGGCTGGGCCCCGAGGATCATGCGGAAGCCGTCCCTGACGATCCCATGGTCGTCGGCGACCATGATCCTGATGCTCACTTCGCGCCTGCCTCCGGTGCTGATCCGCCATGGCGGGAAATGGTGATCACCCTCTGGTGCTTTCGAGTGGCAGCCGGGCCCTGACGGTGAAGCCTCCTTCGGGATCCGGCCCCGCGGTCAGTTCGCCACCGAACAGGTGCGCCCTCTCCCGCATGCCGATCAGGCCGTTCCCGCCGTTCGGTCCGCCGTCGTCTCTGCCGGCGCGCGCCGCCCCGGCGGCGTGCCCGTCGTCGCGAACCTCGATGCGCAGCTCCTGCCCGCTGTAACGGAGATGGACGCGGACCGGCACCTTGCCCGCGTGCTTGACCGCGTTGGTGAGCGCCTCCTGCACGATTCGGTAGGCCGACAGGTCGACTCCGGCGTACAGCGGGACGGGCTCGCCCTCGATGTCGAGCGTCGCCGGCAGACCGGCCTGCCGTACCTGCTCGACGAGATCGGGCAGCTCCGCCACACCCGGCTGCGGCACGAGGGCCGGCTCGGGGCCGTCCGTCTCCTCGCGCAGCACGCTGAGCAGGCGGCGCATCTCGACCAATGCCCGCCTGCCCGTTTCCGCGATCGTGTCGAACGCCCGTACGGACCCTCGCGCGTCGTGCTCCGCCGCGACCGGCCCCGCCTCGGCCTGGACCACCATCATGCTGACGTGGTGGGCCACCACGTCGTGCAGCTCCCGGGCGATGCGGGCTCGCTCGGCGGTCACCGCGCGCCTTGCCTCGAAGTCACGCTCCCGCGCCAGCCAGATCGCTCTCGCCTCGAGGTCGGCGGTGTGCACACGGCGGATGCGCGCACTGTCGCCGAGCACCCACGCGCTGCCAAGCAGCAGCGCGCCGAATGTGAAGTCAAGGAAGTCGCTGTCGGTCGCGGGGAGCACAGTGATGACCACGATGCTGATCGCGGTCAACACGCCCACGATCATTGAGGCCCGCCTTCCGCACCAGGCGGCGACGCCGTAAACGGCGACCACGCCGGCGAGCGGAACGGGCGTCACCAGGTCCGGTAACGCCGTGGCCCCGTAGGCGGCGGACGCCGCCCCGATCGCCAGGTTGATCCCGAGGGGGTAAGCCCGCCGCCAGGCCAGCGGCAGGTTGATCAGAAGGACGAACGCCACCGCGAGCGGCCCCGGAGCAGGCATGTGCTCAGCGCGCGACTGGGAGAAGAGCGCGATGAGCGAGACCACGGCGAGAAGCACGGCGAGCAGCGCGTCGGCGATCAGCGGGCGGGCCCTGATCCACGCCACGACGCCGGGGGGCTGACGCGTCTGCATGGGCTCAAGTATGTGGCCCGTCCCCTCGGCATGCCTCCCCTGGAAGAGGGATCTTCGGTCGTGCGTCGTCCGGCGCCGGCTGTTCCGCCTCCGTCCCCACAGACACCGGTACGGCGGCGGCCGATCGGGGGCGGGCGCCTGGACAGCCTCCCTCTCAGGAGGGAGCCCGGCCGGGTGGCTCCCCCCGACGGGGGAGGCAAGAGTTGGCGAGCGCAGGGGATCCGGCAGCCGTGGCCCACCGTTTACGTTCCTCGTGTCGGCATCCCGCCGATGACCTGTGAATCCCGGGCCACGACGGCCTTCGCGCCGGCCCGGCATCCCCTCGGAGGTCCTTACATTGATCAATTCTGACCTGGACCCGCCGCCTACCGGCGCCTCCGTGCCCGCCACAGGCCCGGCGAAGTTCGCCCCTCGTCCGTTGGCGGCGTTCGCCACCGTTCCGGTGGTGGCGGTCGTGACGGTATTGGCCGGTCTGCTGACCGCGTTCTCCTGGCGTTACGGCTTCCACCGCGACGAACTGTACTTCCTGGTCGCCGGAGATCATCCCGCCTGGGGATACGTGGACCAGCCCCCGCTGACCCCGATCATTGCCAGGGCGACCACTGCGGTCTTCGGGGTCACACCGGCCGGGCTGCGGGTCGCCTCGACGCTCGCCTGTGCGGTGACGGTGCTGGTGGTGGCACTGGTGGCCAGGGAATTGCACGGGGGACGCCGGGCGCAGGCGATCGCCGCGTTCTCTGCGGCGACGTCGGTGTTCGTCTTGGCGGTCGGCCACATGGTGTCCACGTCCACGTTCGACATGCTGGCGTGGGTGGTGATCGCATGGCTGGCGTTGCGGCTGCTGCGCACCGGGGACGGTCGCCTCTGGGTCGCGATGGGCGCGGCCGTCGGCCTCGCCCTGGAGAACAAGTATCTGGTCGGCGTGCTGGTGGTGGCGCTGCTCGTGGCTCAGCTGGCGCTCGGACCGCGCCAGGTGCTGCGCAGCCGGTGGCTGGGAGTCGGGGTGGTCATCGCGGCCGTGGTGGCCGGGCCCAACCTGTGGTGGCAGGCCGCTCACGGGTGGCCGGAGTTCACCGTCGCAAGCGGGATCAGCGCCGACGACGGGCTTGAAAACCGCTTGCTGTTCGTCCCCATGCAGATCGTGTACCTGTCGCCGTTGTTCGTGCCGATCTGGATCGCGGGGTTCCTGCGCTTGTGGCGCGATCCCGAACTGCGATGGGCGCGTGCGATGGCGCTGGCTTATCCGCTGCTCTGTGCCTCGGTGCTGCTGGCCGGCGGCAAGCCGTACTACGCGCTTCCGCTCCTTTTGGTGTTGACGGCGGCCGGCTGCGAACCGGTGGCCAGATGGATGCGAGGCCGGCGGCGCGTAGGGACGGCCATCGCCGCCGGTGCCGTCACAACCATGGTGAGCGGTCTGTTCTCGCTTCCGGTACTGCCGCCGAACGCGCTGTCAGCGGTGAATGCGATCAACAAGGAGCAGGGCGAGCAGGTCGGATGGCCCGAACTCACCTCTGCGGTAGCGGCTCAGTGGGCCGCCATCCCCGCCGAGCAGCGTCCCCGAGCCGTGATTTTCACCGCCAACTACGGCGAGGCGAGCGCGTTGGTCCGGTACGGCCCCCGGTACAACCTGCCGATGCCCTACTCCGGCCATATGAACTTCGCCGACTGGGGGCCACCCCCTGACTCGGCCGACGGGCCGGTGCTGGTGGTGGGCCTGCGGGACGACGACTCCAGCGGGCGGTTCTTCACCGGCTGCCGGCAGGTGGGCCGCGTGGACAATGGGGAGGGCGTGGACAACGAGGAGCAGAACGCTCCGATCGCCCTGTGCTCCGGCCCGGCCAGGCCCTGGTCGGCGCTGTGGCCTGGATTGCGGCACTACTAGAACGGCGGGCGGGCGGACCCGCTGAGGCCTTTGTCCAGCTCATCCATGGTCTGCGCCGCGCCGAGCGGGGTACGGGCGTGCTCGCCGAATCATTCGCCTGCGTGCCGCCGCAGGCCGGTGGATGAGGCGATCCGGTAGCCGACTCCTCGCGCCGTCGCGATGACCGGCGGGTCGCCGAGCTTGCGCCGCAGCCGGCCCACCGTGACCGTGACGGTGTTGGTGAAACTGTCGGCGTTTTCGTCCCATACCTGCTCGAGCAGGGTTTCGGCGCTCAGGAAGCCGGGGCTTGCCCGCAGGAGCACCTCGAGCACGGCGAACTCCTTCACTGAGAGGTCGAGTCGCAGCCCGTCGCGAACGGCGGTGCGGCGTACCGGGTCCAGCGTGATCCCGGCCACGTGCAGCACGCGGGGCCGCGCGTCCGGTTTGCGGCGGGCCAGCGCCTGGATGCGCAGGATCAGCTCCGGGAAGTGGAAAGGCTTGGCGAGATAGTCGTCCGCGCCCAGGGTCAACCCGCTGACCCGGTCGCCGGGCGCACTGGCCGCGGTCAGCATCAGCACCATCGGCCGTTCCGCCCGCTCGGTGATCATCTGGCATAGCGTGTCGCCGTGCAGGCTGGGCAGGTCCCGGTCCAGGACCACCACGTCATACGCGGTGAGGTCAAGCTTGGCGGCGGCGGTGAGCCCGTCGTGCGCCAGGTCGACGGCCATCCCCTGGTCGCGTAGCCCTTCGGCGACGACCTCGGCGAGGGCGTCGTCGTCTTCGACCACCAGGATCCTCACGCCTCCACCGGCACCTTCGCGGGCGGAAGGGTGATCGACACGAGCAGGCCGCCCTCCGGCCGGGCAAGCAGGGCGAGCCGGCCGCCGTGGGCGGCGGCCACGGCCGCCACAATCGACAGGCCCAGACCCGAGGAGCCCGTACGTTCGCCACCGAGCCGCTCGAAGGGCTGCGCCAGCCGGTCGACCTTCCGTTGGTCGAGGACGGGCCCGCCGGTCTCGACGATCAGTGCCGTCTCCTGTGCGTTCGCGGACCCGGTGATCTCGATCCATCCGCCGTCCTCGTTGTGGGTCACGGCGTTGTCGACGACGTTGCCCACAAGCTGCGCCAGCAGCGCCGGGCTGCCCACGGTCGCCGTCGCCGGCGGCACGTTCACCGTCACACTCAGCCCCTTCCGCCGCACGTCCGTGGACCTTTCCCGCAGTTCGGCGTCGATGAGGTCGCCGAGGTCGACCGGAGCGGCGTCGGCCGGCGCGCCGTGCTGCGCCCGGGCCAGCACGAGGAACCCGTCGAGCAGGTGATCGAGCCGGTCAAGTTGCCGACGCAGGCGGGCCGCGAGCGCCACCGTCGAGGGGGCCGGGTCGGGTTTGGCGACCGCGACGTCCAGCGATGCCCGCATCGTCGACAGCGGCGTACGCAGGTCATGGGATGCGTTGGCGACGAAGCGCCGCTGCGCGGTGAACGACGCCTCAAGCCGTCCGAGCAGCTCATCGATGGTGTCGGCGAGGTCCTTCACCTCGTCCGCCGGACCGGTGACGGCCAGCCGCTGATCCAGGCTGTCGGCGGAGATGCGCCGGGTGACGGCCGCGATGAGCCGCAGCGGCCGCAGGACACGCTTGGCCAGCACCCGACCGAGCAGCAACGAGACGACTGCCATCACGATCAGCGCCAGCAGCGAGCCGACCAGCAGCTGGCGAGACTGCTGCGAATGCACCGCGGCCAGCTGGTCCTCCAACTCCCGGACATGCTGTTGCGTCGCGATGACGCTGCCCTGGCCGGGGAGATCTCCAGCCGGGGAGACGTCGCTCAGGCTGCCGCCGGAGAGCAGGAAGGCCAAGCCCAGCAGTCCGACGCCCGACAGGAGGAACACGACGGCGTACAACATCGTGAACCGTGCTCCCACGGTCCCACTGCGCAGCCCGATCATGCTGCCAGCATGCCCTGGGAAACCTAACAACAGCATGACGGCGCCGGTTCGGGTCGTGTTACGCACCGATCCGTAGAACCGACGGCATGTCGACCACCGAACTCCTCCGGCGGGAATGGACCGCGTACCGCCGCCCGGGGCGCCTGATCGCCCTGGCCGCCGCGGCCCTCACCGTCATCGCAGTGGGCCTGCTGTTCACGCTCAACATCCACTCGTCCTGCCCGGGTCCTTGCCCGGCCCCACCCGTCGCCGGTGACGGCTCCATCGTCAGTGACAAGTTCTGGTTCCTGCATCGTGACCTGAGCCGCGAGGGCAGCCTCACCGTCCGGATGACCTCGATGACCGGGACGATCACCTATCCACCGCCGAAACACGACCAGATCGTGTCCGGGCTGGTGCCCTGGGCGAAGGCCGGGATCATCGTCAAGGACGGCATGCGGGAGGGCTCGCAGTACGCGGCACTCATGATGACCGGCAGCCACGGCGTTCGCTTCCAGCACGGCTACCGGCACGACGTCGCCGGCAGCGCTGGAGGCGTCTCGGCGCAGTCCCCCCGCTGGCTGCGCCTGACCCGCTCAGGCAACGTGATCACCGGCTCCGAGTCCGCCGACGGCAGCCACTGGTACACCGTCGCAACCGCGACGCTCGACGGGCTGCCGGACACCGTGCAGGTCGGCCTGTTCGCCACCTCTCCCGGCGACCTCACGCTCCGCAAGGTCGGCCTCGGCGGCGCGATCGAGGAGGTCCGGTTCACCCAGGCCGTCGGCGTCTTCGACGACGTCACCGTCGAGGGCGGTGTCACCGGCGGGTGGGACAGCGACTCGGTCGGCGAGATGAACCACACCGACTGGGAGAAGTACCACAACGCATCAGGAGCCGTGCAGAAGGACGGCGTCATCACGATCAGCGGCACCGGCGACATCGGGCCGCTCAGTGAGGAGGGTACGCGTACCGTCGAGAACACGCTGCTCGGCCTGCCGGTCGCGCTGATCGTCGTGGTCGTCGTCGCGGCTCGCTACGGCACCCGCACGGCCCGCGAGGCGGCATCCCGGCGAGTGATCGTCGCCCGGGCACTCGTCGTCGCCGGGGCGAACTTCGTCGCCGGTCTTGTCGCGGTCGGCATCGTCCTTCCGGTGGGCATGGCGGGCCTGGAAGGCAACGGCATCGTGGTGCCGTCGCTGCCGGTGCTGACCGGCGCCCGGGTGATCGTCGGCCTCGCGGCAGTGCTCGCGCTCTGCGCCGTCGTCGCATACGGGCTCGGTGTGCGGCTGAACCGCGGCTGGTCAGCGATCCTCATCGGGGTTTCGCTGATCGCTCTGCCCTACGCTGTCACGGCGTTCCCGCTGCTCCCCGACGCGGTCTCCGACTGGCTGCTGCGGCTCACGCCGGCCGCCGGCTTCGCGGTCAAGCAGACGATGGTGGAGTATCCGCAGGTGACGGAGCACTACGCGCCGTCGGCCGGGTACTTCCCGCTCCCCGGGTGGGCCGGTCTCGCCGTACTCTGCGCGTACGCGGTCATCGTGGTGCGGATGGCCGCCGGCCCCACGCCGGCTGCGGACTCCGACGCGGGCACCGACTGGCGATAGTGGACGGTGCGGGGCAGCGGGCCCCGCACCACCTCAGACCGCGCGGACGAGGATGACGCCGTCGGCGTCGGGGACGTTCGAATGAGGAGTTCACATTCGGATTCGGCCCCCGATTCCGGCGGCCGCGGAAAGCATCCGCGAACAGAAAGGTCGAGGCCGACGGACATCGATCCGGGGTGACGGCCATGAAAGATCTATGGGCTGATGACCGGCGGAAACTCCTGATCGTGTTCGCGGCGGTTCCGTGAATCGGTACACCCGGACGAATTCGAGATGACCTCCAGGTAACCGTCGGACGCCGTCCGCGAAGCCGGAAGAGGCGACCGGTTCCCGTATCGGTGAGGGATTTCATTTTCGGTTACGTCATTATCAGCTTTTCGACCGATCGGGCACTGTAGCGCCTGCGGCCGGCATAGTAATTTGCTCCAATGCGTAAATCACGTAAAACGGACTGGTCATCCATCCTGAAACGCAAGGCCGTCTGGTTGGTCGTCGCCGCGGTCGCCGCCGCCGGGCTGCCGGCGGGAGTCGGATCGTCATTCGCGTACGCGTCGGATTCGCACAGGCCCGACAATGCCGTCATTGTCTGGGACCGCAACGCCCAGACAGCGATCTGGGACATCGCCGGTCAGCAGCCGCAGGTCCAGGCACGCAGTTTCGCGATGGTCCACGGAGCCGTTTACGACGCGGTGAACGCCATCGCCGGCACTCCGTACCAGCCGTACCTGACCGCACCGGCCGCCAAGGGAAACGAGTCGACGGACGCGGCCGTCGCGACCGCGGCCTTCCGCGTGCTGAGCGCGCTGTTCCCGGCTCAGCAGGAGAGGTTGAAGACGCAGTACGACGAGTCGCTGGCCGCGATTCCTTACGGCACCGCGAAGCAGCGCGGGATCACCGTGGGCGATCAGGCGGCCGCCGCGATGATCGCCGCGCGGCAGAACGACGGGGCGTTCGGAAGCCAGACCTGGCCCGTCGGCACCCAGCCTGGTCAGTGGCGGCCGACGCCTCCCACGTTGGCCAACGACGGTGCGTGGGTCGGTTACCTCAAGCCGTTCTTCCTCCCCAGCGCGTCCATGTTCCGTACGGCCGGCCCGCCGGCGCTCACCAGCCGGCAGTATGCCCGCGACTTCAACGAGGTCAAGACGATCGGCTCGGTGACCAGTACGGTCAGGACGGCCGACCAGACACAAGCCGCGATCTGGTGGCATGACCGGCATCTCGCCGAATGGGAGATCAAGCGGCAACTCGCGACGACACAGCGACTGAACACGCTCCAGACGTCGCGGATGTTCGCGATGGTCGATCTGGCTGAGGCCGACGCCACGATCGCCTGCTACAACGAGAAGGCGGCGTGGACCTTCTGGCGGCCGGTCACCGCGATCCAACTGGCCGACACCGACGGCAACCCGAAGACGGTGGCCGACCCCACCTGGATGCCGTTGCTCGTCACGCCGCCGCACCCCGATTTCACGTCCGGACATACCTGTTTCACCGCGGCGAGCATGTCGGCGTTGGCGTACTTCTTCGGCCGGGACGACATCTCCTTCAGCGGGTACAGCGCCGATTCGGGTACCACCAGGTATTTCCGCGGCTTCTCAAAGGCGATCGCCGAGGTGATCAACGCCCGCATATGGGGCGGCATCCACACCCGCACGGCCGACCTGCAGGGCGCGAAGATCGGCGCACAGGTCACCGCATACATGGTCGGGCACTACTTCAAACCTAAGAGGTAATCACCCCGGCAGCGCCCATCACCGGCCGGGCGTCGAAACAGACGCCCGGCCGGGTGCCCGGCGGGCGAGCAATGCGGACAACTCGACCGCGATGAGCGGCCGCCGGCGGTGATGGGGGATCGGTGACAACCCGGTCGTTGACATCACCGGCGGCGCGCGACGGGCAAGGGGAAGACCCGCGCACTGATGGTCATTCCTTGTCTCCTGTGTCGCCGCCCAAGGGATAAGCCACGTAGGCGATCGAGTTGCCGGTCGGATCCCAGCTCGGCACGTTCATCGTCCCTTGGCCGCCGAACAGGTGAATGAGATCGCGTATACCGTCCTGATCGAGAATCCGGACGATCACATCCACATTCGGCGGATGACCCAGTGTGCCGGGCGGAAAGCTGATGTAGGCGATCCGCGTGCCGTCCGGAGACGGGTGGGGGAACCAGTTCACCCGCTCATCGCTGGTGAGCTGCTCCGTCGTCGATCCATCCGAGGTGATGCGGAACAGTTGTGCGTGGCCGGGAGTGGAAGCCACACGTTCGGAATTGAAGTAGATCCACCTACCGTCGGGGCCGAACTCCGATCCATCGTCGGGGAAGTCGTCGTCCGTCAACTGTTGATCCGCTCCGCCGGTGACGGGGATGAGATACACGTTCGTGATGGGCTGCCGGTCGCCGCGACGTCGCAACCCGATGTACGCCAAGGACGCGCCATCCGGGGAGATCCCATGCAGGTAGTGGGCGAAATCCGGTCCGTGGTCGTTCGTCACGCGCCGGGGGCGGCCTCCCGACATAGGTACCGCGTAGATGTGACCATCCTGGGCCGACACATAAACAGTCGCGCCGTCCGGGCTGAGAACATGGTCGTTGTTGATCGGCGGCACATCGCCGAGGTCGATCTGTTCCAACTCGGTGCCGCCGGAAACGGGAAGACGGAACAAGAGCCCGTCGGCGTTGATGACAAGCCATTGCCCGTCGCTGCTCCAGTTGGGCGCCTCGAACAGCATGTCCGATGACCGGTACACCAGCCTCCGGTCGCCCGTGTTCACATCAAGCACGTACAGCTCCGCCGATTGTTCAGGCAGAAGGTGTCGATCCATGGAGCTACTCCTGGTTGCCGAAGGCCGAGTGGAACGTCATGATCAAACCGCATGCCCTCACAGATCTCGAGCCGTCCGTGGAGGTAAGCCGGGTTTTTCCGCGGCGCGCCAGACGAGGGCCGCCATCAGCGCCCGAGACCGGGAAACGCCCGTAGTCCGCCAGGGCATGCCGACCTGACGGACTACGGAAGCGACCTGGCGGGGCTCAGCCCTCCTGCAGATCCTTACCGGCGCGGATCAGCTCGGCGTAGCGGTGGCCGCTGGCCTTGATGGTCCTGACCTGGGTGTCGTAGTCGACGTGGACCAGGCCGAACCGCTTCGCGTAGCCGTACGCCCACTCGAAGTTGTCCATGAGCGACCACGCGAAGTACCCGGCCAGAGGCGCGCCCTGACGGACGGCGCGGGCACAGGCGGCGAGGTGGTCCTCAAGGTAGGCGGCCCGCTCGGGGTCCTCGACGGTCCCATCGCCGGTGACCTTGTCGTCCCAGGCCGAGCCGTTCTCGGTGACGTAGATCCGCTCGGCGCCGTACTCGCGGGTCAGGCGCAGCAGCAGCTGCTCCAGTCCGTCAGCGTTCACCTCCCAGCCCATGGCGGTGGTCGCCGCCCCCGGCACCGGCACCTGCCGCGCGTACGGCGCGGGCCCCTGGGGGTCGTCGGCCACGATCTGCCGGAAGTAGTAGTTCAGCCCCAGGTAGTCGAGCGGCTGGGCGATCGTCTCCAGGTCACCGTCCTGAATCGGCAGGTCGACGCCGTAGACCTTGACCATGTCCTCGGGGTAGCCCCTGCCGAGGATCGGGTCGAGCCACCAGCGGTTGACGTGTCCGTCCATGCGGAGGGCGGCGGCGCGGTCGGCGTCGCTGTCCGTGGCGGGCTCGATCGGGCTGAGGTTGTTGACGATGCCGACGGAGGGCGACTTCTTGGCGACGGCACGGATGGCCTGCGTGGCCAGCCCGTGGCCCAGGTGCAGGTGGTACGACGTGCGCACGGCCGCCTCGAGGTCCTTCAGGCCCGGCGCCATCGCGCCCTCGAGGTGGCCGATCCACGAGCTGCACAGCGGCTCGTTCAGCGTGGTCCAGTCGGTGACGCGGTCGCCGAGCGCCTCGGCCACGGCGGTGGCGTAGTCGGCGAAGCGGTAGGCGGTGTCCCGCCGCGGCCAACCGCCCTCGTCCTGGAGCGCCTGCGGCAGGTCCCAGTGGTAGAGCGTCACGAACGGCCGGATTCCGGCCTCGAGCAGCGCGTCGACGAGCCGGTCGTAGAAGGCCAGCCCCTTCGCGTTGACCGCCCCGGAGCCCGTGGGCACGACCCGCGGCCAGGCGATCGACAGCCGGTAGGCGTCCACGCCGAGCTGCTTGATCAGGCCGACGTCCTCCTGCCAGCGGTGGTAATGATCACAGGCCACGTCACCCGTGTCGCCCCCGTCGGTCGCGCCGGGAACCCGGCTGAAGGTGTCCCAGATGGACGGAAGTCGGCCGTCCTCGTCGACGGCGCCCTCGATCTGGTAGGCCGAGGTGGCCACACCCCAGACGAAGTCCCTTCCGAAGGCCGTGAGATCCGGGCCCTCGCCCCCGTGCGACTTCATGTGTTGTTCTCCCTCGTTGTGCGGTGAGTGGTGCGCCGATGGATCGTGTCGTGCGGATCGGAACGGGTCACTTGACCGCGCCCGCGGTGAGCCCCTGCACGAGATAACGCTGGAGGAGCAGGAACCCGGCCACCACCGGGATGCTGACGACCAGCGAGGCCGCCATGATCTGGTTCCAGTAGACGTTGTTCTGCGTGGCGTATCCCTGCAGGCCGACGGCGAGCGTCCGGCTCGCCTCGTCGGTCATGACCGAGGCGAACAGCACCTCACCCCACGCGCTCATGAACGCGTAGATGAGGACGGCGATGATGCCGGGGGTCGCGGCGGGGATGACGACGCGGATCAGCGCGCCGATCGGCCCGCTGCCGTCGACCTTGGCGGCCTCGTCGAGCGCGACAGGGATGGAGTCGAAGTAGCCGACCAGCATCCAGATCGAGAACGGCAGCGAGAACGTCAGGTACGTGATGATCAGGCCGGTGCGGCTCGCGTACAGGTCGACGCCGATCGCGCTGCCGAGGTTCACGTAGATCAAGAAGAGCGGCAGCAGGAACAGGATGCCGGGGAACATCTGGGTCGACAGAACCGTGATGGAGAAGGCCCTGCGCCCGGCGAACCGGAAGCGGCTGACGGCGTAGGCCGCGAAGATCGCGACCACCACCGAGACCACCGACGCGATGGTCGACACGATGAGGCTGTTGACGAAGTAGTGCGCGAGGGGCACCGTCGACCACATGTCGTGAAAGGCGCTGAAGGTGATCGTCGTGGGGATCCAGTGGAAGTCCCCCTGGACGTCCTTCAACGGCTTGATCGACGACGTGATCATCACGTAGATCGGCGTCACCGTGAACAGGCCGAGCAGGCCGAGCCCGATGATGCGCACCCACTTCAGCCATTTGGGGTCACGCATCGCTCCTCCTCCGCGAAGTGATCAGCAGGTAGATCGCCGTGACAAGCAGCAGGAACAGCAGGAGCAGCACGGACATGGCCGAGCCGGTTCCGAAATTCCAGGTGACGAAAGAGCTCTGGTAGATGTGAATCGAGATCAGGTCGGCCTCTTGGGGCGCCGTTTTCCCGAACAGCACGTACGGCGTGTTGAAGTCGTTGAAGGTCCACAGGAACAGGACCAGGACCAGCACCTGGTTGACCGGACGCAGCATGGGAAGCGTGACCGAGCGCAGCTGCCGCATCCATCCCGCGCCGTCGATCGCCGACGCCTCGTACAGATCCCGGGGGATGTTCTGCAGGCCCGCCATCAACACCAGGAAGGCGAACGGCCACCAGCGCCACAGCGACACCACGACGATCGAGGCGAAGCTGTTCTGCCCGATGAGCCAGAACGGCTTGTCGCCGAACAGGTGCAGCTGGTCCACCAGCACGTGGTTGACGAGCCCCGAGTCACGCTGCAGCAGGAAGCTCCAGGTGATCACGCCGGCGTAGACGGGCAGCGCGTACGGCACGAGGAACAACGCCCGCAGGACGCCCCGCCCGCGGAACTCCCCCTGCATCAGCACGGCTCCGGCCATCCCGAAGAACCAGGACAGCGCGACCGTGATCAGGGTGAACGCGACCGTCACGAGGAACGAGTGGAGCAGCGCGCGGCCGACGGGGGCGTTGAAGTCCACCGCCAGGTGGTAGTTCGACCACCCCGCGGAGGGGGCCGCCGACCAGTTCCGAATGTAGAGCTGGGTGAGCTTGATGAAGCTCATGCCGATCCCGATCAGCATCGGAATCAGGTGGACGAGCAGCTCCAGCAGGAGGGCGGGCAGGATCAGCAGGTACGGCAGGCCGAGACGGCGCAGCCTCACCGGTAGCCGGGGGATGATCCGGCCTTTCCTGCCGCCGGATGGTGGCGGAGGCCTCCCCGGGTCTCCGGATCCCCGTCCCCCGCCGGGCCGGGACGTGGCGGACACGACCATTGACGTCCTTCCGATCTTCGATCTTCGTGGTCGGGCACGTGGTGCCGGGCGGTCGTCGTGCACCGCCCGGCACCCCGGGGCAGGTCGGTTCAGCCGGCCATCTGCTGGTTGGCCTCGGTGAGCTTGGCCTTCACGGACTCGTCAGTGATCGGCTTGCCGCTGGCGGCGTCCGCGAACAGCTGGTTCATCGCGTTGCCGACCAAGGTCTCGAACTGGCTCTCATTGGCGACCTGGGGCAGCGGAGCGGCCGTGTTGGCGAGGATCTGCTGGTACGTCTTGATCTCCGGCGTCTGGAACGCCGGGTCGTCGTAGGCGTCGGTGACCGTCGGCAGCGAGCCGTAAGCCTTGTTGAGGTCCTGCTGCGTCTGCTTGCTGGTCATGAACTTCACGAACTTCAGCGCGCCGTCCTTGTTGGCGGCGCTGTCGAAGACGGAGATGTTGATGCCGCCGACCATGCTGTCGACCTGCTTGCCGCCCGAGGAGGGGTCGGGCAGCGGGATCGGCGCGACGCCGTAGTCGTCGGGGGTCATGCCGCCCGTCTTCAGCGTGCCGCTGGCCGACTGCCACATCACCATCGCGGCCTTGCCGCCGATGAAGTCCTGAAGCGCCTCGGTGCCGTTGGAGTACGCGGCGTCGCTCGGGTTGGTGATCTTGTCCGTTGCGATGAAGTCCAGGTACTGCTTGACGGCGGCCACGTTCGCCGGCGAGTCGAACTGCGACTTGCCCGAGCTGTCGAACAGGTCACCGCCGTGCTGCTGACCGAGCGTGAAGATCATGTGGGCGTTCTCGCTGACGCTGGCGCCCTCGACGGCCAGGCCCCACTTGCCGTCCTTGGTGAGCTTCTTGCCGTCGGCGACCAGCTCGTCCCAGGTCTTCGGCGGGTCGGCGATGCCGGCGTCCTTGAACATGTGCTTGTTGTAGTAGAGGGCGTACGCCGTGCTGTAGAGGGGCGCGCCCACCGGGGGCTGCCCGGGGGCGCCCGTCGCCGCGAGGCTCGGGCCGAGGAAGCGCGCCTTGCCGCCGAGGGCGTTCAACTGGGTGTCGTCGAGCGGAACGAACGCGCCGGTCGCCTGCAACGAGGCCGACCAGGTGTTGCCGATGTTGACGACGTCGGGGCCCTTGCCGGAGGTGGCGGCCGCCAGGATGCGGTTGAGCAGGTCGGACCAGGGGACGACCTCGAGGTTCACCTTGATGCCGGTCTCCTTGGTGAACCGGTCGAGCTCCGGCTGGAGGATCTGCTTGTCGCTCTCCAGGCTCGTGCCCTGGTTGGACGCCCAGTAGGTGATCGAAGCCGGCGCGGCGGCGGACCCACTAGTGGACGAGTCGCTGCTGCCGCAGGCCGCGGCGGCGAGCATGAGAGCGCCTGCGACGGCGAAGACGTACGGCTTGCGTGTGAGCACGGGTTGTTCCTCACTAATTCCGGAAGGGACCGCTTCGCCCTCCCAGGCGGCGCGGGTCGGGGGATTCGATCAGCGATGGCTGATCAGAGGGGTGGACAAGTTCATTGCGTGCCGGACCGGCAGGCCACTGGACGGCCCACGGACCACGCGGCCACGGACAGGCGGGCCGACCAGGTCACGGACCGGTGGGACCCATGAGACGGGAGCACGACTACTGGGGGGCACCTGCCGCCGACCACGGTGGCTGGAGCTCGGCCGCGTACAAGCTTCCTATTTAAGAAGCTATGGTGTCAATTGTCACGATTGCATCATTAATGTCCGTTGTGAATTGACCTGTCGGCGGCGACGATCCTCCGCGTCCATGCGGCAGGACTCGATCCAGCTTCGGCCCATCAGGCCGACCTGGGACTCGCTCAGCCTGGCCGCCCCGGGCATTCGGGCCAGGCGTTGCGTCCGCTGGAGCCTCGGCCGTGGGCGGCCGGCGCCGTGGGAGACGGGACGGCAACGGCGATCATCGGCTTGTTGTGTCTCACTGGAGTCTTTCTTGGTATGGCGAGGCGTCCTCGGTGTGAGTGCGCCAAAACGGGCGCAGGAACGCCGACGAGCGGGTGTCTCGTCTGTGGCGTCCCCGGTACCGCGAAGGGTCCGTGTCTATCCGCGGGTCCCGGTGCCCGACTGTCTCGGTCGTGTTGTGAGCTACTGGAGGGGCGTTACCGCAATGTTACGAAGGGGTATTTATTAAAGGTTTTTCGATACCATAGCCCCACGTAGATCGGGGCGTCAACGGTCGAAATGGCGAACGGCCAGGGGGCTGTCAGGACGGCCTGGCCAACATTCCCCGCGGACGGCGGCCGCGTCATACGAGTCCGCCCGTAAGCCGGGGCCGGGAGGGACATCCCGCACTCGCGGGATCAGACGCGTACGGCAGGCATCACAAGCCGAGGCGCGTCAGCGGAGGGTGGACCGGGGGACTACCGGGCGTCGGCGGCGCGAAGGGTCGTTCCCGGCCAGCGCTCGCTGTGAGGCGACCCGAACAGGCGACCCTCGACCTCGTTGAGCGCGCGGCGGACTCCGCCGATGACGGTCGCCCTGGTGCCGAGGGCCGACAGTGCCAGCCGCGGCGGCGGGGTGGCGAGCCCGCGGTAGAGCTCCAGCGTCTGCTCTTCGATCGGTGGCATGAGCCGGTCGGCGGCCTCGGCCGAAAGTCCGCAGATGACGACCAACTCCGGGTCGAGCAGCGTGGCCAGCATCGCGATAGGACGCGCGACGATCGCGCCCACCTGGTCGGCGATTCTTCGGGCGGCGGGGTCGCCGGCGTCGAGTGAGGTGAACACCATCGCGTCCGTCACCTGCTCGGGATCGCCGTGCGCGAGGTCGAACAGCGCCCCCGTCTCCGCCGGGGACGGACCCGCACCGGAGGCGTCGCGCGCGTCGCGGACCGCCTCGGCTCCGAGTTGGGCCACCTTGCGCGCCACCCCTCCGGCGGGACCCATTCCGGACAGCAGGTCGACGGACGTCATCTCGCCGGCCAGGCCCTTGCTGCCCCGCACGAGGCGGCCGTTGACGATGAGCCCGGCCCCGAAGCCGTTCTCGCACACGTCGAGGAGCACGGCGTTGTCGTGGTGGTGGGCGGCGCCCTGCCACTGCTCGCCGATCATCGCCAGGTTGGCGTCGTTCTCGGCGACCACCGGCCACGGGAGGGTTTCTTCGAGCTCGGTGATCACGTCCCGGGTGCCCGCCCGATACTGGGCGGCGGTCGAAGGGGCGTACTCGCGAGACTGGACGGGCGCGGGGATGCTCACGCAGACCTGCCACACCAAGCCAGGATCGATACCGGCGAGTTCGACGAGGTCGTGGGCGATCGACGGCCCGTGGACGGCTGCCTGTGATCGCAGGCTCGGGTCGGCGGCTATGTCGCGCGACAGTTCGCCGCAGATCCCGCCGGTCAGGTCGGCGACGGCCCCCGTGACCCGGCTCTCCCGGATGTCGAGCGCGAGGACGAAACCGGCGCGGGGGTTGATCTGATAGCGGCGGGCGGGGCGGCCCGGCTGCGCGTCCTGGACGAGATCGGTGATCACTTCGGCGACGAGGCCCTGGGCGATGAGCCAGTCGCACGTCGTGTGGACGGTCGGGCGTGACAGGCCGGTGGCCGTCATGAGATCCCCGGCAGTGCAGGACTCCCGCGTACGCATGGCCTCGTAGATCGCGGCGGCGTTGATCCAGCGGATCTGCGCCGCCGACGGAGTGCTCATGCGCCTGGACACCGTGTTCCCTCCTTGCTCCGGCCTGGCGGCAGGGCGTGTGAGTGCGTGGGCGCACGCGGTCAAGTTGCCAACGACCCAAACAGATCCCCGGGCTCTGACTACTACAACTTCGGCAGAGCCGATAGATCACTGTGAGCCCAAGCTGCCGAAGCCGCTGTACGCGGCCCTGGTCGGATCGAAGCCTTGCGCTCGAGTTCTCGCATTGATCGCAAAGGATGCCTTTGTGATGATAGTTGATAGGGGTTCGGTCGAGCCCAAGGCTGAATGCGGCCGTTGACCGCAGGGTGGGCCGTCAGCGACCTCGGCCCATTGGCCGCCGACGACGCCACAGCGCCCTGGGGATGCTCACCCCGGTCGGGTCGATTGGCATGACCGGTCGATTGTCGAGCTGG
The DNA here is from genome assembly GCF_016863275.1 of Planotetraspora mira. Classification (GTDB taxonomy): domain Bacteria; phylum Actinomycetota; class Actinomycetes; order Streptosporangiales; family Streptosporangiaceae; genus Planotetraspora; species Planotetraspora mira. Next base: position 207,006 of record NZ_BOOO01000034.1, read on the forward strand.
AAGCCGCCGGTCAGGGCTGGAGCACGTAGCGACCGCGGACCCCGCTCTTCGCCACGGCCCGGTGGGCGTCGGCGACCTGGTCCAGCGGCACGACCGTGTGCACTCGGGCCGGCAGTTCGCCGGACGCGGTGCGGGCGAGCAGGTCGCCCAATCGCGGGCCGTCGGGGTGCGTCACCACGGTGGCTACGGTGATCCCGCGCTCCGCGGCCGGCACGGCGTTCGGCCGGACGCCGACGAACGCCCCGCCGTCGCGGACCAGGGCGAGACCCCGCTCCTGCAGTGCGGCGCCGTCGGCAACCGCGTCCCAGCCCGACTCGGCTCGCGTGGTGAAGCCGGCGCCGAGGCTGCGGACGAACTCCTCGTCCTCGGCTCGGGCCAGGCCGGTCACCCGCCAGCCGCGGTCCTGCGCGAGCGCGGAGACGTACCCTCCGACCGCGCCGGCCGCCCCGGTCACCAGCAGTCGGTCACCGCCGGTGGGCGCGTCGCCGAGCAGGTCGACGATCTGCGCCGCAGCCAGCCCGTTGAGCGGCACCGTCGACGCCGCGACCAGGTCGAGCCCGTCGGGCACGACGGCGAGGTCGGCGGCAGGCACGACGAGCTGCTCGGCGTAGGTGCCGAAGTCGCGGTCGAATCCGACCACCAGACCGGCGACCCGGGTACCGACGGCCAGGTCCCCGCCGCGGCCGGTGGCCACGACGATGCCGGCGAAGTCCCAACCCAGGCCGGTACGCTCCGGCTGATCGATCAGCCCCATGGCGTGGAAGAAGCCATCCGCGACCCCGAGGTCGACGGGGTTGACCGGCGCGGCGGCGATCTCGACCCGGACCTCGCCGGGCCCGGGCTCGGTGACCGGAACGTCAATGATCTCGATCGAGCCGGGTCCGCCCGGGGTGCGCACGACGGCGGTGCGGAAGGTGGACATGCTCATGGGTTCGCTCCTTGTGGGCTTGTGTTCGATGGTCATCCCACATCACTATTGAGGGGTAACTCTCCATGAGGAAGTACGCACCTCGGAGTGCGTAGGGCACCGCCCGGTAGGAAGGAGCAGTCGATGCCGACACTGACGGCAGCCCAGAAGCGGGCACAGGCGCAGGCGGACTACGACGCGTTCCTGGCACGCTGCCCCAGCCGCCAACTACTCGACCGGATCTCCGACAAGTGGGTGACGCTGGTCCTGGCGGCTCTCGGCAGCGACGGCCCGCACGCCTCCGGCGGCAACCGTGTCGGCGAGCCGCGAGCGATGCGCTACTCGGAGCTGGCCCGCCGGCTGGCCGGGGTCAGCCAGAAGATGCTCACCCAGACGCTGCGCTCCCTCGAGCGCGACGGCCTGGTCACCCGCACCGTGACGGCGACCGTGCCGGTCACCGTCACATACGAGCTGACCGGCCTGGGTCTCTCGCTCCACCACATGATGCGCGGCATCAAGGATTGGGCCGAGGCGCACATGGACGAGGTGCTCGCCAATCGCGAGGCGTACGACACCCGCGTCGCCTGAACGCTCAGCCAGCTGGTCGGCGACTTCCTGGCGCGTTGCGCGGATCGCAGACGGCGGACGCAGATGATCGCGTGCCCCGCCGTCCACGCCCGCACACCTGGAAGCCGACCCGAGTGTCAGGCCGGGATGGCGCCGAGTTGCTGCATCATGGCGACGCCGTCGAACTGCGTCCAGATGTCGGTCACGCGACCGTCCTTGAGGCGGTAGAAGTTCATGCCCTCGACCCTGATCGTCTGGCCGGCCGCGGGGATCCCCATGAACTCCAGCTGCTGAGAACCGGTCACGACCCACCGGGTGGCGACGGTGTCGCCGATGGCGACGATGTCCTGCAGGTCTTCCTTCAGGTCGGGGAAGATCGCCTTGAAGCCCGCGACCTTCTGCTTGAAACCGGTCAGCGTCGGCTCGTGGTCGGGTGCTGGATTGTGGTCGACCAGGCCCAGGTCGCAGAGCTCGTCGATCGTCGCTTGGTCGGCCGCGCGAAACGCGTGCTCGAAGCGCGTGATGATCTCGATGTTGTCGGACGAGGCCGGCCCCTCTCCATCCGTCGATGCTGACGGCTTCGCGTCCCATCGGCTGATCTCGCCGGCCGGGTAGGCGCCGAATGCGCCGGTCTCGGCGCCGGTCTTGAGGCTGGTGAGGTAGGCGCCCCAGTTGGTGCTGCATCCGCTCATGAATTCGCCGGCCCGTTGCCAGCCGGAGTGGGTGAACAGAAGTGTGGTGCCGCCCTGGCCGGCGGGTCGGAGGGAGAAGGTGATCCGGGTGTCGATCCAGGTGTCGGGTCCGTCGGTGACCCGCCACACCACTTCGTCCGGGGTGTCGGTCAGGACCCGCATGACGGCGGCGGGCCGCCCGGCGTCGCCGAAGTAGACACTGAAGCCGGAGCCGATGGTGTGTTCACCGGTGAGCGGCCGCCCGGTCCACCAGCGGGCGATGCCGTCGGTGTCGGCGATGAGGTCGTGTACCCGCTGCGGCGGGGCGTCGATGCTGATGCGGTGCAAGATGTCAGGCATTGTGGGTCCCTTCGGTCAGGCGGCGACGAGACGTCGGCCCGGGCTGCCGCCCCCTCTCTTGGGGGGATCTGCAGCACTGACGAACGGCCACGCGCCAGACGGACACCGCCGCTGGGAGAAATCGGCCGGCGGTTGCTGTCCGTCCACGGCGACGCTGTTCGTCTGATACTTGACGCGGCATCGACCCGTGACAGGAGGACTCATGCAGTACGCGTTGTTGGCCTACGCCTCGGCGGAGGAATCGGACCGGGCGACGCGCCCGATTCCGGGTGCCCTTGCAGCACAGCTCGACCGGCCGCACGTCACCGGCTGGGCACGGCTACACGCTGACGAGTCGGCGACGACGCTGCACAACGAGGAAGGACAGATGCTGCTGACCGACGGACCGTTCATCGACAGCAAGGAGTACCTCGCCGGCCTGTTCCTGATCGAGGCCGACAACCTCGACGGGGCACTCGCCATCGCCGGGGAAATGCTCCAGGAGACCAGGCCCGGCACCGCGATCGAGGTGCGGCCCATCATCGACGGACGCTTCCGTGGCGCTTGACGCCGTCTTCCGCGACCAGTGGGGCCGTGTGCTGGCCACACTGGTCGGGATCCTCGGCGACATCGAACTCGCCGAGGAGGCGGCCGCCGAGGCGTTCGCCATCGCCGCCGAACGCTGGCCACGCGACGGGGAACCGGCCAACCCCACCGGCTGGCTGATCACGACCGCACGCAACCGCGCCATCGACCAGCTGCGCCGCCGGCAGGTCCTGGCCGACAAGACGAAGCTGCTCGCCCGTGACATCGAGACCGGGCCACAGCCCCCGGAGGCACTCATGGATGACGCCGCCACCATCCCGGACGAGCGGCTGGAGCTGATCTTCACCTGCTGTCATCCGGCGCTCGCCCTCGAGGCGCAGGTGGCGCTCACCCTGCGGACCCTCGGCGGCCTGTCCACCGACGAGATCGCGCTGGCGTTCCTCGTCCCGTTCGAGACCATGAGCAAGCGACTGACCAGGGCCAAACACAAGATCCGTGACGCGGGCATCCCGTTCGCCGTGCCGCCCGATCACCAACTGCCCGACCGGCTGGCGGCCGTCCTCGCCGTGGTCTACCTGATCTTCAACCAGGGCTGGGGCGGCGGCCGCGTCGACCTCGCCGCAGAAGCGATCCACCTCGGCCGGGCGCTCGCCGACCTGATGCCGGACGAGCCTGAGGTGCTCGCGTTGCTGGCGCTGATGCTGCTGCACGACGCGCGCAAAGCGGCCCGCCTGCGCGACGGGCGGATCGTCCCCCTCGACGACCAGGATCGTGCCCTGTGGGACGAGCGGCAGATCGACGAGGGCCGGGCGCTGCTGCGGCGGGCCATGGCACGAAGGTCCACCGGGCCCTATTTGGTCCAAGCGGCCATCGCCGACCTGCACCTGCACCAGCCCCGTGACTGGCGGCAGATCGCCGTGCTGTACCAGACCCTCGCCAGGCAGACCCGCTCTTCGATCGTCGAGATGAACCGGGCCGTCGCCGTGGCCGAGATCGACGGGCCCGAAGCCGGCCTGGCCATCCTGGACCGTCTCGACCTCGACCACTACCGATACTTCCATTCCACCCGCGCCGAACTCCTGCGTCGCGCCGGCCGCGACGGCGAGGCGCACGACGCGTACCGCCGGGCGCTCGACCTCGCGCAGACCGAGCCCGAACAGCGTTTCCTTCAAGAGCGGCTGGCCGAGACCACGCCCTCCGTCCCACGAGGGCCCGACCGCACCACCACATGATCGGCGTCGCCACAGTGCTCAGCCGGAGCGCGCGTCGTCCGCGAAGTCGAAGCTCAGCCACCGGTCGGGACGCGCGGTGAACAGCACGAAGGTGCCGGCCGGGTCGGAGGTCTCGGCCTCGGCGAAGGCGCGGGCGAGGTCCGGTGGTAGGTAGCGGGAGGTGATGGCCGTCACTTCCTCGACCGAGGGCGTCCCGTCCTCCTCCACCACCGTGCACTCGACCGTGACGTATTTGTAGGGGAACTCGGTCTGTTGCACGCAGAAGCTCAGGGTCCCCGACCGCTGGAGCAGCCGGGTCTTGCGTGCGACCCGGCCTTGAGTGCCGGTGAAGAAAGTCAGGTTTCCGCCGGGCGTGTAGGTGTACCAGACGGGCACGGTGAGCGGGGGACGGCCGTCGTCCGCGGCGACGCTGAGGACGCCGACGTGCGGTAGGGCGAGGAAGTGCTCGCGCTCGGGGGCGGTGAGGGTGCGTGCCATGGCTGCCTCCTGGGCAAGCGGTCAGGGATCGCGGTTCGAGGGCGGGAGGGAGTCACGGCCGCGGCGGTGTGGGGTATTCGTCGCGCGGCCGGAGCCAGCTCATCGTCGGGTCCTGCGGCCAGCCCTCGGGGGAGTCCTCCCACTCTTCCTGACGTCCATAAGGCGTGAGGTCGAGCAGGTTGAAGTCGAGTCGGAGCCGATCGACCCCGCGACCGCTGGTGTAGTAGGTGCGGAAGACCTCCGCGCCGTCGCGTAGCAGCACGCTCAGCCCGAAACCGTTGCCGAGCCCGAGGTCGTCGTAGAAGTCGTCGCCGGCCGAGTACCAGGGCACGGTCCAGCCCGTCCGCCGCCGTAGGACGTCGATCTCGTCCTGTGGCGCGCGGGACATCATGATCAGCCGGGTGTGACGGGCGTTGAGGTGAGACTGGTCGGCGATGTTGTCGGTGAAGGTGGCGCAGCCGGTGCACAGCCAGTCCTGCCCCGGGGCCAGCATGAAGTGGTAGATCACCAGCTGGCGGTGCCCCTCGAACAGGCCGGGCAGATCGACCGTCGAGCGGTCCGGCGCGGTCATGCGGTAGCCGTCGGCGAGGCGGACCATCGGCAGCCTGCGCCGTTCCGCGGCCAGCGCGTCCAGTGCTCGGGTCTGCTCCTTCTCCTTGACCAGCAGCGCCTCGCGCGCGGCCTGCCATTCCTGTGTCGACACGACAGGGGGACGGTTCACGCGAGCTCCTTGTGCGTCTCTTAAGGGAACTTACGACGGCCAACGCTAGCAGAGGTCCGTCTCCTCAAGGAACCCTCTCGGTTATCATCGAGCTCATGCAGCGAACCCGGTTCGGCGACATGGCCTGCTCGATTGCGCGCACACTGGACGTGATCGGCGAGCCATGGTCGCCGCTGATTCTGCGCAACGTCATGGTGGGGATCGGCCGCTTCGACCACCTCCAGCAGAGCCTCGGCATCTCCCGGAAGGTGCTGACCGAGCGGCTCAGATGGCTCGTGGACAACGACGTGCTGGAACGGCGGCAGTATTCGGAGCGGCCGCCCCGGTACGAGTACGCGCTCACCGTCAAAGGGACCGAGTTGTGTGACCTGCTGATGGTGATGGTGCGGTGGGGCGACCGCTGGACGGCAGGCGAGGCCGGGCCGCCGGTGCTGTACCGGCACCATGCCTGCGGGGAGATCGGCCACGTCGAGCTGCATTGTTCCGTGTGCGACCGTCCCATGGACGTCACCGGCATCGACATCCTGCCTGGTCCGGGAGCTGCCATCACCACCTGACTCGTCTCCGCGAGGTGCTTTGGGGCCGGCTCAGCAAACAAGTGGCGCGGCGGGGGTCTTGATCGTCAGGATCGAGTCCATGCTTGCAAATCTGTGGCCCCAATACGGCCTCACCATCTTCACGCCCCGACTCGAGCTTCGCCTGCCCCGTGAAGAGGAACTGGCGGAGCTTGCTCACCTCGCCGGTAGGGGCGTGCACCGCGCGGGCGAGCGTCCGTTCCTGACACCGTGGACCGACGGCAGCCCCGAGGATCGGGCCCGGTTCGTGCTGCAGGAACACTGGGGCAAGCTTGGAGGCTGGAGCGTGGAAGCATGGCGGCTCGGACTCGGGGTCTTCCGCGGTGGAGACCCGCTCGGCGTGGTCACGCTTCGAGCGCGTGACTTCCCGGTTGTTCGGGAGGTCACGACATCCGCGTGGCTGGGAATCGAACACCAGGGCAAGGGCTACGGAACCGAGGCTCGGGTCGGCCTGCTGACGCTGGCCTTCGACCACCTCGACGCACGTGCCGCACTCACCGAGGTGTTCCAGGACAACCATGCCTCTCAGGGCGTGTCCCGCAAGCTCGGCTATGAGTACGACGGCATCTCAGTTGATGCCCGCGGCGACGAGGCTGTCGTATCCGACCGCCTACGGCTTACCCGGGAGAGGTGGATTCAGGAGAAGCGGCCCGCCGTGAGGGTCGACGGGACGGCTGCCTGTCGGCCGCTGTTCGGCCTCTGACGGCATCCGCTCATGCCGCGGAGGGGATCGTGCCCGATCCCGCCTCGATCCTTGCGCGGCGGCGTGGCCGTCGTCGGCGGGTCAGCTCGCCGGACGACAAAAGCAAAGGCAAGGAGATCTCGCTCCTTGCCACTTCCAACGTATAGCGCACAGGGGGGCTTGCGGCAAGACCCGGGTCGTGCCGCAGAATCGGCGGCCGGACACAGCGCCGACGAGGAAGTGGGGGGCACGACGTGGGTGTGTTGTCGATGTACGGGGGAGGCGGCAGCCTCAAACCGACACAGCTCGACGCGCCGGTGATTCGATCGGCCGGCGCAGTGCAACGGAGCACGGCTGCCTCGGAGGTGTCGCAATGATCGAGCAGTACGTGTTGGATCTTCAAGAGGTCGACGAGACGCAGGTCGCGGTCGTTGGCGGCAAAGCCGCGCACCTGGGCGGACTGTCGCGGATCGAAGGCATCCGCGTGCCGGCCGGGTTCTGCGTGACGACGGACGCCTTCCGGCGGATCATGGCGGAAGCGCCGTCGATCGACGAACGGCTCGACCGGCTGTCGCGCCTGAACCCGGATGACCGGGAGGCGATCCGCACGCTCAGCGCGGAGATCCGCCGGACCATCGAAGGGATCGCCATCCCGGGCGATCTGGCGGCGGCGATCACCCGCGCGCTCGCCCAGCTCGGCGAGCAAGCCGCTTATGCCGTGCGATCCAGCGCGACGGCAGAGGACATGCCGACGGCCTCCTTCGCGGGCCAGCAGGACACGTACCTGAACGTCGTGGGGCCGGCGGCCGTCCTCCAGCACGTCAGCCGGTGCTGCGCGTCGCTGTTCACCGAGCGGGCCGTGACCTACCGGCTGCGGAACGGCTTCGACCACCGGAAGGTCCACATGGCCGTGGTCGTGCAGCAGATGGTCTTCCCGGATGCGGCCGGCATCCTGTTCACGGCCGACCCCGTCACGGGCAACCGGAAGGTCGCCACCGTGGAGGCCGGCTTCGGCCTCGGCGAAGCCCTGGTCTCCGGCCTGGTGAACCCGGACGTCTTCAAGGTGCGCGACGGCGAAATCGTCGCCAAGACGGTCGCCGCCAAACAGCGTGCCGTCCACGCCCTGCCGGCGGGCGGGACGCGGGAAGTGGCGATCGACCCGCAGCGGCAGGAGCAGCCGGCGCTGACGGATGCGCAGGTCGTGCGGCTCGTGCAGCTCGGGCGGCGGATCGAAGCGCATTTCGGCCGCCCGCAGGACATCGAATGGTGCCTGGTCGGCGATGACTTCCAGATCGTGCAGAGCCGGCCGATCACCACGCTGTTCCCCATCCCCGCGGCCCGCGACCGGGAGAACCACATCTACCTCTCCGTCGGTCATCAGCAGATGATGACCGACCCCATGAAGCCACTGGGGCTCTCCATGTGGCAGCTAACGGCCATGGCGCCGATGCACGAGGCCGGGGGGAGGCTGTTCGTCGACGCCACCCGGCGCCTGGCCTCGCCCGCGAGCCGCGCCGGCTTCCTGGAGATGGTGGGGAGATCCGATCCGCTGACCAGAGACGCGCTGGAGACCGTCCTCGACCACCACGACTTCGTCCCGGCGCTCCCGGAGACCGACCCCGCCGGGCCGCCGGCCGGGGGCGCGTCCGCCCCGATCGAGACCGATCCGGCCATCGTCACCGAGCTGATCGAGCGCAGCCAGGCCTCCATCGCCGCCCTGCGGCGCGACATCGGGACGAAGACCGGACCGGCGCTGTTCGACTTCCTGCTGGAGGCATTCCAGGAGCACAAGCGAGTCCTCGGTGATCCGCTGAACATGCAGGCGATCATGGCGGGGATGGAGGCCACCTGGTGGCTCAATGACCGGCTGCAGGAATGGCTGGGCGAGAAGAACGCGGCCGACACCCTCACGCTGTCCGCCCCCGGCAACGTCACGTCGGAGATGGGACTGGCGCTGCTCGACGTCGCCGACGTCATCCGCCCGAATCCGGAGGTGGTGGCGTTCCTGCGGGGCGTCGAGGACGACGGCTTCCTGGACGAGCTGCCGAAGTTCGCGGGCGGGACCGAATCGCGCGACGCCATCGAGGCCTACCTCGACCTGTACGGCATGCGCTGCGTCGGCGAGATCGACATCACGAGGCCGCGTTGGCGCGAACGCCCCACCACGCTCGTGCCCGTGATCCTCGACAACGTCAGGAACTTCGAGCCGGGCGCCGCCGAGCGGCGCTTCGAGCAAGGACGGCAGGAGGCGCGGAAGAAGGCGCAGGAGGTGCTCGAACGCCTGCGGGCACTGCCGGACGGGGAGCAGAAGGCCGACGAGACCAAGCGGATGATCGACCGGGTCCGGACCTTCATCGGCTACCGGGAGTACCCGAAGTACGGCATCATCAGCCGCTACTTCGTCTACAAGCAGGCCTTGCTCGAAGAGGCCGAGCGCCTCGTGCAGGCCGACGTGCTCCCCGAGAAGGAGGACGTCTTCTACCTCACGTTCCAGGAGCTCCACGACGTCGTACGCACCAACCAGGTGGATGACAAGCTGATCCAGCAGCGCAAGGACGCGTTCCGGTCGTACCAAGCGCTCACGCCGCCCCGGGTGCTCACATCTGACGGGGAGGCCGTCGCCGGGGCGTACCGACGCGACGACGTGCCGACCGGCGCCCTGGTCGGCCTACCGGTCTCCGCCGGGACCATCGAAGGGCGCGCCCGCGTCATCCTGGACATGGCCCAGGCTGATCTCGAACCGGGTGACATCCTCGTCACTGCCCACACGGACCCGAGCTGGACGCCCCTCTTCGTCGCCATCGCAGGCCTGGTGACGGAGGTCGGGGGATTGATGACACACGGCGCAGTGATCGCACGGGAGTACGGCCTGCCGGCCGTCGTCAGTGTGGTGGACGCCACCCGGCTGATTCCCGACGGGCAGCGGATCCGCGTGCACGGAAGCGACGGGTACGTCGAGATTCTGCCTTGACCGACCACTCACCGAGAAGGCCCGTCCTCCTTGCCGAGCACGGATTCTCCAAGCGGAACTGACCTGCTCGGATGCATCCGGTTCTGCCGCGATCCATCGCGGATCAAGCTTGAAACGCCCGAATCGCGAGCGCGGCGAAGCGGCGGGAGGCGGCAACCCGGGCGTTCGTCGATGTGGCGTGCAGGCCGCCGTTGGCCATCAGCATGAGGATGAGGTCGTCCAGGACGAAGTCGGGCCGCAGGTGGCCGGTGTCCTTGGCACGGCGCGCGAGCTCGGCGAGCGAGGTGAGTGCGTGTTCGCGTCCCGCGGCGAGATCCACGGCGTGGGGGAAGGCTGAGGTGAACGCCGTGGTGAAGCCCCGGTTTCGTGCGTGCAGCTCACAGAGCTTCTCGATCACGAGGCACAGGCCGTGCCACGGATCCGGGTCGGCGAGCCCCTCCTCGACGATGGTGTTGCATGCATGCATCTGCTCGGTGAAGGCCTCGGTGGCCAGCGCCTGCTTGGTGGGGAAGCGGCGGTACAGGGTGGCGGGGCCGACCCCGGCACGCCGGGCTATCTCGCGCATCGGCACGTCCATGCCTTCGGTGGCGAACAGTGCCCGAGCCGCGTCGAGGATGCGCTCGCGGTTGTCCAGCGCGTCCGAACGCAGTGTCTGAGGCAAATCGTCGATCACTCTCTCACTTTAGCTAAACGGACGCCGGCGTCCGTTAGCGTCCCATGCAACTAGAGGCCGCCTGGCTGCGGCTTTGATCGAGCTCACGAAGAGGGACGACAGTGAAGGCAGTCGCGATCGAGGAGTTCGGGGGTCCCGAGGGGCTGGCGGTCATCGACATCCCTGAACCGGCTCCTGCTCAGGGACAGGTGTTGATCGCCAGTGAGGCGATCGCCGTCGGAGGTGTCGACGTCATGGTCCGAAGTGGTGCTCTCGCGGCCTACGGCTTCCGGGAAGGTCATGTCCCAGGCGGCGAGGTGGCGGGGACGGTGACCGCGGTGGGCGATGGCGTCGACCCCGCATGGGTGGGTCAGCGCGTGTGGGCGTTCACCGGTACGGGCGGCGGCTACGCCGAGCAGGCGATCGCGCCGATCGGAGAGGTCGTGCCCCTCCCGGAGAGCCTTTCCGCTGTCGACGCCGTGACGCTCGGGAGCTCCGGGGTGGTGGCCCATTTCGGTCTCTCCCACGCTCATTTCTCTTCGGGCGAGACCGTGCTGGTGCGCGGCGCGGCCGGCAGCATCGGGATCATGACGGTCCAGCTCGCGGCTCGCCGCGGTGCCGGCGCCGTGGCAGTCACCACCTCCTCCCCTGAGCGTGGCCGTCGACTGCGCGACCTCGGTGCGACCCACGTGCTGGACCGCTCGGGGGCAGGAGGGCCGGACGATCCGCCGGGCTACGACGTCATCATCGACGTCGTAGCAGGTGAAGACATGCCTTCGTTCTTCGACAGGCTCACCCCTAACGGTCGACTCGTGGTTGTCGGCGCGGTCGGTGGCCAGCCGCCGGCAGACTTCGGCACGAGGTTGATGACGGCATTCCAGAAGTCGATGTCCTTTGCCGCCTTCAGCGCCGCGACGGTGGCGGAGTCCGCTCGACGTGCGGTGAGGATGGAGCAGTTCGCCGCCGCGGGTCGTGGCGAGCTCCAGACGGTGGTGCACGAGGTGCTGCCGCTGGAGCACGCCGTGCTGGCACACCAGAAGATGGACGCCGGCGAGGTCTTCGGGAGGATCGTCCTGACCCCGTAGTCACCTGATCACGACAGATGACGATTCGGCTCGCGCGGCACGTCAGGCAGGCAGACCCCAGCATGCCGAGCATGGTGGGGTCCGGCGCGAAGGTATTCGAGCGGGTGGAGAGCCGATCGATCAGCGATGGGCCGTTGCGATGAGGCGCCGCAGCGCCGCCTGGGCGGGCGGGCCCCACGTGGCCTTGCCGCCTCGGCGGCCGCGGACGCCGGCTTCCCCGATGAGGATGCCGCCGAGGGCGCGGCGTACCGCCCATCCGCGGGCGCGGCGCAGGGTCGCGGCGTCCGGGGCCGGCTGGTAGGCGTCATGAAAGCGGTCGGCGGCGCCGTCCGGCAGCAGGCTCCAGGCGGCGGCGAGGTCGCCGGCCGGATCGCCCGCGAAGAGGTCGCCGAAGTCGATCACGCCGCAGATGGTGCCGTCCGCGGTGAGGACGTTGGCCGGATGCAGGTCGCCGTGGAGCCATAGCGCCGGGCCGGCCCAGTCGGGCGCGGCGACGGCGTCGTCCCAGACCGCGCGGACGGCGTCCGGGTCGGGGATCAACCCCATCTCGGTGGCCGAGGCGAGCCCCTTGACGAACCCCTCGGAGTAGTCGGCCAGCGGCCCTCCGCGGTCCCGGCCGGCGGGCGCCTGATCGGGGGCGGGTTGGTGCAAAGCCGTCAGGAAGGCGGCCAGGACGTCGGCCGCCTCCGCAGCGCGTGTGACGGGGGAGCGGTCGGCAGGCTCCCCCGGCACCCACGTGGTGACGATCCAGGGTCGTGGAAACAGAGCGGAGGGCTCGCCGAGGCGCTGCGGGACCGGAACCGGCAGAGGAAGGCGCGGGGCGAGGACGGGCAGCCAGGTGTGCTCTTTGCGCAGCAGAGCGTCCGCGGACTGCGTCGCCCAGGGCAACCGGACGGCGAGGTCGTCACCGAGCCGCCATAGCTGGTTGTCCCAGCCACGTGCGCCGAGCCGTACAGGACGATCGGCCAGGTCGGGGTGCTGATCGTGCAGCAGATCCCGCACCAACTCCGCGCTGATCTCGATGTCGGTGTGTGGGGGAGTCACGGCGTCGGGGTGGTGTGGTGGAGTCGGGCGGCGTCGTGACTGGGCGGGGTGCCGTACTGGCGGCGGTATTCGCGACTGAACTGGGAGGGGCTGTCGTATCCCACGCGGTGGGCGATGGCGGTGATGTCGCGGGGGTGCGTTGCGAGCAGGAGCCGGGCTTGCTGGAGGCGGATCTGCTTTTGGAACTGGATGGGGCTCAGCGCGGTGACGGTCTGAAATTGACGGTAGAACGCTGAGGGGCTCATGCCGATCAGCCGGGCCAGGTCCTCGACGCGGAAGGGTTCGGTGTAGTGGTCGCGGATCCAGCGGGCGGCTCGGGTGATGTGGCTCAGGTTGCTGTCGGCGAGGCCGAGTTGGCGGACGGCGCCGCCTTGTTCTCCGGTGATCAGCCGCCAGAGGATCTCGCGTTTGACCATCGGCGCCAGTACCGCCTGGTCGCGTGGCCATTCCAGCAGGCGCACAAGGCGGATCAGAGCGTCGAGTAGGCCTGCTGTCATGTCGGCGACGGCGATGCCCGGTAGTGCTCCCGATCGGGAGCGGGGGAGGTCGCCGGGGCCGGCGTGCAGGAGAAGATCGGCGATCTCGGACGGTTCCAGAACGAGCGCCATTCCCAGCGCCGGGTGCTGCGGGCTGACGTCGACGAAGTGGCCGGTGACCGGCAGGTCGACCGACGCGACCAGGTAGGTGCCGGGTCGGTACTCATGTACTCGGTCGCCCACCATCAGCTGTTTGGCGCCTTGAGTGAGGACCGCCAGCACCGTGCCGGACATCGTCGGTGACGGCGGGCCCGGCCGTTCGGCCTTCGCGATGTGCAGGCCGTCGATCGCGGTGGTCTCATCGGGCCGGACATGACGGGCCAGCAGGGTACGAAGCTCATCGAATCCCATGCCTTGATTCCATCACAGCAACCCGGGCTGAATTCCACATGAGTAGAGGATCGTGCAAGAGCCGGAGAGCTTCGTTCTACCTTTGCCCTCTTGGGCAGGGTGGAATTGGATCAGCGAAGACGCCGGCCGGGTGGCGAAGGATCACCTGGTTGGGAGGATTCTGCATCTGTCCGAACAGGAGCGCTGTCATGAACGTCCGCTATGGGTTCAACGCCACCCTGACCGCCAAGCCCGGCATGGGTGACCGGCTGGTCGACCTGCTGTCGACCGGCCTGGACGAGGGCAAGCCGGCCGCGAGCGAGCACTGCGTCGTCTACCTCGTGTGCCGTTCGGCGTCCGACCCCGACGTCGTCCACGTCACCGAGGGTTGGACCAGCGAGGAGGACCACCACCGGATCTTCGCCGGCGAGGCCGCCCAGGCCATCGTCTCCCAGGTCCAGGATCTGGTTGCCGCGCAATCCCCGTACACCGACTACGTGCCGGTCGCCGGCAAGGCCTTCTGACCCTGCCCGTACACCCCTCCCTCTGACCGGAACACGTCCCGAAGGAATCCCCATGCCGTCCCTCGCACGCCCCGCTCTCGACCCCGAACTGAATGCTCTCCTCGCCGACATGCCGCTCATCCCGGAGATCACTCCGCAGATCCTCACGCAGTTGCGCCGGATGGCCCCGACGCCGATCGAGACCCTGCTGGACGGCCGCGCCGTCGACCGGCGCGAGGTCGCCGTCCCGGGCTCCGACGGCGCGCGGATTCCAATGACGGTCCTCAGCCCGCCCGACGCCGGCCCCGGCGCTCCGTGCGTCTACTGGATGCATGGCGGCGGCATGATCATGGGCGACCTGTTCTCGCAGATCGACATCCCGCTGGAATGGCTCGACCTGCTCAGTGCCGTTGTGGTCACCGTCGACTACCGGCTTGCGCCCGAGGCCGGCGGCATCACCCCTGTCGAGGACTGCTACCAGGGCTTGTCGTGGGTCGCCGATCACGCAGACGAACTCGGCATCGACCCCGACCGCGTCGTCGTCGCGGGCGCCAGCGCCGGCGGCGGGCTCGCCGCAGGCGTCGCCCTCATGGCCCGCGACCGCGGCACCCCCGCGATCGCCGCCCAGATGCTGATCTGTCCCATGCTCGACCACCGCAACGCCACCACCTCGAGTCGCCAGTACTCCGGCGAACCCGGCGTCTGGACCCGCGAGACCAACGCGTTCGCCTGGAACGCCGTCCTCGGCGACCTCACCGATGACCAGGTTCCCGGCTACATCTCACCCGCCAGAGCCGAAGACCTGTCCGGCCTGCCCGCCACCTACATCGACGCCGGTTCCGCAGAGGTCTTCCGTGATGAGGACGTCGACTACGCCACGCGCATCTGGGCCGCGGGCGGCCAGGCCGAACTCCACGTCTGGGCGGGTGGCTTCCACGGCTTCGACGCCCTCTTCCCCGACGCCCGACTGTCGACCGCCGCCCGCCGGACCCGCACTGAATGGCTCGCTCGCACGGTCAACCCCGAGACATCCCTGTAACGACCGCACCCACCAACGCAGACCGCCCATGCTTATGATCCTGGGGCCAGGAGGCGGGTGGTGCCTGGAATCGGCGTGGAATCCGGGGCGGGCCAGGGTCCGAAATGACTTGCAGGAAGGGCGCCGCAGGCCCGCCATGGCTGGGGATGTCGCACCCAGGAGACAAGGCTTGTCGCGGGATCTTTGACAGATCCGATCGGGGCCCCGGGCAAGGCCCGCCGGTAGGTGTCGTTGCACGCCTTTGACCTGGCATTTCCTACCATGGGACGGGATGGATAGTTCGCTGGGAGAGTTCCTCCGTGCTCGGCGCCGGCTCGTCACCGTTGATCAGGTGGGGTTGACCCGTACGGGTGGCCATCGCCGGACTCCGGGGTTACGCCGCGAGGAGATCGCGATGCTGGCCGGTGTCAGCGTCGATTACTACACGCGGCTGGAGCAGGGGCGGGAGCGCAACCCTTCGGATCAGGTGCTCTACGCACTGGCGGGGGCCTTGTGCCTCGATGCTGCGGCCACTGAGCACCTGTACGCGTTGGCGCGTCCGCGGATAGCCGAGAACAAGGATGCTTGCGGGGCCGATCGGGTCAGTCCACACGCGCTGCGCCTCATCGAGTACATGGAACCGATGTCGGCGTTCGTGGTGAACCGCCGGTTGGACATACTGGCCACAAACCGAGTCGCCCGCGCCATCTTCGAGGGATTCGAGTACAACACGAATCTCATCCGGCTGACTTTCCTCGACCCCGGGGCACGCGAGTTCTGGCGGAACTGGGAAGAGGAGGCCGCGGCCAATGTCGCCCACCTGCGGGCTGCGGCGGGTGCGAATCACGACGACCCGCTGCTGCGCGAGCTCATTGAGGAGCTCTCGCGGGGAAGTGACGCATTCCGCCAGCTATGGGCTCGCCACGACGTACAGGTCAGGACCTCGGGGTTCGTACGCCTGTACCGCAGTGAAGTCGGCCAGTTCGACGTGTGGCATGAGGCGCTGCGCTTCGAGAGCTTCCCTCATCTGCGGATCTTCAGCGCTGCACCCGAACCCGGCAGCCCGTCCGAGAGCGCTCTGGCCAAGCTGTGCGCAGCCAAGCAGGCCGAGGACTGAGCTGACTGCAAAGGACGAGCACGTAACCTGATCATGGAAAACGAGCGGGACCCGAGTCATGACCCCCGCCTGCGGTCCGATCCTCCTCAGCGGTCAACCCGCGTTGGCGCGGCGGGCCGTGCTGAACCGGCGTTGGTAGGCGGTGGGGCTGATCGACAGCTTCCTGGCGAAAACCCGTCGCATGCTTTCGTAACTGGGGAACCCTGCGAGGGTCGCGGCCTGCGTCGCGGTGTGTCCTTGGTCGAGCAGTGCCCTGGCCATGTCGAATCGGATGCTTTCCACGTATCGGGCCGGTGTCGTGGACAGCTCGTCCTGGAAAAGCCGGGTGAGGTGCCGGGTGCTCACGTTGAGGTGTTTCGCGAGTTCACCGAGCGAGTGGTCTTCGCGGGGGTTCGCCGTCACCAAGTCGGTGATTTTGCGGAGAGCCGGCGAGCGGGGCGGCGGTCCTTGCAGCGGTGCCGAGAACTGGGACTGGCCGCCCGCACGCTGCATGTACACCACCAGGGCGCGGGCGACGTCGCGCGCCAGGTCGGGCCCGTGGTCCTCTTCGACGAGAGCGAGCGCCAGATCGATGCCGGCCGTCACCCCTGCCGACGTGTACGTGGTGCCATCGCGAACGTAGATCGCGTCGGGCTCGACGCGGCACGTCGGAAACCGGGCGGCGAGTTTGTGCGTGACCTTCCAGTGCGTGGTCGCGCGCTTGCCGTCGAGGAGGCCGGCGGCGGCGAGGATGAACGCCCCGGTGCAGATCGACGCCACCCTGCCGGCCACAGCCGCCGGTATCCGCGCGGCGTCCGCCAGGTCGCCCGGGACGCGGGCGCTCGGATAGAGGTCGGACCCGGCCACCAGTAACGTGCCGAAGGCCGGCTCCGAGGAGACGGCGCCGTCGACCGCGATCCGGACCCCGAGGTTCGACGTGACGCCCGCACCGGTCGGCGACAGCAGCACGATCCGGTAGTCGGCACCGAACCGGTTCGCCTCCTTGAACACCTCCGCGGGACCGGCGACGTCCAGCAACGTCACTCCGTCGTAGACGAGGATCCCGACGTGATGGGGGGCGGCGCTCACCACTCCGGTCTCTCCGGAGCCGGATCCGCGCGGTGATGGCCGGACCCCGGCGGCACCGACCGCCGTCGGGTCGGCGACGCAGGAGGCATGGACACCGTTCATTGGTAGCACACCGTCACCGGAGATCACGGGGACCCCCGTGGGCGGGGTGCTCAACCGGCGGCGGGCGCCGAAGCCATCCTTCCGACCGCCCCTGGGCGGCTTCGCCCTGTCCGAATATGAGTGATTCCTGGCCGGACGAAGGCGGCGCCGCACGCCGATCGGTGGGCAGCATTGAAGTCGGACACACGGTCCACAGCCCGACATACTTCGCGGAAAGCCAGAGGGTCATGCCAGAGGTCATCGCGGGGTTGGAGATTCCTGAGACAGCGGCGGTCGCCGAAGCGACCAGGCTCGTCCAGGTGACGACCACCCCCCTCATCTACCACCACTCCCGGCGGGTCTTCTTCTTCGGCTTGATTCACGCTCACAAGCTCGGGGTGAAACCGGACCCGGAGCTGCTCTACTTGGCGGCCATGTTCCACGACACCGGCCTCTTGACTCCCTTTTCCGACGTCGAGCAGCGCTTCGAAGTCGATGGCGCCGACCACGCGCGCAAGTTCCTCCTGGACCGGGGTTTCTCGCCGGCCGCCGCCGAGACCGTCTGGACGGCGATCGCGCTGCACACCACGCCGGGCATCCCCGACCGGATGGCCCCGGAAATCGCGACCACGCAACTCGGCGTCCTGACCGACGTGCTCGGCTTCGGCCTGGACGGCCTGGAACACGATCAGCTGGACGAAATCCTCGCCGTCCACCCACGAGGGGACTTCAAGAACGAGTTTCTGCGAGCCTACGTCGACGGGCTCAAGAACCGCCCCGAGACCACGAGCGGCACCGTGAACTCCGACGTGCTCGAGCACTTCATCCCCGGCTTCCAGCGCACGACGACGGTCGAGCGCATCATCGGCTCGCCCTGGCCGAGCTGACATACCGGCGAACGATCTTGAAAGGATTCGAGCATGCGAGCGATCACCGTACGAGACCGTGACGCGGGTGTCGGCGGCCTCACCCTGACCGACATGCCTTACCCCCACGCTGCGGAAAACGACGTCATCGTGCGCGTGCACGCCGCGGGTTTCACCCCCGGAGAGCTCGACTGGCCGGGAACGTGGTCCGATCGCGCCGGCCGCGACCGGACACCCACCATCCCCGGGCACGAGCTGTCCGGAGCCGTGGTCGAGCTCGGCTACGGAACCACCGGCCTCACCGTGGGCCAGCGGGTGTTCGGACTGACCGACTGGGCCCGCAACGGATCCCTGGCCGAATACACCGCGGTGGAGGCTCGTAACCTCGCCCCCCTCGCGGCCGACATCGATCACACCGTGGCCGCCGCGCTGCCCATTTCCGGACTGACCGCATGGCAGGGACTGTTCGACCACGCCCACCTCACGACCGGCCAGACCGTCCTCATCCACGGCGCCGCGGGCGGCGTCGGCTCGATCGCCGTCCAGCTCGCGCGAGAGGTCGGCGCCCGCGTGATCGGCACCGGCCGAGCCGACGACCGTGATGTCGCGCTCGGCCTCGGTGCGCAGACCTTCCTCGATCTGGACGCCGACGATTTGCAGCACGTCGGCGAGGTGGACGTGGTGTTCGACGTCATCGGCGGCGACATCCTCGAGCGATCGACCCAACTGGTACGCCCGGGCGGCACCCTCGTCACCATCGCCATGCCGCCTACCGTGCAGCCCAAGGACGGGCGAGCCGTCTTCTTCGTCGTCGAACCCGACCGCGCGCGGCTGACCGACCTCGCCCAGCGCGTCCGGGCCGGACGGCTCAACCCCATCGTCGGCGCCGTGCGACCGCTTTCCGAAACGGCCTCCGCGTTCGCCCGCGACCGCCGCACGCCCGGCAAGACGATCATTCAGGTCGCGGACGAGCAAGGGGCGCAGCACTCGTGATCAGTGTGCGAATCGCCGGCGGCCTGCTGATCGCCGGTACGGCTGCCGCGGTCGTCGCATGCGCCGGCTGATCTGCCAGAACCTCGCCGGATGTATACAGCGCGCGGTGCGCGCGAATCCCCACAACGAAGGTACGTGATCAACCTATGCCCGAGACCGTGAGCTCTTCGGTGAGCGAAACCGGCACCCCGGCCGTCGTCGGCACCCTCATGCAGATGATCAGTGGCTACTGGGTGACCCAGATCGTCCGCACGGCGGTCGATCTTTCCATACCCGATCATCTCGCCACGGAGTCACTGACCCCGGAAGAGATCGCTGAGCGCGAGTCCAGCGACCCGCGCACCACATACCGGCTCCTGCGAGCCTGTGCTTCGCTCGGCCTGGTGGCCTACGAGGGCGATCGCCGGTTCTCGGGGACGCCGATGAGCGAGCTGCTCCGGTCGGGAGTGCCGAACACACTGCGGGAACTGGCCTTGGTCTGGGCCGGCCCGTCGCACTGGCGGCCCTGGGAGCGGTTGCCTGAGGCCGTCCGCAAGGGCGGCACTCAGGCCGAGGCGGTGCTGGGCACCGATTTCTTCTCCTACCTGGCCGAACGGCCCGAGGAGGCCGCGCTGTTCTCGACCGCGCTGGCGGGCGTCACCGACCAGCTGAACCGGCTGGTGGCCGCGACGGTCGACACCACGAACGTCTCGGTCGCGGTGGACGTCGGCGGCGCTACCGGAGCACTCGTACGCGCCCTCCTGCAGAGGAACCCGGCGCTGCGCGGCCTGAACCTCGACCTGCCGGTCAATGCGGCCGCGGCCCGGCAAGAGGCCGAGAAGGATGGTGTGGCTGACCGTTTCGAGGCCGTCGCCGGTGACTTCTTCCAGACCGTTCCGGCAGCCGACCTGTACCTGCTGAAAGCGGTGTTGCACGACTGGTCGGACGAGCAGTGCGTACGGATCCTCCGCAACTGCCGTGCCTCCGCCCGCCCGGGGGCCCGTGCCATGGTCGTGGAGAACGTGATCGGTGAGATCGGAGCCCCGGGCGTCGAACCGCTCGCCGACATGCACATGCTGGCCATGTCGCCGGGGCAAGAGCGTGACCTGCCCGAATTCGATGCGTTGTTCGCCGCCTCGGGATGGCGTCGAGTCTCGGTCAGCCCGACGGGTCTCAGCTTCAAGATGATCGAGCTGGAAGCGGTCTGACATGCGGCCGTGTCTCTCCGACGGGCGCGGGTAGCCGGAGTTCCGCTGCTCCTCACCGGCCGGCGCCTTCCAAGCGGATCGGCGTGTTACCGCGCGAGCAGCGGGAGCGCCGGGAAGGTGTGGTCCTGCCACAGCAGCCGGGAGGCCTCTTCCGGGTAGGCGGTGACCATCGACGGTGTGTCGAAGAGCTGTGCGAGGCGGTGGTCGGCGTCGTACGGAGGCCAGCCCGGGTCGCCCTGAACGGCGAACGCCGTCCACGCGCTGCGGATACGCGAGGACAGCTCCTCCGCCACCGGGGAGGGAGGGTCGCCGATCAACATGGCGGTCTGCCCGCTGCTCAGGTTGCCGAAGACGAGCGGCACGTCCAGGCCGTGGCAGGCGCCGAGGGCACCGTCCAATCCCGGGGCGGACCAGGTCAGTTCGTAGAGGTGGGCCTGGCCGCCGCCGGCGATCTGCGCGTCGGCGAGGTGGAGGCTCGGCATGCGGAACAACCAGTCCGCGTTGACCAGCTCGTACAGCTCCTCATCGGCCGCGGCCGGGAACGCCTCCCGGTACCGGCGTGCGCCGTCCGGGCCGGGGGCGAGCATGTGCAGCGCGGTCTCGGTCTGCTCATGCGTGACCTGGCCGAGCACGCCGTCGATCAGGCTGAACAACCGGTGCTCGTCACGCGTGTGCCCGACGAGAAGTCCGACGTCCCGGGCGGCGCCGCCGGCCAGCGCCTGCCATGGGGTCGCCGGCAGGACGTCACCGTCGACAACCGGTGCGAACGGGATCGGCCGGTGTGTGATCTGCCCCCAGCGCTCCCGCCACTGGACCATCTTGGCGAAGACCGCGTCGCCCGCGGCGGGCAGCCGGGCCGGGGCCACCGCCGACAGACCGGACGCCGTGGGCCGTACTCCCAACTCGGCGGCACAGGCGGCGGCGACGTCGGCGGCCAGTTCGGGGGAGAAGAACGTCCCCGGCACGCTCTGCGCGACCGCCCGGCGGAAGAGCCCGGCGGCGCGCGGCATGGCGAGCAGCGCGGCGACCGATCCACCACCCGCCGACTGCCCGAAGACCGTGACCTGGTCCGGATCGCCGCCGAACACCCGGATGTTGTCCCGCACCCACTGCAAGGCCGCGACCTGGTCGAGCAGTCCCCGGTTGCCCGGGGCTCCGCCGATCTGCGCGAAACCCTCAATGCCGAGGCGGTAGTTGAGGGTCACGACCACGGCTCCGCTCCCGGCCAGGTGCCCGGCGTCGTATTCAGGGAGGCTGGAGTCGCCGATGGCGTAACCGCCCCCGGGGATCCACACCATCACCGGGAGCCCCGCCGCCGGATCCGGTTCCGGCGTCCAGACGTTGACCGTCAACCAGTCGTCGCCGGCGTTGTCCTGAGACACCCCGAGCACGCTGGACTGCGGGGGCGGCGGGCCGTACGCGACCGCCGGGCGCACACCGTCCCAGCTGCGGACCGGCTGCGGCGCGGCGAAACGGAGGGCGCCGACCGGCGGCTCGGCGAACGGGATGCCGCGGAAGACCGCCAGGCCCGCCTCCCGGCCGCCGCGGAGGACGCCGGCCGCCGCGCGGACCTGCGGCTCGGGCTCGGACGGCTTGCTGGATGCGGTGACGGCCACTTTGCGGTTCCTCTCCGTTCCGGCTCAGCCGAGCATCGCAATGCGAGCCATCTGCGGGCAAACCATTTAGGGGGCAGCCAACATGAGCCTGGAACCACCATTGAGTTGATCTTGAACGCCGTCGTCCTTGCCGCTGTTCTTGTCGGGGTAGGACTTGCGCAGCCCGTTCGCCGCGATGGCCAGGTTCGTCATGATGGGTGCTCCTCG
>NZ_BOOO01000035.1 GCF_016863275.1 Planotetraspora mira
GGCGGCGCCTGGGAATTCGCCACGGACGGCGGCGCGGAGAAGACGGCGCGGGCACCGACGGCGGCGCCTGGGAATTCGCCACGGACGGCGGCGCGGAGAAGACGGCGCGGGCACCTCCGACCCGCGATCGGAGTGGAAGATCACCCCGGTCCACGTCAGCGCCGCGGGTTGCCACTGCCATCTGCAGCGAGGCGACCGTCAGCGCTGTGCCGCCCCGGGCGGCTGACCCCAGACGCCAGCACATCTGCCCCACCGTTTGCCTCGGCGGTGGCCCCGCGTCCGCCGTGTCCTCCCAGGCCCCGTCATCATTCGCGGCTCAGTCGTCGGACAGTGCTCTGGCGGGAACCGCGTCCCGGGAGCCGGCCTCCGAACTGGAGGCCTTCTTCGCCGCCTCTTCGCCGCGCTTGCCGTACCAGGCGCTCCATGCTCCGAGCAGGCCGATGGTCGCCACCAGGAGGATCGACGACAGCCCGGCCATGACATCGGTCGGCAGCCAGTAGACCAGGGGGAGGCGGACGGCCGACTCGACCAGAAGCGCGATTCCCCAGACGAGGGTCATCACCAGGTAGGTCCGGCGGAACATCGGCTCCGCCGCGTACAGGACGTCCCAGCGCCGCGCGGTGTCCGCGTCTTCGGCGCCGAAGCGCTTCGCCACGGCGAAGGCCGCGGGACGGCCTGCGACGCAGGAACCCAGGAAGATCAGGCCCGCGACCGCGGTGGTGACGGACTTGATGGCCAGGAGGAACTTCGCGTCTCCCGTCAGCAAGGAGAGGATCATTCCCACGCCGAAGACGACGCCCATGAAGGCGGCGAATCCATCGAAGCGACGCTGCCGGACGGCGACGTAGGCGACCCGCAGGAATCCGACGCTCGCCGCCGTCAGCATGGCGGCGTACTCGCTCACGCTCAGCGCGCGGCACACATAGTAGGTGCCGATCACCGGCACCACGTCCCACAGCACGACCGAAACGATCTGGTTGTTACCTGAACGGCTCATTTCTCACTCCTGAAGGTCTCGTCGAGCCAGTCACTGATGCGGGCCATGGCCAGTCGCTGGGCGCCTGATTGGCAATGGGCGTCGGCACCCTCCTCGGCGGTGAACTCGAGGAAGGTTCTCGGGCAGGTCAGGTGATCGTGGAGCGCCTCGGGCTGGCCTTGGAAGGCGAAGTCGCCGGGCGCCGAGCAGACCAGGGTGGGGCACCTGATCCGCTCGGCTATGCCGTCACGAAGGTGATAGTCGAGCATCTTGGCCGCGTACCCGCGCGGTGACCGGGCGCCGGTGACCCACATGCCGTGGGTGAAGGCCCACCGCATGACAGGGTCGTTCGCCATGAGGCCTTGAATGATCTCGTCGACCTCGGGCGCGGACTCGGCGCCCAGCACGGCCCGCGCCTGATCGCGGTCCTCGCCGAAGTGGCCCGCGACGATCGCCCCCATGTCGTAGACGCCGTCGAAGGCGATGAGCGCCTTGATCCGCGGTTCGAAGGCGGCGGCGCGTGGCGCCAGCAGTCCTCCCATGCTGGCGCCCAGCAGCGCGACCCGCTCAGGATCGACCTCGGGCAGCGCGAGCAGGTAGTCGAGCACCGGGCCGACCACCTTCTCCCAGTCCGGCCGGAACACCAGCCCTTCGCGGTGCATCGGCCCAGGCTGCCCGGGGCCGTCGAAGGTGAGGACGTGGTAGCCGCGTTCGGCGAACGCCGCCGCGCCGAAGAAGTGCATTTCCTCTGCGCTGCCGTCGAAGCCGTTGTGCATCACGATGGTGGGCCGGGGTGTACGGCTGTCGCCCGCCCGGTAGAGGTAGCCGGTGAGAGCGGTGTGCGCGTACGGGATCAGCACCGGTTCGATCCTGATGTCCGACAGCCGGGCCGCCGCGCGAAACGACTCCACGCCGAGCGCGTAGGACTGGTCGACGCGCGGGTCGGACGGGTCGCCGTGCAGGAAGAACTCGGCAGAGCGGTAGTAGGTGGACGCCCGCAGCAACCCGTCACGCGCGCTGACCTCGTGGCCGGCCGCCAGGCTCCGCCGAGCTTCGCCGGCGACGCGGTCGGCCGTCGCCCGCCACTCCTTGTGCCAGCTGTCGTAGTCACTCTCGGTGATCCGCTGTGCGGTGGTGATCACTTCACCGAAGTCCGCGCCGCCGTAGGCGATGTGGCCGAGCAAGCGCAGCGTCTCGTACCAGAACGTGACGTCCTTCTCAAAGATCAGCGCATCCACGCCCGTCTCCTTAATGCGAAATTATTCGCTTCAAGGGGAAGTTAGCGAGGCGACGCGCTTAAAGCAAGACTATTCGCGTTAAGATGTCGGCCATGGCAGCACAGGAACCCGTACGCCGGCCCGGGGGGCGTAACGCCCGCGTCCGCACGGCCGTATGCGAGGCCGTCCTCGACCTGCTCCACGAGGCGGACTGGGACGATCTGAGCATCGCGCAGGTGGCGGAGCGATCCGGAGTCCACCAGGCCACGATCTACCGGCGCTGGGGCACGTTGGGCGCGTTGGTCGATGACGTGGTGACCGAGCAGCTCACGCGCTCGTCCCCGGTTCCCGACACCGGGACGCTCCGTGGGGACCTGGAGGCCTACGCGGTCCAGGTGGCCGAGGACGTGGCCGGCCCCCTCGGCCCCGTCTTCCTCCGTGCCGCCCTGGTGGGCGCGCGCCCGGAGGGAGAGCCTTCCAAGCATGTCTATCTTCTGGAGCGAGGCACGCAGCTCCAGAAGATGCTCGACCGCGCCAGGGATCGCGGGGAGAATCCCCCCACGTTGCTGGAGCTGCTGGAGGTCATCCTCGCACCGCTGTACTTCCACGCGATGTTCTTCGAACGGCCGACCAACGCGCACCACGCCCGGACACTGGTGGACAGGCTCCTCGCCCTCAGCGAGAAGAAATGAACGCCGTCGTTCTCGCCCGTGGCAGAGTTCACGGCCCCGGGAATGTCCCCGTACGAGCAGCGAGGCCGCGTGTCTGGGAAGACACGCGGCCTCGCTTGCTCAGGTGGGCGTTCGTGGCGGCCTTGAGCGCCGCACCGGCCTGGGGACATCACCAACGGTGTCGCTTACGCCGGTTCGCCGGGGGTTAGGACGATGCGCCCGTTGAGCGACCGGCTTGCCATCCGTTGGTGAGCGGTTACAGCCTCGCTGAACGAGAGCACGTCAACCTCGGTCTGGCCGAGTCCGGCGGCGACAGCCTGGACGGCTGCTTCGAGGGCGGGCCGCACGGTGTCCGGGTGTGTGGGCAGGTAGGCGCCGGCGTTGAAGCCCATGACCGCGACGCTTCCGAACCAGAGCCGATTGGTCTCGACCGAGTGACCCCAGTCCCCGCTGGCATTGCCGGAGGCGATGAGCCGACCGCCGGGGCACATCAGATCGAGGCTCTGGCTGCGCACCTCTCCGCCGACAGGGTCGATGACGACGTCGAAGCGTTCCTCGCCGAGCGCAGTCGGGAGCTCCGCCGAGTCGACGATCTTGTCGTACGGGAGCTTCGTGGTAGCGGCGGCTTGGAGCTTGCTCGCGCGAACCGTGCCGACGACCCGGCCGGCGCCCAGCTGCTTCGCCATCCCGGGGAACGCCGCGGAGAATCCGCCGAGCGCTCCGTGGATCAGCACGCTCTCGCCCTCGACCAGATGGGCGACGCGCGTCAGCGCGACGTGCGCCATCGCGGCATTTGGCACGACAGAGACCGCGAGAGCGGGGTCGATGTCGTGGCCCTCAAGGGACACCGCGTGAGGTGCTTGCGCGATGAAGACCGATGCGTAACCGCCGACGCCGCCGTTGGACATCGAAACGACCTTCTCGCCGATCTCGAACCCGCGCACTCCATCACCGAGCGCCCGCACCGTTCCGGCGACCTCGAGACCCGGGATGAACGGCGGCTGCGGCATCCCGGGCTGGTCCTTGAAGCGACCTTCGCGGAAGAAGAGGTCGATGAGGCCGACAGCGGCATGGGTGACGTCGATGGCGATTTCGCCCGGCCCCGGCGCTGGATCGGGCAGCTCGACGACCTCAAGAACGGCCGGTTCTCCGAAGCGGGTGGCTTGCACAGCCTTCATGTCGGACTCTCCTCGCGTTAGCGCACTACGTGATGCGTTACGCGTGACAGTACCATGCATAGCGCATCATCGCGTGCGTTATTGTTGTGGGATGCGGGAGAGGGCGAGATCGGCCGAGGACAAGGCGCAGCGTTCGGAGGACCTGCTTGCTGCCGCAGAGGCGCTCGCGCTTGAGCTCGGCGGCGTTCGGTTCCTGACCGTCGCGGCGGTGACCGAGCGCGCCGGCCTCCACCGCACTGGCGTGCGGCGCTACTACGCGAGCAAGGAAGAGCTCCTGCTGGAGCTCGCCGAGCGCGGCTGGGGCCACTGGCGCGACACGATCGGCGCCCGAGTGGCAGGGCGGGCCCGCCTGCAGCCGGTCGATGTCGCTGACGTGCTCACGGAGACGATCGCGTCGCTACCGGTCTTCTGCGATCTCCTCGCACACGTCCCGATGGACTTGGAAGGCGATGTCGACATCGAGCGGGCCCGCCGCTACAAGACGAACGCGTTCGTGGCGCACGACGAGATCATCGACATGCTGAAGCGTGAGAGCACGATGTCGGCGAGCCAGTTGCAGTCGATGATCGCAGCCACGCTTCCGCTCGCCGGCGGGTTCTGGCAGGTCTCCCATCCCACGCCAACCCTGGCGAAACTGTACGAGCAGGTTCCCTCCTGGGGGCACATCGCGCTCGACTTCGAACCCCGCCTCAAGCTCCTGCTCCGCGCGATGGCCGTGGGGCTCGCCGAAACGCTGCCCGCTTCCGACGCTGATTGAGCGGAAGACCCGGCGCAGTCAGCAGGGCGAACGCTACGCCTGAAAAGCGGAAGGTCGGCAGTTCGACCCTGCCCCTGACCACAGCACCTGAACAGCCAGAACGCCCCGAGCCGATCACGGCCGGGGCGTTTTTGATCTCTATTGACGACGACGCTGACGGCAACGTCGCATCAAGGCCGCAAGCCAGGAGATCTTGGGTCGCGCTGAGACCGGAGGCGCGCCAGATTTCTTCACCGAGCGCTCGGGAGAGTCGTTCCAGCACCGGTCGCCGGCGTTGCCACGCGCCGACGAGGTTGTACTGCACCTAAGCATCGGCGGACGTGCTCTGGCTGTCAGGAATAGTCAACGCTTCCGATTGCTGTCGTGCGTGGATCTTCGCGCGGTAGTTGCGCGGCGAATATCCATGAGTGCGTTTGAAGGCGTTGCTGAAAGCACTCTCGGAGGCGTAACCGAGGCTCGAAGCCAGGGAGGCAATCAGCATCTCATCGTCCAAAAGAGCGCGTTCGGCGATGTGCATGCGCCAGTGGTGGAGGTAGGTGAGAGGTGGTACGCCCGCCGCCGCGCGGAAGCGCATGCTGAAGTTGGTGCGCGACATCGCGGCAGCCTGGGCGAGTTCCTCGAGATGCCAGCGGCGGCCAGGATCGGCATGCATTCGGCGAAGGGCCGGCGCGAGGTGTGGGTCAGCCAGTGCGCGCAGCCAGCCGGTGGGGAAGGACTCGGGCGAGGCCGCCAGCGTGGAGCGGAGCACTTCGACGAGCAGAAGTTGGGCGTACTGATGGGATGCGTGATGGGTGCCTGGCCGTTCGGCATTCAGTTCGTGCAATAGACGATCGAGGATCCATTGGACGACCGGGGCCTCGGCGCTTTCCGCGCCGATTCGCGTGAGCGGCGGGAGCGCGGCCAGTAGCAGTTCCTCGCCGGTGGCGTTCAGGGCGACATGGCCTCCGATGATCACGGTGCTCGGGCCGGCTGGGACCTTCGTCTCCTCCGTAGGCGCTGCGCCGTGTTCCTGGTGATGGCTGGGGATCCAAACGATCGTTTCGCGGCCCGGGCCGAACATCGGTGCCGCCTCAGCCGGTGCGAGCCCTGGATCGGAGGCGAGTTGCACGCTCTTCACGTCGTTGAGGACGGCCACATCGCCCGCACCCAGCAGCAGCGGAGCTTGAGGGCCGTCTGCTGTCAGCCAGCAGGAGCCTGAGACAACAGCGGCCAACTTCAGCCGGGCCTGTGGCCAGAACCGAAGGGCCCAAGGCGCCGTCGCCCGGAAACCGCCAGAGATGACTGAGAGCGCCTCGCTGAGAGTGAGCGCTTCGCTGAGCGGGTCGCCGGGGGCGGGGGCGGACAGTTGAACACGCCAGGACACTCCTGTACCGTCGCGCAACTTTTCGGGACTTTCAAGCATTCCGAGTCCCGATCTGTCGATCCCAGACTGAAACCACACAGCACACCGCCTGTCGTCAGGACGGGCACGGAACCGGAGACCGTATGACCACCACCACAGCCCAGCGCGTCGCAATCATCACCGGAGGGTCGCGCGGCATAGGCCGGCGCGTCGCCGAGCGCCTCGCCGCAAGTGGGCTAGCCGCCGTCGTCAACTACGCACAGGGTGCCGCGGCCGCGAATGCCATGGTCAAAGAGATCACCGCCGCTGGCGGCACGGCCATGGCCGTACGCGCAGACGTCGCAAAAGAGGGTGAGGTGGCGACGCTCTTCGACACGGTGGAGGCGGCTTTCGGCGGCGTGGACGTGGTCGTGCACGCCGCCGGCATCATGCCCATGGGCTCGGTAGCCGACTTCGACCTTGATCTGCTCGACCATGTCGTTCGCATCAACCTTCGTGGCACCTTCATCGTTGACCAGCAGGCAGCCCGCAGGTTGCGACCGGGCGGTGCGCTCATCAACTTCTCCAGCTCTGTCACCCGGTTCTCGCGCCCGGGGAATGCCGCCTACACCATGACCAAGGGTGGAGTGGAGGCGCTGACTCTGCTGCTGGCGCGGGAGTTGCGAGGCCGCGATGTCACGGTCAATGCCGTCGCACCCGGCCCCGTCGAGACGGACATGCTGCAGGAGTACCTTTCAGGCCGTGAAGATCTCCGCGCGGGGATTGCTGACGGCTCGCCGCTGGAGCGGATCGGCACCCCCGACGACATTGCCGAGGTCGTCCTTTTCCTCGCTGGTCCGGCGCGATGGATCAATGGCCAAGTCCTCTACGCCAATGGCGGAGCCATCTGATCTCTGACACTGACCTCGATGGTGAACTCGTCGGGGGATCCTACGGGGGTCTGGATGGCCATCGTTAAGTGTGATCCAGTTGGTCACTTTGCATGTTGTTGACCTGTGATTTTTTATCGTGCCTGGCATGAGCACTCTTCTTGGGGAGTTCTTGCGCGCCCGGCGCCAACTCATGACCGTTGATCAGGTGGGGCTGACGCGTGTAGGCGGGCGTCGCCGGACTCCGGGGTTGCGCCGCGAGGAGATCGCGATGCTGGCCGGCCTGAGCGCCGACTACTACGCGCGACTGGAGCAGGGGCGGGATGACAACCCGTCGGATCAAGTGCTCGCCGCCTTGGCGCAGGCTCTCCAACTCTGCCCCGATGCCACCGAGTACCTGTACAAGCTGGCACACCCGCGAGCGTGCGTCCAAAGGGCCGTCTCCCGCGTGGATCAGGTCAGCCTGCGTGTGTTGCGGTTCATCGAGAAATGGGATGACGCGTCAGTTTTCGTGGTGAACCGTCGGTTGGACATTCTGGCCAGAAATCGGGTGGCCGCCGCGATCTTCGAGGGGGTGGATTACACCGACAACCTGATCAGATTGGCCTTACTCAACCCTGCGGCACGCGAGTGGTGGTTGAACTGGGAAGAGGAAGCGGCTGCGAATGTTGCTCACCTGCGTGCCGCGGCGGGAACAGACCCCGACGACCCATACTTGCTCGAACTGGTTGACGAGCTCTCACGTGAAAGCGAGGACTTTCGCCGACTCTGGGCTCGCCATGATGTACGTGGCAGGAACCAGGGACTCATCCGCTTGCGCCACAGCGAAGTTGGCGAGATGACCTTTTCACTTGAGACGTTGCGTATCGAGAGCGCTCCCGGCCTGCGCATCCTCGTTGCTGAGGCTGTGCCACGCGGCCCCGCCGACGATTGCGTGGCCAAGCTACGCGTGCTCACCGCTGGCCGGCGGTGATTGGAGCGAACGTGCGGCTTGCCGCAACCCCGCAACTCGCTTGTGGCGGACCCGCCCGAGTTGCTGCTGCTCGACGAGCCCACCAACCACCTCTCGCCCCGGCTCTGCGACGAGTTGGAGGAGGCTCTGGGCACAGGCCCCGGCGCCATCGTGATCGCCAGCCACGACCGGTGGCTGCGGTCCCGCTGGTCAGGCCAAGAGACCCGGCTTACCGCGTCGTGAGTCGGAAATCGCCGCCCCTCCTGCCCCAGCCCCGAAAAGCCCCCGCCACACAGACACAGAGTCCCCGCCAGTGACCTGACGGGGGCTCATGAGCGATCAAGGTTGAGGGTCCGATCGGAGACAGGGCCATCTCCAGTGCCTTGCGGGGACGATGGCCGCGGGCTCCCGGCGAATGAACGCTCCCGTTATTGGGGGCTCATTCTCCGTTCGGCTTGCCCTGAGCGAGGCGGGAGATGTGGTCCCACTCCTCGAGGGCGGCGAGCCGGCTGGCGTATTCGGTGCGCAGAGCGTCCAGGCCGCCCGTGCCGAACAGCACGCGCAGCGGCGGAGCGGGCGCGTCGGCAACGGCCAGGAGGGCGTCGGCGGTTGCGGCGGTGTCTCCGAGGACGAAACCGGCGGCCTGTGCGCCGGCGTAGAGCGCCTCGCGTGCGTGCTGGTAGGCGGGGTCCTGCCGGGCCTGGGGGGAGGAGGCGGTAAGACCCGAGGGGAACATGATCGGTTCGATGAGCGTGACATGGATGCCGTATGCCGCGACCTCGGCCGCGAGTGACTGGCTCATCGCCTCCAGTGCCCACTTCGAGGCGTTGTAGATACCCAGCGCCGGGTAGGCCACCAGGCCGCCGAGCGAGGAGACCTGCATGATGTGTCCGGAGCGGCGCTCGCGCATGCCGGGCAGTACGGCGCGGGTAGTCCATACTGCGCCGAGGTAGTTGACGTCGATCTGGGCCCTGATCTGGTCGTCGGTAGGCTCCTCCAGGGCTCCGTGCAGCATGTGTCCGGCGTTGTTGACGAGCACGTCGATGCCCCCGAACTGCTTCTCGGCGGTGCTCACGGCGTCGTTGACGGCGGCCGTGTCCGCGACGTCGAGCTCCAGCGCGAGGACCTGGTCGCCGTAGCGGTCGACCAGGGGGCGCAGCGCCTGCGCGTTGCGGGAGGTAGCCGTAAGCCGGTCGCCACGGGCGAGGATCGCCTCGGCCCAGTGTGCGCCCAGGCCACGGGAAGCACCCGTGAGGAACCAGTTCCGGGGTGTACGAGAAGTACTCATGGAAGATGTCTCCGAAGGCTCGGTGGTCGGGTGTTTCCCGACGCCTGACCAGCGTGCTTCCGTGGCGCCGACGCAACCAGAGTCGGCTTACCCAGGGACCGGGAGTCTCTGGCTGTAGCCGTGGCGGGGGCGCTGGACCCATGAGCATCCTGTAGGCGGATCTTGCTAACGCAGGTGCTAACTGCAGTCCTGGACGCCGAGGGACAGCGATAGAAAACGATCAGGGTGACATGGCCCCATGTTCTGCGAGCGGTCGCATCGTGTGGATTGTCGTCGGTGTCCGATTGGATGGGGTTCATGACTGCTCATGATGTGGCCCGCCTGCTGCCTGCGATTCCGGTACTTCGTGATCTCTGCCGATCCATGGCGGTACTGGAGGCCGTCCTGAGTCCAGAGTGGGAGAGCCGCTACCACTCCTTCGACGCGGGCTGGGGCCCAGGGGAGGAGATGGCTTCGATGCGGAACGGCTCGGGAGACGAATACTCCATCGTCTTCTTGGCGGAGGGTGCGTACATCCGCGGTTTTGATCATGAGGCGGTGATGAGTCCGTACGGGAACGACGGGCCGTGGCCGGGGGTGCTCGACTCGGTTCCCGACGTCTTTCGCCCCTGTGTGGAAGAACCTGCGTTCTGCGACGAAGGCATGCCGGTCGTGACCGCTTGCCTGTGGCGTGAGGCCGGCGAGGGCCGTTGGCGGGTAGGCGAGATTGAGTACCCGGACGGCGAGAGCGATCCCGATGGATCGACGCACCTGTTCGCGCTTCTTGTCGATCCGTCGCCGGAGGCGTTCCAGCGGTTCGCTGAGGACTATTACGAAGTTCCCGTGAGCCTCGATGCGGTGCGGCACGTCTATGCCCTTCGTCCGCTGACGCAGGAAGTGGTCACTGCGCTGAACGCCGACCTCAAGCTGGAGGACCTTGCCGAAGACCTTGTGGCATCGCGGTATCCGTCTGCCGCGGGCTGAGAAGGAGGGGTGGCGGGCGCCGAAGGCACCTGGTGTACGGTGCCAACGCTTCGCCTATCGGGGAGAAAGGGTTGTTCGTGGGAGAAAACCGGCGTAAGTCGCAGAACGGATCCGTCGTGCCGCTGGACGCACCGTCCGCCGCGCCGGAGAAGCGGCTGCCGCTCCTGTCGCTGCTGGAGCTCGCGGTGCTCGAAGAAGGGCACAGCGCGCGCGACGGCCTCGCGGCGGTGGTCGCGACGGCGCGCGGCGCCGCCGATCTCGGCTTCCGCCGGGTGTGGGTCGCCGAGCACCACGGGTACTCGCCCGTAAGCAGCGTCGCGCCGCCCGTACTGGCCGCGCACCTCGCGGCGGTGACCGAGCGGATCCGGGTCGGCTCAGGCGGGGTGCTGTTGCCGAACCACGCCCCGCTCGCCGTCGCGGAACAGTTCATGACCATGGCCGCTCTGCATCCGGAGCGCATCGACCTCGGCGTCGGCCGGGGGCCCGGCACCTTCGACCCCGACATCATGCGCGCGCTGCGCCGCGGCGCCGACCCGGCCACGGACGTCGAGTACCGGGCCGACCTCGCCGAACTGCTCAGTCACCTGGGTGGCGGGGACGGCGCTCGCGTACTGCCCGGCGCCGACGTGCTCCCCGAGCCCTGGCTGCTCTCGTCGAGCGCCGCGGGCGCCGAACTCGCCGCCGAACTGGGGCTGCCGCTCGCGTTCGCCTACCACATCAGGCCGGGCAATGCCGTCGAGGCGCTGACCCGCTACCGGGAGAAGTTCCGGCCCTCGCGGTGGCGGGACGAGCCGTACGTGCTGGTGAGCGTGGACACGGTCTGCGGGGCGACCGACGCGGAGGCCGCCCACCTGGTCCGCCCGGCGTACCTCGCCCTGCTGACGGCCTTCGCGGGCCGGGCCGCCGAGGCGGTACTGTGCTCGCCCGCGGAGGCGGCGGCGACGCCTCTCCACGCGGAGGCAGCGGAACGGCTGGAGCAGCTGTCGGCGGCTCAGGCGCAGGGGTCGCCGGAGACGGTGCGTCGCCGGTTGGCCGCCGTCGCCACTCTGACCGGCGCGGACGAGCTCATGCTGTCGATCCCCGTCTACGACCCGTCCGTCCGCCTGCGCACCCTCGAAGCGGCGTCCGCGGTGGTGCCCGCCGTCTGAACCGCCACTCAGACCGCGGCGCCGACCACCGGATGTGGCGCCGCTACGGCGATCCTCCCGAGAAGGCCACTACTTCCCGCCGGGCACCTGGTCCTTGACCTCGTCGTAGCCGACCTTGGCGGGTGCTTCGGTCGGCGAGTAGATCACGCGGATCACGCCCGTCGGAAACGCCTCCGTCGCCGTCATTCTCAGGTGGTACGGCGCGTCGCCGTCGTCGAACAGCCTGCGGCCCTTACGCGCCGCCACCGGGTGCACCAGCAGGCGCAGCTCATCGACCAGCCCCGCGGCGAGCAACTGCTGCACCACGGAGATCGAGCCGGGGATGAGGATGCCTCTGATGCCGGCATCGGCCTTGAGCGAGGTGACGGCATCGAGGAGATCGCCTTTGATCAGCTCGGAGTTGCGCCAGGAGAACTCCAGCGGCTGGCGCGAGACGACCACCTTGCGCACGTCCCCGAGTTGCTTGGCGAAGGGTGCGTCGTCCCCACCCGCCGCCTCGCGGTCGGGCCAGGCTCCGGCGAAGCTGTCGTAGGTCTCCCTGCCGATGAGCAGCACATCAGCGGTGTCATAATCCTCGCCGACGGCGCGGCCCATGTTCTCGTCGAAATAGGGGAAGTGCCAATCGGGGTTGATCTCGGCCACACCGTCGGCCGAGATGAACAGCGTGGAGATGACCTTTGCCATCGCAGTGATCCCTTCGAGTCAGGCGGTATCGGTAGGTAGACGGGCGACGCATCCCAAACTCATCGCCGGCCACAGACCCGTCCCCATGGAGAGTCGGCATTTCGAGGTCGGCGTGATGCATCGGCACAGTTTCGACGACCGGACGCAGATGGGCGACCGGGTTCCTCGAGCCCTCATGATCCGAGTAGATCGAGGTCACGAACGCAGAAACCGTGGTGCGCCCACTCCTCGTTCAGTACCACCTGAACGCACTCCAGCACCGACTTTCCCCTGGCATACGGCGGCCAACCCGGGCCCGCCGGCACTGGCGCGGGCGCCGAGAGCTGATCGGCCGTCACCGTCGACAGCCAACGCTCCAGCTCAGCGCCTTGCACGTCTCGCGCGGCCAGCACCTCGTCGAGACTGGGGGCCGCCGCTCGGTCCAGGCCCTGCTCCTCCTGGTCAGGGACGAACTCGGACGCCAACCCGATCGCGGTGAACGGCTCGGTCGATCCCAGACAGCAGCGGCGGAACCACGAGTCGTGCACGAACACCAGATGGCGCTGGGTCTCTACCGCCGACCATTCGCCGCCGACGCGCTGCTGCTCCGAACCCCTGGGCATCGCTCGCAGCCGCTCGATCGTCTCCGCCCAGCCGGCCCGCAGCTGCCGGACAGCCTGCAGCAGGTCCGCCGGATCGGCTGAGCGGAGCAGCAGCCGCACCGGATACCGGCGGTCAAGCTCGGCTTCGACGTACGACGTCACCTCGACTCCGTTGACCACCAGATTGGTGACCAGCCCGTCGATCACAGCGTCCTGCATTACCACCCCGATCAGACGAGCGCGGGTCAAGTCACACTCGCGGAACTCGGCATCAGTCAGGTCCTGGTCCTTGAAGCTCGCCATGCCGGGCAGTATCCACCGGCGTACCGACAATCGCGCATCAGCCGAGGCAGGACATCCGCACAGCGCTCTTGAAAACCGCGAGCCCAGCCGCCCGGTACGGCCGCCTGGGGTGCCGGGGGCGGTGCGAGGGGGGTTGCTGCCGGGGTGGGGGCCCGGCATGTTTCGGGCCCCGACCCCGACATGACGTCTCGGTTCTGGGCGGCGGTTCAGGCTGAGGAGCGCTGCGTCCAGTCCTGGTCGAGGCGGTCGGCCAGGCCCGCGGCGGTGAAGGCGGCCTCCAGGTCCTCGCGGCCCTCGGTGAAGTGGGCCCAGCTGTCGTGGTGGGCCGGGACGACACGGCGGGCGTCGAGGATCCGGGCGGCCTCGGCGGCCTGCGCGCTGTCCAGGACGATCAGGTTGCCGTCGAAAAGCATGGGAAAACGAGGTGCGCCGGCGAACAGGATGGCGGTGTCCACCGGGGCGAAGCGCTCGGCGATCTCCTTGACGGCGTCGAGGGAGGCGTTGTCGCCGCTGACGTAGACCGTCGGCAGGCCCTCTCCGGTCAGGACGAAGCCGACGACCTGGCCGGTGAAGGGCTCAACCTTCTCGCGCGGGCCGGGGCCGTGGATGGCGGGAACACCGGTGACGGTGATAGTGCCGCCGCCCGGGCGCTCCAACTCGACCGTCTCCCAGTCGGCCAGGCCCTTGACCTTCTGCCCGAGACGCTCGCCGCCGCTGGGGGTGGTCAGGGTGAGGGGGACGTCGGCGAGCAGGGCACGGCCCGAGGTGTCGAGATTGTCGGCGTGCTCGTCGTGGGAGAGCAGGACCACGTCGATGGGGCCGAGATCGGCGGGGGTGCCGGCGGAGGGGGCGGTCTTGGTCAGGACCGGGCGGCCGGGCCTGCCGTAGTCGCCGGGGCCGTCGAACGTCGGGTCGGTCAAAAACCGCAGGCCGCCGTACTCGAACAAGGCGGTCGGGCCGCCGTATGTGCGGACCGGGAACTGATCGGCATCGAGCTGGGACATCACGTCT
Source organism: Planotetraspora mira (assembly GCF_016863275.1). GTDB lineage: Bacteria > Actinomycetota > Actinomycetes > Streptosporangiales > Streptosporangiaceae > Planotetraspora > Planotetraspora mira. The sequence goes on from NZ_BOOO01000035.1 coordinate 13,941, forward strand.
CCCTCATTTCTCACGAAAAAAATCTGTGTTTAACGTGACATAAGACTAGGCGGGCATCACGGAAAAATGCAATCGCTACCATGAGAGACATGGACGACACCCTGGCCACCGACACAGCGCAGACCGCTCTGCCCCCAGCTCCAGGTGCCGACCAGTACCGCTCCCTGGACTTCGCCGACACCGTCGCGACCCTGCCCGCCGGCCAGAGCTACGACCTGCTCGCCACCCCCGGATCCGCCATGCGCTGGCTCGCCGCCCACGACCTGACCACCCCGGACGTGCAGCTGTACGAGGTGTGCGCACAGCGGATGCGCGTGCTTCGCGCACACGTACGCGCCCTGTTCGCCGCCCGCGTCGACGGCACCACCCCGCCCGAAGACTCCCTGCGCGCGGTGAACGAGGCACTCACGGCTGTACCCACCGCACCCCTCCTCGCCTGGGACGGGGCCCGGGGACTGCGCCGCATCCAGGCACACCCCACCGATCGGGCCGTCAACCACGCACTGGCGACCCTCGCCGCCGACGCCGCCGACCTGCTCACCGGTCCCGACGCCGGCATCCTCGCCGCCTGCGGCTCCGCCCCCTGCGACCGGTTCCTCATGCGCACCCACGGCCGGCGCCACTGGTGCTCCACCCGCTGCGGCGACCGCGTCCGCGCCGCCCGCGCCTACGCCCGGCGCAGCGGCGCCTCGGACTGACGCGCCGGACCGATTCGGTCGCCTGTTCTGGTGATGCCTCCGGAATCCGGCAGGAAGATCAGCTCGGCCAGGCCGAACCCATGACGCGCTCGACCATGCTGACGTGACGGAAACCGGGTATGAAGTGCACCAATACGTCCGCACTAATGGTGCCGTAGGTGGTGTCCGGGCGGTCTCTGGTTCCCTCGAGAAGAGCTTGCAGGAACCCGTTCTTGAAGTCGCCGTGCGGATGAACAGCGGTGATCTCGTCCACCAGGCCACGATCCAGCTTGTCCAAGCCCACGCCCTGCACGTCGGTCAGCACGCCGTGGTGCGTGGCGGCGATCTCCGGGCCCATCCGGTAGGGAATCCCCGGCGTGCTGTGCAGCGCGATGGCTTCCCAGACCACATCGGCGGCCGTGGTCGGAAAACCGCGGTCGAGCAGGAACTTGCGTGCGTGGTCGGCGCCATCGAGCTCGAAGCGCTGCTCCACGTCGGAGAAGGGCGTCAGCAGGCCGAGATCGTGGAAAATGGCGGACAGGTAGAGCAGCTCCGGGTCCAGCCGCAGACCGACCTCGCGAGCGTGAAGCGCGGCGAAGAAGAAGACGCGCCGGGAGTGATGGAAGATGAGGGGGCTGGTCATCCCTCGGATGTGGCGGGTGGCCTCGGCGACCGCCGCCGTCTCGGGAACCTCCACCCCTGCGATGATTTCGGTCATGAGTTCGCCCGCCTGTTCTCCGAGCCCTGATGGGCCTCAGGTCGTGGATTCGACTCGGATGGGGTGAGACAGCACCGGGTGGTAGCAGTAGCCCAGGTCATTCCATGGGACGGTGTCGGGCTGGGTATGGCCCTGGTCGTCGGTGGCGCGTACCCGGATGGTGTGATCGCCGGGTTCGGGATCCCAGCTGAACTGCCAGCGTACCCACGCGCCCGGTATCTCCGGCGGAGCCAGGGACGCCTCCTGCCAGGAACCCTCGTCGATGCGGTATTCGACCGCCGTGACCTGATTCTCTCCCGCGAACGCACGCCCCCGGATGACTTGCGGTACCGGCCGCAGCCGTGCTGGCCAGGACAGTTCCACCAGGCTCGCCACCGGTATGCCGGTGATCGGCATACCGAGTGAGGGTGCCTGCGGAGGGTAGTCCGGACCGATCAGTACGTAGTCTTCGGTGTTCCACGGAACGTGCAGCGGATGTTCGGAGACTTCGATCCGGCCCACCCACTTGATGCTGGCGGCACCGAGCCATCCGGACACCACGACCCGAGCCGGGTACCCATGATCGAGCGGCAGCGTCTCGCCGTTCATGGCCAGCGCGAGCAGGGTGTCGTCGGCAAGCGCCTTGGCCAGCGGCATGGGCCGGCGGGCCTGGATCTCGTCGAGCGCTTCCGGCATGACCTCGCGGGCTCTTGGGGTGATCTCCGCCGGTTCGAGCAGGTCGCGCAACCGGACGCCGGTCCATTCGGCAGTGCTGATCGCGCCGCGGCCCCACTGGGTTCCCTCGAACTTGCGCTCGTACTCCTCGCCGAACAGCACACGGCGGTTACCGGCGCACTCGATCGTTCGGACCATTGAGATCAGCGGAAAGTGATCCCACAGATCGGCGTAGCTGTAGGTGATCGGCTCGCGTACCCCACTTCCTTCGATCCGGAGCGACCATCTCGCCGCGTCCAGATGGGGGGTCGGTGCGTGGCTGCGAAGGAAGAAGCGGTCGATCGGGGTGATGTAGCCAGGCGTGCGATCCGGCCGAATCCCGTAGTCCAGACCGGTCCCGGCGTCCTCCATGAGCTCGGGGGGAGTCGGCTTGACGACTTTTCGCTCTCTGACCCCGTCAGGCGAGGGATGATCAGGCTCGCTTCCGCGTAGGGGACCACTCAAGGTTCATCGCCTCCCCCGACTGGCTTGAGCCTCTTCCCGAGGCCCCCACCTGGCATAACCTCTTGTATCATCGTGCCATTGCGGATTACGGCTTGCCCTGAACGGGTCGCGACGAGGGCCCAATCGGTCGGACGGGGAGTGCCTGATCGGTGAACGAGTCGTCCATCGCAGCCGGAGATCTCCGGGTTCGCGAGCACCTGGCCAACGAGCGCACTTACCTCGCCTGGCTGCGGACGAGCTTGGCCATGATGGCCTTCGGTCTGGGAGCGGCGAAGTTCGGCTCACACAACGAGGTCTACGCATTTGCCGCAGGCGGCGTGCTCGTAGGCGCGGCAATCACCGGCTTCGGCTACGCCACCGTCCGTTACCGTGCGTTGAATCGGGAAATCACGCGGGGCCGCGTCGTCATCGGAGCCAGCGCTCGTGGCCCAATCGCTGCGGCCATGGTCCTCGTGCTCGCAGCCTTCATCGCATTGATACTGCTCGTTCGCTGATACATCATCCAGCACTGTCTGCGACAGTCCGTTTCGACGGCGTGGATGAACAGCCAGAACGCCCCGAGCCGATCACGGTGCCGCGCTGGAGAAGTCAGCCCAGCGCGGCCGCCTTGCGCAGCAGCACTGAGCGTTCACGCTCGTTGGCGCACAACCGGGCCGCCAGCTCCAGCTCGGCGCGCGCCTCCGGTCGCCGACCGAGGCGGGCCAGCAGCTCACCGCGTACGGTCGGGACCAGATGCGAACCGGGGAGCCGGTCCGAGGCGATCAGCTCGTCCACGATGGCCAGGGCTTGCGCGGGACCCGAGGCCATGGCCACGGCGACGGCCCGGTTGAGCTCGACCACCGGCGAGGGCGCGACCCGGCCGAGTGCCTCGTAGAGCACCACGATTCGGTCCCAGTCGGTTGCCTCGACAGAGGGCGCCGACGCGTGGGTGGCGGCGATCGCGGCCTGCAGGCCGTAGGGGCCGAGCCCGCGAGTCGATGCCTTGGCCAGCGCGGCCAGCCCACGGCGGATCGCCGAGATGTCCCACCGCCGCCGATCCTGGTCCGCCAGCAGGATCGGCGAGCCGTCCGGGCCGGTCCGGGCCGGGAAACGTGCGGCCGTCAGCTCGCACAGCGCGAGCAGGCCGTGCACCTCGGGCTCGTCCGGTTGCAGCGCGGCCAGCGTGCGGGCCAGCCGGATCGCCTCGTACGCGACGTCGGGGCGTAGCAGCCGGTCGCCCGAGGTGGCCGTCGACCCCTCGGTGAAGATCACGTAGATGACGCTGAGCACGCCGCCCAGCCGTTCCCGGCGCTCGGCGGCCGGCGGGAGCTCGAACGGCACCCCGGCCGCCGCGATCGTCTTCTTCGCCCGGGTGATGCGGGCCTGCACGGTCGGCACGGCTACCAGGAACGCGCGGGCGATCTGTTCGGTGGACAGGCCGCCGACCACGCGCAGGGTCAGCGCCACCCGGGCCTCGGGGGAGAGCACCGGGTGGCAGCTGACGAACATCAGCGCCAGCACGTCGTCGTCGATCCGGTCGGGGTCGATGTCCTCGTCGACCGCCGGGTCCGCCGCCGGGTCAGCCGCAAGCAGGGCGTATCGGTCCTGCAGGGCGGTCCGGCGGCGGATCGCGTCAATCGCCCGCCGCCGGGCCGTGGCCATCAGCCAGCCGGCCGGATTCGCCGGAGAGGTGAGCGGCCACGACACCAGCGCCTCGGCCACCGCCTCCTGGGCGGCATCCTCGGCCAGCCCGAAATCGCCGGTGAACCGGGTCAGCGCGGCGACGATCCGCGCCGACTCGATCCGCCAGACGGCCTCGACGTCGGCCGTACCCATCAGATCCGGCCGGTGCTCTCGCTCCCGGCCCAGTCCTTTACGATCACTCGTCGACCTGCGGGACCTCGTCGTCCCCGGGCACCCGCCGGATCTCGATCTTGGCCCCGGGGGCCGCCGGGACCCGCTTGGCCCACTCGACCGCCTCTTGTTTCGAGGCGACGTCGAGCATGAAGAAGCCCCCGAACAGTTCCTTGGTCTCGCCGTACGGCCCGTCCGTGACCACCGGGACCTCGCCGCTGAAGTCGACCACGACGCCCTGGCCCGGATCGTCCAGCCCTTCCGCCGCGAGGAGAACGCCGGCCTTGACCGCCTCCTCGATGAACTGGCGGGTCTCGGCCATCATCTCGTGGATGTTGGCCATCATGGCCGCGTTCGACTCGTCGGTGCCCCGCATGATCAGCAGGTACTTCGGCATCGCGTTCTCCTCATCCGGCGGGGCCGCCTCTCGACCCTCGCACCCTCACGTCGAACGAGCGGCTCGCGGATCGACACGGCCCCGGAGAAATCTCTCACCGCGACCCAGCCGAATCCGTCCGACCCGCGTTGCGCCCGTCAGACCGGCCCCCGAGCGATGCCTGACGCGGACGCCCTGCTGATCGGAGAGCTTAACGTCGCAGCTTTGGAAGGCGGCGACGCTCACACATATCTGGCGAAAAGCATTCGGGACGCGCTCAGTGATCACCGCCGCCTGCGTTGTCAGAGCGACTAGGACTCGTAGAGGTCCGTCTCGCTCAGGACCGGGCTGCCGTGCTCGGTGCGTCCCAGACGAGCCGCGGAACCGAACATGGGTCCACGAGCGCGCCGGATCCCGGCGAACCGTCCGAACCCGAGCGGCTTGGGCACGTCGTCGTAGACCGCCTCCATGCCGCCCCTGATCGAGTACGTCTCGTGCCAGAAACCGGTTCCGCCCGAGTCCCGCAGGAAGGCCAGCCACCACTCCCGATGCGGCTCGGAGCGGGCGAAGGTGAGCAGCGACGGCAGGTCCCGCCAGTACTGGCGCATCCCCATGTTCATCGGGAAGAACGAGTAGTACACGGGCTCGTGCAGCAGCAGCCCGTCCGGCTTGCCCGCGACCGACTCACTGATCTTCCGGCCGAAGCTGAAGAAGGTCCGGATCCCGTACAGACGATTCACCCGCATGCCGAGGTAAAGGACCATGAGGTCGGGATAGGCGGATAGATCGACGGTCTGCCGGTTAACGCGAGTCGGCATCCAACGCTCCTTATGGCTCGGGTTACGCATAGGCTGGTGTGGGAGGCAGGTCATGTGCCTGCGCAGACGGGTCGTCGCTTTCAAGGAGGTCACGGCGAGCGTAGAAGCGCCTCACCGGCGCCCCAGCCTCAACATACGAATGCGAACTTGACTACGACTGAACGAATATCGAAAGTACTGAACGTCGCCTTCCCTGTCGGCTGGTGTCTGCGTGTAGGTCGCGGCGGACGCGTTCGATCACGCCTTTCCGGCGTTCCGCTCGTTCATTCGACCCGGCTTGAGGTGGCGTGTCCGCCGACCCTTCTGCGACCAATCCTGGACCAGTAGACTCGGTGCACACTGCGGTCCGAAATGGGTCGCAGGCGGACAAATCTGTAATGCCCATCCGGGAGTCGACAGACGTGACTGGGCCAGCCCGTCCCGTTAGGCCCGACGGCGAAGGTCTGTTAGTCGGCGCCGGTTCGCTGCGCCTACAGATCCTCGGTCCGTTGCGGTTGTGGCGCGATGGCGTCGAACTGGACGCCGGCCCCCGACAGCAGGCGCAGCTGTTGGCCCTGCTCCTGGCGCGCGCGGGCCGTCCAGTCAGCACGAGAGAATTGATCGACCTGATCTGGGCCGAGGACCCCCCCGCCAGCGCGCTCAACATCATCCAGAAGTACGTCGGGGCATTGCGGCGGGTGCTCGAACCCGCGGTCCCCGCCCGGGCAGCCGGTACGTACCTGCACCGCCGCGGCGACGCGTACGTGTTCAGCGCCGGACCCGGCACGCTCGACCTCGTCACGTTCCGGGAACTCCTCGAAGCCGCCCAGGCCGCCCTCGCCGAGCAAGCTCGCGAAGTGGCGCTTGACCACTACGTCACAGCGCTCGGCCTCTGGCAGGGACCCGCGGGGGACGGACTTTCCCATGGATCGATCGCGATGCCGGTCTTGGCCGCCCTCGACGACGAGTTCTACGTCGCCTGTGAGGCGGCGGCCGAACTGGCCGTGGCGTTACATCGACCGGAGCGAGTGATCCCGCCGTTGCAGTTGGCCGCGTCGATGGCGCTGTTCCACGAACCCGTACATGCCGGCCTCATCGCCACCCTCGGCGCCGCTGGACGGCAGGCGGAGGCGCTGTCAGCGTTCCACGCGGTCCGTGACCGCCTCGCCGAGGAGCTCGGCATCGACCCCGGCCCGGCGCTGCAGGCCGCGCACCTGCGTGTGCTGACGCAGACCTCAAAGCCGCCGGTGGCGACGAGCACGGAGAATGAGGGTGACCGGGCACCGGCGAGGCAGGCAGCCGGACTGGTCGGCCGGAGCGAGGAACTCGGCGTACTGCGGCAGGCCATCGAGGCGGCGCTCACCGGCCGCACCGGGCTCGGCATCGTCGAAGGCGAACCGGGCGCGGGGAAGACGCGCCTGCTGGAAGAGGCCGCCGCCGTCGCGGACCGGCGTGGCGCTCTCGTCGTCTGGGCTTCCTGCTTGGAAGGCGACGGAACACCATCGATGTGGCCATGGGAGCAGGCACTCACCGTTGTCGTCGACAGCCTGCCCGCGTCGGCGCGTGAGAAGTGGCGGGCCGGCGAACTCGGTCGTCTCCTCGAATCCGGAGACGATGACGCCGCACCGCCGGTTGCCGGCAGCCGTGCCCAGTTCCGCCTGTTCGAGCAGGTCGTCACTGTTATCGGCCAGGCTTCGGCCGAACAGCCGATGCTGCTGGTCATGGACGATCTTCAATGGATCGATGCCGCCTCGCTCCAGCTGTTCGGCCACGTAGTGGGCCGGCTACCCGCCGGCACCGCGATCATCGGCGCCCTTCGCGACCGCGCACCGACACCCGGCTCCGACCTTTCGCGGGCACTGGCCGCGGCCAGCCGGCTGCCCAGCCACCGCAGGATCCGGCTCGGCCCGCTCGATCTGACCGCCGTGGCCGAACTCATCCGCCGCGAGACCGGCCACGAACCCAGGACGGACATCGCCCGCAACATCCACGTTCGCACCGCCGGCAATCCCTTCTTCGTCCGCGAACTGGCGCGGCTTCTCAGCGACCGTGGCGCGCTCGGCGACGGTGACGCATCGGCCCGGGCCGGGGTGCCGTCCACCGTGCGCGACGTCGTCCGCGATCGGATGGCCGGCCTCGACGACGACGCTCGCGACCTTTTGCAGGTCGCGGCGCTGATCGGCCGCGACGTCGAGCTCGGCTTACTCGCCCGCGCCGCCGGTGCAGACGTCGCGGACTGTCTCGAACGCCTCGAACCGCTGCGCGCGCTCGGCCTGCTCGAATCGGAGCCGGAGGACCCGTTCGCGTGGCGCTTCACGCACGACCTGGTTCGCGAATCGGTCACGGAGACCACGGCGCACGGGCGGGCCATCCGGCTGCACCTGCGGGTCGCGGACGCGCTCGAAGAAAGCCAAGCGGATGACGAGTCCATCACCGAACGCCTCGCCTTCCACCTGTGGGCCGCCAGGCCGCTCGCCGACCCGGTTCGTACCGCAGAGGCGCTGAAGCGCGCAGGTCGTCGCGCGGCGGCCAAGCTCGCGTTCGCCGCCGCAGATCGGCACCTGGAATCAGCCGCCCAGATCGCGCGGACCGCCGGGCTCCCGGAACTCGAGCTCTCCGCCCTCTCGCTCCTCGCCATCGCCCCGCGTCGGCAAGCCGGGTTCGGCGGCACGACTTTCGATCTGCTGGAGCGAGCGGAACTTCTGGCCCGCCAACTCGGCCGGGAGGTAGAGGCCGCGGGCCTCCTCTTCGCTCGCCTGTTCGGGGCCTACACCTTCCTGGAGTGGGACCGGGTTCGTCTGGTCCGCCGGCTGTACGACCAAGGGGAGGCGTCCTCCGATCCAGTCGTCCGAGCGTACGGCCGGCAAGCCTGGGGCCTGCACCAGTGGGACATCGGCAACATCGGCGAGGCATACCGGTGCTTCAGCGAGAACAACCCCGCCCTTCTTGACGGGGTCGTCTCCTCGCACAGCGAGAGCCCGATCCGGCGTGACGTCTCGGGTGAGTGGCCCGGTTGGCAGGCCGTCGTGACGGCACTACACGGGGACGCCGAGACGGCGACGGCCATGATCAACAAGTGGAACGGCCCCGATGACTCGTATGCGGTCGCGACCTGGGCCTACTACATCACCATCATCGCCTCGATGGCCGGTGACGCGGGCTGGGTGATGCGCACGATCAACCGGTGGACGGCCGTGGGCACCGGCCGCGCCGCCATGCAGCAGGAGCACTACATCCGGCTGAACTGGTACTGGGCCCGTGCCCTCACCGGCGACGACCCGGCCGGCATCGCGGCGGAGGCCGAACAGCTCGTGGCCGAGACGCTGGTAGACCCGCCGCGGTGGGGCGTCGCGTACCACCAGGGACTGCTCGCCGAGATGTGGTTGGCCGCCGGTAGGCCGGACAAGGCGGCCGTCGCCCTCGACCGAGCGGACCAGGCACTGGAGGCCTACGGCCAACGCTACGCCGAAGGACTTGTCCTGCTGCTGCGGGCGCGCCTGCTCCACGCCCGCGGCGAACCTGCCGAAGTCGTTCGAGCCGCTGCCGAAAAAGCCCGCGACCAGTCCAACGAACGCGAGTCTCACCTCTTCGCCCGCCGCGCAGAGAGGTTCCTTGCCGAGCTTTGATCGCACTGCTCGGCACGAGCGACACCGTCGCGGGGAGCCGCCTTCGGTGTCAGATCACGACATCAGGCCATACGGGCCGAGAAGGGTCACAGGGCGGAGCTCGTTCGAGTTCGACGGCTGATCAACGAGCCGAACCCGGGCGCCGTGAAGAACATGACAATGCCGTACACCGCACCCGGGATGGCGATCTCGGCACTGTTCAACAGCGCCGGGCTCAGTGCGATCGTGATGGCGAGTGCGGTGTTGTGAATACCGATCTCGAACCCGGCCGCGGTGGCCGCGCCGTGATCGACGCCGGCCAGGCGCGGCACGCCGTAGCCGATCAGCAGGCTCACGATGTTGAAAGCCAGCACGGCCAGCCCGACCGAGACGAAATAGTCGACGAGGTTCTCCCGCTCGCCGTACAGCACGGCGGAGATGACCGTGACCAGGACCACGACTGACAGCACCCGGACGGGGAGGTTGAGCCGCTGCGCCACCCGCGGTGCCAGCGCGCGCACGAGCATCCCGATCGCGACCGGCCCGAGCACCATCACGAATACCTGCTGCAACTTGTCGAACTGCAGCCCGAGGGTGGCCCCGCCGGGGAGGAAGTACCCGGCCGAGAGGTTCACCACGATCGGCAGGGTGACCACAACCAGCACCGAGTTGACCGCGGTGAGCGTGACGTTCAGCGCGACGTTCCCGCCGAACAGGTGGCTGAACAGGTTGGCTGTGGGGCCACCGGGCGACGCCGCGACCACCATCATCCCGACCGCCAGTTCCGGCGGGAGCCGGAACGCCACCACCAGGCCGAAGCAGATCGCCGGCAGCAGCACGATCTGGCACAGCAGCGCAACCACGGCCGCCTTCGGATACTGGCCCACCCGACGGAAGTCGTCCAGGGTCAGGCCGAGACCCAGGCCGAGCATGACGATGCCGAGGGCGAAAGGCAGACTGGCCAGGATCAAGGGGGAATCCATGGCGGACATTCTGGGGCATGCTGGCAAGTTCTGGCAGTCCGTGTGGAGCAGCCTGTCGTTGCGCCAGGGGCGCACCTGTTCGCGCATCGCGCTGAGCGACTGCTCGCCGACCTGACCGCTCAGCGGGTGTTGGGGCGACGGCAGTAGTAGACCAGCGCGGGCGGGAGGTTGGCCCACACCGTCCGGCTGACGACGACCTCGTCGAAGCGTGACCGCAGTGATCGCAGCAGCGTCCGCGCGGGTGGTGCCCATCGGGCGTGCACGTACGCGAAGGTGGTGAACACGCCGTGCGACGGCAGCGCCGCGGACACCGAGGACAGCACGTCACGCTGCCTATTCTCGGTGAACGCCGCCCACGGAAGGCCGCTGACCACGACATCGGCCTCGTTGAGCCCGCGCTGCGTCAGCACCGTGGCAAGGCCGGCCGCGTCCGCGGTCACGACGTCGACCGCCGGATGGAGTTCGGCCAACCGCCATGCGAACCGTGGGTTGATCTCGACGGCGATGTGCCGGCCGCGACCCGCGAGGCGCCGCTGGATGGCGCCGGTGAAGGCGCCGGTGCCCGGACCGAGTTCCACCACGACCGGGGAACCGGTCCGGGGCACCACCGCCGTCGCCGCCATGGCCAACGCCGGACCGCTCGGCGCGACCGCACCGACCGTCATGGGGGCGCGCACGAACTCGGCGAAGAACGACACGGCTCAGTACTCGGTTCCGGATTTGGGCTGCGAGTAGACACCCCAGAAATGGAAGGCCAGCCCGATGCCCCAGAAGACGATCGACCACAGGGGCCAGAAAAAGTGGTCGGGGTCGTAGACCCACCACACGATGACCTGAGCCAGATTGCCCAGGACGTAGAAAAGCAGGTGGAACCGCAGGCCCCAGATCCGGGCGCTTTCGCTTTTCGCCGATTTCATGGCCGCACGCTAAATCGGCGTACTGGACGACGATTGAATCGCTCGTTCAGTGATCGTCAAGTGCCCGGAATCAACATTGATCGCAATTCGAGGTGAAAGGTACAACATCATGACGACGACTCGCCGAGCTGTGCTGGCCGGATCCGCCGCGGTCGCGACCGGCGCGCTGCTGGGAACGTCCGAGGCGCAGGCGCTTCCCCGGACGGGAGCCAAGCCCAAACCCACGGTGGTCCTCGTGCACGGCGCGTTCGCCGACGCCTCCGGCTGGAACGGCGTCGCCGCCAAGCTCATCCGCGACGGCTATCAGGTCATCGCGCCCGCGAACCCGCTGCGCAGCGTGGCCACCGACTCCGCCTACCTGGCCAGTGTTCTCGCCACCCTCAGCGGCCCGATCGTCGTGGCCGCGCACTCCTACGGCGGGATCGTCGCCACGAACGCCGCGGCCGGCAACCCGAACGTGAAGGCACTGGTCTACGTGGCCGCGTTCGCCCCCGACGAGGGTGAGTCGCTGCTGGCACTGCAGACGAGGTTCCCGGGCAGCAAGCTCAGCGAGGCAGCGCTGGACTTCCGGCCCTACGGTGAGGGCCTCGTCGACGGCTACATCAAGAAGGAGTTCTTCCACGACGTCTTCGCCGGTGACGTACCGAAATCGACCACCGACCTGATGCACGCCGGCCAGCGGCCCGCCGACGCCCGCACCCTCGGGGAGCCCTCCGGAGCCCCGGCGTGGAAGACCATTCCCTCCTACTACCTCGTCGCCAGGAACGACCAGGTGCTGCCCGCCGAGGCGCAGCGGTTCATGGCGCGGCGGGCCGGGTCGCAGGTGCGCGAGGTCGGTGCCTCGCACGTCGCGATGATCTCCCAACCCGCCGTGACCGCCGACCTCATCAAGCACGCGGCCCGCTGATCATGTTCGTCAGCGCGTACGAAGGCCAGTGCGCCGCCGAGGAGAAACGGCACACCTTCGCCGAGAAGCCCGCCGTCAACCCCAGGCTCGCTCTGTTCGCGCTGGCACTGGGCACCTTCGCGATCGGCACCGGCGAGTTCGGCAGCAACGGCATCATCCAGCTCTTCGCCGCCGACCTGGACGTGTCGATCCCGGTCGCCACATACGCGATCACCGCCTACGCCTTCGGGGTGGTGATCGGTTCTCCGCTGATCACTCTGCTCGCCGCCCGGGTCAACCGGCGCACGCTGCTGCTCGGCCTGGTCGTGCTCTTCCTGGTGGGCAATGGGCTGTCCGCGCTGGCGCCGAACATCGTGCTGCTCGTCGTCTTCCGCTTCGTCGCGGGCAGCGTGCAGGGGGCGTTCTTCGGCGCCGGGGCGGTCGTCGCCGCGTACGTGTACGGGCCGGGCAAGGGCGGCAAGGCGTTCGCCACCGTGATGGGGGGACTCACCGTCGCCACCATCGCCGGGTCGCCGCTCGGCACCTTCATCGGCCAGCACGCCGGGTGGCGTGTCATGTACTGGACCGTGGTCGCCGTGGGCCTGCTGGCCGGCATCGCCCTGGTGGCCTGGTTGCCCCGTACCGACGACCTGCACGGCAGCCCCGTCAGGAGCGAGCTGAACGGCCTGCGCCGGATCAACGTCTGGCTGATGGTCGCCGTCGCCTCGCTCGGCATCTCCAGCATCTTCGCCGTCTACACGTTCATCGGCCCCTTCGTCACCGACGCGGCGCGGCGGGACGCTGCGCTCATCCCCATCGCCCTGGCCGTCTTCGGCCTCGGCATGGCGGTCGGCAACTACCTCGGCGGGCGCGTAGCGGACCGGTACAAGCACCGGGGTCTGATCTGGGGGTACGGCGGGGTCCTGGCGCTGTTGGTGCTGATCGGCGTGGCGGGCGGCGATCTGCTGGTCCTGCTGCCGTGCCTGTTCGGCGTCGGCGCGACCATGATGTTCGCGATCCCCACCATCCAGGTCAGGCTGACCGGCTTCGCGCCGGACGCCCCGACCCTGATGGGCGCGCTCAACCTGGCCGCGCTCAACCTGGCCAACTCCCTCGGCGCGATCGGCGGCGCGGTCACCCTGGAGGCAGGCTGGGGCACCTTGTCCACCGTCTGGGCCGGTTTCGTCTTCACGTCGGCGGGTTTGCTCCTGTACGTCGTGACCGTCGCCCGGCCGAAGCGCCGCCGTCCGACCGGACCGGCCCTCGACGACGAGCAGTTCCGCCGCCTTGCCGGATACGGCGAGGAGGAGCATGTCGAGGCCGGCCGGAACCTGTACACCTCCGGCGACGACTCCTACGACTTCTTCCTGCTCCGGACGGCGACGGTGGACATCGTCCGGGACGCGACGGCGATCGAGCCGGAACGCCTGATCTACCGGGGCGGCCCCGGAGACTTCCTCGGCGAGCTCAACCTTCTGACCGGACAGCAGGTCTACCTGACCGCCCGGGTGACGTCCGCGGGGGCGGTCATCCGGATCGGGGCGGCGCGACTGCGCCGGGCCCTTGCTGAGCAGGACGACATCGCCGGACTGCTGCTCGCAGCGTTCCAGGAGCGGCGCGAGGTCTTCCGCGCGGCGGCGGGCGGCGCTCTGGAGATCGTCGGCCGGCAGGACTCCGCGGAGACCCTGGAACTGCGCGGCTACGTGACGCAGATGCTGCTGCCCCACACCTGGCGAAGCGCCACCTCACCCACCGGGCGCTCCCTGATGACCTCGGCCGGGCTGACGGAAGCCGACCTCCCGGCGGCCGTCGCCAACGGTTCGGTGGTGCGGCGCGCGACGCCGAGAACAGTCGCGCAGACGCTCGGCCTCACGTACCGGGACGGCGGAGGACCGGTCGACCTCGTCGTCGTGGGTGCCGGTCCCGCGGGCCTGGCCGCCGCCGTGTACGGGGCGTCGGAGGGCCTGGTCACCGTGCTGCTGGACCGGAGCGGGCTCGGCGGCCAGGCCGCCACGAGCGCCCGCATCGAGAACTACCTGGGCTTCCCGGACGGGGTCAGCGGCGTGAACCTGACCCACCTGGCCATGGTCCAGGCCCTCAAGTTCGGTGTACGCATCCACTCGCCCTGCGCTGCGAAGGGCCTCGACCTGTCCGACGAGCGGCGGCCGGTCGTCGTCCTGGAGGACGGGGTCCGCGTCGAGTGCCGCGCGGTGATCGCCGCCACCGGCGCCCGATACCGGCGTCTGGACATCCCCGGATGGGCGGCGTTCGAGCAGTCCGGCTGCATCCGGTACGCCGCGACCGAGCCGGACGTCCGGGGCTACGAGGGCCGGCCGGTGACCGTCGTCGGCGGCGCCAACTCGGCCGGGCAGGCGGCCCTGTCCCTCGCCGCCCGCGGCGCGACGGTCGATCTGGTCGTCCGCGGCCACGACCTCGCAGCCCGCATGTCGTCCTACCTGACCGACCGGATCCAGGCCCATTCCCGGATCCGAGTCCACACCGGCTGCACGGTCAGCGAACTGGCCGGTGACGGCACCATCACGTCGGTCGTCGTCGAACGGCCCGGCGAGCGGCCGCAACGGCTGGCCAGCCGTGCGCTGTTCTGCTTCGTCGGCGCCGACCCGGTGTCGGGCTGGCTGACCGGAGTGGCCAAGGCCGAGGACGGGTTCGTGCTCACCGACGTCGGGCTACCCGCCGGATCGGCCTTGCCGTGCCAGACGAGCTCACCCCGGGTCTTCGCGGTCGGCGACCTCCGCTCGGGTTCGACGAAACGCGTGGCCACGGCTGTCGGCGACGGCGCGAGCGCGGTCTCGTCCGTCCACGCCGCGCTCGCCGGAGACTGACGTACGGCGACCGGCGGGGACTGACCCGCGCCGGCCGGTGACCGGCTGAGTCACCGTGGCTTCCTGGTGCCAGCACCCGGCTGAATGGGGGCTGGCACCTGGTGATCTAGGTGCTGACACCGATGACGCGAGCCCGGATATCGAGCACGCTCAGATGCGTCAAGATCCGTCATCTCCGCAGGAGGTCACGCCACATGATCATCAAGTTGCCCGGAGGACGCACGATCGGTGTCTTAGCGGTGGGCGCGCTCGCCGGCTCGCTGCTCACGGTCGGCGGAATGGCCACCGCTTCCGCTGCCCCGACCCCGGTGATCTACGCCTGCGTCAACAAGGCCACTCGCGCCGTACGGATCGTGTCGGCCGGCACCAAGTGCAGCAGCACCGAGACACGTACGTCCTGGAATCAGAAGGGGCCTCAGGGCCCGAGGGGAGCCACCGGCCTCAAGGGTGCCACGGGACCGAAGGGTGCCACCGGGCCGAAGGGTGCCACCGGCGCGAAGGGCGCCACCGGGCCGGCAGGTCCGAAGGGCGCCACAGGCGCGCGGGGTCCCGCGGGCCCGCCCGGCGCCGCCGGACCGCTCGACGTCCAAGCAGTGCAGTCGCGGATCGCCAACGGGGCCGGGCAAGTGAACTGCCCGCCAGGGATGGTCGCGACCGGCGGGGGATTCGCGGTCCCGTCCGGCGTCGAGGTGCGCTCGAGCGGTCCCGCGATCGCTGGCGGCGCCGCGGTCGGTTGGTCGGTGACTGTGGCTTACGCGCCCGGGGCTGGGCAGCCCACCGGTGTCATCTCCGTCATGTGCCTGAAGGGCTGACCTGAGTCCCAGGTGCATGGCCGAGGGGACAGCGGCACTGACGGCATCATCCCCACACGACCTGAACAGCCCGAACGCCCCGAGCCGATCGCGGCCGGGGCGTTTTTGTCTGGGTTCGACGGCAACGCTGACGACAGCGCGCCTTTCATCAGAGGAGCAAGTCATGGGCCGGTGGGCTCCTACGACCTCGAAAGGCGGGTGTCTCGGCTCAGAACGCACTCGCGGTAGGGGAGCATGTTTGCGGCAGTTTCATATGCCTGACTAAAGTCAGGTATATGAAAGCGGAACTCATCGCCGCAGCGCGGCGGTTCAACCGGACGGTCACACAGCGGGTCGGGGCGCTCGACGACGAATACATGGCCCGCGGACGACCCCTCGCGCAGGCCCGTCTGCTGTGGGAAATCGGCCCCGGCGGCGCCGAGGTCGCCGTGCTACGCGCCCGGCTCGGGCTGGACTCGGGGTACCTGAGCAGGCTCCTGCGCACCCTCGAAGGTGACGGGCTCGTCACCGTCGGGCCGGCCGACCAGGTCGGTGGCGACGCGCGGGTACGGGCCGCCGTGCTCACCGACGCGGGCCGGGCCGAGTGGGCCGAGCTCGACAGGCGTTCCGACGAGCTCGCCTGGTCGATCCTCGAGCCGCTCACCGAGCAACGCCGCGAACGGCTCGTCGCGGCGATGGCCGAGGTCGAGCGGCTGCTCATCGCGTCGATGGTGGTCATCGAGCCGTGCCCTCCGAGTGACCCGCGGGCCCGGGCGTGCGTGCGGGCCTACGCCCGGGACATCGCGCGACGCTTCGACGATGGGTTCGACCCGGCACTGAGCAACCCGGTCCACGACGAGGAACTCGTCCCACCCGCCGGCGTGTTCCTGCTCGCCACCCTCAACGCCGAGCCCGTCGGCTGCGGCGCGGTGAAGCTCCACCGCGACGCACCCGCCGAGATCAAGCGCGTCTGGGTGGCGGACTCCGTCCGCGGGCTCGGGATCGGGCGGCGGATGCTGGACGAGCTGGAACGATACGCCGCCGAGCGTGGCTGGGCCGCATGCCGGCTGGATACCAATGGCAACCTCACCGAGGCGATCGCGATGTACCGCTCGGCCGGCTACCGCGAGATCGAGCCGTACAACACCGAGTACTACGCCCACCACTGGTTCGAGAAGCACCTCGCACCGTGACGGCACCTCGTCGCCGGCGTCCCGGCCGGCCGTGGGGCAGGTCGCCGGACGATCTGGATCACGGCGTCACCTCGATCCCGATCCAACGGTCACGGCCACCGCGGAACTGGTTCCACCAGAACACCAGCCGAGCCGCGGGATACCTGCGTGACATGAGCCTTCGTACTCGGGCCGTCTCTGTCTCATCCAGGAGCCGGGCCGTGCCCTTCATGCTCGATGTGCCCTCGGCGACGCGCCCCCTGCCGTCGCACGGTGTGACCACGACGGACGTGTTGTTACGGAGTCGTTTGACCTTGCCGCTGTCCCGTGCCGTCAGCACGAACAACTCGTCGCCGTCGACGACGAACCCGACCGGGGTGGGGACGGCCTGGCCGTTCTTACGGAAGGTGATCAGACTGATGTGCCGACCGCGGATGGTCTCGTCGAGCCAGGTCATGCCCACCCCGCCGTCATGGCGAAGGTGGCGCGCGTCGACTCTTCGGCCATCGTCCAGCGGTGGCGCCTGGGCATGTCGGGCGCCGGTCCGTGGCGTCGAGGCATGGTCCCTCCAGATTAATTCGGGGCGCTCGTTCCGGTTAGGACTCTACCGGAACGTGCGCCCCGCTTAATCAAGGGGCTTGTGCTCAAGCACTCGCATCCGTGGCTCCATCGGGGGACGCGTCTGGCGCGGCCAGGCCGGCCCGGATCACCGGGTAGACGCGGTGCATCAACTCGCTGTCGCCGCGGAAGCGCCGCATCGCCTGCAGGCCGACGATCAGGGTCTTGATGTCGGCCACATCCAAATCAGATCGCACGGTCCCTGCGCGCTGGGCCTGGGTGAGGATCTCGGCCATCATCCCCGTGAACTCCTTCTCGGCGTCGGGCAGGGCCGCAGCCAGGTCGAAGCCGATCCCTGCGAAGGCCTCAGTGAGCCCCAGATCGGTCGCGCCCTGTTCGGCCATATGGAACAGGAACGCGTACAGCCCTTCCCCCGGGTCGGCTGCCGCCTGTTCGCGTGCCCGCTCGACGACCTGCTGCAACCGGTCGGCCACGATCGCCTGGAACAGCGATTCCTTGGTGGGGAAGTGCCGGTACACCGTGCCCGCGCCCACTCCCGCGCGGCGGGCGATCTCGTCGATCGGGACGCCCGCGCCCTCTTCGGCGAACGTCTCGTAGGCGACCTGCAGCACACGAGCGCGGTTGCGGGCGGCGTCCGCGCGTAGCGGCCGGGATTTCTCAGTCACAACAGGTCTCCTTGACAAGCGGGGCGCGCGTTCCGGTATGTTCCTAAGCGGAACGAGCGCCCCGATTGTATCTGGAGGAACCATGCCCCGACAGCGGTGGACGACCGCCGACGTGCCCGATCAGCGGGGTCGTGTCGCCGTGATCACCGGAGGCAACACCGGCATCGGCTTCGAAACCGCCAAGGTGCTCGCCGCGCGCGGAGCGTCCGTGGTCCTCGCCGTACGGGACATGGACAAGGGCAAGCGGGCGGCAGCCGAGATCACCGCAGCCATCCCGGACGCCGACGTCACGGTGCAACGCCTCGATCTCGCTTCGCTGGCTTCGATCCGCGCGGCCGCCGACGAACTGCGGGCCACCCGTGACCGCATCGACCTGCTGATCAACAACGCCGGCATCATGTACGCCCCGCGAACGACCACGGCGGACGGCTTCGAGTTGCAGTTCGGCGTCAACCACCTCGGCCACTTCGCTCTCACCGGGCTGCTGCTCGACAAGATGCTGCGCATCCCCGGCTCTCGCGTCGTCACCGTCAGCAGCGCGGGTCACCGCCAAGGTGGACCGATCGACTTCGACGACGTCAACTGGAGCACCCGCGAGTACAGCCGCGTCGCCGCATACGGAAACTCCAAACTGGCCAACCTGATGTTCACCTACGGACTCCAACACAGGCTGTCCGGAAAGGGGGAGACCGTCGCCGTCGCGGCGCACCCCGGAGGATCGGACACCGGAGGATCCAGAACGTCGGTCTCGCGGCAGTCCGGCCGTTGCTGATCCAGCCCGCCGCGATGGGGGCGCTGCCCTCGCTGCGCGCCGCGACCGACCTGTCCGTCCAGGGCGGCCAGTACCTGGGTCCCGACGGATTCCAGGAGAGCAGGGGACACCCGAAGGTCGTCACGTCGAGCGCCCGATCCCACGACGCCACCGCTCAACGTCGCCTGTGGACGATCTCAGAGGAACTGACCGCGGTGACGTTTCCGGTGTGACTCACGCAGGTCGAAGCCCAGCACCAGTTCATCAGCGGCCCGCACCTAAACTAAGTGGATCATGGATGTGCCGCGGTCTTACCGTGAGCCATGGAACTTCACCCGGGCACACTTTTCGGTCCCGCTCCTCGAAGGGGTGGGGGCGGTCCTACAGAGACTGCTGGCGCAGCCAGGTCAGCGTGGTGTCGGCGACGTCGCGCCAGCCCGCGTCGATGGTCAGCGAGTGGCCCCGGTCGGGGAATGCGGTGATGTCGGTGACGGCGTCGGAGTGCCGGTACTGCTTGAGCGTCGCGCGGACGACGGTCTCCGGGACGGTGTGGTCCTTGCCGCCGGTCATCAGCAGCAGCGGGCCGCGTGACTGGTTGTCGGTGTCGACCTTGGCCGGTGAGTGCGGGTTGAAGTTGGCGGCGGCCGCCTCGAACAGTGGCTTGCCGGGTGCGGGGATCGTCCATCTCTCATACAGTGTGTCCGACTCGGCCTCGGAGATGGCGTTGCCGAACGCGAACCGGAACTGCTCGGCGGTCAGCGAGACCGCACGGTGCTTGTTGGCGGGGTTCTTGAACACCGGCAGCGTGGCGCGCAGCGCGGACAGGGGGAGCGGCAGGACGCCCTTGATCTGCGCGGCGTCGATCGCAACGGCGGCGCGGGCCAGGTCCTGTCCGAGCAGCTTCTGCGCGATCATTCCGCCGAAGGAGTGGCCGACGAGGATCGGCGGGGCGTCCAGGGTGCGAATGATCCCGGCGAAGTGTTCCACGACGTCGTCGATGCCGTGGTCGGCGATGCTTTCGGGGTTCTCGCGCGCCTCGGCCACGGTATCGGGGTCGCCCGGCCAGCCGGGGGCGGACGGCGCGTAGCCCGCGTCGCCGAACATCTCGATCCAGGGGGTCCACGACGTGGCGTGCAGCCACAGCCCGTGAATGAAGATGACGGGGATCGGTTTCGTCATGGTGCCCTCCAGGTGTGTTCTTGTCTGTCGCAGCAGGAGAACACCGGCACCGGAGGCTTCGTATCAGGGAAAGGCCACAGTCCCCCGCGTCGCTTGCCACAGGCGGTGTGGTTTCCTAACGTCGGAGCGCATGAGACCTTCCGCCCGTTTTCCGGCGGAATGCTCATGTCGGAGGTGACAAGCAGCGCTCCGTGACGACTGGCACTGGGGGGTTCGGGCACGTGGACCCTGATGCGGTGGACGAGTTGTTCGTGGGCCGTGCGCATGAGTCCGCCCGGCTTCGGCACTGTGCGGGCAAGGTCAGGGCAGGAGACTCCTGGCTGGCCGTCGTCGAGGGCGAGGCCGGGATCGGCAAGAGCGCCCTCGTGCGCAGGTTCGCCGCGTCACTGGACGACTTCACGATTCTCCGGGCGATCGGCGACCCATCGGAGGCCGACCTGCCGTACGGCGTGATCGGACAGCTGACCCGGCATGTGGACCGAGCGGTGCTGGAACAGTTCCCCTTGCTGGCCGAGAGTCCGCCCGCGGGGACGAGTCCGCACGTGGTCGGCGGGCAGTTGCTCCTCCTGCTGGGCGCGTTGCAGGAGTCCGGCAACCCCGTCGCCGTCATCGTGGACGACGTCCAGTGGGCGGACCGGCTGTCGGTCCAGGTGCTGGGCTTCGTTCTGCGCCGTCTCTGGGCGGACCGGGTCCTGACGATTCTGGTGACCCGGCCGGAAGCGGAGGCGTCCGGTGAAACCCTGGAGAGGCTGCTGCGCTCGTCGGAGCGGACGGTGAAGGTCGATCTGGGCGGACTCGGCGGCGGCGAGATCGCGCAGTTGGCGCAGGCCCTGATCGAAGGCCGGTTGGCGCCGGGCCTGGCCGACCGGCTGCACGCCTACACCCGAGGGCACCCGCTGTACGTCCGGACGGTGCTGGCGGAGATTCCCGCCGACGTGCTGCGAGACGGTGCGCTGGAGCGCTGGCCCGTCCCGCGATCGCTTCAGGTCGGGATCAGGGCGCAACTGGACCGTCTCCCACAGGAGTCCCGCGACCTGCTGGAGGCCATGGCGGTGCTGGACGCGCAGGTTCCGCTGTCGGTGGTCGGCCGGCTCGCCGATCTCCCGGATCCGGCTC
The DNA here is from genome assembly GCF_016863275.1 of Planotetraspora mira. GTDB lineage: Bacteria > Actinomycetota > Actinomycetes > Streptosporangiales > Streptosporangiaceae > Planotetraspora > Planotetraspora mira. Next base: position 34,987 of record NZ_BOOO01000035.1, read on the forward strand.
GCGCACTCGGGCCCGCCCTGGCCGCCGGGCTCGCGCTGTGGTGGCCCAAGGAACCTCAGAGCCCCGTCGCCCTGGTGCACGCGCTCCAGCGCGACACGATCTATGACGCGCTGACCCCCGAACGGCGTCGCTTCCTGCACGTCGGTGCGGCTGCGCTCGTGAGCACGGCCGCCAGCTGGGCCCATCGGGTCGCGGCGGCCGCGACCATCGATGCCCGGCTCTCCGACGAGCTCGACCGGTCCGGAATGGAGGAGGCGGCGAGCGGACGCAACGCCGTGGCCGCCACCCGCCTGCTGTGGGCCTCGTCTCTGTCGGCCGACCGCGCGGATCGCGAACGACGGCTGCTCACCGCCTGTGCCCAGTCGCTGCTCACCATGCAGCCCGGCTGGGCCGCGAACCTGCGCCGGCAGGTGGAGGACTGCTCGCCGGGGCCGCTGCGCAGCTGCGTCCTGGGGACCCTGGACATGATGGCGGGCCGGTTCGCCACCGCCGAGGCGCACCTCACCCAGGCATGGCAGGAGGCTCTGTCGCTCCCGGAGCCCGGCTGGGTCGCCGTACTGGCCGGCACCTTCCTGACCAACATCATGCTCTGGCGCGGGCGGGGCGCCGAGACGGTGGAGATCGCCCGCCGCACCCTGACGATAGGCGATCTCGACCCGGCGACGACCGACTTCACCCGCGCGGCCCTGGCGACCGGCCGGCTCTGGCACGAAGGTCCGCGCGCGGCATTGCGGGACCTCGCGCATCTGCCGGTCCAGGGCACCACGGTGGGCAACCACAATCTCGACACGCTGGCCACGCGCGGCGTCCTGCGTCTGTTCCTGGGCGAGCTCTCCGCGGCGCGCGCCGATCTCCAGATCGTGGCGCAACGCGACCAGCAGGGGGCCGGATCCAAGTTCGGCCCCCTGACGATCTCCCTTCTGTCCGTCGTCCACTACGTCGCCGGCGACTGGGACGAGAGCGAGTCCACCGCGGAGCGGGCTCTGGCCGTCGCGTCGTCCCAAGACCAGCTGGCGGGCGAGGCCCCGGCCCGTTTCGCGGCCGTCTGCGTCAAGGCCGGCCGGGGGGAGTGGGACATCGCACAGCGACACCTCGACGACCTGGCGCGGATCGCGCAGTCCCTCGACTCGGCAGCCGAGATCGTCTACTCGTCCCTGGCGGCTGCGACCGTGGCACAGGCCAGGGCCGACTACCCCACCTTGCTGCGCTCGCTCCGGCCGCTGCTCGACGGGACGGCCGAAGACGGCGGGTTCCGCCTGCTGGACAAGCCCTTCTGGCTGTGGCAGCAGTCGCTGCTCATCGAGGCGCTGACCGGCACCGGACGGGTGGACGCCGCGGTGGTGGCACTGCGTGAACTGCGGGCGGCCTACGACGGCGACGGTTACCTCGGGGTCGTCATCGCCAGACTCGACGGTCAACTCGCCGAAGCCCGGGGCCGTCCGCGCGACGCCCTTGCGATCTATGAGCAGGCCGTCGCCGCCGAGGGGGACACCGACACCGCGCCCCTTTACCGGGCCCTCGTGGAACACGCCTACGGAAGGCTTCTCCTGGCCACCGGTTCCACGTCTCGACGGGATGCGGCAGCGTGGCTCCACAAGGCCCACGGCCGTTTCAGCTCGCTGCGCGCCGTGCCGTTCGTCCGGCGGTGCGAGGCCGATCTGTCCGCGAGTGGGCTCACGGCCTTCAACCGGGATCCCAGCCGGCTCTCGGCGCTGACGGAACGCGAGCTCTCGGTGGCCCACGTCATCGCGAGCGGACGGACGAACCAGGAAGCCGCGGCGGAGCTCTACGTCAGTCAGAAGACGGTCGAATACCACCTGTCCCATATCTACGCCAAGCTTGGCATCTCCTCCCGCCGCCACCTCGCCGAAGCGCTCAGCTCTCCGTGAGCCTCGCCCGGCCCGACCCTAGTACCGACGACTAGGGATCGTCCCTAGCGTCCCGGTCGGGCATCGGTGCTTCCCTTGATTGAGGAGATCGCCGCTTCAGCGGCCTCCGGCTGATGCACGCTCGCACGCGCAAGGGGGTCCCCATCGCCGATCCACTCAGCTTCGCGGAGGTGTTGCGCCGCCATCGGCACGCGGCGCGTCTCACGTTGGAACAGCTCTCCGACGCCTCGGGGGTCAGTGACCGAAGCCTGTCCAACATGGAGCGGGGACGCAGCAGAGGACCTCAGCACCGGACCGTCATCGCCATCGCGGACGCACTCGCTCTCGATGAGAGCGCCCGCAAGCAGTTCGTCGAACTGGCGCGGGACGGTCGTCTGCGGGACCACTGGACCCGATCAACCGGTCTGTGCGCGCTACCCCGATCCGTCGGCGACTTCACCGGCCGGGCGGCGGAGCTGGCCTGGACGAACGATCTGGTGCACGCCGGCGCCTCGCCGGGGGCGGCCGGCGTCGGGCTGATCACCGGCCCTGCCGGTCTGGGGAAGACCACGTTCGCCGTTCGCGCCGCCCATGCCCTGCGGACCGATTTCCCGGACGGGGTGTTCTTCCTCGATCTGTTCGGCATGTCCCCGCACTCCGTCGCCGCCGGGGAGGCTCTGGCGCTGCTGCTTCGTGCGCTCGGCGTCGCGGATCACGAAGTACCCAATGACGTCCCCGATCGTGCCTCCTTGTACCGGTCAGCGCTTGAGGAGAAGCGCGTTCTGGTGGTGCTCGACAACGCCGCCTCCGAGGAGCAGATCCGGCCGTTGCTGCCGAGCGGCGGCCACGGCCGGGTCCTGATCACCAGCCGCCGGCTGCTGGCTGGTCTGGAGGGGGTGCGCAGGCTCAGCCTGGGGCCCCTGCCCGTGGCGGAGGCCACCGAACTGCTGACCGGGATTTTGGGCGGACGCTCCGCATCGGACGGCGAACCGGCGCTGACGCAGCTCGCGCAGCTGTGCGGCGGCTTGCCTCTCGCGTTGCGGATCATCGGGAACCGGCTGGTCAGCCGTCCCGGCTGGAGCGCCGCCGAGCTCGTCGCCCGGCTGGCGAACGAGGAACGCCGGCTTGAGCAGCTCAGTGCCGGCGACCTCAAGATCGCCAATGCGTTCGGGATGTCGTATGAGCAGCTCGCGGCGTCAGCGCGACAGGTCTTCCGCCGGCTCGCCCTGGTGCCGGGCCGGGACTTCGACGCCGCTCTGGCCTCGGTCGCCGGCGGGATCTCGGTCGAGGACGCCTGGGACGCCCTCGACGAACTCGTCGACCTCGGCCTGCTGCAGGACGGCACGTCGGGCCGGTACCGCTTCCACGACCTGGTCCGGCTGTTCGCCCGCGACAGGCTTCAGGCGGAGGACGCCGCGGCCGAGCGCGACGCTCTGATCGAGACGGTGACGTCGTGGCTGCTGCGGATGGCCACCACCGCCGGGCGGTGGTTCGAACCCGCCTACGGCCGTCCCGACCGGCTTGACGCCGACCTCGCCGACCTGTTCTCCCCGGAGCAGGCTGACCGCTGGCTGCGCGTGAACGTGGACAACTGGCTGGGCGCGCTGCGCCACGCGGCGAGCGGCGGCCTGCACTCCGCCGTCCTCGACTGCGCCGAGTCGATGTACTGGTTCTCCGACCGGTGGATGCACGCGCCGTACTGGCAGGAGGTCTTCACCCTCGGCGCGGAGGCCGCCGCCGCCCTGGGCGATCCGGCCCGCCAGGCCACGCAGATGAACTTGCTGGCCTGGGTCCATCTGATTCCGCGAGACGACCCGGAGACCGCACTGCGGTACACAGCCCGGGCGATCGACCTGGCTACCCGCAGTGTCGCCACGACGCAGATCGCCTCGGCCCACCACCACGCGGGAGGCGCGCTCCGACGGCTCGGCCGGCTCGATGAGGCCATCGCGGCGGAAACCCAGGCGGCGCGGATCCACAAGGCCAACGGCGACATGGACCGGTACTGCCACTGTCTCAGCGCCCTCGGCACCTGCCTTCGCGACGCCGGAAGCCACACCGAGGCGCTGGAGCAGTACCTCGACGTGCTGGCCCTGCTGAACGACGACCGCTCGGGGGTGACGCCGAGCGTCGCGGCGTTCCTCCGGCCGATCGTGCTTGCCCGCGTCGGCGAATGTCTGGGATCGCTCGGCCACCGGGGTGAAGCGATCATCAAGCTCACCGAGGCGATCGGCCTCATGGAGCAGGCTCGGCTGCCCGTCCCGCAGGCCCGTTCCCTGGAGACACTGGCGGCCCTGCTGGCCGACGAGGGCCGGACCGGGGAGAGCCGCCATGCCTACGCGCGGGCGGCCGAGGTGTATGAGGACGTCGGCGACGCCGAGGCGAGCAACCGCTGCCGCGAGCTTGCGGCCGCTTCTCCTCAGCCGCCGCAAGCCGGTTGAGCGCGAACTTCTTCGTGCTGTTGTGCGTGGTCTGGTTCCTTCCGCGCGACTTTGATTGAACCCACAGGCAGGCGTTAAGCCTGTCCGTCCATCCAGGTCAGGAGCGACCCATGACGACAATCAAGAACGTCGTGCTCGTGCATGGCGCCTTTGTGGACGGATCCGGCTGGCAGGGCGTCTACGACGACCTCGCGAGAGACGGTTTCCGCGTCCGGATCGTGCAGAACCCGACGGTGTCGCTCGACGGTGACGTCGCCGCGACCCGCCGGGCCCTGGACGCGCTCGACGGTCCGGCCGTCCTAGTCGGCCACTCCTATGGCGGGGTCGTCATCAGTGAGATCGGCACGCACCCCAACGTGGCGGCGTTGGTGTACGTCGCCGCGTTCGCCCCCGACAAGGGCGAGTCGGTCGGCACCCTCATCGCCGACCCGCCGCCCGGGGCGCCGGTGCCGCCGATCCTCCCTCCCGTGGAGGGCTTCCTCTTCCTTGACCGCGACGAGTTCCACGGCGCGTTCGCCGCCGATCTGCCCGCACAACTGGCCGCGTTCATGGCCGACTCCCAGGTCCCCTGGGGCGTGGGCGCCCTCGCCGGGGCGGTCACCGAGCCGGCCTGGCGGCACAAGCCGAGCTGGTACCTGGTGGCCACCGAGGACCGCATGATCCCGCCGCCGGCCCAGCGCGCCATGGCCGAACGCTCCGGATCGTTCGTCGTCGACGCGATCGGCAGCCACGCCGTCTACGTCTCGCAGCCCGCCACGGTGGCCGAGCTCATCCGCCAGGCGGCCGTGTTATGACGGCCGTCACGCACGACGTGCTCACGCTTCTCACGGAGGGCCTGTCCGACCGTGCAGTCACGGCCCGGCCGACCACCGCCGAGCACCTGCCGGTCGGTTCCCGTGACCGGCCGCTCATCGGCCGCCTCGAGGAACAACACGTCCTGGCCGGCCTTGTGGCCGGTGTCCAGGACGGGCTGAGTGGCGTGCTGGTGCTGGTCGGCGAACCCGGGACCGGCAAGACCCGGCTCCTTGACCAGGCCGCGGCGGGCTGTCCGGACGTCGGTGTAGTCAGGATCGCCGGTGTGGAGTCCGAGGCGCATCTCGGCTTCGCGGGGCTGCACCGCCTGCTGCGCCAATGGTCGCCTCGTATCGAGGGCCTTCCCATCCCGCAGCGCGATGCGTTGCGCTCGGCGTTCGGCCAGGTGGCCGGAGTCGCGGCCGACCGGTACCTCGTCGGCATGGCGGCCCTCACGCTTCTCGCCGATGCCGCCTCGGTTCAGCCTCTGCTGTGCGTGGTGGACGACGTGCAGTGGCTGGACCGGGAATCGGCAGAAGCCCTGGCGTTCGTCGCTCGCCGTCTGCATGCCGAAACCGTGGGGTTCCTCTTCGCCACCCGCCCGCGCTCTGACGGTTCGGCACTCTTCGACGGGCTGCCCGTCATGACGGTGTCCGGACTGCCCGATCGCGATGCCGGGAGGTTGTTGTCGGCGAGCGTCGCCGGACGCCTCGACGACGCGGTGGCCGCGAAGATCGTCACCGGCACCGGCGGCAACCCGCTGGCGTTGATCGAGCTCGCCCGCACGCTCACCGCTGAGCAACTGTCGGGTCTTGCCCCCCTGCCCGGCCCTCTCCCGGTCGGCCGGCTCCTCGAAACGCATTTCCTGCAGCAGGTCCAGGCGTTCCCCGCGGATACCCGGGCCCTGCTCCTCGTCGTCGCCGCCGCGCCGCCCGGAGACCCGTCGCTGCTCTGGCGGGCCGCCGGTCACCTGGGGATCGCTGCGAGCGCCGCGGACACCGCGCTGTCCGCGGGTGTTCTCACCCACCACGGCCCCCTCGACTTCAGGCACCCGTTGATCCGCTCCGCCGTTTACCGGGGCGCGGGCGCGGTGGAGCGGCGCAGGGTCCACGCCGCCCTCGCCGCCGTGAGCGATCAGGAGCACGACCGGGACCGCCGCGCGTGGCATCGCGCGCATGCCACGATCGGGCTCGACGAACAGGTCGCGGCGGAGCTCGAAACGGCTTCGGAGCACGCACGTTCCCGCGGCGGCCACGCGGAACAGGCCGCCTTCCTGTCCCGCGCGGCGGACCTCACCCCCGATGCCCGCGATCAGGCCGCGCGGCTCGTCGCGGCCGCACACGCCTACGTCGTGGTCGGGGATCCGGCTGCGGCGCGGAAGATGCTCGACCGTGCCGAGCTCGGCCTGGACCGTCCCGTGCTGCGCGCCCGTGCGCGGCAGATCGGGGCGACGGCCGAGCTGTACCTCGGCCGGGTTGCCACCGCCCCCGCGATTCTCCTGGACGCCGCCGAGTCGATCGCCGACCTGGATCCTCGTCTGGCGAGGAAAATGATGTTCGAAGCACTCCAGGTGGTTCTGATCACATACGACCGCTCCGTCGGAGTCACCCCGCAGGGCCTCGCTCGCGCGGTGCTGGCGTCACCTGCGATGGGGTCGGCGGAATCGACCTTCTCCGACCTGCTGCTCAACGCCTACGCCACACGCATCGCCGTCGGCCACCGGCCCGCTGTGCCGTTGCTGCGCGGCGCGCTGGAAGCCCTGCACACGGACGGCGGCCTCGCCGAGGACGGCCTGCCTCTGGCGGTGGTCAGCATGTTCGCGTCCGATGACGTGTGGGACGACGAGGGAGGATGGCGGGCGTGGAAGCGGCTCGAAGCCTACGATCGCGAGAACAGAGCGCTGGGCGCGCTGCGGACCACACTCATGATCGGATCCCTGTGGGAGCTGCGCGCGGGCCGGTTCTCAGCGGCGGGCGCGCTCCAGGACGAGCTCGCCGATCTCTCCAGCATGATCGGACAGTCGTCCTCCGGGGACATCCAACGGATCGAGCTCCTGGCATGGAGCGGTAGACAAGCCGAGACACGGGCGCTGGCGGCCGCCGCGCGGACCGGCTCGACCGTCGGTCTCGCCGACTTCGCCAGGAACTGCCTGGCGGTGCTGGAGCTGAGCCTCGGCCGCTACGCCGAAGCACTGGCGTGCGTCCTTCCGTCATTCGAGGCCGACAGGCCGGGTACCGGCACCAGATCGTTGCACGAGATCGTCGAGGCCGGAGTACGGAGCGGCGACCACGTCGCCGCGAAGGCGGCCCTCACCCGTCTGGAGGAGCGCGCCCTGGCCGCTGACACCGCCTGGGGCCTCGGCCTGCTCTCCCGCTGCAGGGCGCTGATGGTCGACGACGATCACGGCGAGCGGCTCTACCGCGAGTCGATCGAGCTGCTCGGGCACACGCGGATCACGACCGAACTCGCGCGAAGCCACCTCCTGTTCGGGGAGTGGCTCCGGCGGCGCAAGCGCCGCGGCGACGCGCGCCGGGAGCTGCGAACGGCCTACGAGATGTTCACCGGAATGGGCGCCGCGGCGTTCGCCGAACGAGCCCGAGTCGAGCTGTCGGCGACCGGCGAACATCCCCGCAAACGAACCACCCCTCACACCAATGCCCTGACCCCCCGCGAAAAACAGATCGCGATTCTCGCCGCTTCCGGAGTCACCAACAGCGAAATAGCCGCCCGCCTGTTCCTCAGCACCTCAACCATCGAATACCACCTCAACAAGATCTTCCGAAAACTCGACGTCACCTCCCGCCGCAAACTCGCTCCCCTCCTGCAAGACGCGCCCTGACCCGCGCCGTCATCGGCATCGCCGGGACGTTTGACCTGGCCGTCTGGGGTCATGATCGACGAATGGAGTCGGGGGGAATAGATCACGTGCTCGCCCGGGCACGGCGGGGGCTGCAGCGCTTGACCGCCGTCCAGGCCTATCACGCGGCACAGCGGGGAGCCCTGCTCGTCGACACGCGACCGGAGTTCCAGCGGGCCGCGGACGGCGAGATTCCGGGGGCCATCGTCGTCGAGCGCAACCACCTGGAGTGGCGGCTCGACCCTTTGAGCCCGCACCGCATCCAGGAAGCCGCCGCGCACGACATCCACTGGATCGTGGTCTGCGACGAGGGGTACTCCTCCTCGCTCGCCGCGGCCTCCCTCAGGCTCCTGGGCCTGGCGCGGGCCACGGACGTGATCGGTGGATTCCAGTCCTGGCGCGACTCGGGCCTGCCCGTCGTACGCACGCCCGTCCCGACAGCCCCCCGGCGCCCCGGAACCTGAGCCGGCCCGTTGCCGCGTGCGGACGGGGATCCTTTCCGGGCCGGCCTGTCGGCCGGGTTCGACGCACGGGCCAGTCGTGCCGCTTCGGACGAAAACACCGCAGGTCGGCACGACGACGGGTTAGGCGTTGAGGTAGGCGAGGACGGCCAGCACCCGTCGGTTGGTGTCGTTCGAGGCCGCGAGGTCGAGCTTCGTGAAGATCGTGGTGGTGTATTTGCTGACCGAGCCCTCGCTGAGGAAGAGGCGCTGGGCGATGGTGGCGTTGGAATAGCCCTCGGCCATCAGGGCGAGCACGTCGAGCTCGCGCGGGTTCAGGCGGCTCAGCGTGCTCTCGCGCCCCGTGCCGGCCAGCAGTTGCGAGATCACCTCGGGGTCCATGGCGGTGCCTCCGGCGGCGACCCGCCGCACCGCGTCGACGAACTGCTCGGCGTTGAAGACACGGTCTTTGAGCAGGTAGCCGACGCCGCCGGTGCCGTCGGCGAGTAATTCGCGGGCGTAGAGCTGCTGGACGTACTGCGAGAGCACCAGCACGGGGAGGCCGGGCGTCTCCCGGCGGGCCTCCAGCGCGACTCGCAGGCCCTCGTCGGTGAAGGTGGGTGGCAGCCGCACGTCGACCACGGCCACGTCGGGGCGGTGCTCGGCCAGGGCGTCGGCGAGTTCGGGGCCGCTCTTCACGGCCGCCACGACCTCGAGGCCGTGGGCCTGCAGGAGCCGGGACAACCCGTCTCTCAGGAGGTAGAGGTCCTCGGCGAGGACAACACGCACGGGATCTCCATCGTCAGCTCGGTCGGACCGCCACGAGGGCTGTTCACGATCACGTTACCGTCGAAGACGCCGAGCCTGCGCTGCAGCCCGCGCAGGCCCGAGCCACGCGAAGGGTCGGCGCCGCCCTGGCCGTCGTCGCGCACGACGATGCGCAGCAACTCGCCGTCGTGCCGTAACTCCACCTGCGCGTGACGTGCGCAGGCGTGCCGGACCACGTTGGTGAGCGCCTCGGACACCGCGAAATAGGCGGCGGACTCGAGCGGTGGCTCCGGTCTGCCGGACAGATCGGCCTGCACGGTGATGTCCAGCGGGTTCTCCAGGGCCATCAGGCGCAGCGCGTCGCTGAGGCCGCGTTCGGCCAGCACCGGCGGGTAGATGCCGTGCACCAGGTCGCGCAGCTCACGCAGCGCGGCGGCCGAGCTTTCGCGGGCCTCCACCAGAAGCGGGGCGACGGCTGCGGGGTCGGTGCGCAGCAACTGCTCTGCCGTACCGAGTGTCATGCCGATCGCCACCAGCCTGGCCTGGGCGCCGTCGTGCAGGTCGCGCTCGATCCTGCGCAGCTCGGCGGCCTGCGCGTTGATCGCGTCGGTGCGGGTCTCGGTGAGGCGATCGACGCGGCGGGCGAGCCACGCCTGTCTGGTGGGGGCCAGCAGGGCGTGGGTCCAGCGCGCGTGCGCGCGTACGGCCGAGGGCGCCACGGCGACCCCGAGGAGCAGGGTGGCCGCCCCGGCCAGCGTGGCGAGCAGAGCCGTGGTGGTGGAGTCGCCGTGGATGAAGCCGTATCTCGCCAGCTCCGGCAGATCGGCGCCCTCCCCGGGGAGCCACGGGAGCACCGCGCTCGCCAACCCGTACGCGACCAGCGCGGCGGGCGCCAGCGCGAACACGCCGCCGACCACCGGATCGACCAGCAGCCAGAGCAGGTCGCGCCAGGTCGCGGGGTCGCGGAAGAACCAGTTCGTGTAGAGCGAGGCCTTGGCCACCCAGCGCGAGTGATGGTAGTCGTAACCGGTCCAGTACCATCCGTGCTCGACCTGCTGGAGGGCCGGGCGGGGCAGGTAGGGGGCCGGGATCTCGACGCCGCCCCAGCGACCGGCCAGCTTACGGCTCAGCCCGGCGAGTCGGCGGCCGAGGGCGAACATCATCAGCAGCGTCAGGGACACCACGCCGGCGTAGCCGTCGGCGACGACGAGAACCGGGAGCAGGGCCAGCACGGCCGCCACCGGCTTCAGACCGGTGAGCACCAGGCCGCGGGTCAGTGCCAAGCCGTGCGCGCGGGCCGGCGCCCAGATGTTCACCACAGCCCCAAGTGTGCCGTCCCGCGCGGAGGCGGCCGTACCCACCTGGGCCCCGCGATCGAGTGGGTCCAGCCCCACCCGGGACGGTGGCTAACGGGATACCGGCAGCCGATGCCTGATCCGTAGCGTCGTCCACATCACCGCAACACACCGCGAAAGGCTCAGGACGATGACCGCTCAGCACACTGCCCCCGCTGCCGTTCCCACCTCCGTCACCGCTGGTCCCGCCGCCGGGGCCGACGTCTTCGCCAAGCCTGTCCCGGTTTCGGTTCCCACTCCCGCTCCTGCCGCCGTCGATGCCCCGACGCGGTGGACCTTCACGCTGCTCCGGGCCAACGTCGGTCTCAGCGTGGTCTTTCTCGGTCTGGCGTTCCTGTTCCGCGACGGTCTCGACCCCGTGGTGTGGATCCGGGCGGCCGGGGTGCTGTTGCTGGCGCTGCTGTCGCTGCGCTGGGCCGCCAGGATGCGTGACGGCGCCCGCTCGGCGTGGTTGCGCATGCTGTGGGTGTCGGTGGTCGGTCCGATCGGCATCGCCGCCCTGGTCCTGCTGCCCGGCCCGTACCCGATGTGGGCCCGTGTGGAGCAGGCCGTGCAGGGGCTGCTGCTGCTGGGCGTCGCCTGGAGCGTCACCCGCCCGCAGGTCCGTGCCCGGATCACCAAGGCCTCGGGCAAGAAGCAGGGCCGCTGAGCCGCCCCCGGCCAGGACACGTCGGCTTCGCCCACGCCGAACCGGATGCAACCGCGTCGCGTACGACGGAGGCGACCGGATCAAGGCAGCCTCGTCCACCGTGAGGACGAGGCTGCCTTGATCCGGCGTGCAGTGTCCTACCCCGGTTCGGTCAGCTGCTGGACCGACCGGGACAGGAGGCAGAACTCGTTGCCCTCCGGATCGGCCAGCACCACCCAACTCGCGTCGGACGACTGTCCGACGTCTACGTGTCGCGCTCCCAGCGCCAGCAGGCGGTCGAGCTCGTCGGACGTCGACAGCCCGTCGGCACGCAGATCGAAGTGCAGGCGGTTCTTGACCGTCTTGCCCTCGGGCACGGCGAAGACGTCGATCATCGGCCAGGACCGCTCCTTGTCGCCGATGGTGATGCCGCCGGGTTCTCGCCCGAGGACGGTCCAGCCGAGTACGGCACACCAGAAGTCGGCGACAACGTCAGGGTCGACGGCATCGATCGCGATGACAGCGAGTCGGCTCGGCATTCGGTCATTATCTCGCCGCGGACAGCCCGACTTATAAGGCGTCTGGGCCGGCCTCGGATTCTTTCGGCCGGAGCCGCCTCTCGGGCACAGGCGGAGCAACTTGGCGAAACATTCCACCGGGATGACTTTCGTTTGGCGGTCACGGGGTGAAGTGCGTCGCATGCTCGGTTTGCGGCCTTTGTCTTCCGTGTCGTTTGGTGTGGGCGGCGACGGTGTGAGGTCGGGATCGGAGCCGCGTGATGGATACGGACGTGTACGACCACGTAGTGGTGGGCGCCGGAAGCGCAGGCTGTGTACTGGCAGCCCGGCTGTCCGAGGACAGCGGCACGCGGGTGCTGCTGGTGGAGGCGGGCGGCCCGTACAGCCTCGAGATCGCGGAGAAGATCAAGTCACCGCTCGCGTGGCCCGAGTTGCTGGGCAGCCCGGCCTGCTGGGGCGACACCACGGTCACCCAGCGGGCCACCGGCACCTCTACGTTCATTGCGCGTGGCCGCGGTCTGGGCGGCTCGTCCGCCATCAACGCCATGATGTTCGCGCGAGGCCACCGTTCGGGTTACGACGCTTGGGAAGCGGCCGGCGCCGCCGGCTGGGCCTACGCCGATCTGCTGCCCTACTTCAGGCGCTCGGAGACGGCACCCCATCGTGATCCTTCAGTGCGCGGTACGGACGGACCCCTCACGCCGAGGCTCGCAGACCCGCTGAGCCCGCTGATCCTCGCCGGCCTGGAAGCCGCGGTCCAGTGCGGGCATCCCACCGCGCGGGACGTGAGCTCGGGGTTGGAAGAGGGCTTCGGACACCCCGATTGGAACATCGTCGACGGCAGGCGGCAGAGCGCCACGGACGCCTACCTCACCTCCGACGTGCGCGCGCGGACGAATCTGCGCATCATCGATGGCGCCCTGGTACACCAGATGGTCATCGAGCAGGGCCGCTGCACCGGCGTCGTCTACGCGCCGCACGACGCGCCGGGCACCCTGGTGACCGTGCGCTCGCGCGGTGACGTGATCCTGACAGCCGGCGCTTTGGGCTCCGCGCAACTCCTCCTTCTGTCGGGTGTGGGACCGCGAGAGCATCTGCGCAGCCTCGGCATTCCCGTCGTGCACGACGCGCCGGAGGTCGGCGCCAACCTCCGGGACCACCCGGTCAGCAACCTCGTGTACCGCGCGGCCAAGCCCATGCCCCCCGCGAGCGACCAGCGCGGCGAGGTATGGGGATACTGTCGCTCGCCCTACGCGACGGACGGTCCCGACCACCAGATCCTGCTGGTCGACGCGCCCGGCCACCGCTCGGTCGGTCTGGGCCAGGCGTATTCCCTGGCCGTCATCCTCGCAAGGCCTGCCAGCCGCGGGACCGTGCGGCTCGCGAGCGCCGATCCACTCGCCCCGCCCCTGATCGACCCGCGGTACCTGCAGGACGGCGACGACCTCCAAATCATGATTGCGGGGGTGCGGTCCGCACGCCGTATCGGTGCCGCGCCCGCCCTCGCCCCCTGGTGCCACTCGGAGGTCACCCCCGGCTCTGATGTGGACACCGACGAGGGACTGGCCGCGTTCGTGCGGGACGACCTGGGCAGCATCAACCATCCTGTCGGCACCTGCCGCTTGGGAACCGACGAGCGATCCGTCGTCGACACCGCGCTGCGTGTACGCGGCGTCGAAGGGCTGCGCGTCGCTGATGCCTCCGTCATGCCTGGCGCCTTGGTCGGCTTCCCCCACGCCACCGTCTACGCGATCGCCGAACGCGCAGCGCAACTGTTGCGCAATGCGCGGCATCCGGCGGCGACGCCCGAGGACGGCTCCCGCATATGACAGGCGATCAGCGTCGCCCCTTGGCGCCTGCGAGGCTACTCCCCGCGATGTAGACCGGCCGATTTCTCATGCCGGTGTCGTAGCGGGCGAAGCCTCTCGTGGCGGGACGCCTGGCGACCCGCGACCGTCGACCATTGCGGGCATGGGAACCGTCATCAGGGATGTACAGCGGGCTGCGCCGCGAAGGCGTGGACATATCGCCCCGGCAGGTGGCCGCGTGGAAGCCATCGCCGTCCGCCTGATCATGGTGATGGACGTTCCCGGGATAAGGGCATTACCTGATTCACCTGGGGAGTGGGCATGACCGATGACAAGATCGACGGTGCGGCGCTGGACGGTGTGGCGGCCACCTGTCTGTGGACCCTGCGCAACCGCGCCGAGGAGTCGATGCACCCCGGCTCGGCGTTCCACGACCCGCTGGCGGAGCGCCTCTACGGCAGGATCGACTACGACTACGAGCGGTTCGGCAAGCCCAACCAGACCCATCCGCTGCGCGCCCTCGCCCTGGACGTCGCCATCCGCGCCTACCTGGACCTGCACCCCGCCGCCACGGTGGTCGCCCTCGGCGAGGGCCTGCAGACCACCTACTGGCGCCTGGGGCGGCCCGGCGTCGACTGGCTGTCTGTGGATCTGCCACCGGTCATCGACCTGCGCAGACGCCTGCTCCCGCGGGAGCCGCGCATGGCCGCCGTTCCGGCCTCGGCGCTGGACCGCACGTGGATGGACGCCCTCGATCCGGCGCGTGGCGTGTTCATCTCCGCCGAGGGTCTGTTCATGTACTTCGAACGCGATCAGGTGATGTCCCTGATCGCCGAGTGCGCCGCGCGGTTCCCCGGCGGGCGGCTGTTCTTCGACTCGATACCCACCTGGTTCCGGAACCGGACGATGAAGGGCTACCGCATGTCGGCCCGCTACACCGCGCCGCCCATGCCGTTCAGCCTGCCGGTGTCCGAGGCCGCCCGCCTGCCCGCACAGATCCCCGGCGTGGCCACCGCCGAAGACCTGCAGCCGCCGCCCGGCCGCAAGGCATGGCGGTCGAGAACACTCCGGAAGATCGCGGCCCTGCCCGGCCCGCGCGATCTGCGCCCGTCGATCACCCTGTTGAGCTTCGCCGCCCATCACGGACGGTAGGCCGCGGTGTGCTGCCCGGCGAGATCGGTACTTCCGCCGGCGGCCGGGTGAGCACAAGGGTTGCGGTGCGGTGAAGTCGGAATCCCAGGGATTCGTACAGCCGGACGGCGTTCGTGTTGGACGCGACCACATGCAGAAAGGGCGTCTCGCCGCGCTTGCGGATGCCGGCCGCGACAGCCAGCACCAGTCGGGTCCCCAATCCCTGTCCGCGCCAGTCCGCGTCGGTGCAGACTCCGCTGATCTCCGTCCACCCCGGAGGGCGCAGCCGTTCACCGGCCATCGCCACCAGACGCCCGCCGTGGCGGATGCCGAGATAGGTGCCCATCTCGATCGTGCGCGGCAGGAACGGTCCCGGCTTGGTGCGTTCGGCCAGAGCAAGCATCTCCGGGACGTCCGCCTGGGTGAGGCGGACGGCCTCCCCGTCCGGCGCGGCGGCGATCCCGGCGTCGACGAGTTGGAGTACGGCGCCTCGCGTCACGATCTCCCAGCCGTCCGGCGGTTCGACCGTGAGGCCGGTCAGCAGGACTCCCCGACCGGGACCGGCGAGTGCTGCGACGTCCGCCCAGTCGGCGTCGTCGGGGGAGTCCGGCAGCGCCATGAACGGTGACACGTCCGACGGGTAGCGCAATGCGTTGCCCCGTCGCCGCGCGAAGTGGGCGTGCGGCCCGGCCAGCGCCGAGTGGACGGAATTGTCCAGCGGATGTGATCGTCCCATCGGACTACCAGTTGATTTCGGCCATCAGGAAGGGCTCGCTCTCCGGGGCCAGTTTGCGGGCCTGCAGGACCCGTTCGGCGGGTGCACCGACAGGCACGCGCAGCGGAGGTTCAGGCTGCTCGATCGTGGCGGCCACGGTGGCGGCCACCTCCTCTGGGGTGACGAGCTCGCCACGGAGGACATCGAGTGCCTCATACAGCGGTGCGTACGGGTCGTTCTCCTTCAGGAACACCTTGGCGCGCTGAGCGCCACCCGTGGAGACCGGGCCGGGCTGCACCACGCTGACCTTGATACCGAAGTGGCCCGTCTCGATGGCGAGCGTCTCTGCGAGCGCCTCCAGTGCCCATTTGCTGGCCCCGTAAGGGCCGATCATCGGGAGCACCAGCCGCCCCTGAATGCTGGAGACGAAGACGAGGCGGCCCGCTCCTCTTTCACGCATCGCCGGAAGCACGGCTTGCGCCACCCGCAGCGCACCCAGGGTGTTGAGCTGAAAGAGCCGTTCGACCTCCGAGAGCGGGACGCTCTCCAAAGGCGCGCGCACCGTCTCGCCGGCATTGCTGACCACCACATCGATGTCGCCGGCGTCCTGAATGGCCTGATCGACGCTTTCCTGATCGGTGACATCAAGGCGCAGGCGCTGGTCGACAGGAAGGTCGGCAAGCGTTTCCGGACGACGTGCGGTGGCGATCACCCGGTGACCCCGGCCTGACAGTTCGACGGCGACAGCCCGGCCGATGCCTTTGGACGCGCCGGTGATGAGCACAGACGACATGATGGATCTCCTCATCATGAGTTGGTGATTTTCGAACCGGCGCGATGCACGCGGGTCAAGGACGACCGACCCGCACGAGAAGCTTGCCGGTGTTCGTGCCGTCGAAGAGCGTGCGAAGCGCCGCCGGCGCTGCGGTCAGTCCCTCGACCACGTGCTCCCGGCTGCGCAGTTCGCCGTTGCGCAGGCGGGGCAGGAGATCGGCTTCGATCTCATCGAAGCGGGCGTCGTGATCCATGTAGATGAAACCTTCCACCCGGACCCTGTTGGGCAACAGGTGAAACCAGTTGTGGAGAGGAGCGGGACCACGTCCGCCGTCGTACCGGGAGATCGCACCGCACAGGACGACACGGGCGTTGACCGCCACGTGCGGGAGCAGCGCGTCGAGCATCGCCCCACCGACGTTGTCGAAGATGACGTCGATTCCGTCAGGACACAACCGGGAGCACGCCGCCGACACGTCGTCTTCCCGGTAGTTGACGCACTCGTCGGCGCCGAGTTCCTTCACCCACTCACACTTGGCCGGCGTTCCCGCGACGCCGATGACCCGTGCGCCGGCGGCGATCGCCAGTTGAACGGCGACGGAGCCGACGCTGCCGGCCGCCGCGGTGACGACGACCGTCTCGCCCACCTGCGGCCGTCCGATGTCGTGCAACCCCAGCCAGGCGGTCTGCCCGGCGATGCCCAGGACATTCAGGGAGGCGTGCAGCGGCACGCCTTCGGGCACCCGCCGCAGGATCGAGCCGTTCACCACGGCATCCTCCTGCCAGCCCAGCAATCCGGATACCCGTTCCCCAACCGCGAAGTCAGGGTGCTCCGATGCGCTCACCGTTCCGGCGCCCAGGGCGCGCATGGTCTCGCCCAACGGTGACGGCGGAATGTAGTTCGAGGTGTTGTTCATCCAGCCCCGGGTGGCGGGGTCGAGCGACATCCACTCGACCTTCACCAGAACCTGTCCTGCTTCGAGCCGCGGCACGGGAACGTCGTCCTCATAGCGCAGGACGCCTTCCTGCAGTGGCCCGGTGGGCGTAGCGGGGCGCTCCGCGAGAACGTAACGGCGGGTTCGCCTCGGAGTTTCGGACATGGATACCTCTTCCTTTCTGGTCTCACCGGCGCATCCGGCCGGGTATGGCTCAGGCGGCGCTGTCGCCGACGAAGTTTCCTCTCATGAGCCACGTCGGGCCTTCGGCGTAGGTGCCGGCTTCGGCGAAGAACGCGCCGAAGTAGGGGCCGCCGGCGTGCGCGTTGAATGCGTCGAGGTCCGTGTAGACCTCGTTCAGGTAGAAGAGATCCGGGTTCTTCTCATCCGCGATGACCTCGAACCGGTGGGAGCCGGGCTCGTTCGCGAGGGAGTCACGCGCGGTCTTCCTGGCCGCCCGAACGAAGTCGTCGCGGTGCTCCGGCCGGACGGTGAAGGAGACAAGGAATTGGTACACGGGGCAGGCTCCTCAAGCTCGACATGCTCAGTTCACTGACTGAACTGCTCCTGGTCGGACACCGTAGCACGGCATAGTTCGCTGAGTGAACCGGGGCGGGTAGAATCGCAGCATGACGCTCCCCAGTACTTACGCAGACCGCAACTGCTCGCTGGCTCGATCGTTGGAGATCGTCGGAGAGCGGTGGACGCTGCTCATCATTCGAGACGTGTTCTTCGGGGTGCGTCGATTCGGAGACTTCGCCACTCAGCTGAAGATCCCCCGCGCCGTCTTGACCAACAGGCTGAAGTTCCTCGTGCAGGAAGGCGTGCTCATACGTGACGACGATGCGACCGGAGGCGTCGAGTACCGGCTGACCGCCAAGGGCGTCGGACTGTGGCCGGTCGTGCGTGCTCTCATGAGCTGGGGGGATGCGTTCTACTCTCCGTCCGGAGTGAAGCGCGCCGAGCGCCACGATCAGGACGGAGGCCTTCTCGACCACGAGGGGCGCTGCCAAGATTGCGGTTTGGCGGTCCCGGTCCCGGAGATCCGGATCGAACCCGGGCCCGGTTTCGATCGAACGGACTCCGATCATGATCCCGTGTCCGTCGCGATCAACACACCCCGACGCCTCCTCGAGCCGATCATGCGACCGCGCACACTCTCGGCCGCCGGTGAAGGCGAACGCGGAGCGACGCGCGCAGCCGAACGCGCGGACTCACCCGCTTGAGGTCCACCCGTGTGGGCGCGCGCCGGATGAACGGAGACCCGGGGTGGTCGCCCGGTGCGAACGCGGGTGCGATCAGTCCGCTGTTCCTGAGGGGGTCGACGGAAGGGCGACGGTGGTGATGCCGACACCGAACGCGCG
Organism: Planotetraspora mira; assembly: GCF_016863275.1. Lineage (GTDB taxonomy): Bacteria > Actinomycetota > Actinomycetes > Streptosporangiales > Streptosporangiaceae > Planotetraspora > Planotetraspora mira. Next base: position 53,381 of record NZ_BOOO01000035.1, read on the forward strand.
CAGGCGGTCCAGCGCGCGCACCGGGTCGATCGCCGTTTCGGGGAGGACCACACCGGCCTCCGGGGGCGGGGCGCCGTCTAGGCCGAGGACGCGCTCGATGCCGATGAGCACTCCGAGGGCGGTCAGATGGGCCTGCCCCAGCGGGTCGCTGACCATCGTGCGGAGCGCCGCCGGTGCGTCGTGCTCGTCCCGGCCCCACAGGTCGGCGTAGATCTCGTGGGACGCCGTTCCGCCGGCGAGTGTGCCGTAGGAGTCGCCGACCCCCAGGTCGAAGCGGACGTTCGGCGCACCGGTGACCGCCGCCAGCGCCGGGACGTCGAGCACGCCCATGGGCTGGGCGCCGAACGCCGGCGGGCCGCCCCGATCGACGATGCGGATGTCGTCCTCCGGCTTTACGGTCTCCCAACGTCCGCCGCGGCGGAGGAGGGCCCGGTTGAAGAAGGCCTCGCTGTCGTCGGTGGTCATCGGTCCGGTGGGGTCGGTCCGGTCGAACAGGGCGGCCAGTTCGATGTGCTCGACCCGGCCGAACCCCTGCGCGGCGGCCAGCGCGGCGAACGTCGTGACCCCCGCCTGCCAGTGGCCCATGATCAGGGCTGGGCGCTGCGCCAGGTCAGCTGCGGCGATCATGGTGCGGCCGACGTTGTCCGACTTGCGCACGATCCCGAGGTGTGCGGATCCGGCCCGCAGGGCCGCCCTCAGCAGATTGTCGTCCGGATCCTGCACCACGGAGACCACCAGGTCGACCGGTCCTGCCGCGGCCAGTCCGGCCTCGGCGTGGTCGGTGTCGAACTTCACGACGCTTGCTCCCCATTCGTGAGCCGGCGCGGCGGCCTCGGCGGGCCGTCGCCCGCCGATCACCACGTCGACGTCGTGCCCTGCCGTACGCAGGTGACGGATTGTCCATCCGCCGACGAGCCCGTAGCCGCCGACGACAAGTATGCGATGCATCATGTGTTCCCGAGGAAGAGAAGGAAGGGTGCGTCGCCGCCCAGGCGGGAGGCGTGGCACGCACCGGCCGCTCCGTGCGCCGGGCTACCGGAACGCCGGGGTCGCGCCACGAGACGGGCGGCCAGATAAGTTACTCTTCGTAAGTTACCATTGGTAGGTTACTTGTCAAGGCTCTCTTCGAGGAGGAGGAACACGTGGCCGGACGACGGCTGTCGCGCGAGCAACGACGCCTGCAACTGCTCGACGCGGCGATGGAGATCGTCGGGGCCGAGGGTGCCGACGCGCTGACGCTTGCCCGGGTCGCAGAGGAGGCCGGCGTCACGAAGCCGGTCGCCTATGAGCACTTCGAGACGCGGACGGGACTGCTGGCCGCGCTCTACCGGCGTATCGACGACCAGCAGACCGAAGCGGCGACCGCGGCGCTGCGCGCGCGGGTGCGTTCGCTGGAGGAGACCGTACGGATCCTGGCCGAGGCGTACATCGACTGCGTACTGCACATCGGCAAGGAGTTCGGCTCGGTGACCGCGGCGCTCTCCTCGATCGCCGGTACCGAGGAACTGTTGAGGGAGGGGCGGGAGCGCTACGCCGGGCTCTATCTCCGCGCCGTGGAGCGTTTCGTGCCGCTGCCGGAAAGCGAGGGGAAGGCGCTGATGCTCGGCGTCGTCGGCGCCGCCGAGGCGCTGGCTCGCGAGGCCACCGCCGGTCGCCTGAGCCGGGTGGAGGCCGTCCGCGCGGCCGAAAGCATCATGCTGGGAGCGGTGAACGCCGCCGGACACGCCGCGGCGGAAGGCGGAGCGACGTCCCGCTGATCCTCGCTGTGCTCCTGACCCGAGCCGCCGAGTGCTGTCGCGCCGCGCGATCGCACAACGCCGCCGACTAGGGCCGAGTCGCGGCCCGACCATGTCAGTTCACTCACTGAACTGATGCGTGCTACGGTGTCTACCTGGTGTAGTTCAGTCAGTGAACTCGATATGTCGAACTTGCGGAAGCTACCCGGCGTACCGATCACCGGACCTACGGGCCGTCCCGCCCCGTGAACAGCATCTCGAAGCGCGCGCAAGGCGGCCTCCGAAGAGGTGCTGCTCCGCGACACGTAGTGCTACGAAAGGTGTTCAGATGACCAACGACGACAGGTTGTTCCTGGTCACCGGCGCGACCGGGAAGACCGGGAGCAGCACGATCCACCTGCTGCTGCAGCGCGGTCACCGCGTCCGCGCCATGGTGCACCGCGAGGACGAGCGCTCCCGCTCGCTGGCCGAGGCCGGCGCCGAGGTCGTCGTCTCCGACTTCCACGACCTGGACGGCGTGACCGCGGCGCTGCAGGGGGTCGCCGGCGCTTACCTGTGCTATCCGATCTCGCCGGGCCTCATCGAGGCGACCACCTACTTCGCCCAGGCGGCAACCGAGGCCGGCGTCCGGTCCGTGGTCAACATGTCGCAGATCTCCGCCCGCCGCGAGGCGGGCAGCAACGCCGCACGGCAGCACTGGCTGTGCGAGCGCCTGCTCGACCGGACCGACATGCTCACCACGCACCTGCGGCCGACGTTCTTCGCCGAGTGGCTGAAGTTGTGGTGGGAACTGCGAGACGGCGCGGGATACCTGCGGCTTCCGTTCGGCGAAGGCCGGCACGCGCCGATCGCGTCGGTCGACCAGGCCCACGTGATCGCCGCGGTGCTGATCGACCCCGAGTCGCACGACCGCGCGGTCTACACCCTGCACGGCCCGGTCGAACTGAACCACCATGACATCGCCCGGGCCATGTCCGGCACACTCGGCATCCCGGTGCACTACGAGCCGATCAGCGTCGAGGAGTTCGCTTCGGCCATGGCGGAACGCGGAATGCCCGCGCACCGCATCCAGCACCTGAGCAACGTCGCCGTCGATTACCAGAACGGCGTGTTCGCCGGCACGAACGACAACATCGAGAAGATCGGTCATCGCACCCCGCTGTCGGTCGAACAGTTCGTCAACGAGAACAAGCCCGACTTCGACACCAGCGGCCCCTACTTCGTCCCCGCTCCCTGACCCTTCGGTTGATGAGCGACATGACCCGATGGCAGCACTGGTCTAGCTCCCCGGCCGCCCGGAAAGCGGCCGCCGAAGACGATTGCTCAAACGAAAGGTTGCTCCAGTGGTAGAAGTGACCACACGAACGATCTCCATTCAACACATCACAATCGTGTCGAATAAGTCCTTCGAGGATACGAGATCGGCTTTCGAGAAAGCGCTCGGCCGGCTCGATGAAAACGTCTTCGTGCTGTTGCGGAACGGGCAGGTCGACCGCGCCATGGAGGTCCTGGAGAGCCTGCCGCCCCTCGTGATCGCCGGCGTCCGGGACCATGGAATCCTGCTGAAAGTCTGGGGCCAAGACCGCAAGGCGCTCAAGTACGACTGCGGAAACGCGCTGACCGCGACCAAAATGACGCGTCATCAACTGTCCGCCGGCCTCTACGCACCCCTCCGCGTCCTGCTGCGGGAAAGCGGCGAAGGCGAAGTCGCATTCGAATATGACCGTCCGAGCGACGTTTTCGGGCAGCTCGGCGACTCAAACGTGGACGCAGTGGCGAAAGACCTCGACGTCCTTATCGAAGACACCCTCCGCGAGGTGGCCTCTTGAACGCCTGCACCGGATGGAATCGCCGGTTGTCGGCGGACAGGTCCTAGGAGGCGAGGCGGGTGATCGCGGCGATCGACCGGTCCACGTCCGCCTCGGTCGTGGTGGCGTTCGACACCGAGATCCGCATCAGCCGCCGCCCCCGCCAGGTCGTACCGCCCGCCCAGCAGGTGCCGTCCGCCTGCACCGCCGCCACCACCCGGTCGGTGCGCGCGTCGTCGCCGAAGTCGACCAGCACCTGGTTGAGGACCACCTCGTTCGGCACCTCGAACCCGGCCGAGGTCAGACCCTCGGCGAAGCGGCGGGCCAGCGCGCAGCACCGGTCGACCAGTTCCGCGACCCCGTCGCGACCCAGTTCCCGCAGTCCGGCCCACACGGCGAACCCGCGGGCCCGGCGCGAGGATTCGGCGGTCAAGTCTGCGCCCGCCGGTGTGCCGCCCGAACCGACCAGGTAGGCGGCGGCGTAGGACATCGCCGCCGCGTGCACGTCGGGCCGGGCACAGAACGCGAAGGCCGAGTCGTACGGAAGATTCAGCCATTTGTGACCGTCGCAGGCCCAGGAGTCCGCCAGTTCCAGCCCGTCCACCAGATGGCGGGTCGCCGGGCTCGCCGCAGCCCACAGCCCGAACGCCCCGTCCACATGCACCCACCCGCCGTGCCGGTGGACCAGTTCGCACGCCTCCCGTAGCTGGTCGCAGGCGCCGGTGTTCACGTTGCCGGACTGGAGACACACGATCGTGGGGCTCGGGGAGCCGGCGGCCAGCACCTCCCGCAGCGATCCGAGGTCGATGGCGCCGTTCGGCCCGGCAGGCACGGGCTCCACCACGTCCACCCCGAGGCCGAGCAAACGCAGCGACCGGTCGATGGTCCCGTGTCGCTCGTCTCCGGCGATCACCCGAATCGGCGGCGCTCCGAGCAGCCCACGCCGCTCCACGTCCCAACCCACGTCCGCCAGCACCTGGTGCCGTGCGGCGGCGAGCCCGACGGTATTGGCGGCTTGGCAGCCTGTGACGAAACCGGCCGATGCGGACGGCGGGATCCCCAGCAGCTCCTTCAGCCAGGTGCCGGCGGCGGCCTCGGCTGCGATGGCCGCCGGCGACGTGACGGCGTTGTGTGCGTTCTGGTCCCAACCGGCGGCGAGCATGTCGGCCGCGGTCGCCGCCGGCAGCGCGCCGCCGATGACGAACCCGAAGTATCGTGGGCCGGCGCTTGCGACCAGACCGGGCTCGGCTGCAGCGAGCAGGTCCGTCAGCACCTGCTCCGGTGTCGAGGGAGCGGAGGGCAACGGGCCGGAGAACGCGTCGACCAACGCGCTCTGGTCGATCGGCGCTCCGACCAGCCGGTCAGGCAACGACCGCCGGTAATCGGATGCGTGGTCGGCGGCCAAACGGAACAGACGACTCATTTCCTCCACCGACGCACCTTATCCCGGAGCCCGTCGACGGCGATCTCGACCGTCACACAGGGCCACCGATCGGGACCGCCGGCAGATCGCCCAAGGCGGCCGAGGCCGGTCGGCGGTCCTTCTGTGCGATCCCGATGGCGGCCGTGATCAGGAGGCGGCGGCCTGGCGGATGAGGTCGGCGACCGCGGCGGGCTGCGACAGGTAGACCGAGTGGCTGGCCGGCGTCTCCGCTACGGTCGCCCCGGCGCGCTGCGCCATGACGTGCTGGGCGGGCGGCGGGATCATCCGGTCGTCGGTCGCCACCAGGTACCAGGACGGCTTGGCGCGCCACGCGGGTTCGCTGACCGTGCCGCCGAGGGCGTCCACACCCCAGGGGACCTGCGAGTCGGCCATGAACGCCGCCTGGCCGGCGGGCAGGTCCCCCGCGAACGCCGCGGCGAACTTGTCCCGGTCGAGGAAGAGGAAGCCGTTCACCGGGGGCAGGATCGGCGGGACGGGCGCACCGGGCGGCGGGTCGGCGATGAGCGTGTTGACCGACTCCCCCTTGTCCGGGGCGAAGGCCGCGATGTACGCCAGTGCCGCGACGTTGGGGTGCGTGCCGGCTTCGCTGATGACGACCCCGCCGTAGGAGTGGCCGACCAGGACGCAGGGGCCGTCCAGGCCGTCGACGACCTGGTGGGTGGCGGCGACGTCGCCGGCCAGGGACAGGGTCGGGTTCTGCACGACCGACACGCGGAAGCCGTCGGCGACGAGCAGGTCGTAGACGGCCTGCCAGCCGGAGCCGTCGACGAAGCCGCCGTGGACGAGCACGATGTTGCGGATCATGGCGTTCCTCTGCGAGGGGGATGGGGCGGAACAGTCCCACGGTAGGAACCGGGCGCCTCCCCTCGCGTACGTCAAATGATGTAATCGCCCGCCCGTGCGGTCATGAGGCGGCTCAGTTCGCCGCGGGTGGTGATGCCGAGCTTGGGGAAGATGCGCGACAGGTGGGTGCTGACCGTGCGGGGTGAGACGAACAGCCGCTGGCCGATGTCGCGGTTGGTCAGGCCGTCCGCGACGAGTTGGGCGATCTGGAGTTCTTGGGCGGTGAGGCGGTCGCGGGTGTCGTGTTTGCGGCGGATCCGCTCGCCGCTCGCGCGTAGTTCGCGTAGGGCGCGTTCGGACCAGGGCACTGCGCCGTGGGCGTCGAACGCCTCGGCCGCCGCGCGTAGCGGGGTTCTGGCTTCGGCGGGACGGCGTTGGCGGCGCAGCCATGCGCCCCATGCGTGCCGTAGTCGCGCCCGTTCGAACGGCCAGCCGACCAGGTCGTCGCGCAGCGCTCGTGTGAACAGTTCCTCAGCGGTTTCGTCGGGTGCGGTGACGGCTTTGACGTAGGCGAGTGCCACGTGCCCGATCGGCGAGCCGCTCTCCTCGATGATCGGGGCCAGTTCGTCGGCGAGGGCGCGCAACTTCTCCTGGCGTCCGCTGAGCAGTGCCGCCTCCGCCAGGTGCGGCAGCGCCCATAGGCGCATGTACTGGTTGTAGCTGATCTCGGTGGGATCGAAGATCGGGCGTAGTGCGTCCCAGGCCGCGTCGTAGCTTCCGTCGGCCAGTTCCGCGGCGCCGCGGGCGAGTTGCACGAGGGCCAGCATGGGGTGCGCGCCCGCTGACAGGAACGCCCGTTCGGCCTGTGCGGCGAGGTCGCGTGCGGTGGAGGTGTCGCCGCGCAGTGCGTGGATCTCGGCGGATACCGCGTCGACGGTGAGCATCCACTGGGGCTGTCTGGTCTCCATGGCCAGTGCCCTGGCCTCGGCGGCGGCGACGATCCCGAGCCGGGTGTCGGCGAGGCGCGCCGCCAACGTCGCCTGCCCGACCAACGCCTGCGCGAGCAATCCGAACGGCCCCCGCGCCCGCATCCCCGCGATCGCCTCCGCGTACAACCGCGCGCCCAGCGGGAACACCCCGACCGCGTTCGCCGCCATGCCCAGCTGTTGCAGGTCGGGCGGGCTGACCCAGCTCGCCCTGCTCAGCGCGTCGAGCCGGGAGAGCGACTGCCTGCCGCGCTCCACCGGGGCGATCAGCGCGAGCGACGTGACGATCTGCGGGTGGTCTGGGGGCACGTCCAGCCGTTCGATCGCGGCGAGCAGGGGCGCGCGGTCGTCCTGCGTGGGGTTGGAGAAGAACCAGCGCATGCTGACGGTGGCCAGCCAGCGCAGCGCGATCGCCGAGCCGTCACGTGCGCGCATCTCGTCGAGGAACCCGGCGAGGTCGGACAGCCGGTCCACGCCGGTCCACACGTAATGCAGGGCGATGCCGCGGATGTAGGCGAGCCTGGACCGGTCGATCGGAGCGAGGTCGGCGTCCTCCGCACGGCCGACGAGGCGTTCCAGGGCGGCACGGTCACCGAGATCCATGGCCATGATGGCGGCGTCGACCAGTCGCGCGCCCCGGCGGGCCGGGTCGGCGCTGAGGTAGGCGGCGCGCTCCAGCGCCTCCAGCCCCGACGCGCCCCTGGCGTTGGCGCGCATCGCCGCGGCGGCGAGACTGGCGGCGATGTCGTCGTCGTAGGACGTCGCGGCGGCCGCCCGGTGCCAGATCCTGCGATCGTCGTCATCGGCCAGGACAGCGGCCAGCGCGGCATGCGCGTCGCGTAACCGGTCGCCCCCGGCGGCCTGGACGATCGCCGACCTGATCAGCGGATGCCGGAACCCGACACGCACAGCATCGGCCACGACCAGCCCCGCCCGGATCGCGGGAACCAGCGCGGCCCCTTCGATCGGCGCACCCGCCAGCAAAGACGCGGCCCGCGTGTTCTCCTCGATCGCGTCGTCCTCATTGACGGCGGCGACCAGCGCCAAAATCCTCGTCTCCTCGGGCAACACCGCGAGCGCCTGAGCGAACGCACGCTCCAACCGCTCCGTCAACGGCAGCCTGCTGGAGGCCAGCAACTCCTGGTCCTGCCGGGACGCCAGCGCGGCGAACTCCATCAGCGCGAGCGGGTTGCCCGCCGCCTCCGCCAGCACGCGGGCGCGCAGCGCGATGCCCAGGTCGGGCGCGACCCTCGCCAGCAGCTCCGCCGCCGCCTGGTCGGTCAGCGGCGGCACCGTCAGCGTGGGCAGCCCTGACGCGGCGAGCCTGGCCTGCGCGTCGGCGTCGTCGCGCAGGGTCGCCAGCAGCACCACTGCGTCCGAACGCAGCCGGCGTCCGACGAACGCGAGCGCCTCCCAGCTCGGCTCGTCCAGCCAGTGCGCGTCCTCGACGACGACCACCACCGGCATGTCGACCGCCAGGGCCGACAGCCGATGCAACACCGCCATCGCGGCGCGGAACGGCTCACCCTCAAGATCCCCCGGCCCGAACCCGACCCCCGCCAACAGCCTGCGCAGACCCTCGTACGGGACCTGAGCCTCGGCGGCCACACCGGTCGCGGTCAGCACACGCACACCCCTGACCGCGGCCTCGGCCGCGGCGACTCCGAGCAAAGCCGACTTGCCCACACCCGCCGCGCCGCTCAACACGAGCGCGCCCCCGCCCTCCTTCAAACCGTCCAACAACGCCATCAGGTCACGCAGCTCGGCGTCCCGTCCCACGAGGGCGTGCGGTGTCACGAGGACGATGCTCACACCGCACGCCCCGCCCGTCCAATCTCTTCCCCCGCCCTGCCGCGCACAGGGCGGGGGAAGAGAGGTCAGCCTCGCTACGTCGCCAAGCGACAACGCTCACGGTTTGCGCCCAGCCGGGCAAGGGCCTGTTCGGACGGGCTGCCCGGCTCGGCCTGGAATACGACGAGTTTCTGGCTGGGAGCGCTGTCGACGGTGAACGTCTGGTAATGCAGGCTCAGGCTTCCGACATCCCGGTGGTACAGGTGTATGGCGTTGTTCGTGTCCGTCCATACGTCGTGGTTGGCCCACATTCGACGAAAGTCCTCGCTTTCACGCGAGAGTTCCTCGACCAGTTCGAGCAGCGCCGGGCTGGGATCGGCTCCCGCTGCCGCGCGCAGATGGGCGACTCTGGATCTGGCCTGATCTTCCCAGTTCACCCACAACTCGCGGATCCTGGGTTCCAGGAAGGTCAATCGGATGATGTTGTCGTTGTGCAGCAAGTTTTCGTGGAAAGCATCGATCAGCGGATTCTGGGCCAGAACGTCCAGAAGGTGATTCATGACGAACGCCGGGCCGTCGCAGTTGTCCAGGAGTTGCAATACGTCCGGATGAACCCGATCCATGTGCCGAGCACGCCCGCGATCACATGTCGTGTGTGCGAGGTCGTGGAGGTGCTGAGTGGCCTCGGTGCCCAGTTGCAGAACCCGCGCCAGGGCGTCGAGGACTTGATCGGACGGATTACGCTCCCGGCCCTGCTCAAGACGCACGTAGTAGTCGCAGCTGACACCGGCCAACATCGCCACCTCTTCGCGACGTAAGCCCGGCGTCATGCGGCGATCGCCCGCATGCCGGAGCCCTACCTGATCGATGGTCGTGAGTCGGCGCCGAGCGCGGAGGAACTCACCCAGACGGCTTCCCATGCCCCGATAATAGGAAACTGCAGGTCAAGGCCGCGGAAAGTGCCGAATTAGCCCCCGGTTCTCGCCGCTGAACCGCTCCGGTGGATCACGCCGCCGCGTCGTCGGCGGACCGTCCGAACGCGGCCCCGGTTGTTCAGCCGTGATCGTCGACGAGCGCCCTCAGCCGGTTCAGAGCATGCTCGGATGGACTGCCGGGCTCGGCACGGCCGATCACGAGATTCTGGCCGGGGGAACTGTTGATCGCGAATGTCTCATAGAGAAGGGTTATTTCACCGACTTTGTGGTGTCGGTAGCGAATCGACTCATTTGTTCTGACCCGCACGTCATATCGGTCCCATATTCGCCGGAAGTCCTCGCTTATGAGTGAGAGCTCATCGACGAGCGCGAGCACGCGCCGGTCGTCGCATTCGGCTCCCGCCGCGGCTCGAACGTGGGCGACCCTGAATCGGGCCTCTCGTTCCCAGTCAAGGTAGAACTCGCGTGACGCGGGATCGAGGAAGACCAGCCGTACCAGGTTGTCGCTGTACTTCAGCCCTCCGTGGAGGGCCGCGGCCAGCGGATTCCTGAACGGCACGTCCATGCAGCGATTTGTCGTGAAAACCACCCAATGGTGCAAATCTTTCGCGAGATGCGCCACGGTCGGGTTGACCTGATCGATCGGCCCGCGCCTGCATGCCCGGGGGTGGGCGAGTTCGTGAAGGTATTCGGTGGCCTCGGGGCTGAGTTGGAGGACCTGAGCCAGGGCGTTGAGCACCTGAGCCGAGGGGTGGCGTTCCCTTCCTTGCTCAAGCCGGGTGTAGTAGTCGATGCTCAGGCCGGCCAGCATGGCGACCTCGTCGCGGCGTAATCCAGGCGTCCGTCGGCGATCGTCGACGCGCGGGAGACCCACCTGCTCAATCGTCGTGAGGTGGCGTCGAGCGCGAAGGAACTCGCCCAGGGGATTGCGCATGGCAGACACAGTAGGAACCCAATGGTCAAAACAATGCAAACAGCGCGACGGAGCCTGGAAGCGGGATCCGGCCGTCCCTCCGTGACGTCTGGCGTGGCGGCTTCCGGCGCCGCCACCTCTAAGGGTGGCAATGCCACACCCAGGCGAATCGCACCCTGGCGCCCCCTGAGCCGCGTGCTCGACCATGAGTACACGGCATCGGAGAGATGCGTTGATCGGAGGGAGCCAGATGGACCTGTACGGCATCACATTCAGCCAGGAGGAGTTCCTCTTCCTCCTCATCACGGTCCTGTTCTGGGTGGCCGTCATCGGCGGCGCCGGGGCCGCACTCCATGCGAAGGCTCGCGCCTGGAGGTCGAGGACTCCCGAGGAGGCCCTCTTCCAGAGGTTCACCGCCGGAAAGATCGACGATGACGAGTACCGACACCGCCTTGAGGCGCTCCGCGCCGTGATGGGCTCATAAAGGCGACCCTGCCCCTGACCACAGTCCCTGAACAGCCTGAGCGCCCCGAGCGATCATCGCTCGGGGCGCTCTTGTCGTGCGTCCGATCCATGACGATCGTCAGGGGTGAAGACACGATGGCGGCCACTTATCCCGCGCACGTGCTCACTGTGCCGGCGGCGTCCAGTGCGTGCGTCCTCCGGGGTGTCTGCGGGGCTGGGGCGATCGCTAGGGTGGTAAGCCGTCCCCGCCCTGGAGAAGCCGTCATGACCACGCCTGAGCACATCACGACCTGGCGCGACGCTCGCTACGACATGCCCGTCGCCCAACAGTTGGAGCGCTACGACAAGTTGGCCGCCCAGGACGCGTCAGCTCGCGCCCGGGTCGAGCTGGTGGCCCGTGGGATCTACGACCCCGCCCGGCATGGAGCCGAGGACCGGCCTCCGCTCACCGTGGCGGAGCACGTCGAGTTGCTGGCGCTCGCGGAGTGCATCGCGCGCACCGTCCGCCATCCCGCCAACATTCACCACGCGCTGCTGGCCGGGGTCACCTGGGCCTCCATCGCCGGCGTCATCGACTCCGACGAAGGCACCGTCCGGCGGGACTACCAGCAGTGGGCTGACGACCAGTATGACCTCCACCGGCAACACCCTCACCTCGGCATGACCGCCGACGAGTACGCCGCCGCGACCGCCAGAGTTCAACGGCAGAGCTGATCACCCGAAGCCCGTCCACCGTCTCCGGAGGCATTCGCGGGCTCGATGTGTGCCTGCGCCGGTGCCGTTTCCCTAGCGGGTCTGGTCGGTCGGGCGGATGAGGATCTCGTTGACCGCGACGTGCTCCGGCTGGGTGACCGCGTACACGACGGCATCGGCGATGTCCTCCGGCTGCAGGGTGCGCATGGAGGCGCCGATGTTCTTGGCGGCGGCCTGCATCGCAGGGTCGGTGATGTGGTCGGCCAGTTCGGTGGCGACGAAGCCGGGTTCGATGACCACGACCCGCACGCCCTGAGCGGTGACCTCCTGCCGCAATGCTTCGGAGAAGGCGGTGACGCCGAACTTCGTCGCGGCGTAGACGCCGTTGCCGGCCGACGCGGTCCGCCCCGAGGTCGAGGAGACCTGTACGACCGCGCCCCTGCGCTCCAGCAGGTACGGCAACGCCGCGTGGACCGTGTACATCGACCCGAGCAGGTTGGTCTCGACCATGCGCGTCCATTCCGCGGTGTCCGCACCCGCGATCGGACCGGCGAGCATCACCCCCGCGCTGTTCACCAGGATGTCCAGGCCGCCGAAGTGCTCGACGGTCGCGGCGACCGCGGCCCGCACCGACTCCTGGTCGGTCACGTCCAGTTCGAGGGCCAGCACCTCACCGGGCGCCTTGCGCGCCAAAGACGCCAACCGGTCGGCCCGCCGGGCCCCGACCGCGACCCGGGCCCCCTCCGCAGAGAGGGCCAACGCGGTGGCCTCTCCGATGCCCGACGACGCACCCGTGACGAGGACGACCCGTCCATCCAACGTGCTGCTCATATGCTTCCCTCCATGGGGGCTCACAGGTTCCCTAGCCCGCTGACCATGGGGAATGGTCTAAGCGGACCGGCTGGTCACATTAGCGTAGCACCGAACCGGACCGCTCGGTCATCTTAGGGACTAGGCTGATGAGCGGAAGGGAGGCACATGACTGGAACGACGTCCGCCGTCCCGTCGCGCAGTGACGCGGTGCGCAACCGTCGACTGCTGTTGGACGCCGCGGCCAAAACGTTCGCCGAGCGCGGCGTCGAGGTGTCCATCGGTGAGATCGCGCAACGTGCCGGGGTGGGGAAGGGCACGGTCTTCCGCCACTTCTCCTCCAAGGAGGAGCTACTGGCGGCGATCATGCTCGGCATGCTCGACGAACTCGTGGACACCGGCACCGCGCTGCTCACGGCCGACGATCCCGGTTCGGCGCTGCGAGAGTTCATGGCCGCCGGGGTGCAGAGCCTCGTCACGGATCGCGCGTTCTGCGAGGTCATCGGACGCCCGTCCTTGCAGCACCCGGAGGTGCGTGACGCGATCGATCGCCTTTGCGATGTCGCGGAAGCCCTCACCGCCCGCGCCCGCCGACAGGACATCGTCCGCCCGGACGTCACCGGCACCGATGTCGTCCTGCTGCTGGGCGGCATCCACCACACGGCGGCGCCTCTCCTCATCGCTGAGCCGCAGGCATGGCGCCGGTACCTCGAACTGGCCCTCGACGGCATCACCATCCCCACGGAGCGAAGGCTTCCGCACCCGCCGCCGCACCGCCTGCCCCTGACCACCCCCGACCCCGACCCCGGGCGCTGATCCAGCGAGCAGGATGCGCCGGGCGGAGCAGGGCGAAGCCAGGCGCGGCCCGGGGTGTCACCGACGGCTGAGCCAGACCCGCGCGGCGAGGTTGCGGGCGGCGATGCCGAGCCGTGTCTTGGGGATGAGCAGCCCTGCGGCCCGGCCGATGTTGCGCTGCTTCGGGTCGACCAGGGTGCGGTGCTCGGTCTCATAGCGGCGGAACGCCCCCGCGTGGTCGGCCGTTTCCGCGGCGAGCGCCTTGGCGAGGGCGTGGGCGCCGGCGATGGCGAGGCTGGAGCCGTCGCCGAACAGCGACACACACGACGCCGCGTCGCCGAGCAGCGCGATGCGGCCCTTCGCCCAGGTGGGCAGGCGCACCTGGCTGACTGAGTCGAAGTACAGATCCTCGGTCTTCTGGAGTCGCTCGAGCAGTTCCGGCACTCGCCAGCCGGCGCTCGCATACGCCTCGGTGACGATTTGCTTGTGCTGCTCGGTGTCGCGGTAGTCGAAGTCGCTGATCGCCGGGCCGCGGAAGATGAAGGCGGCCAGGGCGTGGTCCCGTGACGGGTGGATGGAGACCAGCCTGCCAGGGGTGTTGTACATGAGCACGTCGTGCGGATGATCGACCGGGCCGCCGAGGGGCATGGTCGCGACGTAGACGCCCATGTGCCGCACGAAGTCGGGCTCCGGGCCGAACGCCAGTCGCCGTACCGTGGAGTGGAGCCCGTCGGCGCCGACGACCAGGTCGAAGCGGCGCGGTGCGGCGCGGTCGAACGTGACGTCGACGCCGTGCTCGTCCTGCCGCAGCGTGACGATCGTGTCGTCGAACAGGAACTCGGCGTCGTCCCGGGCGGCCTCATAGAGGGTGGCGGCCAGGTCGCCGCGCGGGAGTTCGACCTCCCGGGTGCCGGTGGCGCTGCGGGTGGCGGGCATGGGCACGCGGGCGATCTGCCGTCCGGAGGCGTTGACGACGCTCATCGTGGTCGCCTGGGTGGCGACATCGCGCAGGCGGGGCATGATGCCCATTTCTTCGGCCACGGGCAGGGCGGGGCCGCGAACGTCGACAGGGTTGCCGCTGGAGCGCAGGCCCTGCGACCGCTCCACGACGGTGGGCTGGAACCCGTGGCGGGACAACCAGTAGGACAGGGTGGGGCCGGCGACGCCGCCGCCGGAGATCAGCACGCTACGAGGAGACATGGCCACACCATAACCGCACTCAATGCAGATTTGCAATGAGTGCTGACTAGCGTTGGATGCTTATCTGCGTCGAGTGCCGTATGCTCGGTCACGTGTCTCTTCGTGACCGTAAGCGGGCCCGCACCCGCCAGACCCTCGTCGATGCCGCGACTGAGCTGTTCGAGCGCAACGGCTACGACGAGACGACCATCGCCGACATCGCCGCCGCGGCCGACATCGGCACGCGCACGTTCTTCAGCTACTTCGCCAGCAAGGAGGAGTTGCTGTTCCCGGAGAGCGATGCGCGGGTGCAGGCGGCGATCGAGGCCATCGGGTCGCGCGGTCCAGACGACGGACCCGCCGAGGTGCTCCTGCGGGCGCTACACGAGGTCGGCGACGACAACGACGACATGGCGAGCCGGCTCGCCGCGCTGCGGCTGCGGTTGGTGCGGACCGTGCCGGCGGTACGCGGGCGCATGCTGCAGATCCAGCTCGACGCGCAGCGTGAAATCGCCAGGCATCTGGCCGCGGCGTTCCCCGGCCGGCTCGACGAGGTGAGCGCGGCGGCGCTGACCGGAGCGTTCGTCGGCGCGGTCACGGGCGCGCTGCAGGTGCTGCTCGACGACCCCGACAAGCTCGGAGACCCGGCCGCGGTGCAGGCGGCCGTCCGCCGGGCGACGGACGTGGCGCTCACTCCATGGCTGCGGGCGTCAGCGTGGACGGTCGACCGCCTGCCGCACGGTACGGCCTGAGCTTTTCACGAGCGGTCTCGCCCGGACGGCATCGGGAGGCGTCGCCGAAGCGGCGCGGTCACCGGGGTGGCCGCGCCGCCGTCGCCAAGCTCAGGGCTTCCACTCGCCGGCCACCTGGCGGGTGGCCACGTTGAGCCGGTTCCACACGTTCACCGCGGAGATCGCGATGAGCAGCGCGGCCAGCCCCTGCTCGTCGTAGTGCCGGCCGGCCTCGGCCCAGATCTCGTCGGACACCGCGTCCGAGCGGTCGGCGATCCGGGTGACCGCCTCGGTGAGCGCCAGCGCGGCCCGCTCCGCCTCTGTGAAGTAGGGCGCGTCCTGCCAGGCGGCCACCGCGAAGATCCGCTCGTCGGTCTCGCCTGCCTTCTTGAGCTCGTTCGCATGGATCTCCACGCACACGCTGCAGCCGTTGATCTGGCTCGCCCGCAGGTGAGTCATGGCCAGCGTGGTGGCCGGCACGCCGAGGTCGTCCGCGGCGGTGCCGTAGGCGTAGAGACCCTTCATCGCCGCGGGAATGAGAACGGCCGGGTTCGTCATCCGTGCCTGCATAATCGCTCTCCCTGTCATATCGGTTGGATTTGGTTCGTCATCGTTATGACGGATGACGACGGAGGAACCTGACAGTGGATGAGCACGACTTCCTTGCCGAGCGGTTCGAGGCGCATCGCGATCACCTGCGTGCGGTGGCCTACCGGATGCTGGGTTCGCTGACCGAGGCGGATGACGCCGTCCAGGAGGCGTGGCTGCGGCTGGCCCGTTCCGACACCGGCCAGTTGGCGAACCTGAGCGGCTGGCTGACCACCGTGGTCAGCCGGGTCTGCCTGGACATGCTGCGCTCCCGTAAGTCCCGGCGCGAGGAGCCGCTCGACACGCACGTGCCGGATCCGATCGTGGCGTCCGCCGACCCGGATCCGGAGGAGGAGGCGGTGCTCGCCGACTCGGTGGGGCTGGCGCTGCTCGTCGTGCTGGAGACGTTGACCCCGGCCGAGCGACTGGCGTTCGTGCTGCACGACATGTTCGGCGTGCCCTTCGACGAGATCGCCCCGATCGTCGGGCGTTCTCCGGCGACCGCCACCCAACTGGCCAGCCGGGCGCGTCGCCGCGTGCGGGGCGCCGCGCTGCCGGACGCCGGCCTGCCCGCGCAGCGTGAGGTGATCGACGCATTCTTGACGGCGGCGCACGCCGGCGACTTCGAGGCACTGGTCGCCGTCCTCGACCCGGACGTCGTGCTGCGGGTGGATTTCGGCGGGGCGGGACCGTCCGGGCTGATGCGCGGCGCGGCGGTGGTGGCCAAGCAGGCGCTGCTGTTCTCCGAGGGTGCTCCATTCGTCCGCCCCGTCGTCATCAACGGCGCGGCCGGGCTGGTCGCGATGCCCGGTGGGCGACCGGTCACGGTGTTCAGTCCCACCGTCCGCGGCGGCAAGATCGTCGAGATCAACATCCTGGCCGATCCCGAGCGCATCGCCCAGCTCGACCTGTCCGGACTGGAGTGAGGCTCAGTTCCTGTGCCCGCAGTCGCCCGCGCCTGTCAGCTCCCGGGCGTCGTCGACCAGGCCGCATGCCCGGCGATCGGGGGACGGATCGCCGGGGCATGCGGCACTTCACCTCAGCTGTGCACGGTCCTGCCGGCGCACCCACTCGAGGACCGTTTCCGCCACCTCCCGCCAGCCCCTGTCGAACACGAGTGAGTGCCCACGCCCGGGAACGGGCCGATATTCGGTGTTGGTTCCCGGCTTGTAAAGAGCTGCGGCCTGACGTGCGACGATCTCCGGGACCGTATGGTCGCGCAGCCCGCCGAGGATCAGGAGCGGCCCGCGATCGCTGTCGTCGAGATCGACGAGCGCCGGTGACGCCGGGTCCTTCTTCGCGGCCGTCAGCTCGAATATGGGCCGTCCCGGCCCGGGGATCGCCCACCGTTCGTAGAGACGGTCGGACTCGGCCTGACTGATGGCGTTCCCGAACCCGTACCGGAACTGGCGATGCGTGAGCATCACCGATCGTCCGGCGTTCTTCTTACTGCGGAGAACCGGGAAACCCGAGCGGATCTGGGCGAACGGCAGCGCTCGGACACCTTTGACCGGCGCGGGGTCGATCGCGACGGCACTCCTGGCAAGCCCCGCCGCCAGCAGCTTCTGCGCGATGAGCCCGCCGAACGAGTGCCCCACGACCACCGGCGATTCCGGCAGCCCCGCGATGTACTCCGCGTAGTGGTTCGTCAGGTCCTGAACGCCGAAGCCGGCCACACGCTCGGGTGCTTCCCGCGTCTGCGCCACCGTGTCGCCGTCCCCGGGCCACCCGGGTGCCGCGGCCTGGTAGCCCGCAGAGGAGAAGAGATCCAGCCATGGTTCCCATGCGGCGGAGTGGATCCACAATCCGTGGATGAAAACGACGTGCCCAGCCATCTCGACTCCCGTTACCGCACCGACGCGGCGGCACGCTCGATGATCGTCGTGACAGCCGCGGGGGTCTCGAGCATCGACAGGTGACCGGCCCTGACCGTTTCCACCTTCCCGTGCGCGCGTGTCGCCATGGCCTGCTGCTCGGCGGCGGGGATCACCTGGTCGGCGGTGCCGATCAAGAACCAGCTGGGCAGCGTCTTCCACGCCGGCTGTCCGGACTTCTCCTGAACCGCACCGGCCGCGATCGGCGCCTCCGATGCTGCGAGCATCCGGCCGACGCTGTTGGGAAGGCGACCGGCGAAGGCCTCGGCGAACAGGGCGCGCTTGACATAGAGGTCGGGGTCACCCTGCGGGCTGGACGGGTCCTGGACGGCGTCGAAGACCGACTCGATCGGCCCGGCGAGGGCCGAGCCCGGCTTCGCGGACGCGAGATCCACCGCCGACTCTCCCGCGTCGGGCGCGAAGGCGTCGATGTAGACGAGCGCCTTCACCCGCGGCGTCCGGAGGGCGGAGTTGGTGATCACAGCACCGCCGTAGGAGTGCCCGACCAGCACGACCGGTCCCGAGGTCGCCTGGTCGACGAAGGCGGCCACGGAGTCCGCGTCCGACGCGAGTCCGCGCAGCGGGTTCGGGGCGTTGAGCACGTTGTAGCCATCGTGCTGGAGCCGAGCCGTCACCGGCGCGAAACTCGACGCATCCGCCCATGCCCCATGGACCAGGACGATGGTCGGCTTGGCGTGGCCGGTGTGCTCGGCCGTCGAACCCGCGATGGCGGCGGACGAGGACGCGTGTGTCGTCGAGGGTGCGGCGGACGCGATCGCAGCGGGTGTGACGCCGAGAGCGAGGGCAGCGGCGCCGACGGCGACGGCTCGCCGTCCCCACGTACGTTGACGGATGTTCATGTCGTGCTCCGTTCGGGGGAGGTCGCTCGTGGAGCAACCGAGAGAGAAAGAACGATCGTTCTTTTACGAGAAGAAGCGAAGCAGCACGAAGACGTAAAGTCAAACGAAGGTGAGCCTCGGCACAGCGAGAGAGAAAGAACGATCGGTCCTGGTGTTATGCTGGGACGATGAAGAGCAGCCGCGAGTCGCCGGCGTCGGGGCCGCGACAACACCTGTTGGAGACCGCGAGCCGACTGTTCTATCTCGAGGGCATCAACGCCGTCGGCGTCGATCGCATTTTGCAGCAGGCAGGCGTGACGCGCGCCACGCTCTACCGCCACTTCGCCGGTAAGGAGGCCCTTGTCGTCGCCTACCTCGAGCGGGAAGACGCCTTGATACGCCATCACCTCGAGGCCGCCGCCGACCGGGCGGTCTCGCCCGACCACATGCTTGAACTCGTGATCGAGGGCATCGCCGAGGACGCGTGGCGGCATCACACGCGGGGCTGTCCGTTCATCAACGCGACCGCCGAATTCCCCGATCCGGCAAACCCCGTCCGCCAGGTGGTCAGTCGGCACCGCGTATGGTTCCGCGCGGTCCTCGAGGAGTACTTGACGGCCGCCGGTCGGGAGGACTCCGCCATCAAGGCCGACACGCTCGTGATGCTGCGCGACGCGGTCCTCGTAGGAAGCTACCTCGACGACAGTGAGGCCAGCCGCCGCACCTTCCTGCGTACGGCACGCTGCGCCGCCGGTCTTCCCTAGCGCCGTGACCAGAAACGATCATCGGGATGCAAAGCCCGCGGAAACGTGGCGGACAGGGGACTCGAGCCTGTGAAGACCTGTCGGCCGCGAGTTCCGTACGTGGCGACGTGGTGCCGGATATCCGGCACCACCTGATTTGATCGTGGCGGTACCGGCAGGCGATCATCGCGGGATGGCCGTTCCATTCCCCTTGCGCGAGTCATTGCATAGTCCGGTGTTCTGGGCGCGGTACACCTTCGCCCACGAGGACGGCCCCGGAGCCGATCGGCTCGGCGACCTCGAAGAACTGCTCGGCGATGACCTCGACGACGAAGAAGACCAGAATCCGGACGATACGGCGCTCGATGTGGAGTTCGACGTCGGCGGCGGCCACCGCCTACTGCTGACTGTCGACAGCCAGGTCGACTCCTACAGTCTGGGGATCGCCGCCCCGGACTCGGCCGACACCGCGGAGTTGGGCTGGGACGACCTGGCGCACTGGCATCCATACGCGCTGCGCTGGGTCGAACTCGACCTGATCTGCCGGGCGGTCGCGGCCCTCGACCCACAGTTCCGGCACCCCGGGGCGCCACTGGCGCTGCTCTGCCGGTTCGCCGCAGTCTTCGAGGACGACGACGTGGACGGCGCCCTCGCCGCCGTAGACGCGGCGTACGCCTCGCTACGCCCGCAACAGTGGGACGGCTACTGGCCGTGTGGCGCCGACTGGCTCGAACGTGCGGACTTCCGGGGTCAGAACGTGGTCTGGCAGCGCGACCAGGCCGGCAACCTGTGGGCCCGTCAGGAGGACGACCACGAGGCGGACTTCTACAGCACCCGCGTGGAACCGGCAGCCGGTACGGATCATTTTCCGCACGCCCGGCTACGGGCCCTGCTGTCCGCGGCCGCTGCCACGCTGAAGACCAGCGTGGCCTGATCAACGCGATCCCCGGGTGCGGCCAGGCGTAGAAGCGTGGCAGACGGGCCTGCCGGAGGACGGACGGACAGCCCGGACATGCGCGGGCCCGGCCCGGATCGAACGATCCCGGGCCGGGCCGCGATTCTCCTGCCGATCAGCTGGTCAGGCCGGCGAACATGCCGGGCTCGTAGGAACCTCCCTGGTTGCGCACGATCACGCCGAGCCGGTTGGCCGCGTTGATCATGGCGACCAGGTAGACGAGCGCGGCGATCTGATCGTCGTCGTAGTGCTTGCGCACCTGGGCCCAGGTCTCGTCGGACACGCCGTGGTACGCGTCGGCGAGTCGGGTGCCCTCCTCGGCGAGCGCCAGTGCGGCCTGCTCGGCCTCGGTGAACACGGTGGACTCGCGCCAGGCGGCGACCAGGTGGAGCCGGACGGCACTTTCGCCGCCGGCCGCGGCCTCCTTGGTGTGGAAGTCGACGCAGAATCCGCAGCCGTTGATCTGGCTGGCGCGCAGCATCACCAGTTCCTGAGTGGCCTTGGGCAGTGGTGACTGCTGGATCATCAGACTGACGTTGGCGAACCGCTTGCCGATCTTGGCGCCGATCTCGTTGGTGACCAGGTTGAAACGGGGTTCCATGGCTTCGTCCTCACTCGTGGAGCGGCGTGCCGCGCGGATCGTCCGCGCGGCGTCTGACGACCAAGAGATGCCGATGCCTCGATCCCTGTGACACCGCGGCAATGTGACGTGCGCCACTGATCGGGGGTGTCACAAAGCGGCGGGGACCGGCGTCTTGTGCGTGTGGCACAGTCGAGTGGCGACAGGCAGGAGCCGGCTATGGGCGAGGGAACAACGGACGCGGCCGGGCCGCTCGCCGGTGACGGCCACACGGACTCCGCCATCGAGGCCACCGAGGCGTTCGTCGCCCACCGGAACCTGCTGTTCACCGTGGCCTACGAGATGCTCGGCTCGGCCGCCGACGCCGAAGACGTCCTGCAGGAGACCTGGCTGCGGTGGACGGGCGTCGATCTCGATGCAGTGCGGGATCAGCGTGCCTATCTGGTCCGGATCACCACCCGGCAGGCGCTGACCCGGCTGCGTACGCTTCGCCGGCGCAAGGAGTCCTACGTCGGTCCCTGGCTGCCCGAGCCGCTGCTGACCGCGCCCGATGTCGCCGAGGACGTCGAGTTGGCCGACAGCGTCTCGATGGCGATGCTGCTGGTGCTGGAGACGCTCGCGCCGACCGAGCGGGCGGTGTTCGTGCTGCGCGAGGTGTTCGACCTGGAGTACGACGAGATCGCGCAAGCCGTCGACAAGAGCCCGGCAGCGGTCCGTCAGATCGCCCACCGGGCACGGGCGCACGTCGCCGCGCGCCGACCCCGCGGGCTCGTTTCTCCGGCCGAGACCCGCGACGCGCTCAAGGCTTTCCACCGGGCGGTCGAAACCGGCGATCTGCAACGCCTGCTCGACCTGCTCGCGCCGGACGTCGTCTTCCTGGGCGACGGCGGCGGAGCCGTGCAGGCCGCGCCGGCGCCCATCGTGGGGGCCGCCAGGGTGGCCCCCCTGGCCGCCGGGCTGAGCAGGTTCGCCGCGGCGTCGCTGCAGCCGGCACAGGTCAATGGCCACCCGGCGCTGATTCTCCGGCTCAACGGCCAGGTCGACACCGTCATGGCGGTGCGCATCGACGACGGCCTCATCACCGGGCTCTACGCGGTGCGCAATCCCGCGAAACTGTCGCACATGGAGCGGGAGACCGCCCTTCGCCGCTGAGTCCAAGCCGCAGAGAGCGCTGACATGCGCAGAGTCCGCCTGAAAGATCACACCGGTCGAACCGCCCCGCGGTGCGAAACTCGTCGGCGCTGAGGCGATGAGTTTCCGCGATGCCGGCGGTCCTATCCACATGGCGGCCTCCGCGACCTCCTTCGCCCTCGGCGCGACGGTCACGCGTTCGAACATCCCTGTCCTGTGCGCCGAGCTCGCCGAGTTGGTGCGCGGTCGCGCGGGCGATGTCGTGATCTGCGACGTGGCCGGCGTGGTCCATCCCGACGTGGTGACGGTCGAGGCGCTGGCCCGGTTGCGCTTGACCGCGCGGCGGCATGGCTGGAGTTTGGTGGTCACCGGCGCCGGCCCGCACCTGCTCGAGCTTGTGCGCCTGCTCGGATTGACCGACGCGCTACGTCAGGTGGGCCGGCAGCCCGAACAGCGGGAAGAGGCGGGGGGTGTCGAGGAAGTTGTTGACGGCCGCGATTCGCCCCGCTGAGATCTCCAGCACGATCAGCGCCCACGGGTCGTGGCCGGAGCCGCTGAGGCTGAGCCGGTACTGCCCGAACGCGGGCATGCCGTTGGCCACCACTGGCACCAGGCGCGAGCCGCGGCAGCCGCTGCCCGTACCGGCCATCCACGCGGCGATGTCGTCGTGGCCGCGCAGCCACAGCGGCAACGGCGGCATCGACAGCGTCGCGTCGTCATGCAGCAGCGTCGTCAGCGCCTCGAGGTCGTAGGCCTCGAACGCTTTCACATAACGCGTGAGCAGGGCCTTCTGCTCGTCGTCCAAAGGCTTGTGGACGTCGGCGGCGGTGTCGGCGGTGGCGATGGTGGCCCGGGCCCGTTGGAGGGCGCTGTTGACGCCGGGCACCGAGGTGTCGAGCAGGTCGGCCACCTCCTGAGCTGACCACGCCAGCACCTCCCGCAGGATCAGCACGGCCCGCTGCCGTGGCGGCAGGTGCTGGAGCGCGGCGACGAACGCCAGCCGGATCGACTCGCGTTCGGCGACCACGTCGGCCGGATCGGCGGCCTCAGGCAGCACCCGGCCGTCCGGTACCGGGCCCACCCAGATCTGGTCGGGGCGCGGCTCGCCCGGGTCGGTGGCCCGGCCGGACCCGGCCGGACCGAGGTCCATGGGCCTGACCCGGAGTTGAGCGCTGGAGAGCATGTCCAGGCAGACGTTCGTCGCGATCCGGTACAGCCAGGACCGCAGCGCTGAGCGTCCTTCGAACCGGTCGAAACCACGCCAGGCGCGCACCAAGGTGTCCTGCACGGCGTCTTCGGCCTCGAAGGCGGATCCCAGCATCCGGTAGCAGTAGCCGGTCAGCTCAGGCCGGTACGCCTCCAGCCGCGACTCGATCGGTGCATTGGTCGCCACATCGTCCACTCTGACGAACCTAGCGGGCGACTACGACTTTTTCGGGGGCGAAGTGGCATCCTCCCCGACATCGGGTCGGGGGTCGTCCACCCCTGTCACCATGCCGGCGAACCGCACCAGGTGCTCATGACGTGGGCTCGCGAGCGTGCGGAGAAAGTCGCCCCGCCCCGGGCGATGAGTTTCCGGGGGCCGCCCGGTCTACAGACGCGTCAAGCAGAACGGGACATACACAAGGAGCAATCATGACCGCCACGGAATGGACCGCTGAGACCGCCGGCTCGGGCCGGTACGCCGACGTCAACGGAGTCAACCTGTACTACGAGACGTACGGAACGGGATCCCCGATGGTCCTGTTGCACGGCGGCCTCGGCTCGGGTGAGATGTTCGGGCCGATCATCCCCATCCTGGCCGACCACCACCAGGTCATCCTCGTCGACCTGCAGGGGCACGGCCGGACCGCCGACGTCGACCGGCCGCTCGACATCCGGCTGATGGCCGACGACGTCGCCGCGCTCATCGACCACCTCGGCCTGCGGAAGCCGGCCGTGGTCGGCTACTCCCTCGGCGGCGGGGTGGCGCTCCAGGTCGCGATCAGGCACCCGGAGAAGGTGGGCCGCCTGGTCGCGGCGTCGGCACACGTCAGCCGCGACGCGATCTACCCGGAGATGCTCCAGCAGCAGGGCCAGGTGAGCGGGGCGGCCGCCGAGTTCATGAAGGAAACCCCGATGTACGAGCTCTACCAGCGGGTGGCCCCCCACCCCGAGCACTTCCCGAGGCTGCTCGACAAGATCGGCGAGGCGATGGCGCAGGACTTCGACCTCTCCGAAGACGTGCGCGGCCTGCAGGTGCCGACGCTCGTGGTCGCCGCCGACGCCGACATGGCGCCGCCGAGCCACTACGTCGAGGTCTTCAAACTCCTCGACGGCGGCCTGCGCGACGGCGGCTGGCAGGGCGAGGCCCGGCCCAAAGGCGGTCACGCCCTGGCGATCCTGCCCGGTCTCACGCACTACGACATCTTCCTGTCACCGCTCTTCGCGGCGGTCACTCTCGCCTTCCTCGACCAGGAGAGCTGAGCCGGTCCGCGCTGCCCGGCGGCCTCTCGGGGGCGGCCGCCGGGCGGCTCGCCGTCTACCGCTCGCTTCGGTGAGCGAGGCCGCGTGGGTGACGCTGGTCGAGGCGTCCAGGTTTTACAAGATCGCCCGCTTTCCGGACGCGGAACGTCCGCAATGCTGTCTACGGTGTCGCCATGACCAACAGCGACACTCCGTGGGAACCGCCCCTTGCCGGCACCGAAGTCGAGCACCTCGTCGGGGCGCTCGACCGCCTGCGCACGACCTTTCTCTGGAAGGCCGACGGCCTCGACGCGGCCGGCCTGCAGACCCGTGTCGGCGCCTCCTCGCTGACCCTCGGCGGTCTGCTCAAACATCTCGCCGTAGTGGAGGACTACACCTTCACCGTCAAGCTGAGCGGGGAGCCGATCGGCGCGCCGTGGGACGCCATCCACGATGGCAGTGACAACTGGGAGTTCGTCTCCGCCGCCGACGACACCCCCGAACAGCTCTACGCGCTCTGGGACGGCGCCGTCGAACGCTCCCGCGCGCGACTCGGCGCCGCCTTGGCCGACGGTGGGCTCGACCGGTTCGCCCACGTGTCCTCGTCCGACGGCGAGCACGCCAGCGTGCGCCGGCTCGTCTGTGACCTGATCGAGGAGTACGGCCGGCACACCGGGCACGCCGACCTGCTCCGTGAGGCGGTGGACGGACGGGTCGGTGAGGACCCTCCGGCCGGATGGCGCCCGAGTATGAGCCGAGCACGCCTGGGCAGCTGATCGTCCTACCGGCGAACGAGGCGTCATGGGAGGCCTGGGAGCGCGCCCCGGCCGTCCGGCGATTGCACGTCACCAAGACACCGTCATAATGCTTTTACCGGTGTCACCAATGGCGGGAGATCGCAGTGATCATGAGGACCTGGCGCGGTTGGACGCGGGCCGAGGACGCCGACGCCTACGCGGCCTACCTGATGGAGACGGGCCACCCGGGCTACACCTCGACGCCGGGCAACCGAGGCGTCACCTTCACCCGCCGCGATGACGGCGACCGGGTGGAGTTCCTGCTGGCGTCGCTGTGGGATTCCTGGGAGGCGGTCGGGGCCTTCGCCGGCCCCGATCCCGAGCGCGCCGTCTTCTATCCCCAGGACGACCGCTTCCTGGTCGACCGGGAGCTCACCGTCAACCACTACGAGGTCTTCGCCGTCGGGCAGCCGACGGTATGAGGGCGGTTCGTCCGGGAGATCCATCTCGAAATGCTTCGAAATACTTTTTGCGCGATATCTATCGCGCACATGGCATACCAGTACGCGTGCTTCTTTGTGCGCGAAATTTTGCGGGAGAACAGTTGATATGGCCAACCGGCTCTCTGGCTCCCGCATATCGGTGATGCGGGGGATCGGCGCCCACCGTCCGAGAGCGACGCCTCCGTTTATCGATCGCGGGCGCGGGGACAGGTCCTATCGTAATCGCCCATTTCGGGCGAATCGGCGCATTCGGGAGGCCGACATGAATGGACACCTACCGTATCGCGACTCCGGTCCGGCTCCCCGCATCGGGGGCGTGCGCGGCTGGCAGGCGGACATTCTTCGCGGTCAGTCATAGCTGAGTGAGCCGGGGTACTGCGGTCCGAACAGGCCGCAGTACCTCGACCTGTGTCAGGCGGGGCGACGCATTGGGGGAGTTCGTGGCGCGATTGTTCTACCCTGCCGCTCGGCGCGGCGATGTGGTGGAGGATCTGTTCGGATTCCTGGTTCCCGATCCCTATCGGTGGTTGGAAGACGGCGACGACACGTCCGTGCGGGACTGGGCTGCGGCCCAGGATCGTCTCTTCCACACGAATCGCGCCGGATGGTGTGACAAGCAGTCGTGGGCGTCCTCGGTGGATCAAATGTCATCGTTCGGTGTGTCGGAGCCCCCGCTCGTGCGCGGCTCGGTCATGTTCCTCGCCGAGCAGCTCCGTGGGGATGAGCAACTCCGTCTGCTCGTCGTCGACGCCGAAGGGAACAGGCGGGTGCTGGTCGATCCGGTGGAGATCGATCCGTCCGGACACACCGGGCTGTATGCCTGGTGGCCCTCACGCGACGGCGAACGCGTGGCCGTCCAGATGGAGGTCGCCGAGCAGCCCGGCAGCGACATCCTGGTGCTGGACGTGCGGACCGGCGAGGTGGTGGACGGGCCGTTGCCACGCGCCCGTAACACCTCACTCGCCTGGCTCCCGGGAGGGGACGCGTTCTACTACGTCAGCCGCGTTCCCGATGAGGAACCGGCCCCCGGCGACATGCGTCTGCACCGGCGGGTGAGGCTCCATCGGATCGGTTCACCCTGGCAGGCCGACACGGTGGTGTTCGGCGGTGACGATGCCCCAGACCACTATTACGGGCTCACGGTCAGCGCCGACGGCCGCTACCTGGCGGTCACCGCGACGGTCGGGCCCGCCTCGGACAACGATGTGCACGTGGCCGAGCTCATCGATCCGGAAGCCCCGGATTTCGTCAAGATCGTGGACGGCCGTACCCTGGGCGCTCGTGTTCTCCCGCGCTTCCTCGCGGACGGCGATCTGCTGCTGGTCACCGATTACCAGGCTCCGTGCGGCCGCGTCTGCACGGCGCACCGGCGCGACAGCGACCCGGCTGCCTGGCGCACGCTGGTAGCCGAAGATCCCCAGGCGCCGCTGGACGAGTGTCTGGTCCTTGACGACCCGTCGCTTCCGCGGCCCCTCCTGCTGGTGGCACGCACCCGCCACGGCGCCTCCACCCTGACGCTGCACGACCTGGCCGACGGCCGGTTGCTCACCGCTCTGCCCCTTCCCGGCGCGGGCGTCGTGTCGTCCCTGCGGACGAACATCCCGCACGGACGTCACGCATGGTTCAGCTACTGCGACGCGACCACGCCCCCCACCGTCTATCGCTACGACGCCGCCAGCGGGAAGACGGAGCAAGAAGCCGGCGCCACAACGGCCGGACACACTCCAGAAATCCGCAGCCACAGCGTTCGCTATGAAGCCGGCGACGGCACCGAGATCACGTTGTTCCTGTTCACCCCGGCTGAAGACCATCAGGGCCCCCGCCCCACCCTCCTGTACGGCTACGGCAGCTTCGGCATGCCGATGCGCCCGTGGTTCTTCCCCCTGGCGGCCGCGTGGGTCGGCGCCGGAGGCACCTACGCGGTCGCCTGTGTACGCGGAGGCGGCGAAGAAGGCCAACATTGGCACGACGCCGGCCGCGGACCACACAAACACCGCGCGGTCAGCGATTTCAACGACGCCGCGACCTGGCTCATCGACACCGGCCGAACCACCCGCGACCAACTGGCGATCTTCGGCCAGTCCGCCGGCGGACTACTGGTCACCGCCGCCGCCACCCAGCGACCCGACCTGTACGCCGCGGTCATCGCCGAAGCCCCGCTATGCGACATGGTGCGCTACGAACACTTCGGTCTGGGATGCACGTGGACGGACGAATTCGGTACAGCGTCGGAATCCGAACAACTCCAGTGGCTGCTCGCATACTCCCCGTACCACAACGTCGCGTCCGGAGCCTCCTATCCGGCCTTCCTCTTCACCGGCGCGGTAACCGATCTGCAGACCGGCGAGGCCCACGTCACCAAAATGTGCGCGGCCCTCCAACATGCCACCAGCAGTGATCGGCCGATCCTCATGCGCCGGGAACCCGACACCGCCCACGCCGCCTTTCCCGCGAGCAAAGAACGCGCTCTGATCGTGGACATCCTGGCCTTCGCCGGAAAATACACCGGGCTGTCACCGGAAGAGACGACCACGCGTCTTCACGAGACCGCCGCGGAATCGCACTGAGAACCGCATCCGCCACAGGCCCTGATCTCCGGTAAGCCCGGCAGGCCGGCTCTTCAGGTCAAGCCGGTCCGGCGGGGCTCTGTCCCATTCCCTGGGTTCCGCCGCTCCGCCGTAGGCGTTCGTTCATCTCTTTACCCATTATTCCGACACGTTTACTATGAAATTGCTCGGGGGGCACTCCCGGACCCATACAAGAGAGGTCGGAGATGAGCGAGACCGAAGCGGTCCGCCGCGAGGAGCCACCCGCAGAGCCCAGTGGCTGGACAAGCGCGATCAATGAGGACTGGGCGGCCACGATCGTCGGGCTCCTGCTGCTCGTATTGGTGATCACCGGTGTGATCCCCACCGGGCTGGTGCCCTGATGAGCGCCGGGGGAGCGGGCGTCACCCCGCGCGACCCGGAACCCGCCGCGGAATCCACTGCGGAACCCGCCGCGGACGCAGTCGAGGGCCGACCGGCTGGGTCGACGTGGCCCCTGGCGCTGGCGGGCCTCGTGGTGGTGCTCGCGCTCGCGGCGGTCACCCGCCTGCTGGACAAGAACGTGCCGGGCCTTCTCGAGGGCACGGCGCTGGAGGATCTGGGCGCCGCCGTCGAGTATCCGGTGTACGCGATCGTCCTGGGCCTGCTCGGCAACGCCGTGCTCACGGCCACCGGTCTGCGCGATCGGCTCGCGGGAGGATTCCGTACGGAGTTCTTCATCAAGACGGGCCTGGTCCTGCTCGGCGCCTCGATCAACCTGAAGGTGATCGCCACGGCCGCCGGCCCCGCCATCGTTCAGGCGATCGTGCTGATCAGCGGGGTCTTCCTGTTCACCTGGTGGCTGGGCGGCAGGCTCGGCCTCGATGACAAACTGCGCGCGTTGTTGTCGGCGGCCGTCTCGATCTGCGGGGTGAGCGCCGCCATTGCGGCGGCGGGAGCCGTCCAGGCGAAGCGGGAGCAACTCGCCTACAGTGCCAGCCTCGTCATCGCCTTCGCACTCCCGTCGATCTTCATCCTGCCCTGGCTGGCCACCGCGCTCGGGTTGAGCCCTGAGGTGGCCGGGGCGTGGATCGGCGGCAACATCGACACCACGGCGGCCGTCACGGCGGCAGGGACGATCGTCGGTGAAGAGGCGCTCCAGGTGGCGACCATCGTGAAGGTCACCCAGAACGCCCTGATGGGGGTGGTGGCGATCGCGCTCACCGCTTACTTCGCCTTCAAGATCGAGCGTCGTCCGGACGCCCGTCGTCCCGGTCTGGGGGACCTCTGGGAGCGGTTCCCGAAGTTCGTGCTCGGGTTCGTCGCCGCGTCCGTGATCGCCACCTGGTGGTTGTCCACGGTGACCGCGGACACCGGAAAGGCGACCATCGGGGTGGCCAATGACCTGCGGGTCTGGTTCCTGATCCTGGCGTTCGTCAGCATCGGCCTGGAGTTCCGGGTGGCGTCGCTGAAGGAGGCGGGCTGGCGGCCGGTCGGTGTCTTCGCCGCCGCGACGGTGGTGAACGTGTTGCTGGCGCTGGGCCTGGCGGCGCTGCTGTTCAGCGGCTTCTCCGTCACGTAACGGAGGAGGGAGGGCCGGTACGGCGGACGCGGAGCCGTACCGGCCCTCTGTGCGCCGTCCGGCCGGGGCCAGAGGGTCAGCGGTAGTACTCCTCGACGGGAATGCGTGCCTCGTCGAACAGGGCGGGGCCTTCGGCGGGGGCGTCGGTGAAGCCGGTGCCCGGCGGTTTGAGGGTGGCGAGTTGTTCGTTGGACAGGGCGTAGACGACACGGCCCAGGCCCGACCGTGCGATGGCGCCGGCGCACATGCCGCAGGGCTGGCAACTGGTGTACATCGTGGTGGCTGCCGCCGTGTCGGGATCGAGTTCGCGGGCCGCCCACCGGGCCAGTTTCAGCTCCGGATGGGCGGTGATGTCCCGTTCGGTGACGGATGTGTTGTGGTCCTCGGCCAGTACGGTGCCGTCCCCGCCGACCAGGAGCGAACCGAACGGCGGATTGCCGCCGGCTCGCGCCGTCGCGGCCAGTTCGATGGCCCGGCGCAGGAGTGCCTCGTCTTCGCGTGTCATCTGCTCCCCTTCGGAGTGTGGTCACTGATCGAGTTGTCGGGCGGCGGTGTTGTCAGGTCCACGAGGGCGGCCACGGTCGCCAGCGCCTGCCAGGCGGGCTGCGGGCGGAGGGTCTCTGCCGGATCGTCGTTGAACGGATCGAGTACGACGGAGTCGGCGCCGAGCGCCTCCAACTCCCGCAGGTCGTCGAGGATCTGGTCGGCGTCGCCTTCACCGGCGAGCCGTTCGGGGCCGGTGACCGGCGCGTCGGTGAATCGCAGGAGGATGCGGGGTTCGAAGGCTGGAACCGGTCGCCGCTGCTCGTGCGCGATCTCCTTCAGGCGTTCCAGCCTCTCGCGCAGCTTCTGCATGGTGAGGCGCAGCGGGTGCCAGCCCTCGCCCAGGCGTACGGCTCGGCGCAGGGCGGCGTCGCTGCTGCCGCCGACCCAGATCGGGAGGTGACCGGCGCGATAGTCCTGTTCGTCCTCCCAGGCGGCGCGTACGGTGCGCAGGTGCTCGTCGGTCAGCGCGCCGCGCTGTTCGAACGGGACTCCCAGGGCGGCGAACTCCTGTCGCGCCCAGCCCACCCCCACACCCAGGACCAGTCGTCCCGCGCTGAGCCTGTTGAGGTTGGCGGCCATGCGGGCGATGAGCAGGGGATCGCGGTACGGGACGATGAGCACCGAGGTGCCGAGCCGGATCCGATGGGTGATGCCGGCCAGCCAGGCCAGGGTGGTGAAGGGTTCGTAGAACGGCGCCGGGTACTGTTCGGCGACGTCGGGTGTCACCACGATGTGGTCGGAGATCATGAGCAGGTCGAAGCCGAGGCCCTCCACCGTCTGCGCCCACTGTCGCAGCATGCCGGGGTCGGTGCCGGGGCCGAAGTTGGGAACATTGACGCCTATCCGCACTGATTAAGGCTATCCGCCAGTTCCGTGGATCCTGAAGGGATTTCTCCGGGTATCAGTCGGCCTTGGCCTGGAATCTGCCGGTATATTCAGCAAATGGCCGTGAATCTTGATTTGACCGACTGGTCCATCCTGGGCGAGTTGCAGCGCGACGGTCGTGTTCCCCTCACCGAACTGGCGCGCCGGGTGAGCCTGAGCGCTTCGGCGGTCACGGAGCGGGTCAGACGCCTGGAGTCGGAGGGTGTGATCACCGGCTACCGGGCTGAGGTGGATCTGGCGGCGGTCGGCTTCGCCGTGCTCGCCATGGTGCGCCTCAAATATCCCGGCAGCCGGCACGAGCCTCTGCATCGGCTGCTGGAGGAACGCTCGGAGATCCTGGAGTGCCTGCGCACCACCGGCGAGGACTGCTACACGTTGAAGGTGGCCGCGACGTCCATGCGGCATCTGGAACGGATCGTCGACGAGTTGGCCGGGTTCGGCAGCACCACGACCAACATCGTCTACAGCCAGACGCTGCCCTACCGCGGCCCCCAGGCCTCCTGCGATTAGGCGCCGGACGTGGGTGAGGCGTCCACTGTGGTCCTCGCGACCGGGCTCTCGCCCACCGCCTTGGAAGTCCTCGTACGGGCCAGTGCACCGAGCGCGAGCAGCAGCAACCCGGCCGAGGCCCACGCGGCCCAGTCGCCCAGGGCGGTGTAGAGGGTGGCCGAGCCCTCCCGAGGCAGGGTGGCCGTGACCGTGGCCATGCCCGTTCTGGCGCTGTAGCGCTCGGTCACGATCCGGCCGCGGTCGTCGCTGACCGTCAGCCATCCCTGGCGTGCGGCACGGGCCACAGACAGGCCGTTCTCCACTCCGCGCACCACCGCCATGCGGCTGTGCAGCCACGCGTCCTCGTCGAAGTCCCAGGCGGGCGCGAGCAGGGCGGCGACTCCGGCCTTGCCGTACTCCCTGACCAGGCCGGGGAAGTCGAGGTCCTTGCAGATGATGAGGCCGAGCCGACCGTCGTCGAGGAAGGCCAAGCTGGTGCCGGGCCGGAACTCGCGCTCCACCCCCGGGATCATGTGGTGCTTGTCGTAGCGCACGCCGGAGGGGTAGCTCACCGCGCTGTTGGTCTCCATGGCGATCCCCGCGACCACTTCCACACCCGGGCGGGCGAACGGCAGGTCGGCGGTCGTGAAGACCTTCTCGGGCAGCACCACGATCTCCGCACCGCCGGTCACCGCGCCGTCGATGGCCTCGCCGTACCGGCGGACGAGATCTTCGGAGTCGTCCGTCGCGACCAGCGCGACCTTCCGTCCTCCGGTGTCGGCGGGCGTCGAGAGCCGTAGGAGACCATGGCCGAGCGTGAGCGCGACCAGCACACCCGAGACCACCGCCACGCGTGGCCGCAGGGCCGCGATCGAGGCGGGCACGAACAGCAGGAGGAAGGTGATGCCCCAGACCCCGGTGACCGAGGCGGTCTGCAGCACGGGCAGGAAGTCGGCCTGCGTGTACGCCAGGCTCCACCAGGCCCCGTGCGGTCCGGCGAGGTTCATGGCGTACTCAGTGGTGACCCAGACGGCCGGTACGGCTGCCGCCGCCAGGAGCGGTCTGCCGCGCACGAGCAGGGTGCGGAAGAGCAGCACGCCCAGGCCGTAACAGAGCGCGGGACCGGCGATGAGGGCGGCGGCCAGCGCGGGCGGCATCTCGAGGGTCCGGGTGAAGTACGGCCACATCTGCACCTGGCCGGCGAGCCAGACGAGCGTTCCGGCGGCGAACGCCGTACGCCCGTCTGTCCGGCGGGCCAGGAACAGGACGGGCAACGGCGCGAGCCAGGTGAGCTGCCAGACGGGGTGGAGACCCCCGCCGAAGTGCATCAGGACGGCGGAGGCGAGGGTGAGGAGGATGCGTTCCATGCCGACGATCGTGCTTTTCCGCACCCCGCCGGCGCGTCAGTCGCCGGTGTGATCTCCGGTGTCACTCTCACCGGCGACCACCAGCCCGGACTCGTAGGCGAGCACCACGGCCTGGACCCGGTCCCGCAGGTCCAGCTTGGTGAGCATGCGGCTGACGTGCGTCTTGACCGTGTGCTCGGTGACCACGAGTGCGGCGGCGATCTCCGCGTTCGACAGGCCGCGCGCGACCAGCTTCAGCGTCTCGCGCTCGCGTTCGGTCAGCGCGCCCAGCCTGGCCGCGAGCAGGGGGGCGACACCGTGAGCGGGCCTGCGCACCAGGTCCTCGAGCAGTCTCCGGGTCGCCGCCGGGGCGAGCAGGGCCTCACCCGAGGCGACGGTGCGCACGGCGTGGGCGAGCTCGTCCCGCCGGATGTCTTTCAGCAGGAAACCACTGGCTCCCGCCCGGACCGCGTCGTAGACGTACTCGTCGAGGTCGAACATGGTCAGCACGAGCACCTTGGCGGCGGTGGTGGCGCAGATCTCCCTGGTCGCCTCGATGCCGTTCTTGCCCGGCATGTGCACGTCCATCAGGACCACGTCCGGCTGGAGCCGCCTGGCCTCGGCGATCGCCCCCTCGCCGTCGGCGGCCTCGCCGACCACCTCCATGTCCGGCTGCGCGTCCAGGATCAGCCCGAATCCCGCGCGGAAGAGGTCCTGATCGTCGGCGATGAGCACCCGTAACATGCGGGCTATTCAAGCGGAAATTCAGCTTTCACCATGAATCCCCCGTTTCGTCCCGCCCCGGCGGTGAGCGTCCCGCCGCATGCCGCCACCCGTTCCCGCATCCCGGCCAGCCCGTACCCGCCGCTCTCACCCGGCCCCCGGCCGTCGTCGGCGATCTCCACCGTCAGGTTCTCCCCCCAGGTCAGCGTGAGGCGTACGGCACGCGTACCGGCGTGCTTGCGCACGTTGGTCAGCGCCTCCTGAACGATGCGGTAGACGGCGGCCTCGATGCTTTCCGCGACCGGACGCGGGGTGCCGGCGGTCGTGCTCACCACATCGAGGCCACTGCGCTCGAGCAGTGCGGGAAGGTTGGCCAGCCGGGGCTGGAGCAACGCCTCGCCGGCATGGCCCCACGCCGGACCGCCGCCGTCGGCCGGGTTCCGCAGTGCGGCGAGCACTCCCCGAAGCTCGGCCAGCGCACTCCTTCCCGTGCCGGCGATCGCATCGAAAATCACCTCGGCCTTGTCCGGGTCGCTGCGCACCACCACCGGCCCGGCTTCGGCCTGAACCACCATCAGCCCGACGGAATGGGTGACGATGTCATGCATGTCGCGCGCGATCCGGGTGCGCTCCTCCGCGGCCGCGGCGACGTGCTCCTGCTCCCGCCGCCGCGCCCGCTCGGCCAGTTCGGCGGTTCGCGAGCGGCTCGCCCTGACACTGGTGCCCAGCGCGTAGGCGGCCACGAAGGCGGTCCCCATCAGCCGGAAGGTCTCGTCGTCCTCTCCCGGCAACACCAGCGAGACACCCACCGCCGCCACGATCGCCGGAATCGCCGCGAGCCTCTTCCACGTGGGGCTCAGGTCGGCGATCGTGTAGACGGCCAGCAGCGGCCCGAAGGGCAGGAACGGCTTCTCCCACATCACCATGACGGACATCGCCGCACCGACCACCACCGCCACCAGCATCGGCGCCCGCCTGCGCCACCACACCGGCAGCGACGCCGACAGCCCAAGACCGATGATCCACCACGGTTTGGGATCGGGCAGGAGAAGCGGCCCGACCGTGGCCAGGACCACGCCTACCGCAAGGGCCCCGTCAACCGCCCGCCCGACCCGGCCCGCTGCAAGCATCCGCTCATTATCAGGATTTATCAGCCCGCTGTCCTGCGGCCGGCACTCTTTTCCGAGGCCCTAGTCGTCCAGGCTTCCCATGGACAGGTTGACGGTGGTTCCCGTCATCCCGCTCGCCTTGTCGGACGCCATGAAGACCGCCATGTTCGCCACCTCGTCGAGTCTCATGACCCGTCGCGGGTGGGTCGTGCCTGCGAGGTACCCTCCGAACTGTTCCCAGGTCATCCCCGCCGACGCCTTGGCCTCGAAGGCCTCCCTCATCGTGGCTGTCTCCGGCATGCCGTGGGGTCGCAGACCGACCACGCGGATGCCCTGAGGTGCGAGTTCGGCGGACAGATCTCGAGTGAGCGCCTCCTTGGCGGCCTGCGCCGGGCCGTAGCCTCCGTTCAGTCGGGAGCCCATCCGTGCGGGGAGTGCGGTGACGGTCATGATCACCCCCGATCCGTTGGGAATCATCTGCCGTGCGGCCAGGCGCGCGGTCAGGAAGTACGACGTCGTGTAGGTCGTGATCGGCAGGAAGAACTGCCCGGCGTCCATCTCGGCCAGCGGGACACCCAGAATCTCCGAGTCCGGGACCCCGATCGCGTTGAGCGAGATGTCGACGCGGCCCGACTGATCGATCACGGACCGCAGATGCCTGTCGACGGCCTGCTCGTCGAGAGCGTCGACCTCGGCCGCCTCGGCGGCTCCGCCGGCGGAGACGATGTCCTTGGCGACGGCTTCGACGGGTGCAAGGGAACGTCCGGTGAGAAAGACCCTCGCTCCCTCAGACGCGAAGGCGCGTGCGACTGCGCCGCCGATCGCGCCTCCGGCTCCGTAGACCACCGCGACCTTGTCATTCAGCATCATCTCTGGTTCCTCTCTGTGCCCGGGTGGTCACTTGTGCCACCTCACGGGTGAAGCCCGGCCGCTGAGCTCATCCGACGTACGGACCGTCAGCGCCGTCGACGATGCAGACACCGCGACATCGGGAAAGTGGGCGCCCACCGACCGCCCAGTTCGTCTCCCGGCCGGTGTCTCTACAGGATGGGAAATGCACAAGACGCGGGAAGAAGGCGATGAGGGTGGCGACAGCCGACCTGATCTCAAAGGCGCGGGCGGGAGACGGCGACGCGTTCCGAGAGCTGACCGAGCCACACCGCCGGGAGTTGCAGGTGCACTGCTACCGGATGCTCGGATCCCTCCAGGATGCCGAGGACGCCCTGCAGGACACGCTGCTGACCGCCTGGCGCGGCCTCGCCGGGTTTCAGGGACGCGCGTCACTGCGCACCTGGCTCTACCGGATCGCCACCAACCGGTGCCTCAACGCGCGTCGCTCGGCCGGCCGGCGACCCGCCAAGGAGTGGAACATCCCAGGAGTCGAACCGCCGGAGCCGACCCGGCTCGGCGAGGTCGTATGGCTTGAGCCGTTCCCCGACGTCCTCCTCGAAGGCGCGATCGACGTGCCGCCCGGCCCGGAGGCCCGCTACGAACAGACCGAATCCATCTCCCTGGCCTTCGTGACCGCACTGCAGGTCCTGCCGCCTCGCCAGCTCGCCGTCCTCATCTTGCGCGACGTTCTCGGATTCCACGCCGACGAGGTGGCCGACATGCTCGACTCGACCGTCGACTCGGTGACCAGCGCCCTCAAACGGGCGCGCGCAAGCCTGCAGCGGCGCCGGACGCCGGCCGCCGATCGCGAACCGTCTCCCGCCTCCGGCTCGCCCTCCGAGGACGCGATCGTGGCGAAGTTCGTCAGCGCGTACGAGTCCGCCGATCTCGAGGCACTGGTGGCCCTGCTGACCGACGACGTCTTCATGTCGATGCCGCCGATGCCCCTCGAATACGAGGGCCGAGACATCGTGGCCCGCTTCTGCGCCGGCATCTTCGGCGAGGACCGCAGGTTCGACCTCGTCCCGACGCGAGCCAACGGGCAGCCGGCGTTCGGAGCCTACCTGCGCGCCCCCACCGGCATCCGGCACGGAACCGGCCTGTTCGTCCTCACCCTCGCCGGCGACCGGATCTGCGCCATGTCCCGCTTCGAGAACAGCGTGCTCCCATGGTTCGGGCTACCGCGATCGCTCCCGAGCCGATAGCCCGGTTCCGGGCAGTGGAGGAGATCCGTCGGAATGCGGCTCAGCGTCCGGGCCGCCGGTCGTGGCCTCGCACGGTGACGACATGACAGGCTGAGTCCATGGACGAGTCGAGGCTGCGGCTGAAAGTTCTCCAGGTGACTTGGGCCGGCGACGGGCGCTGCCACCGCCAGGCCGTCGTCCCGCGAGTGAGGGAACGCCGCGGATGAGTGAGCAGGGGATCTGCTCGGCGAAGGGCTGCGGGGCAGCGGCGTCGTATGCCGTGATCTGGAACAACCCCAAGATCCACTCGCCGGAGCGGGAGAAGGTCTGGGCGGCCTGCGAGGAGCACCGCCAGTCGCTCGCCGACTTCCTGGACGCGCG
Source organism: Planotetraspora mira (assembly GCF_016863275.1). GTDB lineage: Bacteria > Actinomycetota > Actinomycetes > Streptosporangiales > Streptosporangiaceae > Planotetraspora > Planotetraspora mira. The sequence continues at coordinate 90,506 of NZ_BOOO01000035.1, forward strand.
CGGGTTCCTGCGCCGGGTGGACAAACTGTAGGTGACGGACCCGACCGCAGTGATCGGAGCACCCGCACAGCCCGGGCCTGCGCGATCGGTGATCGGATAAGCGGAAAGCGCCGTGACCAGTCGTAAGATGGCCGAAGATCAGGATATTGGAGACATCGAAGGGCCGAACATGATCTTCATCACCGCCAAGTTCCGGATCAAGCCCGAGTATGCGGAGCAGTGGCCGGAAATCTCGCGGGAGTTCACCGAGGCCACCCGCGGTGAGCCCGGCTGTCTGTGGTTCGACTGGTCGCGCAGCCTGGACGACTCGACCGAGTACGTGCTCGTCGAGGCGTTCCGGGACGGCGACGCCGGCGCCGCGCACGTCCAGTCCGAGCACTTCGCGACCGCGCAGCGGACTTTCCCCCCGCACCTGGTCGAGACGCCGCGGATCGTCAACGCTGTCTTGGAGCAGGACGACTGGTCCTTGCTCGGCGAGATGGCCGTCCAGGGCTGACGGAGCAGAGCGGCAAGCCCGGCACGGCCGGGTGTCGCCGGCGGGGGCGCGTGACCGCGCCGCCCGCCTCGCGTCAATGGATCCGACGCTTCGCTGTTTTCATCTGAACCTGCGTCGAGGATCCGGACACGAAGGCTTCGATGGCTCTGCGAACCTCTTCCGAACGGGCCTTGAGGGGCTCCCCGCTCTCCGCGCGATGCATGTCCCCTGCGAGATCCATCGCGGCCTCGGCGAGTCGGATCACGTCGGGCTCGTCGGCGATCAGCCGAACGCGATAGAGGGCATGCCATGCGGAGGCTTTGAGCCGGAGGGACTCGTCTTTCGCCGCTTGATATTCGAGTTCGTGCCCCTCGCGCCCTCGTAAGGTGGCGCGGTCGTACTGCGCACCGCGGAACTCGAGCACGGCACCGGCGAAGCCGCTGTATATGACCATCCTCTCCTCGCGCAGCCGGGTGGCGAGAGTGAAACGCTCGGCCCTGTCGGTCGTCATCCGCTGGAAGACGAACGTGAGAAGGGAACCCAGCAGGGTGCCAGTGACCGCGAGGAGGGCGGTGAGAACGGCTTCCACGCTCATTAGTCGATCACAGGTGGCCGTTTCCCGTGACCTGTTCGCGTCTGCCGCCGGAGCCGGAGACAGCGGCGCGCATGGGCCTGGACGTACGGGTTGGTGGGGCCAGACCCACTTCAGGGCTGATCGAAGAGGTGCCGGGCTCTGTGCGGTGCACAGTGGAAACACCAAGCCGTACCGGCCGGATCGGCGCATCGCAGGAGGCGCGGGTGCCGCGGTCGGGGTTCTGAAGTGAGAAGGAATGATCATGCGACAGTCGGTGTCCTGGATGGCGAGCGCCTGCGTCGGGTTCGTGCGAGCGTGCGCCGTGGTGGTCGTGACGATGCTGGTCCCGGCCGTGTGGGCCGCTGCCGTGGCGCTGGCGATCTGGTGGGGAAACCCGTGGACGTGGATAGTGCCGTTCGTGTGGGCATGTATCGGCACATTCATCCTTTCCCGACCGGTCTGCCGGATGTTCCGCCTCCTCGTCGCGAAGTGGACGGACACCGTCATTCCCCCCGGATACCGGGAGGCCGGGCCGGTGGTGCGCATGTCCACCGGGTACTGGTGGAACGGGTACTCCTACGAGCGCACCCGCCGGGACGCCCTCCAGGACCAGCGGATGCGAACCTGGTGGCGCGATCCCGCCACCTGGCGTGACCTGCGTTTCACGGGGATCGCACCGGTCACCGCGGGCGTGATCGCGTCCATCCCGCTCGCCGGAGTCGCGGCAGCGGTCTTCGGGTTCTCCCAGCCTGCGCTCACCTCGCGTCTCATCGGGTTGCTCGGGTTGGTCGTGGCGGTCGCCGGCGCCCCGTATGCCTGGCGGTCCGCCGAGCCGGTAGCCGTCCGCTTCCTGGGCGCGTCGCCGGCGATGATGCTGGCGGAGCGGGTCGATGAGCTGACGGCTCAGCGCGCGGACACAACGGTCGCGCAGGCCGCCGAGATCCGCCGGATCGAGCGGGACCTGCACGACGGGGCGCAGGCACGCCTGGTCGCGCTCGGGCTCTCTTTGGCGACTGTGGAGAAGTTGATGGAAGCCGACCCCGACCAGGCCAAGGCGCTGCTGCGGGAGGCGCGAGCCGGCGCCACCACGTCACTGACCGAGCTCCGCGAACTGGTCAAGGGAATCAACCCGCCGGTGCTGAGCGAGCGAGGGCTCATCGATGCCGTTCGCGCTCTCGCCCTGGACAGCCCGCTCGAAGCGACTGTCAGCGCCGACGTCCGGTTACGCCTGGACCCGCCGATCGAGTCCGCCCTGTATTTCGGAGTCGCCGAACTGGTGACCAACGCGGCCAAGCACGCCCATGCGACCCGGGCGCTGATCTCCATCACCCGGGACGACACCGGCATCGTCGTCGATGTCGAGGACGACGGCCGGGGTGGGGCCGGTGCGCGAGCCGGCGGTGGACTCGCTGGGCTACGCCGCCGTCTGGCGGTCTTCGACGGCACCCTGGAGATCACGAGCCCGGCGGGCGGTCCGACCCGTGTGAGGATGGCGGTGCCATGCGAATCGTTGTAGCCGAAGACCTCTACCTCCTGCGTGACGGGATGGTCCGCCTCATCGAGGCGTACGGACATCAGGTGGTGGCGACGGCGACCACCGGACCCGAGACGCTCGACGCGCTGCTGAGGTGGCGGCCGGACGTCTCCATCGTCGACGTCCGCATGCCGCCGACCCAGTCCGACGAGGGCCTGCGTGCGGCTCTCGCCGCCCGCAGCGAACTGCCCGGGCTGCCGCTCCTGATCCTTTCCCAGCACGTCGAACAGCTGTACGCCCGCGAACTCTTGGCCGACGGCGCCGGTGGCATCGGCTATCTCCTCAAAGAGAGCGTGTTCGACGCCGATCAGTTCATCGACGCCCTGGAGCGCGTCGCCCGTGGCGGGACCGCCATGGACCCGGCCGTCGTCGCCAAATTGTTGTCCAGCGGGTCCTCGAATCGGCGGCTCGCCCGGCTCACCGAACGCGAGCACTCCGTGCTCGGCCTCATGGCGGAGGGGTTGTCCAATCAGGCCATCGGCCAGCGGCTGTTCCTCAGCCAGGGCGCCATCAGCAAGTACACCACCACGATTTTCGGCAAGCTCGGCATCACCGATGACGACAGCAACAACCGCCGCGTCCTCGCCGTCCTCACCTATCTCAACGAGCCCTGACGTTGGTCGCCGTGGCTTCGTGAGCCGTCAGGGAAGGAGCAACTCGTATTCGACCTGCTCGATCGGGTTGCCGTCACCGAAGTCGTGGTCGCGGACCACGCCTGACTCCGTGAAGCCGCTCTTGGCGTAGAAGCGGCGGGACTGAGGCGTGTCACGTAGCGTCCACAGATGGACCCGCCCGAAGCCGTCGTCGTGGATCCTTTGCAGGGAAGCGGTCATCAGGGCGCCCGCGATACCGCTTCCCCAGCCGTCCGGGTGACCGTAGAACCCGAAGATCTCCGCCGACCCCGGTCGCGCCGGTGAGGAGCCGAAGTAGGAGAAGGCCAGCGGTCGCCCGTCCAGCGCGGCCAGCATGGCCGTGCCCGTGCCCTCGGCGAGCATCCCGTGCCATTTGCCGCGCCGCTGCCTGACCGCTTCGGCGAAGAACTCCGGAGAGAAGAAGCCGGCATAGGCGACCTTCCACGACTCCGCGTGGATCTCGCCCACTACATCCCCGTCATCAGAAGAAGCCGGGAACACGGTGAAGTCTCTGATCACAAGACCACAGTACCGGCCACCCGTATTGTTGCGAACAATTCGCAATAGCTACACAGTCCTGCTGATCGCAGTGCTGGTGGTGGCCGACACCGGCGTCCGACCCCCGGGATGCGGTGCTGCCGGGGCGTTCATGGCTGCGAGTCCTGTGCGACGCCGGCGATGACCGCGGTCACCATCCTGAGGACGGCTCCAGCCTCCGGCGGGGAGCCCTTCCGGTCGGCGAACAGCAGGTGGCCGGTCCCGATCAGCATGGGGGCGAGCATCTCGACGTCGGCGTCCGCCGTGATGCGGCCCAGTTCGCGCTCCGCGGAGAGGTAGGAGGCGATCATGACCGCGGCTTCCGTCAGGACCGGGACGCCGGCCGGCCACGTCTTGCGCAGGCGGGCGCGCAGTTCGTCGCGGAAGGTGACGAGGGCGACGATCGCGACGGCGACGGACTCGAACAGGGCTGTCAGCGCGTCGGTGAGGTTGCCGGCGACGGTGCCGGTCCCGGCGGCGTCACGCAGGGCGGCGGCCCGGGGGGCCATCCGGTCGATGCGGTCGAGCACGAACGCGGCGAGGAAGGCGTCGAAGTCCTCGAAGTGCCGGTGCATGACGCCCTTGGCGCAGTTCGCCTCCGTGGTGACCGCCCGGCTGGTCAGCCCGCTCGGCCCGTCCCGGAGCAGGACGCGCTCGGCGGCGGCGAACAGTTGCTCGCGCACGTCCCGGATGGCTACCCCTGTCGGCACCGCGCATCCCCTCGTCTCTCGATCGGCCCCCACCCGGTTGACGAGTGGGCGCTTGCCCATTCATAGTGGGCGCATGCCCACTCTACCGCCGGATCGTGCCGCCGAGCCCGAGCCTCATCGACACCGACAGATAGCGGAGTCGTTCGGTTCGGACGCCGAACGCTACGACCGGACCCGGCCCCGCTATCCCGATGCCATGGTGAACCGGATCATCGCCGCCGGACCCGGCCCCGACGTTCTCGACGTCGGCTGCGGGACCGGCATCGAAGCCCGGCAGTTCCAAGCAGCCGGCTGCGAGGTGCTCGGGGTCGACGCCGACGCGCGCATGGCGGAATTCGCACGGCGTAGCGGGGTCGAGGTCGAGGTGGCGACGTTCGAAGCCTGGGACCCCGCCGGCCGGAATTTCGACGCGGTCATCGCCGGGCAGGCCTGGCACTGGGTGGACGCGGCCGTCGGAGCGGCGAAGGCGGCGCAGGTGCTGCGGCCCGGCGGCCGGCTGGCAGTGTTCTGGAACGTCGCCCAGCCCCCGCCCGAGGTGGCGGACGCCTTCGCCGCGGTCTATGACCAGGTGGTGCCCGACGCGCTGACCGCGCGGGCCTACCGCCAGAAGGTGTCCGCCCTGGAGGGGTATTCGATGCTGCTCACCAGGGCGGTCGACGGGACACGGCAGGCGGGCGTGTTCGGCGACCCGGAGCAGTGGCGATTCGACTGGGAGCAGCCCTACACCCGGGACGAGTGGCTGGATCTGCTCCCCACCCAGGGTGATCACAGCCGGTTCGCACCGGCTGAGTCGGAGGAGGTGCTGGCGGGCATCGGAGCCGCTGTCGACGCGATGGGTGGCGGCTTCACGATGCGTTACACCGCGGTGGTGGTCACCGCGGCGCGAACCGGGGCCCGGCTCGGCGTCGGCTCATAGGGGGCGGACGCGGACATCCTTGAGGGCGCTCTGCACGAAGTTCTGGTCGCCGGCGGCGGCCAGATAGAAGCCGTCACGGCACGTGCTCCCTGAGATGGGATGGCGTGAGTCGAGGACGACGCTGCCCGGCCGTTCGCAGTCGGGGATCGGAGCCAGCACCAGCATCTGGCGGCTCAGGCCGCCGAGCCACAGTTGCGGCCCGACGAGCATGCCGTCGCGGATCTCTCCGGGTCGCGAGAGCCGTACCGGGCCGTCGGCCGACAGGGTGAGGAAGCCGTCAGGGGTGACCTTGCCGTGCATGTTCTCCGCCCAGGCCAGCCGCTGTTCGAAGGTCATCCCCGCCCGCTCGTCCTGCAGGGCGATCCGCCAGTCGCCGAAGGTGAAGAGCAGGACCGAACCGGCGGAGTCCACCCCGAGCGGTCCCGGCCACACTGTGACGTTGTCGGTGAGACGGCGGATCATCGGGCGTCCGGCGGCGGTCTCGGCCTCGCCGTACAGCGGGGCGGTGAGGGTGCGGAACTCGTCCATCTCCCCGTTGCCGGCGAGAGTCCCGCTCGCGTACGGCCGCGCCCCCAGCGACGCCAGGTTCAGCTCGGCGGGGTAGGTGATCTCCGCCCGCGACCCGTCGGGGAACGTGACCCGCATCGTCCTGGTGGCGCCCGGCCCCTTCGCCTCCGGATAGATGGCGTTGGGTGTCACGCCGATCGCGTTGCGCATGGGTGTCGGGGTAACGGCCGGGAGGGGAAGGCTCGTGTCCCGGTTGGCGAGAATCACGATGAGCGGCACGGCCACGAGAGCGACCAGCGCCACGATTCCCACCCAGCGGGGCCTGCGCGGGCCCTGCTCGACGATATCGACACCGCCGGTGGCCATCGGCCTTCCTTCGTCGTACGGCTGTCGCACCAAGTTCAGACCAATTGCCGCCTTCTGCGCAAGCCCTGGCTAGGCGGCGAGGGGGAGGCGCAGGACGAAGCGGGCGCCGGTGGTGTTGTCGGCGGCGTACAGGTGACCGCCGTAGCCATGGGCGATCTCACGGGCGATGGGCAGGCCGAGCCCGGAGCCGCCGGGGTCCCGGAGGTAGGCGTCGTCCAGGCGGCAGAGCCGTTCGAAGACCTTTTCGCGGTCGGCCGGGGCTATGCCGGGTCCGTCGTCGATGACTTCCAGGACCGCGTCGGGTGGGTCGGCGGTGACGATGATGTCGATCACGGTCCTGGTGTGCCGTTCGGCGTTGGCGAGCAGATTGTTCAGGAGCCGGATCAGCCGGATCCGGGAGGCGCGCACCACCACCTGCTGCTCGAGTTGGACGAGGACGGTGGTGGTCAGAGTGCGGCGTTCCAGTTCGTCCAGCACGAGATCGGCCAGGTCGACCGCCTCGGTGGGCGTCGCGGTGTCCATGCGGGCGAGTTCGAGCAGATCGGCGACGATGTCATTGAGCCGTCCGGCGTCCAGCAGCAATTTGCGCAGTATCTGGTGCAGGCCGACGTCTGGTTCTGCAATCGCGACCTCGAGTTCGGTCAGGAGCCCGGTGATCGGGTTACGGAGATCGTGGGAGGCGTCGAAGACGAACCGCCGCTGCCGTTCGATGACCTCCTGCAGCGCCGACGTGGTCTGGCGTTGTTGCCTGTCCGCCCGCGTGAGCCGGTCGTTGAGGTCCTGGAGTTCGCGGGCGCGAACATATACGTCGGTTCTCATCGCCTCCAGTTCCGCTTTCCTTCCCGTGACGCCACGTTCGCCGAACCGCCTCAACTGCTGGAGGAAGCCGGTCACCTCCTCGGTTCGGTGAACGATCAACTGCACTCCACCGTCCGGGCCCAGGACGGGGGTGTTGATCGTGCTCCAGTACCGTTCCTCGAACACCCCTGGTCTTCCGCTCACCTCGATGTCGTACCGCTGCAGCGGCATGGTCTCCCGCTGTCCGGTCGCCAGCACCCGTTGCAGCGAGGCACGCAGACCCTCCGGGCCCTCCTCGCCGGGATCGTTGGGAGCGTTCGGGTTGGGGGGGAAGACGGTGAAGAAGCAACGGCCGATCAAGTCGGCGGGGCTCCGCCTGGTCACCTTGAGATAGGAGTCATTGGCCGCCACCATGGTGAAATCCGGCGTCAGCACCAGCAACGGGGCCGCGAGCGCCTGGAACACCGCCCGGTAGTCGACCTCTGAATCCGTCACCGCGCCTCACCTCAACCCCTATACGTCCAAAGTTAGGCGACGAGAAAGGGCCACAGGTCATCGGCCCGTCTGTCCTGCCTGCCGGACTCGCAGGCAGGTCGACCTCCTAGGTCGTGTCTGACTAATCAAGCCCTGCTGCGCGCGGCCCAGACGGCGCCTCGCTTCGTTGTCGTCGTCGGCCGGAGGCTCCGCTCCGACCTCCTCCTCCGCCTTGCGATGCATCCATCTGGATCCACGCTCGCGACGGGCAGCATTTGTCAGACACTCCCTAGCCGCACCAGGCTGATCTCGGATGAAGCGCATCCCGTCCCGGAATCACTCGAGACCCGACAGCACCGGAGCTTTCCGATATTGCCTATTTTTACTGATATGCGCTGTGCGCCGACGTTTGAACCCCCATCAATTGTCGATCTTTCCGGCGCCGTCGAGACGGGCTGCCCCTGCCGATCCTTCGAGGTACGGAGACTGCACGCTAGGGGTCCTTGAGGAGGTCTGGGCATTCTTCGGCGACGATGCAGGCCAGTTCGACGCGGGATGCGATGTCGAGTTTGCTGAACATCCGGCGAAGGTGGGTGGACACCGTGTGGGGCGAAAGGAACATCCGCGCCGCGGCCTGACGGTTGGTCATCCCTTTGGCGATCAGCACGGCCACCGCGCGTTCCGTATCGGTGAGGCTGTCCCATCCGAAGGCCGGCCGCTGGAGCTGAGCCCAGTGCCGCCGCCGAACGCCCAGTGCCCTCAGCCGGGCTCGCACGCGGGCGGCGTCCCGGAGCGCACCGATGCACTCGTAACCGTCGAGCGCCTGGTCCAGGCTGGCGATGGCCTGCTCACGCGCGGAGGCGCCGGGTGTGGTGGACAGCAGGACGCCGAGGTCCTCCGCGCCCGAAGCGCGTGCCCACGGTTCGGGCTGATCGGCGGCGGCGGAGGCCAACGCGCTGGGGTCCCTGTGGAGAATGCCGCGGGCGTGGGCGGCCGTGGTGGCGAGGGCGGGGAAGCCGGGGTTGCTCTGGGCCAGGTATTCGGCCGTTTCAACGATGGTCTGGGCATACCGGCGGTTCGCCGTGGCCAGCGCGAGCCGGGTCATCCAGGCGGCCGTGAGGGGGGTTGTGAGGAGCGCCCAGCGCCGCTCGTCCTCGTCGGTGTAAATGGCGTGGAGTATGTCGACCGCCCGGTCGGGATCGCCTTGGGCCTCGACCACCGCCGCCATCACCCACCGCTCCCACACCGACCCGAACAACATTCCGGGCGCGGCGTCTATGGAGTGATATCGCTCGATGTGCCGGACCGCGGCGTCGATGTCACCCCGCCGCATGGCGATGAGAGCGAGCATGGCCACCCCGACCCGGGTGAACCCCTGGGTACCCAGCTCATCAGCGATCACCAGCCCGGCCTGGGCCTCGGCGGCGGCGTCATCGAGTCGACCGGTCGCCAGCTTCAGCACGGAGCGGAACAGGGCGGGTTGTGCCGCGAGCACGGTCAGCCCGCAGGCTTTGATCTCCTCCTCGGCGGCCTGGATGGCGATGTCGGACTCCTCGAACTGGCGCATGGCCCTCCAGTTGAGGCTCAACAGCAGGCGCGTGTACGGGCGCTGGATGGCTTCAACGGTGCCGCTGTTCGCGATCTGCAGGGCTTCGTTCAGGTGCGCGAACGAGTCGGCGACCCGCCCGTCGACTACGGCGAATCGAGCGAGCAGGAGGAGAGCCCCGACGACGGCGGCATCGGTGTGCCGCTCGCGGTCGGCGAGAACGGTCTCAGCCCGCAGCCGCCCCTTCCTGAAGTCGTTCAGGCAGATCAGTCCCCAGCACACCGTCCATTCGGCGATTCCGCGAAGGTCATCGGGGAGGTCTTGCTGGGTGAGCAGGCTTTCGGCCTCCGCCACCGCGTCTGCCGGCCGTCCGCTCAGCAGCAGGATGTACGCCAGTGCGCATCGCAGGCGGGGGGCCTGGGCGGGCGGCGCCTTGCCGAGTGCGCCACGCGCAAGCTCGGCCGCTTCCGGCAGTCGCCCGACGGCCGTCAGCGCGTCGGCCGCCGTGGCGGCGCGGCCGACCCAGTCGGGGTCGGTGGGGTCGCTGAGTTCGAGCGCCCGCAGGGCGAGGTCGGCGGCGGTCTGGGGTGAGGACCGCAGGACCTCGCGCGCGGCCTGGTCCAGTCCGCGTAGCGCGGACCCGTCACCGCGACCGGCGCTGTGAATGAGGTGCGCCGCGGCGGGAACAGCCGACCCGCCGCGTTTGAGCAGCATCTCTCCCGCGTCGCGATGCAGGGCCTGCAGCACGGGGGTGGGGACGGTCCCGACCACCGCCTGCCACAGCAGGTCGTGGCGGAAGGTCAGCTCGTCCCCGGCGGACTCGACGATGCCCGCCGACATCGCCTCCTCCACCATGGGCAACAGGCCGATGGTCGATTCGCCGAGCATTTCGGCCAGATCCTTCACCGAGAACGAGCGGCCCAGGACTGCGGCGACCTGAAGCAGATGCCTGGTCCGTTCGGACAACTCGTCCAGGCGTTCTTGCGTGACCACCTGAGCCTTCGGCAGCCGCGCGGAGACCATCCGCACGCGACCCTCGGCGATGTGGAACACGCCCTCGCCTTTGAGCTTCTCAAGGAGATCGATGAGCAGGAAGGGATTGCCGTCCGCTATGTCGGCCAAGGCCAGCACGTCCGGCTCGGGCGACGCACCGAGGACGTCGGCGACGACGTCCGCGACCGCTCGCCCCTTCAGCGCCTCCAGTGTGATCCGGCGCGCGCCGTCGTGTTCCAGTACATCGAACAGACAATCGAGGCGGGGAACGTCGCCCACGCCGCTCGTGCGGGTCAGCATCCAGACGAGCGGGTAGGAGGCGAGATCTCTGGTCAGCGACCGCAGCGCCAGCAGAGTCATCGGGTCGGCCCATTGCACGTCATCCAGCGTGAGGAGCATCGGCCCCTGGGCCACCCGCTGCTCCAGCGGTCCATGCAGTCGTTCCACCAGCAGCAACCGCTGATCGGCCGGACCCGCGACGGTCAGGTAATCGTCCACGGGAAGCGTGCGGCCGGATGGCCCGAGCGCCGATGTCAGCGGGGCCAGAGGTATCAGCTGGGTCAGTTCGTCCGCCGCGCCCTGGGCGACCTCGAATCCCGCCCTCGTCGCCGCGGCGACGGCCATGCCCAGTAGACGGCTCTTTCCGACGCCCGACCGGCCCTCGACCAGGACGATTCCGCCCCGGCCGACCTTGGCCGCCTGCAGCAATCCGGCGACAAGCTCCCACTCCCGCGGGCGACCACGCCAACCAAGCCACGATGATCCACAAAAACCGGGCTCACCAGCAGCTTCATGGTCACTATGGGACGAACCGCCCATAAATCCATAAACTACCTAGGTGTCGGCCGTGTCAAGTATGCGGGTGGCGGAGGTTCACGGGTTTCTCCGCCCCCGTGTCGGCGTTTTCACCGGGAAGGCCGTCGTCCCCCCGAGAATGCGGGCTCTCATCTCGGCTTTCTCTTCAGTGCGCTCAATCATGCGACATCGTTCCGGGGACGAACCTCTGATCTCGGATGTTCGTCAAGTCTGGATTAAGCCCACCCCAAAGGGGCGTCAGATCGGTGACGGAACGCCGGTGCCACAAAGGTGCAACCACGCATAAATATGCGATGCAGGGCCTTTCGGCGCAGGTCAGGCTCGTACCGTTCGCTTATCTCCGGTGACGTGGCACGAAAAGGATCCCCTCGGCTGAGGTGCGTAGGGGAGTGGCCGAGGCAGTGCCCCCAACCCTCTCGGAACCTGGCATCCCCCTCGAATCTCGTTCGAAAAGGATGGCGATGGTGGACCTGCACGACAACTGGCTGATACTCATGTGGCCCCTGGTCGCCCTGTTCGCGTGGGTGGCGATCGCCACGGGCCTCGCGCATCTGCTGACTGGCGGATCACGGGAGCGGCGGGTCGATCTCACACCCCGTGAGATGTCGCGCTTCGGGCAGTCCGTGTCTGGCGAGATCGATGTCGACGAGCACAGGCGTCACGGGGCGCAGGCTCCGCCCGCGAGGTCACCGATGCGGGCCATCCGATGCAGGCCGGGATCGATCCGGGGACAGATCACCCTGCTGACCACCGCTGTGGCCGTCCTCACCCTCCTCACCCTCCTCGTCACGGGGGTGGGGATGTACTCGACAGACCACGCACGGCCTGCCCGATGGCCGAGCGGGGCCGCCGCGCGCGCTGTCAATGAGGTTCACCCCGGAACGGCACCCGGCCGGTTGCGCTTGCGGGGCGCCGACGCCGGCCGGAACCGGACCGTTTCGCTGGGCCGTTACGGGGTCGCCGCGCCTGCGGCCGTCCTGTCGGCGGAGACCGGCGGGCAGTCGATGCGAGGGTCCCTGTCGCCGGGATCGCTCCATTTGATCTTGATGATCGAGGCCGTCGAGCTGATCGCCTTGGCCGCGTGGGCCACCTGGAGGGCGACCAGTCGCGTGTTGCGCCCCGTGGACATGGTCCGCGCCGAACTGGCCGTGATGGACGTCGGCGACCTGGGCACGCGCGTTTCCGAACCGGATGACGTGCGTGAGGTCGCCATCCTGTGCCGGACGATCAACGCTGCGCTGCAGCGGCTGCAGGAGGCCAATGAAGAGCTCCAGGATTTCGCGCGTTCTCAGGGTCAGTTCGCCTCGGACGTATCCCATGAGCTGCGTAATTCCATCACCGGGCTGCGCATGCAGTTGGAGGTGGCGCGACAGGATCTCGCCGCGGTTCGGCTGCCCGACCTGATCGCGACGATGTCGGGCCGGGTGGAGCGGCTCCAGGCGATCATCGACGACTTGTTGTTCCTGGCTCGTGTGGGGGCCTGTCCGGTCACCGAACGGCGGCAGCTGGATCTCGCGACGCTCGTCCGGCACGAGGTCTCTCGACGGTCGCATGGGCGTCCGGTGAAGCTCCACCTCGCACCCGACAGCACCGTCAACGCCGTGCCCACCCAGATCAGCCGGCTGCTCACCAACTTGCTGGACAACGCCCAACGGCACTGTGCGCACCAGGTGAGCGTCGACGTGCACGTCGTCCACGCCGCCGTCGAACTCGCCGTCAGTGACGACGGGCCGGGCATAGCGCTCGCCGACAGGGAACGTGTGTTCCACCGTCACATCCGGCTGGACGACGCCCGCCGGCTCGACCGCGACGGCACCGGCCTCGGCCTCGCCATCGCCCGGGACATCGCCTACGCGCATGACGGAACGCTCAGCGTCGAGGAAAGCGCCAGTGGCGGCGCGCGTTTCGTCCTCCGGCTGCCCCGCGCCCTCCCCCGTCAATGGGGGGCGTCGTGAGGCTCGAACACTGCTCGATCAGGGGCCGCCTGGCGCTGTTCACCGGAGTGGTGGTGGGGTTGCTCTGCATCCTCTTCTCCACTGTCCTGCTGCTCACCATCAACAAGGCGGCCACGCGCAACCTCACCCAAGAGGTGACCGCGGTGGGGGAGCTGACCGCCTACTACGTTGATCGAGGGGAACTCGTCAATCCGCTTCCACCCATCCCGCAGAACCTGATCCGCCCCGTCCAGGTGGTCGATCCTCAGGGGAAGGTGGTCGCGGCGACCAGAGATCTGCAGAACCAACCGGCGATGGCGCACTTCACACCGACGCCCCCTCACCGGGTGGCCAGCGCCGTCGTCTGCCACTCCGTCTTCACCGCGGGCCGCTGCCACATCGTGGTCGCACAGCAGGTGTTCCACGACGGTGACTGGACCGTCTACAGCGCCGCACCGACCATCCCGTTCTACCTGTATCCAGGCGTGTTGGCTCTCTTGATCACGGGAACGGTCATCTTCACGATCGCGGTGGCCTACGGGGCGCGGCACACCGTCACCCGCTCACTCAAACCCGTGGACGCCATCCGGGCCCAACTCGACCACATCCAGAGCACCGACCTCGGCCGCCGGGTTCCGGTCCCCGCGGCCGAAGACGAGATCCACCGGCTGGCCCGCAGCGTCAACCAGACACTGGACCGGTTGGAGGACGTGCTGGAGCAGCAGCGACGGTTCTGCTCCGACGCCTCCCACGAACTGCGCACCCCGATCACCGCCATTCGCACCCAGATGGAGGACGCCCGCCTGGCGCCGGACGACGTCGACCTGCCCAAGCTGTGCGATGCCGTGCTTCCCAGCGTGGAGCGGCTCCAGTCGATCGCATCCGGCCTGCTGACGCTGACGCGACTGGACGCCGGCGTACCGTGTGAGCGGCAGACCCTGGACCTGGCCGGCCTCGTCGCCGCAGAGCTGAAGAACCATCGACCGAACAAGAAGGTCGTCCGGCATCTGGCGACGGGCGTGACCGTCAGCGGTGATCGGTTGCGGCTGGGTCAGTTGATCGGCAATCTGGTCCAGAACGCGCAGCGCCATGCCGCCTCCACGATCACGATCACTGTACGGCGCGCGGACGGCGACCCGCGTTTCCCGGGGGAGGCCGCGGAACTGGAGGTGTCCGACGACGGCGCGGGAGTCGCCGCCGGTCAGCGGGAGAGGGTATTCCAGCCGTTCGCCCGGCTCGACACCGCCAGGAGCCGAAGTATGGGAGGCACAGGCCTCGGCCTCCCCATCGCCCGGCGGATCGCCGAGAGCCACGGCGGGACGCTCACCATCCAGGACAGCCCACACGGTGCACGCTTCGTCGTCCATCTGCCGCTGTCTCCTTGACGGCCGGTCCACCTGCACGATCGATTTGTCGGGCCGGTTCGAGCCTCACCGCAAGGTGCGTCGCCCGCCTTCGTGATGCCGACCGAGAGGCGCTGGGCGCGTATGGTCGGCAGGGCGTCCGAGGTGTCATGATTCACGGACCCACAACCCGAGGAGTCCGGCAGTGTCAGCTGGTGAAGCGGCGCAGGCGGCGCCGGCGAGGCGATCGATGCGGCCGTTGCTGTTCGGCCTGACGATCATCGCTGTCCTGGCATTGCTGTTCGGTGTGCCGTGGTGGACCTTGGTCGTCGCCAGCACGCGGTGGCCGTCGGCCGTCGTCGTCGCCGGCACGATCGTGTTCGTCGGCGCGCTCGCCGCGTTTCCGGTGCTCATGTATCTCGGGCACGGTCGCCGCCGCCGGGACTGGGCGGCACGTGCCGGGGACACGATCCTCGGCGCGATCTGGGTGATGTTCGTCTGGGCGTTGCTCGGCAACGTGCTGCGGCTCGCGCTCGTGGTCGCCGGTGTCGCGGACCCGGCCAGGTCCCGGGTCGTCGCCGCCGCGACCGCCGTCGTGTCGCTCGTGCTGCTGCTCTGGGGGTACACCGAGGCGATGCGCGTGCCCCGCGTGAGGCGGGTGGACGTCACGATCCCCCGGTTGGGCACAGGCCTGGACGGCGTCCGGGTCGTCCTGCTGACCGACACCCACTACGGCCCGATCAACCGGGCCCGCTGGTCGGCAGGGGTCGTCGCGGCCGTCAACGAACTCGATGCCGACATCGTGTGCCACACCGGAGACATCGCCGACGGCACGGTGTCAGAACGACGGGAGCAGGCCGCGCCGCTCGGCGACGTCCGTGCCCGGCTGGCCAGGACCTATGTGACCGGGAACCACGAGTACTTCGGCGAGGCCCAGGGCTGGCTCGACCACATGCGGGAGCTCGGCTGGGAGCCCCTCCACAATCGGCACATCGTCGTGGAGCGCGACGGTTCCCGACTCGTCGTCGCCGGCGTCGACGACGCGACCGCCGCGTCCTCGGGGCGCCCCGGCCACCATGCCGACCACGCTGCGGCCCTCTCGGACGCCGACCCGGACCTTCCCGTACTGCTGCTCGCCCACCAGCCGAAGCAGATCGACGCGGCCATCGCGCACGGCGTCGATCTGCAGATCTCCGGGCACACCCACGGCGGCCAGATCTGGCCCTTCCATTTCCTCGTGCGCGTCGACCAGCCCACGGTCCAGGGCCTGAGCCGGCACGGGGACCGTACACAGCTCTACACGAGCCGGGGCACCGGTTTCTGGGGACCGCCGTTCAGGGTCTTCGCGCCGAGCGAGATCACCGTGCTCACGCTCCACGCGGCGTAGCTCCATAGGCGTCAGGCGCCGCTTCGAGAGGCCTGCGGAGAAGCCCGCGCCAAAGGGGATTTGGCAGCTAACCCACGCAGGGCCCTTGGTGTACTATCTCGCCCCGAGAAATGGGGTTTTACCGTGAATGCCGCGTCTGTCTAGTCGCTCATGACCGGCGCCCCGGGGCCTGGGGGGTCGAACATCGCGATTCATCACCGCGTCGTCCGGCGGCATGCCGCCGGCCCGAACGAGGCGGCCGGCCCGAACGAGGCGCCCGGCCGTGCGTCACGCCAGCGAGGCGACATCGAGGGCCTTCGGGCGATCGCCGTCGCCCTTGTCGTCCTCTACCACGCGGGTCTGCCGTTCCTGCCCGGTGGATTCGTCGGCGTCGATGTCTTCCTGGTGATTTCGGGATTCCTGATCACGACGCAACTCGTCTCAGAGCTGGAACGCTCTGGCTCGATATCTCTGCTGCGGTTCTACGCCCGCCGGGCCAAGCGACTCCTGCCGGCGGTGGCCACCGTCCTCGTCGCGACCCTCGCGCTGGTTCTCGCCTTCATCCCGCGAACCCAGTGGGAGGCCATCGGCGGGGACATCGTCGGCTCCGCCTTGTACGTGGTGAACTGGCGCTTCGCGGCCAGGTCGGTCGACTACCTGGCCGAGGGCATCGACCCGTCACCCGTCCAGCACTTCTGGTCTCTCGCGGTCGAAGAGCAGTACTACGTCGTGTGGCCCCTGCTGATCATCCTGGTGGCACTCCTGGCGAGGCTGATGCGCAAGCGCGCGAAGCCGTTCGTATGGATCGTCCTCGCCGTGGTCGCCGTGCCGTCGTTCGTGTACTCCATCACCGAGACGGCGTACTCCCCTGACAGTGCGTTCTTCGTGACGCCCACCCGGATGTGGGAACTGGCGGTCGGCGGGGCGTTGTCCCTCGGAGTCACGCAGTGCGCGCGACTTCCCCGGATATGGGCCATTGTGATCGGATGGGCCGGCGTCGGCTGCATCGCAGCGTCTGCTCTGGTGTTCAGTGGCAAGACGGCGTGGCCGGGTTTCCACGCCGCACTTCCCGTGCTCGGCACGGCGGCCGTGATCGCGGCGGGGTGCGCCGGGGTCGGCGGCGGACCCGAGTCGCTGCTGGGGATCCGCCCCTTCCGGTGGGTCGGCGGCCTCTCCTATTCGCTGTACCTGTGGCACTGGCCGCTGCTTGTGACGGCGACGGCGCACTGGGGCGGCCTGCCGGTCAGCCGTGGACTGTTGGTGGCCTTGGTGTCGGTCGTCCCGGCGTGGCTCACGCATCGTCTGATCGAGAACCCGCTGCGCCATTCCAAGGCGATATCCGGTTCACCTGGCCTGGCGCTGAGCATGGGAGCCAACTTCACTCTCGTGGGCGTCGTGGCGGGGATCGTCCTGCTCCAGACGGTGACGGGCGCGGCCACGGCCGTCGACGCCTCGGCCCGGCCGGCGCCGGGTGCGGCCGTGCTGAAGGCCGACCCCCGCGACGACCCGGCCGGAGCGGCACCCGAACACGTCGCCTACATGGTGCCGGATCCGTTGTCGGCGCCCAAGGACGTGCCTGACGTCTATGCCAACGGATGTCATCAGGACCAGACTTCCGCGAAGTTGCTCGCCTGTACCTACGGGAACCCGAAGTCGAAGACCAGGGTCGCCGCCGTCGGCGACTCCAAGATCGCGCAATGGCTGCCTGCTCTCCAGATACTCGCCACACAGAACGACTGGCGCCTGACGATCTTCACGAAGTCGAGGTGCGGCTTCTATTCCGCGAGGGTGTTGAACGGCACGGGAATGCCCTATCCATCGTGCACTCAATGGAATTCCCGGCTTCTCGACTACCTTCTCGAAACCGAGAAGCCCGACTATGTGCTCACGTCCCAATTCACGCCCGCGGCGGTCTCCGCCGACGGGAGGGAGTCCGTCGCGCTGATGGCCTCGGGGCTGCGGAAATCATGGTCGGCGCTCACCGGCGCGGGCATGCAGGTCCTCGTCCTCGCCGACAATCCCAACCCCGGCATGGAAGTCTACGAGTGCGTCGAGAAGAACCCGGACCGGCTGTCCGCCTGCGCGTTCGCCCGCGACGAATTCCCCAGTGCGGCGCCGACACAGAAGAAGGCCGCCGCGGGGATGGAGCACGTCTCGGTCGTCGATCTCTCTGACGCCATCTGCCCGACGGCGCGCTGCTCGCCGGTCATCGGAAACGTCCTCGTTTATCGGACGGAGTCGCACGTCACCGCGACGTACATGAAGACGCTCACGCCACGGATCGCGAAAGCGTTCTCGCAGGCGGGTCTCCGGACGAAGTACGACCCGAACGGGCCGAAGACAGGCATCGGGACCACGCTGCAGTCGGGGCCTCCCGCATGATCGCCTGATGAGGCCGGAGGGCCCGCGGCCACCGAGTGATCTGTAAATGATCACGCGGTGGCCGCTTCTCATGTGGCCCTGGCGTACGGCTCAGGCGTAGGGGTCGAACGGGATGCCGGACGGCTTGGCCTTCGCGAGCTCCCCCTCGAACCAGCCGTCCCTGAGTCCGAATTGGGCGCTGCCGAAATCGTGGTTGACCAGGAGGTCACGGAAGCCGGGCGGGTAATTGTCCCAGCCGATCAACGGCGGCCACTGCCACCATCCCTTGTGGTTCTCCGGCTGTTCGCCGAAATTCGCGAAACGGAAGCAGTGCGTGCTGATGCCGTCCTTGTGGTAGACGATCAGCGGATGCTTTCCTGTTTCGTCCCAGGGAATGTCGTTTCTCGCGCGGGTCGAGTACTTGCCGTGGGCGGACGCGGAGACGTACATGCCCCACTCGCCCTGCACCCAGACCACGACGTGCTCCCAGTCGTGCCGGTGCCCGGCGCTGCCGGGCCCCAGAGCCGCCTGGTCCTTCTCGAAGTAGAGCGCGTACATGTACGCGCACCAGCCGTTGTTGCACTTGACTCGCGAATAGGCGTTGGTGTTGTCGAGATCCCAGGAGTCGCGGCAGTGGCCGTTCTCGGCCCCGCCCAGAGACAGGCCGGGAGCGATCGTTCCGTCGCGCCCGATCGCCGGAGTGGGGTAGCACCCGTCGCCGTCGTAGTCGAAACCCGGCTCGTAAATGCGGTCGGGCCACGGAGCCGCCCAGTCGAGGGCCGACGGCGGATCCGCGAAGGCGACGCCGGGGAAGGCGACGAGTATCGCGATGGCGGCCACGAGGGCGCGGATGGAGAACGACAGCCTTCCGAACCGGCGCCGCCGCCGGCTTGTGATCGCAGGCGCGCCGTCCGCCGATTCCCCGGGTGACACCTGTCGCATCGAACCTCCTCATATTCCTGGGAGATTGAAATGGCCATGGCCCCCGAGGGGTGCGACGTCATGCACCTTGATCAAGGATCACGGTAGGATCTTGACATCCTTGAGTCAAGGTTGAAATAAGCCGGAGTTTAAGGACGTGTGAACCTTCGGCGTCGAGTGCGCCCATGCGGGGGACGCGGACGGCGGGAGCCGGCTTTCGTCTGAGCGCGATCCCGGGGAAATCGATGCGGCGCGACAGGCGTGGTCATTCGCCCGTTTCCGCAGGGAGCCCAGGCAGGAACGTATTCGTCAGATCCACGATGCGAAGAGCATGCGGGCGTGCCAGGAGTCATACGGGATGTTCTCCGCGGTGAGCACCGGGTAGAGCCACCAGAAATCGACCAGCACCAGCAGCGCGAACGCGCCCACGGCGGATGCCCCCAACGTCCGTCGGAACGGCGAGGCCCGCACGCGGCCGATGACGAGTCCGGCCGCGAGGACGATCGCGAGAATCATGAACGGAACCATCGGCAGCGCATAGAACAGGAACATGGTCCGCTGATCGAAAATCGCGTAGTAGAACCACGGCAACCAGCCCACCGCGTAGGTGAGCAGAACCGCACCGGCGCGCCAGTCACGGGACGCGGTATACCAAACGATCATGCCGACGAGCGCGATTATCGCCGCGTACCAGATGAGTGGCGTGCCGGTCCCCAGCACCGCCTGGGTGCAATTCGCGGAACCGCACCCCTTTTTCGACTCATAGAAATAGGGGACGGGCCGCAGCAGCAACGGCCAGCTCCACGGCTCCGACATGTAGGGATGGCTGGTCTTCAGGCCGGTGTGGAAACCCAGCACACTCGTCTGGTAACTCCACCACGACCGAAGCGAGTCGATGACGAAATAGACGGGACCGGCCGATGTGGCCTGGTCCCAGTTGCGTCCATAGCCCCTGCCCGAGGCGAACCAGCCTGTCCATGAAAGGAGATAGACAAGGCCGGGGATCACACCCAGCATGACGGAGACGCCTGGCAACTGGCTCGGAAGCATCCCGAAGTACGGCCTGCGGATCCCGACTGTCTTGCGGGCTCCGGCGTCCCAGGCCAGCGACATGATCGCGAATCCGATGAGGAAGAAGACGCCGCTCCATTTGACGGCGCAGGCCGCGCCGAGGCACAGGCCCGCCCCCAGTCGCCACCACCGGACACCCGATGACGGGCTCGCCGCGGGCGACCTGCCGGACTCGTGCCAGTCCGCGATCCGCTCACGGTATCTGTCGCGGTCGACGACGAGGCAGGCGAACCCGGCCAGGATCCAGAACATCAGGAATACATCGAGCAGAGCGAATCTGCTCGCCGTGAATTCCAGGGCGTCCAGGGCGAGTAGGAATCCCGCGAGGCAACCGAGAATCGTCGAACGCGTCATGCGGCGAGCCGTACGGGCCAAGATGAGGATGGAAAGCGACCCCACCAGCGCGGCCATGACGCGCCATCCGAAGGGCGTCATCCCGAAGAGGAATTCCCCCAGGCCGATCATCCATTTGCCCAGCGGCGGGTGGGCTATGTAGGCGGCGCACTCCGAAAGAGGCTGCGGAGGACAGCGCACGAAGACATCGGTGTTCCCCGCCAGCAGTCGGGTGTCGGCGATGGGATTCTCGATCGTGCCCAGCGTCGATTGTTCGACGCCGAACCTGATGAGGGCGTACGCGTCCTTGGCGTAGAAAGTCTCATCGAAGACGACTGCTTTCGGCTCTCCGAGCCTGAAGAATCGCAGATAGGCGCCGAAAACGGTGACGAGTAACGGACCGAGCCAGCCCCACAGGGCAGGCCCCCGCATTTCCGGGACCAGTCGGCCACGCACTGTGAGATCGCGGTCACCTGTGTTGCCGGAATTGCGTTGCTGCAGCTCAGGCGGCCGGGGCGGGGAATCTCTCAATGCCACGCGGTCATCGTAGTGGGGGCGATCTCCGCGCTCAGAGCCCCCATCTCGTGCGGGCGATCGATCGGCCGACTCGGCTCAATGTGAGCCGGCTACGCGATCGACCGGCCGACTCGGGCTCAATGCGGGCCGGCTACGCGAACCGCCAGCCGTAGCGGTGGTGCAGGACCGCGGCGACGCGGGCGAACCTCTCCCCGTCGAGGATGGCGCCCTCGCGGCGGATGTCGTCCTCGTCGAGTTCGAAGATCCGGTCCAGCCGCAGGTAGGAGTCCCGGCCCTCGCGATCCCACGTGCCCGAGCCGAGCGCCAGCGCCTCGTCCTCATAACCCCGGTCGGGCTCGCGACTGGTCAGCATCATGCCCAGCACCCGGCGTCCATGACGGCCGACGAGAAGCAGGGGCCGGTCCTTGCCCCGCGCGGGGTCCTCCTCGTACGGGACCCAGGCCCACACGATCTCTCCGGGGTCGGCCAGGCCGTCCAGGTCGGGGGAGTACTCCAGGGCCGCGGCCCGCTCCACGTCGTACACCTCTCGCACCGCGCCGTGAGCGGGGCGCGGATCCTCGCCGTGATCACGCATGCCCCGCAGCCTAACGGCACCCCGTGCGGAGGTTGTCCCGGGCCTTCCCCGTCCTCAGTCCAGCCCCGCACCGATCACGGACAGTAGTTGGAGCTTCTCGTAGCTCTCGCTTCCCGGCGTCGCGGTGTAGACGACCAGCATCTGGGACTGGTCGGGGTCGAGCAGCGTCTGGCAGTGCAACTCGAGCAGGCCGAGTTGCGGGTGCAGCACCCGTTTGGGCGGGCAGTACGAGCCTGTGACGGGGTGCCCGCTCCAGATTCCGGCGAATTCGGGGCTCTGGGCGAGCAGGGCGTCGACGATCGCCGCGGCGCGGGAGTCCGCGCCGTCGCGCGTGTACACGCGGTGCAGGTTCGCCGCGATCAGCCTGCTGTGGATCGGGTGGTCATCCTCGGGATAGATCGACCGCGTCGCCGGATCGGTGAACCACCGATAGTGCAGGCTGCGCGCCGACCCGGTGTGCACGCTCTCGTCGCCGATCAGCGCCTTCGACAGTCGTGTCTGCGTCAGGGTCTCCCCGACGTGGTTCACGACCTGGGCGGCGGCGTCCTCGAGTCCGTCGAAGATGCGCATCATGCCCGGCTCGATGTGGTCCGTACGAGGGACGCGTCGCGGGGTGGCGTGGCCCGCGAGGCGGAACAGGTGATCGCGTTCCTCGAGGGACAGGCGCAGGCCGCGGGCGAGCGCGGCGAGCATCTGCTCCGACGGGTGCGGCCCGCGCTGCTGCTCGAGCCTGCTGTAGTAGTCGGCCGACATGTCGGACAACACGGCGACCTCCTCGCGGCGCAGGCCGTCGGTACGCCTCCGGCGGCCGCGGGGGAGTCCCACGTCCTCCGGTTGCAGCGCCTGCCGGCGGGAGCGCAGGAAGTCGGCCAGTCGGGCCCGGTCCACGGCTCGGTCCTCCTCTACGAGGTCTCAGGCTCTACGAAATCTCAGGCTCTACGAGGTCTCAGATGACGGCGCGGTCCCGCCGTTTACAACAAATGCGTGGTCAGGGATGTTTCCCCCGCGGTGCCAAGCGTGACGGGACCGGGGCCTCCCATCCATGCACTGCCGATCCTGGGATGAGCGCCCCTGAAAAAGAGGGGGTCGTATCCAGGGATCGGGAGGACATTCCTCTCGTCGTCCGCGACCGCGACGGTGGGTTCATGACTACGAAAGCGCTGAGTGCGTCAACCCATTGGATCGGCGGCGAGGCCGTCGCCGGAACCACCGACATGATCGACGTCGTCAACCCGGCGACCGGTGAGGTCGTCTCCCAGGTGCCGTCGGGCACCGCCGCCGACGTCGACCGGGCCGTCGCCGCCGCGACGGCGGCCTTCCCCGGGTGGGCCGCCACGGACCCGGCCGAACGCGCCGCGGTCGTCGGCCGCATCTCCGAGGGCCTGCGGAACCGGCTTGAGGAGATCGCCACCACGATCACCAGCGAGATGGGCGCTCCCATCACGCTGTCCCGGCAAGCGCAGGCAGGCCTGCCGATCATGGTGGCCGCCACCTTCGCCGGACTCGCCGCCGGTTTCGACTGGACGCAGGAGATCGGCAACTCGCTGGTGGTGCGCGAGCCGATCGGCGTCGTCGGCGCCATCACGCCGTGGAACTTCCCCCTGCAGCAGATCGTCTCGAAGGCGGCGCCCGCGCTGCTGGCCGGTAACACCGTGGTCCTCAAGCCGTCGGAGATCGCACCTCTGACGGCGGGGATCCTCGCCGAGGTCGCCGCAGAGGCGGGGCTGCCCGCGGGCGTTTTCAACGTCGTCCACGGCACGGGGCCGGTCGTCGGCGAGGCGATCGCGGCGCACCCCGGTGTCGACATGGTGTCGTTCACCGGCTCCACCCGGGCGGGCAGGCGGGTCTCGGCCGTCGCGTCGGAGACCGTCAAGCGGGTCGCGCTGGAACTCGGCGGCAAGTCCGCCAACGTGATCCTCGACGACGCCGACCTGGCCCAGGCCGTACAGCAAGGCGTGGCGTTCGCCTTCTCCAACGGGGGGCAGGTGTGCGGCGGGTGGCCGCGGATGCTCGTCCCGGCGTCACTGCACGACGAGATCGTCGAACTGGCCGTGGCGGCCGCCGCCGAGTACACCGTCGGCGACCCGGCCGACGAGGCCACCCGCGTCGGTCCGATGGCCTCGGAGGCGCAGCGCGAGCGGGTCGACGGCTACATCCGGCGGGGCGTCGCCGACGGGGCCACGCTCGCGTTCGGCGGGCCCGGGAAGCCCGACGGCTTTCACGAGGGCGCGTACGTCCGGCCGACGATCTTCACTCATGTGGCCCCGGACGCGGTGATCGCCCAGGAGGAGATCTTCGGGCCCGTCCTGACGATCATTCCGTACGTGGACGACGACCAGGCCGTCGAGATCGCCAACAGCACGATGTACGGGCTCACCGGGGCGGTGTTCGGCGGCGAGGACCGCGCGCTCTCGATCGCCCGGCGGCTGCGCACCGGGCAGGTCGACGTCAACGGCGGTCAGTGGAATCCCCTCGCGCCGTTCGGCGGATACAAGCAGTCCGGCAACGGCCGCGAGTTCGGCCGTTACGGTCTGGAGGAGTTCCTCGAGACCAAATCCATCCAGCGCTGACGTCCCGCGGACGGCACGAGCCGTCGGCGTCGTACGGCCAGCGGGGCATCGGGGCGAATGGGAGGCTTCTGTGAACCGCGGCGGAACACTCCAGTCGCCGGCTTCACACGCACTACCTGGCGAGGAGAGCTGGACATGGACCGTGACGAGATCCTTTCTTGGGTGGAGGCCGAACGGCTCAGCCTGGCCGACTTCCTCGATGACCTCGACGATCACGAGTGGAAGCAGGCCTCCCTCTGCCCCGGCTGGACGATGCACGATGTGGCCGCCCACCTGACGACGTCCGCGCGCACCGTGTCGATGCGCACGGCGCTCCTCGACACGGCCAAGGGTGTGATCCGCGCGCGTGGTGACTTCAACCGGATGATCGCCGACCAGGCACGGGAACGCGCGGCCAGGTTCGGGCCGGCGGAACTCGTCGCGCGGTTCCGCAAGACGGCCGGCTCACCTCTCCGCGATCCCGGTTCCCGTCCGCTGGATCCGCTCGTCGACGCGCTGGTGCACGGGCAGGACGTCGCGCGACCGCTCGGGCGCGTGCGGGAGATGCCCGCGGAGCGGGTGATCGCGGCGCTCGGCCGCGTCCTGGGCACCGGCTTCTACGGCGCTCCCAAGCGTCTGCGGGGCACGCGGCTGGTCGCCACCGACCTGGACTGGTCGGCAGGTGACGGCCCCGACGAGGTCCGAGGGCCCGGAGGTGATCTGCTCCTTCTGGCGACCGGGCGAGCCGCGGGGCTCTCTGGCGTGTCCGGTCCGGGGGTCGGGCGGATCGCGGCCGCGCTGTAGGCGGCTGAGGAAGCATGACCGAAGCCGCGGACGGTCGTCAGCCGGCTTCGGTCGCGTCGGCCCGGATCCGCGGGGCGTCAGCTGAGCGGAGCCGGTGCCGATCCGCCCACTCGGTGACGGCCGTCGCGATGGACTCGGGCTGGTCCTCCGGCGCGAGGTGGCCCGCCGGACCACAGTGCTCGATCTCCAGCCCGGCGATGTTCGCCGCGCACCAGGCGATCAGCTCTTCCCCGACCATCAGGGTCGGCGACGAGTCGAAGGTCAGGAGCAGCTTCGGCACGTCCCCGCTGCCCGCGAGCCAGTCGTCGTATGCCCGGATGCGGCCGACCACGTCGGCCGGCTCGCCGTCGAGCGGTAGGGAGCGCGGCCACTGCAGCAGCGGGCGCCGGCTCTCGCGGGTCGGATAAGGCGCGCCGTACACCTCCAGGTCCTCCTCGCTCAGCCCGGTCAGCACGGTCTGGCCGAAGCTCCCCATGAAGACGTTCTGGTCGAGCACCAGCGACTCGCCGACCCCGGGCGTACGGAACGCCTCGAAGCGGGATCGCGCGGCGGCGGGGAACTCCTCCCACGCCAACGGCCGGATGATCGTCTCCATGAACGCCACACCGCGGGTCCGCCCGGGATGGCGGGCCGCCCAGTCGAAGGCGAGCGCCCCGCCCCAGTCCTGCCCGATGAGGACCACGTCGTCCAGCCCGAGTTCGTCGAACCAGGCATCGAGATAGCGGGCGTGATCGGCGAACCGGTAGGGCGTGTCGGGCCTGCCCGAGCGGCCCATCCCGATCAGGTCGGGGGCGAGGCAGCGGCCGGGCCGGCCGATGCGGGGCAGCACCCGCCGCCACAGGTGTGACGAGGTCGGGTTGCCGTGGAGGAAGACGAGAGGGGTCCCGCTCCCCGTCTCCTCGTAGTACATCGTCGAGTCGAGCACATCGATCGTGGGCATGACGAGCCACCTTCGTTCGCCGTCTAAACGTTTATGCCACTAACGTTCGTGGCGCTAACGAAAGTACATCGTTAGGGCGACTAACGCAATCGAGTAGGATCACCGGCATGAGCAGCAGGACCGACCCCCGTACCGCCGACATGGCGGACGCCGGGCATGACCAGGCGACACCCGCCCGACTGCGGAGCCTGCCGAGCCGGCTGCTGTCGCTGACCGCGCTGCACGCCGACCGCCTCGTGAGCGAGGGGCTGGCCGGTGCGGACGCTCGCAAATGGCACTACGCCGTGCTCGTCACACTCCGGGAGTTCGGCCCGGCCAGTCAGGCGGTGCTGAGCCGCCGCACCGGCATCTATCGAAGTGACCTGGTCGCGGTCATCAACGAACTCGCCGACCGCGGCCTCGTCGAACGCGCACCGGATCCCGCCGACCGCCGCCGCAACGTGATCACCATGACCTCCCAGGGCCGCCGCCGTCTCGGCAGGCTCGACGAGTTGCTCGCCACCATCCAGGACGACCTGCTGGCGCCGCTGACTCAGCCCGAACGCGACCAGCTCACCCGGCTCCTGACCCGCCTGCTGGACCACCACGCGCAGGCGGCGCCGCAACGCACCGGTGACCAGCCCTCGTGAACGTCAGGAAGACCACCGGGACGGCGCCGGAAGAGCCGCCGCTCAGGCCGGCGAGCGTCCGAGTCCGCGGTGATAGCGCGGCGATAGTGCGGCGGAACCCGCGCGGCTGACACTCCAAGTGGTCATGGACTGCGGTCCTTCACACCACAGGGAGTCACGATGCGGCACAAGTGGAGCGATCGGCATCGGCGGACGACGGCAGAACCGGGGGCTGTCGAGCCCGCCGAAATGGTGGCCCTGTCCTTCGCCACCGGCGTGGCGGCCGCGCTCGTCTCACCCGGACACGCCGGCGGCGCCGGGGACGGCATGCCGGCGGCGGGCCGTCGCCACGAGGACGGAGGGAGACGGCTGGCCCTACACCATTCGGGCACCGGAGGCCCGGCCGTCGTGTTCCTGCCGGGAGCCGGGCTGATCGGCCGCGACCACCTGAACATCCATGACGAAGTCAGCATGTTCACCACCAGTGTGCTTTACGACCGCGCCGGGACGGGCTGGAGCGAACAGGTCCCGCTGACCCGCTCCGCCACCGATGTCACCGACGAGTTGCGGAACCTTCTGTGCGCGGCCGGCATCCCGGGGCCCTACGTGCTGGTCGGCCACTCCCTGGTCGGGCTCTACGCGCGCGACTACGCCCGGCGCTTCCCCGGCGAGGTGGCCGGGCTCCTCCTGCTGGACCCCGGGCACGAGGACTGCCCGGAGTACGCGCCGAATCGGCTGCTCGGGCCCCTCGCCCGGCTGCGGCTGCTCGGCGCGGCTCTTCGAGTGACGCCGCGCTTGCGCCGGTTCCACGATGACGTCCGCCACGCGGGAGCCACCCCGGACACGCCGATGATCGTTCTCACCGCCATGGGGAAGGACGCCGTGGTCCAGGCGATCCGAGACCTGCTCGGCAGAGTGGCGAGGTGACGGCGGAATCGGCGTGAAGCCGCGAGCGGATCACCCGGCAGGCCCGGGCGAGACGCCGGCGAGCTTGGCCGGGTTCATCACCCACAGGATCTGGTCGATTCCCCGCGCGGAGGCGCTGATGGTCACGAAGGCGGTGACGGTGTCACCGTGCGAGATCAGCACGCCTGGTCGTCCGTTCGCTTCGACCCAATCGATCGTCGTGCCCGGCCAGAACCGTGGCGCGAACGCCTTCATGAACTTCGCGACGCGGGTACGGCCGATCACGGGTATCCGAGAAGCGCCGCGTACGGCACCTCCACCGTCGGAATAGTTGACGACATCCGCGGCGAAGAGCTCTTCCAGGACGGCGAGGTCGCCCGTCTGGGCGGCGGCCAGGAAGGCCGTCAGGAGGCGTCGATGCGCGGCCGAACTCACCGGCGTGCGGCGCTCGGCGGCGATGCGTTTGCGCGCGCGGCTGACGAGTTGCCGGGTGTTCGTCTCACTCATTTTGAGGATGGCCGCGATCTGGCCGTACGGATAGTCGAACGACTCCCGCAGGACGTATGCCGCTCGTTCGGTGGGCGAAAGTCTCTCCAGCAGGAGCAGAACCGCGAGTTCCAGTTCCTCGCCGCGCTCGGCTCCGGCTTCGGGGTCTGCGCCGGTGTCCACCGGTTCGGGAAGCCAGGGGCCGACGTAGGTTTCGCGCCGTTTGCGAGCGGATTGGGCGAGGTTGATCGCCAGTCGGGTCGTCGCCGTCGCCAGAAAGGCCGCGGGGTCCAGCACCGCCGTGCGGTCCGTGGTCTGCCACCGTACCCAGACCTCCTGAACGATGTCCTCGGCCTCCGCCGAGCTGCCGAGCATGCGGTACGCGATGCCGAAGAGCCGAGGACGCAGGCCGAGGAAGACCGAGGCGGCCTGATCGAGTGCACTCGCCGCCTCGGAGTCTCCTGATGGCATGATCGCGACCGCCTCCCCCTGTATCCGAGCTCATTCCAGCCTACGAAGGGGGGACGGCGCACCCTCACCGGCGTCGCCGGGGGTCCGGAAATCGTGGCGAGGCGGGACGCGCACCCCTGCCAGGAAGGCCCACGCACGGTCACGATCGGTCACGACGGGTCGTGGATCGTCACGGCTGAACCGCGACGTAGCGGGCGAGGGGGAGCCGCAGCACGAAACGCGCGCCGCCTCCGGGGGCGTCCTCCACATGCAGGGTGCCGGCGTGGGCGTGGGCGATGTCACGGGCGATGGCCAGGCCGAGGCCGGTGCCTCCGCGGCGGCGGCAGCGGGCGGAGTCGAGCCGGGTGAAGCGTTCGAAGACGCGTTCGCGGTCCTGCGCGGGGATGCCGGGCCCGTCGTCGGTGACGGTGAGTTCGGCGAGGGCGTCGTAGTGGCGTACCTGGACCTGTATCGACTGTCGGGCGTGCCGTCGGGCGTTGTCGATCAGATTGGTGACCAGTCTCGCCAGGTACGCGGGGGCCGCGTGAACGGTGACCGCGGGCGCGGTCCGCAGCCGGATCTCGGGGCGGCCCGTCCACCGGATGGCATGGGTGCGGACCGTGTCGGTGAGATCGACGGTCTGGTGCTTGAGGTGCGTGCCGGCCGCGACCTGTGTGAGCAGCAGAAGGTCGGCGGTGATCGCTTCGAGCCGGTCGACGTCACGGAGCGCGGCGTCGAGGAGCCGGGGCAGGTCGGTCTCGCCGGGATGCAGCAGCGCCTCTTCCAGCTGTGCCCTGAGCCCGGCGAGAGGAGTGCAGAGTTCGTGGGCGGCGTCGGCGGTGAACCGGTCCTGCTGGGCCGGCCACTGGGTGGGCGCGGTCGAGGTCATCTTCACTCCTTCGGCAGTCCGGATGATCGGCGTGAACGGCCCGTTCGTAACGGTCAACCAGCTAAGACAGGGCAGCCCTCGCGTTCGTGACAGGTCCGTCGTCTTTTTCTGTGAGCCCCATGAGCGATGCCGGGCCGGCGGCCGTAGCCGGGCAGGCACCCGTCGTCGCAGGTCGGAAGGTGTTTGTAGCCTTGGCGGCATGGGGAACGTCGTGCCGGCCGACGCTGATCTGGTCCGAGAGGCGCAATCTGGCGATGTCCACGCCCTCGGCCTGTTGCTGGCCCGGCACCAGGCGGGCATGCGCGCGGTCGCGCTGAGCATCCTGGGGCACGGCCCCGACGCGGAGGACGCCGTCCAGGAGGCCGCCCTGATCGCGTTGCGCCGTATCGGGGACGTCCGTGATCCGGCCGCGCTGGCGCCGTGGTTGCGGACGGTCGTCCGCAACGCCTGCCGGATGCAGATCCGCACCAGGACGCCGGTCCCCGTGGGAGATCTCGAAGCACTGGCGCCGCCGCCCCGCGGTGAGTCCGATCTGGAGCGCCTCCTGGACCGGTACGCCATGCGGGACTGGGTCTGGCACGCCGTCGGGGAACTGTCGCCGGATCTCCGGCTGGTGATGATGTTGCGCTACTTCACCGAGGTGACGGCCTACGAGCACATCGCGGAATTGTGCGCGGTTCCCGTCGGCACGGTGCGCAGCCGGCTCAGCCAGGCGCGGGCCAAGCTGTCCGAGGCCCTGCTGGCGACGGCGAGCCGGGCCCACGACGACGTCGCGGCGCTGACCGACGCGCGTCGCAGGGAGGCCGAGGAGACGCTGCGGGCCGCGCATCACGGCTCGTTCGCCCAGGCGCTGGCGGCGCTCTGGTCGCCGGAGGTGGAGGTGACCTGGCCTCAGGGCAAGCGCACGAAGGGTTTCGACTACCTGGTGACGGCGATGGAACGCGATCTCGGTGACGGCGTACGCCATCGCCTGGCGAACGTCGTGGCCGGTCGCGGGGTGGTCATCTGGGAGAACGACCTGATCAACCCGTCTGACGATCCCTTCCACTGCCCGCCTGCGGTCGTGTGGGTGAACTTCCTCGAGGCGGGCCGGGTCCGGAGGGTCAGGCTGTTCCACCCCGTACGGTGACGGTGTCTCACGTCGGCCCGGCGGGCCACGGGGACCCCCTATCGCAGCGGATTTCGCCGGGAATCGAACTTTCCGCATGATCGATGCATCTTGCGGGTGTCAGGTTCCACAGCGGGCGTCAGCCATCCGGGACGTACCGCAGCAACCCAGCAAGGAAGATCATGTCGCGAACAGTCCCGACCGCTCTCGCCGAAGGCGCCGAGGCGGAGTTCATGTACCAGTACGAGTCGAACATGCCGGCGGCCACGCGGTCCGCGTTCGGGGTCACGACCACCCGCATCGGCGGAGGCGTCGCCCTGTCGATGCTCCGGGATCCGACGGGCTACTGGAGCAAGGCGCTCGGATTCGGCTTCGACGAGCCGATCACCCCTGATCTCATCGACCGTGTGGTGGATTTCTATCGCGGGGAAGACAGCAGGGGCGCGGTGATCCAGATTGCCCCGTCCGTGTTGCCGCCGGACTGGGACGACATCCGGGCCAGGCATGATCTGCGGCCGGGGTCGCAGATCGTGAAGCTGTGGTGCCCGGTCGACGCCTTCAGCCCGGGGCAGACCGGAATGCGCGTCGGGCCGGTGGGTCCCGACGACGCGGAGGAGTGGGCCTCGGTCGTCCTGCGCGGGTTCGGCATGCCGCCGGAGGGCGTCGCCGAGATGCTGACGGCCAGCGTCGGGCACCCGGACTTCCGGACGTTCGCGGTCTGGGACGGTGACGCCCTGGTCGCCGGCGCCAATCTCTTCGTCGACGGAGAGGTCGGCTCGTTGAACACCGGCTCGACGCTGCCCGGTCACCGCAATCGCGGGGCGCAGTCGGCGCTGCTGTCGGCTCGTGCCAAGGAGGCCGCGAACGCGGGCTGCCGATGGCTCGTCGCCGAAACCGGGCGGCCCGCGGAAGGCGAGAGCAATCCGTCGCTGAACAACATGCTCAGAGCCGGGATGCGGCAGTTGTACGTCCGGCAGAACTGGATCTGGCGGCCGGACACCACGTCCTGACAGATCTGTGATGCCACGCATTCCGGGAGAATGCCGGCCGGATGTCCGGGACGGACGGCAGGTCAGGCGCTGACGAACATCGGTGTGAGCGAGACCTGCAGAATCAGCTGCCCGTCGTGGATCTCGGTGGCGGGGGTGTCGCCGAGCGCATCGATCACGGTGGCGGTCGAGGCGGGCCATGGCCAGGTCACGGTGACCGGTGGTTCGTCCTCCCCGTCGAACACGTCCCGGTGGTCCCAGAGCACGAGCAGCGGCCCGCGGCCGGTGCGATCGACCTGGAACGCGTACAGCGTGGGCCGGTCGGCGACCTCCACGCGGGTCACGCGCGACACCCCCGCGAGCTGCTCGGCGAGCAGGGCGAACGTGTCCGCCGCCGGGTGCCGGGCGCTGAGTGAGGTGCCCCGGTAGTCGAGCAGGGCGAGCTTCCCGAACATCAGGTGCATCACCTGGCGGGGGTCGACCGGTCCGGGGACCTCGGGCGCGAGGTTCCAGTACACGGTGCGTCGGACCCCCTCGGCCAGAGTCAGCAGATTGCACATGACGAGCTGGCGGCAGTTGATCCGGTGCCGTCTGGCCTCCAGGTCGGCGGGGCAATCGGCCAGGAACATCTGCAGCTTCGGCGGCAGCTGGGACATCCGGTCGTACAGCGCGGTCATGGCACGCCGCTCGGGAGTGTCCTGACCCGCCCGTTCGATGAGTTCCTCGGTGCTCTGCGTCGCGGGCACGTCAGTGAACGCGCTCGCGAGGGTCTCGTACATGACCGCTCCGACCTCGGGGAACTCGAACGGCACCGGTGCGGCGTACTCGCCGACCACGATCGGTTTGAGATAGCCGTGGGCGCGCATCAGCCGCCTGGCGCCGTCGAGACTCGCCGGGATCGTGGAGGCGTCGCCGTACAGGTGCACGTCGAACAGGTCGAAGGCGTCGCGTCCCGCGGACACCACGTGATCGAAGAACAGCCGAGCGGCGCTGCCGTCCTCGCTGCTGAACACGTCGTAACCGCAGCCGCCGAGGACGACGGCGGCGGCGGGGTCGGCGTCCTTGACCGCGGCGTACATGGTCTCGAGCTGTGCGACATATTCGGCGGAGGTGCCGGCCCACAGCAGGTCGGTGTTGCTCGGCTCGTTGTCGCACTGCCAGTAGTGCACCCGTCCCGCGCAGTGGCTCACCACCTGACGGACGAATTCGCCATAGGCGGTCAGGTCGTGAGCCGGGGACGGGGGGAGGAAGTCGGTCGGCTGCCGGGTCGCCCACGGCGAGCTGGAGCACAGGGTGATCCATACCTCCTCGTCGCCGTCCAGCTGGTCCAGCAGCGCGTCGACGGTCTCCCAGGTGTAGCGGCCGGGTTCCGGCTCGACCTGGCCCCAGTACACGTAGGCGCGCACCAGTTGCGCCCCCAGGGAGCGCGCCTGGGGAACGAACTCGTCAGGCTTGCCGAACAGGCCGTAGCTGATGCCGCGGACGATGCCCAGCCGGATGCCCTGCGGGTCGAAGGGACCGGTGGCGGCGGTGATGTCGGACATGGGGGGCGCCTCTCGGGGAAAGTGTACGTCATATACGAATCGTTTATAACGTATACTCCGATCATGCGTGAGTCCACCCCAGGGCCGATCCAGCTGATCTGGACCCAGCCGCCACCGCCGCCACGACAACGCGCGCTCGGCAGGGAGGAGATCGTGGCCGCCGCGATCGCCCTCGCCGACGAGGCGGGTCTGGGTGCGATGACGATGAAGGCGATAGCCGTACGGCTCGGGGACTACTCACCGATGGCGCTGTACCGCTACGTGCACAACAAGGAAGGTCTCGTCGACCTGATGCTCGACGCGGCCACCGCCGAGATCCCGCTGCCGGCACGGCCCGGCGGCGACTGGCGTTCCGACCTGTACGGCCTGGCCATGGACAGTCGGCGGATGACGCACAGGCATCCCTGGTATGCGCAGTTGGTCCACACCCGTCCCCCGGCGGGCCCGCACATGATGCGCCGTCTGGAGTTCATGCTCACCGTGCTCACAGGAGAGGGGGCGACGGTCGCCGCGGCGATGACCTACGCGGCGCTCGTCGACCGGCACATCCTCGGCAGCGGGCTACAGGAGGCCGAGGAGGCGCGCCTCGACCGGCGCTACGGCCTGGACGACACCGCGAAACTGGTCGCCGCCATCAGGGCCCTTCATGGACTGGCCGTCGCGGACGGAGGCGTCCCGCACCTCGCCGGCTGGCTCGCGCAGCCCACCGGGTTCACCGCAGATGAACAGTTCGCTCTCGGGCTGGACTTCCTCCTGGACGGCATCGCCCGCAGGCTGGCGAAGCCGGCGGAGGAATGACCGCACGTCGACGATTATCACAATTTACTCATTAGCCACATAAACCGCTTATCGTCCCAAGGCGGCATAGATCATAATGGCGGACCGGTCCAAACGAGAAGGAACAACCGCAGCGAGCGCCATGGCTGTGTTGATCACGAGGGGCACTAGATGACTGGTCTGATGGCTGAGGCTTTGCCTGGCTCTGTTTCCGCGGAAACTGCGGGCGGGCGGCTGAGAGGTTGGCGGCGGGGCGCTCGAGTGCCTGCCGTGGCGGTGGGTTTGGTGCTGGCCGTGAGCGCTATCGGCGTGGCGGTGTCGGGCCCGGCGGCGGCGGTGGCCTCCAGCGGCACCTCGTCCGCGTACGCATGGGGCAACAACGTCTGGGGGCAGTTGGGCAACGGGTCGAAAAACACCAACCCGGCCACCCGGCCCTCCCCGGCCGCTGTGCATGGGCTCAGTGACGTGACGCAGGTCGCCGCCGGCGACGCCCACAGTCTGGCGTTGCGGTCGGACGGCATCGTGTGGGCGTGGGGCCGCAACTGGAACGGCGAGGTGGGAGGGGGGCCGTCAGGACCAGTGCTGGAGCCGGCACGGGTGTATGGCCTGACGGACATTGTGCAGGTTGCGGCCGGCGAGTACTACAGCTTGGCATTGCGGTCGGACGGCACCGTGTGGGCGTGGGGCTACAACACCTATGGACAACTCGGCGACGGCAGCGACACCGACCGCTACGGTCCCGTGAAGGTGGCCGGGCTGACCGGGGTGACCCAGATCGCCGCCGGTGACTTCCATAGCCTGGCGTTGCGGTCGGACGGCACCGTATGGGCGTGGGGCTTCAACGGCTTGGGCGGCCTCGGTGATGGCTCCGGCGCCGACCGCCATGCTCCCGTGAAGGTGGCCGGGCTGACCGGGGTGACCCGGATCGCCGCCGGCGATTACCACAGCCTGGCATTGCGGTCGGACGGCACCATGCGGGCCTGGGGCTTCAATTCGGATGGGCAACTCGGCGACGGCACCACCACCGACCGCTATGCCCCCGTGAAGGTGGCCGGGCTGACCGGGGTGACCCGCATCGCCGCCGGCGACTACCACAACCTGGCGTTACGCTCGGACGGCACCGTGATGGCCTGGGGCAACAACGCCTCCGGGCAACTCGGCGACGGCACCGTCACCCAACGGCGCAAGCCGATCACCGTGCCAGGGGTGACCAATATCGCCCAGGTCAGCGCGGGCAACGAGGACAGTTTCGCGCTCCGCTCGACCGGCACCGTGATGGCCTGGGGCTTGAACGAGAACGGGAAGCTCGGCGACAGCACCACCACGCAACGGCACAAGCCGATCACCGTGCCGGGGGTGAGTTCGGTGACCCAGGTCTCGGCCGGCGCCATTCACACGCTGGCGAAGGTGGGTCCGCCGGTGGTGACGGCCAAGGCGGCGATCACCGGTTCCCTTGTCGTCGGAGACAAGCTGACCTGCAAGGGCACCTTCCTCGCCGCCTCCTCGGTGAAATACAGCTGGTCACGGGACACGACCACGATCTCGGGGGCGACCGCCTCCACCTACACACCGGTGGCGGGCGATGTCGGTCACAAGGTGACCTGCACCGTTTCCGGCACCAACACCCACGGCACCACCAGCACCGCGGCGGCCACCGGCGTCTACGCCCGTTTCACCACGGGCACCCCGCCGGTCGCGCAGACCGGTAAGTACTTCATCTACCGATTCACGGCGAGCGGCTACTCCACGGCGAAGGTCGCCCTGCACTCCGGGGCACTCCCCCCGGGCCTGAAGCTGGCCGCCGGCGGCACTCTGTCCGGAACACCCACCCAAGCGGGCGCCTACACCTTCACCCTGCAAGCGACAGGCGGCACCGCCCCCACCGCCAGAGGCACCAAGAGCGTCGTCGTCAACGGCCCGGCGAAGTTCACCACGACCACCACACCGACCGCATACGCCGGCAAGTACTACATCTACCGATTCACGACCACCGGGTACCCTGCACCGAAGGTCACTCTGTCCTCCGGGACGCTTCCCTCGGGCCTGAAGCTGGCCACCGGAGGCACCCTGTCCGGGACGGCCACGCGCAAGGGCACCTACACGTTCACCCTCAAGGCGACCAACGGCGTCGGCGCTCCCGCCACCACCACCAAGACCGTCACCGTCCGCTGACCAGCGTGACCCCTGGGGAATCGGCACACCACCGATTCCCCGGGGCATTTCCCGATCAAGATCGGGTACGGCGTCTCGCCCCGCGGGCTCATTCGCCGCTCTGCTCAGCCTCCACGTACACCCAGGCGTCGAGGCCGGACAGCAGAATCACCCGGATGCGGGTGTAGTCCGACACCTCGTATTCGTCGGCCGCGGCCAACTCCGACGCGGAGATGTCGAACACGGTGCCCTGGACCTGGTCGGCCGGGTCTCCCGTGGCCGTCACGATCGGATGCCAGGCGGCCCCGCTGACCGCGACGACATCGGGATCGGTGACCTCCACGATGGAGGTCCGATAGCCGGGCAGGGCGTCAGGCCGTCCCTCCAGCAGCCGGCCGAAGTTGGCCGTCTGCACGGCGGGATCCTGCAGGGTGCCGTAGGAGAACAGCCGGACGTCGCGTTTCTCTTCCGTCATGAGGACATCCGTACCATCTCCTCGGCCCGCGTCGCGGCGGGACCCTTCGCCCGACAGGGCGGCGGCGCGGTCTCGGTTGTCCGGCGGCACGAGCGCAGCGCCGGAAACAGTGCTCTGTGCAGCGGGAATACGACCCAAGGTCGTCCGCTTGTAGCTCCCAATGCCGTTTTGCGGGCACCGGGGAAGCTGGTGAGCATGGAAAAGTCACTGCCGGATGTGATCGGCGACATATGCGATCCCAAGGAGAGCAGTGTCGCGTTCGTGCGTGACCTCTTCGGACGTCTGGGTGAGAAGTGGTCGATGCGGGCCCTGGACGAGCTGGCCCATGGTCCCCTTCGTTTCACGGCGCTCATGAACGCGCTTCCGGGAATCTCGCACCGCATTCTCACTGTCACGCTGCGAACGTTGGAGGGCGACGGCATGGTGAGCCGGACGGCGTATCCGGAGACACCGCCGCGCGTCGAGTACGCACTCACGCCGCTGGGCGAGAGCTTTCTCTGCCGCGCCCTCTCAATGGTCGCCTGGGCACAGGACCACCAGCAGGAGATCGAAACCAACAGGGCCGCCCGACGCTGAGCCCGGCCCTGTCAGGATCGATGTCTTCGCCGCTCAGACCGTCAGGACCAGTGAACCCGTGGTGCGCCGTGACTCCAGATCGCGGTGGGCGCGGGCGATGTCCGTGAGCGGATACGTGGTGACGACCGTCTCCCCGAGGTCACCGGAGACGACGAGCCCGAACAGTTCGTCGGCCAGCGACTGCCGTTCGTCGTGACCGGGCACGAGCGAGTCGAGGCTTGGCCGGCTCAGGGTGATTCCCCTGCGGGAGACCAGCTCTTCGTCCACGGTGGGCTGGCCGGAGGAGGCGCCGAACAGGACGACGGTGCCGTTCTCCGTCACCGCGCGGAGGGAGAGGCCGACGGTGTCGCGCCCGACGCCGTCGAACACGGCGTCCACGCCTCTGCCGCCCGTGATCCGCTGGATCTCGGCGACGACGTCCTGGCCTGAATCCAGGGCGTAGACGTGATCGGCGCCGTTCGCCTCGGCTGCGGCGGTCTTCGCCGTGGAGCCGACCGTGCCGATGACGACGGCCCCTGCCGCCTTGGCCCAGCGGATCAACAGTGACCCGACTCCGCCCGCCGCGGCGTGGACCAGGATGACGTCTCCCTCGCCGACCGGGTAGGCCTTCGTGATCAGCGCCCCGGCGGTGAGGCCCTTGGCCGTCATGGCCGCACCCTGTTCGTAGGTGATCCCGTCGGGGAGGCGGAGCAGCGACGACGCCTGGATCAGCCGCTTCTCCGCGTTGGCGCCGGGCGCCGACGTGTACGTCACGCGGTCGCCCACATTGAAGGCGGTGACGCCGGAGCCCACGGCCTCCACGTCACCGGCCGCTTCGAGTCCGATGGTGACGGGGAAGCCGCCTCCGCCCACGGCGCCGGAACGGAACGCCAGGTCGATGTAGTTCACGCCGACGGCCCGCTGGCGCAGGCGCACCTCGCCGGGCCCGGGCTCGCCGACGGTTTCCTGTTCCGCGGTGAAGGTGCCGGCGTCGCCGAAGGCGTACTGATGGATGACGAGGCTCATGGGAGCATTCCTTTCATTGGTGGGGATCACACGCCGTGGCGGGCGAAGAGGGCGAAGAACCCTGATGCGATCGCGGTGATGCCGCTGACGACGAACACGAGCGAGATCACCCCCAGCCAGGCGCGTACCGAAGGGTGACGGCGTGGTGGCGTGTCGACGGCGTGCGTTGCTGCGAGATCTGACGTACTCAAAAGAACGGTTTCCCGGTTTCACGACAACTGTTTGACCTCACCGGGAACACGCCGGTCCGGCTCGAATTCCCCTCGGCGCCGCCGCACCTTTTTGTGCGTGACGCACCAGAAGGGAAGAAATCCGGTGGCGTCGTCAGGCACCGAAAAGTGCGTGATGGCGGAGAAGCCACGTCTTCCGGAATGACGGACACGTGGGGGATCTCGATCGACTCGCCGTCCGAACAGCCAGAAGTGTGACGCCGATCACGCCAGCCCGGGCGGTGGTCCGCTTAATGAAGATTTTTATAGAAATATGCCGATACGCGAATCGCGTCGTCGAGGGGCGACGCGTCGGGAATTCATCCGTGATGCTTAGCTGTCCGTTCCTTTCCGCTCTGCCGCCACGGGGGATGAAAGACTGACCCGATATGTCAGTAACGCGGCGGTGTGACCTGCGACATCGGGGGGTGCAGGTTCCATGGCGGACGACGTCTTCGACGTGATCGTGATAGGTGCGGGACCGGTGGGGGAGATCGCCGCGGCACGTGCCGTACGGGGTGGTCTGAGCGCGGCCGTCGTCGAAAGGCGCCTGGCCGGCGGCGAGTGCGCCTACTACGCGTGCATCCCGAGTAAGGCGCTGCTGCGGCCCATGGGGTTGTCGGCCGAGGTGAGCCGGATGCCGGGACTGGCCTTGCGCGGGCCGATCGACACCGCCGCGGTGCTGGCCCGCCGCGACGAGACCGTCTCCGGCTTCGACGACGGCGGCCAGGTGAGCTGGATCGGGAACGTCCCCGCGACGTTCGTCCGGGGCCACGGTCGCCTGGCGGGTCC
The DNA here is from genome assembly GCF_016863275.1 of Planotetraspora mira. Taxonomy (GTDB): domain Bacteria; phylum Actinomycetota; class Actinomycetes; order Streptosporangiales; family Streptosporangiaceae; genus Planotetraspora; species Planotetraspora mira. The sequence continues at coordinate 129,082 of NZ_BOOO01000035.1, forward strand.
GCTGCGTGCGGAGGTGACGACGCCGGACGGCGGCGTCCGGACGCTGGGGGCCCGCCACGCCGTCATCGTGGCGACGGGCAGCGACCCCCTGATCCCCGATGTGCCCGGCCTCCGGGAGGCGCGTCCTTGGACGAACCGGGAGGCGACCAGCGTCCAGCAGGTCCCGAAACGGCTGGTCGTGATCGGCGGCGGAGTCGTCGGCTGCGAGATGTCACAGGCCCTGCACGCCCTCGGCGCCCAGGAGACGACCCTGCTCGTGCGGGGCGACCGGCTGCTCGGCCGGACCGAGCCCTTCGCGGGCGACCTGCTGGCGAAGTCGTTCCAGGAGTCGGGCATCGACGTGCGCTTCGGCCGCTCGCCCACCCGCGTCGAGCGCCCGACGCCGGACGATCCGGTGACCGTCCACCTCGACGACGGCTCGACGATCGAGGCCGACGAGATCCTCGTCGCCACCGGCCGCCGGGTGAACGTGGGGGACATCGGCCTGGAGACGATCGGGCTCGAGGCGAACGGTCCGATCGCGGTCGACGCGAGCATGCGGGCGACGGGGCTCCCCGACGGATGGCTTTACGCCATCGGTGACGTCAACGGCCTCAACATGCTCACGCACATGGGCAAATACCAGGCCCGGGTGTGCGGTGACGTGATCGCCGCCCGTGCCGGGGGGCTGCCCGACGACCTGCCGTCGCACCGTGACTCCGCCGACTATCGTGGTGCCCCGCAGGTCATCTTCACCGACCCCGAGGTCTGCGTGGTCGGGCGCACGGAGTCCCAGGCCCGCGCCGACGGCTTCACCGTGCGCACCGTCGAATACGACATGAGCGCGGTCGAGGGGGCCTACCTCATGGCCGAGAACTACACCGGAAGGGCGAAGATGGTCGTCGACGAGGACCGCCGCGTGCTCCTCGGCGTCACCTTCGTCGCCCCCGCGGTCGTCGACCTCCTCCACTCGGCCACCATCGCGGTGAACGCCGAGGTCCCGATCGACGTGCTGTGGCATGCCGTGCCGTCGTTCCCGACCGTGAGCGAGGTCTGGCTCAACCTCCTGGAGGGGTACGGCCTGTGATCGCGTCCCGGTCCCGGCTTGTCAGGGGGTGAGCGTGCGATGCCGGACGATCATCGGGTGGAGGTGTCCCCGGGCGTGCGGGTGGCGCGGGTGTACGACGGACCCGAGCCGGAGGACGGAGCGCGGGTGCTCGTGGACCGGCTGTGGCCGCGCGGGCTGGCCAAGGACGCCGCCGCGCTCGACGACTGGTGCAAGCAGATCGCGCCGTCCACGGAACTGCGCATCTGGTACGGACACGATCCCGCCCGCTTCGACGAGTTCGTCAGCAGATACCGCGACGAACTCGACGATCCTGAGCGGGTCGCCGCGCTGGCCGAGCTCACCGAGCGCAGTCGCCGGGGAACGCTGACGCTGCTGACCGCGGTCAAGGCGCTCGACATCAGTCACGCGGTCGTGCTGGCCCGGCTGATCTCCAGCCACGCGGCATGAGGCGACCCGCCGGGCCGGGCGGCCACGTCTTCGGCCGGCCACTCGGCATGAGGCGACCCGCCGGGCCGGACCGTCGGTCAGAACCCGGGGAAGATCCGGCGCAGGTCGTCCAGGGTGACCGCGTCTCCGGTGATCTCCACGGTGACCGGGGTGTGCTCCGGGGCATGACGGCCCGAGACCAGGCGCAGCCACCACTCCGCGGGGGCGGTCAGGACGGCGTCCGGCTCGGACGGAACGTCGACGACGGCCACGGCCTCCCGGATGTCGAGGCCGAAGGACCGCTCCGGAGCGGTGACGTGCACGGCCACGGTCGCCTGGCGGCCGCCGAGCCCTTCCGGCTTGCCGAGGAAACCGACGAAGGCGTCGCCGCCGGCGATCAGCAGGTCGAGGGCCTCCGGGTCCAGCGTCGCCGCCGGGTCGAACGCCACCTTGACGTCCCAGGTGTGGTGGGCGAACTCACTGAGCCGCATGCCCGCGTACCCGGCGACGTCCACGGGCGGGGCCGGGAACCAGAGCTCGACCTGCAGGTCTTCCCTGGTCTTCGGGTCCAGGCCCTCGAAGCGGCGCACCAGCGCCTCGTTCGCGGTGACGACCTCCTCGGCCCGCTGGGCGCGCGACATGGCGTCCCACCGCGCCCACACGCCCTGGATGAACTCGAAGTTCGGAGATCCGGTGCCCTGCAACGCTCCCTCAAGGGCGGCGAGGCTGATCTCCGCGCCGCTGCCCAGGTGGCTCAGCACCTGGGAGACGTCCCATTCCGCGGCTCCGGACTGACGGGCGAGGTCGTCGGCGCCGAAGCCGCCGACCAGCGCGGCGAGCTCGTCGAGCTCGGAACGCAGGACCTTGATCGTCTGATCCGCTCGGTCGGTCATCGTGGTCTCCATTTGATCGGTCCGTCCAACGGCATCACAAGTGCGCGGACCACGATAACGGAGCTTCCTCCGCATCCGCCGGGTGGGAATCCGGGGAGAAGCGGACGAGGCGAAGGCCCGCGGACCGTCCACTAACGAGGGGCGGCGGCCTCCAGCGCGGCCGCACTGATCGGCGGGTGCACCGGACCACCGATGACCTGCCCTGTCGTACGGATGATGATCGACCCGTCGTCCACGCGCTTGCGTAGCCACGTCAGCAGGTCGGCGAAATCCGAAGGCGGCATCGAGTATGAGGGGCAGGTGTCGCAGATGTGATGGAGGTAGATGTTGTACCAGCCCCCGCCGTGGCTCTGCGCGGCCGTGATGCCGGCCTTGATCTGACCCAGGACTTCCTTCGGCGGGTAGTTCGTGCTGTGAGCCCTCAGACGGGCGGGCGTCCGGGGCGGGATGGTCTCCGCGAACGTCGTCTTGTCGTCCACACCCCCCACCAACCGCGCGCTGTTGTACCCGCACGCGCTGGCGGCCGCGGTCGCGGCGTCGTCGAACGAGCCGAACGGGTAGGCGAAAGAAACCGGGGCGTAGCCCTTGTCGAAGAGGGCGACGCGATCGTCGCAGATCTCCTGGTGAAGTTTCGTTCGGTCCATGCCGGCGAGCCGGGCGTGATTCAGGGTGTGCCCGCCGATCTCGTGGCCGGCCGCCGCCACCTCGGCGACCTGCTTCCACGTCATGGAGCCCTTCTTGCCGATGGTGCCGCTGTTGATGTAGTAAGTGGCCGGGAATCCATGCGCGCGAAGCATCGGCAGCGTCTGCATCTGATCGGCGTCGCCGTCGTCGAATCCGATGGTGACAATCGTCAGGGAGGTTTCCGGCGCCGGCGGCAGCGCGATCGCCGACGGATCGTCGTCCGTGACCGCGCGGGCGGTCCAGCCGGCGACGGCCGCGACGAGCAGGACGACCACGGCCGACAATGCCTGGATCCAGCGCGATCGGATCTTGCTCATCAACGTGGTCTCTCCGTATACCGCTGGACCGTGCCGATCCCATGTCCGGCATGGTGTGCTGACGCCTGCTCACGAGCGTCCCGGAATGATAGCCGCCACGAGTTGAATGGGAGAATCAGGTAATACGCGGATTTCCTGCCGCACTCCCTGGGTGTCGTAAGGTCGAAGCGTCGCCTCAGCGTTTTACGGCCCGCAGCACGACGAACTTCGGGTCGCTCGCGGCGACCTCGCAGTTGCCGAAGAGCCGGCGGAGTTTCGCGTGGTAGCCAAGGTGCCGGTTGCCGACCACCCACAGCTCCCCACCTCGGCGCAACGCGGCCCGTGCACCGTTGAACATGCGCCAGGCCGTCGCGTCGGTCGTCGCCCGATGCGTGTGGAACGGCGGATTGTTCAGCACCAGGTCCACCGATCCGGCAGGAACGCCCGCCAGGCCGTCGCCCGCGAGGAACTCCATCGGGGCGTCGAGGTTGGCCCGGCACGTGGCCTCCGCGGACGCCAGCGCCTGGTAGGACTCGTCGACGAAGACCACCTCGGCCTCTCCGTTGTCCAGTGCCGCCGCCATCCCGAGCACTCCGTTGCCGCAGCCCAGGTCCACGACGCGCTCCCGGCCGCTGCGGTGCGGGAGGTTCCGCAGGAAGAAGCGGGTGCCGACGTCGAGGCGGTCGGCGCAGAAGATGCCCGCGTGGTTGACGACGGTCAGGCCCGAGGCCGGTCCGATTCCCGTGGGGAGCGCGTAGCTTCGCGGCCACGGGTCGGCGTCCCTGGCGAGCATCGGATCAGGGGAGCAGAAGATGAGCCGGGCCTTCTTCGCCGCCAGCGACGTCCTGGTCGGCCCGAGGATCCGCTCGAACAACCGCAACGTCGACGTGTGGATCTCGGTGACCATTCCCGCGCCGACGACGACCGTGTCCGCGTGCACGTGGGGTGCGAGGCGGTGCAACTGGTCCTCCAGGAGCGCGAGGCTCTTGGGCACCCGGATCAGCAGCACGTCGATCCGGTCCGGGGGAGTGTCCCGGGTCGTCAGGAGCCGTACCGCGTCCGCGTCGACGCCGTTGCGCTCCAGGTTCGCCCGGGTCGCCTCCTGGGCGAGGAAGGAGTCGGTGACCTGCGTGGGGCGATGATCGGCGAGCGCGGCGACCAGGGCGCCCCACCGGTCGCCCAGGACGACCACGGTGCCCGACAGGTCGGCGGGTTCGCGGTCGATCCCGTCGAGGTGCCGCAGCAGGTACTCGTCGGCGGCGTCCCACGCGCGCAGCGGGTCGCGGGGATCCTCGGGGAAGCGGGCGAGCTCGAGTTCGCCCCTCGACGTCGTCAAACGGTTCATCGCGCCTCAGGCTAGCGAGTCATGCGAGGTGCACGGACAATCCCGCGTCCGGTCGCCGCCCCGCCCTCGCCTCGCGCCCAAGGGTCCCGCGTCCGGCCGCCGCCCCGCCCGGGGGAACCGTCTCGGAACAGGGCGGAGCACTAGGATTTCGTCCTGGTATGCGAATTCGGGGAGATCGGCAGCCCGCCCTTGCGCGGGGCATCGTCACCGTCGTGCTGGCCGGATTCGCGGGTGTCTACGTCCTTGCCGGATCGCCGCTGGCGATCGTGGTGTTCGGGCTCCAGCTCATCTACGTGTTCCCCGGCCTGCGGAAGTCGCGAGGGTGGTGGCTGCTCGCCGTACAGGCTGTGGTCGTCTACACCGCGACGCTCGGTTTCGGCACCTCCGTCGGGATCGCCGGCTTCCTGGGCGGGTCCCTGCTGCTCACCGCGTGGTGGCCGCTCGCCGTGCCGGTCGCGGTCGGCGCCGTGCTGATCGGGCCGGCCGATTCGGCGATCAGCATGGTGCTGATCAGTCTGGTGATCTACGGCCTGACCAGGCTCACCGAGCGGGTCGACGAGGTGCACGCCGCGCGGATGGCCCTGGCGATGGCCGCGGTGGCGGAGGAGCGGCTGCGGATCTCCGCGGAGCTCAGCCAGGGCCTGGGCAACGGACTCGTTGAGATCACCAAGGGCGTGCGGCTGGCTCTCGCGGACCCGGGCCGCGCGGGAGAGGTGCTCGGCGAGATCACGGGGGCCGCTCGCGCCTTCCTCGCCGACGCCAGGAACGCCGCCGCGAGCTACCGCGCGACGTCGCTGGCGCCGGAGGTCGCCACCGCCCGCGCGATGCTGACGGCCGCAGGGGTGACGACGGACGTGCGAGTGGGCGACGTCGAGCCGGTGGGCCCCACGGGGGCACTGCTCGCCACGGTGCTGCGCGAGGCGGTGACCGAGATCCTTCGGCGGGCCATGGCGCGCACCTGTGCGATCGAGGTCGTGTCCGCCGGAGGGACGGTACGGCTCCGCGTCGTCAGCGACGACGCCAGGACCGCCGAGGACGAGGGCTTCGGCGACCTGCCCGGCCGGATCGCCGCGGTGGGCGGCACCCTGTCCACCGGGCTCACTCCCGAGGGCCGGCTGGTCGTCGAGGCCGTGGTCCCCGAGGTCCGGCGGCCGGTGGAGGCCGCCGAGGAGCGGGGAGCATACGTGCTCTCCGTCGCCCTGCTGGCCGCGGTGCTGGTGGGCTTCTCGGTCAAGGCGCTGCTCATCGTCCCGGGCGCCGGGATCCTCGCCGCGGCCGTCTGCCTCGTGGTCATCCTCGTCGTGCAGCTCAGGTCGGTCGACGGGCGTCACATGGTGGCACTGGCACTGATGGCGCTGCTCACCTACCTGCCGATCCTCGCGTTCGGCCGCGCGTGGCTCGGCGTGGCCGGGTTCCTCGCGGGCCCCCTGCTGCTCGTCTTCCCATGGGCGGTGGCCTGGCCGCTGGTCGCGTGCGTGATGGCGAGCACCGCGTTGATCGCGGTACGGCTCGGCCTGCCGCTCGCGATGACGCTCAACTACACCGTGAGCACGCTGGTGACCGGTCTCGTCGTCTACGGCCTGATCCGTCTGGCCCGGCAGGTGAGGGAACTGCAGGCCGTACGGCGTGAGCTCGCTCGTGCGGCGGTCGTCGAGGAACGCCTGCGCGCCGCCCGCGACCTGCACGACCTGCTCGGGCACAGCCTCGCCGCGATCCTGCTCAAATGCGAGCTGGCGCGTCGCCTGGACCCGGTGCGGGCCCGAGCCGAGTTGGAGGACGTGCTGGTCATGGCGGAGCGGGCCGAGGCGGACATGCGTGCCGTGTCGGGTGAGGCGCAGGGAATGTCACTGGACGCGGAGGCGCGTTCGGCGCGGTCGGTGTTGTCGGCCGCGGGCATCGAGACCGAGGTCGACCTCGTGGAGCAGGAGCTTCCCGCCGAGGTGGAGTACGTGCTCGGTGTGGTGTTGCGCGAGGCGGTGACCAACGTGCTGAGGCACAGCACCGCCGGTTTCTGCCGGATCTCGACCATGCAGGCGGACGGGGGGGTATGGCTCCGGGTCCGCAACGACGGGGCGCGTCCGGCCGCCCGCGGACGAGGCTCGTCCGGGATCGGCAACCTCACCGTCCGCCTCGCCGCCTTGGGGGGAACGCTTACGACCGGAGCGGACGACGGCTGGTTCGAACTCGACGCCTGGGCTCCCGTGTCATGCGTGGGCGGTCCCGTGGTCGTCGGCGGGCCGGGCTAGATCCAGCCGGCCTCGGTCGCGATGCGGACCGCGTCCGTGCGGTTGCGGGCGTTGAGCTTGCCGACGATCGTGGTGAGGTAGTTGCGAACGGTCCCCGCACTGAGGAAGAGCCGCCCGGCTATCTCGGTGGCCTCCGCGCCCTCGGCCACCAGACGGAGCACGTCCGCCTCGCGCGGGGTCAGCGGGTTGTCGGCCAGGTCCCATGCGGTGAGCGCCAGCGACGGGTCGAGCACCCGCCTGCCCGCCGCCACCTCGCGGATCGCCTCCACCAGCCGCTCGGGTGCCGCCGTCTTGAGCAGGAAGCCGTCCACCTGCGCACTGAGCGCCCTGCGCAGATGCCCCGGCTTGCCGTAGCCGGTCAGCATGAGCACACGGCAGCCGGGCAGCTTCGCGCGCAGCTCTGCCGCGGCGCCCAGGCCGTCCAGCGTGCCGGGCATGTCGATGTCGAGCACCGCGACGTCGGGACGGTGCACCAGGGCCGCGGGGACGACGGCGTCGCCCGACTCGACCGAGTCGACGACCTCCAGGTCGGGTTCGAGACCGAGCAACGCGACCAGGGCGCCCCTGATGATGTGCTGATCCTCCGCCAGAAGCACATGAATCACAGGGGAATGTCTATCAGTGTCCGATTCATGATGACGTCATGGTGCATCGGTGATCGTGTCCCTGGCTCGTCCTCACACAGGTCAGCAGGGTGGAAGCCATGACAGACGTGGTTTCTTTGGACGCGGTGAGCAAGGTCTACGGCAAGGGACAGGGCGCGGTCGCCGCCCTGCGAGAGGTGTCGGCAGGTATCCCGGGAGGCAGTTTCACGGCGGTGATGGGCCCCTCCGGATCGGGCAAGAGCACACTCCTGCACTGCGCCGCCGGGCTGGACACGCCCACCTCCGGATCCGTACGGCTCGGCGGTACAGAGCTCGCAGGCATGAACGAGACGCGGCTGACCGAGCTGCGCAGACGCCGCGTCGGATTCGTGTTCCAGGCGTTCAACCTGGTCTCGTCGCTGACAGTGGTCGAGAACATCACGCTTCCCCTGCGGCTGGCCGGCGTCACCGTGGACCGGGCGTGGCTGAAGGAGATCGTCGAACGGGTGGGCCTCGCCGGCCGCACCGGTCACCGCCCGGCGCAGCTGTCGGGCGGGCAGCAGCAGCGCGTGGCCATCGCCCGTGCGCTGGTCACCAGGCCGGAGGTGGTGTTCGGCGACGAGCCGACCGGCGCGCTCGACACCATGACCGCCCGTGACGTGCTCGTACTGCTGCGCCAGGTCGTCGACGGGATGGGCCAGACGGTCGTCATGGTGACGCACGACCCGGTGGCGGCGTCGTACGCGGACACGATCCTGTTCCTGGCCGACGGCCGGATCGTGGACGAGATGACGGACCCGACCTCGGAGAAGGTCGCCGAGCGGATGACCCGGCTGGGAGCGTGGAACTGATGATCGGATTCGCTCTCAGGACCCTGCGGCACCGCAAGGCCGGATTCGCGGGCTCGTTCGTCGCCCTGCTGTGCGCCGCCATGCTGGTCTGCGCCTGCGGGATGTTGCTGGAGACCGGGTTGCGCGGCGAGGTCGCCCCCGAGCGCTACGCCGGCACGCCGGTGATCGTGGCGGGCGACCAGTTCGTCCGGCAGACCGTCCAGAAGTCCGGCGGCAAGTCGAAGACCAAGGCCAAGCCGCACGCCGAGCACGCCTGGCTGCCCGCATCGCTCGCCACGGCGTTGGGCGAGGTCGCCGGTGTCACCAAGGTGATCAGTGAGGTGACCTTCCCGGTCTACGTCGGGAACGGCCGGGCGAGTGGGCACGGGTGGGAGTCGGCGGGGCTCACGCCGTTCACACTGCGTGCCGGAAGCGCCCCGGCGGCCGCCGACGAGGTGGTCGTGGACGCCCGCTCCGGCCTCGCCGTCGGCGCTCGGCTGGACGCGGTGACCGCCGCGGGCGCGCGGACCTACCGGGTGACCGGCGTCACCGCGCAGTCCCTGCCCAGCCAGGACACGCTCTTCTTCAGCACCGCTGAGGCGCGCCGCCTGGCCGGACGGCCCGGCCAGGTGAGCGCCATCGGCGTCTTTCCGCGAGGGGAGGCCTCCGCCGTGGCGTCGAACGCGTCGGCCGTGCTGAAGGCCGCCCGGGCCTTCGCCCAAACAGGCGACGACCGCGGCACCATCGAGTTCCCCGACGCGGAGCAGGCGCGGGTGCGCCTGATCAGCCTCGGCGGAGCCCTGGGCGGCACGTCGCTGCTGGTCGCCATCCTCGTGGTGGTGGGCACGTTCGCCCTGTCCATCCAGCAGCGCGAGAGGGAGATCGCCCTGTTGCGGGCCGTCGCGGCCACCCCCCGGCAGGTGGGCCGGATGCTCGGAGGCGAGGCACTCCTGGTCGCCGCCCTCGCCGGGTCGGCCGGCTCCGTCGCGGGCATCGGGCTGGGCTTCTGGCTGCGCGACAGGTTCGTCGCGCTGGGCGCCATGCCTGAGCACCTGCGGCTTGTGGTCAGCCCGTTCCCCACGCTGGCGGCACTGCTGGCCACCATGTTCGCCGCCTGGGCGGCGGCCAGGCTCTCGGCCCGCAGGGCCGCCAGGATCCGCCCCGTTGAGGCGCTCGGTGAGGCGGCCCTGCCGGGGACCAGGCCGTCCTGGGGGCGGATGATCGCCGGTCTGGTCTGTGTGGGCGGCGGCGTGGCGCTGACCATCGTGTTGTCGGCGTTGTCGGTGGAGGCCGCGTCGAGTCCGGTGACCATGCTCACCGCACTGGTCTGGACGACCGCCGTGGCGCTGCTCGGCCCGGTCGTCGCCCGAGCCGCGACCGGTCTGCTCGGCGTGCCGTTGCGTCTTTCCAGAGTCGGCGGCCACCTGGCCGCCGCGAACCTGCGAACCGGGTCCAGGCGACTGGCGTCCGTCATCACGCCGCTCACCCTGCTGACGGCGATGACCTGCACGATCCTGTTCGTCCAGACCACGATGGGGCACGCCGCCGAGCGGGAGGCCGCAGCCGGGGGCCGCGCCGACTACGTCCTCGGCCCCCACCTCCCGGGGTCCGCCGCGCAGGCGCTGCGCGAGACGCCCGGTGTGCTCGCGGTCACCGAGGTGCTGCGCACGTCGGTGCGGGTCGGCCTGGAGAAGTACGGCGCGCAGGCGGTCACCCCGGAAGGGCTGGACCGGACCGTCGACCTGGGTGTGGTGGCGGGCTCGCTCAGGGACCTCGGCCAGGACGGCGTCGCGGTGAGCGAGACCGCGGCCGCACGCCTGGGCGTCGCGGTGGGCGGGCGGATCCCCCTCACCCTGGGCGACGGAACGCCCATGACGCCGACCGTCGTGGCGATCTATGCCAGGGGTCTGGGATACGGCGACCTCACGCTCTCCCACGCGCTGGTCGCACCGCACGTGGACGACGCGCTCGGCACCCTGCTCGTCTCCGCTCCCACCCTCCCGCGGGCCGCGATCACCGCGGCCGTTCCGGGGGCCGCCGTGCTCGACCAGGCTCAGGCGGTGGAAACGGCCGCGCCCAACGCCGAGGTCAACTACGTGGCCATGGGCCTGATCATCGCGTTCACCGCGATCGCCGTGGTCAACACCCTGGCGATGTCGACGTCGGACAGGTCGCGTGAGCTCGCGCTGCTCCGCCTGGTCGGCACCACCCGCCGCCAGGTGCTGCGCATGCTGAGGCTGGAGACGCTCACGGCGGTCGTGGTCGCCGTGGTCCTCGGAACCGGGATCTCGCTGGTCACGCTGTCGGCGTTCAGTGCGGGCATGACCGGGTCGGCCGTGCCGTACGTTCCGCCGTTCACCTACCTGGCGGTGGTCGCCGTCGCGGCGATCCTGGCGCTGGCCGCCACCGCGATCCCGGCCAGGCTCGTCCTCCGGCAGCGGCCCGCGGACGCGATCGGGGCGCGTCAGTGACCGGGCCGAAAATCTTTTTTGGAGTTGTTTGTAACACTTAGGGGTCTCGGCCCACTTCCTCCTGTCGGAACAAACACCGGGACGAAGGGGGCAGGCGGTGACGGACGATTCTCAACGGTTCACCACCATCTATGACGAGTGCCGCCAGCGAGTATGGGCCTACGTGGTCAGCCAAGCGGGCCGGCAAGTCGCGGATGAGGTGGTGAGCGAGACGTTCGCGATCGCCTGGCGGCGGTTCGACGACGTGCCCGACCCCGCCCTGCCGTGGCTGCTCGGCGTCGCCCGCAACGTGCTGCGTGACAACATCCGCGCCGAGATCAGGCGCGAGTCGCTCGCCGCCGAGCTGCGGGCCTGGACCGAAGAGGACCACGCCGAGTGGGTGGCCGAACGACTGGCCGTCGTCAACGCGCTGGCCGCCTTGACCCAGGAGGAGCGCGAGCTCCTGATCCTCGTGGCCTGGCAGGGGCTCACCCCCCGCGACGCGGCGCGTGTCATCGGCTGCTCACCGGCGGCCTTCCGCGTGCGCCTGCACCGTGCCCGCAAGCGGCTGGTCCAGGCGATGAAGACGGCCCCGGTGGCCCGTTCCCAGTCCCGAGTGCGCAATCTCAGTGAGGAGTGGTCATGAACCCGATGGATCAGCTGCGGTCGGCGCGCCCGGCTCACCTCGACACCCCGGTGGACGAGGGAACGAGGGCCGCCGAGCTCACCCACGCCATGGCGCAGTTCAGGCAGACCAAGCCTGCCCACGCCCGGAAGATCGCCAAGCCGGTGTGGGGTCTCGGCCTGGCCGGCGTCGCGGCGGCGACCGCCGTCGCGGTCGGGGTCACCGCGACCGGTGGAACGACCTCGGCGCCGAGCGCGCCGGCCGTCGCCCAGGGCGGCACGCAGGGTGGCACGCAGTCGCCCGCCGTCAAGCTCTCCGCGAAGCAGGTCCTCCTGGTCGCGGCCGAGTCGTCGCTGAAGGCCAAGGCGGGCAGTGGCGCGTACTGGCACATCGAGAGCACGAGCGGCAACGCCACCACTGTGGGCACCAAGGTGCAGTACATGGTGAACAGCCTTGGCAAGAGCGAGACGTGGATCGCCCGTTCACCGAAGGTCGACAGCTGGTGGGTCTCACAGAACCTGGGCACCAAGGCCGCCCCCGGCTCGGAGGCCGCCTGGAAGCAGGACGGCTCGCCGACCAAGTGGACGGTGAAGATGCCCAAGAATGGCGGCACCGCCAAGCTGCTGATCGACGCGAAGGGCGGCAAGCCCTTCGGCAACCCGATCAACGTCGGCGACAAGGTCGCCGACCTGGCCGGGAAGAACGTCTCGTTCGCCGAGCTCCAGAAGCTGCCCACGACCGCGGCCGCGCTGAAGGCGCGTCTGCTGAAGGGATACACCGGCAACAGCACCGAGGCCGACGTGCCACAGGAGAAGGACGCCTGGCTCTTCCAGGTGACCGCCGGCGTGCTGAGCGACATGCCCGTGAAGCCGGCCGTCCGGGCCGCGGCCTACGAGGTGCTCGCCGGGCTGAACGACGTCCGGTCCCTCGGCGAGGTGACCGACGCCCTCGGACGCAAGGGCCAGGGCATCGGCAGGTCGGAGAGCTGGCCCAACGGTCAGTACGAGCGGCAGCTCATCATCGACCCGCAGACCGGCCTTCTGCTGACCGACCAGATCGTGGCCGTGCACGCCGGCGGCAACTGGGCCGGGGCGAAGCCGGGCACCGTCGTCAACTACAACGCGATCACCAAGGCCGCGTGGACGGACGAGAAGCCCGTCAAGCCGTAACAGGGCGCTCCCGTTCGTGAACCGGGGGCCGATCAGGCGGGCTGAACTCCTCTGACAGGGGCCCCACCGGATGTTCGTGACGTCATCCGGTGGGGAGAGGAACGGGGGTCACCCGAGATCTCGAACGCGGTCCGGCCGGCGAATCAGAGCTCGCCCCTCTGAGTCGCCGCACCGGACCGCGTTCGAACCATTTCCGGGGCGGGCCGGCCGCGCATGCCGAACAGGAACCGGGTCGGGCGCGTGCGGCGCACCAGCAGGTCGTACGCGACGACGGTCAGGATGAGTGAGGCTCCGACGATCGCGAGGTACTTGACCCCGATGGGCGCGTCCCAGCGGACCACGCCGTACGCGACGGCGACGACGATCGGCTGGTGGAGGATGTACAGCGGCAACACCGCGGCGGCCAGGTAACCGTACAGCCGCTTCCCCACACCGCTCCGCGAACCAGAGCCGGTGTCCGGCGCGGCCTCGGAGCCGGCCCGCCGTGCAGACCGGCGGCGGTCGAGGAGGCCGAGGATCGCGACCAGGCAGCACCATCCCGCCGCGCCGTACAGGACGCGGACGCCGATCGCGAACGCGGTCATGTCGGTGAAGGGGTCCGCGCCCGGGTTGCCCGCCACGATCAGGAAGCCCGGCATGCCGATCGCGAGCAGGGCGAGGGCGCACCCCAGGGCGATGATCGCGTCGCGGCGCATCGCCGTACGGAACCTCTCGTCCGAGGCGAGAACGAAGCCGTACAGGAAGAACAGCAGGTAGGCCCAGCGACTCCAGCCGGCGAACGCCTCCTCCATGCCGTGGAGGGCGGTGATCAGCGCGATCGGCACGGCCGGCAGCAGCACCACGGCGCCGCGCCGCCGTGCCGTCACCGCGAGACGTTCGCGGATCCGGCGGCCGAGGTCGCGGGGAAGCCGGTGGGCCAGCAGGAGCAGCAGGGCCAGCAGGAGCGCGTAGGCGAGCAGCATCACGACGAACCACAGGTGCCCGGACTCGAAATGCTCGCCCTGGAGGATGAAGGGGAACTCGGACAGATCGAGGCGGACGGACAGGAAGCGCGGCAGGAATTCCAGGTAGGACTCGTGGTAGGCGGGGTCGGCCCGCAGCCGGATCCACGGAGCCACCGGCAGCAGCGCCAGCGTCGCGAAGACGAGGGGCACGCCGAGCCGGAGCAGCCGTTCCACGGCGAATCCGCCGGCGCCGCGGCGGCGCAGCGAGAACCACGAGCCGAGGCCGGCGATGAGGAACAACGCCGGCATCGCCCACACCACGCAGAAACCGGCCACGATCGTGGTCGCGTCGGTCGTCTCCGCGTTCTTCACGTAGAAGTCGTCGCGGGAGTCGAAGACCAGCCCGGAATGGAAGAACACCAGGCCGACCACGACCAGCGCTCGGATCGCGTCCAGTTCGGGCCGTCGCTCGGGCCTGGTCGCCTGTGATGGATCGATGGGCGTTGCCGTCATCGCCGCCTCCGCCGCCGTCCGTGACAGGCCCCAGTCTGTGGTCTCCCGGCGCCCGCGCCAAGGGGGATTTTCGATCAAGTCACAGGGTGGGCGCAGGCGGGCCGCACTAACCGGTGGTGATGATCACGCGGGCGGCGCGGGCGCGGACCTTGGTGAGTTCGCTCTCTATGGCGTCCATCTCCGGCTCCGTCACGGTGACCGCCGCCGGCCGGGCTTCACGTGTCGCGACCAGTCGGGCCCGCAGATGAGTGGGCGGATGAGCCGTGTCCACGGAGGTCATGTGCAGAGCCGACAAACAGAAGCGCCGCACCCGTTCGGTCTCTGGGATCGAGGCGATGTACTCCCGCAACTCCTGCCACAGCGCGAGGTCGTCCGCCTCCCTGGAGTCGGCGGAGACGGACCGCTTGTTCCGATGGGCGGCCGCCTGGCGCTGGAGCGACGTCTCCACGCTCTGTCCGAGCATCGTGGTGTCCATCGCGGATCGTGCCGCCGCCGGCGAGGCCACGCGTACGGAGAGATCGTCCGCCTGGTACTCGGCGCGCTGGCCGTCGCGCAGGGTGAAACGGTGCAGCAGCGACAGGGCCAGGGCCGCGATCAGGTGGGGAACGATCAGCAGCACGGTGAAGACGACGTCGGCGATGGGGTTGGACGTTTCGGATCCACGCGAAGCCGAGCTTGGCCGGGTGAGCACGTACCAGCGGATCAGCGCCTCAGAGGCCGACCCGAGCCACAGACCGCGACGGGAATCGCCGTTGACGCCGTGTCCGAACTCGTGCCCGAGCACCGCGACGCGCGCCTGAGGAGTGAGCAACTCCCACAGGGCCAGACCGATGGTGAGGACGCTGCGTCTGCGCAGTCCGGCCCGGCCGTAGGAGGCGTTGAACTCCGGAGTGACCCGGATCAGGTCGACGGGACGCCCCCCGAGTTCCGCGGCGACCCGGTCTGCCAGGCCGTAGAGGTGGGGTGCCTCGGCGCGGGTCAACGACCATTCGTCGTGCGGGAACCGGCCCAGGCGCGGCCGGATGAGAAAGGCGACGGCGAGCCCCACCACGCCGATGAAGCGCGTCACGAGGTTTCCGGTGACCAGGAGCCAGCCGGAGCCTGCCGTCAGGGCGACGGTGATGAGGTGGACCAACCCGGCGATGCTCATCGCCGCGAACCACGCCCCGCCCCGCCCGGGTCGCATGCTCGTTCCGCCGGAGACCTCCGCGAACAGGCGCTCGACCACCGCGCGATCGGCCGCGCGTCGTGCCTCCTGCCGCCGGGCCTTGCGCCCGGTCGTGGAGGAGGTCTCCGCCGTGGGATCGACGTTCCAATCGCATGCGGAACACCAGGAGGAGAACCGTGGATCGGCGGCGACGGGGGCCGAGCAGGAGGGGCACAGACCATCGGCTGTGGCGGTGGGGGCCGACATCATGGGAGAGATCATGCCGTACCTGGATGTCTCGGTCGTAGCCCCGTGACCAAGTGCAGGCGGGGACGCAGAGGGAAACGTCCCCGCGCGCGGCGGGTCAGGTCATGTCCCCTGGCAAGGGAGCGGTGAAGGCGTGGGTGCCCGAGCCGACCTCGACAGGTGTGCCCTCGGGGAGGTCCACCGGTCAGCGCATGCCGACGACCCTCTCGGGCTCGATGACGAAGATCACCCGCACCTGGTCGCGGCCTCCGTACCAGGGGTAGGGCTTGCCGAGGTACTTCTTGGCGAGCGCGTCGATGTGCTCCGCCGCGCCGTCGGTGGTGACCTCGAGGACACGGCCGCGCACCTGGAAGTAGCGCGTGGGGTCGGCCGGGTCGGAGACGGTCAGGGCCACCCGTGGGTCCCGCTCGATGTTCCGCGTCTTCACATGTGTCTGCACGCTGTTGATGAGCACGTGCTCGCCGTCGGTGTCGACCCACGTCTGGGTCAGCTGCGGTGAGCCGTCGGCCATCGACGTGGCGAGATAGCAGAGGCTCGGCCTGCGCAGCAGTTCGAGCAGTTCTTCGCTGAGTTTCACGGCACAGTTCTACGGCATCAGCCTGGACGGGCGGAATCGAGATCCAGGTGTGTCGCTCAGGGCTCGAGGAGCCTCTAAGCGCGTCGAGTCGCTCGCGCCAGTAGGCCTTCAGCCGCGCGGCGGTCTCGGCGTCGGGCAGCCCCTCGTGCGCAAGCGCCACCTGGGCTTGATCGCTCGCCCTGAAATTCGGTGGCGGGGCCCAGCGGTGTTGCTTAGCCTCCTACATGTCCGACTCGTCAGGGAGGCCGACATGATGTGCATGGTCGTCAGCGAGGTAGCCGTCACCGCTACGACGCGGGAGCCGATCGCGGTCTGATTCGTCCTCTGTCGGCGCCGGTAGTGACCGGCGTAGGACGTCACTTCTCGCTTCGTAGCGGTCTGCCTGCCGCGGATGTTCCGCGGCAGCCACCGGCGCCGTTCCGTGGTGCCGGTGTCATCACACCGTGCTGACACGAGGAGAAATCGTGGATTCCCCATCGTCCTTCGAGCCCCTGACGGCGGCCGAAGGCGGACCAAGCCATGTCATCCGTACGGGCAGGACCGTCAGGCGTCCCGCCCGGCCCTGGACCGGCACCGTTCACGCGCTGCTGCGCCATCTGGAGGACGCCGGATTCACCGGCTCCCCACGGGTGGTGGGCGACGGCGTGGACGCCGACGGCAACGAGGTCCTCACCTACATCGAGGGCGACATCATCCATCCGCGCGCGTGGTCGGATGAGGGTGTCGAACAGGTAGGCGCCTTGCTGCGCGAGTTGCACATCGCCACCGCCGGCTTCCGGCCCCCGCCGGACACCGTGTGGCAACCCTGGTGGATGCATCACGGCGGCCCCGACTCGGTCATCGGACACTGCGACGCCGGGCCGTGGCACACCGTGGTCCGCGACGGCCGGCCCGTGGCGTTCATCGACTGGACCCTCGCCGGGCCGGTCGACCGTCTGGACGAGGTCGTCGCCTCCGCCTGGTGGCACGCGCAACTGCACGGCGACGCCGTCGCGGAGCGCAACGACCTGCCTGACGCGGCCACTCGCGCCCGGCAGTTGAGGTTGTTCCTCGACGGCTACGAACTGCCCGCCGCGGATCGGGACGGGCTCGTCGACCGGATGATCGAGTTCGCCATCCGGGACTGCGCCGCCGAGGCGGCCGACGCCGGGATCACTCCCGACTCGGCCGACCCGGGCACGGCGTGGGCGCTGGCCTGGCGGGCCGACGCCGCCGGGTGGATGATCCGCAACAGGGCCCTGCTGGAAGAGGCCATCCGGGTGTAGCCCGTGGCCGGGACCGGGGCCGTCGTATTCGCGCCGGCGGCCCCGGTGTCTCATCGTCTCGTCCCGCCCGCCGTGCCCGGGCGCTTGACGGCCTGACCGACGACGACGACCCGTCGTCGGAGCCGTCCGCAACTTCGGGCCGACGTCCTGGCAGGTGGCCGACGTGGCATCGGGACGGATCGACGCCTTCTGGCAGTACGGCCGCGACGGCGGCAATGTGCTGGCCGCCGGGCCTGCGGCGGCCTAACGGCCGGCTGGGGGCATCATCACTTCGAGGTCCTGCCGGTTCACGGCGCGGCCGCAGTGATGGCAGACGTGGTCGACCTCCAGTCGGTGCCCGCAGTCGTGCCGGAGGACCAGCGCGGGCTTCTCGACGGCCCACTTGTCGCCCCACTCCCTCAGCGCGAGCAGCACGGGAAGCAGTTCCCGGCCGGCTTGTGTGAGGTGGTACTCGAACCGCGGGGGGTGCTCGCTGTACTGCCGCCGCTCGACGACTCCGGCGGCTTCGAGCTTGCGCAGCCGGTCGGCGAGGATGTCGCGCGACACACCGGTGAAGCCGGCGATCTGCGCGAAGCGGTGCACGCCGTACCCCATCTCCCGGATCGCCAGCAGCGACCACCGTTCGCCCAGGATGTCGAGCGAGGCGGCGAGGGAGCAGGGCCTTACCTTGACCGGCTGGTCCGCCATGACGGACAGCCCAACGTTGTTCTCCATAGGCCTCCCAGCCTAGTCGGTTGTCTTTCACTACACGCTACTGTTAGCGTCATCCGGTCGGTTGGAAGTCGCAACTCACTCGATCGGGAGACGTATGTCCATCTCAGAACCGGCCGCCGCCGGACAGGCGGAGCGAGGCGCGTCGGATAGGTCGGGCGCGCCGGGTGCGTCGGGCGTGATGGGTGCGTCGGGTGCGCCGGACCCGTCCACGGCCGGACGGCGTGCGCTTTGGGTGCTGATCCTCGGGAGTCTCGGCGCCTTCGTGGTGTTCCTCGACACCACGATCGTCAACATCGCCTTCGAGACGATCAGCCGGAGCTTCCACACCACGACCGACCACCTGGCCTGGGTGCTGAACGCCTACAGCCTGGTCTTCGCGGCGATGCTGATCCCGGCGGGACGGGTGGCCGACCGATACGGCAGGAAGCGGGTGTTCCTGATCGGGCTGGCCGGCTTCGCCGTGACGAGTGCGTTGTGCGGCGCGGCGCCGCAGACCGGGGTGCTGATCGCCGGACGGGCGCTGCAGGCGGTCTTCGCGGCTCTGATCGTGCCGACCTCGCTGGCCCTGATCCTTCCCGAGTTCCCGGCCGCGAGGCGCCACGTCGCGGTCGGCACGTGGGGGGCGATGGGAGCGGCGGCGGCCACCTGCGGTCCCACTCTCGGCGCCCTGCTCACCGAGTACGCCTCGTGGCGGTGGATCTTCCTGGTCAACGTCCCGATCTGCGCGGTGGTCGTCGTCTTCGGCGTGCGTCTGCTGCGGGAATCGCGCGACCAGCGCGCCGACGGACTCCCCGACCCTCTCGGCGTCGTGCTGGTCGCCGCCATTCCCGCGCTGCTGAGCTTCGCCATCATCGAGGGGCCGGCCTGGGGCTGGTCGGACCCCTGGGTGATCGGTGGGTTGGTCCTTTCCGCGGTGCTGCTGCCCGCCTTCCTGTGGCGTTCGTCGGCCGCCGCTCAGCCGGTGATGGACCTCGACCTGTTCAGGGTCAGGCAGTTCCGCCTGGCCAACGCCGCCACCCTGCTGTTCTCGATCGCGTTCTACGGGCTGATGCTCGGCAACATCATCTTCCTGCAGACCGTGTGGCACTACTCGGTGCTGACGGCCGCGCTCGCGAGCACTCCCGGCCCCCTGGTGGTCACCCTGGTCGCCCGTCCCGCGAGCAGGCTGGCGGCCCGGATCGGGTACCGTCCCGTCCTGCTCGCGGGAGCCGCATGCTGGGCGGCCGGCTCGGTGGCCTACGCGCTCATGGTCGGCTCGGCGCCGCACTGGGCCACCCACTGGCTTCCCTGGAACCTGCTCGTCGGGCTCGGCATCGGCCTGACCCTCCCCGTCCAGTCCAGTGCCGCCGTCGAGTCGCTGCCACCGGCCCGCTACGCCATCGGCTCGGCCGTCTCATCGAGCTTCAGGCAGTTGGGCGCCGTGCTCGGCATCAGCGTCTTCGTCGCTGTGCTGGGCACGCCTGCGCCGGGCACGGCACTGGAAGCCTTCCACCGCACGTGGTGGGTCTTCGCGGCGGTCGGCCTGGCCAGTGGCGTCGTCCTGTTCGTGCCGCGCCTCCGCCGCGCCACGCCCACGGCGGCCGTCCCGAGCTGAGCGGCCATCTCGAGCTGAGCGGCCATCTCGCGCTGTGCGGCCGTCCCGCGCTCAGCGGGGAGAGCAGGTCATGCCGGTGCGTCGAGGATCGGGATCAGCTGCTCCTCCTCGTAGGTCAGATGGCTTTCGAGCTCGTCGGTGAGCCGTTCGACCTGGGGGAGCACCAGAAGGGGATCCGAACCCTCGGCGGAGATGACCTCCCGCAACTCCTCGACGAGCGCGGCGATCGTCTGGTGCTCCCGGCGCAGCCGGTCCAGGGTCGGGGCGAGTTCGGGGCGGTTCTCGGCGAGGGCCGGGAACACGCCGCGGTCCTCATGGATGTGGTGCTGATGCAGACCGTTGCAGACGGTCAGGCAGTTCACCCGGAGCTGGGCCCCCAGACCCGGGCCCGATTCGGCGATCTCCTTGCGGATCAGAGCGAGTTCCCGTCGGAACGCGTCGTGGATCATCTTGAGGGCCGCACCCCAGGACGCCGCTCGTGGTGGTCCGCTCGCGACCGCGCGGAGGGCGACCACGGGGATCACCCGCGTCGTCTTGGCCTGGTAGGCCGCCCACCCGGGGTCCGCCTCGACCGCGCGGGCGAAGGCGCGGTCTCGCTCGTCGCCCTCCAGGACGACGGCCTCCGCGTCGTAGGTGAACGGGCCGTCCTCGACCTGGACGCGGGGATGGGCGACCAGATTGTGGAACCAGTCCGGATGATTCGGCCCGCCGCCGGCCGAGGCGATGACCAGGACGCGTTCGCCGCCGTCGGGAAGGTAGCCGACCGGCGTCGTATGCGGAACGCCGGATCGTGCTCCGGTGGTGGTCAGCAGGAGCAGGCGGGCTCCTTCGAAGGGACCGCCGACCCGCCCGTCGTTGGCGCGGAACTCCTCGATGATCTGTCGATTGAAATCGTTCGGCACTATTTTTCTGCTCCATGATTGTTGGGGACGCACGGATTTTCGGGCATGGCGAAGAATCGTCCGGCGTGCCGGACGAAATGTGCAGGGAATGGCCCGCGACCATGATTCGGGAATGGCGGCATGCGGGCCGGTTCGTAAATGTCTAAGGTGCGCCGACCAGCGGAAAGAAGCACGTGGAAACGTCACACGAAACGCGCGGATACGGCGGATGAAAAGCAAAGGCGGGCCTCTCGCCCGCCAGGCGCTCACGCCGTGGCCGGGTGCCCCACTCGCTCTTGGCCCATGGCCGACCCGGCAGTCACGATCACCACCGTAATGCCATCGCGGTGCCGAGGCAATCGGCATTCACCCGTCCGGCGCCATGAGAGTCGAGTTCCGGCGGCGATTCGGTGCCGGAAACGCGGCCGCTGATTCTCTCCATCGGCCCGACGTCGCTCGCCGGCCCCGCGTTCCCGACCCGCTCGCCGGCCGCGTTCCCGCCGCCGATAACGGCTCGGTCTCGTGGAGGGCCTACTCGCGCGTCGGTGGGTAGGTGGCCGTCGTGACTCTCATATGGGAACAAGTTGTGATCGACGCGGCCGATCCGGTACGGCTCGGGCAGTGGTGGACCAAGGCGCTCGGCTGGACCGTCGTCAACGACGCCGAGGATGAGTACGAGATCCGGATGGCTCCCGACATCCTGCCCGGCATCGTTTTCGTCTCGGTCGGCGACGAGAAGAAGGTGAAGAACCGCCTCCATCTCGACTTCCGTCCAGACGACCAGGAGGCCGAGGTCGGCCGCCTCCTGGCACTCGGCGCCACCCACGCCGACGTGGAACAGGGGACCCCGTCCTGGGTGGTGCTCGCCGATCCGGAAGGCAACGAATTCTGCGTGCTCGCCTCCCGGAAGTGACACAGGGACCCGGACGCCGCAGGAACACCGAGAAAGTCCCGCACAGATCGGGTAAATCGTCGGCTACACGAATACCTGACGCGAGAAACGCCCCGCATCTCTGGGAGATGAGGGGCGTTCGCGTGCGGGGTGACCGCGCTCGGCGCCATGCGCACCCAAGATCACGTTTCGGCAGCACCCCTGATGTAACGGGTGGAGAGATCGGTACGGTATGTCCCCATTCATGGGAACGGTCCCAAATGTGGGGAGTCTTTGATGCAACCTGGGCAGGATCAGCCTGAGCAGTATCCGCAGCAGCCGTACCAGCAGCCTTACGGGCAGCCGTACCAGCAACAGCAGCCTTACGGGCACCCGTACCAGCAGCCGCAGTATGGGAACGTTCCGCCGCAGCCTGTGCCGCGCAAGGTCGTGGAGAAGCAGAGGGGGTTGTCTGCGGGATCGCACACCTTCCACCTGCTGGCGACGATCTTCACGTGCGGAGTATGGGGCCTGTTCGTGTGGCTGCCCTGGTGGCTGTTCCGTGTGATCGTGCGGCGCAAGAAGGTGACTCGCTACCACTACGAGTGACAGCCTGACGGGCGGACCTCTCCCGCCGTTCCTCCCATGACCTCGGCCGCCGGCGCGGGCGGGATCGATGAGCTCGTCTTTCTGGCCTCGTGCGAGGGTTTCGCGGAGGCGGAGCATGGAGACGTGATCGCCGGCCTTCGACGCGGCGCCACTGTGTGGCGCTCGCGTCGGGCCCGGTGGGTGGAAGGCCCGCGCAGCCGCACTAACGATCCGGCATCGACTTGTGGCGATGAGTCATCCCCGTCACCGCACCGGTCGTCTTCTCGTGCGACACAGCCAGCCACCGGAGGCCCTCATGCCCCGATACCTCGCACGCGTCGCGCTCGTCGCCGCGTTGGCCCTCGCCACCGCCTGCGGAACGACGACGGAACCCGCCTCGCTCTCAGCCCTCTCCTCAGACTCGGCGACGCCTACGCCGGAGATGACGACCGCCGAGGCCGCCGCGCAGCCCACAGACGCGTCCGCCACGTCCACCCCGTCGGCCACCCCGCCGGTGAGCAAGAAGACGGCTCCGAAGCCGCAGGTGACGAAGAAGCCGGTCAGAAAGCCGGTACCGAAGCCGACGAAGAAACCGGTGCCCAAGCCCGTCAAGAAGCCTCCCGCGCCGAAGCCGCCCGCCGTGCGAGCCGGCGTCCATCCCGGCGCGTTCTGCTCGCCGGAAGGCGCCTACGGCACGACGAGCAAGGGCACGCCGATGCGCTGCACCTCGCGCGGTGGGGACCAGGCCCGCTGGCGCAGCGCCTGAGGTCCCCCCGCGCCGGAGCGGGCCGTGGCCGCGGTGGTGCCGGCCGTCATCCGGGCCGGCGTGGCGACAGCTCCTCGAGCCCGTTGAGGAGGCGGTCGACATCCGAACGGTCGTTGTAGTGGACGAGTCCGGCGCGTACGGCCGAGCCGGACTCGCGGATGCCGAGAGCCTTGGTCAGCTCCCACGCGTAGCAGTGGCCGTCCCAGACGTTGATCTGCCGGGCCGCGAGGTGCTCGGCGACCTGCTGCGGCGTGTGCCCGGCCACTCTGAAGTAGGCGGTGGCCGTACGACGGGCGGGTGAGCCGACGAGGTCGACGAAGGGCAGGGACGACAGCCCCTTGAGCAGGTGCGCCAGTTCGGCCTGCTCGTGGGCCTCGACCGCCGTCATCGAGGTGAGCAGTCGCGTGCGCCGGTCGCCCGTCGCCTCGGAGTCCAGGCCGGCGAGGTGGTCGACGGCGGCGGCGACCCCGGCCAGGTCCGCGAAGGGCGGCGTTCCGGTCTCGAACCGGTCCGGCACCTCATCCGGGGACGAGGCGAGCTTGTCGGGCGAGAGGCGTTCCAGCAGCTCAGGCCGGGCGATGACGGTTCCGATGTGCGGGCCCGACCACTTGTACGCGCTGGTCGCGTAGAAATCCGCGCCGAGCGCGACCATGTCGATCGGGGTGTGCGGGGTGGCGTGGACGCCGTCGACGTAGGCCAGGGCCCCCACCGCGTGCGCCCGGTCGGTGATCCGCCGGACGTCGGGCATGGTTCCCAGCACGTTGCTCGCCGCGCTGACGGCCACGAGCCGCGTGCGTTCGTTCACGAGTTCGTCGTACTGGGCGGCGGGCAACTCGCCGCTCGGCACCTCGACGGTCGCCCACCGGACGCGGGCGCCGGCGCGGGTCGCCGCCTGCACCCACGGCCGGACGTTCGCGTCGTGGTCGAGTTGGGAGACCACGATCTCGTCTTCGGGCCCCCAGTCCTTCGCCAGGGCATAGGCGAACCGGTAGGTCAAGGTGGTCATGTTCGGGCCGAAGACCACGCCGCCCGGGTCGCCGCCCACGAGATCGGCGACGGCCTGGCGGGCCTTCGAGACGATCTCGTCGGACCTGGCGCTGGCCGGGAAGGCCCCATGCGTGTTGCCGATGCCGTGGGCGTACGCGGCGCCGATGGCGTCGATCACCGGCTGGGGCACCTGGGTGCCCGCGGCCGCGTCCAGCCAGGCATATCCGTCAGAAAGGGCGGGATAGAGAGCACGAATGCGTGAAATGTCGAGGCTCATGTCTCCTGAGTCTCGCTCCCCACCCCCACCGATGGGAAGTGCGGCAGGACCGCCGTGACGGACCAGGCCTGGTCCGACGCCTCTCCGCGACGACCGAGGGACGGCGTGAAATACGCGGCATTCGCACCTGTTAGTCTCCCGCACGTGAGTGGACGAGCAGTGCTGGTCACCGGGGCGTCGCGTGGGATCGGACGGGCGGTCGCGACGGCGTTCGCGGCCGAGGGCGATCATGTCGCCATCCACCATCGGTCCTCACCGGACCTCGCCGAAGGGCTGCGCGCCGAACTGCCCGGACAGGGCCACGTGGTCGTCCAGGCCGACATCGCCGACCCCACCGCGGTACGCCGCATGGTCGACGAGGCCGCCGACGCACTGGGCGGGCTCGACGTCGTGGTCAACAACGCGGGCGTCTTCTTCCACCATGCGATAACCGAGGTCTCCTACGAGGAGTGGCAGACCGCCTGGCACGACACCCTCGACGTCAATCTCCTGGGCGCGGCCAACGTCGCATGGTGTGCCGTACAGCACATGAGCCGCGGCGGCAGGATCGTCAACGTCTCCTCGCGCGGCGCCTTCCGCGGTGAGCCGGACAGCCCCGCCTACGGTGCGAGCAAGGCCGGCATGAACGCCATGGGCCAGTCGCTCGCGATCGCCCTGGCCCCGCACGGCATCACCGTGGGCACCGTGGCGCCCGGCTTCGTCGAGACCGACATGACGAACGAGCACCTCAAAGCCCCGCGAGGCGACGCCATCCGGGCACAGAGCCCCTTCGGTCGGGTCGCGCTGCCCGAGGAGATCGCCGCCGCCGTCGTGTATCTGGCCTCGCCCGCGGCCGAGTGGGCCAGCGGCACGATCATCGACTTGAACGGCGCGTCTTACCTGCGCAGCTAGCGCCGCCTTCGCCGACGTGGTCCGTACAGCGGATGCCCGCAGGCGGGCGGCTCACGGACGATTGCACATTTCACGGGATTCGCCGCCCGACACGCCTGCCTATGATCGATGACCTGCGGCTCCGCGGCGAATGATGGGGTGAACAGTGTCGCGGAGAGCGGCCGTCCCACCACCGGGCGGCCCCGGACAGATGGGCAGGGCGTGTTATGAGCGATCTCGAGACGCGGATCAGTTCGTACGGCCACGCAGAGACGGTGCGGCGGCTGGAGCAGGAGATCGGGAGCCGCGGCGCGACGATCTACGGACGTGTCGACCATGCCGCCAACGCGGTTTCCGCGGGGCTGGAGATGCCGCCGACCATGGTGCTGATCTTCGGCAATCCGCGCGGCGGCACGTTGATCATGCAGAGCGCCCCGGCGGCCGCCTACGACCTGCCCCTGCGGCTCCTGATCCGTGAGGCGGGTCCGGAGGTGCTGGTCGAGTATCGGCGGCCGGAACTGCTCGCCGCCGCCTTCGGGCTGGCCGCCGAGGCGGTCGCACCGCTGCACGTGATCGACGACATCGTCCTCGCGGCGACGGCGCCGCCTCCGCCGGCGGGCCGGGACTGAGCGGAGCCGCCGGGATCCGCCGTGCCCGCGAGAACGGCCGGAGCGCGGCTCCCGACCGAACTCGTGACCCCCTGTGGGGCGGCCTGCGAGGGGCGGGTTGAATACAGAGGTGGCAGGTAAACCGACACGCCGTGACAGGGAGACGGTGATGACCCGAATCGACCCGCCCGCTCAGAGCATGACCGACGTGACGAAGCGAGGGAGTGCCGAGACGCTCCTCGGCTGACCGGAGTCGTGGACGAGACCCACCCGTTCCAGTCGCTCGATCTCGATCAGAGCGCCTACGCGGACCGTACGTTCTGCAGCTGGCACGAGGCCGGCTGGCGGTCGGTCCTGCTGCGGCGCTTCGACGATCACCCCGTCGCCGACGACGTCTATCTCCCTCCCACAGACGACCAGCATCTCGTCCTCGTCACCGCGGGCGAATCCACGATCGAGTCCTTCGGGGCGGGGGGCCGGCGCCGGGCCCAGTACGTCCCGGGGCAGATCGGGCTCACTCCGCCGGGCGTGCCGACCCGGTTGCGATGGCGGTCGGACGTCTCCCCGCGGACGCTCCACCTCTACCTGCCCGCCCGCCTGATGGCCCGCACCGGACGGGAACTGTGGGGGAGCGAGGAGGCCCCGTCGAGTCGGCTGGACGCGCTGGCGATCACCGATCCCGTCGTCGAGCAGGTCATGCTGGCTCTGGACGCCGCGGCCGCCGCGGCCATGGACGACTTCTACGCCGAGTCCGCCGCGCACTTCCTCGCCGTCCACCTGCTGACCCGGCACTGCGGGATGCCCGTCCCGCGACCGTCCCGGCATGAGGACGCCCGGATACGGCAGGCCATCGAGATCATGCGGGACGGCCTGCACCTGCCGCTGACCTTGACCGACATCGCGAGCCAGGTCTGGCTGAGCACCTTCCACTTCGTGCGGGTCTTCAAGGCGACGACGGGGGAGACCCCGCATCGTTATCTCACCCGGCTGCGGATCCAGGCGGCGTGCCGGCAACTGGCCAGTGGAACCGGCTCGATCAGTGAGATCGCCCAGATCTGCGGATTCAGCAGCCCGTCGCACCTGTCCGCGGCCTTCACCCGGGAGATGGGGATGTCGCCCTCGGCATACCGGCGCGTCCAGAGACGCGACCGCGGCGTCCACGGACGGGACCACTGAACGGAGGAGCCCACGATGACCGCAATTGTTCGACGGTCCGGCGGCAATCCTACGAATGCGCCAGATGGCGGCCTCTGCCTAGCGTTGGGCGACATGGGGAGTTCTGAAGCGACACTCTCGTCCGCCATCCGCACGGAGACGGCGTTCACGGTCAACGGCCTGCGCGTGAAGATGGAACTCGACCCGCGAGAGTCGCTGCTCGACGTACTGCGGGAGCGGCTGGGGCTGACCGGGACCAAGAAGGGCTGTGACCACGGCCAGTGCGGCGCGTGCACGGTCCATCTGGACGGGCGCAGGATCGTGTCCTGCCTGACGCCGGCCGTTCAGGTGAACGGCCAGGCCGTGACGACGATCGAAGGGGTGGCAGCCCCTGACGGGACGCTCCACCCGCTTCAGGAGGCGTTCATCGACAACGACGCGCTGCAGTGTGGTTACTGTACGCCCGGCCAGGTGATGTCCGGGCTCGCCTGCATCGCCGAGGGCCATGCAGGCGACGACGACGAGATCCGCGAATACCTCAGCGGCAACCTGTGCCGCTGCGGCGCGTACGCCGGGATCCTGGCCGCCGTCAGGGAGACGGCCCGCCGCACGGATCCGCGCGTGGGGGAGGGCTGATCGATGCGCCCCTTCAGCTACACGGCGCCCGCCACCGTCGCCGAGGCCGTCGACGCCCTCGCCGCGTCCGGCCCGGGCACGAAGATCCTCGCCGGCGGCACCACGCTGTACGACCTGATGAAGCTCGACATCGAGGCGCCCGCGGCGGTCGTCGACGTCCACCGCCTCACCGAGATCGCCGCCATCGACACGACAGATCCCGGCGAGTTCTCCTTCGGCGCCGCCGCCCGGATGGCCGACGTGGCCGACGATCCGGTGCTGCGGCGCGACTTTCCCGCACTGGCCGAGTCGCTGGCCAAGGCCGCCTCCCAGCAACTGCGCAACATGGCCACGGTCGGGGGCAACCTGCTCCAGCGCACCCGTTGCGGCTATTTCCGCGGCGGACCGGCGTTCCCGTGCAACAAGCGGGAACCGGGGAGCGGATGCGCCGCCCTCGGCGGCCTCGACCGAGGCCATGCCATCTTCGGCGGCAGTGACACGTGCGTCGCCACCTATCCGGGTGACTGGGCGGTCGCCCTGCGCGCGTTCGACGCCGTGGTCGACGTCATCGGTCCTCGTGGTGAGCGCACCGTGGCGATCGCGGACCTCCACGTCGAGCCGGGCGACACTCCGCAGCGTGAGCACACCCTCGCCGGTGACGAGCTCATCGTCCGGATCCGCGTCCCGGTCGCTCCGTCCAGCCGCGGCTCGACGTATCACAAGATCCGGGACCGGGAGTCGTACGCCTTCGCGCTCGTGTCGGTCGCGGCCGGGGTGGCCTTCGACGATCAGGGCGCGGTCGAGGACTGCCGTATCGCCCTCGGCGGGGTCGCCACCCTGCCGTGGCGGTGCCCGGCCGCCGAGATGGTCCTGACCGGCGAGCGGCTGACCGAGGAGTCCGCCCTCCGGGCCGGTGAGGCGGCTTTCGCGGGCGCCCGCCCAAGAGCCCACAACGTGTTCAAGATCGAGCTTGGCATCCGCACGGTGGCCGACGCGCTGCGGATCGCCGGAGAGCGAGCGGTCCGATGAGCGCTCCCACCCAGCGGGTGGACGCCCGCCTCAAGGTCACCGGTGCGGCACGTTACGGGGCGGACCTGACCTCTCCGAACCTCGCGCACGCCGTGTTCGCCGTCTCGACCATCGGCAAGGGCCGCGTGGTGAACGTCGAGACCGCCGCCGCCGAGGCCGTTCCCGGCGTGCTGATGGTGCTGACCCGCTTCGACGCGTCCGACCTGGGCTCGCCCGGCTTCCTCATGGGCCACGGCTACGGCTTCCAGAGCCTGCAACCGCTCGTCGACGACCGCATCGCCTATCGGGGGCAGCCCATCGCCCTTGTCGTGGCGGACACGCTCATCGCCGCGACCGAGGCGGCGAACCTCATCCGGGCGGACTACGAGATCGAGCCGATCGCGGTGGCTCTCGACGCGGAAGGCGCCGAGACGCTGTCGCAGCAGGAGGCCATCCCGCTTCCGTTCCTCGCCGACATCGTCGTGGGCGACGCCGGCGCGGCCTTCGACGCGAGCCCGGTGCGGATCGAGGCGACCTTCGACCTTCCCCAGCAGCACCAGGTGCCGATGGAGCTGATCGGCGGAGTGGTGGGCTGGCGTGGCGACACGCTGGTGGTGCACGAGGGCACCCAGAACGCCGGCGCCCTGCGCGGTGGCCTGGCTCGGCAACTCGGCCTCGACCCCGCGAAGATCGAGATCATCTCTCCCTACACGGGAGGCGGGTTCGGCCAGAAGAACTCCCTCCAGCCTCACGTTGGGCCACTCGCCCTGGCCTCGCGCCGGCTCGGACGGCCGATCAAGTTCGTCATGCCCCGGACGCAGACGTTCCACCAGGCCAGCTTCCGACCGGCCAGCCGCCAACTCGTACGGCTCGGCGCCGATGAGACGGGCCGGCTGCTGGCCGCCGTCCACGAGGTGGACCAGCAGACTTCCCGGCACGACCTGTTCCCCGCCCTGTACACCGAGATCACCAGTCGTCTCTACGGGATCGGCCAGTTCCGGGGCCGCCATCGGCTGGTCCGCACCGATGTGCAGACGCCCGGGTTCATGCGCGCGCCGTGGGAGCAGGCCGCCGCGTTCGCGTTCGAGTCGGTCGTCGACGAGATCGCCTACGCCCTGGGGCAGGACCCCGTGGCGCTGCGCCTGGCCAACGACGCCGACGTCGATCCGGTCACCGGCCAGCCGT
The DNA here is from genome assembly GCF_016863275.1 of Planotetraspora mira. GTDB lineage: Bacteria > Actinomycetota > Actinomycetes > Streptosporangiales > Streptosporangiaceae > Planotetraspora > Planotetraspora mira. Next base: position 158,510 of record NZ_BOOO01000035.1, read on the forward strand.
TCTCGTCCCGGCATCTCGCCGAGTGCCTGCGGCGCGGGGCCGACATGTTCGGCTGGGCCGGCCGTACCCACGAGCCCGGTTCGATGCGCGGGGCGGACGGAACGCAGATCGGCTGGGGCGTCGCGTCCGGCGCCTACCCCGCCTCGATCGCCCCGGCCGTCGCCCGGTTGTCGGCCGCCGCGGACGGAAAGGTCACCGTCGGGGTGGACGGCCACGAGATGGGCCAGGGCATCCGCACCGCGATCGTCCGGCTGATCTCCGAGGACCTTTCCGTCGCGGCCGAAGACGTGATCGTGTACGTCGGCGACACCAGGGTCGCGCCGCAACATCTCACCGCCGGCTCGTGGGGCACGGCCACGGCGCTGCAGGCGGTGCACGCCGCGCTGCGCGACCTGCGCAAGCGCCTCAACGTGGCGGACTCCGATCCTGTCGACGTGGAGGCGCTGGTCGCGGCGACCGGGCAGGCGACCGTCGACGTGGAGGCGACCACCGTCGCACCCGGGCAGCCACCCGAGATCATCGAACAGTCGCGCGCGGGGCTGGTCTCCTTCGCCGGCCCGGTCTACCCCGGCTTCACCGCCTTCAGTTTCATCGCGCACTTCGCCGAGGTGCGGATCGAGCCGACGACCCGGCGCATCCGGGTTCCGCGCGTGGTCAGCGTGGTCGACTGCGGCAGGGTCGCCAGTCCGGTGACCGCCGTGAGCCAGGTCCGCGGCGGCGTGGTGTGGGGAATCGGGGGAGCGTTGCGGGAGCGCAGCGAGGTCGATCCCCGATACGGAGGGTTCGCCAACGCGACCATGGAGGAGTACCCGATCCCGGTCAACGCCGACATCGGCGAGGTCGAGGTCGGTTTCGTGGACGAGCCCGACCTGCTGCTGAATCCGGTCGGCGTCAAGGGCCTCGGCGAGGTGTCCATGGTGGGCGTGGCCGCCGCCATCGCGAACGCCGTCTTCCACGCCACAGGCCGGCGCCATCGACGGTTGCCGATCCGTATCGAAGACGTGCTCTGAGGTTCTGGGCCGAGCCACATCGATCACTGTCGTGGTAGGCATGGCACATGGCACCACCCGCCCCCCTGCGCGCCGATGACCCCCGGCGCCTCGGCGTTTATCGTCTGGCCGGGCGGGTCGGCCAGGGGGGACAGGGAGTGGTGTTCCTGGGCACCGCCCCCGGCGGCGCCCAGGTCGCGGTGAAGCGCATGCACCTGGAGTTGGACGGCGAGAAGGCCAGAAAACGGTTCATCGCCGAGGTGGAGGCTGTGCGGCGGGTCGCGCCCTTCTGCACGGCGCAGGTGCTCGACGCCGATCTCGACGAAGAGCGTCCCTACATCGTCAGCGAGTACATCGACGGGCCGTCCCTCCGCGAGGACATCGCGACCTCGGGCCCCCGCTCAGGAGGATCGCTCGATCGGGTCGCCGTGGCCACAGCCACCGCGCTCGCGGCGATACACGAGGCCGGCGTGGTCCACCGGGACTTCAAACCGGGCAACGTCCTGCTCGGCCCCGACGGACCGCGCGTGATCGACTTCGGCATCTCCCGGCTCCTGGACAAGACGGAGACCGTGACGCTGACGCCCGTCGGCACGCCTGCGTACATCTCTCCCGAGCAGCTCAGAGGAGAAAGGGCGAGTCCCGCGGCCGACATGTTCGGCTGGGCGCTCACGGTCGCCTACACCGCGAGCGGACGCCACGCATACAGCGGTGAATCCTTCGAGGCGATCCTCGGCCGCATCCTGTTCGGCACGGCCGACCTCGGGCCTCTCGCCGGGCGGTTACGCGAGGTCGTCGTCGCCTGCCTCGCGGCGGACCCGTCCGACCGTCCGACGGCGGACGAGGTGCTGCGGCACCTCATCGGACGTGGAGAGCTCGCCCTTCCGGACAAGACGCCCGGCGGTGTGCTCGAGGCCGGAGGTGTGCTCGCGGCCGGAGCGATCCTGGCCGCCGGCACACGGCCGAGCGGCGACGAGCCCTCAGCGGCGGCGGCCGTCTCCCCGGACGCCGTCACCGATCCCCTGAACGCGGAGGACGGCGAGGAGGCGGCCGCGCCGGATCCGGAAAGGGCCGAGCTCACCCGCCCCGCCGTCGTCCCGCCATGGTTCCTGCGGCGGTCCGCCGTCGCGGCGGGGGGCGTTGTTCTCATGGCCGGTGTCATCGGGGCGACCCTGTGGTGGGCGGACCACGGCCGGACGAGCCCCGCCCCCTCAACGCCCGTCTCCGCCTCCGTCTCCGCCTCCGTCTCCGTGTCTCCCTCCATCACCCCCTCCTCGCCGGGAGCGTTCTCGTACGCGGGCAGGTGGACGGGAAGCGCCGAGTATCCCTCGTCCGACCTGGTGTTCTCCGTGGAACTGCTCCTTGCCGAGAACATGGCCAAGGCAGGCTCCATGAGGTGGGGGGCCAACCTTCAGTGCTCGGGACGGCTGAGCCGGGTGCGCGAGACGGCCACGACCACGACCATGCGGCTCAGCCGGGTCGGCGGCCCCACCGGGTGCTATCCGGGCACGGTCGAGCTCTCCCCACAGGGGCTCGACAAGATGACCTTCCAGGTCACCCGCACGGGAGAGACGAAGCCCCGGTACTTCGGCATCGTCGTCCTGACGCCGTGACGCCGTGACGCCGTGACGCCGGCGATCCTTCCGCCGCCCCCATACGTGACCGCTCCACGAGGCCACCCGCGTGACCGCCCCGCGCGACCCGCTCGAGCCCCGAGGTGAGACACCGGGCTGGTTTGTGAGCTCATGTCCACTTCTCGCGCAGGAGACCGAGCTCGGGGCAAGTCCTCTGTCCCCGGTGGTGGAGTGGCCGCCCACCGGCCCCGTGAAGGTCTGGCATGCCGAGCGGGCGGGCGGTTTCGACGCGGTTCTCGCGCACATCGCCCGCGACGCCGTCGACGTCGTCACCGGACCGCGCGCACAGACGATCAGCCGCTGCGAGGTGCCCGGTTGCGTACGGATCTTCCTGCGCGAGCACGCCCGGCGCATCTCGTGCTCCACGACCTGCGGGGACCGGGTGCGCGCCGAGCGCCACTACCGGCTCCACCAGGCCGGCCGAGACGGCTGAGTCCGGCCCGCGAGCGCGCAACCTCAAAGGGGAACGGCAGGTGAGAACTTCGTGAACAAGGTGGCTTATGGGGTCGATTAAGGCTTCTACTGCTAATCGCGTGACTAATCTGTTTTTGCCCTTTTCAGGTCCTCCGAAGGGGAGATCAGTGCACGTCAGGCGGGTGAGCACGGTGATCGCATCGTCGCTGCTCTTCGTGGCCGGATGCTCGAATTCCGGTGTCAAAGCGGCGCCCGCTCAGCCGGCGGCCGATCCTTCCATCCAGATATCGACCAGTCACTGCGGCGAAGGCTGGGCCCATCCCGCCGCGGGCTCCCAGACGCTGTCGATCACCAACACCGGCACCACGACGGCGGACGCCGACGTGATCGGCGTGCCCGGCGGCGCTGTCTACGGCGAGCTCGAAGGGGTGGCACCCGGCGTCACAAGGTCGCTGCCGATCACGCTCGGCCAGGGCACCTACGCCATCCGGTGCCAGCCGGAGGACGGCGCCCTCATCGTCGGCCCCTCGGTCCGCGTCGCCGGATCCGCGAAGTCCGGCCCGGCCGCGGTCCCGGTCACCTACAACGACCTGTACGGCCCGACGCGCGAGTACCAGGACTACGTCGCCGGCGGAGTGAAGACACTTCTGGCCAGGACGAAGACGCTGGTGGCGGCCGTCGACCGCAAGGACCTCAAGGCCGCTAAGAAGGCCTGGCTGCCCGCCCATCTGGCCTACGAGAAGCTGGGCGCGGCCTACGACACCTTCGGCGACTTCGGCGACGCGATCGACGGCCTTCCGCAGGGTCTGCCGAAGGGCGTGCACGATCCGGACTTCGCCGGTTTCCACCGCGTGGAGTACGGCCTCTGGCACGGCGAGTCCGCGGCCTCGCTGCGGTCGCCGGCCGATCGCCTGCTCAAGGACGTCAAGGGGCTGAAGGCCGACCTGCCCAACGAGGACATGGAGCCCGGCGACCTTCCGCTGCGCGCGCACGAGATCATGGAGAACACCCTCCAGTTCGAGCTCACAGAGAAGGCCGACCAGGGCAGCGGCACCTCGCTGGCCACGGCTTCGGCGAACCTCGACGGCACACGCCAGGCGGTCGAGGTCCTGCGGCCGCTGCTCAAGTCCCGCTACACCGGGCTGTCGCAGATGGACGCGGATCTGGACCGGGTCCAGAAGTTGCTCGACGCGCAGAAGCACGGCGACTCGTGGACATCCGTGGCGGGTCTCGGCACGTCGGACCGCGAGTCCATCGACGGTGCGGTGGGCGAGCTGCTCGAGCGCCTGGCCCCGATCGCCTCCATCTGCTACCCAAGGCGGACCTCATGAGCGGCTACGACCGCAGGATGTTCCTTCGCGGCGCCCTCGCGACCGGGATCGCCGGCTCCGTGGCCGGAGTGGCCGCGGGTAAGGCGGTCGCGGAGACCTCCACGACTCCCGAGGCCGGTGCGCCGCCGATCCCTCCCTTCCACGGCCCACACCAGGCGGGGATCCTGGCGCCCGCCCGGCGCAGGACGATCGTCGCCGCCTTCGACGTCATGGCGGACGGCCGTGACGACCTCGCGGACCTGTTGCAGACCCTGACCGATCGGGCGCGCGCCCTCACGTCGGGGGGAATACCTGAGCAGGTCGGTATCACCGCACCGTCGTCCGACTCCGGCATCCTCGGGCCGGACATCCCGGGTGGCGACCTGATGCTCACGGTGGGCGTCGGCGCCTCCCTGTTCGACGACCGGTACGGCCTGGCCTCGCGCAAGCCGTCCCGGCTGACGCGGATGCCGACGTTCCCCAACGACGATCTCGACCCCGCGTGGTGTCACGGCGACCTGAGCCTGCAGTTGGAGGCGGACGACGACGACACGCTGCTGCACGCGCTGCGCGACATCGCCAAGCACACGCGCGGCGGGATGCAGGTCCGCTGGCGCATGAACGGGTTCTCCAACCCGCCCAGACCGACCGGAACGCAGCGGAACCTTCTGGGCTTCAAGGACGGCATCGCCAACCCGGACGCCACGAAGGCCGCCGAGATGGACCGGCGCGTCTGGGCAAGCGGTAAGGCGCCTGAGCCGGCCTGGACGGCGGGCGGCAGCTACCTCGTCGTCCGGCTCATCCGGATGCTCGTGGAGTTCTGGGACCGCGTCGGGCTCGACGAGCAGGAGAAGATGTTCGGCCGCGCCAAGGACACCGGTGCCCCGCTGGACGGCGCTCACGAGCAGGACGCACCCCAGTACCAGAACGACCCCGAGGGCTTGGTCATCCCGCTCGACAGCCACATCCGGCGGGCGAACCCGCGTACGCCCCAGACGGACGACAGCCGGATCCTGCGGCGGGGCTTCAACTACGACCGGGGCATGGACTCCGTCGGGAACCTCGACGTCGGCCTGATCTTCACCTGCTACCAGCAGGATCTCCAGCGGCAGTTCGAGGCGACCCAGAAGCGGCTGGCGGACGAGCCCCTCGTCGACTACATCTCGCCGTTCGGCGGCGGGTATTTCTTCGCACTTCCGGGCGTACAGGATTCATCCAGGTCATTTGGAGGATTTCTGAAGGTTTGACCGTTTTTATCCTTTGTTTAGGTGGATGTCACTTTTTTAGCTGATACTCGTCGATCGCCTCCGATGGGATTTCGTAGGCACCCTGGGGGCCACGTGTCTCCGGTGCCATCCGGGCCGAAACCTGGTTCGGGCATCGTCAGTAGGAGGCATTGTGGGCATTCGCCCAGACAAGAAGACGGCACTGCGCTGGTCCGCGGTCGCGACCAGCGTGGTGGCCGCCGGGGTCCTGGTCGTCACGACCATGTCGCCCGGCTCAGCCGCCACCGGGACGGCGGCTCCCCAGACCAAGGGGGCTCCGGTCGCCCTGTACAAGAACGACACGAAGACCACGACCCCCATCAAGCACGTCGTGGTGCTGTTCGACGAGAACGTGTCGTTCGACCACTACTTCGGCACGTACCCGAACGCGGCCAACACCGACGGCACCTCGTTCAAGGCCGACAAGGGCACTCCGTCCGTCGACGGGCTGACCAGCAAGCTGCTCACCAAGAACCCGAACCAGTACAACCCGAAGCGCCTGACGCACGAGCAGGCCCTGACCTGCAGCCAGGGCCACGCGTACGGTGCGGAGCAGCTCGCCTACAACGGCGGCAAGATGGACAAGTTCGTCGAGAACACCGAGCACAGCACGTGCGGCGGCAACAACATCTTCACCACGCCCGGCATCGTCATGGACTACTTCGACGGCAACACCGTCACCGGTATGTGGAACTACGCTCAGCACTACGCGATGAGCGACAACTCCTACAACACCAACTTCGGTCCGTCGACCCCCGGTGCGCTCAACCTCATCTCGGGGCAGACGCACGGTATCTACGCGGTCGACCCGGTGAAGCACACGGCGGTCAACGACCCCAGCGTGGCGACCTCCCCGGACGCCAATGGCGTCGGCACGGTCATCAACGACCCCGACCCCGCGTTCGACGACTGCTCGGACAACAACCACACCTCGACGAACAACCTCGCGCAGGCCACCGGCCCCAACGTCGGTGACCTGCTCAACCGGAACCACGTCACGTGGGGCTGGTTCCAGGGCGGCTTCAAGCCGACCGACGCGTCGGGCAACTACGTGGTGTGCGGTGCCACGCACCAGAACATCGGCGGCAACTCGGTCGTGGACTACAGCCCGCACCACTCGCCGTTCCAGTACTACGCGTCGACGGCCAACCCGAAGCACCTGCCGCCGTCCTCGGTCGCGGCGATCGGGCACACCGACCAGGCGAACCACAACTACGACCTGACGGACTTCGACGCCGCCCTCGCCGCGGGCAACCTGCCGGCGGTCAGCTTCCTCAAGGCCAGCGCCTACCAGGACGGTCACCCGGGCAACTCCGACCCTCTGGATGAGCAGACCTTCGTGGTCAACACGATCAACAAGATCCAGAAGTCGAAGGACTGGGCGTCGACCGCGATCGTCATCGCCTACGACGACTCGGACGGCTGGTACGACCACAAGGCCGCCCCGATCGTCAACGGCTCCGCGGACCCGGCGCAGGACAGCGCCGCGCTCTGCGGCAAGGCCAAGGTGGCCGGCGGCTACGACGACCGCTGTGGCTACGGCCCCCGGACGCCGCTGCTCGTGATCTCGCCTTACAGCAAGGTGAACCACGTCGACCACACCCTCACCGACCAGACCTCGGTCCTGAAGTTCATCGAGGACAACTGGAACCTCGGCCGGATCGGCGACTCCTCCTACGACTCGCGCGCGGGCTCCCTGAAGGGCATGTTCGACTTCGGCAAGCCGAAGGCGGACACCGTCATCCTCAACCCGACCACGGGCGCGGTGGCCTCGCTCACCCACCACAAGTGATCTCTTCCTGAAGAGGGTCACCTGAAAGAAGGGCCCGCACCTCCCGGTGCGGGCCCTTCCGCGTTTGTCCGTTCTCATCCGCCCGTGGCGGTCTCATCTCCCCGTGGCGAGCCTCATCCGTCCACGGCGAGCAGGTTGAGCACGTTGAGCTTGCCGTGCCCGGCCTCCCAGGAGAGCAGCGGGGACGATGAGGTGGCTTCCCATGAGTACCCGCTGGGACGCACTCCGACGATGGCCTTCTTCCCGGTGTTCAGGTCGTATATGACTGCTCCCGACATCTGGGCGAAGTGCGAACCGAGGACCGGCAGCACGTACGACGACGGCACCGGAATCCGGCTGAGCCCCGAGCCGTCGGGCCGCATGACGATGACCGCGTTACCCATCCGGCCAAGGCACCATTCGATCGAGCAGCTCAACCCCTTCACGCCGGCAGGGGGAATGATGGCCCTCGTCTCACCCGTCTCCAGGTTGACGAGCTTGCTCTGGTTGCGGTCCTGCACCTGGCCGATCCGGATGGGGGGCACGTCCACGGCCCACGGCCAGGACGACAACCACAGGCCGTCGGTGCCCGCCAGCTTCTCCGGGGAGCCCCCGGTGATCGGCATGCGGTAGACCCCGCCGGGCCGGATCGACCAGACGAAGGAGTCCGACGACACCCCGATCGCGCTGACACCGGACAGGTCGCCGGTCACCTCGCCGACCTTGACCGCCGCACCGCCCGCGCGCGGTGCGACCCAGAAGTCCGCCCACCCGCCCTTCCTGCCGTTGAGCATCGTGCCGTACCAGCCGATGTAGTCCGCACCCACCTCGAAGCGCCGCTGGTAGTAATCCTTCTTGGAGGCGGGCATCCGCGTGATGACGCGGCTCTCGCCAGTCCCCGTGTCGTAGACGTCGAGCCGCTCGGTCTTCCAGAACTTCGTTCTGGCGATCATGAGCAACTCCGTCGGGCTGAGAGCCGTGAGAGGGGAGTAGCGGGAACCGTCCGGCGCCTCCGCCGGAATCGTGAACACGGCACCCGGCCACACCGCGCGCGCCGGAAGGAGCTTCCTGAGGTCCGGCCCTGGGGAGGCCGGCGCGGAAGTGGGCGAGGCTGTCGTGGTCGTGGTCGTGGTCGTGGTCGTGGTCGTGGCGTCCGGGGTCCCGCCCCCGCCCCCGCGGAGGACGGCCGATCCCCCGGCCACGACGATGACCACCGCTGCGGAGGCCAGTGCGGCCTGGCGACGATGGTGTGTCCGCTTTCTGCGCCGGACGCGCACGGCGTCGGCGATGTCGGCAGGATCCACAGCCCGCGCGGCGGCCTCCTGGAGGGCCGCTCTCAAGTCCTGTTCGGTTCTCACACTTCCTCCATCAGTGCCGCACGCCTGCCGACGCGCAGCTTGTCGAGGGCCCGCGAAGCCTGGCTCCGCACGGTTCCGGTCGAGACGCCGAGGATCGCGGCGATCTCCGCGTCCGGCAGGTCCTCGTAGTAGCGCAGGACCAGCACGGCCCGCTGTCGTGGCGGGAGGGTTCCGAGCTCGGCCCACAACGCGTCGTCCCCGTCGAGCCGTGCGTCGGTGTAGCCGCGATCCGGTGCGTCCGCCATCAGACGCTCGCGCCGGCGGCGTCGCCACCAGCTGATGTGCTGCCGTGCCATGATCGTCCGGACGTAGCCTTCCGGATCGTCCTTGCGGATCACCCGGTGCCAGGTGTCGCCCAGGCGAAGCAGCGCCTCCTGCACGAGGTCCGCCGCGTCGTCCGCGTCGCCCGTCAGGACGAATCCGTATCGGAACAACGCACTGCCGCGTCCCCGGACGAAGTCGTCGAAGGTGTCGTCCATGACAACATGGACGTCTCATCGCCGAAAAATGTTGCACGCGGTCGCGCAATGGTGGGGTTTACCCCACCATGGATTCGGATGACCGGCCCATGTCGCCGGGCGTACCCGATCTCTACCGTTGTCATCATGACCGCCACCGACCTGAGCACTCCTTGGGACAGGGTCCGCGTCCACTGGTCCGCACCGACCTGGCTTCGCACCGTCCACGTGGCGACGGGCCTTCCGATCGCGCTCGCCGCCGTCGGTGTGATCGGGGGACTGGCCGCCGTGTCGGTGGTGTTCTCCTGGACCGTGGTGGCGCCGCTGGTCGGCCTTCCGCTGCTCTTCTCGTCGGTGACGGTCTTCACCCGGCTGCAGCGCAAACGCTTCGCGGCCTATCTGGGTGTGGACATCGCCCCGGTGCCGCGCCCCGCCGCCGGCCGTGATCCGGTGCGGCGCCTGTTCCGCGACATGCGGTCGAGGAGTGTGTGGCGGCAGGTCGCCTACCACGTCGTCGCGCCGGTGATCAGCGTGGCCGGGTTCGTCGCGGTGATCGTGGCCTGGTCGGCGTGCCTGGTCGCGGCGGGGCTCGCCCTGCGTCTGTGGCTGGTGGGAAGCGGATGGACGGGGTCCCTTCTCGCCCTGCTCGCGTTCGCGGTGTTCGTGGTCGTCCCCTGGGTGGTGCAGGGTGTCACCTCGCTCGACGTCGTCGCGGCGGAGGCCCTGCTCGGGCCCAGCCTCAACGACCAGCTCGCCGAGCGGGTGGAGACCCTGCGGGAGAGCCGCGCCGAGGTGGTCGAGGCGGCGGACGCCGAACGCCGCCGGATCGAGCGCGACCTGCACGACGGCACTCAGCAGCGGCTCCTCGGGCTGGCCATGAACCTGGGCATGGCCCGCGCCACCCTCACCGATCTGCCCGAACCGGTCCGGGAAGTGCTCGCCCAGGCGCACGAGGACTCCAAGCTCGTCCTGAAGGAGTTGCGCGACGTCGTGCGTGGCCTCCATCCGGCCGTGCTCACCGAGGAGGGTCTCGACGCCGCACTGTCCGGACTGGCCGCGCGGGCGTCCTTCCCCGTACGGCTCCACGTCGACGTGGCGGAACGAGCCTCGCCTACGGTGGAGGCCGTGGCGTTCTTCGTCGTGTCCGAGGCCCTGACCAACATCTCCAAGCACGCCCAGGCGAACAGTGCGCAGATCGTCGTACGGCGTGCGGGTGACCGCCTTCACCTCACGGTCATCGACGACGGCAGGGGAGGGGCCGCACCGGACGCGGGGGGCGGCACGGGGCTGCGCGGCCTGACGCAGAGAGTCGGCTCGGTCGACGGGGTGCTGCGCATCGACAGCCCTCCCGGCGGTCCGACGAGGATCGAGGCGGAGCTTCCGTGCGCGTAGTCCTGGCGGAGGACTCCGTACTGCTCAGGGAGGGGCTCGTGCGATTGCTCGGCGCCGGAGGCATGGAGGTGGTGGCGGCGGTCGGCGACGCCGAGGACCTGCTGCGCGCGGTCGACGAGCACGAGCCCGATCTGGTCGTCACCGACGTCCGCATGCCGCCGTCACACACCGACGAGGGTCTGCGGGCGGCGCTCGTACTGCGCCGCCAGCGGCCGGATCTCGCGATCGTCGTGCTGTCCCAATGGGTCGAGGAACGTTACGCGAGCCGGTTGTTGTCCACGGCGACGAGCGGCATCGGATACCTGCTCAAGGACCGGGTGGCCGACGTCACCGAGTTCTTCGACGCGCTCCGCAGGGTGGCGGGCGGAGGCACCGCCCTCGACCCGGAGGTGGTCGCCCAGCTTCTCCTGCGCAGGAACAGCGACCCGCTGGAACGGCTGACACCCCGCGAGCACGAGGTGCTGGCACTGATCGCGGAGGGCAGGTCGAACGCCGGGATCGCCGAGGCCCTGGTCGTGTCGGAGAGCGCCGTCGGCAAGCACATCAACAACATCTTCACCAAGCTCGACCTGCCCAGCGCCGACAAGGACCATCGCCGGGTCCTGGCCGTACTGCGATTCCTGAAGGTCTGAAAGGCGCGTGCAGATGCGAAGCAGGGTCAGAGCCGCCTGGATCGTCGTGGGCGGCGCGTTCACCGCCGCCGTCGTGGTCGCGATGGCCCTCGCGGTGCTGACGGACATCCGCGTCCAGCCCGACGGCGACCTCCTCCGTTCGTCCTCGGAGTACGGTCCCGTCGGCCCGACGACCGAGATCACCACGTACGCCTACGAGACCTCCACGCCGATGATCATCGTCAGGACGATCGGGAACGTCGAGGTCAAGCTGGTGGCGGGCACGCCCGGACGGCTGTCCATCAAGCGCACGCTCACCTGGCGCGAGGAGGGGCGCCGTTTCGAGGAGTCATGGCGTGACGGCCGCACGCTGGACGTCGCCACGAGCTGTGAGACGGGGTGCCGTGCCGAGTACGTCCTGGGTGTGCCGCCGGGCGTCGGGGTCATGGCGGGCGGTCCCGCGGACCTGATGCCATGTCCCCGGCCGGTGGACGCGGAGGTCGAGTGTCTTCCTCCCGAACGGGTCCCCGCGCCTACGCCTGGAAGAGGCCGATGAGGTCGCCGCGGCCGTCCTGGTCGCCGGCCACGAACCCAGCGTCCGCTTATATAAGTCAAGCGTGAATGTCTGGGGCCGGATGGAGCGGCCCTCGGAGGGTAAGGGCGCGGTACGTACCAGAGTGAGGAGGACGAACCGATGAGCGAATTCGAGCGGTCGCGCAGGATGCCGGCCTCCGCCGAGCAGGTGTTCGACCAGGCGTGCGACCTCGACCGGCTCGACGAGTGGCTGCCAGGCGACCTGCACGTCCACCCGGAGGAACTGCCCGCCGTGACGGTCCACGAGGACAGGACCGGACACGACGCCCGCGCGCTGCTCCGGGAGGACCGTGATCAGCTCCGGCTCGAGTGGGGCACCCGCGACGACGACCGGTACGCCGGATGGCTGCAGGTGGCCGGAATCGACGACCGCGGGAGCGAGGCGACGGTCCATCTGTCGTTCTTCGGCCGGGGGCACACGCCGCCCGCCGCTCTCGTGGAGAAGTCCCTCGAGGAGAGCCTGGCGCGGCTGGAGGAGCAGGTGCGCGGGCGGACAGGCTGAGCGGGATCCCCCGCCGTCCGAGGACAGGCGGCGTTCCCGGCCTACCGTCCGTCCGGCGGATCCGCCGTCTCCGCCGACGGCCTGGGGGCTTCGGGCAACAGCGGAGCGAACGACGAGACGCGGGGGCCGGCGAGACCCAGGACCTGGCGGATCCACGTCTCGAGTCCCGTCGGGTCCGGTGGGGTGAGGCCCGGCGTCTCGCCGTCCTGGTCGTGCGGTGCCGCATCCGGCCGTGCCGTACTCACAGGATCAGCCGGTGATGACGGGGGCGAGCAGGCGCAGGTGCTCGAGTTGCTCCGCGAGTGTGCCGGCGATTGGTTGAACGCAGACGTGGTCGGCTCCTGCCTGGTGATGGGCGCGGACGTGCTCGCCGATGGTCTCCGGGTCTCCACTGGGGATGACGGCGTCGATGAGCGCGTCGCTGCCGCCGCCCTCGAAGTCGCGATCGGAGAAGCCGAGTTCGCGCAGGTTGTTGAGGTAGTTGGGCATGGCCAGGTAGACCGCGGCGTACTTCCGTGCGATGGCCCGGCCCTCGTCGACGTCCGTGGTCACCACGACGGCCTGCTCGGGGGCGAGCACGGGGTCGGGTCCGAGGACGTCACGCGCCATCGCGGTGTGCTCAGGGGTGATGAAGTACGGATGTGCCCCCTGCGCCCTGGTGGCCGCCAGTTCGAGCATCTTGCGCCGCAGGGCCGCGAGGAGCCGCGGCGGTTCGGGCGCCGAGGGCAGGCCGAACGAGGTGGCGTCCATTCCGTCGAGGTAGGCGCGCATGGTGGCCACCGGCTTGCTGTAGTCGTGGCCCCGCGTGGTCACGAGCGGGGCGTGGCTCACTCCCAGGCCGAGGACGAACCGGTCTCCCCACGCCTCCGTCAGGGTCCTCGCCCCGTTGGCCGCGGCCACCGCGTCACGCGCGTAGATGTTGGCGATGCCGGTCGCGATCTGAAGGCGTTGCGTGGCCGACAGCAGCAGAGCGGCCTGCGTCAGGGCCTCCCGGCTCGTCGGGGTCTCGCCGAACCACAGCGTCCCGTAGCCGAGGCCCTCGATCTCGGCGGCCGCCCGGCGCACCGTCTCCGCGGGCACGGAGGAGAACGAGGCCAGCCACACGCCCGTGCGGCCGAGGCGTCGCTTGACGGTGGACGGGTCCGCGGGTCGCGCCGTACGGTCGGCCATCCGGAGTGCTCCTTCGTGTGTCGTGCCCGGTCATCGACCGGCGCCGGGGCATCTCAGCATTGCACTGCCGATGTCGCGGCGCAGGGCAGGGGTGCCCGATCGGGGGTGCGTGTCGGGAGTCAGAGCATCTCAAGGGGCTGCCCGGCGCGCGGAGGCGGGAACGCCGTGTCCAGCACGAGCAGGTCCTCCTCGGCCAGCCGGATCTCGAGTGCGGCCTGGTTCTCGCGCACATGGGAGGCCTTCGCCGCCTTCGGGATGGCGATGACGCCGTTGTCCCTGAGCGCCCACGCGAGGGCCACCTGAGCCGGGGTGGCCTCGTGCCGCTCCGCCACTCCGCGGAGCGCCGGATGCCCCAGCAGCCGGCCCTGCTCGACCGGCGAGTACGCCATGATCGGGATGCCGCGTTCATGGCACCAGGGGGCGAGCTCGAACTCGGACCCGCGCCGGGCCAGGTTGTACAGGATCTGATCGCTCTGTACGGCCTGGCCGCCCGCGAGAGCCACGAGTTCCGTCATGTCACCGACGTCGAAGTTGCTCACACCCCAGTGCCGGATGTGCCCGGAGGCGGTGAGCCGTTCGAAGGCCGACAACGTCTCCTCCAGTGGCACGCCTCCCCGCCAGTGCAGCAGATAGAGGTCGATCCTGTCGGTGCCGAGGCGCCGGAGGCTCTCCTCGCAGGCCGCCACCGTGCCCCTGAGTGTGGCGTGGTCCGGCAGCACCTTGCCGACCAGGAACACCTCGTCGCGCCGTCCGGCGATCGCCTCACCGGTGAGCCGTTCCGCCTCGCCCTCGGCGTACAACTCGGCGGTGTCGATCAGCGTCATGCCCAGGTCGAGGCCCACCTGGAGCGTCGCGATCTCTTCGTCCCGCGATGAGCGGTTCTCGCCCATGTGCCAGGTGCCCTGACCCAGGGCGGCGACCTCCTCGCCCGACGGAAGTCTGGTCATGCGCATGACGTCCTCCCCGTCCGACTTCGCGTCTGTCTGCGCTTACCTGTTTTCGCCTCCCTTCCCCGGCCAGGACGGTGATTGGGCCAGGCGCGGGCCAAGACCAGGCAAAGTCATGTCGCCACGGTCCGTGTCGGAGCGACGCTCTATCGTCGCCGCGTGTCTCCTTGGACGCGGTGCTCGCCTATTTCCCTGGAGACCACAAGATGAAGAAACTGCTGTGCGCCGGCGCGGTCATGGCCGGCCTGCTGGCGTCCGGATGCGGGGGATCGGACAACTCCTCCAGTCCCGTCGCCGCGGACGAGTACAACGCATCGCCGACCTCGCCGGCGAACCCGTCAGAGGGCGAGTCCGGCATGATGTCGCCGGGCTACTCGGCATCCCCGACCTCGCCCATCATGATGGCGCCGACGGGCCCCGCGAAGATCGAGGTAGCGGACACGAAGCTCGGCAAGGTCCTCGTGGGCCTTGAGGGCCGCACGCTCTACCTCTTCACGAAGGACAAGGCCGGCACGTCGATGTGCACCGGCGCCTGCGCGACCGCGTGGCCGCCGGCTCTCACCCTCGGTGCGCCTACGGCCGGAACGGCCCTCAAGCCCGAACTCCTCAAGACGATCAAGCGCGACGACGGCATGACCCAGGTCGTCTACAACGACCACCCGCTGTACTACTACGCCAAGGACGAGAAGGCCGGCGACGTCAAGGGCCAGGACGTCAAGGACTTCGGCGGCGAGTGGTACGCCGTGACGCCGGAAGGCAAGAAGGCCAAGCACTAGCCAGGTCCTTCCGGCTCGCGGTCCGACCCCCTCGCCCCGGCCTTCGCCGGACGACTCCACGGCCCCGGTCTCTCGACCGGGTCCGGCTCGGCATCACGACCGCCCCGGAGCGCACTCGCGCTCCGGGGCGGTCGTCGTCGTAGGGTGAAACAAAGTCGGGTTCGCCTCGCCTGCGCTGTCGGCGGCCCACTAGGCTTAGCTGTCAGTCCGCCCTGTGTCCGCGGCCGTTTCTACATGGAGATGGCATGTCATGGCACAGGCGCCTGTGGTTCTCGAGAACGTTCTCGTCGGCATGGCCGACCTCTTCGGGGTCGACGGAGCCGCTCTCATGTTGCTCGACGGGCAGGATCGCCTGCGGGCGGTCGGTGCCTCCGACGACGTCGGCATCGCGCTGGAATCCGCGCAGGAGTCCGTCGGAGACGGTCCGGCCATAGCGAGCGCGGTCCGCGGCGACCTCGTCGCGATCAACGATCTTCACGCGGCGATTCCACTGGGATTCCCTCATGTGGCGGCGCACGCGATGCCGGTGCGGGCCGTCATGTCCGTGCCGCTCGTCGAGGGCACGGAACTCATCGGCGTCCTCGACTTCTACGCCCGGATCGGGCGCGAATGGGACCCCGCGGCGGTGGAGACGGGCTCGTGTCTCGGCGAGCTCATGGTGATCGTCCTGCGGGTCCTTGCGGAGAGCAGGACTGATTCCTCCCCGTCTGGGCAGGTGTGATGGCCGAGTCGCCAACTCTCCGCGACCGCGCCGGCGCTGAGGTGAGGTTCACGAGAGGATACGGAATGACCCATATCGATCCGGAGGCGCTCGTCGCCAGTCTGCGTCGTCTGCAGAAGAACACGACGGCGACCGGGATCGTGCAGCACCTCGAGCGCATCGTGCAGGTCGTCGACCGGATCTTCGGATATTCGGGGGCCGGTCTGATGTTCGCCGAGGAGGATCGCACTCTCCGGTATCTCTTCGCGACCGACGAGCGTGGCCGCAGCTTGGAGCACGCGCAGGCGATGACGGGCCAGGGGCCCTGCGTCGCCGCGTACGCGGGTGACACCGAGGTGACCACCGTTGACGTGAGGAGCGATCGACGCTGGCCCGAACTGCCCGAATTGCTGCACCCGGAGGTGCGAGCCGTGGCGGGCGTCCCGATAAGGCTGGGCGGAGTGCCCGTGGGCACGCTGAACGTCTATCAGGACGCCCCGCATGAGTGGGAGGACTCCGACGTCCAGGCGCTCCACGCGTACGCGCATGTGATCGAGCAGGTCCTGGTGGCCTCGATCGAGGCGGACGAGAAGGCGGTGCTCGCCGACCAGTTGCAGTACGCGCTGGACTACCGCGTGGTCATCGAGCGCGCCATCGGCTACCTCATGGGAAAGCACGACCTGACCGCCACACAGGCGTTCACCGGCCTGCGCAAACAGGCGAGGGACAGCAGGCGGAGAGTCTCCGACCTGGCGGCCGAACTGTTGGGCGAACAGGGTCCGCATGATGTTGCGAATCCAGATCACGCCGTCTGACGGCGGAATCTCGATGGCGGTCCGGGGCGATCTCGACATGGAGGGGTCAGGAGAGCTGCGCGTGTGCGTCTCCGAGGCCCTGCAGACGTATCGTCCCGGGCACATCGATCTCGAACTCTCGGGCGTCGCCTTCATCGACTGCTCGGGCTGCAGGACACTGCTCTGGGTCCAGCGGCGGATGCGCGGGCGAGGGGGGACGGCGACCGTCGTCCGCCCGTCGTCGCTGGTTCTGCGCCTGCTCCGGCTCCTGGAGTTCGACCATGAGCTGACCATCCGGAGCACATCCGAGGACACGACATCCGTGAGCCTGGAGGCGAAGCCCGGTCTCAACTGACGCGGGCGATAGTCTGGGCCGCGATGTATCGATTCGTGTTCACGCAGGTCCTGAGCCGCTTCGACGCGGAGGCGGTCCACCATCTGACGATGAGACTGCTCCGCGTCCTTTCCGCGCTCCCCATTCTGAAGCGGGTGCTGCACGCCCTGCTCGCCCCGCGCGACGACTCCCTCAGAGTCGAGGCCTTCGGCGTCCGGTTCCCCGGGCCGCTGGGGCTCGCCGCGGGGTTCGACAAGGACGCCCGGTGCGTCGAGGCGCTCGCCGCCTTCGGCTTCGGCCACGTCGAGGTGGGCACGATCACCGCCCGGGCGCAGCCAGGCAACCCCCGGCCGCGGCTCTTCCGGCTCGTGGACAGCCGGGCGATCATCAATCGGATGGGCTTCAACAACGACGGCGCGGCGGCGGCGGCCGTACGGCTCCGCAGGCCCCGTGTCATCCCCGCCGTCGTCGGGGTCAACATCGGCAAGACCAAGGTGGTGCCGGAGGCCGAGGCCGTAGAGGACTACGTGACCGGTGCCCGGCTGCTCGCGCCTCTGGCGGACTACCTCGTGGTCAACGTGAGCTCGCCGAACACGCCTGGGCTGCGCGACCTGCAGGCGGTCGAACTCCTCCGGCCTCTCCTGACCGCGGTCAAGGAGGTGGCGGGACGGACCCCGCTGCTGGTGAAGATCGCCCCCGACCTGGCCGACGAGGACGTCGACGCGGTCGCGGATCTCGCCGTCGATCTCGGCCTGGCCGGGATCATCGCCACCAACACCACGATCAGCCGCGCCGGAGTCGCCAGCACCGAGACGGGGGGCCTGTCGGGCCGGCCGCTCAAGGAGCGGTCGCTCGAGGTGCTGCGGCGGTTGCACAAGAAGGTGGGCGGCCGGCTGACGATCGTGTCCGTCGGCGGCGTCGAGAACGCCGACGACGTGTGGGACCGGCTGTGCGCGGGCGCCGGCCTCGTCCAGGGTTACACCGGAATGATCTATGAGGGCCCGCTGTGGGCGTCGAGGATCCACCGCGAGCTCGCCCGCCGTGTCCGGCGTCAGGGACTCGCATCGATCGGCGAGGTCATCGGGACATCTGTCTGAGTCATGGAATACCCTTGGGGGGTACCGGTACCGGAAGGATGGACATGAGCGTGAAGACCTACACCGTCCAAGGCATGACCTGCGGCCACTGCGTCAGCTCCGTCAAGGAGGAGGTCGGCGAGCTCGCCGGAGTGACCGGCGTGGAGGTCGACCTCGCGTCCGGGCGGCTGGACGTCGCCGGTGAGGGCGTCACCGACGACGCCGTACGGCTGGCCGTCCAGGAGGCCGGTTACGAGATCGTCGCCTGAGCCGTCTCGCGCGGCGCGGGTCCCGGGGGAGACATGACAGCGCGGATCGAGCTCGACATCGCCGGCATGACGTGCGCCTCCTGCGCGGGCAGGATCGAGCGCAAGCTCAACAAGCTCGACGGCGTGAGCGCCGCGGTCAACTACGCCACGGAGAAGGCCAGCGTGGTCTTCCCGGACGATCTCGACCACCGTGAGCTGATCGCTCAGATCGAGAAGGCCGGGTACTCGGCCGCACTGCCCGAGGCGGAGCCCGTCACGCCGCGCGACACGCTGGAAGACCGCCTGATCCTGTCGCTCCTGCTGGCCGTCCCGGTCATCGCGGTGGGCATGGTCCCGGCGTTCCGGTTCCCCGGATGGGAGTGGTTCTCCCTGACGCTCACCACGCCCGTCGTCGCCTACGGCGGCCGGCCGTTCCACCAGGCCGCCTGGGTCAACCTCCGGCACGGTGCCGCGACGATGGACACCCTGATCTCGCTCGGCACCCTCGCCGCGTACGCCTGGTCGTCATGGGCCCTGCTCGCCGGGCCCCCGTCGGGCCACACCTATCTCGAGGTGGCGGCGGGTGTGACGGTGTTCATCCTGGCCGGGCGGTACTTCGAGGCGAGGGCCAGGCGCCGGGCGGGAAGCGCGCTGCGCGAGCTGATGGAACTGGGCGCAAAGGACGTCACGGTGATCCGTCAGGGCGCCGAGACTCGCGTCCCGATCGGGATGCTGCAGGTCGGCGACGAGTTCGTCGTACGGCCGGGCGAGAAGATCGCCACTGACGGCGTCATCGTCGAAGGGGTGTCGGCCGTCGACGCGGGCATGCTCACCGGCGAGTCGGTGCCGGCCGAGGTCGGGCCGGGTGACATGGTCACCGGCGCCACGCTGAACGAGAGCGGCAGGCTCGTCGTCCGGGCCGCACGGGTCGGTGCGGACACCCAGCTCGCGCGGATCGCGGCTCTCGTGGCCGAGGCCCAGTCGGGCAAGGCCGCGGTCCAGCGCCTCGCCGACCGGGTCTCCGGCGTCTTCGTGCCCGTCGTGATCGTGCTGGCGGCCGCCACGCTCGTGTCCTGGCTCGCCGCGGGCGGCGGGGTGGTGCACGCCTTCACCGCGGCCGTCGCGGTGCTGATCATCGCCTGCCCGTGCGCGCTCGGCCTCGCGACTCCCACGGCCCTGCTCGTCGGCACGGGCCGGGGTGCGCGGCTCGGCATCCTGATCAAGGGCCCGGAGGTCCTCGAACGGGCAAGGAAGATCGACACTGTGGTCCTGGACAAGACCGGGACGGTGACCACCGGCCGGATGTCGCTGACGGCGGTCATGGCCGCCGACGGTGAGTCGGCCGGGGAGGTCCTGCGGATGGCGGGAGCCGTCGAGCACGCGTCCGAGCATCCCGTCGCCAGGGCTGTCGCCGCCGCCGCCCGTGAGGCGGGTCACCGGCTCCCCGCGGTCGAGGAGTTCGAGAGCCTTCCCGGGCTCGGCGTCCGGGGTGTCGTGGAGGGCCGGGTCGTGCTGGCCGGCCGCCGTGCGCTGCTCGCGGGGACACGGCACCTGCCGCCCGCGGTCGAGGAGGCGCTCGCCGCCGCCGAGGCCGCAGGAGGTACGGCCGTGGCCGTCGGCTGGGACGGCGTCCCCCGAGGCGTCCTCGTCGTGTCCGACACGATCAAGGAGACGTCGGCGAGAGCCGTACGGGATCTGCGGGACCTCGGGCTGGTCCCGATCCTGCTCACCGGGGACAACCGCGCCGCCGCCGACGCCGTGGCGGGCTCCGTCGGCATCGAGCAGGTGATCGCCGAGGTGCTGCCCGCGGACAAGGTCGAGGTGGTCAAGCGGCTCCAGGCCGAGGGACGCGTGGTGGCCATGGTCGGCGACGGGGTCAACGACGCCGCGGCGCTGGCCCAGGCGGACCTGGGTCTGGCCATGGGCACGGGGGCCGACGCGGCGATCGAGGCCGCCGACGTGACCCTCGTCAGAGGCGACCTCCGCGTGGCCGCGGACGCCGTCCGACTGTCCCGCCGGACGCTGAGGACCATCAGAGGCAACCTCTTCTGGGCCTTCGCCTACAACGTGGCCGCGCTCCCGATGGCGGCGGCCGGATGGCTCAACCCCATGATCGCCGGTGCCGCCATGGCCCTGTCGAGCGCGTTCGTCGTCACCAACAGCCTCCGCCTCCGCCACTTCCACCCCCACCCATGATCACACCCTCCCTTGCCCGTGATCATGCACAGGTTCGTGGAAATGCGGTGTGACGTGCGCCAACCTCGCGCGTGATCATGCACAGGTTCGTGGGGATGCGGTGTGACGTGCGCCAACCCCGTCCGTGATCATGCGCACATTCGTGAACATGCCCCGCGACCTGGGCGAATCCCCGCCGTGATCATGCACGTACGGGTCACATGCTGGGACGGGTGGACTCGGCCGAGTGGGTCATCTCGTCGAGGTGGTTCATCACCTCGTGGACGAGCACGACCTCCGGCCGGTGCCGCCGCCACCCCGTCCCGCCCCGCTGCCAGGGATGAGGGCCCGCCAGAGGCCGGTACTCCACGCCGAAGGCGTCCAGCCGTACGAGATGGGCGCCGAGACGCCGCAGGAAATCCGCGCCTACGGCAGGCTCTCCCGCCCAGGTGATCTCGGCCGCGGCGCACCCGCGAGGCCACGCACGATAGTCCAGCGTGCGGCTGTCGGGGATGCGCTCGCTCCAGAGTTGGAACTGCGCGCCGATCACCCGGGCACGCTCGTCCGGCGTCCATTCGGCGGGCGCCGGAGCGAAGCCGGCGACGTCCTCGACGGTGACCGTGTCGCCGATCCCCACGGGCTCCTCGTCGGAGGCGGCCTCGGTGTAGTCGAAGTACATCGGGAAGACGGACGTCGCCACGACATCGTGTCCCGCGGCCGCCGCGCGGCGGCCGACTCCCTGACCGCGCCACGGCATGACGACCGTGTCCTGTCGCAACAGGCCGCTGACGAACGCCTCGTCCCATACGACGGCACGGCTGCCGCGCTCGGCCAGCACGTCCGCAAGCCGCCTCAGGAACCAGGCGTGCATGTCACCGGGTGTTTCCAGGCCCAGCTCCGCTTGGTACGCGGAGATCTCGGGGGAGGACGCCCAGTCGTCCAGCACGCATTCGTCTCCGCCGATGTGGAAGTACGGAACCGAGCCCAGCGCCCCGATGATCTCATCGAACACCGTGGCCAGGAACTCGACGGTGGCGGGCAGCGGAGAGAGGATCGCCGGCGAGACGCCCCAGCGGTCGAGGACCTCGTACGGCTCGCCGGGCTTGGCGCCGAGCGACGGATAGGCGGCCAGGATCGCCGAAGCGTGCCCGGGCACGTCGATCTCCGGGACGATCGTGACCGCCCGGGCCCGCGCGTAGGCGGAGATCTCCGTCAGATCGGACAGCGTGTAGAAGCCGCCGTGCGGCATTCCGTCGAAGGTGGACTCTTCGCCGAAGGGGCTGGTCGTGGTCTGCGCCCGGTGGGACCCGACCTCGTGCAGCAGCGGGAACGCCCGGCTCTCGACCCGCCATCCCTGGTCGTCGACCAGATGGAGGTGGAGCCGGTTGAGCTTGTGGAGCGCCAGCAGATCGATCATCCGCAGCACATCACGCTTAGGAAGGAAATGTCGGGAGATATCCATGTGGGCGCCTCGCCACGAGAACCCCGGAGCATCCTCAATGCGGCCTGCAGGGAGCGTCCATGAAGTTCCGGGCAATTGTGCGGACCGGAACGCCTCGGCGGGCAGAAGCTGCCTCAGCGTCTGCCCCGCGTAGAAGGCGCCCGCGGACCCGCCCGCGACGATCAGCACCGATTCCGCCGTGATCGTGACGCGGTACGCCTCGTCCCCCAGGCCGGGGTCCTGTTCCACCCGCACCGCCGCCGTCTCAGCAGGTCGCAGGTCCAGTACGGCCAGAGCCAGCCGTACGGAGTCGACGAGATGACCGGGACCGGAGACGCCGGCGCCGGGCGCGAGCACGAACGATCCCGGCGCCTTTTCGGCCAGCTTGGGACGGGGAAGCAGGTAATCCATACCCCAGATCATGCCAAACGGCCCGAATCGCCTTGACACCCGCTTCCTCGCATGATCACGAAATGGAAAGCGCCAGGTCAGAGAGCCTGCGACCGAACTTGCGCATGATCACGAATCGAGAAAGCCCAGCTAGGGCCGCATATTCACGAACCTGTGCATGATCACGCCCAGGGTTGGGGCACGTCAGGAGGCATTTCCACGAACCTGTGCATGATCACGCGCGAGGGGGTGGGGTGACCTGGGGTCAGGTGAGGTAGTTCTGGAGGCCCTTGGCGAGGGATTCGGCGATGCGCTGGCGGAAGGCGGCGCTCTTGAACTTGGCCGCCTCGCTCGCGTTGCGCATGTTCCCGCACTCGATGAAGATCTTAGGAACGGTCGAAAGGTTGAGCCCGCCGAGGTCCTTCCGGTAGTCGAGCGCGCTCTTCCCGATGTAGGTCGAGTACGGCAGGCCCGTCCCCGAGTGGAACGCGTTTCTGACGTCGATGCCGAGCTTCTTGGAGGCGCCCACGACCGGGTCGACCGGCCCGTGGATCTTCTGCGGCATGATGATGTGGAAGCCGTGCGCGCTCGCCGGGGCGCCGTCCCCATGGATGGAGATCGCGGCGTTGGCCTTGGCCTTGTTGCCGATCGCCGCCCTCTGGGTGATGCACGGGCCCGCGCCGGTGTTGTTCTTGCGCGTCAGCTTGACCGTGGCGCCCTTGGCCTTGAGAAGTTTGGCCAGCCGGTTCGAGACGTCCCAGGTGAACGAGGCTTCGGAATACCCGTCGTTCGTCGCCGTCCCTGTGGTGTCGCAGGCCTTCCACTGGGTGAGGACGTTGACCTGCTTGTTGATGATCTCAGGGTGCTTGAAGTTGCCCCCGTTGTGGCCGGGGTCGATCACGATGACCTTGCCGGCGAGGGGGCGTGTCGGCCTCTTCTTGGCGGCTTTCGACGGAAGGGTCTTGGCCGGGTTCGCGTTCTGATCGGTCACCCCTGTGACCTGGGAGGTCGCGGCCGCAGGCTCCGTGACAGCCTTGGTCGCGTCCGAGTTCGCCGTGCCGCCGCAGGAGGCGGCTCCCAGCCCGGCCAGGACGAGAGCTGCGGCGGCAAGTTTGCGACTGGTCACGGCAAGATCCCTTCACGGAGGTCTGTCGCTTCCCAACCTACGTGTAGAAGGGGCGTAATCAGACCGTTATGCCGTGAAACGAGATTCCCAAACAGGCTCCGCGACGTCTTGCTTGTGCAAGAGGGCGGCCAATTCCCGGGCATCTTCCGCGTCGAGCCCCAGCACCACGCGCGGCCGTCCCCAGGGATGGTCGATCGAATGGGCGACGTAGCTCGCCACGGACTCGGCTATGTCCTCGGCGTGCAGCCCACGAGCCTCGCGCCAGTAGGCCCACGCCCGCTCGAGCTCACCCGCGGCACGCTGGGCGCAGGAGACCAACTCCGGATCACGCATGAATCCCCCCGATTTTCGTGGAAATAGTCGCCGACCTGACGGGTCCCCCCGATGTCTGCGACCCGCCGGGGGTCGGCGTCACAGTCGGAGTCAACACCGTCCGCGATTCGACACGTCGGCGGTTGACCTAGCTTTGGGGATCGCTTGGAACGGGGCAGGTGCTCCGGCGGACGATCAGCTGAGGGGTCACCTGGCGCAGGCGGGCGGCCTTGCCCGGCTCGGTGATGCGGTCGCTGAGCAGAGCGGCGGCCGAACGGCCCATCGCTCTGCGGGGCTGGTCGACGCTGGTCAGCGAGATGTGGTTGACCGCCGCAAGATGAGTGTTGTCGTATCCGACGACGGACAGGTCCTCGGGGACGCGCAGGCCCAACTCGCTCGCCGCGGTGAGAACGCCCATGGCCACGATGTCGTTCGCCGCGAATATGGCGGTGGGGCGTGGGTCGCGGGCCAGCAGTGCACGCGCCGCGCGCCGTCCGCCCTCTTCGGTGAAGTCTCCGTGCTCGACCATGATGTACGGCGCCAGCGCGTGGCGGCGCATGGCCACCAGATAACCCTCACAGCGGTAACGGGCCGCGGAGGAGGGGGTGCCCTCGATGTGGGCGATGCGCCGGTGGCCCAACTCGACCAGGTGATCGATCGCGAGTCGGGCGCCTAATTGGTCGTCGTCCACGACGATGTCGACGCCGCCGAGCGAGACGTCGCGCTCGCCGACCACGACCGTGGGCGTGTACGCGGAGGCCTCCGCGAGCGTGGAGCTTGAGGGAGCGACGCCGAGCAGGACGAGCCCGTCGACCCGGAGTTCGAGAAAGGCCTCCACGGCCTCGTCCTCGAACGCGGGGTCCCAGCGCCCGCTGCCGATCAACAGCCGGAGGCCGTCGCCGTGCAGGCTCTCCTGGAGGCCGTCGAGGAACTCGGCGTAGAAGGGGTTGTGGAGGTCGGCCACCAGAGCGCCCACGAGGTGGGTCCGGCCCTCGACCAGGCTGCGGGCCACGGCGTTGGGGCGGTAACCGAGCTCTCTGGCGGCCTGCAGGACCGCCTCCCGGCGATGCTCGCTGACGTGTGACGAACCCCTGAGCACGAGGGACACCAGCGACTTCGAGACGCCGGCGCGCTCAGCCACGTTGCGGATCGTCGGCCGTGGCCGCGGACTGAACCCCTCGGACAAGCCACCGTCGGGCAGCGAACCCGCGACGTCGTTCCGGGCAGTGGTCTGCATGGACGGTCCTGACATGGTTCTCCCCACGATGCGTGGACGTGCACCTGACACAACAAACGATCGAGTTGCCCGTAGGGTACGGGCAGCTCACAGTTGTGTTGCTTCTTTCCGGTCTGTTCGCATCTCTCAGAGAGCGATCTCAGGCCCTCGCACTACGTCTGATCGGCGCAAATGCCAATCCGAGGAAAATGTGGATCCTTCCATATTCGCATCTTGATCAACTAGCGTCGTCATGCTGGGACGACCCGATAGTGTGCGATCTGTGGGTGCCACATCCCAGGCCGAAAACGACCCGGATCGGGCGGCCGGAGCGCGGCCCGCGCGGCGCCGGCTCAGCGTCGACCGCAGGCGCGAGGAACTGATCGCGGCCGCGCTGGAGCTGTTCAGCAGGCGCGACGCGGAGGATGTCTCGATAGATGACGTCGCCACCGCGGCGGGTGCCTCGCGAGCGCTCGTCTACCACTACTTCGGTGGCAAGCAGGAGCTCTATGTGGCGGCGCTGCGCAGCGCGGCGAAGGAGCTCGAGGCCCGGCTCAGGCCGCAGGAAGGCGGAAACCCTCTCGATGAGTTGTCGCGCGGGCTGGCGCGATACTTCGACTTCGTGGAAGAGCACGCGGCGGGCTTCGCGGCGCTGCTCAGAGGCGGCCCGGCGAACCGGGCGGGGGAGATCGGCGAGATCGTCGACGGGGTACGGCAGCGCCTCTTCCGGCTCGTCATGAACCAGCTTCGTGTCGGCGTGCCCGGACCCGTCTTGCGGATCACCCTCAGATCGTGGATCGCATCAGTGGAGACGGCCGGCCTCGACTGGCTGGAGCATCGGGACATCGACCGGCCCGAACTGGAGCGGCTGCTCATGGACCAGATGGTCGCCCTGCTCGAGGTGGCGGCACGTCGTGATCAGGACGCGGAACACCTGCTCGAATCTCCAAGGCGGAGGACCGACCGGGTGACGTCTGACGATCAGTGAGCGCAGTGCCGGGGAGGCGCCGGGCGGGCGGCGCCGACCCCACAACTTCCCGTGACCCATGGTGGCCACGGGCGTGTGGTCGACGCGCTCACATCTCTGACGCGAGCGCGTCTTTTCTTCCCCCCTGCTTCGGCGATGACCGGGTGGTCTACTCGGAGCGCTGCTGCGGTATCCCCGCGAGCAGCGCCCGGACCTCGGTCTCCCGGTAGCGCCGGTGTCCGCCGAGCGTGCGGATAGATGTCAACTTGCCCGCCTTCGCCCACCGGGTGACGGTCTTGGGGTCGACGCGGAACATGGTTGCGACCTCCGCCGGGGTCAGCAATGGCTCGGCCTCGGGTGTACGAGCTGACATTTGTGCGGCCTCTCCTCCGTGTGGACCGGCGACAGCGATCCTGCGACTTTTCTGCGCTTGTCACGGATGTCCCCCAATGATCCATAAGGTGCGGTTTCAGGATCATTTGCGGTATCACCCGATGTGACCATACAGCCACGTAGTGCGATTGGCGAGCCCTCTGGGCGCAACGTCTCGACCACGTGTTGTTGTCACGCTCGGTGATTCTAGCGACACGTTTCGTGGTATCGCAGTGAAAACGGCAAACTACTCAGTTCGTAGATGTGAGATCGAAGGTTCCGTGACCTGATTTGGCAGGTCACAGACCTGTCTTTACCGTCAGTTTGCGAATTGCAGAGCTTGGACTGATCTCCAGCGGACTATCACTCGCTGGTACATCGCGAAGGCAAGTTCTTCCTGACCGTTGTCCAAACCGCCGAGGGCGGTCGCCACCTCGGCGACGGACTGGTCGTTCTGCAGAGTCTCGTCGTCCATGAGATGGACGAGGCCGCCGTAGTCGAGTTCCACGAGCGAGTGCGGGTGGAATTCCTCGAGCCACCGGCCGACCTCCTCCACCTCGCCGAGCGTGGTGACCTGGCCGACGTGCCGCCGAATCACGACCAGCGCCCTAGCGACCCTGCGCCTGGCCTGGGCCATCGACGTGACGTAGAGCATGTTCCGGGGTGGAGCGGTCGTCGTCTGCGCGGCCGGCTCGGTGGTCTCGCCCTGCTCGGCGCCGAGGACCAGCCAGCGCTCGGCCGAGTCGAACGGCACGAACCACGAGGTCGGGACGTGCCAGGTGTTCGTCCGGATGTGGGTCCTCAGCGAGTGCTCGTATCGCTTGAACCGGTCGAAGGCGTCCGCCGTACGTTCGGCGACGGTCTGGGGGACGAACCGGTCCGCGAGCTTGATCGACATGCTGCCGCGGAACGTGGTGAACGCCAGCCAGGACCGCAGCCTGCTCTGCCACGGGCAGACGTAGAGCGTGTCGCCCAGGCGGCGGAGGTAGGCGTTGACGCTTTCCTGCTCGGGAGCCGGCATCGGCGGCACGTACATGAGCCTCCGTACGGACTCCCCGTGCTCGACTTCCAGCGCATGGGCCCGGCGCGGCCGGTCCCGGGACTCGGCGTAACCGGTCCACGCCTCCTGGTCTCGTGGAGCGAAGGCCGTCAACGGTTCGTACACACGGAGGTAGGCGGCGTAGGGGAGCACACGAGAATCGTGCCATGTCGGCGCGAAGATGTGGCGCACTGTCCCGATTTTCCATGATCACTTTGCAATGGCGTCGGTAAGCTGAGCGGGAATCGCCGCAACGAGGCGGCGTACATAGGCGATCAGGAGTCACCACCGTGACTGACGTCTTCGGGCTTTCTCACAAGGACCCCAGCCCGGTCGTCCAATCAGGCAAGCATGAGCAGGTCGTGTTCTGCTCCGATGAGCGCAGCGGCCTGCACGCGATCATCGCGATCTACAGCACCGCCCTCGGGCCGGGACTGGGGGGTACCCGGTTCTATCCCTATGGCAACGAGCAGGCCGCTCTGGCCGATGTGCTCAATCTCTCACGCGCCATGGCGTACAAGAACTCGCTCGCGGGGCTCGACCACGGCGGCGCCAAGGCCGTGATCATCGGAGATCCGGCGACGGACAAGAGCGAGGCCCTGCTCCGGGCCTACGGCCGGTTCATCGAGTCGCTCGGCGGCCGCTACTACACCGCCTGTGACGTGGGCACCTACAGCGAGGACATGGACGTCGTCGCCCGGGAGAGCTCCTACGTCACCGGGCGCACCGAAGCCCACGGCGGCGCGGGCGACTCCTCGATCCTCACCGCCTTCGGCGTCTTCCAGGGCATGCTCGCCGCCGCCGAGCACGTGTACGGCGCGCCGTCGCTGAAGGGCAGGCGCGTCGGGGTCGAGGGTGTGGGCAAGGTGGGCCACCGGCTGGTCGACCACCTGATCGAAGAAGGCGCCGAGGTCGTGATCTGTGATGTGAACGACATCGCCGTCGATCACGTACGGCGCCGCCACCCCTCGATCGACGTCGTGGCGGACGCCGTCGCGCTCTCCTCGGCCGACATCGACGTCTACGCCCCCTGTGCGCTGGGCGGCGCCCTGGATGACGCCACCGTGGCCCGGCTCAACGCCAAAATCGTGTGCGGCGGCGCGAACAACCAGCTCGCCCACCCCGGTGTGGACAAGCAGCTCGCCGAGCGCGGGATCGCCTACGCCCCCGACTACGTGGTGAACTCCGGTGGGGTCATCCAGGTCGCCGACGAGATCGAAGGCTTCAACATGGCCAGGGCGCGCGCCAGGGCGGCAAAGATCTTCGACACCACATCGAAGATCTTTAAGCTGGCTGACGAGGAAGGCGTTCCCCCGAGCGCCGCAGCGGATAGGCTGGCGGAGCGCAGAATGTCCGAAATAGGACGTCTGAGGGGCATTTGGCTCCGGCGCTGACCGGCGACGTCCGTACGACGTACCGAGCAGCGCGCAAAACAGGTACGGTAATAGGCGAACGAGAGACTGGCGCCTGAAGTCAGGTGGCGTCGGTGCGCGGTGCGTTAGCGACGAGGGGTCGGGCACGACCCCGCATGAGGGGGTCGAGCCAATGGGGCGCGGCCGAGCCAAGGCCAAGCAGGTCAAGGTCGCCCGCCAGCTGAAGTACAACAGCGGCGGCACGGATCTTGAGCGCCTGCGCGCGGAGCTCGGAGTCGTGGATGAGGACGATTCCGGCCACAGCGACGAGCATGACCCTTACGACGAGCTGGCTGATCGCTATGCCGATTATGCGGACGTCGACGATGACGAGGATGACGGTGACAGCGGTCGCTCCGGCCGCCGTTGATTCCGCTCTGAATGCCAGGTGAGACACCCGGCGGGAGAATCTTCCCGCCGGGTGCCTTCGTCCTGTGTGGAGCCGGATGCGTGTCCCCGGCACACGTGGCGGGGACACGGCTTTGTCGTGCCGGTCATGTCAGCTCGTGATCAATCGCGATCAGACGAATCGGGCCTCGCCGGAACCTTCGACGATCTCGCCGAGGACCCAGGTCGGCACTCCACGCCCGGAGAGCAGCGCTGTCGCCCTGTCGGCCTCCTCGGCCGGGACGATCGCGCACATCCCCACGCCGAGGTTGAACGTCTTGTCCATTTCGGCCTGCGGCACCGCGCCGTGGCCGGCCAGGACTCCGAAGATCGCCGGAGGGGTCCAGGACCCGCGGTCGAGCAGTGCGTCGGCCGTCGAGGGGAGTGATCGGGCCAGGTTGGCCGCCAGGCCTCCGCCGGTGATGTGGGCGAAGGCGTGCACCTCCGTCTCGCGGATGAGGGCCAGGCAGTCGAGAGCGTAGACGCGGGTGGGCTCGAGCAGTTCCTCGCCCAGCGTTCGCGACAGCTCGGGGATCTCTTGGTCGAGACCCAGCCCGGCGCTCGCGATGACGTGCCTGACCAGGGAATATCCGTTCGAGTGGATCCCGCTCGACGCCAGTGCGAGCACGACGTCGCCCGGCTTCACGCGGTCGGGCCCCAGCAGTTCGGACGCCTCGACGACCCCGGTCCCCGCGCCGGCCAGATCGTATTCGTCCGCCCCCATCGCGCCCGGATGCTCGGCGGTCTCCCCGCCGATGAGGGCGCACCCCGCGAGGCGGCAGCCCTCGGCCACGCCACCGACGATGTCGGCGATGCGCTCGGGGACGACCTTGCCGCAGGCGATGTAGTCGGTCATGAACAGGGGCTCGGCCCCGCAGACGACGAGGTCGTCGACGACCATGCCCACGAGGTCGATGCCGATGGTGTCGTGCTTGCCGAGCCGCTGGGCCAGCATGACCTTGGTCCCCACGCCGTCCGTCGAGGTGGCGAGGAGCGGCCGGCGGTAGCGGAGGAACGCCGAGGCGTCGAAGAGTCCCGCGAAACCGCTGACGTCATGGACGACCTCGGGACGGTGCGAGCGAGCCACCCGCGACTTCATCAGCTCGACGGCCCGGTCGCCCGCGTCGATGTCGACGCCGGCGGCGGCGTAGCTCGTCATCGCTGGGCCTCCAGAACGTACTTTCCAACCCGGTCCGGGTCGATCGGGATCGGGTACTGGCCGTTGAAGCAGGCGCGGCAGAGCCGGTCGGCGGGGATCGTGGTCGCGCGGGTGAGCCCGTCGAGTGAGATGTAGCCGAGGGAGTCGGCCCCGAGCGACGTGCGGATCTCCTCCACCGACAGCGAGCCGGCGATCAGCTCGGCCCTGGTGGCGAAGTCGATCCCGTAGAAGCACGGCCAGGCCACAGGCGGTGAGGAGATCCGTACGTGGACCTCGGCGGCGCCGGCCTCGCGGAGCATCTTGACGATCGCCCGCTGGGTGTTGCCGCGGACGATGGAGTCGTCGACGACGACCAGCCGCTTGCCCTCGATGACCTCGCGGAGCGGGTTCAGCTTGAGGCGGATGCCGAGCTGCCGGATGGTCTGCGACGGCTGGATGAACGTCCGGCCGACGTAGGAGTTCTTCACCAGGCCCTGGCCGTAGGGGATGCCGCTCTGCTCGGCATAGCCGATGGCGGCGGGCGTGCCCGACTCGGGCGTCGGGATCACGAGGTCGGCGTCGACGGGGTGTTCCCGCGCCAGGGCGCGGCCCACCTCTACCCGCGTCGCCTGCACGCCGCGCCCGGCGATCGTGGTGTCGGGCCGCGCGAGGTAGACGTACTCGAACAGGCAGCCCTTGGGCTCGGGGGCCGCGAACCGGTGCGACCGCACGCCGCGCTCATCGATCGTCAGCAGCTCGCCGGGCTCGATCTCGCGGACGAATGAGGCGCCCACGATGTCCAGCGCCGCCGTCTCCGAGGCGACCACCCAGCCGGTCTTCTCCTGAGCCGCCGGACCGGAGGGGCCCGACACGCCTGCCAGCCGGCCGAGCACCAGAGGACGGATCCCCTGGGGATCGCGGGCGGCGAACAAGGTCGTCTCGTTCATCCACACCAGCGAGTAGGCGCCCTTGACCTCGGGGAACAGCTCCGCGGCGACGTCCTCCACCGGGCGGGAGCCGTCCTGCGCCAGCAGGGCGGTCAGCACCTCGGTGTCGGTCGTGGCCTTGATCGTGCCCGCGGGAAGCCGAGCGGAGAGCTCGGCGGTGTTGATCAGGTTGCCGTTGTGGGCGAGCGCGAGGCCGTTGCCCTCGGAAGAGCTCAGCGTGGGCTGCGCGTTCTCCCAGACGCTCGATCCGGTCGTGGAGTAGCGGCAGTGGCCGATGGCCAGGTGGCCGCGCAGGGTCCCGAGGATCGACTCGTCGAAGACCTGGGCCACCAGGCCCATGTCCTTGTACACGAGAATGCGGCTGCCCTCGCTCACTGCGATGCCCGCGGACTCCTGCCCCCGGTGCTGCAGCGCGTACAAGCCGTAGTAGGTGAGTTTGGAGACGTCCTCCCCGGGAGCCCACACACCGAATACGCCACAGGCGTCTTGAGGTGCACGATCCCTGGGGTCGAGGTCATGGCCGAGACGGCCGTCGCCCTTCAACACGTACTTGAGTCTAGGTCGGCCCCGATGCTGCTCGGACACGCGGGTGGCGAAGTCACGGGTGAACGATCGATGGCGCTTTGCCGTGTCACGCCTGTTCAACGCCCCGATTCCCGGAAACCTAGGGCTTTCGGCATGCCCAGATATTGAGGTGGGGGACACAGCGACCGTGGCGGCACTCGATGACCACGACCAGACCCCGAGCTCCCCGGAGAGTCCCAGAAACGATCCACGCGAGGTCCGGCTCTCCGAAGGGGGAGGACCACGCGGCGAGACGCCCCCAGGGGGCTCAGGGACGCCTGGAGGTCCGTCCTGGGAGGCGCCCGGAGGCGGAGGCCCCTGGCAGCCCCCACCGCCCGGCGGCCACGGCCCCGGGCAGCCGCCGCCTGGCCAGCCGCCGGGTGGCGGAGGATGGCCGCCCAGTGGCGGCGGCTGGCCTCCTCCGGGTGGCGGCGGCGCCTGGCAGTCCCCGCCGCCAGGGGGCCCGTGGCAGCATCAGGAACCAGGCGGCGGGCTCGGCACCGCGGCGCTCGTCCTCGGCATCGTCAGCCTCGTGTTGCTGCTCGTCTGCGGCATCGGAACGCTCATCGCGATCGCCGGGATCATCGTCGGCATCATCGCGATCACCAGGCGGTCCAACAAGCGCAGGGCGATCGTCGGGCTCTGCCTGAGCGCGCTCACCCTGCTGCTGGGCCTGATCGCCGGGGTCGTGATCTACAACTGGTACCAGAGCAAGAACCTCGGCGAGTGCTTCGACCCCTCCCTCTACCCGAGTCAGGAGGCGGCCCAGCGGTGCGTCGAGGACAAGCTGGGCGGCACCCAGCCGGAGAACGCCATCTGATCGCCGAAGGATCACATCAGCGGGAGATGCTCCGAGAGATCGGCGCGTGATCCGCTGGCCGAGACCTTCCCCGCCGCGACGGCGTCGGGCCACGAGAGCCCGCCGGTCGCGAGCTCCAGCCAGGTGACCGGATCGGTCTCGATGACGTTCGGAGGGGTTCCACGGGTGTGCCGGGGCCCTTCCACGCACTGCACCGCCGCGTAGGGCGGCACCCGGACCTCCACCGTCCGTCCGGGTGCCCGGGCCGCGAGTCGTTCCAGCAGATTCCGTACGGCGAAGCGGGCGGCCTCCTTGAGCGGGGTCAGTCCCGCCTCGTAGGCCCCGAGGACCACCCGCACGCACGTGTCGGCGACGGCGTCGTCGGGACCTTCGAACGGCGGCTGCCCGAGATCGACGAGCTGGGCGTCGAGCGCCTCTCTGGCCTGTGCGGGGTCCAGTCTGCGTGGCATCCGCCCATTGTCGTGCAAGGGTCAGGCGACCACTTCGGGGACCGCGGGCTCGGCTTCGGCCCCGTCCGCCGCGGTCCCCGCCGTACGGCTGTGCCGCAGCGCGTACAGGCTGACCGGGACGCCCACGAGGACGATGGCGGCCGCGATCACCAGGGTGAACTGGTAGGCGTCGAGGAACCGGTGGAGGGGGGCTCCCGTGGCGACGTTCTCCCGCGCGCTGAGGATGGCGCCGAGGATCGTGATCCCGAGCAGGCCGAACACCTCCCGTGAGACGTTGAGCACACCGGAGGCGACGCCCGCCCTGGCGGCGGGCATCGTGTTGAGCACCACGTTGGTCAGCGGGACGAGCAGCCCGGCGCCGGCTCCGTAGAGGAGGAACCAGGGGAGCAGGTTGAGGTATCCGTCGCCCTCTCCCACGCTCGACAGGCCGCCGATCGCGACGGCCATCAGCCCGAGCCCCGCGGCGACCGTGCGGGCGGTGCCGAAGCGGTCCGCGATCCGGGGCGAGACGGTCGCGATGACTGCCATCAGCAGGGCCATCGGCACGAAGCCCGCGCCGGCCTGGATGGGGGTGAAGCCCAGCGCGCTCTGGAGGTAGAGCGCGGTGAAGAAGTAGATGCCGAAGACGCCGAACGACCACAACCCCATGGAGAGCAGGCCCCCGCTGAAGATTCGCTCCCGGAAGAGAGTGAGGTCGATCATCGGCCGGGCCGTACGGGACTCGATGGTCAGGAAGACGACGGCCGCGACCGCGGCCACCGCGAAGGACCCCAGGATGGGCGCCGACGACCAGCCGCGCGACTCCCCCTCGATCAGCGCGTAGGTCAGGGCGAAAAGGGTCAGCGCGGACGTGACCAGGCCCGGCAGGTCGAGGCCGGAGCGTGCCGCGGAGCCGCGCCGCACCCGGATGGACCGCAGTCCGATGACCGCGGTGACGACGCCGATGGGCGCGTTGATGAGGAAGATCCACCCCCAGTGGGCGTTCTCGCTCAGGAAACCGCCGGTGAGCGGCCCGACGGCGAGCGCCAGCGCGCCCACGGCACTCCAGATGCCGACGGCCATGCCGCGCTCGCGCGGGTTGGGGAAGATCGCCGGCAGGAGGGCCAGCGAGGTCGGGGCGAGCAGCGCGGCCCCCACACCCTGTACGGCTCTCGCCGCGATCAGCGTCTCCTGGCCGCCGGCGAGACCGGCCGCGACGGAGGCGAGCGTGAAGACCGTGAGCCCGGCGAAGAACATCGTCCGAAGGCCCAGCACGTCGGCCAGTCGTCCGCCCACGAGCAGCAGCCCCGCGAACACCAGGATGTAGGCGCTCACGATCCATTCCAGCCCCGACATGGTCAGCCCGAGGTCGCGCTGGATGGTCGGCAGCGCCACGTTGACCACGTTGTTGTCCAGATAAGTCATGAATGTCGCGAGCGCCACCGCGACCAGCGCCCACCATCGTCCGGTCATTGAGATCCCCTCTTACCGCGAAACACTTATACGCAGTACCTGTACGACGTACATGTACGATGAATAGGAGACCTTGTACGGCGTATAGTTGTCAAGCGCCGCGAGGGAGAAGGACTGACGGCCTATGGCACCGGAGAAACTGACCCGACTGACCGTGATCGAGCAGGCGCTCGAGCTCGCCGACGACGAGGGGCTCGAGACCGTCACGATCAGACGTCTCGCGCAGGAGTTGGGCGTCACGCCGATGGCGCTCTACTGGCATTTCAAGAACAAGGAGCTACTGCTCCACGCGGTGGCCGATCACGTGCTCGCCGAGGTGACGCCGGATTTCGATCCCGCGTCCCCGTGGAACGTCCGGCTCCGGGCGATGATCGAGGCGCTCGTCCGCGTCCTGCGGAGGCATCCCTCGATGGTCGGGGTGTTCCCGATGATCCACAAGGAGCAGGTGAGCAGCTTCACCCTCGCCACGGAGACCGCCCTCACGCTTCTCAGCCAGGCGGGATTCACGCTGGAGGAGGGCTTCCTGATCTCGTCCCACCTGCTCCACGGAGTCCTCGCGCTGGTGGGCGATGAGCCGGGCTGCCCGCGGACCCTGAACGCGGGCGAGGCCGTGGAATGGCGCCGGCAGAAGCGGCTCGCTCTCGAGTCGCTGCCTCAGGACCGGTTCCCCAGCATGGTGGCGTTCGGAAAGACCTTCGAGGCCGAGCCGGACGTCGAGCACTACTACGCCTTCGGGCTCGACCTCCTGCTCTCCGGCATCGAGGCGATGGCCGCGCAGAGGACGCCGAGCACGGCCACCCCGAGCAGCACCACGTAGGTCCGCCGGAACCCCGTCATGAGCTGCTGGAGGGCGACGGGGGACACCTTGGAGAGCGTCCCGGCGTACACCTGGCGGCGCAACTCCGGCGCGACCGAGGCGGTGAGCACACTGAGCGTCGTGGCCACGCTGAGCACGACGCCCACGTTCATGAACATGAGCCGGAACCCGTTCACGACTCCGAGGCTGCCGGGAGGCAGCGCGCTCATCACCTGGGTGGTGTTGCCCGTGAGGAAGGTCCCACTGCCGCACCCGGCGACGAAGAGCCCGATCCCGATCACCCAGTACGGCGTGGCCGTACCAGCGGACAGGGCCAGGATGAGGAGGCCGGCGGCGGAGGCGGCGGCCCCGCCGATCGCGAGGACGGCGGGGCTCGTCCTGCGGCCGAGCGCGCCGGCGATGGGGGAGGCCAGGGTCATCCCGATCGGGACGGGCAGCACGCCGAGCCCGGCGGTCAGGGCGTCCACGCCGCGGGCCGCCTGGAAATACAGACCGGCCAGCAGGATCAGGGACGCCCGCGCCAGGGCGTTGCAGAGCGAGGCGAGGTTGGCGAAGGCGAGCATCCGGCCGCCGAGGAGCGTCAGGTCGAGCACGGGATGGCTCGCCCGCCGCTCCACCAGCACGAGCACGGGAACGAGCGCCGCCGCGAGGAGGCCTGGCAGCGGATCGCCCTGGCTGATCGCGATCAGCGCCGCGGACAGGGCGGCGAACACGATCAGGTTCCCGAGCACGTCCACCGGCTCCCGGCGGCTGCGGGGAACCTTCCTGAGCATCAGGGCGCCCCAGACTAGTGCGGCCAGCCCTGGCGGCACGTTGACCCAGAAGATCCAGCGCCAGCCCAGCGTGTCGGCGATCAGGCCGCCCAGTGTCGGTCCCATGAGCTGGGCCACCGACAACGTCCCGATGTAGACGCCCATCCCCTGGCTCAGCCGATCGGGCGGGAAGGCGTCGGTGATGATGACGGTGCCGTTGGCGAGGATCATCGCCGCGCCCAGGCCCTGGACGGCACGCATGGCGATGAGCACTCCCACGTCGGGGGCGAGCCCGGCGAGCAGGGAGGCCGCCGTGTACAGGGCGAACCCGATGAGGTAGACCTCCCGCCTGCCCAGCAGGTCGGCCACCCTGCCGAACAGGACCAGCGTGGTCGTGCTCGCCAGCAGATTCGCCAGCAGGATCCAGCTCGACGCGACCGGCCCCGCGTCGAAGTTCCGCACGACCTCGGGAAGCGCGACGTTGAGCGTGCTGGCGCTCATGCCGATGAGCACGAGGCCGAGCCCGGTGACCGAGGTGACCCGCCAGGCGTAGCGCAGGGCGCGGGCGTGTTCGGGGGAGCCCGGCTGCGGGGGGACGACGGCCATGCCGTCGATTCTGCCCTGCTGATCACCGGCCGCCGGTCGCTTGACAGGCGTGGACGTGAGCTGCCACCCTCCGGCCGCATGTCCACCCCAACCTCGATGCGGAAGCAGAAGGAGCCGGCGGCCCCGAAGGTGCCCGTCTCCCTCACCGTCGCCGGGCTCCCCGAGCACGATCTCGAGAACGACGGGGCCTACCGCGCGATGCACTTCAAGAGCCTCGACCTGTCGTCGCGGCGTGCGCGTACGGCCGAGTTCGAGGGTTGCCGCTTCGTCGACACGGCACTCGCGGGCACCGAGATGCACCGGGCCGAGCTCACCGACGTCGAGCTGGACCGTTGTGACCTGTCGAACATGAGGGTCCGCAGCTCGTCCGCCCACCGGACGGTGGTGTCGGCCAGCCGGCTGACGGGAGCGGCCTGGTCGGAATGCGCCTTCCACGACGTGGTCTTCGACACCTGCAGGGCCGACCTGGCGGGATTCAGGTTCTCGTCCTTCCGCACCGTCGTCTTCCGCGACTGCACGCTCCTGGAGGCCAACTTCCAGGACGCGGACCTGCGCGGGGCCCGGTTCGAACGGTGCGACCTGACCGGCGCGCAGTTCTCCAACGCCAAGATGGCCGGCGCGAGGTTCGCGGAGTGCACGCTGGCGGGCATCGCCGGCGTCACCAGCCTCAAGGGAGCGATCATCAGGAGTTCGGACGCGTGGGGACTCGTCCACAGCCTGGCCGGAGCCATGGGCATCACGATCGAGGACGCCTCATGACCGGTCGCTAACGGGCGTGCCTCCGGAGCTCTTCGAGGTCGTGGACGACCACCCGGAGGCGGCCCGTCTCGATCAGGCCGCGATCCCTGAGCGTGCGCAGCGCCTTGCTGACCGCCTCGCGGGACGCACCGGTCCAGCCGGCCAGCTCGTCCTGCGAGAGCGGCAGGGCCACCCGGACCCCGCCGTCGACCGGCTCGCCGTACCGCTCGGCGAGCTCGACGAGCCGGGTCGCGACGCGTCCCGTGGTGTCGTAGGCCCCGTACTCGACCCGCTTGCGGTCGGCGTCCCGCAACCGCGCCACGATGAGCCGCATGAGCAGCACCGCCACACGGCCGTGCCGATGCAGGAAATCGGGGAAGTCGCCGACCACGATCCCCTCGACGGGCTCCAGCGCCGTGACCGTGCCCGACCGTGGATGGCCGTCGAGCGCCGACATGTCGCCCAGGAGCGCTCCCGGGCCGCGGATGGCCAGCACGACCTCGGTTCCGCCCTCGGTGTGGGAGGACACCTTGACCCGGCCGGAGGTGAGGACGAGGACCCAGTCGGCCGTCTCACCCTCGTTCATCACGGTCGTCCCGCGTTCCCAGCCGCGGGTGCGCCCGGCCGCCCGCAGGTCGTCGATCTCCTCGGCGGTCAGCAGGTCGAGGAACTCTCCCGGCTCCGGACTGATCACTCGTTCCTCCATTCGAGCGCGACCAGGCGGTAGGCCCGCACGGTCTGCGCCTTGCCCTTCAGCGACAGGTCGCCGAGTGGCACGACATGAGCCGGCCCGATCAGGTCACGGGTGGGCTGCCCGATCACCACGGTCCCCGGCTCGGCCAGCGCCTGGAGCCTGGCCGCCACGTTGACCGCGTCGCCCATCGCGTTGAACCCGCGGAACTCCGGGCTGCCGATGTTGCCGACGAGGGCCGTGCCCGTGTTCACGCCGACGCGGAACGTCGGCCACTCCACCGCCGGGACGCGCCCCGCCGCCTGTTCGGCCACCACCTGCCGTGACACCTCGGCGGCCGCGTCCTGCATCTCCAGCGCGGCCCGTACGGCCTTCGCCGCGTGGTCGTCCTGACGCGCCGGGGCGTTGAACAGGGCGAGCAACGCGTCGCCGACGAACTGCACGATCGTGCCGCCGTTGCCGAGCACGCACGGCACGGCCGCCGAGTGGTAGCGGTTGAGCATCTCGACGATCTCGCCGGGGGAGACCCGCTCGGAGAAGGCGGTGAACCCGCGCAGGTCGGCGAACAACGCCGTCACCTCGACGAGGCTGCCGCCGAGCGCGGCCTGGCCGGGATCGGCCAAAAGGGACTCCGCCACGTCGGGCGACATGTACTGCCGGAACAGGGTGTGCAGTTCGCGGTAGAGCCGGGCGTTCTCCAGGGAGATGGACACCTGACCGGCCAGGGCGGCAGCCAGCGCCTCGTCCTGGGCCGTCGCTCCCGCCGGGACGGACAGGGCTCCGGCGAGCCTGCCCTTGACGGTCACCGGATGGACGGCCCGCCCCTCCGCTCTGACCACCCGGCCCTCCGCGAGGGTCCGGGCGGTGTGTGGCGATTCCGGCGGGCCGGCGCCGTACGGGGTGAGGCGGCCGTCCCGCATGAGACTCAGGCGGACGTCTCCGTAGGCCTGCCGTACCCGCTCGAGGGTGCCGGCGAGCAGATCGGGCTCCGGAAGCCCGACACGGGTCTGGCGGCCCACGTCGACCAGCGCGCCGAGCCGTTCCGACAGGTCGCGCTCCGCGGCCAGCGCGGCTCCGGCCCGGTCCAGCACCGCCGCCTGGCCCTCGGTCAGCCGGAAGCGTCCCGCCAGCCGGGTGACGACGGGGACGCCCGACTCGGTCCTGCGGCGCAGGTGCCCGACGAGTTCCTCCAGCGCCTCCTCGTACTGCGCCTGCACACGGCGTGCGGTCGCCGACAGCGCCACCGCGTCGAACAGGCCGCCGGCCGCACCCTCGCGGCGGAACTGGAGGTAGGCGCTGTAGGCGACGAAGAGGAAGGCGAACGTCAGCAGCAGATGCCACTCCCACCACGACAGGTGCCACAGGCGGTGGGACATCCCGGCGACCATCGCCTCCGCCAGCAGGGCGTACGCCGTGATGAGGCTGATCAGGACCGCCGCGGGCCGCCGGCGGTGCAACCGGAACATCATGACCGCCGACGCCGTGTAGAGCCCGACGCCGATGAGGGCGTACGGCCCCAGCCCCGCGCCATGAGGCGGCAGCGGCCCGCTCAGCGGCGTGAGACCGGGCACCAGGCACGCGACCCCGAAGGCCGTCAGCGCGGCCATGAGGCCCGTCCACAGCACGGCCTGGTAGCGGAGGACGGCTCTCGCGGCGCCGGCTCCCAGCGGCAGGGCGGACACGAAGGCGAAGGCGGAGGCGATCGTCAGGCCGACGGGCTGGGCCAGTTCGAAGCCGAGCGTGAGGCCGATGAAGATCCCCGGCGTGGTCAGCCCGTGGAGGAGGAAGAAGCCCGCGCTGCTGAGGAAGACCAGGGACACCAGCAGCAACCGCGCGTCGCCGCGTCGTGCCGACGCGCGGGCGATGAGGCCGCCCAGAACCACGTTGACGCCGGCCACGACGAGGATGAGCGCGAAATGGCTGGGATTGTCATGCCATTCGATGTCGAGGGCGGGCTGGGCCAGAAGCAGCCACAGGCCAAGGAGCGGAAGGACCAGGTGGATGGCCCACACGACGGCCCTGATCGGCTGCGTCGCCGCGGGAAGGTAGGGCTCGCGCGTCGCCGCCGTGCGCCGTGCCGTCCCGCGTGCCGTCGTGTCGGTGGGCGTGTCGTCGGGCCGCAACGGTGTCCTCCACGGTCGCTCACCTGCTGCCTGATTATCCCGATGTGCCGACCTTATGGGAACGCCTACGCCCGCGGGCGGTAGCGACCGGACAGCCGGGCCAGCTTCAGGCTGAGGTGCAGGCTCAGCCGCTCCCCGCCGTCCGCCAGGTCGGTCTCCGCGAGGGTCTCGACCCGCTGCAGCCGGTAGTAGAGGGAGGTGCGGTGCAGCTGCAGCCGGCGCGAGGTCTCCAGCGCGCTGCCCGCCAGATCCAGATAGATCTCCAGAGTCTCGAGCAGGGGCAGGTGCTGGTCGTCGCCGAGCAGTCGTTCGAGGCCGGGATGCAGGTCGTCTTGGGGGACGCGGGTGAGCATCCGGTAGACGCCGAGCCTGGCCCACTCCACCGACCGCCCGAGCTCGGGCACCTTGGCCGCGACCTCTGCCGCGTGCAGGGCCTCCGCGTACGACTCGGCCGCCCCGGCGAGCGACGGACGAGGTCGGCCGATGCCGATCAGGACCGGCGTGTCCATCGCGGAGTGGATCTCTTCGGAGAACGTCGCCGTGCCCGCGGTGAGCAGGACGGCGTGGTCGTAGCGCACGAGGTGCAGGGGCTGGTGACCGGCCAGCCGCCGACGGAGGGCGAGCAGCCCGCGCTCCAGCCGCAGACGCAGCGCCTCGTCGGCCTCCGCCGCCACCGGCTTGGCGACCGTCACCGTGACGGGCACGCCCTGCGGGAACGCTCCGGCCTCGATCAGCGCGCGGGCGGCGCCCGCCTCTCCGAGCAGGACTCCGGTGATGGCCTCGAGCTCCCGGTGCGAGGTCAGACCGGACGCCAGGCTCTCGTGGAAGAGGGCGAGCGCCAGGGCTGGGGCGGCCGCCGCCGCCACGTCGACCTCGGCCTCGGTCATGGCGGGGGCTACGTCGATGAACCAGAGGAACCCGAGCATTCGGCCGTCGTGCCGCACGGGGACGCACACCCGGGGCAAGAGCCCCAGGTCGGCGGCTCCCGGGGTGCGCAGCGGACGGACGGCGTCGTTGATTCCGGCCGCGCGGAGGAAGGCGCGGACCTCGGACGTGGTGTGGCGGCGCAGGATGGAGTCCCGGCGGATGTCGTCGAGTTGCCCGTCCTGCTCGGAATAGGCGACCACGCGCTGGCGGCTGTCCTCCAGCAGCAGAGGCCGCCTGAGGCGCGCCGCCAGATTCTCCACGATGCGCTGAAGATCCGCCACCCGGTCTCCCATCTGGACGTTTCTACGGTTGTCGGAGAACCGTCATTCGATCTTCTCTACAGCTGAACGATGATTTCGGTCAAGGCCGTATATAGCGTCCGAATCGTGAAACCCCTCTCTAAGCTCGTCAAAATCCTCCTGGCGGCCGCCGTGGTCGCCCCGGCCGCCCTGGCGGCCGCCCCCGCATCCGCGGCCCCCGCCGACGATCCCGTCTACCCCTGGCGGCTGAACCAGTGGCCGCAGACGCAGCCCTGGCAGCGTGACGAACCGGACGCGGCGCAGAACCTGCGCGCGCTCACCACCCCCTCCACTCCTGCGGTCAAGCCCATCGACCCGCAGAACTGGAAGAACCCCGACCACATGACGTGGGCGGACTACAAGAAGGTCCCGGGAACCAACTGGGCCGACCCGAGCGTCAAGGGATCGACGCACACCTTCAAGGGCGCGCTGGTGCTGGTCGACTACACCAACGAGCCGTTCGTGGTGACCCAGCCCCAGGGCGCGACGGTCTTCGGCAACCCCAGCGCCGAGGCCCACGACATCCCCCGCGACCAGGTCGCCAAGTTCTACCAGGACTTCCTCAACACCCCCGGCAAGCTCAACAAGGGGCACACCCTCCACGAGTACTGGATGGAGGACTCCGGGGGCCGCTACGGCGTCGACCTCACGGGCTTCGGTCCCTACACCATGCCGGGCAAGTCCTACGAGTACGGCATGGAGTACCAGCGCACCGCCTGCCCGGCCGGCGACACCTGTAACAGGAACCTGCGCACGGACGGCAACGCCGCCTGGGTCAACAGCGTCGGTCAGGACGTGGCGAGCCAGTACGACTTCGTCTTCTACGTGACCGCCGGCCAGGACGAGTCGTCGACCTGGCAGGAGTTCGGCATGATGAAGTTCCCGAACAAGGAGGACGTCACCGACGAGTTCGGCCCGCCGGACCCCAACCTCCCCAACTGGGCCAGCACCCGGTACGTCGACTGGACCTCCTGGGCCGCGGGGTCCACGTTCTGGCCCAACGCCCGCTTCGGCGTCGACTCGGTCCAGGCCGAGAGCTCCGGCATGGGGACCTACGCCCACGAGTTCAGCCACATCATGGGCGTCGGCGACAACTACAACAACCCGTACTCCATCCCCGCGCGCCGGGACTACACCGGCATGTGGGAGATGCTCAGCCGCGGCAGCTTCAACGGGCCGGGCGGCCCGCACAGCCGCTGGCTGATCCCGCCGACCTCGGGTGCGTCCATGGGCGCCCAGCACATGCTCCGCAACAAGATCAAGCTGGGCATGGTGGACGAGCAGAACGTCCTGCGCCTGTCGCGTGACGCGCTCGCCCAGTCCGGCCTCGTCGTCGCGAACGTGACCGCCAGGGAGGTCGAGCCGGGCAAGAACGAGTTGACGGGCGTCAACGTCGTGCTCGACGCGGGCGACAAGTCGACCGGCTCGTGCGTCGCGCAGACCGACCCGATGTGTGACGGCGGCAACTACAACAACTACACGGTCGAGGTCGTCGACCGGATGGGCTCCGACTCCTTCACCTCCGACTCGGGCGTGCTCCTGTCCAAGACCAAGGACACCGACAGCGCCCCCTTCGAGTGGGTGATCGACGCCAACCCGCAGGACATCGGGATGACCGACTACGTCCTGCCTGACGGCACCGCGGTCCCCATCACGATCGGCGACTACCGTCAGTTGTCCGACGCCCTGTTCCACGCGGGCACCGACTCGGGCAGCGAGTACGAGTACGTCGACGAGGTCAACCGGCTGCACTTCTACATCACCGATGTGAAGCGTGACAAGAAGGGCATCCTTTCCTACACCGTCGCGATCCGCTCCCTCGACGGCGCCGGCCCGCAGAAGCGGGGCGTCAAGCTGCTGCCCAGCGTGGGCGTGCCCACCTCCCAGAAGGGCGTGTCGTCCTGCAGCTTCCCGCTGTTCAACACCGGCAAGAAGGCGGCCGTCCAGGGACAGCACCCCGAGGACGTGAGCGCCTACCTCGGCAGTGACGTCTACCGGCTGAAGGCGGAGGTTCAGGGCAAGGGCTGGACCGCCACCACCCCCAACGCGCTCGCCACCGTCGAGTTCGGCAAGCACGAGTCCGTCAAGGTCGACGCCCTGCGGGCGGCGGGTGCCAGCCACCTGGCCACCGTCAAGCTGACCGCGACGTCCGAGAGCGACCCGACCAAGAAGGCGACCGCGACCTGCCTCGCGGTGGGTCTGTAGTCACCTGAGCGAAGGGCCCTTCCGGATATTTCCGGAAGGGCCCTTTGTCGTGGCGCAGAGGTGAAGCAGATCAGCCGAAGATCGCCGGGAGGGCTCCCGTGTGGACGTCGCGCAGATCGCCGACGGGGATCTCGAAGACGTCCTCTACGGCCAGCGACGTGCCGCCCGTGGTGCCCAGGCCGTAGCAGGGCACGTCGAAGCGGCCGCAGAGCTCGGCGAGCGCGTCGAACGCCTCGGGCCGCACGCACACCAGCGCCCGGGAGGCCGACTCGCTGAACAGGCCCACGAAGGCGTCCTCGGTCGGCAGGCTCACCGACGCGCCCACCCCCTGGGCGATGCACGACTCGGCCAGGGCGATCGCCAGGCCGCCGTCGGACAGGTCGTGGGAGCCCTCGATCAGGCCCTCGGCCGCCGCGGCCGACAGCACGGCCGCGAGCCCGCGCTCGGCGATCAGGTCCGCCTGCGGGGGGAGGCCCCCGAGGTGACCGTGGACGACGTGCGCCCACTCCGACCCGCCGAACTCCTCGTGGGTCTCACCCAGCAGCGCGACCCGCAGCCCGGGAGCCGTGAAGCCGGACCTGACCCGCTTGGCGACGTCGTCGATCACACCGAGCACGCCGACGACCGGCGTTGGGTGGATCGCATCTGAGCCGGTCTGGTTGTAGAACGAGACGTTTCCGCCGGTCACGGGAACACCGAGGATCTGGCAGGCGTCCGCGAGACCACGCGTGGCCTCCGCGAACTGCCACATGACCTCGGGGTCCTCCGGCGAGCCGAAGTTGAGGCAGTTGGTCACCGCCAGCGGCGTGGCGCCGGTCACGGCCACGTTCCGGTAGGCCTCGGCGAGCGCGAGCTGGGCGCCCGCGTACGGGTCGAGCTTGGCGTAGCGGCCGTTGCCGTCCGTCGACAGCGCGATGCCTCGAGTCGTCTCCTCGGCCCCCGGCATGACCTCGGAGATCCGCACCATCCCGGCGTCTGCGGGCTGGGCCAGGACGGTGTTGCCCCGGACGTACCGGTCGTACTGGGAGGTCACCCACTCCTTGGAGGCCAGGTTGGGGGAGCCCAGCAGGGTGAGGAGGGTCTCACGGA
Organism: Planotetraspora mira; assembly: GCF_016863275.1. Taxonomy (GTDB): domain Bacteria; phylum Actinomycetota; class Actinomycetes; order Streptosporangiales; family Streptosporangiaceae; genus Planotetraspora; species Planotetraspora mira. The sequence goes on from NZ_BOOO01000035.1 coordinate 203,307, forward strand.
GATCCGAAGGGCGCGGCAGCCGCTCGGGGCCGTCGCCGTTGAGGGCCGCCTGACCGGCGGGCTCGTGGAAGGGCCGCTCGTACACCGGGCCGTCGTCGGCCGCCGTGCCCGGCGGGATGTCGACGATCGTCTCGCCGTCCCAGGTCATGACGAGCCTGCCGGTGTCGGTCACCTCGCCGATCACGGTCGCGGGGACGTCCCACTTCTCACAGATCGCCATGAAGGCCGCGATGTCGCCGGGCGTGACGACGGCCATCATCCGCTCCTGCGACTCGCTCATGAGGATCTCCTCGGGCCGCAGCGTCGGGTCGCGCAGCGGGACGAGGTTGAGGTCGACGCTCATGCCGCCGGTGCCCTTGGCCGCGAGTTCGGTCGTGGCGCACGACACGCCGGCCGCACCGAGGTCCTGGATGCCGACCACCACGTCGGCCTGGTACAGCTCCAGGCAGCACTCGATCAGCAGCTTCTCCATGAACGGGTCGCCGACCTGGACGGCGGGCCGCTTGGCCTGCGATTCGTCCTCGAACGTCGCCGACGCGAGCACCGAGGCCCCGCCGATGCCGTCGGCGCCGGTCCGCGCCCCGAAGAGGACGACCTTGTTGCCCGGCCCGGGAGCGGTGGCCAGCTTGATCTGGTCCTTGCGCAGCAGGCCGACGCACAGTGCGTTGACCAGCGGGTTGCCGATGTAGCAGGGGTCGAACGCGACCTCGCCGCCGATGTTGGGCAGGCCCAGGCAGTTGCCGTAGTGGCTGATGCCCTCGACGACGCCGGGCAGCACGCGCCGGGTGTCCGGCTGGGTGGCGCCGCCGAACCGCAGCGCGTCCATGACCGCGATCGGCCGGGCGCCCATCGACATGATGTCGCGGACGATGCCGCCGACACCCGTGGCCGCGCCCTGGTGCGGCTCGACGTACGACGGGTGGTTGTGCGACTCGATCTTGAAGGTGGCGGCCCAGCCGTCGCCGATGTCGACCACGCCGGCGTTCTCGCCCATGCCGACGAGCAGCGCCTCGGACTTCGGCGCCTTGGTGCCGAACTGCCGCAGGTGGACCTTGGAGGACTTGTAGGAGCAGTGCTCGCTCCACATGACCGAGTAGATCGCCAGCTCCGAGCTGGTCGGACGCCTGCCCAGGATCTCGCGGACCCGCTGGTACTCGTCGTCCTTCATCCCCAACTCGGCGAACGGCTGCCGCTCGTCGGGGGTCTCGAGGGCGAGCTTGACGCTGTCGACGGTCATGCGTTCACCAGCTTCTTGAGGATGGAGGTGAAGAAACCCCGCCCGTCGACGCTCGGCGCGCCGGTGAGCTCTTCCACCGCGTGCTCGGGGTGGGGCATGAGGCCCACGACGTTGCCCGCCTCGCTGGTGATCCCGGCGATGTCGTTGAGTGAGCCGTTCGGGTTGCCGCCCAGGTAGCGGAAGACCACCCGTCCCTCGCTCTCCAGGGCCTCCAGCGTCCGCGCGTCGGCGACGTACCGGCCCTCGCCGTGCTTGACCGGCAGGACGATCTCCTGGCCCGTCTCGTACTCGGCCGTCCAGGCCGTGTCCGCGTTCACGACCTGGACCCGCTGGTCGCGGCAGACGTAGTGCAGGCCCTGGTTGCGGGTCAGCGCGCCGGGAAGCAGGTGCGCCTCGCAGAGGATCTGGAAGCCGTTGCACGTGCCGAGCACGGGCAGGCCGTCGCGGGCCGCGGGGACGAGTTCCTCCATGAGCGGGGCGAACCGTGAGATGGCCCCGCAACGAAGGTAGTCGCCGTAGGAGAACCCGCCGGGAAGGAACACCGCGTCGACGCCCTTGAGATCACGCTCCGCGTGCCACAGGGGCACCGCCTCGGCGCCCGCCAGCCGTACGGCTCTCGCGGCATCCTGGTCGTCGAGTGTTCCGGGGAAGGTGACGACGCCCACCCGGGCAGCGCTCATGACAGTGGTCCCTCCAAGCCGTAACTGGGCACAGGCACGCTCGAGCCGCCATCTACTTGGAGGATGGCGGTCGGTGGCGGTACACCTCAGGTTATCGAAGGACCCAAATCGGCCGCTCGGTGGAGCGCTCGGAACCGGCCGATCAGACGCCGGCGAGCTGCCCGGCGAGCGTGAGGTGGTGGGCGATGGCGTCCTCGTCCCAGTCGAGCTCCTTGCGGAGCCGGACGGTGGTGCCCTGGCCGGGCGTGATGTCGAAGGAGATCTCGTCCACGACGGCCCGCATGATCAGAATGCCCCGCCCGTTCTCGACGTCGCTCGGGGGATACTGCTTGGGAATCGTTTCCAGCCCCAGTCCGCAGTCGACGATGCGCAGCTCGCAGCGGCCGTGGCCGATGGTGGCCATCACCTCGTAACGGTTCACCGGACCCCCGTGCCGCACCGCGTTGGTGCAGGCCTCGGAGGTCGCGAGCAGGATGTCGGACACGCAGCCCTCGGTCACGCCCAGTGAACGGAGAGCGTCTCCGAGCACACGACGGACCATGGGGATGCCGATGGCATCCCGCGGCATGGCAAGCGAAAACTCAATATCCACCGGACCCCTCCCCGGTGTCGAAGGTCACCAAGGTAGGTTTCCCCGGTGAATCAGGCCTAACCGCGTAATCACGTGCGTGTTATTCATGGTTCGACCAAGAGGGGCTTTACGCTCGCACGATGTGCTCTATAGCGGATTTTGTCCTAATTTTCGTAGTGTGAAATATCCCACTTCAGCTCTCGACGTGGATCGTGAAGTCTTCGATCACCGTGTTGGCGAGGAGAGTTTCGGCCATCTTCCGGACCTCCGAAAGAGCCGCTTCGTCCGCCGGGCCGTCGAGTTCGACCTCGAACCGCTTGCCCTGCCGTACGTCGGAGACTCCGGAGAAACCCAGACGGGGCAGCGCCCTGGCGATCGCCTGCCCCTGCGGGTCGAGGATCTCCGGCTTGAGCATGACGTCGACGATGACGCGCGCCACGTTGTTCCTCCTGCTGGGTGGTGGGATCGCTTCGCGACAAGCCTAGCGACAGGCCCGACGCCCCCGACCGGGTGTCCGGCAGCGGAACGCGTAGTGGGAGTGTTGGGCTCCGGCACTGCGGGAATCGGGGAGGGTGTGGACGGTGATGGCGGGTCTTGCGCAAGCGGGTACCGACTCTGCCACCATGTCCGCAGACGCGTGCGGCCTACCACCCCAGCGGCCGTATGCCAGAAGATCCGGCCCGACCGCGGTGGCGACCCCGCCCACGAACGGCCCACGACGCACAGGAGTGGCACGTGACATCCGACGCCCCTCGTGGTGTTGACGCACCTCCGGAGCTCGTCCAACTGCTCACCCCCGAAGGGGAGCGTGTCGAGCACCCCGACTACGACATCGAGCTGACCGATGAAGAGGTCCGCTCCCTTTACCGTGACCTCGTCCTGGTCCGCCGCATCGACCTCGAAGCGGTCGCGCTCCAGCGGCAGGGCGAACTCGGCATCTGGGCGTCCCTCCTCGGACAGGAGGCCGCGCAGATCGGCTCAGGCCGCGCGCTCACCGACGCCGACATGGCGTTCCCGACCTATCGGGAACACGGTGTGGCCTGGTGCCGCGACGTCGATCCGGTACGGCTGCTCGGCCTGTTCCGCGGTGTGAACCACGGCGGATGGGATCCGGCCGAGCACAACTTCCACCTCTACACGATCGTCATCGGCTCCCAGACGCTGCACGCGGTGGGATACGCCATGGGGATTCAGCGCGACGGCGCGGAGGCGGCGACGATCGCCTACTTCGGCGACGGCGCGACTTCCCAGGGCGACGTGAACGAGTCGTTCATCTGGGCGTCGGTCTTCAACGCCCCCGTGGTCTTCTTCTGCCAGAACAACCAGTGGGCGATCTCCGAGCCGCTGGAGAAGCAGTCGAAGATCCCGCTCTACAAGAGGGCGTCCGGCTTCGGCTTCCCCGGCGTGCGGGTCGACGGCAACGACGTGTTCGCCTGCCTGGCGGTCACCCGCAAGGCCCTGCAGAACGCGCGTGAGGGCCAGGGGCCCACGCTGATCGAGGCGTACACCTATCGCATGGGCGCGCACACCACCTCCGACGACCCCACCCGCTACCGGGTCGCCGACGAGCTGGAGGCGTGGAAGCTCAAGGACCCGATCGAGCGTCTGAAGGCCTACCTGTTCAAGAACCAGCTCGCCGACCAGGAGTTCTTCGACAAGGTCGACGCGGAGGCCGACGCGCTGGGCAAGGACGTCCGGCGCAGGTGCCTGGAGCTGCCCGACCCCGAGCCCGAGGCGTTGTTCCAGCACGTCTACGCGGCCCAGCACAGCCTCCTCGACGAGGAGCGCGACCAGTACCTGACCTACCTGGCGGGATTCGAGCGATGACCACACTGACTCTCGCCAAGGCGCTCAACGAGGGACTGCGCCGCTCGATGGAGGACGACTCCAAGGTTCTCGTCATGGGCGAGGACGTCGGCAAGCTCGGCGGCGTGTTCCGCGTGACCGACGGCCTGCAGAAGGACTTCGGCGAGGATCGCGTGATCGACACGCCGCTCGCCGAGTCGGGCATCATCGGCACGGCCATCGGCCTGGCCCTGCGCGGCTACCGGCCGGTCTGCGAGATCCAGTTCGACGGCTTCGTGTTCCCCGCCGTCAACCAGATCATCACGCAGCTCGCCAAGATGCCGCTCAGGTCGCTCGGCGCGCTGAAGCTGCCCGTCGTGGTCCGTATCCCGTGCGGTGGCGGGATCGGAGCGGTGGAGCACCACTCGGAGTCTCCCGAGGCCTACTTCACGCACACCGCCGGACTGCGCGTCGTCGCCTGCTCCAACCCGGCCGACGGCTACAGCATGATCCAGGAAGCCATCCGGGCCGACGACCCGATCATCTTCTTCGAGCCCAAGCGCCGCTACTGGGACAAGTCCGAGGTCGACCTGACCGCGACGGGCCTGCCCCTCGACCAGGCCAGAGTCGCCCGGCCCGGAGCCGACATCACCCTCCTGGCGTACGGGCCGATGGTGAAGACCTGCCTCGAGGCCGCCGCCGCGGCCGCGGAGGACGGCCGCGACATCGAGGTCATCGACCTGCGCTCGCTCAACCCGCTGGACATGGGCGTGGTGGCCGAGTCGGTCAAGCGGACGGGCCGCTGCGTGGTGGTGCACGAGGCGCCGGTGTTCACCGGGTTCGGCGCCGAGCTCGCGGCTCGGATCACCGAGCAGTGCTTCTACCACCTGGAGTCGCCGGTGCTGCGCGTCGGTGGTTTCTCCACGCCGTACCCGCCGTCCCGGCTGGAGGAGTACTACCTGCCGGACCTCGACCGGGTGCTCGACGCCGTCGACCGCGCCTTCACCTACTGAGAGGGAGGATCCTCATGCTTCGTGAGTTCAAGCTCCCCGACGTGGGTGAGGGCCTGACCGAGGCCGAGATCGTCAAGTGGCACGTCGCCGAGGGCGAGTCCGTCAGGATCAACCAGACGATCGTCGAGATCGAGACGGCGAAGGCCGTCGTCGAGTTGCCCTGCCCGTTCGAGGGCATCGTCGCCGCCCTCATGGTGACCGAGGGCCAGACGGTCGACGTCGGCGCTCCGATCATCGCCGTGCGGACCGAGGAGGAGGCCGGGGGCAGCCCGGAGGACCTCGTGCCGAATCCGCCGGCCGAAGGCGCCGTCGAGCCGGGGATCCACGGCAGCCCGGCGCCGAAGCAGGAGCGCAAGCCGGTCCTCGTCGGTTACGGGGTCATGGCCAGCTCCACCAAGCGCCGTCCCCGCAAGTCCGCCACCGAGTCCGCCACCGAGTCCGCCACCGTGGCTCCCGCGGTGGTTCCGGCGGTGGTCCCGGCGCCCGCGGCCCCGGCCCCTGTGGTCACCGCTCCCGCCCAGACCGCCGGGCGCGTCAGCGTCCTGGCCAAGCCGCCGGTGCGCAAGCTGGCCAAGGATCTGGGCGTCGATCTGGCGACCGTCGAAGGAACGGGCCCGCAGGGCTCGATCACCCGCGACGACGTCCAGTCCGCCGTCGGCTCGCCCGCGCCAGGGCAAGCGACAGGGCAGGCGGTTCCCCTCAGGCAGGCGGCGCCGGGCCGCGAGGAGCGCATCCCGGTCAGGGGCGTCAGGAAGGCCACCGCCCAGGCCATGGTGGCGAGCGCGTTCACCGCGCCGCACGTCACCGAGTTCCTCCAGGTGGACGTGACCGAGACGATGGCGGCGGTCAGGCGGCTGCGCCAGATGCCCGACTTCGCCGAGGTCAAGGTCTCTCCGTTGCTGCTGGTCGCCAGGGCGCTGCTGACCGCAGTGAGGCGGCACCCGATGGCCAACTCCACGTGGACCGACGAGGCGATCATCGTCAGGCACTACGTGAACCTGGGTATCGCGGCCGCGACGGATCGGGGGCTGATCGTCCCGAACATCAAGGACGCGCACGCCCTCTCGCTGCCCGAGCTGGCCGTGGCGCTGAACGACCTGACCGAGCGGGCCCGCTCCGGTAAGGCCACCCCGGCCGAGCTGACCGGGGGGACGATCACGATCACGAACGTGGGCGTGTTCGGGATCGACGCGGGCACGCCGATCCTCAACCCCGGTGAGGCCGCGATCCTGGCGCTCGGCCAGATCAGGGACATGCCGTGGGTGGTCGACGGGCAGCTCGCCGTACGCAAGGTGACCACGCTGGCCCTGTCGTTCGATCACCGGCTGATCGACGGTGAGATCGGGTCGTACATCCTCCGTGACATCGGCGCGATGCTCGAGGATCCGCTCAAGATGCTCGCCTGGGGCTGAGCCGTACGTGGTCGGACGCGGTGACCGGGAAGGCCGGGCACCGCGTCTGATCGGCGACGCGGGCTGTGAGAAGGTGGCGGGCAACGTCACAGCACAAGGGGAGACCATGTTCCGGCACGTCGTCATGTTCACCTGGACCGAGGCCGCGACCGAGGACCAGAAGACCGAGGTGGCCACGCGCCTGCGGGAGTTGCCGGCCGTCATCGGCGAGCTGCGGGACTACGTGGTCGGCGCGGACGCCGGGATCAACGAGGGCAACTACGACTTCGCCGTGGTCGCCGACTTCGACTCGCCCGAGGACTATCTCGTCTACCGCGACCACCCGACCCACCGTGCGGTCATCGCCGAGTTCATCGCGCCCATCGTGGCCTCCCGGGCGGCCGTTCAGTACGCGTTCTGAGCCGGTTCGGCACTACCGGGCCAGGCATGTCCCGCTCAGTTCGCATCTCAGCCGGTCCTGCACGTAGGCGGGCGTCGTCGTCCAGCCGTGAAGTCGTCCAGCCGTAAATGAGTCGCACGATGCTGCGGGGGACGCGGGCTACGCCTCGGGCTTGTTCTCGTGCTCCATCAGGTGGTTGTCGGAGGTCTGGCCGCGCCGGCTGGCGAACACGATGCTCAGCAGCAGCCCCACGCCTCCGACGGCCATGAAGATGACGCCGATGACGTCGATGTGCACGGTGTCGCCCAGGACGTCCGGCTCGATGGCGAACTTCAGGATCGCACCGAGCGTGATGAAGAAGATGCTGACCCCGATGCCCATCGCGTGACCTCCGGGAGGCTGGTAGTGGCAAGGTAAACAGCCCGTGCGCAATCGGTAATACCCGGCCGCGCGAGATCACAGTACTGGAAAGCCGTGCGGATCTCCGGGAGGGAGATCCGCACGGCTGCCACTACCTCAGAAGGCCTCTTCGGGAAGCTCCATCAGGTCGTCCCCGGTCGCGGCGAGCACGCGCCGCTCGGCGGCCAGCCGGGGCAGGACGGTCTGGGCGAAGAACGCGGCCGCCCCGACCTTGCCGGCGTAGAACGCCTGGTCGGCGTCCGACTCGCCGAGGGCCCTGAGTGCCACCTCGGCCTGACGGAGCAGCAGCCAGCCGAGCACCAGATCGCCGAGGGCCATCAGGAAGCGCGTGGTGTTGAGGCCCACCTTGCGCACCTCGTTCGGGGTCTCGATCGAGGAGATCGCCCAGCCTGCCATGGTGTCCGCCATGGCCTTGACCTCGTCGGCGGCCTCGTCCAGCAGCGCACGCTCGACCTTGAGGCGGCCGTTGCCCGCCTCGGAGCCGGCGAAGGCCTTGATGTCGCCGAGCAGCGTGCCCAGCGCAGCGCCCTGGTTCCTGAGGATCTTCCTGAAGAACAGGTCGAGGCCCTGGATCGCGGTCGTGCCCTCATACAGCGAGTCGATCTTCGAGTCGCGGATGTACTGCTCGATCGGGTAGTCCTGCAGGAAGCCCGAGCCGCCGAGCGTCTGGAGGGACCGGGCGAGCAGTTCGTACGACCTCTCGGAGCCGACACCCTTCACGAGCGGGAGCAGCAGGTCGTTCATCGCCTCGGCGGCGGCGTCCTTGCGGCCCTCGGACTCCGCGATCTGGATCGTGTCCTGGAAGGTCGCCGTGTAGATGACGAGCGCCCGCATGGCCTCGGCATACGACTTCTGGAGCATCAGTTCGCGGCGCACGTCGGGGTGGTGGGCGATGGTGACCCGCGGGGCGGTCTTGTCGGCCGAACGGGTGATGTCGGCGCCCTGGACGCGGTTGCGTGCGTAGTCGAGGGCGTTCAGGTAGCCGGTGGACAGCGTCGCGATGGCCTTCGCGCCGACCATCATCCGGGCGTGCTCAATGATCATGAACATCTGCTTGATGCCCTCGTGGACGCCGCCCACGAGGTAGCCGACGGCCGGGTGCCGCTCGCCGAGCGTGAGCTCGCAGGTCGTGGAGACCTTGAGGCCCATCTTCTTCTCGACGTTGGTGACGTAGACCCCGTTGCGCTCGCCCAGTTCGCCGGTCTCGAGGTCGACGAGGTACTTGGGGACGAGGAACATCGACAGGCCCTTGGTGCCGGAGCGGGCGCCCTCGGGCCGGGCCAGCACGAGGTGGAAGATGTTCTCGGCCATGTCGTGCTCACCGCTGGTGATGAAGCGCTTGACGCCCTCGATGTGCCAGGTGCCGTCGGGCTGCTCGACCGCCTTGGTACGGCCGGCGCCGACGTCGGAGCCCGCGTCCGGCTCGGTGAGGACCATGGTGGCGCCCCAGCGCCGCTCGATCGCCATGGAGGCGAACCGCTTCTGGTCGTCGGTGCCCAGTTCGTACAACTGGCGGGCGAAGGCCGGGCCGCAGGCGAACATCCACACGGCCGGGTTGGCGCCCAGGACCAGCTCCGCCATCGCCCACACCAGGCTGCGCGGCGCGGTCGTCCCGCCGAGTTCGGGCTGCAACTCCAGCCGCCACCACTCGGCGTCGACCCAGGCCTGGTAGGACTTCTTGAAGCTCTCGGGCATGGTCACGCTGTGAGTCGCGGGGTCGAACACCGGGGGATGCCGGTCGGCGTCCTCGAACGACTCGGCGAGCGGTCCTGTCGCGAGCCGGTTCACCTCGTCGAGCACGGTGCGTGCCGTGTCCTCGTCCACGTCGGCGAACGGGCCGGTGCCCAGGACTTCCTTGCGGCCGAAGACCTCGAAGAGGTTGAACTCCAGGTCGCGGAGATTGCTCTTGTAGTGACCCATCTGTGCACTCCTAGGACCAGACCCGGGGGTTACGTACTGGCCGGTAACTCTATCTGAATGCTACCCGCCGGTAACCACCTACATGCATCTTTTACCCGACACATCCGGCACTGGATGACTGGTGGGGAGTGGCCGCTCGCCGTAGCGTTGCGGGATGGGCCTTGATGATCTGATGGCGGGCTGGCGGGCGGACCTGGAGTCCTGGGCGATTCCGGACGAGATCCTGGCGAAGGCGCCGACGAATCCCTGGACACATCAGGTGGAGCGCTTCGCGCGCAGGACCGGCGCGCTACTGGCCGATCCGAAGGGGCCGACCTACGAACGGGCGCGTGAGGCCCTGCCGCGCGGCGGCTCCGTGCTCGATGTGGGGGCCGGAACGGGAGCGGCGAGCCTGCCGCTGGGGCCCGCCCTGCTGGTGGCCGTCGACGAGAACGCGGGGATGCTGGCCGAACTCGGCCGGCAGGCCCGCGGGACGGCGGTTCAGACGGTCGAGGGCCGGTGGCCCGACGTCGCGGATCGCACACCCGTGGCCGATGTCGTCGTGTGCGCGCATGTCGTCTTCAATGTGCCCGACCTGGCGGAGTTCTTCGTCGCCCTCGATCGTCACGCCCGCAGGCGGGTCGTGCTCGAGTTGCCGGAGATTCATCCCACGAGCTGGCTGAACCCGCTCTGGGAGCACTTCCACGGTCTGCCGCGGCCGGCGACGCCGACCGCGGCGGACGCCGTATCCATCGCCGAGGCGCTGGGATTCGACGTGGCCGCCGAGCGGTACCCGTCCCCGGACACTCCGTTCGCGTCGGCCGAGGAGATGGCGGCGAGCGCCTGCCGGAGGTTGTGCCTCGACCCCGGCAGGGCCAGTGAGGTGATCAAGGTGGCCACCGAACTCGGGGTCTGGCCCGCCCCCCGGCGGACCTTCGTCACGATGTGGTGGGACCGCGCCGCCGACGAGTGAACGGTCACCTCGTCCTGGCGCGGCTGCGCATCGCGAGCGCGAGCACGCCGGTGATGAGGAAGACCAACGCGCCGCCGCAGAGCGCGTCCCACGCGGCGCCGAAGATGCCCTCGCCGTCGAAGATCAGCTGCACCGGGTACATCAGCGCGGCGGCGCCGAGCCCGGGATAGAGGGAGAACCGCCAGGGGTGGCCCAGGGCCCACACCCTGGCCTGCTGCGTCACTCGGTCGCCCGCGTGCGGCTGGGCTATCGCGCCGATGCTCGCCACCAGGGCGAACATGGTGATGCCCACGCAGAGCGCCCAGCTGATGTCGGGGGACCCCGGGAGGATCACGCCCATGATGAGGCTGGTGGCCGCCACGGCGCCGCCGGAGACCGCGGCGGGCTTCCAGGGGGCGCCGCGCAGGGCGGCACCGGCCAGCGACATCTCGTCGCTTCTGCTGAGTTCCTTCATGCTTACATGCTGTGTTCCGTAGGCGGTCGCAGGCATCGGGGAAGTCCCTGACGGCTCCCTGACCCGGCCCCGCTAGGGTCTCCGGTATGTCCCTTTCATTCCGTACGGCCCGGCGTGAGGATGTTCCGGTCATCGTGGCGTTGCTGGTCGACGATCCGATCTCGGCGAGCCGCGACACCGTTCCGGGACTCGACTACGACGTCGCCTTCGCGGCCATCGACGCGGACCCCCGCAATGAGCTGATCGTCGTGGAGTCGGACGGCGAGATCGTGGGCACGATGCAGCTGACCTTCATCCCCGGCCTGTCGCGGCGTGGCGCCGAGCGGGCCCAGGTCGAAGGGGTCAGGGTCTCCTCGGCGCACCGGAGTCAGGGCATCGGCGGAAAGATGATGCAATGGGCCGCCGACCGGGCCCGGGAGCGTGGCTGCACGCTGCTCCAGCTCACCTCGGACAAGGCGCGCACCGACGCGCACCGCTTCTACTCCTCGCTCGGGTACGAGGCGTCACACGAGGGCTTCAAGCTGCGGCTCAACTGATCGATCATCCAGCGGCACCAGTCGGCGCGGTGCCTCTCGTAGGTGAGGCCGCAGCGCAGCGCGGCCATGTTCCCGAACCGGGGGGTCCCGAAGGCCGGCGCCTCCTTCTCCATGGACGCCCACGCGGCCTCGTATTCGGCCAGGCGCTTCTCATGGCCGCGCAGTGCCGTGCGGAACATCTCGCTCAGTGCGGCGGGGTCGGCCAGCCAGGCGGCGTAGGTCTTGAGCACCAGTTCGTCCCGCTCGGGCTGGGGTCGCGGCGGTTCCGTCACCCACTCCCGTAGCGCTTCGAGGCCCTCGCCGGTGATCGAGTAGATCTTCTTCTCCTGGGGGCCCGGCCCCGGAGCCGTGGTGTACCCGACCAGGCCTGCCGCGAGCAGGCGCCTGAGGTCGGTGTGGATCTGGCTGTGGCTGGCCGTCCAGAAGCGGGCCACCGGGTTGCGCATCCGACCGGCGATCTCATAGCCCGTGCTGTCGGCCCGTGCCAGTACGGAGAGGATCGCGAACCCGAGCGTGGGGATCGTGGAGCTCATGGTGTTCCCAGCCTATTGACTCACTCTTCGATTCCCACCACTATGTCAGTTCTTACATAGTTCAAGGAGTCGTGGATGCCGGGGAAGCGAGCCCTGATCGCCCTTCTGCTCCTGCTGACCGGTTGCGGGGGCACGGTCGGCGGAACAGTGGGCGCCTCGAGTCCGCCCAGCCTTCCCGGCACCCCCACGGCGACCGCCACGCCGTCAGCCAGCCTCACCGGCCCGAACCTCCAGGGCTGCTACGGCCCGGCAGACGGCCGCCTGTTCACCTACGACGGCGGCGGCGTCACGTTCGGCGGGCTGATCATGGGAGACGGCCCCGTCGGAGTGGTGGTGTCGTACGAGAGGGGTGGAGACGCCTGCACGTGGCGGCCGCTCGCCGAACGGCTCACGTCCGCCGGCTACCGCGTCCTTCTCTACGAGCGTGGCCTCTCAGGTCCGGTCAACCCCCTGATCGTGAAGATGACCGAGCGGCTCAGGAAGGACGGCGCCGAGCGGGTCTTCCTGGTCGGCGGTTCGATCGGGGGGTCGGAGTCGATCGTCGCCGCCACCAAGCTGAAGGAGCCGCCCGTGGGTGTCGTCAACCTCGCGGGCACGGTGATCCCCGAGGAGACGGCGCCGCTCACGGCGCCGCTGCTGCAGATCACCGCCGAGAACGACTCCGGGGCCACTCCGATCACCCTTCAGGCGGCCGGCGACGCCGCCGTCAAGTCGCCGGACCGCTCTCTCATCGTCGCCAAGGGGGAGTTCGCGCACGCCTCCGCGCTCTTCGGGACCGCTCAGGGGCCGATGGTGCTCGACGCGATCATGGCGTTCCTGGCGAAGCACAGCGGTTGATCACAGGCGCGCTATGTCCACGAGGTTGTCGTGGTAGACGGCCCCCCGGCCCATGTCGGCGTCGCGCTCGTCCACCGTGGCGTTCGGGTTGGCGCCTCCGGGGCTGAGTTTGGGCCAGTGGCCCTTGGGCGCGGCGACGACGCCGGGCCGGACCCGGTCACTGATCTCGACGTACGCCGTGAACTGGCCGTTGCGGTTGAAGACCCGGGCGGGCTCGCCGTCGACCAGGCCGCGGGGCTCGGCGTCGGCGGCGTTGACCAGGACCCGGGGGCCCTTCGACCGCCTGAGCAACTCGGGGTTGTTGCCGAAGGTCGTGTTCAGGGACGTGTGCGACGCCGGTGTGATCATCATCAGCGGATACTCGCGGTCGGCCCCGGCCGTACGGGCCGTGCGGGAGGGGACGTAGCCCGCGACGCGCGGCAACCCGGCCGCGGCGGCCCGGTCGGACGCGAACTCCAGCCTGCCCGACGGCGTGGGGAAGCCGTCGGTGAAGGGGACGAAGGGGTCGGCGACGTCGAGCCTGGCCCAGCCCTCCTTGCGCAGACGGTCCAGCGTGATCCCCGGGGTACCCGAGAGGAGCCCCTCGGCGATCTCCAGGTCGGAGTCGTAGAGCGACGGCTCGGTCAGGCCCATGTGACGCGCCAGTCGCCGGAAGGTCTCGGTCGTCGAGAGGCACTCGCCGGCGGGCTCCACGGCCGGTTCGTTCCACATCAGGTACATGTGGCCGTAGCCCTGATGGAGGTCCATGTGCTCGGTCTGCATGGTCGCGGGCAGGACGATGTCCGCATAGTCGACGGTGTCCGTGGGGAACTGCTCCATGACCACCGTGAACAGGTCCTCGCGGCGCATCGCCGCGCGGATGCGGTTCTGGTCCGGAGTGGAGCCCAGGGGGTTGGCGCCGTAGACCCACAGGCACTTGACCGACTCGTCGAGTTGCCCGGCGAGCCGGGTCATGGTCAGCGTGCGGACGGGCTCGCGCAGCAGATGATCGCCCGAGTCCACCTTCAGGGGGACGTGCGCGGTGGTCGAGTAGGCGACGCCGCCGCCCGGGTGGCGCCAGTCTCCGGTCACGCCCGGGATGCAGGCGATGATCCTCAATGCGGCGCCGCCGCCTTCGTGCCGCTGCAGGCCCATGGTCGCCCGGATGCCCGTCGGCCGGGTGTGCGCGAGCCGTACGCCGAGGGCCCGGATGTCCTCCTCGGCGAGGCCGGTGATCTCGGCGACCCGAGCCGGGGGATACTGCAGGATCTCGGCCTTGAACTCCTCCCAGCCGAGGGTGTGCTCCTCCAGGTAGGCGGTGTCCTCGGCGCCCTCCTCCAGGACGACGTTGAGCAGTCCGAGGGCGAGCGCCGCGTCCGTCCCCGGCCGGATGGGCAGGAAGGTGTCGGCCTGGTCGGCCGTCCGTGTCCTGATCGGGTCGATGGCCACCACGTGCGCGCCGTTCGCCCGGGCGTCCTGGATGAACTTCCACAGGTGGTGCCCGCTCGTGAGCGTGTTCGTGCCCCACAGCAGGATCAGCCGGGACAGGGCGAAGGTCTCGGGATCCATGCCGCCCGGCGTCCCGTTGGTCAGGCGCAGCCCGTCGTTGCCGGCGGTCGAGCAGATGTTCAGATGATGCCTGGACGCGCCGAGGACGTTCCAGGACCGGCGGCCCGCCTCACCCTCCGAACCCTGGACGTATCCCAGGGTCCCCGTGCCCTGGTACGGCCAGATCGCCTCGCCGCCGTGCTCACGGACGATCTCCGTCAGGCGGTCGGAGACGATGGTCAGCGCCTCATCCCAGCTGATCCGCTCGAACTCGCCCGACCCCTTGGGGCCGACGCGGCGCATGGGGTGGAGAATGCGGTCGTGCGCGCGGGTGTGCTCCAGGTATCGGTTGACCTTCACGCACAAGGCTCCGCGCGTGTACGGGTGGTCACGGTTGCCCCGGAGGCCGACGGCCTGGCCGTCCCTCACGGTGACTTCCCACGAGCACGTGTCGGGGCAGTCCAGCGGACATGCCCCCAGAATCCGCAACTCCATGGGCGCAACCATACGATCCGGCTACGACTCCAGATGTGCGAGGTGGGCGATGTTGGCCAGGTCTTCGTCGTCCGCGCTCGGCGCGGCTGCGAACCAGGCATCGAGGATCTCCTCGAGAAGCCGGTCCGAGGTGAGGCGCAGGCTGAGGGCCAGGACGTTCGCGTCGTTCCATCTGCGCGCGCCGGCCGCCGTGGCGGCGTCGACGCAGAGCGCCGCCCGCACTCCGGCAATCTTGTTGGCCGCGATCGAGGCGCCGGTCCCCGTCCAGCAGCACACGATGGCCAGATCGGATTGTCCGGATGAGACGTCTTTCGCAGCGGCTGAGCAACACCAGGCCCAGTCGGCACGGCCGCCAGGGGCCAAGGCTCCATAGAGTGTCACTGAATGCCCTCTCCGCTGAACCTCGGCGACCAGGCGGGCCGCAACCCCGTCGAGACTGTCTGAGGCCAGAGAGAGACGCATGTCGTCAATTGTGGACACCGAGCGCGAAGATCGCACAGAATCGCTGGTGGTGAGAGGTATCAAGGAGCAGGACGCGCTGGACACTCCACAGCAGGGAGTGGTCCTTGTCGTCGAGCCGTTGCTTCCGCAGCGGATCCGCCGCCCCTCCGACGCCCTGCGTTTCCTGCTGACCCTGCTGGCCCTGGCCGCCGTCGTGCTGATGGCCCTCGCCCTGCAGCGCACGCTCAACGGCCTGGAGACCGACGTGCAGGCCGGCACCGGCAGGGCGCCCGCCCTGCTGTCGGCCGTCTCAGGGCTCCTCGGCGGGGTCGCCGTGCTGGTCGTCCCCGTGGCCTTCGCCGTCGAGCGGGTCTTCCACCGGGACGGCATGCGCGTCGCGCAGGGCCTCATCGCCGCCATCTTGGCCCTGCTGATCGCCTACACGCTGGACGAGTGGCTCGTCACCGCGGGCCCGGCCGAGCTCGTGCAACTACTCACCGGCAGCAGGGACGTCGAGCCGCTCAACAGCGTGCTGACCCCGGCCATCGCCTACGCGACAGCCGTGCGGATGTCGCGCAGGCCGCAGTGGCGGGCCCTCATGTGGACGGCGCTCGCTCTCGACGTGCTCGCGCTCTTCACCTCCACCAAGGTCACCGCGCTCGGCGTGATCCTCACCTACCTCGTCGGCATGGCCGTCGGTTTCGGAACGTTGTACGGCATCGGCAGCGCGAACACCCGGCCGCCGGGCAGCGCGGTGCTGGCGGCCCTGCGGCGGCTCGGCTTCTCGCCGGTCAGCGCCCGGCGGGTCGAGGACGACAGCTCGGGCAGCCGCCGTTACCTCATCGGGCTCGCCGACCAGCGCCGCATGGACGTCACCGTGCTCGACCGGGACCGCCAGGTCGCCGGGATCGTCTACCGCCTGTGGCGGCGGCTCCGGCTCAACACCGAGACGCGGCGCCGTGCCATCCGGTCCCTGAGGGCGGAGCTGGAGCGCGAGGCTCTGATGGCCTACGCCGCGCAGGCCGCCGGGGCGAGCCTGCCGCGCCTGCTCGGCACCAGTGAGATCGGCACCGAGGCGGCGATGCTGGCCTACGAGCACATCGACAGCCGGCCGGTGCAGGACCTGTCCGACGACGACTTCGACGACGAGTTGCTGGCCCAGCTGTGGGGCCAGGTCAGGCTCCTCCACGCCCACCGGCTCGCCCACCGTCACCTGACGGGGGAGAGCATCCAGGTCGACACGGCAGGCCAGGTGTTCCTGGTCGACGCCCGCAGCGGTGAGATCGCGGCGGGCGACCTGCTGCTGCGGCTGGACGTCGCCCAGCTCCTGACCTACCTCGCCACCCGGGTGGGGCCCGAGCGTTCGGTGAAGTCGGCCGCGGCCGTGCTCGGCGCAGACGCGCTCGCCGGTGCGCTGCCGCTGCTCCAGCGGATCGCCCTCAGCCGCGACACGCGCACCGCGGCCCGCAAGAACAGGGAGCTCCTTCCCGCCATCCGCGAGCACATCGTCGCGCTGAAGCCGCAGGTCGCCGTGGAGGAGGTCCGTCTCGAGCGGTTCCGCCCGCGGACCCTGGTGACGATCATCGCGGGCGCCCTCGCCGTGTACTTCCTGCTCTCCCAGCTCAGCAAGATCAACCTGGTCTCGGTCGTGACCACCGCCAACTGGGCCTGGACCGGGGTCGCACTCGTCACGGCCGCCGCGAGCTACCTCGCCGCGGCGATCATGCTGCGGGGTTTCGTGCCCGAACCGCTGCCCCTGGGGCGGACGGTGCTGGCGCAGTTCGCCGGTTCGTTCGTGAAGCTGGTCGCGCCCGCGGCGGTCGGCGGGGTGGCGATCAACACGCGCTATCTGCAGAAGCGAGGGATCCCACCCGGGCCCGCGGTCGCGAGCGTGGGGGCCTCGCAACTCGTCGGCCTCGCCTCGCACATCCTGCTGCTGCTGTTCTTCGGGTACGTCACGGGCACCCAGGCCGCGCCGTCCCTCACCCCGTCGCGCGGACTGCTGATCGCTCTCCTCAGTGTGGCCGTCCTGTTCCTGATCGTCCTCGCCGTACGGCCGCTCCGGCGGATGCTGACGACCCGCGTCCGCGCGATGTTCTCCGGAGTGATCCCGCGACTGCTCGACGTGGTCCAGTCGCCCCGCAAGATCCTCGAGGGCGTGAGCGGAACGCTGCTGCTGACCGTCGCCTTCGTCACCTGCCTGACGGCGTGCGTGCGCGCGTTCGGCGGCGACCTGAACTTCACGACGGTCGCGATCGTCTTCCTGGCCGGCAACGCGATCGGCTCGGCCGCCCCCACACCCGGCGGGCTGGGGGCGGTCGAGGCGTCGTTGTCGCTCGGCCTCACGGTGGCGGGCCTGCCCGGAACGGTCGCCACGTCGGCGGTGCTGCTGTTCCGCCTGCTGACCTTCTGGTTGCCGGTGCTCCCTGGCTGGGCCTCTTTCGCCTATCTGCAACGGCACGACGCGATCTGACGGATCAGCCGTCGCTGGAGGCCGCCCAGAGGTTGATGCCGGAGTCGACGGCGTCCTTGTCGATGGCGGCCAACTCGTCGGCGGAGAAGTCGAGCCGGTTCACCGAGTCGAGGCTGTCGTCGAGTTGCCTGACGCTGCTCGCCCCGATGAGGACCGTGGTGACCCGCCGGTCGCGCAGCGCCCACGCCAGGGCCATCTGCGCGAGGGACTGGCCTCGCTGCTTGGCCATCTCGTTGAGCGTGCGGATGTGGTGGAGGGCCTCGTCGGTGAGCAGGCTCGGGTCGAGCGACTTGCCCTGCGCGGCCCGGGAGTCCCCGGGGATGCCGTCCAGGTAGCGGTCGGTCAGCATGCCCTGAGCGAGCGGGGAGAAGGCGATGCAGCCCACGCCCTCGTCCTCCAGGACGTCGAGCAGCCCACCCTCGATCCACCTGTTGAGCATCGAGTAGGACGGCTGGTGGATGAGCAGCGGCGTGCCCATCTCGCGGAGGATCTGGGCGGCCTCCCTCGTCCGCTCGGGCGAGTAGGACGAGATGCCCGCGTAGAGGGCCTTGCCCGAGCGCACCGCGTGGTCGAGCGCGCCCATGGTCTCCTCGAGCGGAGTCTCCGGGTCGAACCGGTGGCTGTAGAAGATGTCGACGTAGTCCACACCCATGCGCTTGAGCGACTGGTCGAGGCTGGCCAGCAGGTACTTCCTCGACCCCCACTCGCCGTACGGCCCCGGCCACATGTCGTATCCGGCCTTGGTCGACAGGACCAGCTCATCCCGATATTTCGCGAAATCCTGCTGATAGATGTGCCCAAAGTTGATCTCGGCTGAGCCGTACGGCGGGCCGTAGTTGTTGGCCAGGTCGAAATGGGTCACTCCGCGGTCGAACGCCCGGCGGAGGATGGCCCTCTGCGTCTCGATCGGCTTGTCGTCGCCGAAGTTGTGCCAGAGCCCGAGCGAGACGGCGGGCAGCTTGAGCCCGCTCCTGCCGGTCCGGTTGTACGGCATGGGTCCGTACCTGTCGTCTGCCGCCACGTAGGTCATTCGGTAACTCCAACTCGGTCGAGAATCCAGGAGAGCGTGAACGCCTCCTCGCGCCATGCGTCATACCTGCCGCTGCGCCCGCCGTGCCCCGCGCCCATTTCGGTCTTCAGCAGGAACGGGCCGCCCTGAGCGGACTCCCTGAGCCTGGCGACCCACTTGGCGGGCTCGTGGTAGAGCACGCGGGTGTCGTTGAGGCTGGTGATCGCCAGGATCGGAGGGTACGGCCGGCTGTCCACGTTCTCGTACGGCGAGTACGACTTCATGTACGCGTAGACCTCGGGGTCGTGCAGCGGGTCGCCCCACTCGTCCCACTCGATGACCGTGAGCGGCAGCGACGGGTCGAGGATCGTGTTGAGCGCGTCGACGAACGGCACCTCGGCGACGATGCCGGCGAACTCCTCCGGAGCGAGGTTGGCGACCGCCCCCATGAGGAGGCCTCCGGCGGATCCGCCCCGCGCGATGATCTGGCTGGACCAGCCGTCGGCCCTGAGGTGCCGGGCGCAGGCCACGAAGTCGGTGAAGGTGTTCTTCTTCTTGTTCAGCTTGCCGTCCTCGTACCAGTGGCGGCCCATCTCGCCGCCACCCCTGACGTGCGCGACGGCGAAGACGAACCCCCGGTCGAGCAGCGACAGGCGGGCCACGGAGAAGTACGGGTCGATCGAGGTCTCGTAGCTGCCGTAGCCGTACAGGAGTGTCGGAGCGGGCCGGTTCGTGCCCTTCCTGGCCACGATGGAGATCGGCACCTTCGTCCCGTCCTCGGCCGGCGCCCAGGCGCGGAACTGCTCGTAGTCCGCGGGGTCGTAACCGCCGAGCACGGTCTTCTGCTTGAGCAGGATGAGCTCGTTCGTCCGGAGGTCGTAGTCGTACACGGACGTCGGCGTGATCATCGAGGTGTACCCGAGGCGGAGCCTATCCGTCTCGAACTCCGCGTTCCCCGACGGCGCCACGTCATAGATCGGCTCGGGGAAGGAGATCTCGTACGGGTCCCGTCCGTCACCCGGCAGGATCCGGATGCCCGACAGGCCGTCCCGCCGGAAGTGCACGACGACGTGGTCCTTGAACGCGTCGACGTCGAGGAGCCGGACGTCGTCCCGATGCTCGATCAGCGGCGTCCAGGTGGCCGGGTCGTCGAGGGGCGCGGTGGCGAGCTCGAAGTTCACCGCACCGTCGTTGTGCAGGACGAGGAAGCGGTCGCCCGCATGGTCGAGGCCGTACTCGACGCCGGTGCGACGGGGACGGACGACCTTGAACTCGCCCGTCGGGTCGTCGGCGTCCAGGACGCGGATCTCACTCGTGATCTTGCTGCCGGCGCTCACGATCAGGTAGCGCTGGCTGCGCGTCAGCCCGATCCCGACCCAGAACCGCTCGTCGTCCTCCTGGTAGACGAGCACGTCGTCGTCGGAGCCCAGCGTGTGGCGGTGGATGCGGTACGGCCGCCACGCCTCGTCGATGGTGGAGTAGAAGAACGTCGAGCCGTCGGCCGACCAGGCGCCGCCGTAGAAGACGCCGGGAATCTCGTCCGGGAGCAGCTCGCCGGTGTCGAGGTTCTTGAACCTGAGCGTGAACCGCTCGTCGCCTGTGAAGTCGGTGGAGTAGGCGAGCTTCGTGCCGTCCGGGCTGATCGCGCTGGTCCCGATGGAGAAGAACGCGCTGTCGCCGGCCAGTTCGTTGCCGTCGAGCAGGACCTGCTCACCGGGCAACGGCACGCCCGGGGTCAGCTCGGGCGGCGTGTCGCCGTCGACCGCGACCCTGCACTGGATGCCGTACTGCTTGCCCTCTTCGGTGCGCGAGTAGTACCACCAGGCGCCCTTACGGCTGGGCACCGACAGGTCGGTCTCCAGGGTGCGACTCTTGATCTCCTGGAACACCGTCTCCTGGAGATCCTTGAGGTGTCCGGTCATCCCCTGCGTGTAGGCGTTCTCCGCCTCGAGGTGGGAGATGGTGTCGGGATCGTCCTTGCTGAACAGCCAGGCGTAATCGTCCACCACGGTGTCACCGTGGTGCGTGCGCTCGACCGGGACCTTCTTCGCCACAGGCGGCATGTCGCTCACGCGCCAAAGTCTATGTTCGCCCCGCTCCTGGTACGGCTCATCGCTCGTCGAGGGAGGGCGTGCGAGAGGGATGACCACGGCGGGAGTCGTCGACGCGAGTCGCCGGGGACCCGGGAGAGGAGATCGAAGCCGGGTGGAATCCGAGGTGAACCCCTGGGAACCCCGCGGAATCCAGGGGAAATCGGCGGTGTGAACTGCCGAAAGGAGTCACGCACGGTTGGCGCCACGACTTTTCGGTCAAGGCATCCTGTGCGGCTGCTAATCTTGTGG
>NZ_BOOO01000036.1 GCF_016863275.1 Planotetraspora mira
CGGTGCTGTCTTTGTGTCCTACCTCGGCTGATGCTTGACACTGCGGCCTCGGTTGATGGTTGACATGATCAATTCGGAGTCTGGCCGCGGGTACGACTCGCGGCAGATCCGGAAGCGAAGATCGCGACGACAGGATGCAGCGGGGGCAGGGCTACGGTGTTGGCCTCCGGGGTGTCGGGTTGGGCCAGCCGGAGCAGGCGTGCCCACGCCGGGCGACGACGGGTAGGAGTCGGCGGTGGAGATGGTCGAGCAGCTTCTTTCCCGGACGGATGCCGTCTATCAGCGGTGGTTGGCGTCGATCACCGATGACGTCGTCGCCGACGGGGTGGTCATGTTCTGCCTGGAATCCCTGCTGGAGCGCCACGCGACCTACGGGATCGGCGAGTGGCTCACGGGCTATCTCATGATCGGCCAAGAAGGCGATCGGGGATTGTTCCTCAGGTGCGACGGTGGCGGCGGCCCGGTGTTCCGGGCCGACCTGGGCGGCCTCGGCGAAGTCGACCTCGATGTTGTTGCTCCCGTGTTCGAGGTGTGGCTGCATTCCCGCTTCGCCCTGCCACCCGACCCGGAGCCGGAGCTGCCGCCAACCGCCGACGTCTATGTAGACAACGTTCCGGTCGATGCCGTTCAGCTGCTGGTACGAGTCAGGAAGCTGCTGGGTGTGGATTGGCGGTTCGGGGACCTTCGGGGCCTACTCGCCGCCCAACCGTTCCTAGCGGCGAGGTCAGCTCATCTGCGCGCGCTGCGTCGCGACCTGGAGCACGCTCCCGAGTTGCGGCCGTACGTGCACTACGCCAGCGACCATGGCCTGGAAGCAGTATGGTCGCCCGTCCGCCCAGGAAGCCGCTGACGTGACGGACGTCCTCGGCTCCACATCTGCCGGAAGCGTGGCCGTGGTGGGAGCGGCAGTTCATGTCGTGAGTGCACGCACATCGGCAAAGTCGCGTGTTGACTATTCGAAGATCAACGCGCGATCAGCGGCAGATCCGCGCACGTGATCTCGCAAGGGTATCTGCATACATCGTCTATCTGAGTGTTCGGTGTCGTGCGCGATAGCCGTGCGCATCGGCGGCGCGTGCCACGGCCTGTAAATTGTGCCGGTGACCGCACCCGAACCGGACGTCGTGGGCCAATCTGTCGCCCGCCCCGGTCTACCACTGCCACCGGCTGGGCGCCTGATGAAGGTTCGGTTGCGCTTGCAGGTCATGGGCCCGTTACGGGTATGGCGGGGTGATATCGAGGTCGATGCCGGCCCCCGGCAGCAGCAGGCTTTGCTGGCACTACTGCTGGCGCAGCACGGCCGGCCGGTCGGACTGGGCGAGCTCGTCGACCTGATCTGGGAGACGGACCCGCCGGCGACCGCGGTGAATATCATCCAAAAGTACATCGGTGCACTACGCCGGATGTTGGAACCCGACGTGGCGCCGCGGTCGTCTGGGTCGTACCTGGCCCGCCAGGGCAACGGCTACCGGCTGACGGCCGGTCCCGACGTGCTCGACCTGGCCGCCTTCGGCCGGTTCGTCACGGCGGCGAAAGCGGCGGCCGCCGCTGGGCGGACGGGTGAGGCGCTCGACCGGTACGGCGAGGCCCTGCAGCTGTGTCAGGGTCCGGCGGGCGGCGGCCTGGCGGACAACGCAGCGGCTGCGGCCGTCTTCGCCGGCATCGACGGCCAGTTCGTCGACGCGGCGGTCGATGCCGCCGGTATCGCGGTGGCCGAAGGCCGTCCGGGCGAGGTGCTCGCGCCGCTGCGACTGGCCGCGAGAATGTTCCCGCTCCACGAACCCGTGCACGCGGGTCTGATGGCGGCGCTCGCCGGCGCCGATCGCCAGGCCGAAGGGCTGGCGGTGTACCAGTCGATTCGTGAACGTCTCGCCGACGAGCTCGGTGTCGACCCGGGACGCGAGCTGCGCGAGGCGTACCTGCGGGTGCTGACCCCGATCGTGGTCACCCCAGCCGTGGTGCCGCCCACCGCGCCCACCGTTCTTGTCCCGGCCCAGCTGCCGCCCGATCTTCCGCTGTTCGTCGGACGCCGGGCGGAACTGGCGGTGCTCGACGACTTCGTGGCCGCGACGACCAACCGCACCGGTCCACTGGTGATCGCGATGGACGGCATGGGCGGCGTGGGCAAGTCGACGCTCGCCGCGCACTTCGCGCACCGCGTCGCCCGGAAGTTCACCGACGGCCAGCTCTACCTGGACCTGCAGGGCCACGAGGACGACAGTGAGGGCGTCCCGGCCGTCGAAGCCCTGCGCTCCCTGCTCTACGCACTGGGGTTGCGCGGTGCGGACGCCCCGGAGTCGCTGGAGGCGTTGGTGGGTACCTACCGCAGCCTCACGGCCGGGAAGCGGATCCTGGTGCTACTGGACAACGTCCGCGACCAGTCGCAGGTCCAGCCGCTGCTGCCGGGTTCGGCCGGAAGTCTGGTACTGGTCACCAGCCGCCTCCCGCAGGTAGGCCTGGCCGCCCTCGGAGGCGCCCGCCTCATCCGGCTCGACCTGCCCGACCGACAGGTCGCCCGCAAGATGCTCGAACGGCGGCTCGCACACACCGAACGTGTCACCGGCGGCGACGCCGAGTCCCTCGACGCGATCGTCGAGCTGTCCGGGCGGCTGCCACTGGCACTGGCGATCCTGGGCGCCCGGCTCAGCGCCCATCCGCGACTGTCGCTCGCGTCGGTCGTCGCGGAGTTGCGCGACGGCGCCCACCGGCTGGCGGCGTTCCCCGGCGGGCGGGGCGTGCGTGACCCGCGTACGACGTTCGCGTGGTCGTACCGCCAGCTGAGTCCCGACGCGGCCCGGCTGTTCCGGCTGCTGTCGGTCGCGCTGACCCCGGGCATCACGGCCGAGGCGGCCACGAGCCTGTCGGCGTGGGAGCCGCGACGCACCCGCGAGGCCCTCATGGAACTGGCGGAGGCCGCGCTGGTGACGGAGGACGACCACGGCCGGTTCACCTCACACGTCCTGGTCAAGGCGTACGCGGAAGAGCTGTTCCGGGAAACCGAACCGCCCGCCGAGCGGGCGGCGGCGGTCAGCCGGCTTCTGCAGCATTACCTGCACAGTGTCCTGAATGCCCAGTCCGAGCTGAAGAGCTACTTCCGGATCTCACCGCCGCCGCCTCCGCCGGACGGCGTTATCGCCGAGCGGCAGGGCTCACTGGACAACGCCTACGGCTGGTTCGACCGTCACCGCGACGTTCTGTTCGAGGCTGTCCACGTCTCGGCCGAGGGTGACCACGGTGTCGCCCCTTGGCGGCTGGCCCTGGCCATGCCGCAGTACCTGGAGAGTGCGGGCCTCATCCGCGACTGGGAAGACGTCGTCCGCTTGGCGCTGCGCGCCGCCCGCAAGCAAGGTGACGCGATCGGCGAGGCGCACCTGTGCCGCAGCCTCGCCGGTCCCCGCTGGTACTCCGGCGCGAACGACGACGCCCTCGACCTGCTGCGGACCGCGTTGCGGCACTACACCGAGCACGGCATGACCAAGGAGCAGAGCGCGGTGCGGAACAACCTCCAGGCGGTGTACACCTCGCTCGGCGACCACGAGGTGGCGCTGGAACACGCCCGGCAGGCGGTGACTCTGAGCCGGCTCAGCGGAGAGCGTCAAACCGAACTCAACGGCCTGATGCGCATAGGTCAGTCGCTCGCCGAGCTTAAGCGGTTCGAGGAGGCGGTACACGCGTTGCGGCAGGCGCTCGACATCTGCCGTGACCTCGACCAGTGGACCGAGGAAGCGTGGATCCGGCACATGCTCGCGCAGAGCCTCGCGGGCATGGGCCGAGTCGACGAGGCGATCGAGGAATACACCGCAGCGGTCCGGCTGGGCGGCGTGTTGGCGCAGGGACCGACGCAGGTCTATACGCTCCGGGATCTGTCGAAGCTTCTGCTGTCGACGGGTGACGTGGCCGGGGCGCGGCGGGCATTCGACCGCGCCGTCGAGCTGATGGGCACATTCCAGGACGGCGGACCCGAGCTCCTGCGAGCCGACCTCGGGCAGCTCGCAGAACTGCTCGCCCGGCACCGCTAGGACGCCGTCTCGGCGGCCGCCCGCTGGATGAAGGCCGCCATAACGTCCGGATGCGAGACGAACACCATGTGCGAGGCGCCCTCGACCACCCTCACCGTGGCGTTGGCCCGGGTAGCCATGAACTCCTGCGCCGCCGCCGGGTTCGCGACCAACGCACCGACGGCCTCCCCGCTGCCGGGGACGAAGGCCGCCACGTAGACCAGCGCCGTGACATGCTCGGTCCCCACGGCGGCCGTCGAAAGGACCGCGCCACCGTAGACCGGCCCGCTACGCCTTCACACGGACGAAGAGAACCAGGCCCTCCGCATACCGTTCGCCGTACGGCTCGATGAACGTCTCGGCCGTGTCCAACGCCGTCGTCCGAACCTTGGCATGATCACATGCACTACTTTCGGCAGAAGAGGAAGTGTCGCCAGTCTCGCCGTGATCATGTAAGGCATCAGGCGGTGTCGATGCGTCAAGCATCAGCCGAGGTAGGACAGCGGTGCTGTCTTTGGTGTCCCGTCCCGGAACGTGGGCAAATGCAATCCCGGTGCCTGATCAGGTAGGCCAACCGGGGGCCGAGACCAGTCACGAGGATCGCTAAAGTCGACCTCTCCGCCGGAGAACGTCATCTCGTTGAACGAGACTTTGCCGCCCGAGAACACCGCCTGGCTGAACGGGACCTCGCCGTTGGGGGAGCGGTGGCCATGGACCGCATCTTCAGGGAAGATCCGGAACCGTAGTCACTCAGTTTGTCACGCAGAAGGCCACCCCCGATCTTGGGGATGGCCTTCTTGCTGGTTGGAGAGTCGGGGCGACAGGATTTGAACCTGCGACTTCTTGCTCCCAAAGCATTGACCGTGATCCTGGGGTCTAGCGCTTGTCCTGTGAATCCCACATGTTCAGCGCACTGAAGGGCCAGCCCGGGCACCCCGGAAATCGACCAGTCGGGCACTCGCTCGGCAGTGATGTGAAAGCCGCAGAAGAAGAGGTCTACAAGGACCCGTAGGTTCTGCCTGGCTACGATCAAGAGTGCCGAGTCCCGCATCGTGCCCTTTTCGCCGTCACGCGACGCAGAACTCGTTGCCTTCTGGGTCGAGCATCACGATATGACCAAGCTGCTCACCGTAGGACTCCTCGCGGACAGCCGTTGCCCCGGCGGTGACCAGTTCGGCTACCTTCACACGGATGAGCTGCTCGCGCTCGGCCATGTCCCAGGGCGGCTCGCCCGCCACTCGGATGTCGATGTGCATCTTGTTCTTGGCTGTCTTGCCCTCCGGCACCCTGAGAAAGCCGATGGCAGGACCCAGGCCGTTCGGATCGACGATGGAGGCACCATCTGGATCGTCGTAACCCGGCTCACTCACATACCCGAGCGCGCTCGCCCAGAACGCCGCTATCCCCTGCGGGTCGGCTGCATCACAACCAAGCGTCCAATGTGTCGCCATGTCTGCAAGGTACCGCTGTGCACGCCTCGGCGATATGTGATCGATGAGATCACCGCCGGGACCATCCGCAACAATGCCGGCACCCGCTCCGCCGGGACGCGAGCGGGTGGCCGGCCGTGCGCGGATCAGGCGCCGAGCTTTTCGCGGCCGTGCGGGGCCTCCCAGTCGGCCTCGCGCGGCTCCACCTCGATGCGGACGGGGCCGTCGTTGAGGAACGAGGCGCCCTTGAAGTGGAAGGAGCCGAAGTCGGTGGTGTCCCGGAAGGCGGAGTGCTGGTAGAGGTCGCGGGCGTAGCCCCACAGGTGGGGGAAGGCCGTGAGCGGGCGCTCGCTGATCTTGCCGAGCGGGTTGTACCCGAGGTCGAAGCGGGCGAGCGTCACCCACAGCCGGACGTCCGACTCGGTGATGTGGTCGCCGAACAGGAACCGGCGGTCGGCCAGCCGGGCGTCGAGGTCGTCCAGTGTCGCGATCAAGTCGTGGCGGAACTCCTCGTAGTCCTCCTGCGTGGTCGCCCCGGCGACCCGGTAGGTGCCGTTGTTGACCTTCCGGTAGATCTCCTCGTTCAGCTCGTCGATCTGCGGGCGCAGGTGCTCCGGGTAGAGCCGGATGTCCGGGTCTCCCCACTGCTCGAACTGGGTGCCCAGGTCGATGGTGATGTCCGGGAAGTTGTTGCTGACGAGCCTGCCGGTCTGCCGGTCCCAGAGCGCCGGCACCGACAGGTGTCCCGGATAGCCCGGCTCGGTCGCGTCGTAGGCCTGTTCCAGGAACAGGAACCCGTTCACCGGGTCGGCCCCGCGGCGCTCGCGGAACGCCCATCCGCGGGCGTCGCGCTCGTCGTCGACGTAGGAGAGCGTCACCACCTCGTCGAGGCCTTTGAGCGACCGGACGATCGCCGTGCGCTGCGCCCATGGGCAGAACCAGCCGACGTAGAGGTGGTAGCGACCGGGCTCCGCCGGGTATCCGCTCGAGCCGTCGGCGGTGATCCGGTCCTGGAAGGGGTAACGCGGACGATTCCATCCCGAGGAGCTGTCGATCCGCCCCGGGCCGTACGGGCCATAGGTCTCGATGTCCACCGGGCTCGCGTATGCGGGGCTCTCCGCTGGTGCGGTCATGACGTCACCTTCCGGGCACTGGCCGGTCGTATCGGCTCGTTCTCATTAAACCTGTAATTCCTACCAGAGTAGTCTGGAAATTGAGATTCGCAACTGTGATGCTCCTCGAGCGGTGCCCGGGGTTCAAGCCTGGTCCAGTGAGCGCGACATGTGGGCGGCCGCGTCCACGAGCGCCCGGGTGATCCTGCCGGTCTGGGTGGAGGTGACGGCGGGTGTCGCCGACACCGACAGCGCCGCGACCGTGCCCACGTCGCCTGCCGTCACGGGAACCGCCAGGCAGACCACCCCCTGTCGCCATTCCTCGTGCGACGCGGCGACGCCTCCCTCGCGTACGGCCTGGAGTCGCTGAGCGAGCACGTTCACGTTCGTGATCGTGTACGGCGTCAGCCGGGCCGGCTCGGCGAGGGCCTTGTC
Organism: Planotetraspora mira; assembly: GCF_016863275.1. Lineage (GTDB taxonomy): Bacteria > Actinomycetota > Actinomycetes > Streptosporangiales > Streptosporangiaceae > Planotetraspora > Planotetraspora mira. Next base: position 6,976 of record NZ_BOOO01000036.1, read on the forward strand.
GACCACCGTCTCGGGGGCGTCCGCGAGCAGCGCCCGGCCGGCAGCGGTGGCGTGCGCGGGCAGGCGGGAGCCGTACAGGACGGGGGAGCCCAACTCGTCGAGCACCATGGCGTGGTGCCCGTCGAGGACGAACAGCCGCGCCGCCGACCGGGTGACATCGTGGAGTTCGCGCAGGAAGGGCCGGCCGGTCGCGCGCAACCTGCGCAGGCAGGGGGTGAGCTCGCCGAGGGCCCACAACCGCGTGCCGACGCGGTAGGTCCCGTCGCGCTGCCGCTCGAGGCCGCCCCACAGGACCAGTTCCCTGGCCATCCGCAGCGCGGTCGGCAGCGGGAGGCCGGTCCGTTCGGCGATGTCCGACAGCCGCAACGACTCCGGCCCGTCCTGGAACGCGCCCAGGACCGACAGGAGTCTTCCGGCGACGGACATGTTCACGCCCTTTCAGTGGGTGAAAGTCGAGCCTTCCTACCAGTCACAACTCGCTGTCAGGTTGGAAATTCCGGGTTTTACCTAATTCCGATCCTGATCTAAGGGAATGCTCATGGACCTCTCGGCCGACGAACTCCTTTCCACCACCCGTGCCGTGCGCAAGCGCCTCGACCTCACCAGGACCGTGCCCCGGGCGCTGATCGAGGAATGCGTGGACCTCGCCGTGCAGGCCCCCACCGGCCGCAACCGCCAGCGCTGGCACTTCGTCGTCGTGACCGAGCCCGAGCGGCGGGCGGCCGTGGCCGAGGTCTTCCGGCGGGGCGTCGCCTCCGCCGAGGGCGCCCGGCCCGTCAACCCTCAGGACGTCAGGCGGATGTACGCCCATCCAGGGTCCATGGAGCGGATCGCCGAGGGCTTCACCCATCTCTACCAGGTCATCGACCGGGTCCCGGCTCTCGTGATTCCGTGCGTCGAGGGCCGCACGGACGGCGCGCCCGTGCTCGACCAGGCGATGACGTGGGGCTCGATCCTGCCCGCGGTGTGGAGCTTCATGCTGGCCGCCCGCGCCCGCGGGCTCGGGACGGTCTGGACCACGGGCCAGGCGCCACTCGAGCGGGACATGGCCGAGGTCCTCGGCGTTCCGTACGACGATGTGATGCTGGCCGCCTTCATCCCCCTGGCGTACACGATCGGCACGGATTTCCGCCCGGCCCGCCGTGTCCCACGTGAGGAGGTCCTGCACTGGGACCGGTGGTGAGGAGACCACCCCTATTTCCTGAAATATCCCGTTAATCGGGTGATGTAAGGATCTCCGGGGATCGTACGGAGAGGTCGGGCATGACGGCGCTGGATCATCGTTATCGCGGGGAGCATCCGGTCCGGACCCTCGCCTACCTGTTCAGCGAGGATCGGCGCGGCATCGCCGTTGCCGTCATCGCGTTCATGGTGAAGCACAGCCCGACCTGGACGCTTCCTCTGATCACCGCCAACGTGATCGACGTGCTGGTGGCACACCGGCCCGTCGTGGAGTTGTGGGCCAACACGGGCGTGCTGCTCTTCCTGCTGGTCCTCAACTATCCCGGCCATCTGCTCTATGTCCGCAACATGCACGGCGCCATCCGCCGGATGGGAACGCGGGTGCGGTCGGCGCTGTGCCGCCGCATGCAGGACCTGTCGATCGGCTATCACTCCAGGGTCAGCGCCGGAGTCCTGCAGACCAAGGTCATCCGCGACGTCGAGGTCGTCGAGCAGATGGCGCAGCAGGCGAGTGACGGCGGCCTGAGCGCACTCGCCATGCTCGTCGGCGGCCTCGGGGTGATCGCGTTCAAGGTGCCGCTCGCGCTGCCGGTCTTCCTCCTCGTCGTCCCGGCGGCCTCGGTCCTCGTCATGCGCATGCGCGGCCGGATGCGGTCCGACAACGAGAGCTTCCGCCAAGAGGTGGAGCGGCTCTCCTCACGCGTGAGCGAGATGACCGCGCTCATCCCGATCACCCGGGCGCACGGGCTGGAGCAGGACGCGCTGCACCGGGTCGACCGCACCCTGAGCAAGGTCCTGCGCACCGGCCTGCGTCTCGACCTGGTCAACGGCAGGTTCGGCTCGCTCGCCTGGATCATCCTCAACGTCCTGGGCGTCGGCTTCCTCGCCGGGTCGGCGCTGATCGCCTACTACGGCGTGCTGGCGATCACCCCGGGCGACGTGGTCATGCTCAGCACCTTCTTCGCCACCCTCACCTCGGCGGTCACCACCCTGATGAGCCTCACCCCCGTGATCGGCAAGGGCCTCGAGGCGGTCCGGTCGATCGGCGAGGTGCTGCAGGCGCCCGATCTGGAGCAGAACGCCGGCAAGCAGGAGGTCGACGGGATCACCGGGACGTTCGAGTTCCGCGACGTGACCTACGCCTACGAGCCGGGCCGCCCGGCGATCGACGGCCTCAGTCTCACCGTGGCGCTCGGCGAGACGATCGCGCTGGTGGGCGCGTCGGGCGCGGGCAAGTCCACCGTGCTCAACCTCGTCATCGGGTTCCTGCGGCCCACGTCGGGCGCCATCCTCCTGGACGGCAGGGACATGGAGACGCTCGACCTGCGGACCTACCGCCGGTTCCTCTCGGTGGTGCCCCAGGAGTCGATCCTGTTCGAGGGCAGCATCAGGGAGAACGTCACCTACGGCATGCGCGACGTGCCGGAGGAGACCGTGCGGCGGGCCCTGCGCGACGCCAACGCGCTGGAGTTCATCGACCGGCTTCCCGGCGGGCTGGACACGGTCGTCGGTGAGCGCGGCGCCCGGCTCTCGGGCGGCCAGAGGCAGCGCCTGGCCATCGCCCGCGCGCTCATCCGCGATCCGCGGGTGCTGATCCTGGACGAGGCCACCTCCGCGCTCGACTCGCATTCCGAGGCGCTGGTGCAGGAGGCGCTCGGCCGCCTGGTGACCGGCCGCACCGTCTTCGTGGTCGCGCACCGCCTGTCCACCATCCGGGGAGCGGACCGGATCGTGGTGATGGCGGACGGCCGGATCGTGGAGATCGGCTCGCACGAGGACCTGCTCCGCGGCGGGGGCGTCTACTCCGGGTTGCGGGCGCTGCAGGCCGGCTGAGCCTCGAGGAGGCGGCGGACGTCGCGGCGCGATCGCAGGCGGACGAACCGCAGGTGTGCGTGCTCCGCGGAGGCTGCGGCTCGCGTGTACCTGTCCCGGTACTCGCGGTGTTTCGTCCACGCCCACATCACGACCGACTCGTGCGGATCGAGTGTGGTCAGGTTGCGCCAGCGTTCCCTGTTGCCGTTCCACAACTCGGCCCGCGTGGCCGCCCTCCTCAGCGTGCGGATGACGACCTGCCACATGACGACCCGGCGTGGGGGGTCGACCCAGATCACCGTGTCGGCGCGGGCCCAGATCCGTTCGCGCACGGCGCTGTAGTTGCCGTCGATCACCCAGGCGTCGCGGGTGACCAGCGCGTCGATCCGGCGGCGGAACTCGTCGGCGGGCAGGGGCTCCCAGCCCGGCTGGTGATACAACGCGTCCAGCTCGACATGCGGCGCGCCCAGTTGCTCGGCCAGGCGGCGGGCCAGCGTCGTCTTGCCCGACCCGGAGTTGCCCACCACCGAGACCCTGCGCATCGTTCCCACGAACCGGAACCCTATAGTCGCCGGGCGCGCCGGGCGGTTATCGTGCGCGTACGGGCGACGTGAGGAGTTCACCGATGACAGTGCGTGACGGCGATTCGGACTCCGGCGTCGTCTGAACGGATGGGCGCCGGAGGGTAACCACCCTTCCCACCCATTGGAGCCTGTTTTGCGTGCCTCCGTCACGTATTTGATCATTCGCGGGATGGCGGCCTTCGCCGCCGGCTGCGCGTTCACCCTCAATCTGGTGTACCAGGCACAGGTCGCGGGTCTCGGGCCCCTTCAGCTCGTCATCGTCGGCACGACGCTGGAGGTCGTCTGCCTGGTCGCGCAGGTGCCGACGGGGGTGCTCGCAGACCTGCGCAGCCGCAGGCTGTCGGTCGTCGTCGGATACCTGCTGTTCGGGACCGGCGTGCTGATCGAAGGTCTGGCGCCCCATTTCGGGCCGATCCTGGTGGCCAACGCGGTCCTGGGCGTCGGCTGGACGTTCGTCGACGGCGCCCAGGACGCGTGGGTCGCCGACGAGGTCGGCCCCGGACGCGTGAGCCCCCTTCTCGTGCGCGGTGCGCAAGTCGACCAGGCGGCGACCGTGGCCGGCATCGGGGCGTCGGTCTGGCTGGCCGGGTTCGGGCTGAACGTCCCTCTCGTCGTGGGCGCCGTCGTCTGGCTGGTCCTCGGCCTCCTCCTCGCCGCCGCGATGCCCGAGCGGGGCTTCCGCCCGCAGGCCCGGCACGCCGCGTGGCGGGGGTCGATGCGGTCGATGCGGGACCAGGCCGGGCTTGCGGTCGCCGCGGCCCGCCGTAGCCGCCCGATGAAGCTCATGCTGGTCGCGGTGCTGTTGACCGCCTTCGCGAGCGAAGGCTTCGACCGGCTCGGGCAGGTCCACTTCATCCGGTCCTGGGGCACCGGGCCGTACTGGTTCGGAGTCATGGCCGTGGCGGCGATGGCGGGGGCGGCCGGCGTCACCGAACTGGTCCGCAGGCTGACCGACCTGACCGACCCGGCGCGTACGGCTCGCACACTGGCCGTCTTGCAGACGCTGGGCGCGGCGGCGACGGCCGTGTTCGCGCTGACCGGCGTGTTCTGGGTCGCCGCCCTCGCGTGGGCCGGGGCGAGCATGGCGCGGTCGGCGGCCGAGCCGGCGCGCGCGGCCTGGCTGGCCCGTCAGACGGAGCCCGCGAGCCGTGCGACGGTCTACTCGCTGTTCTCGCAGGCGGACGCCGCCGGAGAACTCGTGGGAGGCCCGCCTCTTGGCCTGCTCGCCCAACGCCTGTCGATCGGCGCGGCGCTCACCGGGTCGGCCGCGGTGCTCGGCCTCGCCGTGCCGTTCCTCACCGCCGCGGGCCGACGGCTACCAGTCCCCGGTCCACTCGGTGACGACCACGGTGTCGTCCAGCCGGCAGCGGAGCCGGAACGGCCCGGGGGGAACGCCGCCGCAGGTGAAGCGCCCGAGGGAGTCGGTCCTGACGGCGACGCGGCCGCCGCCGATTCCGGTGCCGGCCGCTGTGCCCGTCTCGACGATGATCTCAGCGGGTCGCGGCGGGACGAGCCGTCCCACGATGGTGGTGGCGGCGCCACTGTGCACGACCTCCACCTCGACGGTCGTCCCGCCGCATTCGTACGCGAGCAGGCGCGTCCCGCCTCCCGTCCGGACGAGCAGCGGCCCGGTGAGTGAGTCGAAGGTCAGCCGGGCGAACTCGTCGTCCACCGCACGCATGGCGTGAGCGGCCACGGCCGGCGGGATGAGGGAGGAGGGCAGGGGATCCATGAACTCCACGGCACGGGACAGGGTGCCTTCGAGTCGGTCGTCGTCGGAGTTCATGGATTCCCTCGTTCTGCCGGAAGAGTGCGCTGGAGCCCCTACGAGGTGGGGGTGTAGTCGAAGGGACGCCAGGTGTCGGGGATCAGCGCGAGGGCGTCCCTTCCGCGTACCTTCGCATGGCTGTGACGCGTGGCGAGCAGGTCCTTCGCGGCCTCCCTCGGATTGCGCTCGCCCGTCCAGAGCATGTGGTTGGCGATCATGGCGGCGACGATCGGCGTGGCGAACGACGTGCCGCTCCATCGCGCCAGCCCGGTGAAGTCCGTGCTGGTCCCGACCGGCGGCTCGGTGCTGAGGACGCCGGTGTGGTTGGGGAGTTGGCAGACGCACTCCTCGTAGGAGTCATCGCCGCCGAGGTAACGGCAGTCGTCGAAGGTCGAGTGCTGGTACACGTAGGGCACACTCTCGCCGACTCCCGTCAGGGCGCTGGTGAGGCGCTCACCAGGGGCGTAGACGCGGACCCACGGTCCGTAGTTGGTGAAGCAGGCGCCCTTGGGCTCCTCGTCGTTGCGCAGCGCCCCGACCGACACGACCGCGTCGCGGAAGTCGCGGTCGCCCGCGTACGCCGCGGGGTGGAACTTCCTGGCCAGGCCGTCGTTGCCGGCCGCGGCGACCAGCAGGGTCCTCGTCTGGCGCAGCCGGTCCATGAAGTGCTCGAGCCCCTTGAGCGCCGCCTGGTCGGCCGTCCCCGTGCCGGCGGACAGGCTGAGGATGTCGGGCCAGCCACGCTCCGCGATGACGCCGAACAGGACGTTGCCCAGGTCGTTCTCCAGGATGGCCCCCGCCTTGACACCCTGCAGCGCGTTGTGGACGTAGACGCTCGCGGTGGGCGCCACGGCCCGGATGAGAGCCAGGATGAACGTGCCGTGCCCGACGTACTGGAGGAGTGTCCCGTCGGGCGCCGTCTCGTGCGGCTTCAGCATGCCGCCGGCGTCGATGAGCGGCAACGATCCGCCGCCCCTCGGCGCTCCGCCGATGAAGAGGTCCGCCGGCTCGCCGGTCCCTGTGGCGATCCACGAGTGTTTCCTGTAGTCGCTCACGAGCCCGGTGTCGATCACCAGGATGTCGACGGTCTCCTCGGAGTCGATCCGCGGGGCGAGGCCCGGGTTCAGAGCCCCCTCGCCGGTCGCCCGCACGGTGTCGGGCTCGTCGGCGGGGCAGCAGTTCACGTTGGTGATGCTGACGACGTGGTTCATGGTGGCCAGCGTCGACCCGTGCGTGCTCCGTTCGGCCCGCAACTCGTTCAACGCGTCGGTCACGCCTCCGTCGTCGTCGGCCTCCTCCGCGGGGTCCCCGACCTGGATGCGATAGGTGTCCGACGGCTGCGTGTCCGGGTTCTCCGTGTTCTGGATCAGCCGCCGGCGGTTGCGGGGGAGCCTCTCGTTGAGCAGGGTGAGGACCTGCTCGACGTCGTCGCCCCGCGTGAGGATGTGGGTCTTCTCGTAGACGAGTCCCTCCGCCTCGTTCATGGTCACTTGAACGGGATTGGCGGCGTCGTCCGCGAACGCCCGCCGTATCACCTCGAACTGCTCTCTGAATCTGTTCGGCGCCATGGAGCCGCTCCTTGTGAAGCCGGATGTCGTGGTGTCATGAACGAGAGCCGGTGACCGGCGGTCTGATACATCCGTGTGATGCACGGAGGGTGGACGTGCCGGTCACTCAATGTCTAACATCGAGCCGTGGTCGCGGGAAGATCATCGGGGCGACCGTCCGTACCGGATCCGGTGGAACTGCTGCCCCTGGTGTTCGCGCGACCGGGGGAGGCCCTCGAACGGGCTCACGCGCTGCTGGACGCGGAGCCCGGCCCTGGGCCGTATGAGGCCTCCATCGCGCACCAGGTGATCGGCATATGGCAGCGCGACTTCGGCGAACTCGCGGTCGGACTCGGGCACCTGCGGCGAGCGCGCGACCTGGCGGCGAGGTCCGGTTCCGCCGACCGTGAGGCGGACGTGCTCGCCACCCTCGGAGCCGCGTACGTCCACGCCGGCCGCACGAGACGGGGGCTGGACACCCTGGACCAGGGGGTCGCCCGCGGGACGGGGGTCACGCTGGCCCGCGTGCTGTTCCGCCGGTCGTACGCGTCGTGGGTGCTCGGCCGTCACCGCGAGGCACTGGAGGACCTGCGGCGGGCCATCCCCATTCTGAGACGGGCGGGCGACATCATCTGGAGCGCCCGGGCGCTGACCCTGCGCGCCACCGTCAACCTGGCCATGGGCGCCGCCGAGTGGGCCCAGGCCGACTTCGCCGCCGCCGAGCGGCTGTGGGACGCCACCGACCAGGAGCACGACAAGGCCGTCGCCGTGGAGAACCGCGGGCTCGCCGCGTTCCGCGCGGGAGACCTCCCCGCCGCGCTCGGCCACTTCGACGAGGCGGCGCGGCGCTACGCCGCCCTCGGCACGCCCGCGTTCGTCCTGGCCGGCTCCCGCTGCGGCGCCCTGCTCGCGGCCGGGCTCGCCCGTGAGGCGGCGCAGGAGGCCGACGCGGCGACGGAACTGCTCGACCGGCTGGGCGGCCAGACCACGCGAAGAGCCGAACTCATGCTCGTCGCCGCACGGGCGCTCAACGACTCCGGCGATCCCGAGGCGGCGGCCGCCCGCGCCGACGCCGCGGTGCGCTCGTTCTCCGCGCAGCGGCGCGAGTGGTGGGAGGCCCACGCGCGGCTCGTGCGTGTCCAGGCCCGCCTCGCAGCCGGGCAGGCGTCGGAGACTCTCCTGCGGGAGGCGGTCGCGGTCGCCGAGGGGCTCACCGGACTCGGGTCGCCGGAATCCGTCCAGGCGTTCCTGCTGGCCGGCCGTACGGCCACGGCCCTCGGCCGGCGGGCCGACGCGGACAGACATCTGGCCGTCGCCGCGAAGGCGAGGTGGCGGGGACCCGCCGTCGCGCGGGTCGACGGCTGGGTCGCCCAGGCGCTGCTGGCCGAGGCGGCGGGGCGGAGCCGCGGGCTGCTCGACGCCTGCCGGCGGGGGCTCGAACTGCTCGACGAGCACCGCATGACGCTGGGGGCGTCCGAGTTGCGGGCCCGCGTGACCGCGCGGGGAGCCGAACTCGCGACCCTCGCGCAACGGGCGACCTCGGGCGACCCGCGGAGGTTCCTCGTCTGGAGCGAGCGCCGGCGTGCGGTCGCGCTCGCCGTCCCGCCCGCCCGGCCGCCGGACGACCCCGAGTTGCAGCGGGACCTGACGGCGTTCCGTGAGATCTCCAGCCGCGTGGAGGCCGCCAGGTCGGCGGGCAGCCCGGTGCCGTGGTTACGCAGGGAGCAGGAGCGGCTGGAGCGGGACATCCGCGCGCGCAGCCTGCGGATGCGGAGCGAGGGGACCGCGCCCGACCACCGCGTGGACGCGCGTGCCCTGCTCGCCGCCCTCGGCGACGGGTGGCTGATCGAGATCGTCGCGCTCGACGGCCGGCTGGTCGTCCTGCTCTGTGGGAGCGGCCGGGTCCGCGCGTTCCAGGCGGGCCGGGTCGCCGACGCCGCGGCGGAGGCCGAGCACGCGCGCGCGGCCCTGCGCAGGTTCGCCTACCAGGGGCCGGGCGGGCGGACCGCCCTTCTCGAGGAGGCCGGGCGGCGGCTCCAGGAGACCCTGCTCGGGCCCGCCGTACGGCATCTGGTGGGGGAGGAGCCGGTCGTCGTCGTCCCGCCCGGGCCGCTCCACGGCGTGCCGTGGGCGCTGCTGCCCGCGCTGCGGGAGCGCGTGCTGAGTGTGTCGCCGTCCGCGAGCACATGGCTGCGCGCCCGGCGGATCGAGCCGCGCGGGGACCGGGTGGTGCTCGTCCGCGGCCCCGGCCTGGCGACCGGCGGTGCGGAGGTGCCGGTTCTGGCGGACCTGTACGGCGGCGCGACCGTGCTGGAGAACGGGACGGCCACCGGCGACTCCGTGCTGAAGGAGATCGACGGCTGCCGCATCGCCCACATCGCCGCGCACGGGACCTTCCGCGCCGACAGCCCGATGTTCTCCTCGCTGCAGATGGACGACGGCCCGCTGATCGTGCACGACCTCGAACGGCTCAGGAGCGCTCCCTACCGGATCGTCCTGTCGAGCTGCGACTCGGGCACGCTCGAACCGGTGGGCGCGGACGAACTGCTCGGCCTCGCGACCGCGCTGCTTCCGCTCGGCACCGCCGGGATCGTCGCCAGCTCGGTGCCCGTGCACGACGAAGCCGTGGTCCCGCTCATGGTCGCCCTGCATCAGGCGCTGAGGAGCGGGCGCGGACTGGCCGAGGCCCTCCGCGACGCACGCGCGACGCTCCCGTCCTCCGCTCTCCACCAGGCCACCGGATGGTCCTTCTCCGCCATCGGGGCCGCCTGAGCGGCGAGCGGTCCGGTCGAACGGCCGTGGGTCACGGGGTCGCGCAGACGGACTCCACGAAGTGCCCGACCTCGTCCTCGGGCAGGTGACGGGCCAGATCCGCCTCAGTGATCAGGCCCACGAGCCGGTGGTCCTCGATGACGGGAAGCCGGCGGATCCGGCTCTCCTCCATCGTCTGGAGCACACGGCTGACATCCGCGTCAGCGGTGATCGTGACCGGCTTGCCCTGGGCGAGCTGGCCGGCGGTCATCGACATCGGGTCGCAGCCGATCGCGACGCACTTGGTCACGATGTCCCGATCGGTGATGATGCCCTGGAGCCGGTCGTCGTCACCGCAGATCGGCAGGGCGCCCACGTCCAGGTCGCGCATGAGCACAGCGGCGGCCCGGAGCGTCTGATGTTCACCGACGCATTTGACCCCAGGGTGCATGATCTCTCGCGCTGTGGTCACCGGGATCTCCTCCTTCGGTATTTGCCTCACCTTCCATCATGTGAGGGGGCCGAGCGCGGGAAACAGTGTCGAAAGTCCCGATCCGGGTGTTCGGCCGACGCCCCATGCGGTCCGGTGCCGCTCCCCGCAGGGCACGGTCCGGTGCCGTTCCCCACAGGGGCGGAGTCCGCCTCCGTCGCGGAATCCCGGAGTCACCCGCCGTCCTCGCCGTGCTCGGTGGGGTGGCCGGGCACGGCGAGGACGGCGCCGACGGGCTCGGGATCGGCTGAGGGGGGATCGGCGTCAGCGGTGCGGTTGGAGCGGGGGTCGGCGCAGTGGCCGGGCTTGGTACGGCCCAGGGCCAGCACCTCCGGAGCGGCGTGGTCGACCTGGAGGGTGGTGTGCCCGATTCCCCATTCGTCGTGGACCAGCCGTTCCGCGGCCTGCCGTACGGTGTGACAGTCCGCGCCCGGCGCCACCAGGATGTGCGCGGACATCGCGGGATAGCCCGAGGTGACCTCCCAGATGTGCAGGTCGTGGACTTCGGCGACGTGCTCCAGAGCGGCGGTCTTGCGGCCGATCTCGGTGGGGTTCAGGCCCGCGGGCGCCGCCTCCATGAAGATCCGGCCCGAGTCCCGGACCAGAGCCCAGCCCGCCTTCAGCATCAGCGCCGCGACGATGAGGGCGGCGACGGCGTCGGCCCTGCCCCAGCCGGTGAGCCAGACGACCGCCCCGGCGACGGTGGTGGCGATGAACGCGTACAGGTCGTTGAGGATGTGCTGGAAGGCGCCCTCGACGTTGAGGCTGGTCCGGTCGGCCCTGTTGAGGAGCCAGGTCGCCGCGAGGTTGACGATGATCCCGGCGAGCCCCGTCGCCACCACGTAGGCGCCCTCGACCTCGGGCGGCACGATCAGCCGCCGGATGCCCTCGGCCACGAAGTACGCCCCCAGCAGGAGCAGCGTGATCCCGTTGATCTGCGCTGAGATGATCTCGGCTCGCTTGAGCCCGTAGGTGAAACCACCCTGAGGCGGCCTGGCCGATATCCGCATCGCGATCAGGGCGAAGACGATCGCGATGGCGTCGGTGAGCATGTGGCCCGCGTCGGAGACCAGCGCGAGTGACCGGGCGATGAGGCCGATCACCACCTCCACGGCCATGAAGGCGACGATGAGCGCGAGCGCACCACCGAGCAGACGCCTGTCGGCGTCGGCGGCCACCGCGTGCCCGTGGCCGTGTCCGTGCCCATGTCCGTGCTTGTGCTGGGCATCAGTCGGCACGACATGTGAACGGATATTCATATGTGCGAGTGTAGGCCGGTCGGAGCCGCTGTCAAGGCACGCCGTAGCGGGCCGGTCGCGTTCCGTATCTCACTCGAGAGCCCTCCGGGAGGGCCAAGAACGATTGATTGATTGCTCAGATGTGTAAACGATAAGTAACTGGAGAACTACTTTCAGTAAGCATCGCAGGCCGGCCCGGCAACACTGGGCCGACCCGCCGGGCTCCCGCTGGGGGAGGCGATGCCATCGAAGGGAGACAGCGTGGCAATCGCCAAGAGGACGGCCTCCGTGCGGATCCTCCATGCCGCGGCGGCCCACAGTGCCCGCGGAGACATGTCGAAAGGCTCGGTGAGGTAGGTCATGGGCGAAGGACATGGGCACGGCCACTCCGCTGTGGATGTGGCCGAGAACGGTTCGGCCGTGCGGGCGGGCTCCGACCCGCACGGGGTGACGGGCCTGCTGAGCCCGGCCGCCGTGCGCAACCAGGTGTTCACGGTCGTCCGCCTGCGGGAGGGGTACGACCTGGCCGAGGTGGACCGCTTCCTCGGGCAGGTCGAGACCACCCTGAGCCGCGTCCTGCGGGACAACGAGGAGCTCAGGGTCCGGCAGGACCAGGCGGAACAGAACATCCAGCGGGCGGTGCTCTCGCCCGGTGACAGCGCGGTGCGCATCGTCGAGATCGCCCAGGAGGCCGCCGACCGGACCTTGGCCATGGCCCAGGAGGAGGCGCACGCGATCCTGGCCAGGGCGCAGGAGCAGGCCGAGATGGTGGAGAGCGACGCGCTGGGACGGGCGGCGCTGCTGCAACGCGAGGCCAGAGAGTCCCATCGGGACGTCCTCGAGCGCCGGGTGGAAGGACTGCACGCCTTCGTGGCCGACCTCGGTGCGCGCCTGCGGGAGATCGTGGACGGCGAGATCGGCCGGCTCCACGGACTGCTCGACGAACTTCCCGATTTCGGCGGTGTCCAGCCGATCCTCGCCCAGCACGCCGCCTCGGATGATGCCGACGGCGACCGTGACGGCGACACGGCACCCCTGGTGAGCGGCCTGGCGGCGGGGGAGCAGTCCCATCCGGGCGCGAACGGGCGCGCACTCGGATGAACGCCGCGACGTCGCGGGACAGCGTGCGCGACACCTCGCACCGCAGCGAGCACCGCAGCGAGTGGGACAACGAGCAGAACGGTGACCGGACCGACCGGCGGACCGAGCAGATCGAGCAGACCGAGCAGATCGACAGGAGATCTCAGCGATGCCGCTAACGGATTGGGTGGGCACCGTCGGGCCGGTGCTGGAGGCGATTCCGGGCAGGCGGGAGGCGTGGGCGGCGGTGGTCCTGGTCTGCGCCGCGACCCTGGCCGGTGCGTGGATGGCCCGGCGCAACACCCGGCGGTTGAGCCTGTGGCTGGCGATCGCCTCGGCGATGATGCTGGTCACGGCGCTGGTCGACCTGCTGCCTGACGCGTGGTCGGAGGCCGTGGAGGCCGGAGTCCCCCTTTGGACGCTCCTTCTCTCCGGCTCGTTCGGCTTTCTCGTCATCACCTATTTCACGCGACGCGGGTGTGCCTGTCCGTCCGACGCGGCTCCGGGCGCGATGCACGCGCCCGGGCGTCATCGCCGGGTGAAGCAGGCGGTCGACGCGGCGTTGTTCGGCGGCATGGGAACCGCCGCCGCGCTCACGCTCCACCGTGCGATCGAGGGCGCGACCCTCGGGCTCACCGCGTCGGCCGTCGTGATCGTGGCGCTGACGATCCACTCGGCGAGTGAGGGGCTCGCGCTGGCCGCTCTCCTGGACCTGGCCAGGCAGCGCGTCGCCCCCTGGCTGGTGGTCGCGTGCGTGAGCCCGGCCGTCGGGGTGCTGATGGCCACCGTCGCCCCGATGCCCGGCTGGCTTGTGCCGATCCTGCTGAGCATGGTCATGGGCGTGCTGCTCCGCACCGCGGTGGTGGGCATGAAGCTCGCCGCGAGCAACCAGCGGGACGGCCGGCTCTCCCGGCGCCAGGTCACGATCGCGGCCATGGCCGCCACGACCGTGGGGGTCATCATCGTCACGGCGCACACCCTCCACGGCGAGGGTGAGCCCGAGCAGGCGGCCCCGCTCTTCCGGCACTCTCTCGCGGGGTTCCCCGACGCGGCCGTGGCCCACGCCCACGGGGCGCCGCCGGCTCTGGCGGGTGGCTCGAGCACCTCACCGACGGCGCCGCTCGCCCGGGTTCCCGGGGCGACGGCGACGACCGACGCCGGCCCGCTCAACCGGGCGGAGCTCCGTGAGGCCGTGACGTCGGGAAAACTGAGCCTCGGCGACGTGCTCAAACGGCACGATGAGACCACCGGGCGTGTGGTCGTCGGCCGGATCGTCCGTCTTCTGCCCGGGTACCTGCCGGAAAGGGTCGACTCCCTGATCCAGTCGAGCGGCGTCGATGAGAAGCGGCACATCGCCGACCTGTCCGAGGACGAGCGCCGCAAGTTGCTGGCGGTCTTCGACGGCCATCCCGAATGAGCTAGCATCGTTATCATGGATGCGAAAACGCGGATACTTCAGGCCGCCGCGACTTTGCTCTCCGAGTCGCCGGAGGCGGACATCTCGACCCGGGCGGTCTGTGAGGCCGCGGGGGTCGGTGCGCCGGCGCTCTACCGGCAGTTCGGCGACAAGGAGGGGTTGCTGACCGCGGTCGTCGACTACGGCTTCGAGCAGTATCTGGCGGGCAAGCGGGCGGCCCAGCCGTCGGCCGACCCCGTGCAGGACCTGCGGGACGGATGGGACAACCATGTGGCGTTCGCGGTCGACAACCCCAACTACTACCGGCTGATGTACTCGCCCGGTCTCTCGGCCCCGCCGGGCGCGGCGGCCGAGGCGCACGGGCTGCTGGTGGCGGTGCTCGAGCGATGCGCGGCGGCGGGCAGGCTCCGGATCTCGCCGCAGCTCGCGGCTCAGATGGTCATGTCCGCCAACGCGGGAGTCGCCCTGTCCCTGGTCTCCCGCCCCGCCATCTACACCGACCAGGGCTTCTCTCGTCTGGTGCGTGACGCCGTCATCGCGTCCATCACCGTCGACGAGGCTCCCGCGGACGGCGGGACGGCGCCGGGAACGGCGGCCGGAGCGCCGGGCGTCCCGGTGACGGCGACCACACTCAGCGCGCAGTTGCGTGACGCGCCTCCGGCGGTCCTGACCTCGGCCGAGACCGCCCTGCTCCAGCAGTGGCTCACAAGTCTCGCCGGGGCGCCGTCCGGGGCCTGAGGCCAGGCCGTCCGGGGCGGATGCCTGGCCTCTTCGAGTGCGACGGGATCTTCCGCCGAGGGCCGTCCGGCCCGGCCGCTCAGGGGCGCAGCGCGGCCAGCTGCTCCGCGAACGGGACGACCGTCTCGACCGGTCTGGTCGCCGGAGGCCGCCGCAGCAGCAGGTCGGCCAACTCCCCGGCCGCACGGTCGATCCTGACGGCGAGGCCGTCCGTGTGGGCGTCCCCGCCGCCGCCCCAGTCCTCCGACGCCGCGTACACGGCCGTCGGCAAGACGAGCGCCCGCAGGTAGACGAACATCGGGCGCAGGGCGTGCTCGAGAGCCAGCGAATGCCGGGCCGTGCCTCCTGTCGCCGCGATGAGAACAGGCTTCCCGGCGAGCGCGTCACTGTCGATCACGTCGAAGAACGACTTGAACAGCCCGCTGTAGGAGGCGGTGAAAATTGGGGTGACCGCGATCAGTCCGTCCGCCTCCGTCACGGCCTCGATCACTTCGCGCAGCACGGGGCCGGGGAATCCGGTCACCATGTTCTTCGCGACGTCGGTGGCGACGTCGCGCAGTTCGACCACGCGTACCTCGACCTCTCGCTCCTCGGCGAGCCGCCGTCGGGTCGCCTCCGCCAGCCGGTCGGCGAGCAGACGCGTCGACGACGGCTGGCTGAGGCCGGCGGAGACGGCCACTATCTTCAGGGGCTTCACGTTCTTCTCCACACTCGTTCGTTCAGAAGTCAGGATCCGGAGGCCGCGGGCTCGGCCTGCTCGGCGTCGCGCCGGGCGATGAGGGACCGGTGGGTCGGGCTGTCGGGCACCTCGCTCGGCCGTCCCACCGCGAACTCCTTGCGGAGCACGGGCACGACCTCCTCGCCGAGGATGTCGAGCTGCTCCAGCACGGTCTTGAGGGGCAGCCCCGCGTGGTCCATCAGGAAGAGCTGACGCTGGTAGTCGCCGAAGGACTCCCGGAAGGTCAGCGTCCTGTCGATGACCTCCTGCGGGCTTCCCACCGTGAGCGGGGTCTCCCTGGTGAAGTCCTCGAGCGACGGCCCGTGGCCGTACACGGGGGCGTTGTCGAAGTAGGGGCGGAACTCGCGGACGGCGTCCTGGGAGTTCTTACGCATGAACACCTGACCGCCGAGGCCGACGATGGCCTGCTCGGGGGTGCCGTGCCCGTAGTGGGCGTAGCGCTCCCGATAGAGGCGGATCATCTGCCGCGTGTGCTCCATCGGCCAGAAGATGTTGTTGTGGAAGAAGCCGTCGCCGTAGTAGGCGGCCTGCTCGGCGATCTCCGGGCTGCGGATCGAGCCGTGCCAGACGAACGGCGGAACGCCGTCCAGCGGGCGGGGCGTCGAGGTGAAGCCCTGCAGCGGGGTGCGGAACCGTCCCTCCCAGTCGACCACGTCCTCGCGCCACAACTGGTGGAGCAGGGCGTAGTTCTCGATCGCGAGCGGGATGCCCTGGCGGATGTCCTGTCCGAACCAGGGGTAGACCGGGCCGGTGTTGCCACGGCCCATCATCAGGTCGACCCGGCCGTCGGCCAGGTGCTGCAACATCGCGAAGTCTTCAGCGATCTTCACCGGGTCGCTCGTGGTGATCAGCGTCGTCGCCGTCGAGAGGATCAGGCGTTCGGTCCTCGCCGCGACGTACCCCAGCAGGGTGGTCGGTGAGGACGGGACGAAGGGCGGGTTGTGGTGCTCGCCGGTCGCGAAGACGTCCAGCCCCACCTCCTCCGCCTTGAGGGCGATGGCCACCATCGCCTTGATTCGCTCGTGCTCGCTCGGCGTCCTACCCGTGGTCGGGTCGGTGGTGACGTCGCCGACGGAGAAGATTCCGAACTGCATCGTGCTCACCAGTCTCCTTGTCGTTGAAATTTCAACCACCTTTAACGCAGACGAGGGGATCTTATTCCCGTTCGGAGAACGCTTGAAGCGTGACGGGAGGCCTCGACGGCCCCGCTGATCCTCATCGATGATGAAGCATCCGGCGGAGAGGGGAGGCGCACCGCCCGATGCGGGACAAGGTCATGGGCGACCTGGTCAGAGGACAGGTCTGCCTGCTTGTTGGTTTGCTGCTCTGTATCGTGCTGATGCCCGAGGGCCTGGGGGCCAACAACGGGATGAGCTACTACGGCGTTCATTGGGAGACGGTCCTGCCCTACGCGGTGGGCATCCTGAGTGCGGCGTTGTTCACCCGAAGGGCGTTACGCCACGCGGCGTCCACGTCGCCGTCGCCAGGTCATCTGCGGATCGCGGCCGACGCGTTCGCGCTCCTGCTCGGCGGGATCATCCTGACGCCGTACACACTGAGCGGCGCGGTCGACTGGACCCACCGGCTGCTGGGTGCGGCTCTGTTCATGCTCCAGTTGCTGCTCGCCTTACGGCTCGTCGCCTGGGCGCACGGCGCAGGCGCCGCGCTCCTGCTCGTCCAGCTCGCCGGCGGCATCATCGCGGCCGTCTATCTGCTGCAGGACGACGGGTTCCTCCTCCAGGGGGAGGCGACGTTCCAGTTCGGCTTCGGCGCGCTGCTGATCAGAACCATTCCGCTCTTGTCGGTCTTACCGATGTCGCCCGCGCCGTCGATGGACAACCCGCTCGGCGGGCCCGCGGTGGCGTGTTGCGGCGACGGAGACGGCGGCACCCCCGCCTGAACCCCACCTCCGGCCGATCACGTCAACCCGCGCATCCGGCACCACAACAAGACGGTCCGCGCCGGCCCGCCGTCACGGCGTAGCGCGGCTCCTGCGCGGCGGGCGGGGGAGGAACCCGCTCGTCCTGGCCAGGTAGTCGGCGTACTCGGGGCCGCGTGAGCGGGCCATCCGGCGCTCAAGGAGGGCCTTGCCGCTGCGGTTGACCAGCATGTGGGTCATCAGGAGCGGTGAGACGACGGTGAGTAGGGCGGCCCAGTGCGCGCAGGCGACGAGGAACAGGCCCCACCACACGGTCGCGTCGCCGAAGTAGTTGGGGTGGCGGGTCCACGCCCACAGGCCGCGGTCCATGACCTTCCCCCGGTTGGCGGGGTCGGCCTTGAACCGGGAGAGTTGCAGGTCGCCGATGGTCTCGAAGAGCAGGCCGACGAGCCACACGGCGACGCCGAGCCAGGTGACGATCCCGAGGGGCGCGGTCTCGTACATCGCGACCTGGACGGGCAGCGACACCACCCACATGATGGCGCCCTGCGGCCAGTAGATCGTCCTGATCACGTAGGGGATGACGGGGCTGGTGTTCCTGCGCATCAGCGCGGCGTAACGAGGATCCTCACCCGTGCCCCGGTTCCGCGCGTGGATGTGCGCCCCGAGCCGCACTCCCCACAGCGCGGTGAGGACGAGCACGAGTATCCGCCGCCCGTCGAGCCCGTCCCCGAGCACCTGCGAGGTCACGAAGCTCACCGCCGCGATCACCACGAAGCCGAGGCCCCAGATCGTGTCGATGATGCTCTGGGTGCCCGTCCGCAGCGCGTACGCCATGGTGGCCAGCATCGTCACCACGACGGCGAGCGCCGTCACGAGCAGGTTGGTCAGCAGTCCCGTCATCGCGTCATCTCCGCGGCGAAGTCCAGGAACCCGTCCCTGGCGTTGGTGTAGCGGTGGACAGGGCCCTTGCGGCTGCGCCCGAGCAGGTCGGCCAGCTCCGCGGGGCCGGAGCAGGACGCGGGCACGGTGCCCCACTCGACCGAGTCGGAGGCGCGCAGCCCGCTCCCGGCGGCGACGATCACCTCGCCGTTGAGCTCGCACGACGGGTCGCACAGCGCCGCCACCACGGGGGCGACCGCCTCGGGGTCCATCAGGTGACGATGCTCGCCGGCCATGCCGTTCTCGGTCATTTGCGTCAGCGCGTAGGGCAGGAGCACGTTGGTGTGCACACCGCGCGGCGCGCCTTCGACGGCGACCGTCCGGCCGAGGGCGATCACCGCGCCCTTGCTCGCGGCGTACGCGGACACGGTGGGCTCGCCGTGCAGGCCGGCGGTGGAGGCCACCATGACGATGCGGCCGTGTCTCTGCTCGCGCATGACGGCCGAGCACGCCGCGGCGACCTGGGCGGTGCCGAGGACATTCGTCCGGATGACGGCCTCGAACGCCTCCGGCGTGGACTTGTGGAACATCGCGGGCGCGCTGACGGCGGCGCTGGTCACGCAGGCGTCGATCCGTCCCCAGGTGCCGGTCGCCAACTCGACCAGCCGCCGCGCGGTCGCGGGATCGGCCACGTCGCCGTGCTCGGCGACCGCCTCCCCGCCCGCGGAGCGGATCTCCTCGACCACATGGTCGGCCGGGCCGAGCCCGTTCTCGTCGACCACCCGGTTGCGGTTGTTGACCACCAGTCGCGCGCCGAGGCCCGCCAGGTGCAGGGCGAACGCCCGGCCCAGGCCCCGGCCTCCACCGGTGACGACGACGACGCGCCCGTCGAGGGAGCTCACGCGGGCACCCGCTCGATCAGGACCGCGACGCCTAGTCCGGCCGCGCCGCTGACGGCGGCGACGCCGTACCTGCCGCCGAGCCTGTCGAGCGCGTCGGCGCAGCCGCCGACCATGATGGCTCCGGTGGCGCCGAAGGCGTGGCCCATGGCGATGGTCCCTCCGGCCGGGTTGAGCCGGTCGGGCCCGGGCCCGAGGTCGCGGCGCAGCCGCAGGCACAACGCGGAGAACGCCTCGGCGAACTCGAACACGTCGATGTCGGACGGCTTGAGCCCCGCCTTGGCGATGACCTTCTCGACCGCTGTCTGACCGGCCGTCAGCATGATCACCGGGTCGACGGCGGCGGTCGCGGACGCGATCACGCGGGCACGTGGCCGCAGGCCCTGGTGGTGCGCCTGCTCCTCGGTGCCGAGCACGAGGAGTGCCGCGCCGTCGGCGAGGGCGGGGGAACTGCCGACCGTGTGCAGGTGGGAGATCGCCCCGACCTCGGGGTGGGCGGCGACCGCGAGATCGTCCTGGCCGGAGGCACCCAGTTCCTCGAACGCGGGAGGCAGCGCGGCAAGGGCCGCGGCGGTGGTGCCGGGCCTGATCAGCTCGTCGCGGTCGAAGACCGTGCCGTCGGCGCCCTGCACCGGGACGACCGAGCGGGCGTAGTCGCCGCGGTCCCATGCGGCGGCGGCCTTGGTGTGGGTCTCCACCGCGTAGGCGTCGAGTTCCTCACGCCGCCAGCCGTCGATGGTCGCGTTCAGGTCGGCGGCGACGCCCATGTGGATCGAACCGACCCGCTTGACGGTCTCCGGGTCCGACCACAGCGGGCCGCGGTCGCTGAACATCGGGACGCGCGAGACGCTCTCGACGCCTCCGGCGACGGCGAGGCCGAGGTCGCCCGAGCGGATCCGCGCGGCGGTCTGGGCGACGGCGTCGATGCCGGACGCGCAGAAACGGTTGATCGTGCCTCCGGGGACGCCGTCGCCCCACCCGGTCAGGAGGGTCGCGGTGCGAGCCAGGTTGGCGCCCTGCTCGTCGACCTGCGATGCCGATCCCACCACCACGTCCTCCACGGC
Organism: Planotetraspora mira; assembly: GCF_016863275.1. GTDB lineage: Bacteria > Actinomycetota > Actinomycetes > Streptosporangiales > Streptosporangiaceae > Planotetraspora > Planotetraspora mira. Next base: position 27,046 of record NZ_BOOO01000036.1, read on the forward strand.
CGTGGGATCGAGGCCGGTGCGCTCGACGATGGCCTGCTGCAGCGCGGCGACCAGGTCGACGGGGCTGCGGTGGTGGAGGGAACCGCGGGCGGAGCCTTTGCCGCGAGGGGTCCGCACATACTCCAGCACGTAGACGTCGGACACGATCGCGCCTCTCTGCCGCCCGACATTGACTCTCATAAATGTAGTGTCGATACCCCTGCCCGGCAAGGTCCTCTCGTTGACGGAACACTCTCATTGTTGTAGTAAGAATGGGAGAAGGCAGGGAGGTGGCGGGCATGCCGGAAGCCGTGTGGATCCTCGGCGGATTCCAGACCGATTACGCGCGCAACTGGTCCAGAGCCGGTGACGGGTTCGCCGAGCTGGCCGGGCAGGTGGTGCGCGGCACGCTGGAGGACGCGCGCCTCGCACCCGAAGACGTCGACGTGATCCATGTCGGCAACGCCTTCGGCCAGCTCTTCACCGGTCAGGGACAACTCGGCGGCATGCCGGCGACGGTCGTCCCCGAGCTCTGGGATACTCCGGCGGCGCGGCACGAGGCCGCCTGCGCGTCGGGAGGCGTCGCCGCCCTCGCCGCGATGGCGGACATCGAGGCCGGCCGCTACGACTGCGCCCTCGTGCTCGGTCTCGAACTCGAGCGCACGGTCTCCGGTGACGACGCGGCCGGACACCTCGGCGCGGCCGCCTGGGTCGGGCACGAGGGGGAGGACGCCCGGTTCATGTGGCCGTACATGTTCAGCGCCCTCGCCGACGAGTACGACCGAAGGTACGGCCTCGACGACTCCCACCTGCGCGCGGTGGCCGAGCTGAACTTCCGCAACGCCCGGGCCAACCCCAACGCGCAGACCCGGGGCTGGACCTTCACCGAGGGCAGTTTCCGGGCCGACGACGCCGCCAACCCGGTGGTGGAGGGCAGGCTGCGCCGTACGGACTGCAGTCAGATCACCGACGGCGGCGCCGGCGTGGTCCTGGTCGGCGAGCGGTTCCTGGCCCGCAGGCCCGACCTCGCACGCGAGCCCCTCGCCCGGATCCTCGGCTGGGGCCACCGCACCGTCGGCCTGCCGCTGGCGCAGAAGCTGGAGCGCAGCGCGGACGATCCGTACGTGCTGCCGCATGTGCGGCGGGCCGTGCTCGACGCGTTCCGCCGCGCCGGCACAGCGGACGTGGACGACCTCGACGGCATCGAGACCCATGACTGTTTCACCATGTCGGAGTACGCGGCCATCGACCACTTCGGGATCACGGGACCGGGCGAGAGCTGGAAGGCGATCGAGAACGGCGACCTGGAGATCGGCGGGCGCATCCCCGTGAACCCGAGCGGCGGGCTCATCGGCGGCGGCCACCCCGTCGGCGCGACCGGCGTGCGGATGGTGCTGGACGCCGCGCGTCAGGTCACCGGCCGGGCCGGGGACTACCAGGTGGAGGGGGCGCGCCGGTTCGGCACGCTCAACATCGGCGGCAGCACGACGACGACGGTCGCCTTCGTCGTCGGCGCCGACTGAGCGAGGGAGAACGCCGTGGACGTCGACGTCGTCGGAAGGGTCCTGTCGACCCTGCCGGAGGATGACGATCATCCGTACCGGACCGGGCCGTGGCGGCCGCAGACCACGGAATGGCGCGCCGACGACCTGGAGGTGGTCGGCGAGATCCCCGCCGACCTCGACGGGGTCTACCTGCGCAACACCGAGAACCCCGTGCACCCCGCGCTGGAGCGCTACCACCCGTTCGACGGTGACGGCATGGTCCACGTCGTGGGCTTCCGGGACGGCAAGGCGTTCTACCGCAACAGGTTCATCCGCACGGACGGCTTCCTGGCCGAGGCGGACGCGGGCAAGCCCCTGTGGGCGGGCATCGCCGAGCGGCCCGCGAAGTCCCCGCGCGAGGACGGCTGGGGCGCGCGCGGCCGGATGAAGGACGCGTCGAGCACCGACGTCGTCGTCCACGCGGGCGTGGCGCTGACCAGCTTCTACCAGTGCGGAGACCTCTACCGGCTCGACCCGCTCACGCTGGAGACGCTCGGCAAGGCCGACTGGGGCGGCCGCTTCCCCTTCGACCGCGGCGTCTCCGCGCACACGAAGGTCGACCCGCGCACGGGTGAGCTGCTGTTCTTCAACTACGGCACGGACGAGCCGTACATGCACTACGGCGTCGTCGGCGCGGACGACCGGCTCAGCCACTATGTGGACATCCCGTTGCCCGGTCCGCGCCTGCCGCACGACATGGCCTTCACCGAGAACTACGCGATCCTCAACGACTGCCCGCTGTTCTGGGAGCCGGAGCTGATGGCGCGCGGCATGTACGCGGCCCGGTTCCACCCGGAGCTCCCGACGCGGCTGGGCGTCATCCCGCGCAAGGGCGACTCCTCGCAGGTGCGGTGGTTCGAGGCGGACCCGACGTACGTCCTGCACTGGGTCAACGCGTACGAAGAGGGCGACGAGATCGTCCTGGACGGGTTCTTCCAGGGCGACCCCGAGCCGAAGGACACCGGCGACGGCGGCTACTACCAGCGCATGTTCCGTTTCCTCGCGCTGGACCGGATGCAGACGAGGCTCCACCGCTGGCGGCTCGACCTGGTGACCGGGCGGTGCCGCGAGGAGCGCCTGACCGACTCGATCACCGAGTTCGGCGTGGTCAACAACGCCTACGGCGGCCTGAACTACCGGTACGCCTACGCGGCCACGGGCGCCAAGGGCTGGTTCCTGTTCGACGGCCTGGTCCGGCACGACCTCGTGACCGGCGGCGAGGAGCGCTTCCGCCTCCCCGAGGGCGTGTTCGGCAGTGAGCCCGCGATGGCGCCGCGCTCCGGCGCCTCCGCCGAGGACGACGGCTATCTTGTTACGCTGACGACCGACATGAACGAAGATCGATCCGAGTGTCTGATCTTCGACGCGGCGCGGGTGGCCGACGGTCCGGTGGCGAGGATCAGGCTGCCGGAGCGCGTCTCCAGCGGAACGCACGCCACCTGGGCGCCGGGGGACTCCATCCCCGGCTGGCGAGAGGCCGACTCCCCGGTTCGGGCCCTGCGGCTCTGATGCGGGCGCGGGGGCTCTGATGACGGCCCGGGCGGAGCGGCGCGTCGACGGCGGACCGGACCGCAGACAGACGGAGACGCACGTGCTCGTCCATCCACCGGATCGGCCGACCCGGCTGCCGGCAGGCCATGCCAACGCCGTCGGCCTCACCCTGGGGCTCGTCGGCGACGAGTGGAACCTGCTCATCCTCCGCTACGCGCTGATGGGGGTCCGCAGGTACGGCGAGTGGCGCAAGGCGATGCCCATCTCGCACGCCGTGCTGACCCGCAGGCTCGCGTCGCTGACCGACATGGGGATCCTCGAGAAGGCCGGGGACGAGGGCCAGGGCAGACGGTTCGAGTACCGGCTGACCAAGCGCGGACGCGACCTGTGGCCGGTGCTGCTGACCATCTGGGCCTGGGAGTCGGCCTGGGTGCCCGAACACGTCGAGTCGCTGCCGCGCATGGTCCACCGGACGTGCGGCAAGGAGTTCCTGCCCATCCTCTCGTGCGCCGCCTGCGGCGAGGCGGTGCGCCCGCGCGACATCACCGGCGGCTTCGGCCCGAGCGGCACCTGGGAGCGGTCGGTCCCCGCCGCGACGACCCGCCGCCGATCCGGGTCCACCTCGGAAGGCGGCGCGGGGATGTTCCCGCAGACCATGGCCCTCATCGGCAACCGCTGGTCGGCGGCCATCCTGGGTGCGGCGTTCCAGGGCCTGCACCGGTTCCGCGACTTCGAGCAGAGGCTGGGCGCGCCGCCGACGATCGTCGCAGAACGGCTGCGCTCCTTCTGCGACCTCGGCGTCTTCGAGCAGGCCCCCAGCGCGGAGCGCGCCGACTGGCTCAGCTACCACCTCACGGAGAAGGGGCGTGCCTTCTTCCCCGTCGTCATCACCACGATCGACTGGGGCCAGCGATGGTTCCTGGCGGAGGAGGGCCCCGCCCTCGTCTACACCCACCGCGCCTGTGGCCGTGACTTCCACGCACAGCTCACCTGCGACGCCTGTGCGGTGCCGCTGCGCGGAACCGAGGTCGTGGTGGAACGCCCGGCCTGACGAGAAAGGAGGACCAGGTGTCCTCAGGCATCGCCGATCTGCTGCGCTCCTCGGCGTCGCGGAGCCCCGGCTCCCCAGTGGTGACCGGTGACGGTCGCGCCCTCACCTACGGCGAACTGGCCGAACGGTCCGACCGGGTGGCCGCGGCACTGGCCCGGCTCGCCCCGGGATCCCGGGTGGGCTACGTCGACAGGAACGCGACCGAATACTTCGAACTGCTCTTCGGCGCCGCAAAGGCCGGAGTGGTGCTCGTCCCGCTGAACTTCCGGCTGGCCCCCGACGAGATGCGCTGGATCCTCGGCGACGCGGACGTGTCGCTGGTCGTGGCGGGTCCCGACCATGTGGAGGCCCTTCGCGGCGCCGCGGACGTCCCGGTCATCGCCGTGGGTTCCGACTACGAGGAGTGGCTCGCCGGGCAGGAACCCGCCGACCCGAAGCGGGATGCGACCGGCGACGCGCTGGTGGTCCTCATGTACTCGTCCGGTACCACCGGCCGGCCCAAGGGCGTGCACGTGACCGCCGCCGGTCTCGCCTCCGCCGTCGAGTTGTTCGGCGCGTGCTTCACCCTCGGCCCCGACACGGTCAGCATGGTCCCGATCCCCTACTACCACATCGCCGGGGCCGGGTGGGCGCTCATCACGATCGCCGAGGGGGGCACGCTCGTGCAGTGCCGTGAGCCGACACCCCAGTCGATGCTCGGCCAACTCGTCGATCATCGCGTGACCCACACGGCGCTGGTCCCCGCCGTCATCCAGATCATGACCGAGCTGCCCTCGGCCCGCGACGCCGACTTCTCCGCGCTCCGGCAGGTCGTCTACGGCGCCTCGCCCATCTCGGAGAGCCTGCTGAGCCGGGCGGTCGCCCTGTTCGGCGCGGAGTTCTTCCAGTCCTACGGCCTCACGGAGACGATCGGCGTCACCACGCTGCTCGGACCCGACCAGCACCTGCCGGACAACCCCGTGGAGGGGCGGTTGCGCTCGGCGGGCCGGGCCGTCCCCGGCATGGAGGTCGCGGTGCTCGACCTGGAGACCGGCGGGACGGCGGCGCCGGGAACGGCCGGTGAGGTCATCGTGCGCGGGCCCTGTGTGACGACCGGCTACTGGCGGAACGCCGCCGCGACCGAGGCCGCCTTCCTCCCCGGAGGCTGGCTGCGGACGGGCGACGCCGGGTCGATGGACTCCGACGGCTACCTCTACCTGCACGACCGGCTCAAGGACATGATCGTCAGCGGTGGGGAGAACGTGTACCCCGCCGAGATCGAGAGTGTGCTCGCCGGGCATCCCGCCGTGCTGGAGGCCGCGGTGATCGGGGTGCCGTCCGAGAAGTGGGGGGAGACGCCGCTCGCGGTGGTCGTGCTGCGACCGGGCGCGGAGGCCACCGAGGACGACATGCTGACCTGGGCGCGGGAACGGCTCGCGCACTACAAGTGCCCCACGAAGACCGTGTTCAGCGACGCGCTGCCGCGCAACCCGTCCGGGAAGATCCTCAAGCGGGAGCTGCGCCGTCCGTGGTGGGAGAGCTCAGAGCGCCGCATCGGCTGACGCGCGGAGCGTGGTCCGCCGGATGACTCCGCGCACCTGTACGGCGGAGCCCGGGACCGGGCTCCGCCGTACAGGGTGGGTCAGCGGATCAGAACAGGCGTGCCTGCGGCGTCGGCAGGTCCACCCTGCCGGGGCCGTGCCAGCCGTGCTTGCCGCCGAAGGCGTGTGCGCCCTTGTCGCTCACCAGCGGCAGTGTGACCTTGCTCTTGGACAGGTCGACCGTCACCGCGGCTCCGGTGGCCGTGTCGCGGGAGTAGCTGGAGTCGGTGCCCGCGAGGATCACGCCCAGCCGGTGGCCCTGCTTGAAGGTGTAGTCCTGCGGCAGGGTGTCCCACGTGACGGTGGCGGACTCCCCGGCAGGCAGGGGGGACGACGTCGTCAGCGAGTCGCGGTTCTGCACGTCGATCCAGCCGCGGGCCACGATCTCCAGGGGCCGGCTCACGACGTTCGTGGTGGTCGTCCGGTAGCAGGCGTCGTCGGTCGCCGTGCTGTCGCCGTAGCAGGTCTCGTCGGTGTTCGTCGTGATGCCGCCGCCGGACCGCCAGTCCACTCGGGCCTCCTCGCCGAAGTCGACGAGCAGCGCGGTGAGGTTGGAGGTCGGCTTGTCCAGCGTGACCTTCAGCGACACCTCGGGGGTGCCGGACATCCGCAGGTCGCCGGGGAGCTCGCCGGTCGTGAACGCGACGCGTCCCGCCGCCGGGGTGCCCACGTCCGCGGTCATGGCGTTCTCCGACTGCCTGAGGTCGGTGAACGTCGCCGTCGTGCCCTTGCCGGCCTTGGTGAGGCCGAGGGTGCCGTCGGCGGCCGGGCGCAGCGCGACCTCGTCGGTGTGCGGGGCCGGCCAGTCCTTCTGCGTGATCCAGGTGTCGGGAGCGGCCTGGATGTCGGCGCGCGGCTCTTTCATGATCCCGTTGTGGACGCCCTGCAGCCAGTAGTCGAACCAGCGGTGCAGCGTGTCGACCCAGACGTCACGGCGGTAGTCGAAGGGATCGACGTGCTCGTACTGCCCGAGCCAGATCTTGCGCGGCACGTTCCTGTCGCCCAGCGCGTCCCACCAGGTGGAGAGGTTGTCGGTTTTGACGTTGAGGTCGTTGAGCGTGTGCACCGCGAAGACGCTGGCGCGGACCTTCCGCACGTCGGAGATCGAGCCGTGAAGGTAGTCGCGCTCGTTCCAGAACGCGTTGTAGTTGCCGGTGTCGTCCCCGGCCGCCGCGTCCAGTCCCGTCCGTACGGCCGCGCACTTGGCGTCCGGATCGGTGTCGACGGCGTTGGAGAGATAGGACGGGTAGTTGTAGTTGTAGACGACGCCGTTCATCCGCTGGTAGCGGTACCACGAACTGATGGCGTTGATCGGCACGATGGTGACCAGGCCCTCGACGCCCGTTCCCGCCACCGCGTTGGCGAGCGTGCCGTCGTACGACTTGCCGATCATCCCGGCCTTGCCGGTGCTCCAGGTGGCCTTGACCTGCTTCCCGGCGGCGTCGTACGCCTTCGCGCGGCCGTTCAGCCAGTCGATGACCGCCTTGCCGCCGAGGACGTCCGCCTTGCCGCCCATGTCCGGGCATCCGTCGGACTTGGTCGTGCCGATCATGTCCACGTTGAGCACGGCGTAGCCGCGTGGCACGAAGTAGTTGTCGTAGAACAGGGGGAACTTGAGCGGGTTGCCGTCGGCGTCGTAGGTCTTGCGCTCCGCCTCGTTGCCCCGGCCCGAGTTGTCGTAGTAGGGGCTCTCGTCGATGATGGCGGGAACCTTGAGCCCCCTGTCCGACTCCTTCGGCCGGATGATGTCGACGCGTACGCGGTCCTTCGTGCCGTCGCCGTCGCTGTCGACACTCGACTCGACGTAGACGTATTCGCGGATGGCGTCGGCGTAGGAGAAGACCGGCTGGGTGACTCCTCGCTCGACCTTGATCTTGGGCTGTGTCGCCGCGCCGGCCGGTGTGGTCCCCACGACCATGGCCAGTGCCGCTGTGAGGGCGAGAGCGGCTGAGACGCCTCGCCGACGGGATTTGAGCACGCAAATCCTCCCGGATTACCGGAAAAAGGGACGATCGCGCGCAACTCTCACCCCGCATTGGGGGCCTGACAAGATCTCTTTACGTCTTGTACACCTCCTTGCGGCCGGTATGTGACATATGAGACAGAAGGTGCACCCTGTGTATCAAGAGAGATCACATCCGGTGATCAAGGGCCCGCCTCCCGCGTGCTCCACGGTCAGGAGTGGGTCTCGCGCAGGCGGTTCTTCAGCAGCTTGCCGCTGGCGTTGCGGGGGAGCGCCTCGGCGAACGTCACACCCCGCGGGCACTTGAAGTGGGCGAGGCGCTCGCGCGCGAAGGCGATGACGTCGTCTGCGCCCACCTGTGCGGCTCCAGGCCGGAGCACGACCACGGCGTGGGGCACCTCGCCCCACTGCTCCGACGGCACCCCGATCACGGCGACCTCGGCCACCGCCGGATGCGCGGTGAGCACGCTCTCGACCTCGGCGGGGTACACGTTCTCCCCACCGCTGACGATCATGTCCTTGAGGCGGTCGTGCAGGTAGAGGTAGCCGTCCTCGTCGAACGAGCCGCCGTCTCCGGTGCGCAGCCAGCCGCCGGGCAGGACGGCGGCCTCGGTCGCGGCCGGATTGCGCCAGTACCCGAGCATCACGTGGCCGCCGCCGATGAGCACCTCGCCGCGCTCGCCGGGCGGCAGGTCGCGGATCTCGCCCGGCAGGGCCGCGGGGTCCACCACCCGGATCGGCACGCCGTGCATGGCCTTGCCCGCCGACAGCAGCCGCCGTTCCTGACCGGGGCCGGGCAGGTGGTCGGCCGCGGTGAGCATGGTCACGCCGCCCGTCGACTCGGTGAGGCCGTAGCTCTGGATGAACCGGCAGCCGATGGTCTCGGTCGCCCGGACGATCACCGGCAGGGGGATCGGCGAGGCGCCGTACACCACGTATTTGAGCGCCGACCAGTCATGGGCGGTGACGCCGTCGAGCGACACCAGTCGCTGGATGAGCGTCGGCACCATGACCGCGTGGGACACCCGGCGCGCGATCAGGAGGTCGCGTAGCTCCTCGGGCGCCGTGGCGTTCTCCAGCAGGATGGCCGCCCCGTTCACGGCGGCGATCAGGGCCAGGCCGAAGCCCGAGATGTGGAAGTACGGGATCGGCGCCATCGCCACCGACGTCTCGTCGAGGTCGATCTCGTGGTGCATGGTCGCCAGGGCCCGGCCGAGGTTGCGGCCGCTCAGCATGATGCCCTTGGGCGTCCCCGTGGTCCCGGAGGTATAGAAGATCACCGCTGTCGCGTCCGGATCGGGGCGCGTGTCCGGGTCGACCGGCGGCTGACCGGCCAGCCAGGACTCGTACGGCGTCGCACCCGCGACCGGCTCGGCCGTCACGACCCTGACGACGGACGGCGCCGCCGTGGACGTCAGGCGCTCGTCGCCCGCGCCGAGCACGAGCACGGCGGGCTCGGCGTCGGCGAGGATCCGCGCGACCTCCGGCGGGGCGAGCCGGTTGTTCACCGCGGTGGCGATCGCGCCGATCTTGGCCGCGCCGTACAGGACCTCGAGGAACGAGGCGGCGTTGACGCCGATGTAGGCGATCCGGTCGCCCGCGCGGACGCCGTCGGCCAGCAACGCCTGCGCGACCCGGCTGGAACGCTCATCGAGCTCGGCATGGGTGACGACCCGGCCGGCCTCGATGACGGCGGGCAGGTCCGGGGTGGCGGCCGCGCGGCGGCGCACGATGTCGGCCAGACGGTCGACGCGGGTGCCGTCGGCGTGCAGGGCGTAACCGGCGTCCGGACCGGTTCTGAGCGAGGTGTTCACGATGCCCCCTGGGTGGCCTCGGTGCTGAAGGTGTACGGCGCGAAGACCGGCGGCTCGAAGATCCCCGGCGGGGCCGCCACGACGTCGCCGATCGCGCGGATGACCGGTCCCGCGGTGACGAACTGCGCGGCGGTGGTCCTGCTGTGCGGATCGTCTGGTTCGACCAGGTTCAGCGTCATGGTGAGTCCCGGCCTGCCGGTCACGCTCACCGTCCAGTGGTCGCGCCCGGCGTAGCGCGGCATGGCCGGGTCCATGGTCCAGACGATGGACAGGGTGAGCACACGGCGGCCGGCGGACAGCGCGTGCCATCGCCACTCGGTGGCGGCGACGGTGCCCTTCCTGATGGTCCCCGCCGCCACCTCGAGGTCGCGGACGGCGGGCTCGATGTGGTGATCGGGCTCGTAGGCGTCGACGGCGAGCCTCATGCGTTCGGCCATGAACGCCAGCGTCTCGGTGTAGAGCCGGCCGTACAGCCGGGGCAGTTCGCCCGCCGTGAGGTCGATCGCGGCGGGGTCGGAGCCCATGCCCATCACGTCGAACACGAAGTTCGGATCGGGCATCCGGGTGGCGTCCAGCACCTCGTCGACGACGATCCGGTCCAGCTCGAGACAGACGCCGGACAGGGCGAGGGCCAGGCGCTCGCCGATGACGCCGGGGCTGATGCCGACGCCGTACAGCGTGGTGCCGCCCTCGGCGCAGGCGGCCAGGAACATCTCCTCGCGCTCGCGGCCGTGCGCGCGCGGGAAGTGATTGCCCGCCGTGGTGATGACGTTCTTGCCGGAACGCAGCAGCGCGAGGATGTCGGCGTCGTGCGTCTCGTACGGCACCTGCAGCCGCGGCGTGTGCACGACCACGTCGGCGGGGATCGCCAGGATCTCGTCCCTGTCGCGGGTGGCGACGATCCCGGTGAGGGGACGGCGCGCGATGGCGCCGGCGTCGCGGCCCACCTTGCGGTCGCCGTAGACGTACAGCCCGGCGAGCTCGAGACCGGGGGAGTCGAGCACGGCCCGCAGGCAGGTCTTGCCGATGGCGCCGGTGGCCCACTGGATGACGCGCACGGTCATGCGGCACCTCCGGGCCCTTCATGAGGGACGAGACGGATGGTCAGCCCGGCGGTCTCGATCACGCCCGCCTCGGACGCCCGGAGGTCCAGCGCGACCAGGCCGCGTCTGCCGGTCACGGGGACGAACCGGATCAGCCCACGCCCGGCGCGCACGGCGGCGCCCTCCACTGCGGGGCCCTCCACTGTCCTGCCTTCAACGGTGCTGCCTTCAACGGCGCTGTTCTCCGCGGCGGCGCCTTCCACGGGCAGGCCGAACAGCCGCGACCACAACACCGCCGTCGCGGCGGGATCGGCTACGGCCACGTCGACGGCGACCAGGTCGCCCGCCGGCGCCCCCGGAGACACGCCCGGGGTGTCCCACGCGTCGTAGTGCCAGGCGCGTCCGGGCGGCATCTCGTCGGCCTCGACGAGGACGCCGAGGTCGCCGGGGTGGAGTTGGATGATCGTCGCTCCGTCGAGGTCCTGCCGGTGCACGATCCGCACGCCCGACGCGGCGCACCGCTCGGCCAGCGCCGTCGCCTCGGGGACGCGCAACGCGACCAGGTAGCCGCCTTCGCCGTCCTCGAGGAAGCGGTGCAGGCGGGACTGAGGGCCGGAGGGGGCGACCACCTCCAGGTAGGTGTCGCCGAGCGTCAGCACCTCGTTCGCGATCGCCCAGGCGGCCAGCTCGGGATCGGGGAATCCCGGAGCCAGCCCGAGCCGTTCCCGGATCCCCGCGGCGGCGAGGTCGTGGACCGCGACGGTCGCCTGCACGAGTTCGGGCGCGCTCATCGGCCCGTTCGCAACGTGGACGCGTGCAGCAGCTTCGCCAGTTGCCGCTCGTAGCGGCCGGGGTCGCGAGCCATCCGCGCACGGGCGTCGACCGCCATCCAGTCGGTGTCGGCGACGCTCTCCCCGCGTTCCACCGCACGCAGGCCCGCCCGCGCGACGTCGCGCGGATCCTCCTTGCGCCCGTCCACGTGCGCGGCCATCCGGGTGTCGACCGAGCCGACGATCAGCGAGGTGACCTGCGTGCCCTGCGGTTCCAGCTCGGCTCGGGCGATGGTGCCGAGCCAGAGCGCGGCGGCCTTGGACGTCGAGTAGCCGCCCATGAACGGGGTCGGCACCATCCCGGCCACCGACAGCACGTTGGCGATGGCCCCGCCGCCGTTGGCGGCGAGCACGGGCGCGAACGCGCGGATCATGTTGAGCGTGCCGAAGAAGTTGACCTCCATCTCGGCCCTGGCGGCGTCCGGATCGTCTGTGAGCACCAGGCGCCGGTTGGCGAAATGGCCCGCGTTGTTGATCAGGACGGACACGTCGGCGCACATGGAGGCCGCCGCGGTGACCTGGCCGAGGTCGGTGACGTCGAGCCGTACCGGCACCGCTCCGGCCTCGACGAGCGCGGTGTCCACGTCGCCGGGGTCGCGGGTGCCCGCGTAGACCCGGGCCGCGCCGCGAGCCAGCAACTCCTCGACGAACGCCCTGCCGATGCCCCTGTTGCCGCCGGTGACGAGGGCGGCCCGGCCCGTCAGCTCGATCATCGGGCCGCTCCGCCGTAAACCGGGTCGTTCGGGTGCTTGCCGCCGCGGACGAGCACGGACGGGTCGGGGACGAGCATGCCGAAGATCCAGGTCTCATTGGCGGGCGCGTCGTGGTTCCACTCCCACACGAGCGTGCGGTGCGCGATGCCCCAGCGGCCGTCGCGGCGCTCGAACCTGTCGATGATCCGGGCGCCGACGAACGAGTGGCCGTGCCCGTCGGGCGTGCGCACCCGCGTGAACGTCGTCACGTACGACTCGGCCTGGGCGGTGTCCGGATCGTCCCCCAGCTCGACCAGCACGTTGGTCATGCAGTGCATGGTCCGGCCGCGCGGATGTGCCACCACCGGGGCGACGCTCGCCACGTAGTCCTCCGCGCTGCCGCTGAACACGCCGCCGTGGTCCTCGGTCGCCCCGGGGAGGTAGCAGGCCGAGACGCCCGCGACGTCACCCCGATCCACCGCGCGCAGATAGCGCGCCAGCACCTCGTAGATGTCCTGTTTGTCGAGCAGTTCCCGCAACCGGTCCGTCACGCCTGGCCTCCTCACCGTCTCAACCTCACCGACTTGACCGCACCGACTCAACCGCACCGTCCGGCCGTCTCGCCGTCCGGGGGGAGCGGCCGACAGGCCAGGCATCACGCTACAACTAAGAGAGTTAAGCGGCCAGGGTTGATTGCGGACGAGTTTCGGCCGGGGCGTGACCCGTTGACGCGGTAACTCTGTCTGCTGTAGTAACGCTGTGACCGGCAACACACTGCCGCCAGCCGTACGGAACTCGCAGGGGAGCGACGTCGGATGCACAGAACGCACAGCGCCCAGGACGCCGGAGCTCACCGGTGACCCGGGGACTGCACTCGCGGGAGCGGGTCGAGGAATACACCCGCCTCGGCTGGTGGAGCGACGAGACGATGGACGGCCTGTTCCGCGTCCGGGTCGACGCCGCCCCCGACCGGCTCGCCCTCGTGGACCCGCGCAACAAGGACGACCTGCTAGGGGTCCCGCCGCGGCGGCTCACCTGGCGTGAGCTCGAGGCGGAGGTGAACCGGCTCGCCGCCGTGTTCCTCCGGCACGGGCTGGGCGCCGGTGACGTGCTGGGCGTGCAACTGCCCAACACCGTCGAGTTGGTCACCGTCTATCTCGCGTGCTGGCGGCTGGGGATCGTGGTCTCGCCGCTGCCGGTGCAGTACCGCGAGCATGAGGTGACGGAACTGGGAGCCCTCGCCGGGTTCGCGGGGTTCGTCACCGTCGGGCGGTCCGGTGACCGCCGGCCGGCCGACGAGGTCCGTACGGCCCTGCCCGGCCTGGGGGCGGTCCTCGCGTACGGGGAGGACCTGGACGCGGAGCTCGCCGGGACCGACCCGGAGGAGGCGCGCCGGCTCGTGGAGGACTACGCGGCCGCCCACCCGGCGGACCCGAACGACTGCGTCACGATCTGCTGGACGTCGGGGACCGAGAGCACGCCCAAGGGGGTGCCGCGCACCCACTACGACTGGCTGGCGATGAGCTGGGCGACCGTGGACGCGCCCCGGCTGACCGGCGACGACGTACTGCTCAACCCGTTCCCCATGGTGAACATGGCGGGCATCAACGGGATGTTCCTGCCGTGGTTGCGGGTCGGGGGCGTGCTCGTGCAGCATCACCCGTTCGACCTGCCCACGTTCCTGGCGCAGATCGCCGAGGAGCGCGCGACGTACACGGTGGCGCCGCCCGCGCTCCTGTCCCTGCTGCTGGCACGCGCGGACCTCCTCGCCCGCGCCGACATCTCGTCGCTCCGCCTGATCGGGTCCGGGTCCGCGCCGCTCCCGCCCCCGATGGTGAAGGGCTGGCAGGACGTCCACGGCATCGGCATCGTGAACTTCTTCGGCTCGAACGAGGGGATCGCGCTGCTGACCGACCCTCACGACGTGCCCGATCCCGAGCAGCGGGCACGCTACTTCCCCCGGTACGGCGTGCCGGGGGTCAGGTGGAGTTCGCGGATCTCCCGCCAGGTGTCGGTCAGGCTCGTCGACCCCGACACCGGCGAGGAGGTCACGGAGCCGGGCCGCCCGGGAGAGTTGCGTCTCAAGGGCCCGACGGTCTTCGCGGGGTATCTCAAGGGCGAGCGCCTGCCCGATCCGTTCGACGAGCGGGGCTACCTGCGGACCGGTGACGTCTTCGTCATCGACGGCGAGCGCGGCGAGTTCCTCCGGTACGTCGACCGGGCCAAGGACCTCATCATCCGCGGCGGCATGAACATCGCCCCCGCGGAGATCGAGGGACTGCTCTCCGCCCATCCCGGGGTCGCCGACGTCGCCGTCGTCGGTTATCCGGACGAGGTCCTGGGCGAGCGGGTCTGCGCGGTCGTCGTGCCCAAGGAGGGCGCCGAGGTCACCCTCGACGACCTTCTCGGTCACCTCCGGGCGGCCAGGATCGCCTCCTACAAACTGCCGGAGCGGCTGGAGACGCGCACCGTCCTGCCGCGCAACCCGGTCGGCAAGATCCTGAAGCGCGAACTCCGCCGTGAGATCGCCTGACACCCGAGACAGCGGAGGAGACGAGATGGACGACGCCGCGCGACTGCAAGTCGCCCGCGACATGGTCGAGGCGTGGAACACCATGGACTGGGAGCGGGTGGTGGACCTGTTCGCGCCCGACGGCGTCCTGCACAGCGTCATGCAGGAGCCCATCGTGGGCCACGACGCGATCCGCGGACGGCTCACCGCGCTGACGGACGGGCTCGAACGGATCACCCTGGAGATCAAGGCCATGGGCGTCATCGACGGCCGGGTCTTCATCGAACGGCGGGACGTGTTCGACGTGAAGGGCCATCACGGCGAGGTGCCCGCGGTGGGCGTCCTGTCCGTGGAGGACGGCCGCGTCACCGAGTGGCTGGAGTACTACGACCGGCCGACGCTGCTGCGCGGCATGGGCCTGGGCGCCGACTTCGCGCACTGACGGGCGGGCTTCTCGGGGCCGCACCGACGACGTCGGCCCCGAAGGAGTAGGGGGGTACTCATGACCGGCACGCCCACCTGCCGGTCATATGGGGACATGGAAGAACACCTACCGGTTGAGCCGCGACCTGTGCCGGAGCCGTCACCCGACGATCCGCCCCAGGACTTCGACGAGCCCGACTATGACGAGATCGATCGCGAGGTGGCGCGCGATGCCGAGACCCAGTGAGCTGCTGAAGGAGATGACCAGGTACCTCGGGTACGCGGAACCCGCCGGCGGGAGGACCGTGTTCGGGGCCTCCTTCCGTGAGCGGAAGGACCTGCGGCCCACGGACGCCTGGGACAAGGGCGCGTGGTGCGACATGTACGTCGCGCAGTGCGCGCTGGCCGCGGGCGGCAAGGACATGCTCGCCGTCGTCGGCGACTTCGCCTGGACGGTGGGCCACGCCCAATGGTTCAAGGACAACGGCCGCTGGCACGCGGGGACGGCCGGCATCCGCGCCGGCGACATCGTCTTCTTCGACTGGGCGGGCGGCAAGAAGATCGACGCCATCGACCATGTCGCCACGGTGGAGAAGGTCCACTCGGCGCGCGACATCCAGACGATCGACGGCAACATCGGCGACTCCTGTGTGCGGAACCGGCGGACGAACGCCTGCGTGGTCGGCTTCGGCCGCCCGGCGTACGACGGCAGGCCGTCCGTCCCGAATCTCTCGCTCGCGGCCGTGCTGGCCGAGTTGGGAGACGCTCCCGGGTTCCCCGGCACGGTTCAGCAGGGGCACAAGGGCGCGAACGTGCGGCGCGTCCAGGAGAAACTCCGCCGCCGCCGGTTCAAGCTCGGGCCCGCCGGGGTGGACGCCGACTTCGGCCCGGACACCAGGGCGGCCGTCAGAGGCTTCCAGGAGAGTCAGGGCATGGACGCGACGGGGGTCGTGGACAAGCGGACCTGGGTGGCCCTGTGGGAGGCCCGCCTCAAGGCTTGACCTCCGCGCGGATCTCCGCCCGCGAGGGCCGCGCCTGCACGACCGGTCTGTCACCGTCCGGTCAGACGGTGACCCACTCCGTCGTGAAGACGACGTCGCCGACGCGGCAGCGCAAGCTCAGCGGACCGGGCGGAACCCGGTCCACGATGAAGCGGCCGAGCGCGTCCGTGGTGACGGACACGGGGGTGTGCCCCCGGACCTCCACCACCGCGTGAGCCGGCGGCGTCACCTGGCCGATGACACGGCGGGACGGCCCGGCTGCGGTGATCTCCAGATCGAGGCCGGCCGCCTGTCCGCCGAACCCGAGCACGCGCGCCTGCGCCGGGCCGCGGACGGCCGCCGTCCCGGCCATCGAGTCGAACGTCAACTCGGCGAGTTCGGCGTCGACCGTACGGAACCGGAACGCCTCGACGGCGACCTCCACGAGGGCGGCCGGCACCGGGTCGAGAAGCTCCGCGGCCCGCCGCAGCGCACCCTCCAGTTCCGCGTCGTCGTCGACGTCACCGTTCACGCACGTCACCGTTCACGTCGCCGGCCCTCCGGTTCGCCGCGTCATCACGTGAGCAACCTTCTCAGGTGACCGAGGCAGCGCCCCCGCGTCGGGCCGATGCTTCCGATCGCGATGCCGAGACCGGCCGCGATCTCGGCGTAGCTCGGCGGAGGCGAGGCCATCAGGACCCGCAGCAGCCGCCTGCAGTTGTCGGAGAGCTGTTCGTACGCCTGCCAGACACGGCGCAGCGCGGCCTCCTGCCCCGCGGCCTCCTCGGCGTCGAGCACGGCCTGCTCGGGGGAGCGGTCGTCGGCCTCGGGCGACAGCACGTCCACGTCACTGGTCGGCACGACCCTGCGGGATCCGCGGATGACCTTGAGGCACTCGTGGCGCGCGGTGCTCGCCAGCCAGGAGCCGACCTTGTCCGGTTCCCTGATCCGGGTGAGGTTGTCGGCGAGCCGGAACCACGTGGTCTGGAAGACCTCGTGGGCGTCGGCGTCGATCAGCCGGTGCGAGCGGACGACCGACCAGACGAGTGGGCTGAGGCGGCCGACGAGTGCCTCCCAAGCCGCCGCGTCTCCCTTGGCCGCGGCCTGGAAGAGGGCGCCGGTCGAGTCGATGTCCACGCGGCACGCCCTTACGTCGGGTGCATCCGGGATCGTCATCGTACGACGAGGGGGACCTGCCGTGTGAGGAGCGAGACCTGTTCGAGATCGGCCGCGACCTCCCGGGTGCCGCACGCGGTTTCCGCCGTTCCTTCACGGCACGGAAAGCGGGGGGTGAATCTGGTCGGGAACGGATCCGGGCCGTCCGGGTGATAGCCGGTGAACCTGGTGCGCGCCTCGCACGAGAATCGGAGACCGGATGAGAACAGAGCCGTATCCGCCCCCCACGGCGCGGCAGACCCTGAGCGACGCCGAGGTGATCGAACGGTCCGGGCGCGAGCCCGAGACGTTCGCGGTCCTCTACGACCGTCATGCCGCGCACATCCACCGCTATGTGACCCGCAGGCTCGGCGCGGACGTCGCCGACGACGTGGTCGCCGACACCTTCCTGGACGCGTTCCGCCAGCGGGGCCGTTACCGGAGCGACCGGGCCGACGCCCGGCCGTGGCTGTACGGGATCGCCGCCAACCTCATCGGCAAACACCGCCGCGCGGAGACGCGGATGCTCCACGCGTTCGCCCGCACGGGAGCCGACCCGGTGGCACAGACCTACGCCGACCAGGTCGACGACCGGGTGTCCGCCGCCGCGGCGCAGCGGAGGCTCGCCGACGCGATCGCCGGGCTCCCGCCGAAGTACCGGGAGGTCCTTCTGCTGGTCGCCTGGGCCGGACTCTCCCACGAGGAGACGGCGGAGGCGCTGGGCATCGCGCCGGGCACCGTGCGGTCTCGGTTGCACAGAGCCCGGAAGAGGGCGCTCGCCGCGCTCGGCGGACAGAACCCCGTTTCCATCACTGAGGAGATCGGCAATGAATGACCTGGACTTCGTCCGTGAGATGCGGGCCGACGCCCCCGAGACCTCGCCCGCCCGGTTGTCGGCGGGGAGGGAACGCCTGCGCACCGCGATCACTTCACCGGCCGCCACGCCGGCGAGGTCGCGCAGGACCCTGCCTCGCCGTCCCCTGCTCGTCGCGGGTGGCCTGACCCTGGCCACGGCCGTCGCCGCCGCCGGTGTGGTCGTCGGGTTCCCGCACGACGACGGAGCCGTCGTCGCCCCCCGGCCCACCGCGTTCCAGCTGAGCGCGGCGTCCGAAGTGCTCAACAAGGCGGCACTGGCCGTCGAGGGACAGCCGAAGCGGGCATACACGCCCACGCAGTGGCTGTACTACAAGGCGTTCAGCTACCAGTACGGAAGCGCCCTGACCACCAGCGAGACCTGGGAGACGTTCGACGGCATGAAGGACGCCGACGTCGCGACCGGCAAGCTCGTCGTCTACAGACACACCAGGACCGGGCCGAGTGACGGGACGCCGCTCGGCGCCTACCGGCTGCTCACTTCGTTGCCGACGGATCCGGACGCGATGATCGCCGCCCTCTACGAGATCGCCGGATCCCCGCCGGAGGACGGCGGACTCAGCCGCGACGAGTTCGCCTTCAGGAGCATCCAGCAACTCGTGTGGAACTCACTGGCGGGCGCGCCGCCGCACGTCCAGGCCGCGCTCTACCGGGCGCTGGGGCGGCTGCCCGGCGTCGAGGTCCGGTCGAAGGTGGAGTACGCCCCCGGCCGGTCGGCCATCGGCGTCTTCTCGAGCCCGACTCATGCCCTGCTCCTCGACCCCGTGACGTATCGCATGATCGGGTGGGCCGAGGTGAGCGACGGAACGCGTCCCGTCAATCCGAAGCCCGACGTGACCGGCAAGCCCGGCGATCCGTGGAACATGCCCGCCCGTCCCGCCGGCACCGTCCTGTCCTCCTTCACCCGCAGCGAGGTGATCGCGGTCGCCGCGCCGGGCCGGCGCCGGGCGTGACGTGCGCGGTCGATCAGCCCGAGGCCAGACTGATCAACCGCCGCAGCGCGGTCCTGTCGCTGCTGCCGAGGTTCTCGTAGGCCCGGCACAGCTGGTTGGCGACCGTCCTGATGGACAGTCCCAGCCGCTTGGCGATCTCACGGTTGGTGAGGCCCGCCGCCGCCAGGCCGGCGATCTGCCGCTGCCTCGGGGTCAGGCGGGGGGTCGCGAGGTCGAGCAGCGCCGGGGTGTGGGCCCCCTGGCAGGCCTGGGCCAGCGTCGAGGCGTAGGCGATGGAGGCGTCCGCGGATCGGGTGTCGCGGTGGGCCTTCGCGGCGTGGCCCGCCGCCTCGGCGGCATGCAGCAGCAGGCCGAGGTCCGCCAGCCTCCTGGCCACCTTGTCCAGGGCGGGCCCGTCCGCCGCCACGAGAGCGGCGGCGTGGTCGGCGAGCAGGGGAGCGAGGTCACCCGGCAGGGTGTCGGCGAGCCGCCTGAGCCGATCGGCGACCAGGCCGGGCGCGCCGAGCCGTACGACGTCGTGCAGGGCGAACAGCTCACCTGATCCTGGGCCGGTGAACCGGCCGTCACCGTGCGGCGCGAGCGGCGGTCCCGGTTTCGCGGCGCCGGAACGGGCGAGGCTGTGCAGCGCGAAGAGGCCATCCGGCAGGCGGGCGCCCGACCTGCACGCTCGGGCGGCCGCCAGGGCGGATCCCACCGCGGCGTCCTGCTCGCCCCGGGTGGCGAAGACCCACGCCCGCGCGAGGAGGAACGAGGCGGGCGTGGCCAGGAACTCGGGTAAGGAGTCCTGCGGCCACCGGCCCAACGCGTCCTCCGCCGTCAGCAGGTCACCGGACTGGGTGGCCGAGCAGGCCAGCTCCGCCAGGCACGGCCCGTGCAGGGGAGAGCGCCGCAGGCCCTCGGTGCTCCAGGCCACCGCTTCACGGAGCTCGCCGCGGAGCCGGGCGATCCAGGCCCGGCGCGCGCAGAAGTCGACCATGCCGGGTTCGTCCCAGCCCTCGTCCTCCTCCGTGAGCCGCTCGCCGATGCCTGGGACGACCTGCGTCACGTCGCCGGCGTGACCGAGTGCGGTCAGCTCCGCGCACTGGGCCGACAACGCCGCCGCCAGGTTCTCCTGAGGCCGTGCCGTACGGCTCAGCCGGAGCGCGCGCAGCCGCCCGACGCCGGCACGTACGGCGGGGCCGAACAGGGGGTGGGCCAGCCGTACGAGAAGGGCGTCGTCGGTCACGACCAGTCCCCTCGCCTCCAGCCTCTCCAGCGGGGCGACGGGAGTCCCGGCGGCGGTGGCGTCGACCGGCTCGCCGAAGGCGACGAGCTCGAGCGCCTCCCGCTCGGCGCCGTCGACCTCTCCCATGGCGGCCCCGACCAGGTCCCTGAGCCGGCCCGTCATGGGCACGGCTCCACGCCACCGCCACACGCCGTTCACCCGCCGCAACATGCCCGCCTCGCGCGTCGCGACGACCAGTTCGCGGAGCAGCCACAGGTTCCCGTCGCTCACCCGCCGGAGCCTCTGCGCGGTCAGCGCCTCGACATGGTCACCGAGCACCGCACTGAGGACCTGGGTCACCTCCGTGGCGGGCAGCGGGCCGAGGCGGAGGTGGGAGAGCATGTGCTGCCGCCCGAGTGCGAGGACGGCGTCGGGGGCGGCGGCGCCGCCCGGCAGGGTGAGCAGGACGCGCGCGCGCCGGTTGGCCACCAGGTGATGGACGAGCGCCGCCGAGGCGTCGTCGAGAAGGTGGGCGTCGTCCACGACGAGCACGCGCACCGGCCGCAGAGCGTCGACGGCCCGGCTCAGCGAGTCGGCCGCCGCACCGGGCAGCAGGTGCGCGAACGCCGCGAATCGAAGCGGCGCGGTGCCGCGCGTCCCGGTGACCCAGGCGTGCGGGAGACCGGCGACGGACTCGGCCGCGAGACGGCTCCTGCCGGCGCCGGCGCCGGCGGTGACGACGATGCCGCGGCGGTCGCCGTGAAGGGCTTCACGTATCAGGTCGAGCTCGGCCCCGCGCCCGCCGAACGGCCACTTGTCCCGAGGATCCTCCATGTGAATGAAGAGCAGGCCGCCGCCGCTTTGATACATGCCGGTCCGGCAGGGGACGGCGCACAGCGTCGCGTCCGCGGACGTGAGGGATCTTTCAAGCAATCTTGACTCCGCATTCACGGACCCTTGACCAGAGAGCGCTCTCGCGTCAAGATCGGGCGAACGCCGCCCGGAGGCGCACCATGACCGAACCCGCGCCGTGAGAAGGACTCCTCATGATCAGATCCCTGGCCCGATTACGCGCGAGCCGGAGCATGCTCGCGACGCTGGCGGCCGTCGTCCTCCTGAGCGGCGGGGCCGCCGGAGTTCCGAGCGCCGGAGCCGACGCCGCGAAGGGCGGCAGGCAGCCCGTCGTCGGCAAGCCCGCCCTGGACGCCCACGGATGCGCCCGCATCGAGAACCGCCTGCCGGCGCTCGCCGACTGGCCGAAGGTCGAAAGCCAGATCAAGCGCGACCCCTCCGACGACAAGCGCATCAAGAAGATCCTCGGCGGCATGACGCTCGCGGAGAAGGTCGGCCAGATGACGCAGCCGGAGATCGCCGCCATCACGCCCGCCGAGGTCGGGCAGTACGGCATCGGCTCGGTGCTCAACGGCGGAGGCTCGTGGCCGGGCCGTGACAAGCACGCGTCGCCGCAGGCCTGGCTGGACCTCGCCGACGCCTACTGGGCCGCCTCGAAGGCCACCCGGACGAAGATCCCCGTCATCTGGGGCATCGACGCCGTCCACGGCAACAGCAACGTGTACGGCGCGACCCTCTTCCCGCACAACATCGGCCTCGGCGCCGCCCAGGACCCCTGCCTCGTCCGCGACATCGGAGCGGCGACGGCGAAGCAGATGCACGCGACCGGTCAGGACTGGGCGTTCGCGCCCACCCTCGCCGTGGTGCGCGACGACCGGTGGGGCCGCACCTACGAAGGCTTCTCCGAGGATCCCCGGATCACCCGCGCCTACGGCTACGAGGCCATCCGGGGACTCCAGGGCGGCGACTCGCACGGCATCAGCCGGAAGGGTGTCATCGCCACGGCGAAGCACTACATCGGCGACGGCGGCACGGACAAGGGCGTCGACCAGGGGGTCGACCCCTCGTCCGAGGCCCAGATGATCAACATTCACGGCCAGGGCTACTACGGCGCGCTGGCCGCGGGCGCCCAGACCGTGATGGCGTCGTTCAACAGCTGGACGAACGCCGACCTCGGCATCAACGAGGGCAAACTGCACGGCAGCGAGCGCGCGCTCACGGGCATCCTCAAGCAGAAGATGGGCTTCGACGGCGTCGTCGTCTCCGACTGGAACGGCATCGGCCAGGTCGCGGGATGCACCAACGCCAGTTGCGCGCGAGCGATCAACGCGGGCATCGACATCGTCATGGTGCCCAACGACTGGAAGGCGTTCATCTCCAACACGGTCGCGCAGGTCGAGAGCGGCGAGATCCCGATGACGCGGATCGACGACGCGGTCACGCGCATCCTGCGGGTGAAGCTGCGCGCCGGCGTGTTCGACGAGCCCAGGCCGTCCGCCCGCTACGCGGCGGGATCCGCGGACGCGCTCCAGGCGAAGGACCTCGCCCGCGAGGCCGTTCGCGAGTCGCAGGTGCTGCTCAAGAACGACCACAAGGTGCTGCCGCTGTCGCCCTCGGCCAAGGTGCTCGTCGTCGGCAAGAGCGCCGACAACCTGCAGAACCAGACCGGTGGCTGGTCCCTCACCTGGCAGGGAACGGGCAACACCAACGCCGACTTCCCGAACGGCACGACGATCCTCGGCGGTCTGCGCGCGGCGCTGGGCACCGACGACGTCACCTTCAGCGAGACCGGTGACGGCGTCGACCCCTCGGCGTACGACGCGGTCATCGCGGTCATCGGCGAGACGCCGTACGCCGAGGGTGTCGGCGACCTGTCGCGGCGCACCCTGGAGGCGGCCAAGCTCTACCCGGGTGACCTCGCCGTGCTCGACAAGGTCAGCGGCAAGGGCGCGCCCGTCGTCACCGTCTACCTCTCCGGCCGCCCGCTCTACGTCAACAAGGAGCTCAACCGCTCCGACGCGTTCGTGGCCGCATGGCTTCCCGGCACCGAGGGCGCGGGAGTCGCCGACCTGCTCGTCCGCGGCAGGCACAGCGGCGCGGGCTACACGGGCAAGCTGTCGTACTCGTGGCCGAAGTCGGCCTGCCAGACGCCGCTCAACACCGGCGACGCGGACTACGACCCGCTCTTCCCCGCGGGTTATGGCCTGCGTTACGGGCAGTCCGGCTCTGTCGGGACGCTGGACGAGACCTCACCCGAGTTCGCCTGCGGCCAGACGGGCGGAGGCGGCACCGCCACCGAGGACCTGGAGATCTTCAACCGTGCCGACGTCGCGCCGTACAAGAGCTTCATCGGCTCGGCGGAGAACTGGGGCGGCACCGAGATCGGCGTGGACGGCGAGGCCGCGCACTCCGAGATCAGCGTCGTGCCGTCCGACGTCAACGTGCAGGGCGACGGCCTGAAGGCGACCTGGAACGGCAGCGGGCCCGCGCAGATCTACATGCAGGACCCGGCGGGCGGCAGCGATCTTCGCGGCTACCTCAACGCCGACGCCGCCCTGGTCTTCGACACCGTCGTGCACCAGCCGCCGGCGGCGCGGACGGTGATCAGCACGCACTGCGTCTACCCGTGCTTCGCCGAGATCGACGCGACGCCGTTGTTCCAGCGGCTGCCCGTGGGCGCCAAGGCCACCGTCAAGGTCCCGATCTCGTGCTTCGCCACCGGGGGCCTCGACCTGAGCGTCGTCAACACGCCGTTCCTGGTCTACACGGACGGGGCCTTCTCCGCGTCGTTCGCGAACGTCCGCTGGGTGCCCGGCGCCGCGAAGGACGCCGACGCCGAAACCTGCGCCGGCACGACATAGCCCGGCGCGGCCAGACCTCCGGGTGGTGGGAGTGGACGCCTCCCACCACCCGGGCGGTACTTCGCGACCCCACCTCGCGCACCGGTTCGAACCGAGCCGGTGCGCGAAGCGTCATATGGGCAGGAGCCTCTGGAGGCCGATGTGCGCTGGCGATGGACGGTCATGCTCGTGTCCCTGGCAGGGATGGCGGCCTGCGGGCCGACCGGCGATCCACGTGAATCGGAGGGGACCGCCGAACCGCCCCAGGTGACCGTGCGCGGCGATGGGCGGCAGGTGTCCCTCGACGCGTTCACCTACTGTTACCTCAACACGTGCGCCGATGGGAGGCCGGAGCATCTGCCCGACCTGGGAACGGTCGCCGGTGAGATCACCGTCTCCTTTCCTCTGAAGGGATGGAGGTTCGAGGCGACGCAACTGCAGCCCGCCGTCGCCTTCCCGCAGCCCTGCGACGTGCAGCTTCCCGCACGTCTCGTCGGCGCCGGAACCGGCACGTGGCGGCTGGAGCCCGCCGGGCCTGCGGGGAGATACCGGATCGACGTGTTCGGGCATGCCCCGGGCGGAGGCGACCTCGTCACCGCGTTCGCGGTCACCACCACCCGCGCCGGTTCGACGCCTGCTCCCCAGGCGGGCCTGGGCGCCTTCCACGACCACGACGGCAAGCCGGACAACTACGGCACGTTCGAGTTCTGGATCGACCACCTGAGCACGTCGCCGCGCAAGGCCGCCGCCACGCTGACCATCACCGGGCGCAACGGCCGGGCGAGCTACGACCTCCCTCTATCCGAGGACGATTGCCGGCCGAAGGGGCAGGTCAGGTTCCACGCCGAGGTGCCCAACGAGAGGGTGTTGGGCGCCGTCGGGCGGGAGCCGTACACGATCGAGGTCGAGGTGGAACTGGACGGGAAGCGGCACACGGCGTCAATGGTCTGGCCGCGAGACGCGAGCACGGACCCCGACGCAGGAGGGGCGCTGACCCCCGTTTTCGCCCCCGCGCTCTCTTGACGCGCGCGGCGTCGCGTTCCGCGTGGTGAGTCACGAAGACGCCGGTGCCGTGTTGCCGGATGTCAGCGCCGCCTGGACGATGCGAATCGCCTCGCCCGTGTCGATGCCGACGCTGGCGATCACGGCCGCGTAGTCGGCGGCGGCACGGCGCGCCCGCTCACGTCCCTCCTCGCCCGCGGCCGACACGAACGAGCCCGCACGCCCGCGGGTCTCGATGAGCCCCGCCTCCTCCAGCTCGCGGTAGGCCCTGCCGACCGTGTTGACGGCGAGGCCGAGGTCGGCCGCGAGGTGGCGGATCGTCGGCAGCCGGGAGCCCACAGCCAGCGTGCGGTCCTGGATCTGCCGGGCGAACTGGGCGCGCAACTGCTCGAACGGGGGGACGGGCGAGGCCGCGTCGATGACGATCATCGGGCGCTCATGGCCTGTCGTGCCACCGTCACGCTCGGCGGAGTCCTCTTGTTGATCACGACGAGCGTGACGAGGCCCGCGACCACCACGATGAGCGCGGCGGCGTTCCACCATCCGGGCGCCATGCCGAAGAGCAACACCAAGGGCAGCGCCCACGGCACCCCCGGCGCGGTGAGCTCGCGCGCGTCCTCGACCCGCATGATGACGTCGGCGGTCAGCGAGACCTCGTCCTCGGCCACGACCGGGCGCGCCAGCAGGTCGCGGAGTTGCAGTGCGGCCCCGACGGCGACCCCGAACAGGCCGACGAGGATGACGAAGGCCGCGTACCGCACGGTGGAGTCCGGGACGGTCAGGGCGCTCACCCCCAGCGCCGTCGCGCCGGCGAACGTGGCGACCGCGAAGGCGGCGTACGGCAGGCCGAGCACGCCTCGCCAGCCTGGCTGTACCGGGTGGGCCGCCCGTCGCGACAACGTGGCGCCCACGCGCCGGTCGACGCGCCGGACCCACCAGTCGAGCAGCGACTGGACCAGCACAAGTCCGGCTATCAGCGCCATCAGGACCAGCAACGGCAGCGCGCGGTGCGGCTGGAACCCGCCGAAGGCGGAGGTGGACAGCCGGTCGTAGGCCTGTGCGAGCGCGGCCGCGATGATCAACGCGGCCAGCATGACGTGATCGGCGAGGCGCGCACGTCGCCGTGCCGCCAGGCGCGCCGCCAGCAACGGCGTCGGCCGGGCGTCGGCCAGGCCGTGCCGGACCAGCCACGCGCCCGCCCGTTGAAGATCCGCGGGACGTACCGACAGGTCGGGCTCCGGTAATGCCCCCATGACACCTCCCAATGTCGCAACCTTTGTCTCAACATAGTGAGTCATACATTGCGACAAAGTCAACGCCCCGATGGAGGCGCCGACGCGCTCGGCACCGAGTCGCGCGGAGCCGGAAGGGGGCCGGCTCATTCGCCGAGGTCGAGCGGATGATCGCTCATCCGGTCAATGATCTTTTCGAGGGCGCTGCGCAGGTGGCGGCGCTCGTCGTCGGTGAGGGTGGCCATGGCGTGCTCGGCGAGCCGTCGCCTGGCCTCCTCGATCGGCTCCTGCGCGGCGCGTGCCTTCGGCGTGAGATGCAGGCGGACGAGGCGGCCGTCCGCCGGGTCCCTGCGGCGCACGAGCAGACCGGCGGCCTCCATCCTGGTCGCCGTGTTGACGACCGTCGGCGTCGTGACGCGCAGACGTCCCGCCAACTCGCCCGGTGTCAGGCCGTCCGTCTCCCACAGCACCTCGAGCACGAGGTTCTGGCCGACGCGCACGCCGTGGCGGCTCATCGCGTCGTCGGCGGCGGCCCGCAACAGCTTCTGTGCCCGTGTGAGCAGCCTGATCAGTTCGGTCACGGGCTCATTGTACGGATCGTTTGCATGCTAATGATTGCGCCGATACCGTGTCATTAGCGCGCTAACGACCTGTCGGCGCCGATCGGGAGAAGGACGACTGCCGTGATTCTCGTTACGGGTGGACTGGGCTTCATCGGCTCGCACACGAGCCGTGCACTGCTGGACATGGGGGAGCGCTGCGTGATCGGCGGTCGGACGGCGGGGCGGTCGCCGGACGCCTTGGCGGCCGGTGGTCAGGCCGTGGTGGAGCGGATGGACTGCACCGACCTCGACAGCCTCCTCGGCGTCGGCGAACGCCACGACATCACCGGCATCGTCCATCTGGCCGCCGCCGCCCTGGGCGCGGACACGCCGCTGGACGAGCTGTGGGCGAACACGCGGGCGTTGTTCAACGTGCTGCGCGCCGCGCAGGAGTGGGGCGTCGCCCGGGTGGTGCTGGCCAGCACCATCGGCGTGTACGGCGGAGCGGACGTGGCCGACGCGTATCGCGAGGACATGCCGCTGCCGATCGGCAGCGCCCACCTGATCCCCGCGCACAAGAAGAGCGCGGAGATCCTGGCGAGCGCCGTCTCAGGAAGCACCGGCCTCGACGTCGTCAGCGTCCGGATCGGGGCGGTCTGGGGTCCGCTCGGCAGACCGGCCTCGCCGTTCTTCGGAGCGCCCCAGATCGTCCACGCCGCCGTCGGCGGGCACGCCCTCCCCGGGCCGCTGTACGCCGAGGACGCGACCGACATGTGTTACGTCCGCGACTGCGGCCGGGCGATCGCGCTGCTGCAGACGGCGGAGGCGCTGAACCATCGGACCTACAACGTCGGCAGCGGGCGCACCACGACCAACCGCGAGGTCGCCGAGGCCCTCGCGAGAGCCGTGCCCGGCAGGATGCCCGGTCTCGCCGAGGGACGCCGGCCGGGCACCGCGCCCGCCGTGCCCCTCGATATCGACAGGCTGCGCGGCGACACCGGGTTCGCGCCCGAATACGACCTCGACCGCGCGGCAGGCGACTACGTCCGCTGGCTCCGGGCGGGCAACCTCCGCTGACGCAGGAAGGCCGACAACTCCTCGGCGGCCGGGGCCGTGGCGGGCCCCCGTACGGTGACGGCCAGCGCCGCGGCGGCGTTGGCCGTGCGGGCCGCGTCCACGGCGGAGGAACCGGCGGCCAGCGCGGCCACGAACACGCCCGTGTGGGCGTCGCCCGCGCCGTTCATGTCCACCGCCTCCACGGGGAATCCCGGCACCCGCACGGGCGGACCGCCCGGTTCGGCGACGACGCATCCGTCGGGACCGGTCCGCACGAGGACGCCGTGTCTCCCCGTGCGGCCCGCGAGGTCCGCCGCCGCCGTCATCGGATCCGCGTGGCCGGTGACCACGGCCGCCTCGCGGGCGTTGCACGTCCACCAGTCGATCCTGGGGAGGACGGCCCGCATGACGTCGGCGGAGATCTCCCCGACCAGGGGCCCCGGATCGAAGACCAGTGGGGTGGCGTCCGGGAGGCGGGGCAGACAGCCCGCCAGCGCCACCCGGTTGGACGCGTGGAGCATGCCGTACCCGGAGGCGTAGACGATGTCGCCCGCGCCCGTGGCGACCGCGTCGAGATCCCGGCCGGTCAGCGTCGCCTCCGCTCCCGGGCTGGTCAGGAACGTGCGCTCCCCTCCGGCGTCGACCACGGCGACCACGAACCCCGTGTCGAGGTCGGCCCGCGCGGGATGGAGGACCTCGATGCCGGCCTCCCGCATGCCCGCTCGCGCCAGGTCGCCGAAGGGACCGGTGCCGTGGGCCCCCGCGTAGGCCACGCGCAGCCCCTGCCTGGCGGCGGCCGCCATCACGTTGAACCCGCCGCCGGGCGCGCGGGCGGACCCGGTCGCCAGCACGTCACCCCCGCGTTCCGGCAGGGCCGGAACATCGAGCACGAGGTCCACGACGACGTTGCCCACGTGGAGCAACCTGTCGTATGTCCGCCCCACTAGCGCTCGTGTCCCGAGGGGGAGCGCAGCGCCAGCAGCGCGTCGGCGGTCTCGTCGAGGCGCAGGCCGTTGACCCGGGCGATGGTCTGGCGGGCGTCCGCGGGGAAGGCGTCCACGCCGTGGCAGGCGCCGGCGACGGCTCCGGCCATCGCGGCGATGGTGTCGCAGTCGCCGCCCACCGAGGCGGACAGCAGGCAGGCCCGCCACGGGTCGTCGCGGCACGCCCACAGGATGGCGAACGCCGCGGGGACGGACTCCTGCGTGGCGAGGCTCGTGCCGACCAGCAGGTAGACGCGCTCGCACACCTCCTCGTCCGGCAACCCGTCGACGAGCGCCGTCGCCCAGGCGATGCGCTCCGCGACGTCGGCGGCGGCGACCCAGTGCCCGCGCCCGGCCGCGAGCCGCGCGGCGGCCTCGGCGAACCGCACGGCCTCCCCGACGGAGGCTCCCGCGACTCCGGCGGAGACGGCCGCCGCGACGGCCGCCGCGCCCGCGAGCGCGACCCCCGTGTTGTGCGTGACCATGCTCGTCTCGACGACCCGGTCCACGAGTGCGTGCAGGTCGTCCGATCCCGTCGCCACGCCGACCGGCGCGATCCGCATCGCCGCGCCGTTGGTGGTGCCGAACCGGCCGGTCTCGGCGACGTCCGCCCCGGCGACGACCTCGGAGACGGCGCGTTTGGTCGACGGGCCGAGGAGGTCGAGCGAGCCGCGGGCCCGCATGGACTCCTCCCACACGACGAGGCGGCGGGCCAGCTCGGCGGGATCCACCTTGCCGTCGCCGTCGATCAGCAGACCGGCGAGCACCATCGCCTGCTCGGTGTCGTCGGTGACCGCCCCCGCGGGCATCCCCGCAGCGAGCGGGTGGTCGGGCGCGGCGTCGAGGAATCCGCCGAGGACAGGTCCGTACCGTGCCGTGATCTGCGGCCGGGAGAGCATCTGAGTGGGCATGCCGAGGGCGTCGCCGATCGCCAGCCCGTAGAGGGCGCCGGCGGCTCTCGATCGTGTCGTGGTCATGGGGTGCTTTCGCGGAAGTCCAGGCACAGCTGGAAGTGTTCGGGGTCGAGCAGGCTGTCGACGCGCTCGACGAACGTGCCGTCGGCCGCCCAGCTGGTCCGCCGCGTGTTCAGAAACCACGCGCCGGACTCGCGCCGCAGCAGCACGGCTTCGCGGGCGTCGATCCTGCGGCCCCGGAGGCGCTGCTCGCCGTGGTCGGCGTACAGCCCGGCACGGGTGAGCACCTCGGTGAGCGAGTCGCCTCCCAGACCGCGGGCGGGCAGATCGCGCAGCTCGCCGATCGCGGGGACGCAACTGCGTTCGTAGGAGACGACGGTCGAAGCCTCGATCTCGCGCACTCTCTCGATGACGATGACGTCCGGAGACGCCATCCCCGGCAGGCCGGACAGCTTCTCGTCCCGCGTCGCGGCGATGCCGAGGACGCGGACCCGTGTCTCGACGCCCTGAGCGGCCAGGGCGTGCGCCCACCCGAGCCGGTCGTCGAGCGGGCGCCCGTCGAAGAGCACGAAGGATCCCTTGCCGGTCCGGGTGGTGATCAGCCCCGCCTCGTTGAGCTCGGCGAGAGCCGCACGGACGGTGTTGCGGCTCACGCCGAAGCGCCGGGCGAGCGCGAGCTCGCCCGGCAGCCGGGCCCCACGGGGGACCCGGCCCGAACGGATCTCCGTCTCCAGGACGACGGTGATCCGCTGGTGCTTCAATCTGACGGGTCCGGTCACGAAGCCCTTCCCGCGGTGTCCTCGATGTCGCGCAGGACCTCGGCCGAGGTCACCACCCGCACCAGAGGGCCGTACAGCGCCATGATGTCCAGCGCCTGCCGGTGGCTCTCGTCGGTCATGCCCGCGCACGCGTCGGAGACGACCAGGACCTCCACACCCGCGTCGGCCGCGGCGACGACCGTCGACAACACGCAGCAGTCGGTGGAGACACCGGCCACGACGAGCCGTCCTCCGGGGCCGACCGCTTCGGCCAGTTCCGGCGTCCACTTGCCGAAAGTCGTGGCGTCAAGCGTCGGGCCCGCGCCGTCCCCGAAGTCGTCGACCAGCTCGTAGATCCGGGCGTCCGGCGGCTGGAGGGCGAAGGGCCAGCGGCTGTAGTACTCGCGCCAGGCCCCCTCGGGCCTGTCGGGCGCGATGAAACGGGTGAAGGTGACCCGGGACCCGAACGCGCCGGTCAGCTCCTTGATCGGACCGACCGTCTCGGCGAAGCGCGGGGTGAACCACTCGCTGGACGGCTCGCCGAACACCCGCTGCATGTCGATGACGGCCAGCCAGGGCGGCCGGGCGCCCTGGAGGCCTTGCGGGTCTTGCGAGCCTTGCGAGCCTTGGGGGTCGCTCACGGCGCCACCCCTTCGGCGGGAGCGGGAGAGAAGCTCTCCTGGGCGCGGACGCGCGACCGGTTCACCAGCAGGGTGGCGACGAAGGCCACGACGAGCGCCGCGAGCACGCCGAGGTTGGCGTAGGCCCAGGCGCCGTCCTTGCCGCCGAGGCCGAGCGGGCCGAGCAGGTAGCCCTGCCATTTGAGCCAACCGGCGTAGGTGTTGATGACCAGGCCCCAGCCGAGGGCGGTGCTGACGAGGATGATCGCGATGGGGGCCGCCGGGATGTTGCCGTACCGGCCGGAGGGACGGAAGAGATCGGTCTCGTCGTAGTCGCGGCGGCGGACCAGGATGTCGGCCAGCATGATCCCGCACCAGGCGGCGATGGGGACGCCCAGCGTGATCAGGAAGCCCTGGAACGGGCCGAGGAAGTCGTCCGCGATGAAGACGATGTACACCGTCCCGATGATCATGATGACGCCGTCGACCAGGGCGGCGGCGTAGCGCGGCACCTTCAGACCGGCCGCGAGCAGGGCGAGACCGGAGGAGTAGATGTCGAGCACGGCGCCGCCGACGAGGCCGAGCACGGCCACGGCCACGAACGGGATGAGGAACCAGGTGGGCAGCACGGCCGCGAGCGCCCCGATGGGGTCTCCCGCGATCGCCGTGTTCAGGCCGGGGGAGGAGCCGGCCAGCAGCAGGCCGAAGACCACCAGGATGATCGGCGCAACGGACGCCCCGAACGTCGTCCACCCGACGACGCCCCGGCCGGAGGCCCTGCGCGGCAGGTAGCGCGAGTAGTCGGCCGCCGCGTTGACCCACCCGAGGCCGAAGCCGGTCGCCATGAACACCAGGGCGCCGATGAACTCCTGCGAGGACCCACTGGGGACGGCGGAGACCGTGCCCCAGTGGATGTGGTCGAAGACCAGCACGATGTAGACGACCGTCAGGACGCCGGTGATCACCGTGATGATCGTTTGCAGGCGCATGATCAGGTGGAATCCCATGACCCCCGCGCCGATGATCAGGACGGTCACCACGATGAGCGCGATGACCTTGGTCGAGGTGCCGCCTCCCCAACCGAGCCTGCCGAGCACCGTCGCTGTCGCGAGGGTGGCCAGCGCGGTGAGCACGGTCTCCCAGCCCACCGTCAGGATCCAGGAGATGGCGGACGGCAGGCGGTTGCCTCCGATGCCGAACGCGGCGCGGCTGAGCACCATGGTGGGGGCCGAGCCCCGCTTGCCCGCCACCGCGACGAAGCCGCACAGCAGGAACGAGAAGACGATGCCCACCACGCTCGCGATGAGCGCCTGCCAGAAGGAGATGCCGAACCCGAGCGCGAACGAGCCGTAGCTCAGACCCAGAATCGAGACGTTGGCGCCGAACCACGGCCAGAAAAGCTGCCTGGGGCTGCCTTTCCGCTCCTCGTCGCCGATCACGTCGAGCCCGTGGGTCTCGACCGTCAGCGCCCGTCCGGCAGTCGTAGATTGCTGATGTTTGCCCTGCGTACTGGCCATGTGCCCTACCTGTCTAAACTTGTTCAGCGAAACATAGGACTTAGAGCGATATAGCGTCAAGACCCCGTAAACATCGGGCCAGCGCCCGCCGTGCGAACAGGGGCCGTACGGCGGGCGCGTCCGGGGCGGGCGCAATGGACGCCTGAGATGACCTTTGTCCCCGCTTTGGCTTGCCGTTCCCGGTGATGGGAACCCCCGTAAAGGAACGTAAGCGCCGTTTATGACGGAAAAGCATGATTCCAGCCACGGGGGTGGGTCAGGTGTCCGCTGAGAAGAACGGGAAAATCGGGGGTCGGAGCTTCACGGAGACCGACGGGACCTACATCACGCCGGCGCGCGGACTGGAGGTCCTGCGAGACCCCCTCCTGAACAAGGGCACGGCCTTCACCGAGGAGGAACGGGCGGAACTCGGGCTCGAGGGCCTCGTCCCCCCGGCCGTCGAGACACTCGACGAGCAGGCGCGCAGGGCCTACGAACAGTACGAGGCCCAGCCGGACGACCTCCGCAAGAACATCTACCTGACGGCGCTGCACGACCGGAACGAGGTGCTGTTCTACCGCCTGCTCTCCGACCATCTGAGGGAGATGCTCCCCGTCGTCTACGACCCCACCGTCGGCCAGGCGATCAAGGCGTACAGCCACGAGTACCGCAGGCCACGCGGGGTCTATCTGTCGATCGACGACGTGGGCGGCATCGAGCGGGCCTTCGGGAACCTCGGGCTGGGGCCGGACGACGTCGACCTGATCGTCGCCTCCGACGCGGAGGAGATCCTGGGCATCGGCGACTGGGGGATCGGCGGGGGCAGCGGCATCGCCGTCGGCAAACTGGCCGTCTACACCGCCGCCGCCGGGATCCACCCGAACCGGGTCATCCCCGTCGCGCTGGACGCGGGGACGAACAACGAGGCGCTGCTCAACGACCCCTCCTACGTGGGCGACAGGCACTCGCGGGTGCGCGGCGGACGCTACGACGACTTCATCGACGCCTACGTCGCCACCGCCACCCGCATGTTCCCCAAGGCGCTGCTGCACTGGGAGGACTTCGGGCCGTCGAACGGCCGGCGGATCCTCGAGAAGTACACCGGGCGGATCAGCACCTTCAACGACGACATGCAGGGCACGGGCGCGATCGTGCTCGCCGCCGCGCTGGGTGCCACCCGGGTCGCCGGCCTGCCGCTGCGGGAGCAGCGGATCGTCGTGTTCGGCGCGGGTACGGCCGGTATCGGCATCGCCGACCAACTGCGCGACGCGATGATGCGGTCCGGGCTCGACAAGGAGACCGCGACCCGCCTGATCTGGGCGGTCGACAAGCAGGGACTCCTGACCGACGACATGGACGACCTGCGGGACTACCAGGCCCCCTACGCCCGGCCGGCCGGGGAGGTCGCGGGCCGGCGGGGCGAGGACGGACGCATCGGGCTCCGTGAAGTGATCGACCACGTCCACCCGACCATGCTCGTCGGCACCTCCACCGTCCACGGCGCGTTCACCGAGGAGATCGTCCGGGCGATGGCCTCCCACACCGACCGGCCGATCATCTTCCCGCTGTCGAACCCGACCGAGCGGATCGAGGCGATGCCGGGCGACCTGATCCGCTGGACGGACGGCCGCGCCCTGGTCGCCACCGGGATCCCGGTGCAACCGGTCACCTACAAGGGCGTCACCTACGCCATCGGGCAGGCGAACAACGCCCTGCTGTATCCCGGGCTGGGGCTCGGCGTGACCGTCTCGCGGGCCCGGCGGGTCAGTGACGGCATGTTCCAGGCCGCCGCCGACGCCGTGGCGAGCCTCGTCGACGTGTCCACGCCGGGCGCGTCCCTGCTGCCGCAGGTGGACAACCTCAGGGAGATCTCGGCGCTGGTCGCCGTCGAGGTCGCCGGGGAGGCCGGGAAGGAGAGCCTCGCGCGCGTCGAACTGCACGACGTGATCCAGCAGGTGGAGGACGCGATGTGGCAACCCGAGTACCGCCGGGTGAGGGGAGGCTGACGATGGCGCGCAACGACCCCCGCATCATGGACGTCCCGATCGGGCTGGACGCGTCGGGCACCCGCACCGAGAGCGACTCGCTCGGGGAGATCGAGGTGCCGGCCGGCCACTACTGGGGAGCTCAGACGCAACGCTCTCTCATCCACTTCGACATCGGCGACGACCGGATGCCCAAGGCCGTCTACCACGCCTACGGCTACATCAAGAAGGCGGCGGCGCGCGTCAACGGCCGCGCCGGCCGCCTGCCCCGGTGGAAGGCGGACCTCATCGCCCGCGTCGCCGACGAGGTGATCGACGGCCGCCTGGACGCGGAGTTCCCGCTGTACGTCTGGCAGACCGGCTCGGGCACGCAGTCGAACATGAACGTGAACGAGGTGATCTCGAACCGGGCGATCCAACTGCTCGGCGGCCGTCTCGGCAGCAAGGATCCGGTGCACCCGAACGACCACGTGAACATGGGCCAGTCGTCCAACGACACCTTCGTCACCGCGATGCACATCGCGGTGGTCCAGGCCCTCGAGGCGCGGTTGCTGCCCGCGCTGGCACGGCTGAGCGACGCCGCCGGGCGCAAGAGCCGGGAGTGGGCGCATGTGGTCAAGGTGGGCCGTACGCACCTGGAGGACGCGACGCCGCTGACCGTCGGTCAGGAATGGTCGGGGTACGTCGCCCAGATCGATGACGCCACCGAGCATCTGAGGACCACGGCGAAGGGTCTCGACAGGCTGGCGATCGGCGGGACGGCGGTCGGCACCGGGCTGAACGCCCCGCCCGGGTTCGGAGACGAGGTCGCCCGCGAGATCGCCCGGCTGACCAGGCACGGGTTCACCGGCGCACCCAACCGGTTCGCCGCCCAGGCGTCGTGCGACCCGCTCGTCCGGGTCTCCGCGGCGCTGCGCACCCTGGCCGTGTCGCTGTTCAAGTTCGCCAACGACATGCGGTGGCTGGGGTCGGGCCCGCGGACCGGACTGCACGAACTGGACCTGCCGTCCAACGAGCCGGGGTCCTCGATCATGCCCGGCAAGGTCAACCCGACTCAGGCCGAGGCGATGCTGATGGTCGCCGTCCAGGTGATCGGCGACGACGGGGCCGTCTCGATGGCCGGGGCGGAGGGGAACTTCGAGCTCAACGCGTTCCGGCCGGTGATCATCAATAACGTTCTCCACTCGATCCGGATCTTGTCCGACATGATCGACCATTTCCGGGAGTACCTCGTCGAGGGTGTGCGGTTGAACACATCCAAGCTCGAGTCCGACATCGAGCGCTCGGTCATGATGGTGACCGCGCTGAGCCCGGTCATCGGTTACGACGAGTCCGCGAAGATCGCGCATCGTGCGATCTCCGACGACCTCACGCTGAAGGAGGCGGCGATGAAGTCGGGCGTCAGCGAGCGACTCTTCGACAAAGTGGTCGATCCTGAGCGCCTCACCCGCCCGGGGGTGGCGGGCGACGGCCGTTCGCACCGTACCGGCAGATGACGTCTCCGCGGGCCGTGCCGGCCGGACTTTCCGCCGGTGAGGGACGCCCGCTGACGAAGGAGTGTCAGGTTGGGGGGATCATAGGGTGGACCCGTCCCCGCAAGCCTGCCCGTCCTCAGAGGAGCCCGACATCGTGAACGTGACCGACGAAGCCATGAGCTTCGCGGATCTGGCACTGCGCCCCGAGCTCCTGCGAGCTCTGGGTGATCTCGGCTACGAGGAGCCGACTCCCATCCAGCGGGAGGCGATTCCGCCCCTCCTCGAAGGCCGCGACCTGCTCGGACAGGCCGCCACCGGCACGGGCAAGACGGCGGCGTTCGCCCTGCCCGTGCTGCAGCGCATGTCCGAGAGGGAGTCGGAGTCCGGGCCGGTCGCGTTGATCCTTGTCCCCACGCGGGAGCTCGCCGTACAGGTGTCCGAGGCGATGCACCGCTACGGCAAGGACATGGGGGCGCGGGTGCTCCCGATCTACGGCGGGCAGCCGATCGGCCGCCAGCTGCGGGCGCTGGAGCGCGGCGTCGACGTGGTGGTCGCGACCCCCGGACGTGCTCTCGACCACATCGGCAGGGGCACGCTGTCCATGAGCGGACTCCGGATGGTCGTGCTCGACGAGGCCGACGAGATGCTCGACATGGGCTTCGCCGACGACATCGAGACGATCCTCCAGGACACCCCGGAGGACCGCCAGACGGTGCTCTTCTCGGCGACCATGCCGCCCCGCATCGACGGGATGGCGCGCCGGCACCTCACCGACCCCGTCCGGATCAAGATCGAGCACGAGCAGGCCACCACGGGGGAGAGCCCGCGGGTACGGCAGAGCGCCTACATCGTGTCCCGGTCGCACAAGCCCGCTGCTCTCGGGCGCGTGCTCGACGTCGAGTCGCCCGCGGCCGCGATCGTGTTCTGCCGTACGCGTGACGAGGTCGACTCGCTGACCGAGACGCTCAACGGGCGCGGCTATCGCGCCGAAGCCCTGCACGGGGGCATGGGCCAGGAGCAGCGCGACCGCGTGATGGGACGGCTGCGGACCGGAACCGCCGACCTGCTGGTCGCGACCGACGTGGCGGCCAGAGGTCTCGACATCGAGCAGCTCACCCACGTCATCAACTACGACGTCCCCTCGGCGCCCGAGTCGTACGTCCACCGGATCGGGCGGGTCGGCCGGGCGGGCAGGGAGGGCGTGGCGATCACGCTCGCCGAGCCGCGCGAGCACCGCATGCTCAAGACCATCGAGCGGGTCACCCGGAGCCGCATCGAGATCCAGAAAGTGCCGACGATCGCCGATCTGCTGGCGCGGCGACTCGAGCTGACCCGGGCCGCGATTCACGAGAGCATCCTCGAAGACGACGACCTGGACCGGTTCCGCGTCGTGGTCGAGACCCTCGCCGACGAGTTCGACGTGATGGAGGTGGCCCTCGCCGCGGTGAAACTCGCCCACGAGTCCACCGGCGCCGCGGCCGACGAGGAGGAGATCCCCGAGATCGCCTTGTCGCCCACCCGCGGTCGCCGTGACGTAGGCGGGCGTGACGGGGGCGGGCGTGACGGCGGGCCGCGCGATGACCGGCGTGGGCGCGGGGCGTCGAGAGGCGGAATGGCCCGCCTGTTCGTCGGCGCCGGGCGCAGCGCGCGGATCCGGCCCCAGGACCTCGTCGGCGCCATCGCCGGCGAGACGAGGGTGAGCGGGCGCGACATCGGCGCGATCGAGATCGCCGACAGGTTCTCCCTGGTCGAGGTCCCGGAGGCGGCCGTCGAGGAAGTCATCGACGCCTTGCGGAGGACCACCATCAAGGGCCGGAAGGTCACCATCCGCCGCGACCGCGACGCCTCCTACTGACCCCCCTCGGGCCACTCCCTTGGGCGTGATCATGCACAGGTTCGGGATCTTGCCCCGCGACCTGCCCAAACCTCCCGCGTGATCATGCACACATTCGGGCGCATGCCGTCCGACCAGCGCAAACACCAGCCGTGATCATGCACGGGTTCGCCCACCTGCCGTTAGACGAGCGGAAACATCAGGCGTGATCATGCACGGGCTCGCGCATGTGCCGTAGGAGCAGCGGAAACGCGGTCCGTGATCATGCGCACATTCGTGAGCATGCCGTCCGGCCTGCGCGAACACCATGCGTGATCATGCACCTGGTCGGCGCGTGCATGATCACGGCGAAGAGGGCCGCAGGTCAGTACGGTCATGGCAGAACTTGTGCATGATCACGATCGAAAAGGCCGCGGGTCGGTGCTGCCTTAACCGAATGTCTGCATGATCACGGCTGGTGTTTTCGCTGGTCGGACGGCATGCGCCCGAATGTGCGCATGATCACGCGGGGGGTTTGGGTAGGTCGGGGGGCAAGATCCCGAACCTGTGCATGATCACGGCTGGAGTTGGCGGAGGCGGTTTACTTCGGCTGTCTGGGTGACCGAGATGTCTTGGGCCAGTTCCTGCACCATCACGTGGGAGCCCTTCTCCATCTCGTCCGCGGCCATGGTGATGGCGCCCATGTGGTGGTCGATCATCAACTGCACGAACAGCCGGTCGAAGTCGGTGCCGATCGCCTTGCGCAAGGAGTCCATCTGCTCCGGCGTGGCCATGCCCGGCATGTCTTGATGTTGTAGCTGATGGTGGTCGGGAAGTCGCTGGCCCTGCTGCTCCAGCCAGCGCGTCATCGCGGAGATCTCCGGCCCCTGGGTGTCGTTGATCCGGGCGGCCATGCGTTTGACGCCGTCCGACGCGGCCCGCGTGGGTGCCAGGTCGCTCATGTCGAGGGCCTGGCGGTGGTGGACGACCATGTCCTGCATGAACAGGACGTCGGCCGCGTTCGCGGCGGGCGAGGGGACGGCCGTCACGACCTCGGACGGGCCGAGCGTCCTCGCTTCCTCCCCCGGCCGGCCTGGGGCGATGACCGGTGCGGTGGGTCTGGCCCCCGCGGTCTCGGGGGAGGCGGAGCACCCCGCGAGCATGGCCGTCCCGATGACGATGGCAGTGAGGAGTGCGGCGCGCACCCGGCCTCCCTTGATCTCTAGCCGTGCTTAGGCACACTAACAAAATATGGAAAATCCGGTAAAGCCGGTATGTTGATCTATTTTCTCGAAGCAGGCACTATGGCGTACAAATTCCTGTTCGGGTTGCGATCTGGTGATATTTCGCATGCCCGGACGTGTGCGACCAAGGAGGGGTACCTGCGTGTTGTCCAACCTCCGCAGAGGCGGCCGGGTCGGCCGGTTCCTCGTTCTGGTGGGAGCGGCGGCGGCGATCGCGCTGCCGGTGATGCCCGTTCAGGCCGCGGACATCCCGGGAACCGACGAGATCGTCATGAGCTCGAACGTCGAGCACGTGACGAACGTCCCCAAGCCGGCCGCCATCGCGGCCACCATCAACACCGACATCGCATTTCAGGGCAATTATGCCTATGTCGGTAACTATGGCGGTTTCTCCATCTACGACATCAAGAACCCCAAGAAGGCGAAGGCAGTCAGCTCCGTCGTCTGCCCCGGTTCGCAGATGGACCTTTCGGTCTACGGCGACCTGCTGTTCGCCTCGGTCGACTCCTCACGAAGCGACGACTCCTGCGCCAGCGCCGCGCAGCCCGCGTCCGTGAAGGAATCGTGGGAGGGCATCCGCATCTTCGACGTCAGCGACAAGACGAACCCGAAGTACATCAAGTCGGTGGAGACGAGCTGCGGTTCGCACACCCACACACTGGTGCCGGACAAGAAGCGGAACAACGTCTACCTGTACATCTCCTCCTACAGCCCGTCGGCGAACTTCCCCGACTGCCAGCCGCCGCACGACAAGATCTCGATCGTGAAGGTGCCGCTGAAGAACCCGACGTCCGCGTCGGTGGTGGCCACCCCGGTCGTCTTCCCCGACGGCGGCAACGAGACCCAGCCGGGCCTGCTCGTCCCCACGAGCGGCTGCCACGACATCACGGTCTACGCGGAGAAGGGCATCGCGGCCGGCGCCTGCATGGGCGACGGCGTGCTGTTCGACATCCGCAACCCTGAAAAGCCCAGGGTGACCGCCCGCACCACCGACCCGAACTTCGCGTTCTGGCACTCGGCGACGTTCAACAACGAGGGAACCAAGGTCGTCTTCACCGACGAGCTCGGCGGCGGCGGCGCGGCCACCTGCAACGAGGCCATCGGCCCGAACCGGGGCGCCGACGCGATCTACGACATCGTGAAGGGCAAGCTCGTCTTCAAGAGCTACTTCAAGATCCCCCGTTACCAGTCGGACACCGAGAACTGTGTCGCCCACAACGGCTCGCTGATCCCGGTCAAGGGCCGCGACATCATGGTCCAGGCCTGGTACCAGGGCGGCGCGTCCTTCTGGGACTTCACCGACTCCGCGCACCCGAAGGAGATCGGTTACTTCGAGCGCGGCCCGGCCGCCGAGGGGTCCGGCGGGTTCTGGTCCGCGTACTACTACAACGGCTACGTCTACGCCAGCGACTTCAACCGCGGCTTCGACGTCATCAAGATCGATGACCGTCGGACCGATTCGGCGAGCAAGGTTCGCGTCGACCGGCTCAACACGCAGACCCAGGGCTCGTACTCCGAGAGGGGTCACGGTCACGGGCACTAGCAGGCAGGCTCTCCCGGCCCGCTGATCACTGAGGAACCGGCGAAGGGGCGGTGTCCGAGGCCACGACGGTCTCGGGCGCCGTCCCTTCCTGCTGGGCCCGTCCACGCGCCCGGTTGCGGCGCAGGAGCCACAGGCCGATCCAGAGCGCGGCGGCGCCGAGCAGGGTGCCCCCGGTGACCGCCAGACCGATCTTCAGGCCCGGCGGAGAGAACGAGCAGCTCACCCGCGTCGCCTTGCCGTCCAGCGGTACCGCGACCAGCCCGAGGAAGTTCCCGGCGGGCCGGGCCGCGGCGTTCCCGAGCGCGCACGTCCAGCCCTTGATCGCCGGCATGGCCATGACCGCGGTCCCGGTGCTGCCGGCGGGCAGCGTGGCGCTGACGCCGTGCCCGGAGACCTGGACGCGGGTGGCTCCCGTGCTCCGGAGATGCTGTACGGCGTCGGCCAGGCGTGCGGTGTCCAGGCAGGCGATGGGGTGGTCCGGCACCGTCCCGCGTTCCATCGGCCGGAGTTTGACCTTGACCCGTCCCGTCGCTGGAACCGTGCCCAGCCACTCGATCGGCGCCCTGTTCCGCCCGGCGGAGCCGGTGAGCCCGACCCGGTACCCGCTGTCCACGAGCGAGGCGCCGCCCGCGTAGTCGGGGGCGTACAGGTACACCTCCTGACCGGGACCGCAGGTGGCGAGGAGGTTGTACGGATAGGAGCGCGGGGCCGGATCGGGAACGGTTTCCAACGGGCCGCTGGTGCCGAGGTCCGTGCCGTCCTTGCGCTGGTAGCGCACCTCGGGGACCGTGTAGACGGAGGCGCCGAGGAGCCGTTCCTGGTTGAGGAACGGGGACTCGCCGTACCGCGGCGGCGGAGCGTAGTCGGGCCTGACGGTCACCAGCGGAGGGACCTGCCGCCGGGTGAGCGTCACGTCGGCCTGGTCCCCGCCGCGTGACTGGGACGCGCCCGTCACCGTCGAGTGGGCCCGCGCGGCGATCGAGAACACGGTGTCGGTCACCGGGTTGTCCAGGCTCTTGGGTGAGCGGCCCCGGGAGATCCAGCCGAAGCCGAGGTTCCTCAGCATGTCGACGAGGGTGGCCGAGGTCACGCTGCTGTAGTACGCGGAGCCCTCTCCGCCGATCAGTTGCGGATCGTTGCCGGTTATCCGGGCTTCGCCTGGATCCGTACGGTAGGACGGCCACGCGTCGGCGGAGTCCACGGCCTTGCGCAACCGGTCATGCCACGGACCCCACGCGGCGTAGTAGCCGAGAGCCGCCTGGCGCTTGGTGTCGACGTCGGCGACGTTGGCCACGGCCTCGGCCGTCTGCACCGCCGCCACCAGCACGAGCAGGACGCCGGCCGTGATCCGCCACGTCCGCCGGCCGACCCGCTTGGCCAGCGCGAGCACGCCGTACAGCACGGCCCCTGCGGCGGCGACGGCCCCGGCCCACTGGAGCATCTCCGGGGTGGTCTTCTCCCAGCCGGAGGCGGCCCAGATCGTGAGACCGAGCAGTGCCGCGCCGCCCGCCAGTGCGTACGGCCGGGGGGCGCCCCGGGACAACGACGTCCATCCGGCGGCGACGATCAGGCCGCTCAGGACGAAGGCCTCCCGGTAGGTGCTCCCGTTGGGGGTCGTGTTGGCGTACCAGATCCGGACGGTCGGCTCCCACAACATCGAGGCCGCCACGGCGACGATCGCCACCGACCAGGCCACCCGCGCACGCGCCCGGACGGCCGGGTTGAACGGCAGCGTGAGCGCCGCGAAGAGCGCGAAGGTGCCCACGAAGATCGCAGGTGAGTTGAACTCGTAGCTGCCGGGGAGCAGCCGCCCGAGCGTGGGGGAGACGCCGACGGAGGTGAAGGGCCGGGGACTGACCGGCCAGGCGTCCGCCGCAGCGAGGTAGACCACCAGGACGACGGGCGCGGCCAGCCCCAGGCCGGCTCCGGCGTACAGCCCGGCGCGCCCGCACCCGCGCAGCCTGGCCCGCAGGGGAGACGCCTCGGTCGTCGCCCGGATGAGGAACACGACGGCGGCACCGATCAAGGCGAAGCAGGCGGTGTAGAAGCCGGTCGCCACGGCGAACGCCACGCACAGCGGCCCGAGCACGGGCCTGCGCCCGGCCATGGCCCATTCCCCGACGATGCACAGCAGGGGGAGCGCGATCAGGCCGTCGAGCCACATGGGGTTGTAGGCGGCGTCGGTGACGGCCCAGCCGCACAGGCCGTAGGCGGCGCCGAAGACGGCCGCCAGACCGGAGCGGAAG
Source organism: Planotetraspora mira (assembly GCF_016863275.1). Classification (GTDB taxonomy): domain Bacteria; phylum Actinomycetota; class Actinomycetes; order Streptosporangiales; family Streptosporangiaceae; genus Planotetraspora; species Planotetraspora mira. Next base: position 69,734 of record NZ_BOOO01000036.1, read on the forward strand.
GGGCCGCGGACGGACAGGCCGCGCAGGTACCAGGCCATGGCGGCGGCGCCCGCCGCGATCTTGGCCGCCGTGATCACGTAGACGGCGAGGTCCACCTGGGCGCGGGGGAACAGCGCGACCAGCAGGGAGAAGGGGCTGGCCAGGTAGTAGAACACGTCGGGGAGGTAACTGGAGCCGAACCCGGAGGCCCAGTTGACGATCAGGTCTCCCCGGGCGTGGCCGTGCAGCACGTCCCACCAGTACGCGTAGAAGGGGACGTACTGGTTGCCGAGGTCGCTGATGCTGCGCGACGCGGGCCCGAAGGGGAAGAACCCGGCGACGGCGTCGCCCACGCAGAGCCCGATGGCCGCCAGCATCGCCGCCATGAGGGCCGCGCCCGCTCTCCGGCCGACGTGCTTCACCGTGGGAGGCGCGGCCGTGGTCGCGGGCGCGCGCTCGACTTCCTGCGTGGTCACGGATCCTCATGGCATGGGTGGGGTTGGCCAGAGGGCACCCTAGCCGATCATGTTGACCCGCAGGTGAACACCGGATTTCTCGCCGGGTGATCCACGAGGATCAGTGGCGGCGTGTGCCGTTCCGGAACCGGGTCTCGTGATCCCACAGATGGGCGCAGCCGGGGCACTGGACGTGGATGAGGCTCCCCGTGGTGCCGAGGAGGTAGCGCCAGTGGTCACGGCAGTTGCGCCCGGCTCCGCAGTCCGCGCAGTCCCTGTCGTCGCGGCACTGGGGGCAGGACACCCAGGCCCGGCGGCCCAGGTCGGCGTGCGGGTCAATCGGCAACATGGCCGGGCTTCCGCCGGGGCAGCACGCCGGCGGCCACCAGCATGTCGTAGGTCTCCTGCTGCCGTGCGTCGAGATCCGAGTAGAGGGCGTCGTAGGCCGCCTCCTCCGCGCGCATGGCCTCCATCGGGTTCCAGTCGCTCCCGAGTGCGGTGACCACCTCGGCGCGGCGCCTGGCCTCCTCGAGGGTGAGGTCGATCTCGAAGACGGCGTGTTCGCCGCTGTCGTCCTGGGGCATGACGGTGTTTTCCCGTTCGCTGTCGAAAGTTTGTCCCGTCATGCACCATATATGGCTGTTTGGGGTAAATCGTGTGATTTTACGAATGGAGTGAGGGCGGGGTCGGGATATGCACGGCGGACAACTGGGTAGGGCACGCGCGTGAACGGCGAAGGAAACAGCGGTCCGGTCTTCGCGGACCCCATCACTGCCGACATTCTGCTGTCGGTCAACGGAGACGAGCGCCCCATCACCGTGGACACCCGGGAGACGCTTCTCGACACGCTGCGAGAACACCTGGATCTCATCGGGGCCAAGAAGGGCTGCGACCACGGTCAGTGCGGCGCCTGCACGGTCCTCGTCGACGGCAGGCGGGTCAAGTCCTGCCTGACCCTGACGGTGACCGTGGACGACCGGGAGATCACCACGGTCGAGGGGCTGGCAGCCGACGGCGCCCTGCACCCGATGCAGGCGGCGTTCGTCGAGCGGGACGCCTTCCAGTGCGGCTACTGCACCCCCGGCCAGCTGTGCTCGGCCGTCGCGATGGTGCGCGAGGTGGCCGACGGGTGGCCCAGCGCGGTCACGGCCGACGTGTCGGGCCCCGCGGTGCTCGACGACGACGAGATCCGCGAGCGGATGAGCGGCAACCTGTGCAGATGCGGCGCCTACGTCAACATCGTCGCGGCGATCAAGCAGGTGGGCTCATGAGACCCTTCGCCTACGAACGGGCCACCGACGTCCGATCGGCCGTCGCCGCCTGCGCGGCGGGCACGGCGGACGGGGCCGGCGCCGTCTATCTCGGCGGGGGCACGAACCTCGTCGATCTGATGAGGCTCGGCGTCGTCTCGCCCGGAGTCCTCGTCGACGTCACGCGGCTGCCCTTCGACGGGATCGAGGAGACCGCGGGCGGCGGCCTGCTCATCGGCGCCGGGGTGCGCAACAGCGACCTGGCGGCCCACCCGCTCGTACGGCGGCGCTACCCGATGCTGGCTCAGGCGGTCGTGGCCGGAGCCTCCGGGCAGATCCGCAACATGGCGACGGTCGGGGGGAACCTGCTGCAGCGCACCCGCTGCTCCTACTTCCAGGACGTGAGCAAACCGTGCAACAAGCGGGTGCCCGGCTCAGGCTGCCCGGCGCGGCGGGGCGACCACCGAAACCTGGCCGTGATCGGCCAGTCGGAGGCCTGCGTCGCCACCCACCCGTCGGACATGGCGGTCCCGCTGGCCGCGCTGGGAGCGGTCGTCCACATCGAGGGCCCCGGCGGTCCCCGCCAGGTGCCGATGCCCGGTTTCCACCGGCTGCCCGGCGACGCGCCGGAGCGTGACACCGTGCTCGAACCCGGCGATCTCGTCACCGCGGTCGAGGTGCCGCCGCTGCCGTTCGCCGCCCGCTCCCGCTACCGCAAGGTGCGGGACCGCGTGTCGTTCGCGTTCGCGGTCGTGTCGGTCGCGGCGGCGCTGGACCTCGAGGACGGCATGGTCAGGGACTGCAGGATCGCCCTCGGCGGCGTCGCCCACATTCCGTGGCGCGCGGACCGGGCCGAGTCCGCCCTGCGCGGCTCGCCCGCCACCGAGGCGGCGTTCGCCCAGGCGGCCGCCGAGGAGCTGGCCATGGCGACCCCCCTGCCGCACAACGCGTTCAAGGTGCCACTCGCCCGCAACGTGGTGGTCCGCACACTGCTCGACCTCGTGGAGGCACCATGACCACCGTCGCCGCGCCGTACGCCGGGACGGCCCTGGACCGGGTCGACGGCCCGGAGAAGGTGACGGGCCGGGCGAGGTACGCCTACGAGAACCTCCCGGCCGACCTCGCCTACGCCGTGGTCGTCCAGGCCACGGTCTCCAGAGGAGAGGTCCGCGCCGTCGACGCGGACTCGGTGCTCCAGCTTCCCGGGATGATCGCCGCGATCTGGCACGAGAACGCGCCCCGGCTGGCCCCGGTCGAGGACGCGGAGCTCACCGTGCTCCAGTCGCCGCGGGTCGCCTACCGCGGTCAGGTGGTCGCGATCGTGGTCGCGGAGACCCTGGAGAGCGCCACCGAGGCGGCCCGCCTCCTGCGGGTGGACTACCGGGCCGAACCGCACGACGTCGAGCTGCGGGCCGACCATCCGGGGATGTACCGGCCCGATCACGTCAACCCCAACTACGCCACGGACAGCGAGCTCGGCGATCCCGACACGGCCCTCGCCTTCGCGTCCGTCGTGGTGGACGCGACGTACACCACGCCAGCGCAACACCACAACCCGATCGAGCCGCACGCCACGGTCGCCCTGTGGGACGCCGACGGGCTGACGCTGTACGACGCGACGCAGAGCGCCTCAGGGGTGCGCGCCACGATCGCCCCGCTGTTCGCCCTGCCGCCGGAGAGCGTCCGGGTGATATCCCCGTACGTGGGCGGGGGTTTCGGGGGCAAGGGCGCCCCCCACGCACAGGTCGTCCTCGCGGCGCTCGCGGCCAAGCAGGTCGGCCGCCCGGTCAAGCTCGCGGCCACCCGGCGGCAGATGTTCGCGGTCACCGGCTACCGGACCCCGACCGTCCAGCGCGTACGGCTCGGCGCGGACGAGGACGGGAGGCTGAGCGCGATCGTGCACGAGGCGTTCGAGCAGACGGCCACGATCAAGGAGTTCGCCGAGCAGACGACGGTCGTCACTCGGATGATGTACGCGGCGCCGCATCGCCGGACCTCGCACCGGCTGGTCCGGCTCGACGTGCCGATCCCCACCTGGATGCGGGCGCCCGGGGAGACGCCGGGGATGTTCGCGCTGGAGTCGGCGATGGACGAACTGGCCGTCGCCTGCGGGATCGACCCGGTCGAGTTGCGCGTCCGCAACGAGCCCACGATCGATCCGGAGCGGGGGCTTCCCTTCAGCTCGCGGAACCTCGTCGCCTGCCTGCGCGAGGGAGCCGAGAGGTTCGGCTGGGCAGGACGCGACCCCGAGCCGGGCGTCCGCCGCCGCGGCAGGCAGCTGATCGGCACCGGCGTTGCGTCCTCGACCTACCCGGTCTACCGCCTGCCGTCCCAGGCCTCCGCACGTGCCGAGCCCGGGGGCGGCTTCACGGTCCGGATCGCCGCCGCCGACATCGGGACGGGGGCGAGGACCGTGCTCACCCAGATCGCCGCCGACGCGCTGCGCGTCCCGCCGGCCCAGGTGCGGATGGAGGTCGGGGACAGCGCGCTGCCCCGCGCCTCGGTCGCCGGAGGATCGTCGGGGACCGCTTCGTGGGGCACGGCCGTCCTGCGGGCCTGCGAGGCGCTGATGGCCGCCCTCCACCGCCGCTCGGGCGACGTCCCTCCCGGCGGCCTCGAGGCGAGCGCGGACACGGCGGAGGAGCTGCGCTCCCAGCGGCCGCTCTCCAGGCACGCGTACGGCGCGCAGTTCGCCGAGGTCGGAGTGGATCTCGACACCGGGGAGGTCAGGGTGCTGCGCCTGCTGGGGGCGTTCGCGGCCGGCCGGATCATCAACCCCAAGACGGCGCGCTCGCAGTTCATCGGGGGAATGACGATGGGTCTGTCGATGGCCCTGCTCGAGGAGAGCGTCATGGACCTCGAGTTCGGCGACTACCTCAACCGCGACCTGGCGCAGTACCACGTCGCCGCCTGCGCGGACGTCCGCGACGTCGACGCGTTCTGGATCGAGGAGGAGGACCCCGAGCTGAACCCGATGGGGTCGAAGGGCATCGGCGAGATCGGCATCGTGGGCACGGCCGCGGCCATCGCGAACGCGGTGTACCACGCCACCGGCATCCGGGTCCGCGATCTGCCGATCCGCCTGGACCGGCTCATCGGTGGGGGTATTTGAGGTAACTCGCATAGAAAACAACTGGTTTGGGCACCCCCGAAGTACGGGCCTTGGCCCGTGTCGAGGGGGGGACCCATGACTGTGACAGCGGATCTGGCGAAGCTGCTCGATCGGAAGTACGAGAACATGAGCCTGGCCGAGCTGCTCAAGGCCCCGGTTCATGCGATGGCGGGCATCACCGAGAAGGACGCCGAGCTCCTCAAGCAGGCCTTCAACATCAAGACGATCGGCGACCTGGGCCGCAACAGGCTCTTCCGGATGGCGGCGGACCTGGCGGACCTGGCCGACAACTCCAGGTAGTCCTCGCGCGATCCCGCGGGTCCCCGCCGGGGTCCGCGGGACGGGCGCCCCCCGTCACAGCACTCGTTACTCGTTGTAGAAAATCTTCGCTCTCTTGTAACTTGTTGGAAGGTATCTACGCAAGGGGCGGTCGTGACGGCTCTGTTCGTCGGGGTGGACGGTGGCGGTACGAGCACCCGATGTGTCGTGGCCGGGGAGACCGGAGAGGTCGCCGGGCGCGGACGGTCGGGCGGAGCCAACGTGCTGTCCGCGCCCGACCCGGCCGCCAGCCTGCTGACGGCGCTGACCGCCGCGCTGGAGGGCCTCGACCGGTCACGGGTCGCCGGCGGCGTCTTCGGCCTCGCGGGGGTCGCCCGCGCCGAGACGCCGGCCGTCCAGGCCTGGCGCGCGGCCGGGCTGACCGGCCTTCCCGTGGTGGTGCCTGACGTGCTCGTCGCCTTCTGCGGCGCCACCGCCGACCCCGACGGCACCGTGCTGGTCGCCGGCACCGGGGCGATGGCGGCCAGAATCCGGGGACGGGAGGTCGTGCGGCGGGCCGACGGGCTCGGCTGGCTGCTCGGCGACGAGGGCTCCGGAGTCTGGATCGGGCGCCACGCCCTCACCCGGGCGCTCACGGCCCTCGACGGCAGGACCCCGCCCACCCTGCTGGTCGACCTCGTCGCGGCGGCGGTCCTCGGCCGTGCCGCCCCGGCCCGCGAGCTCTCCCCGGAGGTCTGCCGTCAGCTCACCCAGCAGATCGTCTCGGCCGTCTACGAGCAGGTGGACTCGGCGGGCGCGGCCTGGCTGGGCACGCTGGCCCCCGTGGTCGACGACGCCGCCCGTAGGGGAGACCCGGTCGCGGGGGACATCCTCGACGAGGCCGCGCGCCGGCTGAGCCGTACGGCGAAGGTGGCCGCCAGGGACCCGCGGGAGGGGGAGAACGGCGGATTGGAGTACGGCGGCCCGCTGGTGCTGGCGGGGTCGCTGCTGACCGAGCCGACGGAGTTGGCGCGCAGGGTGCGCGCCGCCCTGGGGGATCGGGTTCCGTGGACGCCCGCACGGGACGGCGCCGCCGGTGCGGCGGCGCTGGCCATCCGGGCGGCCCTGCCGCCGGACCGGGCGCATCAGGCGCACCTGCGGCTGCTCGACCGGGTGCCGGTTTCGGAGGAACGATGAGGACCCGCTCCCGCGAGCTCTGCCGGCTGGCGATGACCGTGCTCCAGCCCGGTTTCGAGGGGACGGCCCCGCCGGACTGGCTGCGCCGGGCCCTCGCCGACGGCCTTGGCGGGGCCGTCCTGTTCACCCGCAACCTCGCCGGCCCGGCACAGACCGCCGAACTGGTCGCGGCGATGCGCGAGGAGAATCCGGGCGTGATCGTCGCGGTCGACGAGGAGGGGGGCGCGATCACCCGCCTGGAGGCGCGGACCGGCAGCTCATGGCCGGGCAACCTCGCCCTGGGGGTCGCCGACGACGTGCGGGCGACCGGACGGGTCGCCCGGCAGATCGGGCGCATGCTGGGCGCGGCGGACATCACGATGGACTACGCGCCCGTCGTCGACGTCAACGCCGATCCCCGCAATCCCGTGATCGGCGTCAGGTCCTTCGGCTCGGATCCCGAGCGGGTCCGGCGGCACGCCGTGGCGTGGATCGAGGGGCTCCAGGGGGCGGGAGTGGCCGCCTGCGCGAAACATTTCCCCGGTCACGGGGACACCGTGACCGACTCGCATCTGGCCCTGCCCGAGGTCCGCGCGTCTCGGGAGGTCCTCGAACGGCGGGATCTGCCGCCGTTCCGCGCCGCGATCAAGGCGGGCGTGCGCGCGATCATGTGCGGCCACCTGCTCGTGCCCGCCCTGGACCGCTCTCCGGTCACGCTGAGCCGTGCCGTGCTGACCGGACTGCTCCGGGAGGAGCTCGGGTTCGGGGGGGTGACCGTCACCGACGCCATCGAGATGCGCGCGGTCGCCGCGCTGCACGCTCCCGAGGAGATCACCGTCCGCGCCCTTGTGGCCGGCGCCGACGCGATCTGCGTCGGCGTCTCCTCACCCGGCGGTGAGAGCGTTTACGCACTCCGCGACGCGATCGTCTCCGCCGTACGGGAGGGTCGCCTGCCCGAAGCCCGGCTGGCCGAGGCGGCGGGCCGGGTGCTCGAACTCGCCCGATGGCACGCGGAGCAGGCCCCGGCCAGGGCCGCGGCCGCCCGCGACGCCGACGAGGGCGTCGGACTGAAGACCGCGACGGCCGCCCTGCGCGTGATCGGAACCCCCGGCCGCCCGGTGCTGCGGGTCGCCCCGCTGGTCGTGGAGATGACCACCCGCCCGTCCCAGGCCGTGGGCCGCGCCACGGCGGTGGGCGTCGGCGCCGCGATCGGGGAGATCATTCCGGGGACCGTCGTTGCGGAGGTCGCCGAGGGAGAGGATCTCCCCGACCTCACCGATCTCCACCGCCCAGTCGTCGTTGTGGTGCGCGACGCCACCCGCCACGTGTGGATCCAGCGGCTGCTGGCGCGAGCCCTGGAGGTGCGCCCCGACGCGGTGGTGGTCGAGACGGGCGTGCCGGGAACACCCGCAGGGGCCGTGTACCTTGCCACCCACGGCGGCTCCACGGTGTCGTCGCGCGCGGCCGCCCGCCGGCTGACCGCCATCCGGACGCAGGAGCACGCCTGACGATCGGAGCCCCTCGAACCCCCGGGAATCCCCCGGAACGGCCTCCCCGCCCCGTTTCCCCGTTTCACCTCCCCCAGAAGGAGCCTCATGAAGGAGCCCTCGCCAGGCGGGCCCGTGTCCGCGAACCTCGTCGCCACGGTGCGCGCCGTGCTGCCCTCCCTCACTCCGGCCGGGCGTTCGATCGCCAGGCTGATTCTCGACGACCCGGCCACGGTCGCGGGAAGCACGATCACCGAGCTGAGCGAGGCCTCGGGCACCAGCCAGGCGACGATAGTGCGGACCGCCCGCGCCCTCGGGTTCACGGGCTACTCCCAGCTGCGCCTGGCCCTGGCCGCCGCGTCCGCGCACGGACGGCCGGAGCGACTGGTGCCGGGCGACCTCGCCCCCGACGACCCGCTCGCCGACGTCATCGCCAAGGTCACCAGGGCGGAATCGGAGGCGCTGGCGGACACCGCGGCGCAGCTCAGCCCGGAACGGCTCGGGCCGGTGGTCGAGGCCGTCGCGGACGCCCGGCGGGTGAGCGTATTCGGTGTGGGGGCGTCGGGCCTGGTCGCGGCCGACATGGCGCAGAAACTCCTGCGCATCGGCGTCTCCGCGCACGCCTTCACCGACGTCCACCTCGCTCTCACGGCGGCCGCCGTGGCCGGGGCCTCCGACGTGTCGATCGGTGTGAGCTGCACCGGGGAGACGCCCGACGTGCTGGAGCCGATGCGGACGGCCCGGCGGGCGGGAGCGACGACGGTCGCGATCACCAACAACCCCCGTTCCTCGCTCGCGGAGGCGGCCGATCACGTGCTCGTGTCGGCCGGCCGTGAGACGGCCTTCCGGCCGGGCGCGCTCGCCAGCCGCATCAGCCAGTTGCTCATCGTCGACTGCGTCTTCGTGGGCGTCGCGCAGCGCACCTTCGAGGCCTCGGAGGGCGCCCTGCTGGCCACCAAGGGAGCGCTGGACAGGTTCCTCGACGACACCCGGCACCGTCATCGTCAGACGTCTCCGCAGGTGGGCGGCCTAGGTAAAAATTAACTTCACGACAGTCTCCATAGACGGAAAAAATTGACGCTGCCGCCGGGCGCCCGTATTGTCCAGGCAACCGGGAACCAGGAGCAGCCCATGAAGCGACTCGCGGCGATCGCGGCTCTGGCGTCGATCGCCACCGCCACCGCGTGTGGAAGTACCGGCCAGGAGAATGCAGGGCAGGGGGGGATCTACACCACGATCGACGGCAGCAAGCAGATCAACGCGAGCGCGCCGATCAACCCCTTCAACCCCGTGGGCTCTGTCTTCGACGGCTACAACGGAATGGCGCTGGCCTGGCCGAAGAACGACCCGATCGACCCGAACCAGTTCTATCCCGCGATCGCGCGGAGCTGGACGTCGTCCCCCGACCAGTCGGAGGTCGTGATCCACCTGCAGCCGAACGCCCGCTGGTCGGACGGCAAGCCGGTGACCAGTGAGGACATCCGGGTCTCGATCGGTCTCGCCTACACCCAGGGCGGTACGGCCTACGCGCTCGACCCCAAGGCGGCGGGCGCCGCGGCCACCATCCAGGTGGTGGACCCCACGACGATCCGGATCACCCAGGGCGCGAACAAGAGCAACACGTTCCTCAGCAACCTGCTGTCGACCGTCGTCGTGCCCGCCCACGTCTACGGCTCGCTTCTCCCCCGCGACTTCTGGCAGAAGCTCAAGCTCGCCCAGGACGGGAAGGGCAAGCCTGCCGAGCAGGCGAAGACCGAGATCACCGGCCTTGCCGACAAGGTCATCGGATTCGCGCCGCGTCAGGACGTGTCCGCGGGGCCGTTCGTGCTGGAGCGGATCAATCCCGGCGCGGCACTGCTCAAGCGCAACCCGTACTTCTACGACAGCAAACTGATCGGCCCCGACAAGGTCGAGCTGCTCAACTACACGGGCAACCAGCAGATCTGGAACTACCTGATCGCCGGGAAACTGGACAACGCGCCCTTCACGTCCGTGCCGTCGGCCGTCCTGGACCGCATCCGCGCGGTCAGGGGCAGTCAGGTCATCAAGGGCTTCTCGCCCGTCTCCACGTCGCTGGCCTTCAACCAGGCGCGCAAGCCGTACGACAACGTGCACGTGCGCCGGGCGCTGGCCTATCTGATCGACCGGGCGCAGGTGACGAAGATCGCCGCACCCGAGGGAGGCACGCCCTCCCTCACGACGTCGGGCATCCACGCCGAGGCGGCCAAGGTCTGGCTGGGGTCGGCGTTCTCCGGGCTCGACCCCTACCGGCTCGACCCGGCCAAGGCCGCGGCGGAGCTCAAGGCGGCGGGCATGACGCGGCGGGGGAACAAGTGGGCGCTGCCCGACGGCAAGCCGTGGAAGGTGGAGATCCACGTGCCCGCGTCGTTCTCCGACTGGATCTCCGCGGCCAAGTCGATCAGCAGCCAGCTCACCGACCACGGGGTCGACGCGACGGTCGTCACCGCCGCCGACTACACCCTCTATCTCAGTGAGCTCGCGGCAGGGAAGTACGATGTCGGTTTCTGGCTGATGGGCCTCGGGCCCTCGCCGTACAACATCTACCAGCGCCTTTACGGACAGGCGAACGGCTGGCAGATGTTCGGTGGCCGGCTCGAACACGTCGCGCCGGGCACCGAGGGCAACTGGATGGGCGGCCCGGAGACGGTCGACGTCGCCGGCGTGGGCCGGGTCGACCCCGGCGCGCTGACCAGCAGGCTCAGCTTCGCCTCGGCCGGAGAGCAGAAGCAGATCGTCGGCACGCTGGCGAAGGTGTCCAACGAACAGCTGCCGGTGATCCAGCTGTGGGACTACGTGAACACCCAGTTCGTGAACACATCCCGGTACACGGGCTTCCCCCCGGACGACAGCGAGGCGCTGCGGCTGTCGTCAGGCGTATGGATGCAGCTCGGCATGATCAGGAAGAGGCAGGCATGACGAAAGCGGTGCGGGACCGTCCGCGGGGAACCGCCCTCGCCCGTCGGGTGGCGGGGCACGTCGTCCGCGGCCTGGTCATGATCTGGGTCGTCGCGACGATCAGCTTCGTCATCATCAGGGAGATCCCCGGCGACCCCGTCCAGGGGATGTACGAGAGCCTCCTGCAGAAGGGCATGTCGCCGGACCAGGCGGAACGGGCCACGGCCGTCCTTTACGGGTTCCTCCCGACGGGCAGCCTGTGGGACCAGTACGTCGGGTACATGTGGTCGCTGCTCCACTTCGACCTGGGGCGTTCGCTGAGCACGCCCGGCGTCGCGGTGACCAGCCTGATCGGCTCCGCCGCCCGCTGGACCGTGCTGCCCGTCCTCGCGGGCACCCTGCTGAGCTTCCTGCTCGGCGTGATCATGGGCGTCTACGCGGCGATCAAGCGATCCGGCAAGCTCGGCGACCTGCTCGCGCTGTCCGGCTCGCTGCTCCACGGCATCCCGGTGTACGTCATCGGGCTCCTGCTCACGGCGATCTTCACGACCCTGTGGCCGATCCTGCCGTCAGGAGGACCGGTGGACGTGGCATTCGTCCCGGGGCTGAACGCGGGCTACATCGGCTCGCTGATCCACCACGCCGTGCTGCCCGTCGTGACGTACACGCTCGCGAGCTACGGAGGCTGGATCCTGGCGATGAAGTCGAACGTCGTCGCCGTGCTCGGCGACGACTTCATCCTGGCGGCCGAGTTGCGCGGCCTGAAACGCGGCATCGTGTTCCGCTATCTGGCGCGCAACGCGATCCTGCCGCTGTTCACCATCCTCGCCCTGTCGATCGGCATGTTGTTCGGCGGATCGATCTTCATCGAGGAGATCTTCAACTATCCCGGGCTCGGGCTGCTGCTCGTCAACAGCATCAGCACCCGTGACTACGCGCTGATGGGCGGGACGTTCCTGGTGATCACGGTGGGCATCGTCGTGGCCAACATCGTCGCCGACCTGCTGTACACGGCGATCGACCCGCGGGTCAGGAGCGGGGAGGCGGCATGACCGTAACCGTCATCCCCGAGATGACCGCAGGCACCACCCGCGCGACGCTTCGCCGCAACTTCTGGCGCGGGGTGTGGCGGGTGCTGTGCCGCAAGCCGAGCCGCATGGCGGGCGTGGTCATCGTGCTCGGATTCGCCGTCATGGGCGTCATCGGGCCGCTGCTCTACCCGGCCAACCTGCCGAGGGACGACAACGCGCTCTACGCGCCGCCGAGCCTCCAGCACCTGTTCGGCACGGACTTCGAGGGCACCGACGTCCTCGCGCTCGTCATCACCGGCGCACGTTACGTCCTGCTCACCGGCCTCGCCACGGCGGTCATCACCGTCGCGCTCGGCACCGCCATCGGGCTGTTCGCCGGGTTCAGGCGGGGGAGGTGGGACAGCGCGCTCATGCGGCTGACCGACCTGAACCTCGCGATCCCCGGACTGCCCCTGCTGCTCGTCCTGTCGACCGTGTGGAAGTTCACTAGCCCGATCGAGATGGGCCTGGTCCTCGGGCTGCTCGGATGGGGCGGCGTGGCCCGTGCCGTACGGTCCCAGACGCTGTCGCTGCGGGAGCGGGGCTTCATCGAGGCGGCGAGAGGGCTCGGCCTGCCCACGAGGCACATCATCGGGCGGGAACTGCTGCCCAGCATGGCGCCCTACATCGCGATGAACATGCTGATCGCGGTGACCGGCGCGGTCTACGCCCAGGTGGGCCTGTTCTTCCTCGGCGTCCTGCCCTTCGACGCCAACAACTGGGGCGTGATGCTGAACCTCGCCGTATTCAGCGGTGGGGCGCTCACGACCCCCGCGGCGCTGCCGTACCTGCTGGCGCCGCTGCTCGCGATCCTGCTGCTCACCCTGGGCATCGTGCTGATCGTGGACGCGATGGACGAGATCTTCAATCCCCGCCTGCGTGAGGAGTGACCCCGGTTGACCAGAGATTCCGCCGCGCCAGAGGTACGCGTCCGCGACCTCACCGTGGTCTACAAGACGCCGGCGGGCGAGTTGCCGGCGGTCTCCGGCGTGAGCCTCACGCTCACCCCGGGCACGATCACCGGCGTCGTCGGGGAGTCGGGCTCCGGGAAGTCGACCCTGGCGCTCTCCCTGCTCAACGCCGTGCAGCCGCCCGGCAGGATCGCCGCGGGCAGCGTCGAGATCGACGGGCTCGGGGACGTCCTCCACCTCGGTGGCGAGGACCTGCGCCGCACCCGCGGACGCAAGGTCGGCTATGTCTTCCAGGCCGCGCAGAGCTCCCTCAACCCGCTGAAGACCGTCGGGAAGCAACTGCTCGACCTCGGCCGCTCGCACGACGTGGCCGACCTGCGTGCGCTGGTGGCCGACGCGAAGGCGCTCCTTGCCCGGATGGGCCTGGACGGGGCCCGCGTGCTCGACTCCCACCAGCACGAACTGTCGGGCGGGATGCGCCAGCGAGTCGGGATCATGCTCGCGCTCGTACTGAACGCCCAGGTGGTCGTGCTCGACGAACCGACGACGGCACTCGACATGATCACGCAGGCGACGATCCTGCGGATCATCAGGGAGGTCCACGAGGAGCGGGCGCTCACCACCCTCGTCATCACTCACGACGTCGGAGCGGTCGCCGAGGTGGCCGACGACCTCGCCGTGATGTACGGCGGGCGCGTGGTCGAGCACGGCCCGATCGCCGAGGTGCTCGGCACGCCCCGGCACCCCTACACCCAGGGCCTGATCCGGGCCATCCCGCGCCTGTCGGGGGACATCTCGCTGGCCAGGGCGCTGCCCGGCAGGCCTCCCACGCTCGGCACGCTCCCGGTCGCGGGATGCGTGTTCCGGGAGCGCTGCGACAAGCGCATGGAGATCTGCGAGACGGTCGAGCCCGAGACGGTGACCTATGACGGGCGGACGGTCGCCTGCCACGCCGCCGGGCGCCCGGCGCCGGTGAAGCGGAGGGAATACGCGTGATCACGGGCACTGCGATCACCAAGACGTTCAAGCAGCGCGGGAACGTCCTCGGCAAACGTGAGGTCCCGGCTCTGCGCGGGGTCGACTTCGCCATCCCGAAGGGCGGGGCGGTCTCCTTCATCGGGGAGTCGGGCTGCGGCAAGACCACCCTCGGCCGGATCATCGCCGGTCTGGAGACCTACGACTCCGGTGAGATCGTGATCGACGGCACCCCGATGTCGTCGCTGACCCACCGCAACCGCCAGCCGTACTACCGCCGGATCCAGCTGATCCACCAGGACCCCTACTCGGCGCTCAACCCCACCCGCACGATCCACCAGACCCTGGAGGCGCCGTTGCGGCTGCGCGCCCGCCAGACGGGACGCTCGAAGGCGTGGTGCGACGTCCGAGCGGAGGAGTTGCTCGACCTGGTGGGGATCGACCCCGGCTACGTGCTGCCGCGTTACCCGCACCAGTTGTCCGGCGGGATGCGCCAGCGGGTGGTCATCGCGCGGGCGCTCACCATGGATCCCGAGATGCTCGTGGCCGACGAGGCCGTCTCGATGATCGACGTGTCCCTGCGGCTCGGCATCCTCGGTCTCCTGCGCGACCTGCGCGAACGGCTCGGCGTGAGCGTGCTGTTCATCACCCATGACATCGCCACCGCCCGGTACGTCGGGGACGAGGGCGAGCTCTACGTGATCTACCGCGGGCAGGTCGTCGAGCGCGGGCCGACCGAGACGATCATCGCCGATCCCGTGCATCCGTACACGCAGTCGCTGCTGTCGGCGATCCCGGTGCTGCACGGGCTGGAACGGCCGGGCGCCGAGCAGGTCGTGCCGACCGAGGCGCTCGACGAGGGGCAGACCGACGAGGGTTGCCTCTTCTCGCGCAGATGTCCCTTCAGCACCGCCCGTTGCGAGAGCGAGCGGCCGGTTCTGGGTCACGACGGCGGGGAGAGCGGCGAGGCGACCGTGCAGTTGCACGCCTGCTTCCATCCGCGGCGCAGGAGCGTGATCCCGCAGGGCGTGGGGGCATGACCGACATCCGGCCGGTGACGCCCGACGCCCGCGTCGAGGGCCTCGCGGCGGCCGCCCTCTGGGCCGACGCCGACGCCGCTCTGCTGGTGCGGCGGCTGGCCTCCCCGCCCTCCGGGCGCCGGTGGACGGTGCTCGCCACTCCGGGCCTCGACGGGGCCGTGTTCGCCTCCATGTCCGAGGGCGGCGTGGGACACCTCGACCTGATCGCCGTCGACCCCGCCGCCCGCGGCCGGGGGATCGGCCGCCGCCTCGCCGAGGCGGCGCAGGAGTGGCTGCGCGCGGAAGGCGCCACCGAGGTCAGATTCGCCGGGAACCCGCCGTGCTACGCCTGGCCGGGCATCGACGTGCGCTACACCCCGGCGGCCTGCCTGGCGGAGAGCCTCGGGTACGACCGATACCGGGTGGCCTGGAACATGACGGCCGACGTCTCGGCCATGGGGAGCCTGCTCGACGAGGACGACGCGGTCACCGCACGACTGGCCTCGGCCGGTGTGACCCTCCACGCCGCGCCCGCCGGGGAGCGCGGAGCCGTGGCCGCCTTCGCCCGCCGGCACTGGAACGACGCGTGGGCCTGGGAGGCCGAGCAGGCGACGGGCTGCCACTATGCCTCACGAGACGGGGAGATCCTCGGGTTCGCCGCGTGGGGCTCCCGTCCGCTCTGGTTCGGCCCGATGGGCACGGCCGAGGCGGCCCGGGGGCTCGGGGTGGGCCGGGTCCTCGCGAGGCGGTGCCTGGCGGAGCAGAGGGCGGCGGGACTGCGCGAGGTGCAGATCGGCTGGGTGGGTCCTGTCCGGTTCTACTCTCTGGCGTTCGGCGCGCGGGTCGAGCGGGTCTTCTGGCTCTACCGGCGCGCCTTCGGCTGATGTCAGCCGTAGAGCAATTCCACCTGGCCGAACCAGGAGACCGGCGAGCAGAGCCCGCGCGGGTCTTCGCCCGCGTCGAGGTGCTCGCGCAGCGAGGCCGAGCCCCACAGCAGGTCGAGGAACGGGTCGCAGGCGAACTCGCCCGGATACAGCGTGCGGAGGCAGTGGAGCATCGACACCCCGGTGAGCACCGGCCGGAACGCCGACCGGTCGCCGACGTGCGCCTGGACGCCGCGCACCTGCACGCCGGCGTGCTTGCCGAAGGTGGGGGTGAACCACGTGTCGCGGAAGCGCACCCCGGCAAGCCCGAGGCCGTTGAGCTCGGGCGCGAAACGCCCGTCCACGTACGGCGCGCCGATCAGCTCGAACGGCCGGGTGGTGCCGCGCCCCTCGGAGACGTTCGTGCCCTCGAACAGGCCCGTCCCCGGATAGACGAGCGCGGTGTCCAGCGTGGGCATGTTGGCCGACGGCATCACCCAGGGCAGGCCCGTCTCGCCGAAGTGCCATTCCCGCCGCCAGCCGCTGAGCGGGATCACGTGCAGGTCCGCGTCGATCGTGCGGTTGACGAACAGCGCCAGCTCACCGGGCGTCAGGCCGTGCCGTACGGGGATGGGCGCGCGGCCCAGGAAGCTCGCGCTCGCCGGGTCGAGCAGCGGACCCTCGGCGTCGACGCCGCCGATCGGGTTGGGCCGGTCGAGCACGACGAAGCGCAGGCCCAGCCGGGCGGAGGTGACCATGAGGTCGTACATCGTCCAGACGTAGGTGTAGAAGCGCGTGCCGATGTCGCTCACGTCGAACACGAGCGTGTCGACCCCCGAGGCCGCGGCGAGCTCGGCGAGCTCGTCAGGGGATCTTCGATAGGTGTCGATGACCGGCAGCCCGGTCGCCGGATCGGTCGAGTCGCCCTCGCCCGCGCCCGCCTGCGCCGTGCCCCGAAGGCCGTGTTCGGGGCTGAAGAGCGTGGTCAGCCGGATTCCAGCCGACAGCAGGGCCGTTGCCGACGGGGTCAGATCGGGCAGGACTCCTGTGGGGTTGGTGATGAGGCCCGCACGGCCGTGACTCGCCGGCCGCGGTGCCGCGACCAGCTCTTCCAGCCCCGTCCGGACACGAATCATCGGGATAAAATACTCCAAATAGGATATTTAGGATGAAATCACTTGCGGCTCTCGCCACCGAACAGAGCGATCCCCGCTACAGCCGGATCGACACGCTTCCGACGGAGGAGATCGCCCGGCTGATGAACGAGGCCGACGCCGCCGTGCCCGCGGCCGTGGCGAAGGCGGTCCCGGTGATCTCGGCCGCGGTCGACGGAATCGCCGCGCGGATCTCCATGGGCGGCCGCCTGCTCTACGTGGGCGCCGGAACGTCGGGACGCCTGGCGGTGCTCGACGCCTCGGAGTGCCCGCCGACCTTCGGCACCGACCCGGACCTGGTCCAGGGCATCATCGCGGGAGGCGAGCCCGCGCTGACCCGATCCGTCGAGGGCGCCGAGGACGACGCCGAGGCGGGAGCGGAGGCCATCCGGGCCAAGGGGGTCGGCCCCGGAGACTCGGTCGTGGGGATCTCCGCCAGCGGGCGCGCGCCGTACGTGGTGGCGGCCGTCGCGGAGGCCCGCAGGCGCGGCGCCCTGACGGTGGCGCTGGCCTGCAACACGGGCACGCCGCTCGGCGCGGAGGCGGATCACGCCGTCGAAGTGATCGTGGGGCCGGAGATCGTGACCGGGTCGACCCGGCTCAAGGCGGGCACGGCCCAGAAACTGGTCCTCAACATGATCTCGACGATCACGATGATCAGGTGCGGCCGGACGTACGGCAATCGCATGATCGAGGTGTCGGCGAGCAACTCCAAGCTCGTCGACCGTGCGGTGCGGATCGTCGCGGAGGTCACGGGGGCCGACATCTCCGTCGCCCGCGAGGCCCTCGAAGGCGCGGACCACGACGTGAAGACCGCCGTCGTGATGGTCCAGTGCGGCTTCTCCGCAGACCGGGCCCGTGCGCTGCTCGCCGACCGCGGCGGCAGGCTCGACACCGCGTTGGGCGCCGGTGACCCGCGGCCCGGCGGACCCGGGTCTGAGGCGTCCGGGTCCGAAGGGCCGGCATCCGGAAGGTCGTCTTCCGGCGAGTCGCCGGCTCGCGGGCCGCGGCACAAGGGCGATTGACGGCGCATGCTCGAGGACATTCTCCGGGCGGCGGTCCCCGAGGTCGCGTCTGCCGCCGTCGCGGTGATCGCCCTGGACGGGCGGACCGCGGCCGAGGCGGCCGTGGGAGAGGCGGTGCGCTACGCGGACGCGTCGGAGACCCCGGCTCGGGAGCGCCCGCCGGTCGCGCTCGACTCGATCTTCGATCTCGCCTCGATCACCAAGCTGTTCACGACCGTCGTACTGCTGTCGCTCGCCGACGACGGCCGGGTGTCCATCGACGAACCGGTGGCGACATGGCTGCCGGATCACTACGGCGATCGGCCGGCGATCACACTCCGGCACCTGCTCACCCATACGGCGGGTCTGCCGCCGGGACGACGGGTCGAGGCGGAGCCTTCCGAGCGCCGGTGGGACATGATCTTGTCCACCCTGGCTTCCGGCCCGGCCGGGACACACGTCTACTCGGACGTCGGCATGATCACGGCGGGGCGGATCGCCGAGATCGCCGGGGGCGCGCCTCTCGACGTGCTGGTGCGGGAGCGGATCACGGGACCTCTCGGCCTCGCCGACACCGCCTACCGGCCGGACCCGGCATGGCTGCCGAGGATCGTGGCGACCGAGCACAAGCCTGAGCGTGCGGCGCGTCTGGGGGAGTCCGCGCCGGCGTGCGTCAGGGGAGAGGTGCACGACGAGACCGCCCACGTGCTCGGCGGCGTCGCCGGGCACGCGGGTCTGTTCTCCACGGCCGCGGACCTGGTCCGCTTCTGCGAGGCGCTGCGCGGCGGCGGCGACGGAGTCCTCTCCCGCGAGGCGGCGGCCGAGATGACGCGCGACCACGGTGTCGCCGGCAGCGCCTTCCGCCAGGGGCTCGGCGTGCGGATCGGCGACCCGGCCGTCGTCGGCCCGCTCGTGGACGCGTGGGGGCACTCCGGCTTCACCGGGACGTCGCTCGTCGTGGATCCCGGCCGCCGGCTGACCGTCGTCCTGCTCACCAACAACGTCCATCCGCTGCGGGGACGGCCCGGCATCCGGGATCTTCGCCACGCGGTCGCCGCCGAGGCTCTCGGCTTGGCCTGATCGCGGTCGCGCCGGGTGTCAGGCCCCGTTCGCGGCCCGGTAACGCAGGCCGTCCATCAGCAGATCGAGCAGGCGGCGGGCCTGCTCACGCCGTTCGGGGGCACTGGTGGTGAGGGAGACGCCGCTCAGGCTCGCGAGCACATCGTCCGGCCGGACGTCGGACCGTACGCTCCCGGCGCCGGCGCCGGCCTGGAGCAGAGTCCCGATCGTGCCGATCAGCCGGTCGCGGCTGTGCGCGTACGGGTTTCCGCCCGAGGCGACGACCGCACGCAGCGCGTCGGCCATCCCGTGCTTGGTCGCCATGTAGTCGACGAAGTGGTCCATCCAGTCGCGCAGGGCCTGATCCGGGGGCTTGACCTCCAGGAGTTCCGAGGCGGCGTCACACAACCTCGCGAGCTCGTTGCGGTAGACCGCCTCGACGAGGGCCTCCCTCGTGGGGAAGTGGCGGTAGAGGGTGCCGATGCCCACGCCCGCCTCCTTCGCGATCGCTTCGAGCGTCACGTCCGGGCCGTCCTGGGAGAACGCGCGCACGGCGACCTCCAGTAGGCGGTCGCGGTTGCGCTGGGCGTCGGCGCGCAGCGGGCGGGCGGGCGGCACGTTTCCTCCTCGTCGGGGTGTTCGCAGCTCATTGTCCTGCGTGCGGGCGGAACTTGCTAAACGGAGGTTCCTCCGATTAGAGTCTTCATGTAACGGAGGTTCCTCCGTTTTCAGCGTACCGGCTGGGCCCCCGGCGCGCATGCCCTGGCATGACGTCAAATCGTGGCGAGACAGGAAAGAACATGACCGCTTCCACACGCATCACGACACCGTTCACCGCCGAGTCGACCGCGGCCGAGGTCGTCGACGGCATCGACCTCACCGGACGCCGGGTCATCGTGACCGGCGGGGCCTCCGGCATCGGCATAGAGACCGCACGGGCGCTCGCCGGAGCGGGTGCGGAGGTGACCCTGGCGGTCCGCGACCTCGCGGCGGGGGAGCGCACGGCCGAGGACATCGTCGCGACCACCGGCAACAAGCAGGTTCTCGTCGCGCGGCTGGACCTCGCCGACCAGTCATCCGTCGCGGCGTTCACCGCCGCGTGGGACGGTCCGCTGCACATTCTCGTGAACAACGCCGGCATGATGGCCTCGCCCGAGATGCGGACGCCGGAAGGCTGGGAGCTGCAGTTCGCCACCAACCACCTCGGCCACTTCGCGCTCACCACCGGGCTGCACCGGGCGCTCGCGGCGGCCGGCGGCGCCCGCGTCGTGGCCGTCAGCTCGAGTGCGCACCTGCGGTCGCCGATCGTCTTCGAGGACATCCACTTCCGGGAGCGGGAGTACGAGCCGTGGTCCGCCTACGGGCAGTCCAAGACGGCCAACGTGCTGATGGCGGTCGAGGCGGCCCGGCGGTGGGCGGACGACGGCATCACCGCCAACGCGCTGATGCCGGGCGGGATCCGGACCAACCTCCAGCGGTACGTCTCCGACGAGGAACTCGAGCGCCTGCGCGCCCAGAGCGCCGGCGCGGGTGTCTCGTGGAAGACGCCCGAGCAGGGCGCCGCGACGTCCGTCCTTCTCGCGACGTCGCCTCTGCTCGAAGGCGTCGGCGGCCGCTACTTCGAGGACTGCAACGAGGCGGAGCCGCACCAGCCGGGCACCCGGCGGGGTGTCGCGGCCTGGGCGCTCGACCCCGAGGCGGCCACACTGCTCTGGCAGGTGTCCGTCGAGACGCTGGCCGCGTAGAACGCCGGGCTCCCGGGAGTCGGCCTCCTGGGAGCGGGCCTCGTGGCGGCGAGTTCGGGCCGGCCCGCTCGGGGGCGTGGACCGGCCCGATCGCGGCGTCGGGTTGACGCGGGGCTGGTCCGAGTCAGGCTGGCCTGGGTTCGGGCGGCCTGTTCGGGCGTGCTGTCAGGCGGCGCCGGTCAGGCGGCGTGGGAGGCGGCCAGCAGGCGGCGGATCTGCAGGGCGGCCTCACGGCCGGCGCGGTTGGCCCCGACCGTGCTGGCCGAGGGGCCGTAGCCGACCAGGTGGAGACGAGGTTCGGCGACCACGCGGGTGCCGTCCATCTGGATGCCGCCGCCCGGGCCCCGCAGCTTGAGGGGTGCGAGATGGCCGATGGCCGAGCGGAACCCGGTCGCCCAGATGATCACATCGGCGGCCGCCACCCGGCCGTCGTCCCACATGACGCCGTCCGGGGTGATGCGGCTGAACATGGGCAGCCGGTTGAACACCCCCTTGTCCATGGCGTCCCGTATGACCTTCGTGTAGGCGAGGCCGGTGGCGCTCACCACACTCTGCGGCGGCAGCCCCGCCCGCACGCGTTCCTCCACCCGCGCGACGGCCGCCCGTCGACGGTCCTCGCCGTACGCGCCTTCGTGGAAGACGAGCGGGCTTCGCGTCACCCATATGGTCTCCGCGGCCACGTCCGCGAGCTCGGACAACACATGCGTCGCCGAGGCGCCCCCGCCGACGATGACCACCTTCGCCCCGGCGAAGTCCTCGGGTCCCCGATAGTCGGCGTAGTGCAACTGCCTGCCCCGGAAGTCCGCGGCCCCGGGATAGTAGGGCCAGTGCGGCCGGCTCCAGGTGCCCGTCGCGTTGATCACCGCGCGCGCCGCCCACGTGCGGGGTACGGCGGCGCCCGGGCCCGCGGGGGAGACGACGCCAGGAGCTCCCGGATCGCCTGCCGCCCGGCCACTCGACTCCCGCTCGGCGCCTGACTCTTCGGCGGCGACCAGGAGCCTGCCGTCCTCGTGACGGGTCACGGAACGGACCTTCACGGGACGGAGGACCGGCAGTCCCGTCCGCCGTTCGTAGTCGGCGAAATATCCGGGCACCACGTCCGCGGCGAGCAGAGTCGGATCGACCTCAGGAGTCCGGTGGACGCCGGGCAGGTCGAAGATGTCGTGGATCTTCTCCATGGTCAGCGTCGGAGACCGGTGCCGCCACGCGCCGCCGGGTCCCGGCTCGGCGTCCAAGACCACGAATCCGAGCCCGAAGCGGCGCACGAAGTACGCGCTGGACAGCCCTGCCTGGCCGGCTCCGATGACGACGACGTCGACCTCCGTCGGTGCGACGTCCGTCAGGGGAATGCTCGCGGCCGGACCGGTGGTGGTGGTGCTCACGGCCGTGGTCAACAACGCGCCGGGCGTCCGGCTTCCCTTCGGGCGGTTCTGCCGGAGCTCCGTGTAACAGTTCTGCTGGAGCTCTGTGCAGCAGTTCTGCCGGTGGCTGCCGGCGGCTCTCGTCGGTGGCTCTGTCGGTGGCCCAGGATACGCTCGCGGATGCCGGGCTCGGACGGCCCGGCGTCGCAGCTGTGAGGGGGAGCCATGTCGGTGCTGGTGGCGTTCAGCGTCACGCCGATCGGATCCGGTGAGGACGTCGGAGAGCTGGTGGCGGAGGCGGTCCGCGTCGTCCGCGAGTCCGGCCTGCCGAACCGCACGGACGCCATGTTCACCACGGTCGAGGGTGAGAGCTGGGACGAGGTGCTGGCGGTCGTCACGGCCGCCGTCGCCGCCGTCGAGGCACGGGCGCCCCGGGTGAGCGTGGTTCTCAAGGCGGACTCGCGTGCCGGCGGCGGCCGTCTCGACGCCAAGGTGGACACCATCGAACGCCACCTGGCGGAGGAGGCGTGATAACCGCGGCCGAGATCCGCGAGGTGGCCACGCCCCTGCCACGCACTGAGGAGAAGCTGGTCAGGGACCGAGTCACGTTCCGCGTCGGCCGGATCGTCTACGTGACGATCTCCGCGGACGAGACGTCGATGGGTTTCGCGTTCCCGAAGGAGGAACGGGCCGCGCTCATCGCCGCGGAGCCGGACAAGTTCCACATGCCCCGGCCGTCGGACGAGCGCTACAACTGGGTCCGGGCCTGGCTCGCCGCGCTCGACCATGCCGAGATGGAGGAGTTGGTCGTCGACGCGTGGCGGATGGTCGTGCCCAAGCGCCTGCATTCGCTCCCAGGCCAGCAGACTACCTGACTGTATGACTTCCAACAGCCGTGATCAACATCAGCACCGGTGCTGACGTTGTGCTGACCCGTGATGCCCGTCAGCCCGGCGCACTACGTCAGCTTCGGGGCCTGGAAGAGGACCAGGGGCACGGGCGCAACCGGGGCAGGGACAACCTTGGTAGCCGTGCGGATCTGCGTAGCGCCGTCGAGCATGGCCCGCAGGGCGTCAACGCCCTGGGCGGCCGCCGCAGGCTTCTCAGCCTCGGCCTGGCCGTGGAGGAGCGCCCGCAGGGCATCGACCCCCCTGGGGACCGTGGGGACCTTCACGGCCTCGACGGACTTACCGTCGAGCAGGTTCCGCAGACCGTCGACGCCCAGCGGACGGGCAGGGATCTTGATCTCGACCGTGGGAGTTTCCTCGGGAACCGCTCCGACTTAGTTTCTTCGTTCAGTTCCTCGTCAGCGTCGCATCCCGCGGCCATGACAGGCCGTGGAAGGCGGAGGGGCTGATCTTGGGGGCGTTGCCCTGTTCTGTGCTGGCCCGCAGCGCGTGTCTTGGCGGATGTGACGCTGTGTGGGCTGGTCTATGTCTGAGTTAGTTCCGAGTTAGTTAGTTCTCTCGGATCTACTGGCCGGGCTCTGAAGCCCGATGCAGTTCGGTTGAAAGCACCGAACTAACCATGACTCTACTCATGAGTTTCCACGTTTCTCAGACAGGAACTCTCGTAAGTGAGTAAGTTTGGATCATGGTTCAGATGAGAAACCCCAGGTCAATGCATGAATTGAGTTTGTTGAAACCAATATAAGAAACTCAGTGGCAAGGTCGCGACTTAGTTAGTTCGTTGATGGGTGCACACCCGGGGGAGACCCTTAGTTAGTTGATGTTGGACCCCGCCGGGGGGCCGGCTCTCTGGCAGCGCGCAAGCAACCAACTTTGCCGCGGTTTTGTCGAGGAGTCAGGGTAACCCCCACAGAACTGCGGTTTTGCCCGTCTGGGACGGGCTCACAGAACCTCATGAAACCGTCAAGAAGTAGGTAACTCGGGCAGGCCGGCGCCCCGTTAACTTGAGTTGTTCAAGTTTCAATGTATACGGTATGCAGGTTCCCAAAGACGTGAACATCCCACCAATTCGCTACACCGGGAGGTGTTCATGGTGGACGAACTACGCCCTAACCAGGTGCCTGCGGAGGCCCAGACGGACCTCCAGGATCTCCTGCACCACCTCGTTAGGCTGGCTGGCTCGCGAAGCGTTCACGCAATACTGCTTCGCCAGATCGTGAGGAACGAGGACTACGAGGACTTCATGCACACGCTGCATGTGGCGTCCTACCTCATCGGACAGCTGTGGCACTGGTTCGGCACACACCTGCCGGCCATGTTCGGAACCCTGACGCCGTACCTCTGCCCGCACTGCGGGAAGAAGGCGTGGCCACCGGCTTTCGATAACTAAGAAAGCCGCG
The DNA here is from genome assembly GCF_016863275.1 of Planotetraspora mira. GTDB lineage: Bacteria > Actinomycetota > Actinomycetes > Streptosporangiales > Streptosporangiaceae > Planotetraspora > Planotetraspora mira. The sequence goes on from NZ_BOOO01000036.1 coordinate 93,836, forward strand.
GAACCTTCGAGTAGTCCTGTCCACGTACCTCCGACATCAAGGGTGCAGGCACCCAGGCCGTGTCGACGTGGGTGTACGGGGCCGAGTTGGTTGGGGTGAAGATCTGCGTCCACGTGACGCCGGCCTCCCAGCCCTCGGCTCCTCGGCGCCAGGCCAGCAGGTAGGCACCGACCGGGTTCATGGTGTCCGGCCGGAGGACCACCACCACGGGTGGTGGTTCCAGATCCGGGGCTCTGAAGGGGGTGCCACGTGCCACCATGTCATCATGCCCCCCGAGTTAATACGAATCGGCTTAGCCAGGATCTTCGCCGAAGAGCCAGCTGCGGACACCTGGGTAAGCATCCTGGACTCCGCCACCAAACTCCTCGGCGTGATCATCTGGCCGCTCGTCGTGGTGTTCGTAGTCATCTACGTCACGAGGAAGTACAAGGCCCAGATCGCGAAGATGTTAGACGGCCGGCTGGAGAGCGTGGAAGCCCTCGGCGTAAAGGTGCTGTGGGCGGCTCATCAGGCCCTGGATCCACCCGCCGAGCTGGTGGGACACACCACGCGTGACAAGCTCAAGCCCAGGAGGTCCCGCCCTCGCAGAGGAGTGGCCGACACCCGGGACGATCTCCCAGCCGTGGGTACCCCCGCCGCCGAGGAGGAGATGGCTCGCGAGGGGATCATCGCCATGATCGAGCGTGCGGTTCAGGATGCGAGCTTGGGGTGGCAAGCGCGCGTAGACCTCTTGAGCGACGCGGAGGCCCTATTGCGAGACCGGGGCATCGAGGTGCCGCCGGCACTCAGCAATCTCCTGATCCAGTTCAAGTACGAGCTGTGGGCGAGCACAGGCGGCAGTGGCCGCGCCGGACGCTGAGCGGCGCAAACAAGAAAGCCCCCGCCGAAGCGAGGGCATCCCAACTGCCACGATTTGTCCGGGAAATCCCGTTCTGGAATGGCGATCCGCGTATCACGGCGCGGTAAACTGGGGGCAATCGGAGGGGAATCGCCCTTCTCGGATCGCCTTGGGAGGGCGACGCCTATGAATCCGCCGATTTCGGACGAGAAGCTGACGAACTAGGACTGACCCATGGCCAACGTCTGGACCTTGCTCCAGACGGCTGGCGCTGGTGGGGCGATCGCCTACGTGGCCCGCCGCGTTATCGGACTCTTAGGGACTGTGTGGCTCTGCCACATAGCCAGCCGAGGCGCGGATGCTAACTGGGAGGTCGTGACCACCTCTACGGGATACCAAGTTCGTCGGAGCAGCACCTCTGTAGGTGAAATTGAAGACGGTCCGGAAGGAGCTGGAACTCCCCCGGACCGCACTCATGAATCATGAGTAATTAGTGGCCAGATCGTTTGCTACCTAAGAGCACGAGATGCGCCCAAACAGTCCATAAGCAAGAAAATAAAGAGGATTCCCTCCCCGCGACAACGGGGAGGGTTTCTTCTTTTCTAGATCACCTCGACGGACCCCTGCGGGGTCACGACACGGACCACACCGGCACCGCGGATTAGCTTCAGGCAGGACGAGCAGGGCTCGTCGGTGATGTAGAGGGTGGCTCCGTCGCACTCGTCGATCGCCTCCCCGATAACGTTCGCGTCATGGAGGGTCGCCCATTGGTAGCCCTTCTCCACCTGACGAACGATGGAGGTGCTCTCGTCTTTGGCGTCGCTAAGGCGCGCTACGTTTAGCCATTGGTCTCCCTGTCAGTGTATGCCCTGGTCAAAGGGCATCTGTAAGGGAGTCAAAGCTGGCGGATGGCCGTGCCGAAGCGGGTCGCCGCCGCCTATCTCGCTGAAGCGCCGTAACCCTCTCGGGAGGGCCGCACTGAGCAGTCGGCGGCTCCATTCCCCTGTGGCGATCAGGTGGCGGAGGCTGACCGGAGTGCCTCCCGTGACAGCCGGTCGGCGGCCCTCGTCGTCTCCGGAAGGCGATAACGGGGAGTGAGCGTCAGGACGTTGTGGCAGGCGGTGTCCAGGTCGACCGCGTGGCCGACCGAGACGAAGACCGGCTTGACGCCGTCCTGCGTCCGAAGCACCCGCCCGACGACGTCGCCGTCCAGACGCAGCTCACTCCACGCCCCCCGCTCGTGCGCGGGCTCGTCATAGGCGCCCACGAACGCGGTCTTCGCGACGCCGATGGCGGGCAGACCGGTGAGCACGCCCAGATGGCAGGCGAGGCCGAACCGCCGTGGGTGGGCGATGCCGTACCCGTCGCAGACGACCAGGTCCGGTGTGACTGAGAGCCGCTCCAGCGCCTGGATGACGCTGGGCAGCTCTCGGAAGGCCAGCAGCCCCGGCACATAGTCGAAGGCGACCCGCCCGGGGACGGCGACCTGGTCGAGCACCTGGAGCGTGACCCCGTCGAGGACGACGACCGCGGCGGCGAGACGGTCATCGGCGTAGGCGACGTCGACGCCGGCCACTCTCGCCGGACGGCGTTCGCCCGGCCCGACGAGATCGAGCCGCGAACGCAGCTCCTCCTGGATCAGCTCAGCCTCGCGAGGGGTCGCGGGCATGGTCATGGGCAGGCGCATTCTCACATTCGAGGACGATAACCACTGGCCCCTCGGAGGGAACGCGGATGGGTCCGGCCGGCCCGCAGCGGGCTCGAAGACGACATGCCGTTCGAGATAGCCGTCCTGGAGTGCCCGGGCGATCGTCACGGTGACGGGATCTGGCGTGGGGCAGTGGTCTTCTCGCGTAGATCTGAATTGGCGACTGGAATGCATGTCCGATTCACGGTTTATGTGCGCGAGGTTTTGTCGGTGGTGGTCGTTAGTTTTGCGCTGTGATTGTCGAGCGGCAGATGATTCCGGAAGGGCTGGCCGATATGGCGCCCGGTCCGGAGCTTTCCGTTCTGCTGGATGGGCTGGATCTCGGCCGGTTGAGCGGGTACGACGCGGTGGTGGTCCTGCAGGCCCATGCTCGGCTGGAGGCGCATGTGCAGGCCAGGAAAGCGACCGTGATGGCCGAAGTCGGGTTGTATGTTCCCGCACCCGGCGATATGACGAAAATGGCGGTGCCGGACAAATACTCCGCCGATGAAATACGTGCCGCGTTGACGTTGACGCGGCGGGCGGCCGAACGGGAATACGCGTTCGCTCATGACCTGGCCACCCGTCTGCCCGCTGTTCGTGAGGCGCTCGGTGCGGGCCGGATCGACAAACCCCGCGCGATGGTGTTCTCCGACTGGCTCGAAGACGTCCCGGCCGACCTCGCCCGCACGGTGGCCGACCATCTGCTGCCCACGGCAGGAGGGCATACCACCAGCCAGCTCAAAGACAAGATCAAACGGCTTCTGCTGGCCGCCGACCCGGGCTGGGCCCGCCGCCGCTACGAACGCGCCCTGCAACGCCGCCGGGTCGAAGGCACCCGCCTGCCCGACGGCAGCGCCAGCATCGCCGGCCACCAACTGCCTCTGGACCAGGCCGCCGCCGCGATCGCCCGCGTCGACGCCATCGCTCAGCAGGCCAAACGCGCCGGGCTGCACACCCCGATCGACCACATCCGCACCGACATCTTCCTCGGCCTGCTCGACGGCACCCTTTCCGGCCTGAACGACACCCAGATCGCCACCGCCCTCCTCCACGCCGGCCCACCGCGCCCCGACGAAGAGGACTACGACGACCAACTGGACGACCGCCCCGACGACGGACCTGGCAGCGAACCCAGCGACGGACCTGGCAGCGGACCCGACGAGGGACGTGATGGCGGACCTGGCCTGAGGGGAGGCGGCGAGCCCGGTCTCGGACCTGGCACGGGGCCGGGCGAGGGCTACGCACCAGGGCCGGTGGTGGGGTTCTCGGCGGGCGAGATACGAGTCCAGGTGTCGACCTTGATGCATCTGGACGACCTGCCCGCCGAACTCGCCGGATGGGGACCCATCCACGCACACCTGGCCCGTCGCCTGACCAAAGCCCAGATCAACAGCGAATGGCGCTACGCCATCTGCGATCACGACGGGAGACTCCTCCATGCGGGAATCACCCGTCACCGACCCAACGGCTGGCCACGCCGCCCGACACGCGGACCTGCACCGGATCCGAGACCACCTTCCGGACGGGCGTCGGCACGTCGCCGAGGCATCGTCGAACTACAGATCCCCCTCGCCCTGCTCCGCCAATGGCAGACCGACCTGCCCTCCCTCGGCGGCTGGGCCTCCGTCATCGCCGACATCATCCGCCAACTCGACCAGCACATTGGCGACCCCCCCACCGACTACCTCGGCTCGAACCACCCGGTCGCGGACGAGCACACCGTGACTGCCGAGCCAGTCACGACCGGACACCTCGGCCGGGTCGAGGGAACCACCGACGACCCATGGGCGCGCGCATACCCAGGCCCGTCCAGCAGTGATGAGCGGCGCCGATTCGCCGCCGCCAAGCTGCGCCGGTGGATTCAGATCCGCGACCGCGTCTGCTGCCACCCCGGCTGCCGCGCTCCCGCCACCCGCACCGAACTCGACCACACCAACCCCCACGGCCGCGGCGGACCGACCATCCACACCAACCTCGCCGCCACCTGCACCCACGACCACGACCTCCGAGACCATGGCTGGCAACTCACCCAGACCGCGCCAGGCCACCTGACGTGGATCAGCCGAACCGGCCACCACTACCCCGTCCAACCCCCACCGATCATCGAACCCCTCCCCGAACCCAACCCCCACACCACCGACCACCCCACAGCAGAAACCGACCTCCCGCCCCACCCCTGGGAACACACCCCCATCTGGACCGACCACCCAGCCGACCGGCGAAAACGCCAGCCAGATACCCACCCGCCACCCGAACCGGGCAGGCCACAGGCCGGGTCGGACAACGACACCCCGCCCTTCTGAACCCCCAGAAGGGCGGGCGCATCGCCATGCCCGTGGAGCCGCGCCCGCAGCCGAGACCCGCCGTCACGCGGAGCGGTCGTGCTCCGGGACGACGCGGGGGAGTGCGATGGCGGTGGCGAGCAAACCGTCCGCGACGATCCATCTGCCCGTCAGCCGGTCGGTCCCCATCCGGGGGTCGGAGATCAGCAGCGTCGCGGTGAACCGCCCCGAGGGATCGACATCGACCGTGGCCTCGGTGAAGTCGAGCCAACGCCCCGTGAGAGGAAACCAGGCCTTGTAGACCGACTCTTTGGCGCTGAACAGGATCCTGTCCCAGCTCACCCGCGGATTGCCGTCGCGCAGCCGGTCGAGCGCGGCGATCTCCTCCGGTGAGGCGACCGTTTCGAGTACCCCGGCGGGGAGAGGCCCGTCCGGTTCGGCGTCGATGCCGATGGTGATTCCGGACGTCGAGGTCGCGACGGCGGCGGCGCGATATCCGGAGCAGTGCGTGATGCTCCCGATCGTGCCGGATGGCCACTGCGGCGCGCCCCGGTCGCCGCGGAGTATGGGGCCGGGAGGCACCCCCAGGCGGGCGAGCGCCGTCCGCGCACAGTGCCGTCCGGTGATGAACTCGCGCCGCCGCTTCTCCACGGCGCGGGCGATCAGCGGTTCCTCCTCGGGGAACAGTGTGTCCGCGGGCGCGTCATCGAACATCTCGGCCGCCGTCACCCACGGAGGAAGGATCTCGCCGATCATCCCGGGCTCCCCGGAAGGATGGCGCGCGGCTGGGCCGGCCCTTCGTCGCGCAGCCGCCACTCCCGTGGGTAGCCCAGCGAGACCTCCTCGAACCGGACGCCGTCATACCAGGTCGTCCGGGGAATGTGCAGGTGACCGTAGACGACGGCCGCGGCCTGGAAACGCGTGTGCCAATCGGCGGTCCGCTCGGTACCGCACCACATGGCGAACTCGGGGTAGCGCAGGACGCTCGTCGGCTCACGGACGAGCGGAAAGTGGTTGACCAGCACGGTCGGCAGCCCAAGCTCCGCGAGGCGGCGTTCCGTGTGCTCGACTCTCGCGTGGCACCAGGCCTCCCGCGACGGATGGGGATCCGGATGCAGCACGAACTCGTCGGAGCAGACGATGCCCGTTCCGTGCGCGTAGTCCAGGCCCTCGTCCTTCGTCGAGGTCCCGGCGGGAAGGAAACTGTAGTCGTAGAGCACGAACAGGGGCGCGACGGCGACGGGCCCGTCCTGGCCGTTCCACACGGGGTACGGATCCTCGGGAGTGGACACCTTGAGATCGCGGCAGATGCCGACGAGGTGCTCATAGCGTCGCACGCCGCGCAGGGTCACCGGGTCGTGCGCCGTGGTCCATAGTTCGTGGTTGCCGGGAGCCCAGATCACCTTCGCGTAGTGGCCGGCGAGTGTGCCGAGCGCCCACTCGATGTCGGCGGGCGTCTCGGCCACGTCGCCGGCGACGATCAGCCAGTCGTCGGCCGTTTCCGGCCGAAGCCCGGCGACGATCTCGCGGTTCTCCGGATAGCCGATGTGCAGGTCGCTTATGGCGTAAAGCGTCCCGGTCACCGAACGGCCCCGAGACGTCTCATGCCGTGGTGCCGGTCATGAGGCGTCCTCCTGCCAGGTCACGACAAGTTCGCGGCGCTGGCCGAACCGTTCCAGGTGCCGGCCGAGGACATCCTGCACGGCGGCGAGGGACTCCGCGTCCGAGGCGCTGGCGCGCATGACGAGCCGGTCCGCCTCCGGAGTGAGGGTCCCCTCCCCGGCGGAGAAGGTGAGCCGGTAGCCGTCGCCGGGCAGGTCCTCGACCGCGACCTTGCGGCCGAGGTGGGACGCGAGTTGCTTGGCGTACCGTGCGGCTGCGTCAGTGGCGACATGTGCGGTGGAACTGGGCATGGCCAACAGCCTCCTACGATCAGGCCCCCGGGGGCAAAGAAGAAGCCCGAGAGCGTCTGGCCACTAGCGACAAACTTGATCCCTCAAATATTTCCGCTTAGGCGCCGCGCGGCCGGCGGGACGCCGCCGGTCAAGTCAGGCGCGTCCGTCATACGACGGCCGAAAGGGCCGCGCCCGCGGACGGCAGAGCGGCGAAGCCGATGATGGCGGCCTGGATGCCGCCGCCCGAGACGCCCGAGACGGCCGAGACGGCCGGGGCGCTCGAGACGGCCTGGGTGCTCGAGACTCCCGAGACCGCCGAGACGCCCGGGACCTGGCTGTGCTGACCGTCTCCGACGCTACGCTCCCTGGTGGCTGTCGGTGGCGACGGTCTCGATGCGGCGGCCGAACGCGGCCGTGCGCGCACTGCTCGATCTCGTGGATCATCACGTGCGCGACACGGCCGCCTCCGGGTCCTAACCCGCCGCAGTCCCCACGGGCTCGGGGGTGCGGTCCGGGACCGGCGGTACGGCCCGCCGGAGCCGGCGCCTCTCCTTGCGGTTCTCGACCATGGTGTAGAGGGTCGGGACCAGGATGAGCGTGAGCGCCGTGGAGCTGATCAGGCCGCCGATCACCACGACGGCGAGCGGCTTGGAGATGAAGCCGCCGCCTCCGGTGATGCCCAGGGCCATGGGCAGCAACGCGAAGATGGTGGCCAGGGCCGTCATCAGGATGGGGCGCAACCGCCTCCTGCCGCCCTCGACCACAGCCTCGTGCAGCGACATCCCCTGGTCCCGATACTGGTTGATCAGGTCGAGCAGGACGATGGCGTTGGTCACCACGATGCCGACGAGCATCAACATGCCGATCATCGCGGCCAGGCCGAGCGACGTGCCGGTGACCAGGAGCAGCCCGAGCGCGCCCGTCGCGGCGAACGGGATCGAGACCAGGAGCACCAGTGGCTGGATCAGGCTCCGGAACGTGGCCACCATGATCAGGAACACCAGCGCAACAGCCGCCACGAGGGCGAGACCGAGGTTGCCGAACGCCTCCTGCTGGTCGGCGCTGACGCCGCCGATGGTGTAGGTGGCGCCCGCTGGGAGCGTGAGCGCGTCCAGCCGCTTCTCCAGGTCGGCGCTCGTCGCCCCGAGGTCGGAACCCGAGGCCTTGCCGGAGATCGTCGCGCTGCGCTTGCCGTCGATGCGGGTGAGCTGAACGGGCCCGTCGACCTCGCGGACGGTCGCCACGTCCGCGACGGTGGTCTTCCCCACGAGCGTGAGGCCGCGCAGCGCGGCCAGCGACGCCGGGGCGCCGACCGGGCGCACGATCACTGCCGCGTTCGCCCCGTCAAGGGTGAGCTGCGTGACGGTGCTGCCGCGCAGCGCCTGCGTCACGGCCTGCCCGACGGCGATCTCCGTGAGCCCGTGCGCGGCGGCCTTCTTCCGGTCCACCGTCACCTCCACGCGCGGGGCGGTGTCGGCGATGGTGGTGGTCACCTCGGTCACGCCGGGGACGGCGGCCATGGCCTGCTGCACCTGCTTGGCCGTGGCCGACAGCGTGTCCAGCTCGGCCGCCTGCACGTCGACCTCGAGCCCGTTGCCGCCGAGGCCGCCCGACTGGCCGACCTGGATCTCGCCGACATCGGGCAGCTTGCCGATGCGGTCACGCAGGGAGTCCTGCACCGCGGTGACGTCGCTGCCGTCCTTCAGCGTGAGCGAGAATCCGGCGCGCGCGGCGCCGCCGCCGGCGGAGTTGGCGCCTGGGTTGACGTTGTTACGCCCACCCACCGTGACCTGGTAGGACTCGACCTCCTTGGTCGCGGTGACGACCTGCTCGACCTGCTTGGCCTTGGCGTCGGCGCTCGCCAGCGACGTGCCGACGGGCAGGGTCTGGGTGATGTTGACGGTGTTCTCGCCGGTTCCGTCGATGAAGCTCGTCTGCAGCCTCGGGACCAGGGCGAGCGTTCCCACGAAGATGGCCAGAGCCGCGGCCACGATCCTGAACCTGTGCTCGGTCGCGTACCGGATGACGGGGACGTACGCCCGCTGGAGCCACCCGTGCCGCTCCCGCTCCTCGGCCTGGACCCGGATCGTCTCCGCGTCGGCGCCCTGCGGCGCCTTCATGAACCAGTAGGCGAGCACCGGCACCATGGTGAGGGCCACGAGCAGCGAGGCCAGCAGCGCCACGGTCACCGTGACCGCGAACGGGCTGAAGAGCTCGCCGACGAGGCCGCCGGTGAACGCGATGGGCAGGAAGACCGCGACCGTGGTCAGCGTCGACGCGGTGACCGCGCCCGCCACCTCGCGGACCGCGTTCTCCACCGCCTTCCGCTTGGCCTCGCCGTACGACAGGTGGCGTTTGATGTTCTCCAGCACCACGATCGAGTCGTCCACGACGCGGCCGATCGCGATGGTGAGCGCGCCGAGGGTCAGCATGTTCAGCGAGTAGTCCCGGGCCCACAGGGCGATCAGCGCGATGAGCACCGACAGCGGGATCGACAACGCCGTCACGATCGTCGAGCGGATCGACGTGAGGAAGACGAGGATGATCAGCACGGCCATCACCAGGCCGAGCAGGCCCTCGGTGGTCAGGCTGTTGATGGACTCCCGCACGGAGGGCGCCTGGTCGAACACCACGGTGAGCTGGGCGTCCCCGCCTAGCCCCCGGGTCAGCTCCGGCAGCTTCGCCCGGACGGCGTCGGAGATCGACACTGCGTTGCCGCCGGACTTCATCGTGATCGACACGGCCAGGCTCGGCTTGCCGTTCGTCCTGGTCAGCGTGGTGGTGTCGGCGAGGCCGAGGGAGACCTTCGCGACGTCGCCGAGCCGTACCGGGGCAGGTGCGGCCCGGCCGGCCGTCCGGCCCGCGGGAGGCCCGGCGGCCCCACCGGCGGAGGCCGGAGGCGCGGGGGTCAGGTAGAGGTTCTTGAGGTCGTCGACGCCGGTGAAGCCCTTGCCCACCTGCACGGTCAGCGTCCGGTCCGACTGGGTGAGGGTGCCGGCGGGAACGGGGGCGCCGGCCGCCTGGATGGCGCCGATGACGGCGGCCGCGGTCAGACCGTGGCGGGCCAGCTTGTCGTCGTCCGGCGTGACGGTGACGACCTGGTCGCGTGCGCCGCTGACGGAGACGTCTCTGACCCCGTCGATTCCGCTGAGCGCGGGAGCGACCTGGGAGTTCAGCTTGGCGGCGAGCGCGCGCTGGTCCCCGGTCGATCCCGCGGCGAGCTGGATGACCGGCAGGTCGTCGGTGCTTCCCGCGAGGACCTGGGGGTCGACGCCGTCGGGCAGTTGCGCGGACACTCTGCCGATCGCCTGCTGGATCTGGGCCTGCGCGGCGTCGATGTCGGCGCCGAAGTCGAACACGACCCCGACGGTCGCGCCGGACTCCCTGGATATCGAGGTGACCCCGGTGACTCCCGCCAGGCCGCGGACCGCGTCCTCGAGCGGCACGGTCACCTGCTCCTCGACGATCTGCGGCGCCACTCCCGGGTACGACGACACGATCGACACGGTGGGCAGGGATATCGAGGGCAGCAACTGCTGTTTGATCGCCGGGAGCGTATATGCGCCGAACCCGACCACCATGATGGTCAGGAGCGCGACCAGCCCCCGGTTGGCGAGGCTCAATCTGGCCAGAAAGGACATCGTTCCACTTCTCTTGATATGACCGGGGCGCATGCGATTTCGGCCCGGGCCGACGGCTGCTCGTCGTGATGTCTCAAGGCTCGCGCGCGCAGGGACCCGGCTCGTCCGACGCGAGGACGGTCTTCGGGTACCGCGATCGCAGTAGCGGTCAGGTGGCGGTTACGCCGGGGGGCGGGGTCACCGGGATCCCGGGCGCACCAGCCCGGTCTCGTACGCGATGATCACCATCTGTGCGCGGTCGTGCGCGCCGAGCTTGAGCATCGCCCGGTTGACGTGCGTTTTGGCCGTCGTCCTGCTGATGCCGAGCCGGTCGGCGATCTCGTCGTTGGTCAGGCCGGCCGCCACGAGGATCATGACCTCACGCTCACGGTCGGTGAGGGAGTCGAGATCCTCGGGCACGTGCTCCACGGTGGACGCCGGGCCGGCGAGGAACCGGGCGATCAGGGTCTTGGTCGCCACCGGCGACAGCAGGGAGTCGCCGCGCGCGATCAGCCTGATCGCGTCGTGCAGCTCGCCCGCCTCCACGCTCTTGCCGAGGAACCCGCTCGCCCCGGCGCGCAACGCCGCGAAGACGTACTCGTCGATCTCGAAGGTCGTCAGAACCAGCACCTTGACCGACGAGAGCTCACCGTCGGAGGTGATCGCCCGGGTCGCGGCCAGGCCGTCCATCCCGGGCATGCGGATGTCCATCAGCACCACGTCGGCCCGGGTCGCCCGCGCGAGCCGTACGGCCTCGTCGCCGGTGGCCGCCTGCCCCACCACGGTGAGGTCGGGCGCGGAGTCGACCAGGATCTGGAATCCCGCCCTGACCAGCGCCTGGTCGTCGGCGATCACGATGTGGATCGGGGAGACCTCCGTCATGCCGAGGTCACGCCCAGCGCGGCGGGGAGCACGGCCAGCACCCGGAAGCCGCCCGTCACGGACGGCCCGGTGGTGAACGTCCCGCCCACCGACAGGGCCCGCTCACGCATGCCCACGAGCCCGTGGCCGGCGTGGCCGGCGTCCGAGGGGGCCTTGAGCGGACCCCCGTCGTCGGCGACGTCCACGACGAGATCCCGCGGTGTGTAGACGATCCGGACGGTGGCACGGGCGCGCGGGGCGTGCTTGCTGACGTTGGTCAGCGCCTCCTGCGTCACCCGGAAGGCGGCCAGCTCGACCGGCGCGGGGAGCGGGCGCGGGTCGCCCTCCGTCCGGAAGTCGACGGCGAGCCCGGCGGCCGTGAACGAACCGATCAGGTCGTCGAGCCGGTCGAGCCCCGGCGCCGGTTCCGTGACCAGCTCGGTGAGCGGCTCGTCCGGGCTGCCCGGCCGGCGGAGCAGGCCCACGGTGGTCCGCAGCTCCTCCAGGGCGGCGCGGCCCGCGAGCCTGATGTGCCCCAGCGCCTCGCGTGCCTGGGCCGGCTCGTCGTCGAGCACGTGCGCGGCGACCTGCGACTGGACGTTGATGAGGGCGATGTGGTGCGCCAGGACGTCGTGGAGCTCCCTGGCGATCCGCAGGCGTTCCTCCATGACCCTGCGCTCGGCCTCCTCCTCGCGCGTCTGCTCGGCCCGGCGCGCCCGCTCCTCGATGGCGGCCACATACGCGCGCCGGCTGCGCAGCGCATCGCCCGCCGCGGTGGCCATGCCCAGCCAGGCGACCAGGCCCACGATCTCGGGATGGAGCCATGACTCATCCGAGGCCAGCATCCGGCTCACCGCGAGGGTGAGCGCGGCCGCCGTGCCCGCGACCCACGCCGTCCTGCGCGGCACGAGTGTCGCGGCGGAGAGGGTGGCCACCATGGCGACGAGGATGAGGGGGCTCCGCGACGACGCGACCGTGTCGTGTACGACGGTCCCGGTCACGGTGACGGCGAGGACGCCGAGCGGCCATCGACGCCGGAACGCCAGGGCGCCGCACATCACCGCCCCGGCCACCGCCAGTGCCGGCGTCAGCTCCGGCCCCGGGCCCGGCCCCGCGGACGTCGCCATGAGGACGACCGCGTACACGCAGACGGCCACGGCGGTGTCGAAGATGTACGGCCGCGCCCGCAGTGCCTGTTTCAGGGAGGCTCTCAGGTGCTGCACCCGTCCACGCTAGGGTCGCACCGCGCCGCGCTCATCGTTCCCACGTATCGGTCATGACTACTGCGGCCGCGGTAGGGACCAGTCGAGGATCGGCCCGGCCGGCACGATGCGGGTCGGGTTGATCCCGGGATGCGTGCCGTAGTAGTGCCGTTTGATGTGGCCGAAGTCGGTGGTCCCGCCGAAGGCCGGGAGCCGGTAGAGGTCGCGGGCGTAACGCCACAGGTTGGGGTGGTCCACCAGGCGGCGCAGGTTGGCCTTGAAATGGGTGACGTACACGCTGTCGAACCTGGCCAGCGTCACCCACAGCCGGACGTCGGCCTCGGTGATGCGGTCGCCGAAGAGGTAGCGGCGATCGGCCAGGCGCCGCTCCAGTTCGTCGAGAGTGGCGAACAGCGCGGACACCGCCGACTCGTACGCCTCCTGGCTCGTCGCGAAGCCGCAGCGGTACACGCCGTTGTTGACGGTCGCGTAGATCTGCTCGTTGAGGGCGTCGATGTCGGCGCGGAGCGCCGCCGGGTAGAGGTCGACGTCCGGATCGGCCCACTCCGCGAACTGGGTGCCCAGGTCGATCGTGATGTCGGGGAAGTTGTTGCTGACGATCCGGCCGCTCTCGCGGTCCCACAGCACGGGGACCGACACGTGGCCGTCGTAGCCGGGCTCCGTCGCCTCGTAGGCCTCGCGGAGCAGGGCGAAGCCGTTGAGCTCGTCGGGCCCGTGCCCCGGGCCCTCGCGGAAGGCCCAGCCCCGGCCGTCGCGGACCGGGTCGACGACCGACAGGCTGACGACGTCCTCCAGGCCCAGCAGGGACCGCACGATCACCGCCCGGTGTGCCCACGGGCAGGCGTACGACACGTAGAGGTGGTACCGGCCCGGCTGGGCGCGGTAGCCGCTCTCCCCGCCGGCGGTTATCCGGCCCTGGAAGGGATACAGAGGGCGCACGAAGGAGCCGTCCCCGCGGACGGGGGGCTTCACCATGTAGTCGCCGTAAGCGGCGAAGTCCACCGGGCTCGCGACGGGGGCTGTCGTGGTCATCGGCACGGTCCTTCCTGGGGGACGGTCTTCCGAGAATAGACGCGTGCCGCCCGCGGGCACGCCTCAGCCCTCCTGCCTCTCCGCTCCCCGCACGGTCCGGCGCGGGGAGAAGGCGCTCATGTCCGACGGCGGTGCCTCCCGCAGCGTGAGGTGCGCGGCGAGCAGCCCGGCGTACGGCCCGGCCGTCAGGCCGTACGCCCCGAGCCCCGTGGCCAGCACGACGCGGTCGGTGAGAGGGCCGATCAGGGGCAGGCCGTCCGCCGTCACCGGGCGGAAGCCCACACGCGTCTCCACGAGGGTCGCGGCGGCGAGACCGGGCGCGAGTTCCACACCGGTCGCGAGCACCTCGCCGATCCCCCCGACCGTCACCCGGGCGTCGAACCCGGCGTCCTCGACGGTGGCTCCGAGCACCACGCGCGAGCCCGGGAATCCCAGCAGGTACGGCCCTCGCCGCGGCAACACGATCGGCCAGCCCGACGTGTCGGTCCCGGGCACCTCCGCGTGCACGATCTGGCCCCGGCGCGCCCCGACGGGAATCTCGAGCCCGAGAGGCCGGCACAGCTCGCCGGTCCATGCCCCGGCCGCCACGACGACCGCGTCCGCCTCCAGCGGTGAGCCGTCGACCAGCAGTGCGCCCGCCGCGGTGAACGACGCGGTCCCGGTCACCATACGGGCGCCGTGCCTGGCTGCGGCGCGGAGCAGGGCGTCCCTGACGGCCCTGCCGTCGACGCGGGCGGGCCCCTCGATGTGCAGCGCGGCCAGGTCCGGACGGAGTGGCGGGAAGAGGTCCTCTGGCCGGTCGACCGTGGAGATCGTCCCCATGTCGGGGGCCGACCCCTGCCTGCTCCGCAGGAGCGACTCGACGCCGGCCAACTCGCCCGGCAGGTCCGCCACGAGGAGCGCGCCGGTCCTCGTGTGGCCGGCGTCGTGCTCGCCGTCCTCCACCAGCGACTCCACCAGGCGGTCGTAGTAGCGGGTGCCGTCGAGGGCCAGCCGGAACCAGTCGTCGTCGCCCTCGTGATCGACCCACGGGCAGAGGATGCCCGCGCCGGCGGAGGTCGCCTCGCCGGCCGTCGGCCGGTCGACCAGGGTCACGGCGACGCCCAGGAGGCTGAGATGGTAGGCGGCGCTCGCGCCGACGATTCCGCTTCCGACCACGACGATGGAAATGTCCCTTTGCATACCCGCATCGTCGCAGGAAGCCGTCACCACCGGTCCGCCCGTCGCCCGGCGTTGCGCGCCCCGGGCGCGCGTGGCCGCCCAGTTGAATGGGGGAGGCCGATTCCGCGCGGAAGCGGGAGGCCGCCGCCATGGAACACGCGATATCGGGGGAGTCGTCATGTTCGATCGGGCGCGAGGCGTCGCGACGCTCGCAGGCCGGGTGATCATCGGTGTGATCTTCGTCTTCCATGGGTGGATGAAGGTCGCCGACATGGGCCTCGCGCGGACGGCGCAGATGTTCGAGGACGTGGGCATCCCGCTGGCCGGGATCGCCGGCCCGGGGGTCGCGGTGCTGGAGTTGGTCGGGGGGACGGCCCTGATCCTCGGCGCGGCCCTGCCGCTGTTCGCGATGCTGCTGGCGATGGACATGATCGGGGCGATCGTCTTCGTCCACGGCTCCCACGGCCTCGGCTCCGAGAACGGCGGATACGAGTACGTGCTGGCGCTCGCGGGAGCATGTCTGCTCATCGCGTTCAGCGGCGGCGGGGCTCTGGCCGTCGACGGTCTGTGGCGGCGCCGGGCCCTCCTGGGCGGGCGCTCCCGCGAGGAGACGCCGGCGTAGCGATCGCCAAGGTTGTAGCTCCAACTTTCCTCGGAAGGTGGACCCGGACGCGGGAGTGATCGCGGGGTTGCGTATCCTCCCTCCCGCACAGACTGATGGGGATGTCCTCCGGCGTCCCGCATGTGCCAATAAGGCGCCGCGCCGGTGGTGGCCGCGGCCTCGCGGCGCCCTGCCGCGCGGCCGGACGTCGAGGAGATCGAGATCAACCTCTTGCGGGTGGGCCCGGACGGAGCCATGGCGGGACAGCCGTTGATCCGGGCGCTGGCGGCGCATGGCGTGGACATCGTCTTCGGAACCCCCAGGGCGCACGGACTTCCGGCCTACCGCCATCTGCATGGATTCGGCGTCCGGCATGTGAGCATGCGGCGCGAGCAGGGGGCGGTCCACGCCGCGTACGGACACGCGAGGGTCACCGGCCGGCCGGGTGTCTGCCTGCTGGCCTCCGGAACGCCGACGTTGGACGCCATGGGCGCGGTCGCCCAGGCGTACCGCGACTCCGTGCCCGTCCTCCTCGTGTCCTGCGGCGCCGGGCAGACGATCGGGGACCAGACCGCCGTGATGGGCGCGGTCACCGCCTACAGCCACCGGGTGACGAGCGTGGCGGAGATCCCGGTCGCGGTCGCCAGGGCGTTCGCGGCGATGACGTCAGGGCGTCCCCGGCCCGCGCACATCGAGGTGCCCGCCGACCTGTCGGAGGCCGACGGGGCCGCCCGGCCCGTCGCCCCGATTCGCCTCCCCGTACCGGCCGCGCGGGCGGAGGACCTGGACGCGGCCGCCGAGCGGCTTTCCGCCGCCGAACGGCCGGTCATCGTGGCGGGCGGCGGGGCCCGCGGCGCCGCGGGGGAGTTGCGCGCGGTGGCCGAACGCCTCGGCGCCCTCGTGGTCACGACCGCGGGTGGCAAGGGCGTGATCTGGGACAACCATCCGCTCGCACTCGGCGCGGGCACACACCTGCACACGGTGGCCGACCTGGTGGAGCAGGCCGACGCCGTCCTGGTCGTGGGCAGCGAGCTCGCGCCCTCTGACCTGTGGAACGGCCCGCTTCCCCTGTACGGCAGGCTGGTGCGGATCGACCTCGACCCGGAGCAGATCCTGGCCAACGCGATTCCCGAGGTGGCCGTGGTCGCGGACGCGGCGCAGGCGCTGCGCGGCCTGTTCGAGCGCCTCGCCCCCGGCGACCTGGATCCGGCCGATCGTAAACTGCGCGACGAGGTCCGCGACGAATGGCGCCGGCGCAAGCGTGCCGAGTCACGCGCGGACGGGGCGGAGTGGCTGGAGGTCGTCGACGCCCTGGCCGCGGTTCTGCCGCGCGACGCCGTCGTGGCCGCGGGCGCGGCGGCGATCTCCGCCCACGGGGTGCTGGCCAACCTGCCCGCCCACCATCCCGGCGCGTTCCTGTACGGCGACGCCGTCGCCGGGTTCGGCCTTCCGGCAGGGGTCGGAGCGAAGATCGCGGCTCCGTGCACGCCGCTGGTCGTGTTGCTCGACGAGCACGGTGCGATGTCGGCCCTGGCCGAACTGGCGGCCGCCGCGGAGCTCGACCTGCCGCTGCCCGTGGTCGTCGTGCAGAGCCCAGCGGGCCCGGGCGACGATGATGCGGCCCCGGGGAATCCGGTCTGGGCGTCCGATTCGCCTCCCGCGGACCTGACCGCGCTGGCCCGGGCTCTGGGCTGCCGAAGTGTGCGCGTGTCCGCGCCGCAGGTGGGAGCCGAGGTCACGAGGGCGTTCGGCGCGGACCGGCCGACGCTGATCTGGGTGACCGCGTGACGCGGCCGCATGCTTGAGAGAGGTCTGTTCTCGAGGGCCCCGTCCGGGAGACGGGTTCCCATGACCGGCCGTGGGGCGTCCGGAGCCGGTTGAGGCCGCGGATGCCCCACGTCGGATGCCTCCTCCTATCGGAGAGGCGTCATCGGACTGGTCAGGTCCGTGAGGTCGGGCCCGGACGGTCCTGGCCGTACGGGGGGCGCTCCTGACCGTACGGGGTGCGCTCCTGGCCGTGAGTCGAGCGCTCGGTGAGCTTCGGCTTACGGAACCCGCCGGACCGGTCGTGGTCGGCCATCATGCCGAAGCGCATCGTGGCCAGCCCGAGGGCCAGGATGATCGCGCCGACGATCACGTTGCTCCAGATCGTCCTGGCTGACGCCATGTCCCCCCGAATGACCCAGGGGGCGATGATGGTCCAGAGCCCGATCAGGGGCAGGACCCACGCGATGCCATGGGTGCGGCCGTACATCGAGCTGTACCCCAGGGCGAGGATCGTGACGACGAGGCCCGTGATGAGGTTGTTGATGGTGAGCGGACCCCTGTTGCTGAATCCTGCGATCCAGGGTGAGAGCGCGAGGTACATGCCGCTGAGTAGCGCGAGGCCATCCGCTCCCTGAGCTACGGGATTAGCCGCGGCGGCCTCGTACCGCGCACGCATCTGCACGATGTCGGGGTGCGACCCGATGTCAGTGCTATGCGTCATCTGTTACACCACCCTTCTGAAGGTGTGGATTTAAACACTTATATCCATCTTACGCCCGAGATATCCGGTTGATCCAGATTGTGACGGAATGATGGCATTTGGCGGGCGTCCTGAGGGGTTTGAGCCCATGGGCGGGGGAAGGTGGTTCTTCAGTCGAACCGACCGGGAGGGATGACCGATGGGCGCCGGAGACAAGATCCGTAACAAGGCGCAGGAGGTCGCCGGCAAGGTCAAGGAGATGGCGGGCCGCGCGACCGGCGACGAAGACCTCGAAGCCAGTGGCCGCGCCGACACGACCAAGGGCCGGGCCAAGCAGGCCGGCGAGAAGGTGAAGGACGCCGCCGACAAGGTCAAGCACGCTTTCAAGCGCTGACGTGGGCGACGACGGTCCACGGGCTTCGCGCCCGTGAACGGTCCGTGGAATGGCTGGTGAACCGGGCCCGGATGGAATGTTCCGGGCCCGGCCGGGTCTCTGGCCGTGGGCCGAGGCGTGGAGCCTCAGGCCGCCTGCGGGAAGCTGATGCGGAACCCGGACGTCACGAACGACTGGATCAGGCGCATGAGCAGCGCCTCCAGCATCATCACGACGGCCCTGGCCAGCATCGCGGTGAGAAACTCGGACACAAGATACCTCGTGGCTATAAACTTACATTCCACGGGATAGTGTCGCACAAAACTGACCATATCGGTACAGATATGGTTAACCAATGGTGAACGATCGGCGATCGTCAGCCGTACATTCTGTCGATCATCTTTTCGACCGTGCCGCCCGTCATCCCGGCCGCGGCGGCCGATCCGAGCCCGATCCCCCAGCCGAACGGGCCGATCGGGCGTGATCCGAAGAACTGGCTGACGCCGGGAGTCGACACGATGACCATCAGCGCGCCCATCGAGGCGACCGCGGCGATCGTGACCGTGCGGTCCCTGCCGCCCGCGCTGAGGGTCCGGAGCAACTGGGCCGAGACCAGGGCCACCAGCGCGACCGTGTCCGCCCGGCTCCGGGTGCCCGTCATCCGGGCGGCGATCCACGCGACGCCCGCGGCGGAGGCGGTCGTCACGGCCCGCACGTTGATGTCCTTGGTCAGAGCCGAGCCGAGAGAGTTCTCCGGGCCCTCCGCCAGGACCTTCTCCGGACTGGCGGCGCTCGGCGGCCGTACGGCGACCGCAATGGCGGGCAACATGTCCGTGAGCAGGTTGACCAGGAGGAGTTGCCGGGCGTTCAGCGCGCTGCGACCGGTCAGCAGACTCGATCCGACGGTGAAGATGATCTCACCGATGTTCCCGCCGAGCAGGATGCCCAGGGCGTCGCGGACCGACCCCCACATGGCCCTGCCCTCGACGATCGCGTCGATGATCGTCTCGATGCGGTCGTCCGTCACGACGATGTCGGCGGCGGCGCGGGCCGCGGCCGTGGCGCGGGAGCCGAGGGCGACACCCACGTCGGCCAGACGGATCGCGGGCACGTCGTTGGCGCCGTCTCCGGTCACGGCCACGACGCTCCCTGACTGCCGGAGCGCGGACACGATGCGTGCCTTGTGCGCGGGTGTGGTCCGCGCGAACACCGACACCTCGGGAAGGATCTTCATCAGCTCTTCGTCGTCGAGCGCGTCGAGCGAGGGACCCGTCATGACCCGCAGGCCGTTGACGGCGTCGATCTCGGCCGCGATGGCCTCCGCCGTGCTCGGGTGATCACCGGTCAGCATGATCACCCGGACGCCCGCCTTCATCAGGCCCTGAACACTCCGCGCAGCCGTCGGGCGCACGGGATCGGCCATTCCGAGGAACCCGAGGAAGCACAACCGGTCGACCCGCGACTCGTCCAGATCCGCGCGGCTGGACGCGGGCCGCTCCGCCACGGCGAGGACCCGGTAACCCTGCAGGGCGAGCCGTTCGACCTCGGTCTCCAGTTCCAGCCGGGCGTCCTCGTCCAGCTCGACCTCCTGGTCGTCGCGGAGCAGGGTCGCGCAGCGGGTCAGCACCACCTCGGGGGCGCCCTTGACGCTGAGCAGGTGGGCGGACTCGGCCAGCCCCAGCACGGCGTGGAAACCCCTCGCCGGCTCGAACGGCATCTCGTCGACCCGTTCCCACTTCTCCAGCCCCTCGGCGGCCGCGACCCCGAGGCCCTGCGCCCCCTCGACCACGGCCCGGTCGGTGGGGTGCGCGAGCACCCGGCCGCCCTCGAACTTCGGCCCGGCGCGCAGAGCAGCGGCGACGACGCGGCGCAGCCGCGGCGTCATCGAGCCCGCGCCGCCCTCGATCCGGCCGTCGGACACACGGCGCAGGCTGATGTGCCCCTCGGTCAGAGTGCCCGTCTTGTCGAAGCACAGCACGTCGACCCGTCCGAGCGCCTCGATCGTGGAGGGGTTGCGGACGAGGGTGTTGCGTGTGGACAGACGCTTCGCCGCCGCCAGCTCCGCGAGCGTGGCGACGAACGGAAGCCCTTCCGGGACCGCCGCGACGGCGAGGCTCACGGCCGGTGCGAGCGCCTGCGACAACGACGCGCCGCGGAGCAGCTCACCGGCCATCAGGACGACACCGGAGCCGATCGCCATCGGCACGATCTTGCTGCTCAGCGTGCGGAGCCGCAGCTCCACACCACTCGGAGGA
This sequence comes from Planotetraspora mira, assembly GCF_016863275.1. Taxonomy (GTDB): domain Bacteria; phylum Actinomycetota; class Actinomycetes; order Streptosporangiales; family Streptosporangiaceae; genus Planotetraspora; species Planotetraspora mira. The sequence goes on from NZ_BOOO01000036.1 coordinate 114,134, forward strand.
GGCCCGCCGTGGACGAGCCGGGCCGTCCTGCCCGTCTCGGTCTCCTCGCCCGTCGCCACGATCACCGCGAGGCCTGAGCCCGCCGCCACCGAGCTGCCCTCGTACACCATGGAGCTGCGGTCGGCGACCGCGGGAGCGGCGGTCGGAGCGACCGCCTTGCTCACGAGCTGCGACTCCCCGGTGAGGGTGGACTCGTCGATCTCCAGGCCCACGGCCTTGAGCAGCCGGGCGTCCGCGGGCACGGCGTCGCCTGCGCGAAGCTCGATCACGTCGCCGGGGACCAGGTCCGCGGCGTTGCCCGTCTGGCCGCCGTCTCCCGCGCCGTCCGGGCGGCGCAGCCGTACCCGCACGGCGGTGGCCTCGGACAGCGCGCTCAGCACCCGGCCGGCGTCGCGTCGCTGCGCGCCGCCGAGCACGGCGTTGACGACCATCACGCTGACGATCAGCACCGCGTCGAGGACCGACCCGATGGCCGCGGACACTCCCGCACCCGCCGCGAGCACTGGGGTCAGCGGATTGGCCAGCTCCTCCACCGACGCCCTGGCCAGCGACTCGGGGCCCGCCGAGGCGGACCGCACCGACGTCCTTCTGCGCAGTGCGGCCTCCGCCTCGGTCAGCCCGCCGGGCGAGCTGTTCAGCCGGGCCAGCACGTCCTGCGCCGACATCGCGTGCCAGGGCGTCCGGTCGGCCGTGATCGGCGTCTCGCCGTTCCCCATGCGCCGTCCCGCCCATGTGCCCATGACGAGGGACGCGAGCGACGTCCCGTCGGCCACGAGCTGCGCTCGCCGTACGGCGGTGCGCTCCATCCCCAAGATCCCCAGCGCGCCTCCGACGACCGCGGAGGCCGCGGCGAGCCGTACGACCAACTCGCTGGCACGCCGGGCGGCGGGCAGACAGGCGAGCATCAGATGCGCGCCGCCGAGGTCACCGAGGACGTCCGCCTCCCAGGGCACCTGACGGGACCGGCGGATCAGGCCGACGCCCAGGTCGGCCTGGCGCAGGGCGCGGTGCGACCCCGTGGCGACCACGGCCACGCCGCGCCCTTCGGCCTGCAGGTCCATGATCGCGTCGGTGAGATCCTCCCCGCCGGCGACCTGTGCGACCTGGAGGCGGCGGGCGAGCCACGACGGGCCTCCCGCCACGAGCACCTCGCATGTGCCGGCCGGCGCCTCGACCAGGGACTCGGCCAGCGGATCGAGCTCGGGAGCCAGGCCGACGAGCGCGACGGCCGTCCTGCCCCTGATGACGGTGACCGGCCGGATGCCCTGCGCGCGCCACTGCGCCACCTGAGCCAGATCCTCGTCCCCCTTGTACGGCTCGGCCTTCCAACCGTCGTGACGCCGCCGGGCCTCCGGGTCGGTGAGGTCGAGCAACGAGTAGAGGCGGTCGTGCAGGTCGTCGAGGTCGAGCTTGGTGGTCAGGGGGACGACCGCGTCGATCGTCCAGGCTCCGGTGGTGAGGATCTCGGCGTCCAGCACCACGGTGTCGACGCGGTCCATCCGGCGAAGGGCGTGCCGGTTGAGGACCACGCCGCCGCGTCGGGCCAGAGCCCGGCCGACCGCGCTGGCGAAGGCGTCCCTGCCCACGCGCGCCGACTTCGGCGTTCCCGTGATGAGGACGGACAACGCGCGGGCGCGGCTCCGGCTCGCGGCGAGCGTCAGGCCGTGAGCCGCCAGCGACGCGGGGCTCGCGATTTCGCAGTATCGCTCGATCGGCCCGCGTGGCAGCGACTCAGGCCGCGGTTCCTTCTCCGCCCGGACATGGGCGTAGGCCCCGTCGTGGGTGGCGAACGCCTCCTCCAGACGGGCCCACGCGCCCAGCCCGGCGCGAGCCTCGGCGTACCGGCCCGCCGCGGCGAGCGAGTCGACGAACAGCCCGGTCGGCCGCTGGCCCAGCGTCTGGCCGACGAGCCGGGTGGTCGCGAAGAGCACCTCCGTGCCGGGAGAGCCGATGCGCCGCTCCAGTTCCCGGCGGACGCGCGGCGTGTGCTCGGCGAGGTGCAGGAACGTGGGAACGGTGGGTGGCAGCCGCCACACCCGCGTCGCCCTCCCCGCGAGCGCCACACCGGTGCCGACCAGGCTGCCCGCGAGGCTCAGCGCCGCCCGAGCGTGGTGTTCGCGCGCGTCGCGTGCCCACACGCCTTCGTCGGCGCCGTCTTCCGGGCTTCCGTCCATCTCCCAGTCATCGGCCGTCTCGCTGTCCAGGCTGTCTGCTTCGGCCTCCTCTTCGTCCTCGTCCGCGGCCGATTCCTCAGGTGCGGCGGCGGCCGATTCCGCGTCTGTGACGATCTCCAGGACGGCCTGCTCCGCCAGGTCGGCGATCTCCGGTATGTCGATCAGACCTGTCTCCGGGCCGGTCTCGTCCTGGTCACCGGTCTCCCGCTCACTGATCTGATCCCCGTGAGGATCACCGTCCGGGTCGTCGACGTCGAACTCCTCCACGATCCGCAGGAGCTTGTCCATGTCGACCGTCTCGGGATCGCAGGCGACGAAGACGCAGCCGAGGGCGCCGTTGACCTCCGCCCGCGCCATTCCCGCGTCGCACAGCCGTGCCTCGAGGCCGCTGATCGCCTTCTCGGTGCCGGGCCCGCCGATGACGCGCAGGCTGATCCGCACCCCGCCGGTGCACACCTGCGTCCGCCGAGCCCGCGGTATGAGGGACAGGACGGGGTCGGGTACCAGGCTGAGGACCTGGTCCGGCACCAGGGCCAGCAATGAGTCGGCGGCCAGCGAGCCGAACGGCCACATGTCGTCTCCGGAGATCGAATCTGGAAATGGTGGACACGCCGGGTGATCACGAATGATCGTCCGGCACGGATCGAACAGGTTCGACCACGAAGAGTGATCGCTAGCGAGCACACGTACCCCCGGACCGATCGAGGTCCCGACCGGGGTCAGCCGGATCGGGGTCACGAAGGCCACGAGGGCAACGCGGGTCAAGCAGGTCAAGCAGGTCAAGCAGGTCAAGCGGGTCAAGCGGGTCGAGCAGTGCTGGTCGGGCCGTGCGGTGAGCGTCAGCAGGCGACGTGGTCACGAGTTCCGTTGTGCGAGCCTCGGGGTCAAACCCTGGAGCGCACTGTGGGGCGCGGCCACGCCGGTCCGTGCTGCGTCTATTTGGTGGTGCGCTTGGCCGATGCCCGCGCCGCCGACGACTTCGCGGCACCGGTCCGAGCGGTCACGGTTCGTGTCGCGGAGGCGCGTGCCGCCGAGATACGGACCGCTGAGGACCGTGCCGTGGCCTTCCGCGCGGCCGTGGTGCGTGCCGTGGCCTTGCGCGCCGCCGTGGTGCGTGCCGCGCCGCTTCGCGGGGTGGCCGATCGTGCCGCCGATGTGCGCGCGGTGGCGGTGGTGCGCCCTGCGCCGATTCGGGCGGGCGACGTCCGTGTCGCGGAGGCGCGTGACGCTGAGGTCCGTCCAGTCGTGGCACGTCCCGTCGCGCGTCCCGTGGTGGTGCGCCTGGCGGTGGTCCGTCCTGTGGCCGTCCGAGCGACGGTGGTGCGCCCGGTGGCCCGCCGGGGGGCTGTCCGGCCCGCGGTGGAGCGGCCGGTCGTCGTGCCTCCGGTCGTACGCCGGGCGGTGCTCCGAGCGGTGGTGGCGCCTCCGGTCGTCCGTGCGGCGGTGCTCCGTCCCGTAGTCGTCCGTCCGGTGGCGGTGCGCCTGGCCGTGGATCGTGCGGCGGTGCTCCGCGTGGCGGCGGTGCCTCCGCTCGTCCGTCCCGTGGTGGTGCGGCCGGTGGTGGTCCGTGCGGTGGTCGCACGTCCCGTGGTGGTACGGCCCGCTGCGGTGCGGCCGGCGGTGGTCCGTGCAGCGGTCGCCCGCCCGGTGGTTGCCCGCCCCGTGGTGGTCGCGCGTTTGGCAGGGGTCCGTGCAGTCGTCGCACGTCCCGTGGTGGTACGGCCGGCAGTAGCTCGTGCGGTGGTTGCCCGGCCGGTGGTCGTCCGTCCCGTAGTGGTCCGTGCGGTGGTGGCCCGTCCCGTGGTGGTGCGGCCGGCGGTGGTCCGTGCGGTGGTCGCACGTCCTGTGGTGGTCCGTGCGGCAGTGCCGCGGGCGGTGGTGGTCCGTGCGGTGGTCGCGCGTCCCGTGGTGGTACGGCCCGCTGCGGTGCGGCCGGTGGCGGTGCCTGCGGTCGTGGCCCGGCCGGCCGTGGTCCGCCCCGTGGTGGTCCGCGCGGTGGCCGCACGCCCTGTGGCTGTGGTCGTCCGTCCGGTGGTCCGCTTGGCGGCCCCGGTCGTCGTCCTCCGCGCGGTGGTGCGCCGGGCCGCGGGCTTCCGCGTCGTCGGCTCCTCCGCGCCCTCGGCCATCTTCTCAGCCGAGCGCGCGGTCCTCGGAGGTGTGGTGCGTTGCGGACGGAGCGGGGACCAGCGCTCCTGGGCGCGGGTGCGCTGAGCGATGATGGTGCCCGCGCCGATCGCCGCCGCGACAGGCCACTCGAGGAACCCGAGGACGGCCAGCGCTCCCAGGCCGCCGTAGTAGGCGATGCGCTCGGGCGGGGGGAGGAACGTCCGTGCGATGTCCACGGCCTGCCCGACCTCACGCTTGCTGATGTGCGGCATGTCCATGTGGGGCATCCGCATCTCCGGCTGCCGGACCTGGATGCTCATGAACGGCAGGTTGAGCTTGAGCTGGTGGCCTGAGGTCTTCTTCGCCATCGCGGAGCGTGTCCTGGAGGTGCTGGGCGTTCGCGTGCGTGACGGCCTCGTCGTCTGAGCCACGGTCATGGTTCCTCCCCCGAGTGCGAAACCCCCCGGCACGGTGGCGGGGTGCGGTCGAGCTGCCCGTGAGGTCCACGAGTGCAAAACGACCTTTCTATCTTCCACCGTGTCAGGTGGGGTTTCTGATGCCGATAGCGGTTATTTGCTCACTTTTGCAGAAGCGATCTCCTCCATAGAGCTCGCTTCCGGGATATTCCCCACTAAAGCGCCCTTGGCTCGTCATAAGCATGCGAAATCGAGTGGCGATGACCGTACGGTGATGCGTGAGGATGGTCGGCATGACACGTATCGGCATCTTGTTGTTCGAGCACGTCGACGAGTTGGACGCGGTCGGCCCCTGGGAGGTGTTCGGCATGTGGGCGAGCACATGCCCGGATGAGGCGGAGGTGGTGTCCTTCGCCCCCGAGGCGGGACCGGTCCTCGCGTCGAAGGGCCTCACGCTGCACGCGGACCGTGGTTTCGCGGACGTGGGGCCGCTCGACGTGCTGGTCTATCCGGGCGGACGGGGCACCAGGCCACACCTCGACGACCCCGACCGGCTGGCGTGGGTGCGCGAGCAACAGGGCCGGATCCCGCTGCTGACGAGTGTGTGCACCGGCTCGCTCGTGTTCGCCGCCGCCGGCCTGCTCACCGGCCGCCCCGCGACCACGCACTGGGGCAGCCTCGATCGCCTGAAGGAACTGGACCCGACCATCGACGTGCGGGCCGACGAGCGTTTCGTGGACGACGGCGACATCGTCACGTCCTCCGGGGTCTCGGCGGGAATCGACATGGCGCTGCACCTCGTCGCGAGGCTGGCCGGGGTCGAACGCGCGCGGAAGGTCCGGCGCCAGATGCAGTACGACCCGATGCCGCCGGTGTAGGGCGGGCCCGCGCGGTCAGTGGTCGGCGATGTGGAGGTTCTGGGGCCCGGGGCTCAGCCGTTCGGGCCCCTCGGGGCCGCAGAGCACGACGTCGGCCACCCGCGCCCCGAACAGCTCAGGCAGGTAGATGGCCGTTTCGAGGCAGATCGTCATGCCGGGGGCCAGTTGCTGGCCGGAGGTCAGGGACGGGCCCTCGTCGTCGCTGAGGCCGATGCCGCGTCCCTGTCGTTCGGACACGTAGTGACCGTAGCCGCTGCCCTCGATCGCCTCCCGGGCGGCCCGGGCCGGCTCGAAAGCTGGGACTCCCGGCCGTATGAGGTCGAAAGCCGCCTGCTGGGCCGCGAGGACCACCGAATACATGGCGTCGAAGTCCTCGGGAGGCTCGGCGACCGCGAGCACGCGGGCCACCTCCGCGCAGTAGCCGTCCCACCGCCCGCACACCGAGACGACGACCGCGTCTCCCGGGTTGATCACGCGGTCGCACGGCTCGTGCGACGGCTCGGCCGTGTGCTCACCCGCCGCGACGACGACGGATATCGCCTCGTCGCACCCGGCCTCCGCCAGCATTGCCCGCAGCCGGAAGCCCATGTCCCGCTCCGTGGCGCCGAACCAGGTCAGCTCCCGTGCCGCGAGCAGCACCGAGTCGGCGGCCGAGGCCGCCCGCCGCAGGGCCGCCACCTCGGCCGGCCGCTTCGTCAGCCTGAGCGGCCCGAGGACGGCCGAGGCCAGCATGAGCTCGGTGTCCAGCCCCATGATGAGCAACTCCCGCGCCCGCGTCTCGGGATCCACCGCGACGCGGCGCGCCGAGGCGGGAACGAGGGCCGCCGCCTCGGCCGGTCCCCGAGCCGTCCTCGGCGGCCCCTCGGCGGTCAGGACGAGATAACCGGTGCCCCGCCCGCCGAGATAGCGGAAGTCGGGGGAGGGGCGCAGCACCAGCGCGTCGACGCCGGCCGCGGCCATCCCGGCACGCACGTCGCCGAGCATGAGGGGATCCATCAGCGGAGGTCCATCAGGCGCCACTCCGGCGTGGTCCATCGTGCCGCTCGGTCACGCCGGCTTGTGAAGCCAGCAGGCGACCGGGCCGAACTCCGGCTCCCGATCGAGGCAGACGTCCATCACCAGCGGGCAGCGCGGATGGAACCGGCACCCGGAGGGCGGGTCCGCAGGGTCGGGCACGTCGCCCGGCAACTCCGTGGGTAGCACTCCGCGGCCGTCGGGAATCGGAATCGCGCCGAGAAGAGCCCGGGTGTAGGGGTGCTTGGGGTCGGCCCACACCTCCGCCGTCGGTCCCGTCTCCACGATCTTCCCGAGGTACATCACCGCGATGCGGTCGGCGATCAGCCGCACGACCGACAGGTCGTGGCTGATGAAAAGGAGCCCCGCTCCGGACTCCACGGCCAGGTCTCGCATCAGCCGTGCCACGTGGGCCTGGGCCGAGGCGTCGAGCGCGGAGATGGGCTCGTCCCCGATCAGCAGGGACGGCCTGGCCGCGAGGGCTCTGGCGATCGCGATCCGCTGCCGCTGGCCGCCGGAGAACTCGTGCGGGAACCGCTCGGCGAAGTCACGGGGCAACCCGACGCGTTCGAGCAGGTCCGCGGGGGCGGTGGTGCGGTCGTCCGCGGTACGGAGCCCGTCGGCTATCTGCGCCCCGACCCGGCGCCGTGGATTGAGCGAGGCGTAGGGGTCCTGGAAGACCATCTGGGCGCCGGTGAGAGCCCGGTGCCTGCTGCGCAGCCCGAGGGACGTCACCGGGTGCCCGCCGACCGTGATCGTGCCCGCGGCCGCCGGATGCAGGCCGCACACCGCGCGAGCCAGCGTGGACTTGCCGCACCCCGACTCTCCGACGAGGCCGACCACCTCCCCGGCCGCGACGGTCAGGCTCGCGCCCGCCACGGCGCGCACGAGGGGGCGCCCCGGCGTCCGGTGTTCGACGACGAGATCGTCGATCGTCAGCAGCGTCATCACCGCTCCTCTTGCGGAAGCTTGTGGTCGTCCCCTGGCAGGGACTCCAGCAGGGCGCGGGTGTACGCGTGGCGGGGCTCCGTGAGCACCTGCCCGCGCGGTCCCGTCTCCACGACGAGCCCGTCCTTCATCACGCTGACCTCGTCGGCGACCGCCGACATCACCCCGAGGTCGTGGGTCACGAGGAGCACGGCCAGGCCGAGGTCGTCGCAGAGCCCGCGGAGCAGGCGGAGGATGCCCGCCTGGACGGTCACGTCCAGCGCGGTCGTCGGCTCGTCGGCGATGAGCACCTTGGGCTCGCAGGCCAGGGCGACGGCGATGGCGATCCGCTGGCGCATGCCGCCGGAGAACTGGTGGGGGTAGCGGTCGACGGCCGTCTCCGGAGAGGGGATGCGCACCTTCGCGAGCAGGCCGAGGGCCCGCTCCCGCGCCTCCTTCCTGCCGACGCCGAGGTGGTGGCGCATGTGCTCGGTGAGCTGGACGCCCACCGTCACCATGGGGTGCAGGCTGGTGGCCGGGTCCTGGAAGACCATCGCGATCTCGGCCCCGCGCACCGCGTTGAGTTGCTTGGCGGGCATGGCCAGCAGGTCCCGGCCCGCCAGTTCGATCGTGCCTGCGGTACGGGAGCCGTGGGGGAGCAGGCCCAGCACGGCGAGCCCGGTGACGGTCTTGCCCGATCCGCTCTCGCCCGCCAGGCCGTGGACATGGCCCGCGCTGACCGTGAGGTCGACGCCGCGCAGGATCTCGGCCTCGCCGATGGAGACCTTCAGCCCTGAGATGGTCAGCGTCACAGCGCACGCTCCTTGATGGCCCGGGCGGTGCGGGGGTCGAGGGCGTCGCGCAGCGAGTCACCGAGGAAGTTGAACGCCAGGACCACGGTCAGGATGGCCAGACCGGGGAACGTGGCGACCCACCAGCTGTCGAAGACGTCCACTCCCGAGGCGACCATCGCGCCCCACTCGGGCGAGGGGGGCTTGGCACCCAGGCCCAGGAAGGACAGCCCGGAGAGCAGGAGCAGCGCCGTGCCGATGTCGAGGGTGGCGAGGACCAGGATCGGCCCCGTGACGTTGGGCAGCACGTCCACCCGGAGCGAGCGCCAGGCGGAGAACCCGAGGAGACGCCCGCTCAGCACGAACTCGCGCTCCCGCACTCCCAGCACCAGGCCCCGCGTCACCCGGGCGTAGGACGGCCACGCGACGACCAGTACGGCGAGCACCGCGTTGGTGAGGCTCGCCCCGAGGGCGGCCGCCACGACCATGGCGAGGATGACCGTGGGGAACGCGAACACGAGGTCGGCGACCCGCATGATCGTTTCGCCCACCCATCGACCGAAATATCCGGCGGCGGCGCCCAGCAGGCCGCCGATCAGGACCGACAGCACCACGAGCAGCAGCGTGAGCGGGATCGACACCCGCGCCCCGTACATGATCCGGCTGAGGATGTCGCGGCCCAGTTGGTCGGTGCCGAACCAGTGCCCGGCACCGGGCGGCGCCAGGCGCGGCAGGTCCTGTGCGAGCGGATCGTGCGGAGCCAGCAGGGGTGCGGCGACGGCGATCACGATCCAGGCGAGGGCGATGACGCCTCCGGCGACGGCCAGCGGTTGCCGCCAGGCCTCGGGCAGCCGGGTCCGGCCCAGGATCCCGGATCCTTTCACGAGACCCTCACTCTCGGGTCGATGACGCCGTAGAGCACGTCGACGACGAGGTTGATGACGAGGTAGACCAGGCCGACCACGAGGCCGACGCCCATGACGGCCGGCAGGTCGAGAGTCGTCGCGCTCTTGTAGGCGTACTGGCCGACGCCCGGCCAGGCGAAGACCGCCTCGACCAGCACCGTGCCCGACAGCAGGCTGCCGAACGCGAGACCGGCGACCGTGATGATCGGCACGAGGGCGGGACGCAGGATGTACCGGAACAGGACGACCCGCCCCGGGAGCCCCTTCGCGCGGGCCGCGCGGACGTAGTCCTGCCCGAGCACCTCCAGCACCGCGGAACGGGTGAAGCGGGTGAGCAGGCCGATCGTGTACAGGGCGAGCACCAGCGCGGGCGCCAGCAGGTGCCCGATGGCCGAGGAGAACACGTCCCACTGGCCCGCGAGCGCGGAGTCGACCGTGTAGAGCCCGGTGACCTGCGGCGGCGGGCTCAGGCCCGGGTCGATCCTGCCGCTGCCCGGTGTGATCTGCAGCCGGAAGAAGAAGACGTAGAACGCCACGAGGGCCAGCCAGAACGTCGGCACGGAGATGCCGATGAGGCTGGCGATCCTGAGCACGTGATCGGACAGGCGATCGCGCCGGAGGGCGGCGATCACGCCGAACGCCACGCCCAGCACCAGGGAGATGATGATCGCGGTTCCGGCCAGCTCCAGGGTCGCCGGCACGAACTCGGCCAGGTCGTCGCCGACCGGGCGGTGACTCTGCTGGCTCATCCCGAGGTCGCCGTGCAGCAGGCCCTCCAGATGCAGCAGGTACTGCTCCGGGAGCGGCCGGTCGAGGCCGTGGTCGGTCCGCCACTGGGCCACGATGGCGGGGTCTCCCAGCGCCTGCTGGCCGAGGTTGGCCGAGACGGGGTCGCCGGGGACCAGGTTGGTCAGCACGAACGTGACCAGCGTGATGGCGAGCGCGAGCAGCAGCGCGATGGCCACCCTGCGGGCCAGGAAGCGGACCAGGGGCCTCCGGGAGCCGCGCGGTCCCCGTCCGGTACGGCCGCGCCGCACGGGGGCCGTGGGCCCCTGCGCGGCCGTACCGGACTCGGGCTCGTTACTTGGCGCCGAGGCTGGCGACATCGACGGTCCACACGGGGTTGTACGCCAGGCCGGTGACGGACGCGGCCGTCACGATGTTCTGGCTGGGCTGGATGAGGGGGACGAAGGGGCCGGAGGCGTTGAGCTTCGTCTGGATGTCGGCGTAGGCCTGCTTCCTGGCGTCGTCGCCGAGGGTCGTGGCCGCCTTGTCGCCGGCCGCCTCGAGCTCCTTGTCGGCTCCCGCCTTCCAGCCGGATCGCAGGCCGACGAGCTTGCCGGGGAGGAAGGCCAGGTAGTCGCTGGGGTCCGGGTAGTCGGGCCCCCAGTACCAGAGGCCGAGCTCCTCCTTGCCGTTGCGGTAGTTGTCCAGGGCCGTGGTGACCGGCGCGGGGGCCAGCTCCACGTTGATGCCGACCTCCTTGAGGTTGGCCTGGATCCGCTCGGCCAGCGGCTGGAAGGACAGGCCGTTCACGGTCAGCTCGCTCGGGTACTCCAGCTTGACCGTCGGGTTGCTCTGGCCGCTCGACTGGAGCGCGGCCTTGGCGCCCTCGACGTCACGCTTGGCGACCTGGTCGGGCGGCAGCGCGCCGAGCAGCATCGACGGGATCACGCCGGGGGCCTGCACCGACCCTTCGCCCGCCAGTTCGAGCAGGCCCGCGTAGTCGACGCCCTTGCGGACGGCCTCGGCGAACCCGGGGCTCGAGGTGACCTTGCTGACCGACGCGTCCTGGTTGGCCAGCAGGAAGATGACGTTGGCCGACGGCGTCTTGGTGACCTGGAGGCCGCCGGAGATGGCGGACACCTGGTCGCCCGACAGGTTCAGCGCCACCTGGCTGTCGCCGCGCTGCACGTTGAGCTTCTGCGTGGCCGCCTCGACGTTGCGGATGACCACCTTGTCGTAGACCGGCTTGTGCTCGCCCCAGTACTTCGTGTTCGCCTTGAGCACGACCTGGTTGCTGACGTTGAACGACTCGATCGTGTACGGCCCCGAGCCGGCGGAGGTCGAGTTCAGGTACTGCTCGGCCTTGTCGGTCGAGTCGGTGGTCGCCCCGTTGGCCTTGGCGACCTTGGAGTTGAGGATGCCGAGCGCCGGGTTGGGGAGCAGGAACGGCAGGGCGGGGTTGGGCGTCTTGGACGTCAGGGTGACCGTGGACTCGTCGGTCTTGGCGACGTCCACCCCGTCGAGGAGGAAGGACGGCGTGCCCTTCATGTCCCGCACCCGGGTCAGCGAGAACACCACGTCGTCGGCCGTGACGGGGGACCCGTCGGCGAAGGTCGCCCCCTTGCGCAGCTTCAGCGTGAGCGTGGTGCCGTCGGGCGACAGCTCGTACGACTCGGCGAGTGCCGGGACCGGCTTGGTGACGTCGGAACCGTCGAAGGTGAGCAGAGTGTCGTAGATCGCCTTGTCGACGATCAGGCCGGTGGGCTCGTAGGTGCGCCCGGGGTCGGCCGTCTTGAGGTCGAACGAGGTGTCGATCACGAGCGTCTTGCTCGCGGCGCCGCCTGAGGGCGTCGTGGACGAACCGCCGCCGGAGCAGGCGGCGAGGGAGAGGAAGCCGGTGAGCAGCACCGGCAGCAGGGCTGCCTGCGCCTGCCGCGAACGGGTCGCCATTTCTGTATCCTCCGAAAATGGACCGTGTAGACGTTTGGTCGCCGATCGTCCAGGATTGTCCGGCAGAAAGTCCAGCTCGTACGGCAAAGCCGAGACGAAACGCCCACGGAGGATTAGACGATGACCGAAACGTCAAGCAACCCGAGCACTGAGGGCGGCCCGCCTGGACGGATCGGCATCGGCCTGGAGCTCGACGCCACGCATCTGAAGATCCTCGAAGTGCTCCGGGAGAACGGGCGGATCTCCGTCGCGGCGCTCGCCGAGCGGGTCGGGATCTCGCGGGCGAACGCGTACACGCGCTTCGAGGCGCTGCGCGCCGACGGCGCGATCAGAAGGTTCACGGCCGAGATCGACCACACGCGTGCCGGGTTGGGCATCACCGCGCTGATCTTCGTGACCGTCCGGCAGCAGATGTGGCGTCAGTTCCGTGCCCAACTCGCCCAGATGCCCGAGGTGGAGTACTGCGCGATCACCACGGGACAGCACGACGCCATGATCCAGATCCGGGTGGCCGACGTCGCCGCGGTCCACACCATGGTCACCGATCGTCTGGCCAACATCCCGGCGGTCAAGGCGACCGAGACGGTCTTCATCCTCGACGAGGTGCTCAGACGGCCCTATGTCCTGCCGAGTGACCGCGGCCAGGGCCGGCCCGTGCGCCGTTCGGCCCCCGCCCCCGCGCAGGACCCCGTTCCCCTCGGCAAGCTGGGTTTCGTGGGCGCGGCGGAGGGCCGGGCGGGGCTCGGCAAGGAGTCGTGAGCAGGCGTCCGTCGAGGCCCGGGCGCTGCCGGGGCCCGGGGCGGCCGAGATCCGCGCGTGCCGGTGGGCCTCAGCGAAGCTCGGTGCACACGCTGACGTGCGTCTCGTCGTCACCGGCGAACTGGAACTCCTCGACCAGCCGCAGCCGGCCGTCGGGAAGGGCCTCGATGCGGCTGCTGCTCTGGCCGGCCGCCCGCTCACCCGTCCTGAGCAGGTGGACGTACGACAGCTGGATCCGGTCGGCGTCCCTGGTCCCCACGAACCGGCCGTGCTCCACCGTGTCCCCGGCGTAGCTGCCCCAGATCACCCCGCCCGCCTCCTCGTAGGCGAACTCGGTCGGCGCGTCGGCGTCGACGGAGCTGGACGTGGAGCTGACCATGGCGAATCGGCGGCCGTTGAGGAGGTCCTTGTCGTTCACGTCTCCGCATCGTGCCGGACTTGCGGACTTCCGCAACCAGACCTGGACGTTTCGCTCACAAGTGGGCGATACACATGGTGATCCGTCCAAGTCTTCCGCCGGACGGCCCGGTCCGCGAGATCACAAATGACCCGGGCCGCGAGATCTCAGGCAGCCCGGGCAGTGGGATCAGCGGCCGACGGTCTCGCTGAGGGCGGCCAGCGCGGCGCCGCGTGCGCCCGCCATGTCGAGGTCCTCCACGAGCGACACGGTCGCCACCTGCCGCTGCTCCTCGCGGAGAAGCGTGTGCTCGCGCACCTTCTCGAGGAACCACTCGCGGAAGTGCGGCGCGGCCTCGACCACGCCGCCACCCACGAAGTAGGCGTCGGGGTCGGTGAAGTTGGCCGCGATCGTGAACAGCCGCCCGATCGCCATCGCCTGCTGCCCGAAGACCTTGAGCGCGAGCCCGTCGCCGTTCTCGGCGTAGCCGCGCAGCAGCTTGGCGGCCTTGCCGATCGGCTCGACCCGCGCCAGCTCGTGGTCGGGGAACCGGGACAGCCAGTACGGCAGGAGGTTCTTCTCGATGCCGGTCAGGGAGGCGACGCTCTCGGCGTCACCGGCGAACCCGCAGTTGCAGGCGGGCAGCGGCTGACCGTCCTCGAGCAGGCCGTGCATCGGGATGTGGACGTGGCCGAGTTCGCCGGCCATTCCGGCGGACCCCTTCACCACCTGGCCCGACTCGATGACGCCGCCGCCGAGCCCGGTGCCCACGATGGCGGAGACCGAGGAGTTGTCCCAGGCGTCGTCACCGAAGCGGACGTGATGGGTGTAGAGAGCGGCGGCGTTCCCGTCGTTGTTGTAGACGACGGGCAGGCCCAGCCGGGCTTCGAGTGCGCCCCGGAAGTCGTAGCCGTACCAGCCGGGGTCGACGAAGTTCGTGGCGCCCTTCGAGGAGATCACGCCGTTGGCGCTGGCGGGCCCGGGAGTGTCCAGGCCCACGGCGCGGACCTGCTCCACGGCGGTGCCGGTGACGTCGAGCACGTTGTGCAGGGCGAGCACGAGTTGCTCCACGGCGGTCTCGGGGCCCTCCCGGACGAGACTGGGAGTCTCGACCAGACGGTCCACCAGGAACCGCCCCGAGGCGTCGAGGACCGTCGCGTTGTTGCTGGTACCGCCGTTGTCCAGGCCGACGACGACCCAGGACCCTGCATCTGCCATTGGGGGAGTTCCTTCTGTCCGCGCTTGTCAGAGCAGAGACTACGAGAGATCTTGCGCCCAGCACAGCCCGTGCTCGCAGCCGTCGCCCGCCCGATGGGGCTGACATGTCCAGGTGGAGCGGCTTTACAGAAACTGTGTTGGGTTTCGCGATGCGATGTCCTCGCCAGGACTTCTGGAACGGTACATAGTGGGTCCGTCCCTGCAATCCCTTGATTCGACCCCTACCCCGGGTGGCGGCCATGGCTGTAGTCGGCACGTGGAACCTCGAGAACCTCTACCGTCCGGGCGGCGAGTACGGCCCGCGCGACCCGGCGGCCTACGAGGCCAAGCTCAAGGCGCTGAGCGCAACGATCACCAGGATCTCGCCCGACGTCCTCGGCGTCGAGGAGGTCGGGGATCCGGCCGCCCTCGACGACCTGGTCGCCCTCCTCGACGGGGAGTGGCACGTCGCGCTCTCGCGGCATCCCGACCCGCGCGGCATCCGCGTCGGCTTCGTCAGCAGGTTCCCTCTCCAGGTGCTCCACGACCTCGCCGCCTTCTCCCATCCGCTGGCGCCCGTCCAGGCGGACGACACGGGGGCGACCACCTTCCAGACCAGCCGCGGCGTGCTGGCCGTACGCGTGGAGCCCCGACAGGGGACGGCGCTCGACGTCGTGGTCTGCCACCTCAAGTCGAAGCTGCTGTCCTTCCCCGGCAGGCGCTTCCAGCCGCGTGACGAGCAGGAGCGGGCCAGGTTCGGCGCGTACGCGCTCTACCGGCGCAGCGCCGAGGCCGTCACCGTGCGGACCCTGGCCGACCGGCTGCTCGACCGGCAGGGCGGGACGCGCAACGTCATCGTGCTCGGCGATCTCAACGACGAGCCCGAAGCGGCCACCACCCAGATCCTGCTCGGCCCGCCCGGCTCGGAGATCGGCACGGTGGGGGAGCGACGGCCGGACAAGGGCGACGCGACGCGCCTGTGGAACCTCGCGCCGCTCATCCCCGAGGACGAGCGGCACTCGCGCGTCTATCACGGCCGCGGCGAACTGATCGACCACATCCTGGTCAGCCGGGCCGTCCTGGACCGGGTGGAGTCGGTCCGGTCGGTGGTCGACCACGGGTTGCCGTCGGTCGGCGACGAGCCCGCGGCGCGCCGGGACGCGGCCGACTCCGACCACGCGCCGATCGTCGCCACACTGTCGATCTGACCGGGGCGCCTACGCGATCGTCTGCCACCAGGCGTCCACGGGCGGCGGGTCGTCCACGCTCACCCGCTCGCCCGGCCGGGGCACGATGAGCCGGACGTCGCGCGCCTTCGCCTCCTGCCAGAGCCGGTCGATCGGCTCGCTCCAGGCGTGATAGGAGAGGTTGAACGTCCCCCAGTGCACCGGGAGGAGCACACCCGCGCGCACGTCGAGATGCGTGAGGATCGCCTCCTCCGGCGTCATGTGGATGTCCGGCCAGCCGGGGCTGTACGCGCCGATCTGGATGAGGGACAGGTCGAAGGGGCCGTGCTCCTCGCCGATCTCCGCGTACCCGGAGAAGTAGCCCGAGTCGCCGCTGTAGAAGACCCGCCTGCGCTCGCCGGCCACCACCCACGAGGCCCAGAGGGTCCGGTCGCGGGTGAACGCGCGGCCGGAGAAATGCTGGGCGGCGGTCGCGACGAAGCGCAGCCCGGCGACCGAGGCCTCCTCGTTCCAGTCGAGTTCGATGATCCGGGACGCGGGCACCTTCCACCGCTGCAGATGGGCGCCCACCCCCAGCGGCACGAGGAACGGCGCGGACCCCGCGCGGGTCAGCGCCCGGACGGTCTCCAGGTCGAGATGGTCGTAGTGGTCATGGGAGATCACGATGGCGTCGACCTCGGGCAGGTCGTGCAGGGGCACCGGGACCGGATGCAACCGGCGCGGGCCGACCAGCGTGGAGGGCGAGCAGCGGTCGCTCCACACCGGGTCGAACAGCACCCGCCTGCCCTCGATCTCCACAAGTGCCGAGGAGTGGCCGTACCAGATGACGTCCAGATCGCTCTCGGGCGCGCGGGAGGGCGTCATCAGAGGCACCGGCAGCCGGGGAGTGCGCCGCTGCTTCCCGAAGATCATCTCGCGGGCGACCCGGTTGACCGTGCCGGGCGGCAGGATCGGGCTGGGGTTGCCGTTCCTGAACGCGCCGTCGCGGAACTGGGGCGACCGCTTGACCCGCCGGGCCCTGTCGCCCGACGGCCGTGAGCCGAGGGCGGCCGAGACTCCGCGCAGGGCGTATCCGGCGGCGCCGAGCGCCAGCGCTCCGGCGGCCAGGCGCCACATCCGCCCGTCAGCCATGGTGGACTGCCATAGAACTCGCTCCTTGTGGGGGACCGGGGATGGTTCGATCAGCCTAGACAATTTCCCGCCATGCTCCGCCCGCGGGCGACGGGCAGGCGCAGGGTCAGCGGCGGCGGGGCAGGCGCAGGGTCAGCAACTTCGCCCGCGGCGCGACCCGCCCGGCCAGCGCGAACAACGCCTCGGTGCGGCTGTTGTCGGTGTCGAGATGGGTGAAGAGGTTCACTCCGAGGTAGAACGTGATGGCCGCGTACGCCAGGTCGCGCGGCGGCAGGAGCTTGGCCAGGGGGGATCCGCCGATGATCCGGTCGAGCGTGTGCTCGACGAAATCGATCCACGGCCCGGCCCGCTCGATGATCTCCTTGCGCAGTTCGGGACGGGCGATGCTCGCGCCGACGAGTTCGGAGAACAGCGTGATGTGGCCGCCCTCGATGTCGGCCCGGTAGATGGCGGTCGCGATCTCGGCCAGTTCCTCCAGGGTTCGCGCACCCGCCACCGCCTCCTGGTAGGCGCTCATCCGCTGCTCGGAAGAGCGGTCGAGCGCGGCGAGCAGCAGGGGGTCGACGCCGCCGAAGTGGTAGAAGACGAGCGCCGAGTTGACCTCGGCGGCTCGGGCGATCGTGCGTGCGCTGGTTCCGGCGTACCCCTCGGTGCGCAGCGTCTCGGCCGCGGCCTCGATGAGCCGCTCGCGCGTCTCCGCGCCCGGTTGCTGCTTCCCGGTCATGGCGACTCCCTCTTGACATGACAGCCGACGGTGCCTTCATCATACGGTTTAATCAATCGATTAAACCGATCGATCAATCCCGATGGGAGTACCGATGGATCCCGACGACCACAGGAGCGCGCGACTGCTCCTCGCGGCCGTGCTCGCCGGTCTCTTCGCCGCGCTGCTGCTCTACCGCGTGCTTCATGCCGGGCACCTGGAGCAGACCGTGCTGTTCTACGTGGGCATTCCGGCGGTCATCGCCCTCACCGTGGCACTGACCGCCCGCCCGAAGAGCGCCACGGGCCTGATCATGTCGGTGATCACCATCGGGCTCGCCCTCGCGGGGCCGCTGCTCAACGAGGGCATCGTCTGCCTGCTCATGGCGGCGCCGATCTTCTACTTCATCGGCTTCCTCATCGGAGGAGTCCTGGACTGGGTGGCCAGGGGAAGGAGGCGGGAACACGCGCTGGTGGCCGTTCCGCTCCTCCTCGGCCTGGCCTTACAGGGCGGCTCGTCCACGCCGCACCTCGAGGAGGTGCGCGCGACCCGCATCGCGGCACCGGGCGCCGACATCGAGGGCGCGCTCGCGCGCACCCCGGTCTTCCGCCCGTTCGACTCGCTGTTCCTCAAAGCGGGTTTCCCCCGGCCGCTCGCCTCGGACGGCCAGGGTCTCCAGATCGGCGACACCCGGAAGATCACGTTCACGCCGCGCAGGCCGCTGGGCATCGGGGCGCCGCCCGAGCCGCGCTCCATGACGTTGCGGGTCAGCGCGCTCGCCTCCGGGCGCGTCGTGTTCGCCGTGGTGGAGGACACGACGCTGGCCCGCTGGCTCGACCTGCGCGAGGCCGACTTCCGCTGGCAGGGCGAACGCCTGGAGGTGACGCTGCGCTACCGCCGCACCTTCGACCCGGGATGGTACTTCGGCCCGCTCCAGCGGTACGCCCTCTCGGAGGCGGCCGGCTACCTCGCCGCCACCTTCACCTCATGATCGCCCTCATCCGGGCGCTGGCCCTGCTCGGCCCCGTCGCCGCGCTCTGGTTCGCCCTGGCCGTACGGCGCCCGGCAGGCCGGGACGTCGCGGCCGTGATCGTCGCAACGGCGTGGAACCTCCTCACCCTCGCGGCGGTCAACGAGGTCGCCCTGGCCGCCGGATGGTGGACCTTCCACGCGGACGGGGCCGTCGTCGCGGGGACGCCCGCGGACCTGCTCATCGGCTGGGCACTGCTGTGGGGCGCCCTGCCCGCCCACGCCGCCAGGAGCCTCCCGCTGCCGCTGACCGTCGCCGTGCTCACCTGGGCCGACCTCGCGCTGATGCCGCTGACCGCTCCCGTGGTGCGGCTCGGGCCCGGCTGGCTGTACGGCGAGGCCCTGGCGGTGGCGCTGTGCCTCGTCCCGGGCCTCCTACTGGCCCGCTGGACCCGAGACGACCGGCGGCTGCCCTGGCGGGCCGCGGCCCAGGTCGTGCTCGCCGGCGGCCTGATGCTGGGCCTGCCGGTGGCGCTCACCGGCGTGTGGCGCCAGCCCGCGTGGGTGATCGGGCTGTTCGCGCAGCTCCTGGCCGCCCCGATGACGCTCGGCCTGGCCGCCGTGCGGGAGTTCGCGTGGGCGGGCGGCACGCCGGTGCCGTACGACCCGCCGCGCCGCCTGGCGACCGGCGGGCCGTACGCCTACGTCCGCAACCCGATGCAGGTGTCCATGGCCGCGAGTTTCCTGCTGCTCGGCGCGCTGGACGTGAGCTTCCTCGCCGCGGCGGTCGTCGCCGTCGCCTACGGCGCGGGCCTGGCCGCATGGCACGAGGGCGAGCAGCTCGCCGCCCGGCACGGGGAGGCGTGGGTGGGCTACCAGGCCCGGGTGCGCCCCTGGTGGCCGCGCCTGCGCCCGCATCCGGAGACGCCGCACGCCGTCGTGTACGTCGCGGAGGGATGCGAGCAGTGCCGCGCGCTCGGCCGGTGGATCGCCCGGCGCCGCCCCGTGGCCCTGCACCTGTGCGCCGCCGAGGACCACCCGCACGGCATCCGCCGCATGACCTACGAGCGGTCCGACGGGGTGCGCGCCCAGGGCGTCGCCGCGTTCGCGCACACCGCAGGCCACCTCCACCTCGGCTGGGCCCTGATGGGCTGGATCCTGCTGCTCCCCGGGATCGCCTGGTTCGCGCAGCTCTGTGCGGACGCCCTCGGCGCGGGCCCCCGCACCGTCACGCGGCGGCAGCCGTACGAGCCGGGGAGCTCAGCGGCCACGCCCCGACGACCCGCGTGACGACCCGCCCCCCGAAGCGCCGGGGTCGGCCAGCCCGGCACGCCGCAAGGCTTCGGCCATCGCGCCGCCGGAACCGGAACCGCCGCCTGCGCCGCGCCCGCCCCGGTTGCCCGCGTTGTCTCGGTTCTGTGCGTCTCGGCTCTGGCCGCCCCGGTTCTGCCCGCCGCCCCTGCCCGCGCCGCCCCGGTCCTGCCTGGGCCGGCCGTCCCGGCCTCCCTGGGCGCCGTCACGCTCGGGCCGCCCACTGGCCGTGACCTCGTCCTCGAGGCGGAGCGTCAGCGAGATGCGCTTACGCGGGATGTCCACGTCGAGGACCTTCACCCGCACCACGTCACCGGGCTTGACGACGTCACGCGGGTCCTTGACGAAGGTGTTGGACATCGCCGAGACGTGGACGAGCCCGTCCTGGTGCACGCCGACGTCGACGAAGGCGCCGAAGGCCGCGACGTTGGTGACGACGCCCTCGAGGATCATGCCGCTCGTGAGGTCCGCGATCTTCTCCACGCCTTCCTTGAAGGTCGCGGTCTTGAACGCGGGCCGGGGGTCGCGGCCCGGCTTCTCCAGTTCCTTGAGGATGTCGGTGACGGTGGGCAGGCCGAAGGTGTCGTCGACGAAGTCGGCCGGCCGGATGGAGCGCAGCACCGCCGTGTTGCCGATGAGCGTGCCGAGCTCGCCCTGGGCGACCTGGAGCATGCGCCGGACGACGGGGTACGCCTCCGGGTGCACGCTGGACGCGTCGAGCGGGTCGTCGCCGCCCGGGATGCGCAGGAAGCCCGCACACTGCTCGAACGCCTTGGGACCCAGCCGGGGGACCTCCTTCAACGCGCTCCTCGACCGGAACGGGCCGTTGGAGTCGCGGTGCGCCACGATGTTCTCCGCCAGGCCGGACCCGATTCCGGAGACCCGGGTGAGCAGCGGGGCCGACGCGGTGTTGACGTCGACGCCCACGCCGTTCACGCAGTCCTCGACCACCGCGTCGAGCGACCGGGAGAGCTTGATCTCCGACAGGTCGTGCTGGTACTGCCCCACGCCGATCGACTTCGGGTCGATCTTGACGAGCTCGGCCAGGGGGTCCTGCAACCGGCGCGCGATGGAGACGGCGCCGCGAAGCGACACATCCATCCCGGGAAGCTCCTGCGAGGCGTAGGCGGACGCCGAGTAGACCGACGCCCCGGCCTCGGAGACCACGACCTTGGTCAGGCCCGGCATGAGCTTGACGAGCTCGCCGGCGAGCTTGTCGGTCTCGCGCGACGCCGTGCCGTTGCCGATCGCGATCAGCTCGACGCCGTGTTCGGCGGCGAGCCTGCCGAGGACGGCGAGGGACTGGTCCCACTGCCGCTTCGGCTCGTGCGGGTAGATCGTCTCAGTGGCCACGACCTTGCCCGTCGCGTCGACCACGGCGACCTTCACGCCCGTACGCAGGCCGGGGTCGAGGCCCATGGTCGCGCGGGTGCCCGCAGGGGCCGCCAGCAGCAGGTCGCGCAGGTTGGTGGCGAAAACGCGGACGGCCTCCTCCTCGGCGGCCTGCCACAGGCGCGTGCGCAGGTCGATGCCGAGGTGCACCAGGATCCGTGTACGCCAGGCCCAGCGGACGGTGTCCGCGAGCCACTTGTCCGCCGGGCGGCCCTGGTCGGAGACGCCGAACCGGCCGGCGATGCGCAGTTCGTAGCCGTTCGGCTCGTCCGCCTCCGGGTCGAGCGTCAGGGTGAGGATCTCCTCCTTCTCACCCCGGAACATCGCGAGGATGCGGTGCGAGGGCAGCTTGGTGAACGGCTCGGAGAAGTCGAAGTAATCGGAGAACTTGGCCCCGGCCTCCTGTTTGCCCTCCCTGACCTGCGCGACCAGCCGGCCGCGCCCCCACATGCGCTCACGCAGATCGCCGATCAGGTCGGCGTCCTCCCCGAAGCGCTCGACCAGGATGGCCCTGGCGCCCTCGAGCGCCGCCGCCGCGTCGGCGACGCCCTCCCCGACGTACGCGGCCGCCGTGCCGGCCGGGTCGAGCGAGGGGTCGGCGAGCAGGCCGTCGGCGAGTGGCTCGAGCCCCGCCTCCCTGGCGATCTGCGCCTTCGTCCGGCGCTTCGGCTTGAAGGGCAGGTAGATGTCCTCCAGCCGGGCCTTGGAGTCGGCCGCCAAGATCTGCGCTTCGAGCGCCTCGTCGAGCTTGCCCTGCGACCGGATCGAGTCGAGGATGGCCGCGCGCCGTTCCTCCAGCTCGCGCAGGTAGCGCAGCCGCTCTTCGAGGGTGCGCAACTGCGCGTCGTCGAGCGTGCCGGTCGCTTCCTTGCGGTAGCGGGCGATGAACGGGACCGTTGCCCCGCCGTCGAGCAGGTCGACCGCCGCGGTCACCTGGCTCTCGCGTACGCCGAGTTCTTCGGCGATCCGCTGCTGAATGGTGGTCGTCACGATCCTGATCTGCTTTCTTCCGGGAGGGCACTCATTCTGCCGGATCGCGGAGGTGATCCCGCCTCCGTGGAGAAAGCCCGGAGGACAAGCCGGATGACCGGGCTGGACGACGGAGCCGGAAACGGCCCGGCGGAACGCGGCGTGCCGCGTGATTGGTCAGTATGGTCTCCCTGCCGCCATCGTGTCCCCCAGCCGAGGAGAGTGAGCCGGATTGACCACGTCCGCGCAGCGGGAAAGCCCCGGGACCGTCCGTGCCTGGCTCCTGGAGGGCCTTCAGCGCGAACGCCGGGCCACCGGCCCGCATGAGGAGCATCCGGAGAAGCGGCACACCTGGTGGCAGGTCATGTGCCTCACCGGCGTCGACTACTTCTCCACCCTGGGATACCAGCCGGGGATCGCGGCGGTCGCCGCCGGAGCGCTGTCGCCGATCGCCACGCTCCTGCTGGTGCTGCTCACCCTGTTCGGCGCCCTGCCCACCTACCGTGCCGTCGCCCAGCACAGCCCCAACGGAATGGGCTCCATCGCGATGCTGGAGGGCCTGCTGCCGCGCTGGTGGGGCAAGCTCTTCGTCCTCGTGCTGCTCGGGTTCGTCGCGACGGCGTTCATCTTCACGATCACCCTGTCGGCGTCGGACGCCACCGCCCACATCCTGCAGAACCCGTTCGTGCCGGGGTTCCTCAGCGGCCACCAGGTCGGCATCACGCTGCTGCTGATCGCGCTGCTCGGCGGCATCTTCCTGCGCGGCTTCAGCGAGGCGATCGGGCTCGCGGTCGTCCTCGTCGTGGTCTACCTCGTGCTCAACGTGGTGGTCGTCGGGGTGGCCCTGGCGAAGGTCGTGACGCACCCCGAACTCCTGGACGGCTGGCAGCACTCGCTCACGGCTGATCACTCCAGCCCGGTGGCGATGATCGCGATGTCCCTGCTGGTGTTGCCCAAGCTCGCTCTCGGCCTGTCCGGCTTCGAGACCGGCGTGGCCGTGATGCCGCAGATCGAGGGCGACCTGCGAGCCCGCATCGCCGGCGCCCGGCGGCTGCTCACGACCGCCGCGCTGATCATGAGCGTCTTCCTTCTCGCGAGCAGCGTCGCGACGACCATGCTCATCCCGGCCGGGGAGTTCGCCGAGGGCGGCAAGGCGTCCGGCCGCGCGCTCGCCTACCTGGCCCACGAGAACCTGGGCGACGCCTTCGGCACCGTCTACGACGTCAGCACGATCGCCATCCTGTGGTTCGCGGGCGCGTCCGCGCTGACCGGGCTGCTGAACATCGTCCCCCGTTACCTGCCCCGGTACGGCATGGCCCCCGACTGGGCCAGGGCCGTACGCCCGCTCGTCCTGGTCTTCACCGCCATCGCCTTCGGCATCACGATCCTGTTCGGCGCCGAGGTGGAGCCCCAGGGTGGCGCATACGCCACAGGGGTGCTCGTGCTGATCCTCTCGGCGGCGATCGCCGTCACGCTCACCGTCTTCCGCGCCGGGCGCACGGTCGCCGGGGCCGGGTTCGGCCTGATCACCCTCGTCATCGCCTACGCCGCCGTCGAGAACATCAGGGAGCGGCCCGACGGCCTGAGCATCGCGATCGGCTTCGTCGTCGCCATCGTCGTGAGCTCACTCGTGTCCCGCGCCACCCGGTCGACGGAGTTGCGGGTCACCGAGGTGAGGCTGGACGAGACCGCCCGCAGGATCGTCGCCGAGGCACCGGGACAGCTCCGCCTGATCGCCAACGAGCCCGACGCGCGGGACACGGCCGAGTACGCCGAGAAGGACCGCGAGACGCGCGAATACCACCATCTGCCCGAGGACGAGCCGATGATCTTCTTGGAGGTCACCCTCGGCGACGCGTCGGAGTTCGAGGCGGATCTGCTCGTCAAGGGGGAGACGCGGCACGGTTACCAGGTGCTGACCGTGCAGAGCCCCGCGGTGGCCAACACGATCGCGGCGATCCTGTTCCACCTCAGGGATGTGACGGGCAAACGGCCACACGTGTACTTCCACTGGGCCGAGGGGAACCCGGTCGGCGCGCTGCTGCGTTACCTGGTCTTCGGCGGGGGAGACGTGCCGCCGCTGACGCGGGAGGTCATCAGGAAGGCGGAGCCCGACATCGGCCGCCGCCCCCAGGTCCATGTGAGCTGATCCCCCGGCGCTCGGGCGTTCACGCAGTCAGGCGCTCGGGAGCTTGGGCGTTCACGCAGTCGGGCGGTCTGGCGGGCTTGGGCGTTCAGTGGTCACCCCTGTGATGATGCGATTTGTCCGGCGGCTAACCTCGGCCTAGCCGACCGCGCGTCGCAGAGCGCCGTCGAACACACACGGGGGGACGCGCCGCGATGCAGGTCGGACAGATCGTGCTCCTGCTTCTGGCGGCGCTGGCCGCGGGATGGGTCGACGCCGTCGTGGGCGGGGGCGGGCTGCTTCAGCTTCCTGTGCTGATCCTCGCGGGCCTGTCGCCGGTGCAGGCGCTGGCCACCAACAAGTCCGCGGCCATCTTCGGCACGGCGTCCGCCGCGGTGACGTACGTGCGGGGGACGAAGCTGGACCGGGCCGTGGCCGTACCGGCGGGTGTTCTCGCGGTGGTGTTCGCCGGGCTGGGAGCGGCGTCGGCGGCGCTGCTGGACGCCTCGATGCTCAAGCCGCTGGTGATGGTCGTGCTGCTGGTGGTCGCGGCGTTCGTGACGTTCCGCCCTGCTTTCGGGAGGTTGCCGCACCCGCACCTGCGGACGAGGACCCGCGTCGTGACCGCCGTCGGGATCGCCGGCGTCGCGATCGCGTTCTACGACGGCATCCTCGGCCCGGGAACGGGGACGTTCCTGCTCATCGCGTTCACCTCCCTGCTGGGGATGGACTTCGTGCACGCTTCCGCGACGGCGAAGGTGATCAACACGGGGACGAACCTCGGCGCGCTGATCGTGTTCGGCGCCCAGGGGCACGTGATGTGGGCGCTCGGCCTGGGCATGGCCGTGTGCAACATCGCCGGCGCGCAGTTGGGTGTGCGGATGGCGTTGCGCCGCGGTGCGGGGTTCGTGCGGATCGTCCTGCTGTGCGTGGTGACGGTGCTGGTTCTGAAGCTCGGCTACGAGACGTTCGCCTGAGCGGGCGCGGCGGAGGTCGTTCCGCCGGTGCGCACCGGCCGTACGGCGGGAGCGGCGAGGGCGACGAGGAGCGTCAGCAAGGCGGGGACGAACAGGGCTCTCGGCAGTGTGACGAGCTCCGCGAGGGCGCCGATGATCACCGGGCCGGCGAGAAACCCCGTGTAGCCGAGGCTCGCCACCGTCGCCAGCGCACGCCCGGACTGGGCCGGATCGCGGTGCCCGGCGGCAGAGAAGACCTGCGGGATGACGCACGACAGCCCCGCGCCGAACAGCGCGAACCCGATAACCCCGGCGACCGGCGTGCCGATCACGAGGTTGACCGCGAGGCCCACGGCGCCGAGCAGGCCGCACCCGCGCACCAGGGCCACCGGGCCCAGGCGGGCGGCGAGCCGGTCGCCGGCGAAGCGCCCGGCGGTCATCATGATCGAGAAGGCGGCGAAGGCGGCGGCCGCGAAGCCGGGGGAGGAGCCGAGGTCGTCGTGGAGGTAGACCGAACTCCAGTCGGCTGAGGCTCCCTCGCCGATGAGACCGCAGAAGGCGAGCACACCGAGGAAGAACGCGCCTTGCGGCAGTCGGCGGCGGGGCGCGGCGGTCCGGCGATCGGAGGCGGCCTCCTGAGGGGCGGCCTCTTCGGAGGTGACCTCTTGTGGGGTGGCCTCTTGCTGGATGGCCGCGGCCGCGGCCGACTGCGGCTCCCGGGGGTCGGGGGTGTCGCGCAGGGCCCAGCGGGCGGACAGCACGGCGACGACCAGGATGATCGCCCCGGCCACCGCGAACGTGGCGGTCGGGCCGGCCTCGGCGTGGGCGAACAGCCCGCCCAACGCCGCCCCGGCGAAGCCTCCGACACTGAACACGGCGTGGAACGCCGACATGATCGGCCGGCCGTACGCGCGTTCGACCGTGACGGCGTTGGCGTTCATCGAGACGTCGAGCGTGCCGTTGACCACGCCGAACAGGAACAGGGTCAGGGCGAGCACCGGCAGATCGGGCGCGAGGGCGGGGAGCACCAGGACGGCCCCCTGGGCGATGGCCGCCGGGATCATGACGCGGTCGCTGCCGTACCTGTCGACGAGACGGCCGATGATCAGCATTCCGGTGATGGCGCCCGCCGCGACGCCGAGCAGGGCCAGGCTCAGGCGGCCGTCCGAGAGGGCGAGGTCCTCCTTGATGGCGGGGATGCGGGCCGTCCAGGTGCCGATGGCCGTCCCGGCGAGCAGGAACAGCCCGAAGACGGCGAGGCGGGCGCGTCGCAGGGACGGCCGGGCGGTGGCGAGTAGCGCCATGTGGCAGGGCTCCAACGGTGAGAATGCCAGATCACAAAGGACGTTCGGCCAGGTGAGAGGTGACGCGGCCGAATCCACGCATGATCACGATGCGAGAACGCGCAGGTGGAAGGGGGTTTTCCCGAATCCGTGCATGATCACGGCGGGGGGAGGGGCAGGTGGGAGGGGGCGCGGGCGAAGGTGTGCATGATCACGCGGGGGATTGACGCGTGCGCATGATCACGGCGGGGGAGGTGCGGGGGGATCATGCGGAGGGGATGCGGACGGTCACGCCGGCGGCGGTCAGGGCGTCGTGCTGCTCGCGGGGGATGCCGTCGTCGGTGACGACCACATCCAGTTTGTCGAGCGTGCAGACCGAGCCGAACGCGGTGCGGGAGAACTTCCCCGAGTCGCACGCCACCACGACCCGGCGGGCGGCCGCGATCGCGGCCTGTTTGATCGCGACCTCCGGCAGGTCGTGGGCGGTCAGCCCATGCTCGGCGGACAGCCCGCAACAGCCGATGACCGCGGTGTCGAAACGCAACGCCCTGATGGAGGCCTCGGTCAGCGGGCCCACGAAGTTCATCTCGCTGTGCCGTACCTCGCCGCCGGGAAGGACGAGGCGGATCCGCGGGGCGCCGGCGAGTTCCTGTGTCGCCTGGAGGGCGAGCGGGAGCACGGTGAGCCGCCGGTCGTGGATCGCCCTGGCGACCTCCAGGACGGTCGTGCCGCCGTCGAGCAGGACCGCCTCGCCGTCGGCGAGCAGGCCCGCGACCTCGGCGCCGATCCGCTGCTTGGCGTCGACGGCCTCGCGTTCGCGGACGCCGAAGGGGGGTTCCTCGCCGCGCAGGAGCAGGCTGAGAGCGCCTCCGCGCACCCGCCGCACCACACCCTGCTGGGCCAGTTCGTCGAGGTCGCGGCGGATGGTCATCTCCGAGACGCCGTGCAATGCGGCGAGCTCGGTCACCGAGACGCTGTCGGAGGTCCGCAGCTCGTTCATGATGGCGCGGATCCTGTCGGCACCTTCCATGCGTTCATTTGAACATTGTCGATGTGCGAACGCAAATAAATCTACATTGTAAAGGTGGCAGACTGGAGCGCATGCGCGCGAGCCGACTGCTCTCCCTCCTGCTGCTCCTCCAGACCCGCGGCAGGATGACCGCGCCCGAGTTGGCCGCGGAACTCGAGGTCTCGGTCCGCACGGTCTACCGCGACGTGGAGGCCCTGTCGTCGGCAGGCGTGCCGGTGTACGCCGATCGCGGCCCGCTGGGGGGATACCAGTTGCTCGACGGGTACCGCACTCGGCTGAACGGGCTGACGGCCGACGAGGCCTCGGCCCTGTTCCTCGCGGGCCTTCCCGGCCCCGCCGCCGAACTCGGGCGGGCCGACGTCGCCGCGACGGCCGAGCTGAAGCTTCTCGCCGCGCTCCCGCCCGAGCCCCGTTCGCACGCGGCCCGGATGCGCGAGCGGTTCCATCTCGACGTGCCCGGGTGGTATCGGGGCAACGACGACGTGCCGTTCCTCATGGACGTCGCGGAGGCGGTGTGGGAGGACCGCGTCGTCCGGCTGCGCTACCGCCGATGGGGGCCGGCCGAGGTGGAGCGGGTGGTCCATCCCTACGGACTCATCCTCAAGGGCGGCTCGTGGTATCTCGCGGCGTCCTGCGACGGAACCGTGCGCACATACCGGGTCAGCCGCATCATCGCGGCCGAGGCCCTGGACGAGACGTTCACGCGGGCGCCGGACTTCGACCTCGCGGACTTCTGGCGCGAGTTCGCCGCGGAGTTCGCCGTGCGGATGTACACCGCCAAGGCGGTCATCCGCCTCGCACCCGGGATGCAGGACCTGCTGCGCTACACCATGGGCGCCGACGTGAGCGACAAGGCGCTGGCCGACGGGGTGACCGGCGCGGACGGGTGGATCCGCATCACCCTGCCGATCGAGTCGGTCAACCACGCGGCGTGGCAACTGCTGCGGCTGGGCTCCTCCGTGGAAGTCCTGGAGCCGGCCGAGGTGCGCGATCGGATAGCGAGGACGGTGGCCGAGTTGTCCGTCATGTACGGCGACGCCCCCGATGAGGAATGACACTGACGATCAGCAGGGTTCCGGCGCGGGTGAATGATGTTGATCGTCCGCCCCGGCCCCGGAACGATGGGCACATGCATCTGACTGCTTCACCGCCCGCGGCGCCACCTCCTCTCGCCGCCCTGACGCCGGTCCCACCGTACGGGCGGGTCGCTCGATGACGGTCTGGCACGAACGTGGGGGAGCGGGCGATCCGGTCGTGCTGCTGCATTCCAGCGTCGCCGACTCGGGCATGTGGGACGCGCAGTGGGAGCCGCTGACCGCCTGCTTCGACGTGGTGCGGATGGACTTCCGGGGCCACGGGCGCACGCCGTACGCGTCGGAGGGGCCCTACTCCGACGCCGGCGACGTGGCCTCGCTGCTCGCGGCACTGGACCTTCGCAGCGTGGCGCTCGTCGGATCGTCGTACGGCGGGCGGGTGGCGCTCGAACTCGCCACCGAGCATCCCGATCTGGTGTCGCAGCTGGCGCTGCTGAACGCCGGGTGCGGGCTGCCCCCAACGCCGGACCTGACCGAGTTCGACGCCGAGGAGGAGCGCCTGATCGACGCCGGCGACCTGGACGGAGCGGTGGCCCTCAACGTGCGTACCTGGCTCGGCCCGTCGGCCGACGACGCCACCCGGACGCGTCTCGCGGCGATGCAGCGGCATGCGTTCGAGATGCAACTGGCCGCCGTCTCCGAGCCTGACAAGCGCCGCGCCCCGATCGACCTGGCCGTCATCGGCGCGCCCACCCTGGTGGTCACCGGCGCACATGACCTGCCGTACTTCAGGGAGAGCGGCCGGCACATGGCGGACACCATGCCGCTCGCGGCGCTCTTCGAGTTCGACTGGGCCGGTCACCTGCCCAGTCTGGAACGCCCCGACGAGGTGACCTCGCTCCTGCTGAGCTTCCTACCTTGTTGATCTACATTGTAAAGGCGCCGGGTTGGGCGCGGTGAGCTCACCGCGCCCAACCCCAAAACCCCGCCTGCCCCCAACCTCGCCTGGACGAACCGGCCTTCCTGGGCGCCGGTCAGCGGTTGACCCCGGACATCTGCGTCGCGTTGTACCGGGGGCCGGACACCTGGGCGGCCAGCGATTCGAGGGCCTCGACGTCGCCGGAGCCGAGCTCGATCCCGGCGGCCGCGGCGTTCTCCTCGAGACGGCCGACATGCTTGGTGCCCGGGATCGGCACGACGTCCTCGCCCTGGGCGATCACCCAGGCGAGTGCGACCTGGGCGGGCGTGGCGCCGATACCCGACGCCACCTCGCCGATCTTCGCCGCGAGGGCGTGGTTGGCGGCGAAGTTGTCACCCTGCCAGCGCGGGTGCGTGTGACGGACGTCGCCGTCCGCGAGATCGCCGGGCTTGCTGAAGGCGCCGGCCAGGAAGCCGCGGCCGAGGGGGCTGTAGGCCACCAGGCCGACGCCGAGCTCGCGCAGCGTCGGCAGGAGTTCGTCTTCGATGTCCCGGGTGAACAGCGAATACTCGTACTGGCCCGCGGTGATCGGGTGGACCGCGTGGGCTCGCCGCACGGTCGCGGGAGCGGCCTCCGAGATGCCCAGATGACGGACCTTGCCCGCCTCGACCAGCTCCTTGAGCGCTCCCCAGGTGTCCTCGATCGGGACGTCCGGGTCGATCCTGTGCTGGTAGTAGAGGTCGATGTGGTCCACGCCGAGCCGTTCCAGGGAGGCGTCGCAGGACTTGCGCACGTAGTCGGGGCGGCCGTTGTGCCCCAGCCGGGTGCCATCGGGCAGCCGCTCGATGCCGAACTTGGTGGCGAGCACCACCTCGTCGCGGCGGCCGGCGACGGCCTTGCCGACGAGGCGCTCGTTGGTGAAGGGCCCGTACGCGTCGGACGTGTCGAGAAAGGTGATCCCCAGGTCGAGCGCACGGTGGATCGTGGCGGTCGACTCGGTGTCGTCTCCGGGACCGTAGAAGTCGCTCATGCCCATGCAGCCGAGTCCGAGCGCGGACGTGCGCAGGCCCTGGCCGAGTGTGCGCTGCTTCATTGCTCCCCCATCATCGGGTTGTGCGTGGTGTCGTGAACGCCGTTCGCGTGGCGCTGTCGCGATCTACGGACCAAGTCTTCTCCTCCGGGGGCGCCCTGGGGTAAGCGCCCCCCTTGATCGGGGCCGAGAGGATCTCCACGAGGTCTGTGGACGGCTGAGCCGGTCACGCGGCGGGACGGCTCGATCAGCCGTCGCCGGCCTCTGCGATCGGGAGGCCTCCGCGACCGCGTCGGGGCCGAAGGGTCGCCGATGGAAACTGTCGGTGGCGGACGGCACTATGGCGGCATGGCTTCATGGCAGGAGATCGAGAAGGAGATCCCCGAGCTGGCCGCGCGCGTGCTGGCGCTCATGGGGAGACGCAAGCACAAGACGATGGCCACACTCCGCAAGGACGGCTCGCCGCGGATCAGCGGGACCGAGGTGGAGTTCAAGGACGGCGAGGTGTGGCTGGGCTCGATGACCGGCGCGGTGAAGGCGCTCGACCTTCGGCGGGATCCACGCGTGGCGATCCACGGCATGTCCGACGACCCGGACGAGTCCGATCCGACCGCGTGGGACGGCGACGCGAAGCTCGCGGGCACGGCGGTGGAGATCACCGACCCGGCGGCGCGCGAGCGGTTCGGCGCTTCGCCCGAGATGGACTCCCACCTGTTCCGGGTGGACGTCACCGAGGTCGTCCTGACGAAGGTCGACCCGGCGGGGGAGCACCTCGTGATCGAGATGTGGCACGAGGGGCAAGGCGTCCGGGTGGTCCGCCGCAAGTGACCGGCACGTTGATAGCCACATCGGCCGGTGGGGTGCACGACGTCGCGGGTCCAGGTGGCGGTCACAGCGGCGGTCACAGCGGCGGTCACGGGGGCTGCCTTGGCGGCGGTCGTGACGCCCGGGGCGGCGGGCATCGGCGTGGGCGTCCTCAATGGACCCTCAGTGGACCCTCAGTGGACGCTGAAGCCTCCGTCGACGCGGATTTCCTGACCGGTGACATACGCGGAGGCGTCACCGGCCAGGAAGACCGCGGCTCCGGCGAAGTCGGCGGGGACGGCGTTGCGACCGGTCATCGAGCGGGCGGCGAGCGCCTCCACGCGTCCGGGCACGGCCTGGGCCGGCTCGGTCAGGGGAGTGAGCACGAACCCGGGGATGATCGTGTTGCTCGTGACACCTGATGCCGACCACGCCTCGGCCTGGGAGCGCGTCAGCCCGCAGATGCCCGCCTTGGAGGCTCCGTAGGCGCCGCTGTCGCCGAAGGCGCTGATCGACTGCTGCGAGCCGACGTTGATGATCCGTCCCCAGCCGCGCTCGGCCATGCGTGGGCCGAAGTGCCCACCGAGGAGGAACGGCGCGGTGAGGTTCACCGCGATGGTGTGGTCGTAGTCGTCGACGGTGAGCTCGGCCATGGGCCGCCGGATGTTGTTGGCGGCGTCATTGACGAGGATGTCGATGTCGCCGAAGAAGCGGGGCGCCTGCTCGCACACCCGGGCGACGGCCGTGCGGTCGCCGAGGTCGGCGCTGATCGCGGCCGCGCGCACGCCGTGCCCCTCGAGGCGACTGACGGCTTTGGCGAGTTCCTCCTCGCGCCGGGCGACGATGACCACGGCGGCGCCGGCCCGGCCGAGTGCCTCGGCTATCGTGTGGCCGATGCCGGAGCTGCCTCCGGTTACCAGGGCGACGCGGTCGGTGAGGGAGAACAGCGACTCAAGGTATGCCGACATGTCGTGGAAAGCTATCAGCGCTGATCACTGTCAGTGCGAGGGGGAGTGGTCTTCCGCCGCCATGTCCCGCATGGCCTGCTGTATCTTCCGCATGACGGTCTCCATCGTCCGCAGCGTCTCGGTGTCGAGATGCTCGAGGAGGCGGCGGTAGCCGGTGGTCCCGGCGTCGACGATCTCGGCGGTCAGCCGCTTGCCCGCGTCGGTGAGCTCGACCCGGCGGATGCGGCGGTCGTTCGGATCCTCCCGGCGGCCGGCCAGGCCCTGGGCGACGATGCGGTCCACGATCCCGGTCACGGTTCCGAGGCCGACGTGCAGATGGCGGGCCAGCTCCTGCCCGGAGGTCGAACCGTGGAAGGACAGGAACATCACGACCTTGAGCTGCTGCATGGTCAGGTTGGAGGCCATGATGGGCAGGGATCGGTCGCGGGCGAAGAACCGGCCGAGCCCTCGTTGCAGCTCGGCGAGCCGGGCGATGATCTCGTCCCGGTCACCGGCCTGATCCTGGTCGGGCCCCTGAGTGTCGACGTCGGCTGCTGCGTCGCCGGGCCGCCCTGTTCGACAGTCGCTCACGTTCACCTCTCGCCTGGAGAGGTTACCAGAAGTTAATGCCATGCTAAATGTTCGTGCCAAGCGAAGTGTTATCGTTGGCCAAAACACTTTGATGTCTTACCTAGATAACCCGGTTAAGGAGCTTGCCAGATGACCTCGCTGGCCAGGCTGAGTCTTGCCAATCGCAGTCTGGTGATCATGATTGCGGTTGTCCTCGGCCTCTTTGGCGCCTTCGCGATCCCCTCGCTGAAGCAACAGCTTTTCCCCTCGCTGGAGTTCCCGGCGGCCTTCACGGTCGCGAGTTACCCCGGCGCCTCGCCTGAGATCGTCGAGGAACAGGTCACCAAGCCGATCGAGAGTGGCTTCCAGGGCCTGCCCGGCGTGACGGAGATCACCTCCACCTCGAAGGAGGGGGTGGCCCAGATCCAGGTGGCCTACGAGTTCGGCACCGACATCGACGACGTCGTCGGCAAGATGCAGCAGGCTCTGACCCGGGTCAGGCCGCAGCTTCCGGAGAACGTGGACCCGCAGGTGGTCGCCGGCAGCACCGACGACATCCCCGTCATGGCCATCGCGGTCGACGACGCCGGCGACAAGCACGGCACGTTCGAGAAGCTCGAGCGGGTCATGGTGCCCAAGCTGCAGTCGATCACCGGCGTCCGTGAGGTGACCGTGAGCGGCGCAGGCGAGAAGCAGGTCGTGGTCACCCCCGACCAGCGCAAGCTCGCGCTCCTCGGCCTGTCCGCCGCCTCGATCCCCGACCTGCTGCGGGCGAACGGCGTGCTGATCCCCGCCGGCAGTCTCACCGAGGCCGGCAAGTCCCTCACCGTGCAGACGGGCGACCGGATCCAGAGCGTCGACGACCTCAAGAACCTCTACCTCACCCCCGCCGCGCCGCCCGCCGGAGCCGGCAGGGCCGGAGGACAGGGAGGCCAGGCCGTACAGGGCGCGGGAGCGCGGGCCGGGCAGCCCGGTCTGCCGGGTGGTGTCGCCTCGCTGCGGCTCCGGCCGGTCAAGCTGGGCGACGTCACGACCATTGAGATCAAGGACGCCCCCGCGACGACGCTGACCCGCACGAACGGCAAGTCGAGCCTCGGTGTGTCGGTCACGATGACGCCGGACGGCAACGCCGTGCAGATCTCCCATGACGTGCGTGACGCGCTGCCGGCGCTGACGCGCTCGCTCGGCGACGTCTCCCAGTTGACGGTCGTGTTCGACCAGGCTCCCTACGTCGAGCGTTCGATCGAGGACCTGACGACCGAGGGCCTGCTCGGGCTGGTCTTCGCCGTGCTGATCATTCTGGTGTTCCTGCTGTCGGTCCGGTCGACGCTGGTGACGGCCGTGTCGATCCCGCTGTCGGTGGTCATCGCCCTGATCGCGTTGTGGATCGGGGACTACTCGCTCAACCTGCTCACACTGGGCGCGCTGACCATCGCCATCGGCCGCGTGGTCGACGACTCCATCGTCGTGCTGGAGAACATCAAACGACATCTGGCGTACGGCGAGCCGAAACGCCAGGCCATCCTCGGGGCCGTACGTGAGGTGTCGGGGGCGGTGACCGCGTCCACACTGACGACGGTGGCGGTGTTCCTGCCGATCGCGTTCGTCGGCGGCCTGGTCGGCCAGCTGTTCAGCCCGTTCGCGATCACCGTGACGGTGGCCCTGCTCGCGTCGCTGCTGGTCGCGCTCACCGTGATCCCGGTCCTGGCGTACTGGTTCCTCAAGACGCCGAAATTCACGCCGCAGGAGGCCGAGGCGGCACGGGAGGACGCGGAGCGCAGGGAACTGCGCAGCCCGCTGCAGCGCATGTACCTGCCGGTGTTGCGGTTCGCCACCAAGCGGCGGCTCGTCACGCTCCTGATCGGGCTGGTCATCTTCATCGGCACGATGGGGCTCGTCCCCAACCTGAAGACCAACTTCCTCGACTCCTCGGGCAACGACACCACCCAGGTCAGCCAGCGGATGCCCGTCGGCACCGACCTCGCGACCACCGACGCCGCGGCGAAGAAGGTCGAGGGCGTCCTGTCGTCGGTCAAGGGAATCGCGTCGTACCAGGTGACGGTCGGCGGCGGCAACCAGTTCCTCGCGGGTGTGGGCGGGGGCGCCGACCGCGCGTCCTTCTCCCTCACGCTGTCCGACGGGGTCGACACCCCGACGGTGGAGCAGACGCTCCGCGACCGGCTGAAGCAGGTGTCCGGCATCGGCGACATCACGGTCGGCGGGGGAGGCGGCGGCGGGTTCAACTCGAACCAGGTCCAGGTCATCCTGCAGGGTTCCGACCCCGCGGAGCTGAAGACGGCCGCCACCACGGTGCGTGACGCGATGGCCGGGGTCGGCGGGCTGCGTGACGTGGCCTCCAACCTGGAAGACAGCGCGCAGCGCGTCGAGGTCCACGTGGACAGGGAGAAGGCCGCGGCCAAGGGGCTGACCGAGGCCGGGATCGGCCAGATCGTCGCGCAGTCCTTCCGCGGGGCGCCGATCGGATCGCTCGACATCGACGAGCGGTCGAGCGACGTCGTGCTGCGTGTGGGTGACGCACCCGACGACCTGAACGCGATCAAGGACATTCAGCTGCCCACGCCCACCGGGCTGGTCAAGCTGAGCCAGGTCGCCGACGTGGTCAAGACCGACGGGCCGACGCAGATCAGCCGTCAGGACGGCGATCGGACGGCGACGGTCTCCGGCGCGGCCGACGCCTCCGACCTCGGGGCGATCACCTCGAAGGTGACCGACAAGCTGAAGACGCTCACGCTGCCCGCCGGGGTGACCTACGAGATGGGCGGAGCGAGCTCCGACCAGCAGGAGGCGTTCTCCAGCCTCGGCATCGCGATGTTGCTGGCGATCGCGATCGTCTTCATGATCATGGTCGCGACGTTCCGTAGCCTCGTGCAGCCGCTGATCCTGCTCGTGTCGATCCCGTTCGCGGCGACCGGCGCGATCGGGCTGCTGCTGGCCACCGACACGGCGCTGGGCGTCCCCGCGCTGATCGGCATGCTCATGCTGATCGGCATCGTGGTCACCAACGCCATCGTGCTCATCGACCTGATCAACCAGTACCGAGCCAAGGGGCTGGGCATCGTGGAGGCGGTCATCGAGGGCGGCAGGCGCCGGCTGCGCCCCATCCTCATGACGGCCATCGCGACGATCTGCGCGCTGACCCCGATGGCGCTGGGTGTGACCGGGTCGGGCGGGTTCATCTCCCAGCCGCTCGCGATCGTCGTGATCGGCGGACTGATCTCCTCGACGCTGCTCACGCTGGTGCTCGTGCCCACCCTCTACACGATGGTCGAGCGGACCAAGGAGCGCATGCGCCGTACGCCCAAGGAGCCGTCGGGCGACGGCGACCTCAAGGTGTACGAGAAGGAGGCACTCACCCCGGCCCAGTGAGACACCCCCGGCAGGCGGGCCAGAGCGGCCCGCCTGCCGCCAGAGCGGCCGGGGACGGCCGCTCTGGCGGGGCGGCAGCGCAAGAGGGTGGGTGGCCTCAATAGACTGACCCAACGTGAGTGCCAAGCCGCGAATCCCGAATGTCCTGGCCGCCCGCTACGCGTCAGCGGAGCTGGCCCGCCTGTGGTCCCCCGAGCACAAGGTCGTGCTGGAGCGCAGGCTCTGGCTGGCCGTGCTGAAGGCGCAGAGCGACCTCGGGATCGACGTGCCGCCGGGCGTGGTCGCCGACTACGAGAAGGTCGTCGACCAGGTCGACCTCGGATCCATCGCCGAGCGTGAGCGGGTCACCCGCCACGACGTGAAGGCCCGCATCGAGGAGTTCAACGCCCTGGCTGGGCACGAACACGTCCACAAGGGCATGACCTCGCGCGACCTGACCGAGAACGTCGAGCAACTCCAGGTCCGCGACAGCCTGCTGCTCGTCCGGGGGCGTGTCGTGGCGCTGCTCGCCCGCCTCGGACGGCTGGCCGCCGAGCACTCCCCGACGGTGCTGGCCGGCCGCTCCCACAACGTCGCCGCGCAGGCCACCACGCTCGGGAAACGCTTCGCGACCACGGCCGACGAACTGCTCGCCGCCTTCGAACGCCTCGAGAACCTGCTGGACCGCTACCCGCTGCGCGGCATCAAGGGCCCGGTCGGCACCGCGCAGGACATGCTCGACCTCCTCGGATCCGGTGACCGCCTCACCGAACTGGAGGACCGGGTCGCCGCGCACCTTGGGTTCGCCCGCCGCTTCACGAGCGTGGGTCAGGTCTACCCGCGCTCCCTCGACTACGACGTGCTCACCACGCTGGTGCAACTGGCCGCCGCGCCGTCGTCGCTGGCCAAGACCATCCGCCTGATGGCCGGGCACGAGCTCGTCACCGAGGGATTCAAGGAGGGCCAGGTCGGGTCCTCGGCGATGCCCCACAAGATGAACACCCGCTCGTGTGAACGCGTCAACGGCCTCACCGTCATCCTGCGTGGGTACGCGTCCATGGCGGGAGAACTGGCGGGGGACCAGTGGAACGAGGGCGACGTGTCGTGCTCGGTCGTGCGCAGGGTCGCCCTGCCCGACGCGTTCTTCGCCTTCGACGGACTCGTGGAGACCATGCTCACCGTCCTCGACGAGTTCGGCGCGTTCCCCGCCGTCATCGAGGCCGAGCTGGACCGCTACCTTCCCTTCCTCGCCACGACCAAGATGCTCATGGCCGCGGTCCGCGCCGGGATGGGGCGCGAGACCGCACACGAGCTGATCAAGGAGCACGCGGTGGCGTCCGCGCTCGCCATGCGCTCCGAGGGCAAGGCCAACGAACTGCTGGACCGGCTGGCCGCCGACACCCGGTTCCCGCTCGGCAGGGCCGAGCTCGACGCGCTGCTCGCCGACCGGATCTCCTTCACCGGTGCCGCGCCCGACCAGGTCACCCAGATCGTCGAACGCGTCGGGAGGATCACCGCCGCCCACCCCGCGGCCGCCGCCTACACGCCCGGCGCGATCCTTTGAGGGAGCTCACCCGCACGGCGGAGGTCGTGGACGCCTCCGCCGACGACGACCTCATCGTGTGGGCGGCCCAGGACATGAAGCCCGGCGTGCGGGCCTGGGCCGCCGGTGACGCGGTGGCCGTGGCCAGCCCGCAGGCGTCCCGCCGCGACCGGCTGGCCGTCCGCGGGAGCACCGCCTACGCCACCCGGCTGGTACGGCACGCCCTGGCCGAGATGGGCCCGGAGTTCCGCCCGTTCGGCGATGTCCAGCTCGTCCGCGAACTGTCGGAGACCATCGACGAGCTGGCGCTCCTGGGCCGCTTCTCCTGGATGGCGACCACCTCGCCGCCACCCGCCCCGGCTCTGCCCGCCGCCGGTGACCGGGACGTCGCCTGGCTGCCTCCGGACGAGGAGCCGGATGTGACCGATCTCCTCAAGACCGCCAACCCCGACTCCTACGCCGTGCCGGGCATCCCCGGGGTCCGCCGATGGGCCGGCATCCGAGACACGACCGGCGAACTGCTCGCCGTCGCCGCCGACGCCTGGTCGGCGCCCACGGTCGGGCTGCTCGCCGGCGTCGCGACAGCCGTACAGGCCAGAGGGCGCGGGCTGGGGGAGCGGACCTGCCGGTTCGTCACCGAGGCGCTGCTGGCCGAGCACGACCGGGCGGCGCTGATGGTGGACGACGAGAACCCCGCCGCGATCGGCGTCTACGAGCGCCTGGGCTTCGCCCGCCGCTTCGTCGCGGCCGCCGCCGTCGACGGCCACCTCGCCTGACCCGGACCCGCCGTACGCCATGGGGGAGCGGGGGAGACCCTTCCGAGTGCGCGGACGACGTCCGGCAGCCGGGTCAGTGACGTGATCGTCGCGATCTCCGCGGGCGCGGCCGCGGGCGTGCTGCCGTAACGGTCGAGCCAGACCCCGTGCATGCCCACCCGGGTCGGGCCGACCGCGTCGAGCAGGAGGTTGTCACCGACGAGCACGACCTCCTGCGGCCGCAGCCCCAGCTTGGCCGAGGCCCGCAGGTAGCACTCCGCCGACGGCTTGAAGTGCCCACCGAGAGAGTCGGGCGTCAGGACCGGGTCGAGGCGGTCCATCAGCCCGATACGGCGCAGCTTGGCCTCCTGCTGCACGGGCACCCCGTTGGTGAGCACCCCGAGAGTCAGGCCGGCACCCGCGAGAACGTCGATCACCTCGGCCGCGTCCGGAAACGCGGACCACGCGGCCTCGTAGTGCACGAGGAAGTCCGCGTAGGCCGCGTCCGGGTCCTCCGCCGGCACCGGGAACCCCAGCCGGCCGCAGAACTCCCGCACCCTCCTGCGCCGCTGCTCGGCGAACGAGCACTCGCCCGCATGCCACGCGGGGAGATGCCTGTTCTCCAGATCCAGCCACAACGCGGGCGTCTCCATCAGCAGCGGATGCCCGGGGGAGACCGACTCCGTCCAGCTCGTCGCGGCGTACGCGACGGCCCGACGGTGGTCGAAAAGGGTCTCGTCAAGGTCGAACAGAATGGCCCTGATCACCAGGCCATCGTGACCAGCCGGTGTTTCACCCGGATTTCCTGCGGATGAAGGCCCGTGACCGCACCGGTCAACTCAGGTCAACTCGGGCCGGGGGCCGGTTGGGACGGTCAGGAACGGCGCTCGGCGTTCGCGTGGAGAGCGTCCCGGACGTACACCGCCAGCCCCTCCGCCACCTGCTCGTAGTTAGCGGCGAACCGGGGATCGGCGACGAACATGTCGCCCAGCCCCTTGTGCATCTCCGGCGAGCAGTCGTAGAACCACCGGCCGAGGTGCTCACGATGCCGCTCGGCCACGTCCATCGCACGCACGTCGTCAGCCGGGACGCCCGCCTCGAACGCCGCGGCGAAGTCCCGCACCACCTCGCCGGCCTCCTCCTTGATCCTCAGCCAGTCCTCCTTCGTGTACGCGGCCGTCCGGCGGCGGCTCTGCTCGAACGCGTCCGTGCCGCCCCACCGCTCCTCTGCCTCCTGCGCGTGCTCGTCCGGATCGAAGTCGCCGAACACCTCGAACCGCTCCTGCGGGGTCAGCGAGATCCCCATCGTCTGTGCCTCCATCGCCTTGTCCACCGCCGCCACCATCTCCTGGAGCCTGCCGATCCGCCGCCGCAGCAACTCGTGCTGACGCCGCAGGTGCGTCATCGGGTCGACGCCCGGCTCGTCCAGGATGGTGGCGATCTCCTCCAGGGAGAACCCGAGCTCGCGGTAGAACAGGATCCGCTGCAACCGGTCGAGATCCGGCTCGGTGTACCGCCGGTACCCCGCGCGGGTCCGCTCACCCGGCGACAGCAGTCCGATCTCGTCGTAATGATGCAGCGTCCGGACCGTCACTCCGGCGAGCGCGGCGACCTGGCCGACCGAATAGCCCATGGGTTCACCCCCTTTCAGGATCCAGCGTGTGGCCTGACGTTACGGGAGGGTCAACTCGTCATCTTCGCCGGTGGGTCAGCGTGCGCGCCAGAACGCCCCGTTCGCGGATGGATCGTCGGGATCGCCCTGCGGAACCGTGAACCCCGCGCCCCACGTCGTCGCCGTCCCCGGTATCCGGGCGATGGACGACAACACGGCGTCCGTCCCCGGCTTGCGCGGCAGCGGCGTGCTCTTCCACCCCGACCCGGTGACATGCCACAACGTGGCGTTCCACGCACCCTGCACGATCCAGACCCCGCCCCGGCCGTCGGGCGTCACCTGGGTGTACGGCTGGCCGCCGATCTTCCCCACGGACGTCGTCCACTTCGTGCCGTTCCAGTGCATGACAAGCGTACGGCTGAACGTGACGTCGTCACCCTCTTCGTTCGCGCCCTCCCAGCTGATGCCGCCGACCGCCCAGACGTTCTTGGGTCCCATCACCAGGATGTCCCGGAAGCCCACCTCCGCGTCAGGTGAAGGCAGCGCCACCGGGGGAAGGGGGACGGGTTTCCACGAGGAGCCCCCTCTCCACCGCATGATCGCCGGTTGCGACCCGTTCAGGCCTGCGGCCCAGACGTCGCGCGCCTTGTAGATGTCGATCGCGCTCGCCTGACCGGGGAGTGCGAAGCTCCGCCAGGACTTGCCGTTCCAGTGCCGGGCAGAGGACGTCTGGGCCCCGACGGCCCAGACGTCCTTCACGTTCAGAGCGTCGGCGTCGGCGGTCGAGAACCGCTTGCCCAGCGACCGGGTGGTCCAGGACTTCCCGTTCCACCGGGCCGCCTTGCCCTGCCCGAACACCCACACGCTCTTGGGTGAACTCGCGGCTATGGCCGTCAGGTCGACCGCCGGCACGCCGGGCAGCAGGGTCCACTTCTTGCCGTCGAAGCGCTCGACGACGCCCTTCGCCTTCCCGTTCACCACCCGGTGACCCGCAGCCCAGACCGAGCCGTTCTTCAGCGTGGCCACGTCGTTGAGCACGTCGTCCTTCGGCAGGGTGTTGACCTTGACCAGCTTCCACACCGGCGGGGCCTGGCCGGCCGCTCCCGTACCTCCCGCCCCGGCAGGCGGAGCGACGACCACCACCCCGGTCAGCCCGACAACCGCCGCTCCCGCCACCAGCACATACCGCATGGGCCCTCCCTGTTTACAGGTTGGACGCCAACTAGAGGGGATTCGTTCGGGACAGGTTGGGGTCCCCGTAGTACTCGCCGAAAATCGGGCGGATATGGCTGGGTAGGCTTCTGAGCGGGGAATCTGTGGGTCTGGCGGTAGGTCGTTCTTGTCGACGCAGGTGTTCGCGGACGAGGAGCTGGAGCGCTCTTCCCGCGCACCGGGCCGCTGCTGACCCGCTCAACACTGACCTGATCGCCGAGCACTACGACGACCTGCTCCGGCTGGCCGGTTCGCTAAAGTTCGGGCACGCCACCGGCTCGCTACTGGTCGGCAAGCTGTCCGCGGCCGGCAGGCAGAACGCGCTCGCCGCAGCGCTCAAGGAGTACGGGGCATTGCGGCGCACCATCTACGCCGCCCGGTACCTCGCCGACCCGGCCTACCGGCGCAAGATCTCCCGGCAGCTGAACAGGGCGAGTCGCTGCGCGCGCTCAAGCGAGACCTGCTCTACGCCCACGAGGGCGCCATCCGAGCGCGGCAGCTCGAAGCTCAGACCGAGCAGGCGTGGTGCCTGACGCTGGCCACCAACGCCGTGGTCGCCTGGACCACCGAGTAGTACGGCCTCGCGGTCGAGTCGATGCGCAGGGCGGGACGCCGCATCGACGACGAGGTCCTGGCCCACATCTCCCCGGCGCATAGCGAGAACATCAACTTCTTCGGCGCAAACGAGGTCGACATCGAAGGTGAACTCGCCCAGCTCGGTCCCACCGGCTATCGGCCGCTGCTCGTCCGCGACACGCTCGGATCTTGCCGGGCACGTGCGGCCGCTGGTTGCCGAGCGAGATGCCCAGCGTCGGGAACTGGTTGGCGATCTCCAGCGCGGTGAGGGGGCCTGGCTGGCGCTATAGCTGTGTGATCAGGCGTTCGGGGACCCAGATCGCTCACACTCCTGCTCGCACAGCGAGCGCGTCGAGCGCTACCGCAACGCCTCTGCGAAAGTAGACAGCCTCTGTTGCAGGTGGCCGTGGAAGGCCTTCCCGTCCGGGCAGACGGCAGCAGCGGCCGGGGAGAGCTGGCCATGGGTGCGCCGCTGCCCGTACGAGGGTGAAGTCGAGATCCGGTGGGTAGTGCTCGAGCCCAGCCGAGTACGCCGAGCCGAGTCCGGAACGCGAGGACTACCTGCGGACGCAGATCGCGCACCGATTAGGTTTCCGCGCCGTGCCCGTCTGTACGTGTGAGATCGACTCACGAGAGGCTGGCACGATGCGGAAACTGATCTTCGGCATGAACCTGAGCCTGGACGGCTACATCGCCGCGCCCGGCGACGACCTCGGCTGGAGCGTACCGAGCGACGAGCTGTTCCGGTGGTGGTCCGACCGGGTGGGGGCGACCGGCCTGGCGCTGTACGGGCGCAAACTGTGGGAGACGATGAGCTCCCACTGGCCGACCGCCGACCAGCAGCCTGGCGCTACCCCGGCGGAGATCGAGTACGCCCGCCGCTGGCGGGACATGCCGAAGGTGGTGTTCTCCTCGACGACCAGCACGGTCGACTGGAACACCCGCCTGGTCACCGGCGACGCGGTCGCCGAGATCACCCGGCTCAAGGCCGAAGACGGCGGCCCGATGGACATCGGCGGCGCCACACTTGCCGCAGCGGCCATGCGGGCCGGGCTGATCGACGAGTACGTGCTGGTCACCCACCCGGTCCTGGTGGGCGGCGGCACGCCGTTCTTTACGGCCCTGGACAGCTGGGTGAACCTGAATCTGGTCGAGACGCGGACGTTTCCCGGCGGCGTGGTGCTGACCCGATACGAGACGAGGCGATGAGGACGGGCCAGATGCTCGGCTCGTGAAGCCAGGTCCTGGGCTCGTGAGGCCAGGTCGAAATCCTTCCTGGCGTGCTCACCGTGACCCTCGGCTATGAGGGAACCTTTCCCGGGCCCTTCCTTGCGTTCCGAGTGAGCTGTTGACCGACTTGCTGGAGATGAGGGCGACGGCATCGTTGATTGTGACGATGTTGTTCGGGCATGAAGATGCCCCGCCGGCAACGCCGGCGGGGCGGTGGTGTTCGCGTTGTCGCGTTGGTGTTCAGCTGGTCGGGGTGCTCATTCCACGGTGACTTCGGTGACGGCGGCCCGTGCGCTGGACTCGTCGACGATGGGGCTTTTGTCTGATGACAGTGTCGGGGGCAGGCCCAGCCATGGTTTGTCGGTGGCGTCGAATCCGGTGAGCTCGGCGATCTTCCTGTCGACGATGTGCAGGACCGCGATGGCAAATAGCCGGTACGCCGGGTCGTCGGGGGTGCGGAGGTACAGCACGGCGGCAGGCATGCGGTTGACCGTCGTGGTGATACAGCGCCAGTCGTCGTGGCCGCGCTGGAAGAGCCCACCGGAGACCCAGCCGTCCACCGCGTCCTTGGCCGTGATGACCGAGGTTCCCGACTCGGGCAGCATCGCGAAGCGCAGGTCGTCGCGCAG
The DNA here is from genome assembly GCF_016863275.1 of Planotetraspora mira. Classification (GTDB taxonomy): domain Bacteria; phylum Actinomycetota; class Actinomycetes; order Streptosporangiales; family Streptosporangiaceae; genus Planotetraspora; species Planotetraspora mira. The sequence continues at coordinate 157,657 of NZ_BOOO01000036.1, forward strand.
CAGGGACATCAGCCCGTCCAGGTCGTTGCGCTCATGGGCGTCGATATACGACTTCACCACGCCCCGCTCGTCATTCGACAGCTCGTGGGTGGCGGGGCTCCGCCAGTCGAGGCGGCGGTCGGGCAGCTGCTCGCGCATCGTCACACGCGCCCGCTGCAGTGCGCTGGTCACCGATGCGACGGTCAGCTCGAGGGCGTCGGCGGCCTTCGTCGCCGGCCAGCCGAGGACGTCGCGCAGGATGAACACCGCCCGCTGCCGCGGCGGCAGGTGCTGGACGGCGACGATGAACGCCAGCTCGATCGTCTCCCGCGCCACCACCGATTCCTGCGGGTCCTCGGGGAGCATCCGGTCGGGGTAGGGCTGCAGGTACAGCACCTCGGAGCCGGGGTCCGGCAGCTCGGAGGGTACGGGTGTGCGGTCGTTGCGCTTCTCCAGGAAGTCGAGGCAGGCGTTCGTCGCGATTCGGTACAGCCAGGTCCGCAGGGCCGCGTGGCCCTTGAACGACTCCCGCTTATTCCACGCGCGCAGGAACGTCTCCTGCGTCAGGTCCTGGGCATCCTCGTAGTTCGCGAGCATCCGGTAGCAGTGCACCTGCAGCTCACGCCGGTGGCGCTCCGTGATGAGTGCGAACCGCGCCGTGTCGCCTGAGCGGACCGCCGCGAGGAACGTGGCCTCGTCGGCGCCCAGCGGTCTGCTGTCGGTCATGGTCATCAATCCTTCCACCGGTGCGAGGGCTAACAGAACTGACGACGTGGCGGAGGATTTCTGATCGGTGAAGCCGCTGACACCGGGCCGTTCGCCAGGCCGGATGGGTCGGGGTCGATCCAGGGAACGTGCTCCGGGTCGGGCACACCCTCGATGTCGAGGTGGGGCCGGCGCGGCTAAGCGTTGTTTCTCGGCGCCTGCTACTTAGGGGCCGCGTCGGCGCGCCTCCGACCGCGATGCCAAACCAGACGCCGCCTCGGCGAGGTCAGTCACCCGCGGCCTCGCCGAGGTCGGACAGGACGCCTAACCGACGGTTCAGACCAGCGGTGGCCCGGTCACCGACGGCTGGAATCTGCACGACCTGCGCCACTCCCGACTCACCCACGCCGGCGAGGACGGCGCCACCGAAGCCGACCTGATGAACCTCTCCGGCCACGAAGACCGCCGCACCCTCCAGCGCTACCTCAAGCCCAGCAAAGAAGGCACCCAGCGCCGACTCGACGGCATCGAGGCCCAGCGCGGTACCTGGACACTCAGCGCCGACGAACTCGTAGACCGCATGACCACCCGGTGATCGTGCCGCCTGCCCGGTCGGATCATCGCTGGTCAGCGCCATATCCGTCCGATTTTCGGCGAGTACTACGGGGACCCCAGGTTCATCCGTGCGGCGGTGATGGGGTGTCCCCGTCACGGAGCAGCGGGTGGGAGCGCATCGCGACCTCCAGCTCTCCGGGAAGCTCGTCCCGGTACCGGCCGAGTGTGGACAGGTCGCTGTGCCCGAGAACCCGGCGCACCGCGTCCATGTCCGTGCCGTCCGCTAAGAGATGCGTCGCCGTCGTGTGGCGTAAGCCGTGCGGGGTGACGCTGCGCCGCCGCCCCGGCTCGACCCGCTGCTGCATGCGGTCGATCACCGCCTGCACGTCGCCCCGTGCGAGCCGCCGGCCGCGCCAGGACAACAGCAGAGCCTTGTCCCGCTCGGCCGCCCGGACCACCAGATACGCGTCGAACACCGCGGCGACGTCACGGGGGAGCGGCACATCCCTGGTCTTCCCGCCCTTGCCGAAGATCCGCCAGTAACGCACCCCGTCGTTGGTGTAGAAGTCCTCCACATTTGCCCTGACTAGCTCGGACACTCTCGGCCCCAGCGTCGCGAGCAGCAGGACGATCAAGGCGTCACGGATGTCGGTCCGCTGGTCCCTTCGCCGGGCGGGCTCGGCGGCGGGGGAGCGGGCCGCGCCGATCAGGCCCTCCGCCTGCTCCTTGGTCAGGGCCCGGCGCTCGGCCCGCAGCCCGCCACGCTCCCGCGCCGTGACCGATGCCGTCGCCATCGGGTTCAGCTGCACCCAGCCCACCGACGCGGCGTGCTTGAACAACGCGGAGACCGATCGCCGGAAGCGGGCCTGCGACGCCGCGCTCTGCACACCCTCATCCTTGCGGGGGGCGTCCGCCCTGCGCCGCTCGTCGGGTTTCCTCGCGAACGCCAGGAGCACCTCGTCGACGTCCTCACCCGTCAGGTCGTCGAGCACCCGGCCCGGGCCTGCCAGCCGTACGAACGTGGTGACGTCGCGCGCGTAGACCTCGGCGGTGGCGGGGGAGAGCGCCCCGGTCACGGTCTTGGCCCGCACCAGATCCACGTAACGATCGGCGGCCTCCTCCACGGTCAGGCGGTTCACCTGTGCGGGCAGCATGATCGAAACCGTACCGGTGCCCACCGACATTCACAGATCGAAGAGCCGGCGACCACCGTGATCATGCACACCTTCGGGAATGTGCGGCCTGAGCTGCACCGACTCGTTCCGTGATCATGCACGGATTCGGCCGCACCTGCCGTGACGTGCGTCTTTGCCGTGCGTGATCGTGCGCACTTTCTGGCAGATCCCGCTGAGCTGGCCTTACGTCAAGCGCGATCATGCACGTGACTGTGTGCAGCGGCCTGGCCTCGGCATTCAGTTTCTGGTGGCGCCGCGTTGGCGAGGGTGCTCAGAAGAACCGTTCTCCCATACCGGACAGAATTCACCTTCTGTCCGGTATGGGAGTTAGAGGGCATTGATGAATGCTTCTGCTTCCACTTGTCCCATTCCGGTCTCGCCGCGGACGAGTAGCACGGCCTGCTGGGTACGGCCGGCCGCCTTCAGCTCGCGAACCCGGGAGGCGAGGTCGGAGGGGGTGGGGGTGACTCCTGGAATCGGCTGTCCCGCGGCGATGGCATCCACGACGCTCTTGCCTTCTCTGGGGCCGATCCCGGTTTCCTCCCTGACGACCTTGATCGCCTGAGTTTTCCGTCCTTCGGCGATGAGAGCCCGTACACGGTTCTGCAGGTCAGCGGAGATCGGCGGCGGAAGCCCGGGTGAACGCCAGCCAAGCGAGGTGCTGGGCCGGGCGCCTGTCCGGACTGCGGCCAGCACGACCACGAGTGCCGCGACCGTGAGAAGGGCGGCGAGCACCAAGACGACTAACTCGATCGTGAGGCCGAACATGTCGTGATCGTACGGCTTTACCTACCCATTGCCCCAGCCCCCTCGGCGTGATCATGCACACCTTCGGGAATGCGCGGCGCGAGCTGCACCGACACGTTTCGTGATCATGCGATGCGCAGGCATGCTCGCCGGCAATCATTAATTAATCTACATTGTAAAGGCGCTCAGTTTTGGAAAATTGTTCCATCTCTCCAAAACCCAAACCAGCACCTACGAGCGCGGCTGCTGAGTTGTCTCGTCCGTTGGGTCCGGCCTGCTAGACAAGACTGAGCCGGCAGCGCGCATGATCACGCACGGCAAAGACGCACGTCACGGCAGGTGCGACCGAATCCGTGCATGATCACGAAACGTGTCGGTGCAGCTCGCGCCGCGCATTCCCGAAGGTGTGCATGATCACGCATCGGGGATGGCGAGGTCGTGCAGGGTATTTGCGAATCTGTGCATGATCACGCCCATTAAAGTGATCACGCCTATGAAGGAGTTGTGCTTGATAAGGAACATTATGTCAAGTTACTTGGGTTGAGGCTTCTCTCTTGGGGGTTGTGGGGCGCATGGCGTCGTCGGTTTGAGGGTGGGCTTGCTTTGTGTGGGTTGTGCTGGTGAAAGCTTCTTCGGGTCGGTCTTACTCGCCACTGCCGACACGCTCGGACACGGGACGATCGGCTCCGGGGTCGCCGTGAGCCGCAGCATGGCCAGGATCACGACGCCGATCAGCACCACGGCGCCGGCCAGGAGAATCACACCGGTGTGATTATGCCGCCCGGGGTCGGGCGTCTCGAAGTCCTCGATTCCCGGCATCGACGACTGGGCTGACTCCTCAGGCTCCGTGACGCCGCCGTTGAAGCCGGAGCGCAATGCGAACCCGTGCCCGGACTCCACCCGGAACGCCTCCTCGTCCGCCAGGAACCTCCGGTAGGCGGCCAGTGACAGATCCCGGCAGATTCGCAGGTCGTCGGAGCCCGGTGGACCTGCTCCCCCGCCCACGTAGACGAATCCGTAGATCAACTGGAGAGGCCGGCTGTGCGTGTCCCGGGGTGCGCGCTCGGCCGGCGGCGTTCCCGGTTCGGCGACGTCCGCGGCGGTGACGATGTGGGTGGCGTGGACGATCGATATCCTCCGTCCGGAGGGTGTTTCCGTTTCGACGACGGCCGCCCGGTCCTCCTGGCTGTCCGGCACCACGGTGTCGTCGAGGACGCCGTGCTCCCCCGCCGATATGAGGAAGCCGGGCGCGAGGATGGTGCGGTATCCGAGGCGCCTCCCCCGGGCTACGAGGAACGGCCAGGCGTACCCGCTCATGTCATCACCCGCCTTCGGACAGCCGGGAGTACGGCAGACGTCCTTCCATGGCGTCCACTTTGCGGCGCATGTCGTACATGACACGTCGGCGGGCGAGCTGGATGCTTTCGATGCGCTGTTCCGCCTCGTTCAGCTCTCTGCCGAGGCGTGCTCGTTCGTCGTCGGGTGCGCCCATGCGTGAGTCGAGGAAGAAGCCGAGCACGGTGTCGCCGAATGCCGCGCCCGGGGTGCCGAGCATGGCGAGCACCGTACGGCCGGCGAGTTGGCCGGCGAAGTTGGTGAGCGAGGCGAACGCCTCGAGGGCGCCCTGCCGGGTGCGCTTGTCGACCTCGGCTCTGATGGCGGCGATGCTGTCGTGGTCGAGGCGGGTCTCGATCTGTTCGAAGAGTCCGGGGACGACGGCCGACAGCGGGACGTCCACGTTGGTCGGCTGTACCGCGCTCTGCGGGGTTTTGACGATCTCTCCGCTCGGGTCGATGGTGGCGAATCCGGGTCCGACGGCGCTGACGGGGATGAGGCGGACCACCCGGGTGGCGCCGTGCAGGTTCACCAGTGAGCGGAAGTGGTCGTTGGACGTCAGCAGGTTGCGGACGATGTTGAGCCGGGTGCTCTCGTCGGGGTGGAGGCCGGCGAGCAGGTCCCATTTGGTGATGACGAAGCTGATGGGGGCTGTCGCCTCGAGCATGACGGGCAGGAGCGCGTTGAGGGTTCGTTCGAGGTGGAGCGGCCCTTCGGGGTGGCCGTCGACGTGCTGGCGTATGCGGTAGCCGTCGATGACTCCGATGAGGGCGTCGGCGGAGTCGATGTGGGAGAAGAGTTCCTGCTGTTTGGTGGATCCGGCGTCCTGGAGGTCGGTGAGCAACTCCCCCGCGTATTCGAGGTACTTCAGGTCGAGGATGGGGTGCGCCGCGCCGTCGATGTGCGTTTTCACGGTGAAGGTGAAGTGGCGTGTCTCGCCTTTGGCGGTGCCGCGTGGCCAGGCGCCGGTGGCGGCGGTGTCGGCCATCTGGAGGTACCAGTCGTTGAGTTGCAGGACGTCGTCGCGGGTCGCGGTGATGAAGTAGCACTGGCCGGTCGGCGCCTTGAGCCGGTGGTACATGCTGGCGAGCAGCAGTGTCTTCCCCGACCCCTGCAGGCCGAGGGCGACGACGTTGAAGGTCGGGATCGTTTCGGTGACGGTGAGCGGGCCGGTGTCGCGTCGCCTGCGGATGTGTTTGGCGAGCAGCGTGAGGAGGATGCTGAGGATGATGATGATCAGGACGACAGCCATCATGTCGTCTCCGTCCTGGGATGGCTGAGCTGAGTGGGCGCGGAGGGGCGTGGCTCCGATCCTGGTCCGGGGCCGGGTGGGTCCGCGTGAGTAGGCCCGTACTCAAATCCTGCGCGCTATCGGTTTCCCGGGTCAGGGACTGACGGGCAGGGCGAGGGCGAGGTCGGCGATGAATCTGGTGAGGGCGATCCGTTTGCGGAACAGTTCGTCCAGTTCGGGTGTCGGCTCCTCCCCCAGGAGTTCGCCGGGCAGCGCGCTGAAGCCGCAGCGGATCAGCGTCGTCGCGGTGTGGCCGAAGGCGACGTGGGCGGGGTCTCCCCCGGATCCTTCGGTGTACGCGTTGAGGATTTCGGTGTTGATCGCGGGTAGGTCGCGGGGGTCGGTCGTGCCGCTGAAGGCGAGTCCGGCCAGCAGTTGGGCGAGGTCGAAGGCGAGGGGGTACGAGCCGGACCAGCCCCAGTCGATCGCGACGAACTCGGCTGAGCCGTCGGCGGGGATCAGCAGGTTCTGGGGGCAGGCGTCGCCGTGGACGAAGGTCTGCGGGAGGCGGTCGAGCGCGTCGAGCAGGGCGGGGACGCGTTCGGCGAGGGTGGCGAGGTCGGTGCGGAGGTCCGGGTCCGCGTGCCGGGCCACGAGTGGGTGTTCCCAAGTGGCCGGGTCGCGCAGGATCGGCAGCAGTCCCAGGGTGACCCGGCCGAGCCAGTAGGGGCGAAGGCCGGGCCCGGTGGCGTCCGTCACCTGTCGCAGGGCGGCGAGGCGGCCCAGCAGCCGGGCGGCGGTGCGGTATCGGGGCAGGTCCCAGTCGCGGGGGGCGACGCGTACGTCTTCCATCCACAGGACGAGGCGGTCGTCGCCGAGGTCGTCCACTCGGTACAGCCGGGGCAGCCGGAGGCCGTCGGGAAGGGGCAGGTCGCAGGCGTGGGCGTCCAGTTCGGCGCGCCAGGGGAACTGGGCGATGAACTCGTCTCTGGCCTGTTCGGGGATCTGGTCGATGAGCGGCCAGTGGCGGGCGGATGCGATGGCCTTGATGAACACCGACCACTTCTCCCCCCATGCCGTCGTTCCTGTCATGCGGGCGAGTGCGGTGGTGGACGGGGTGGACAGGGGGTGGTCGACCGGTGTGAACCGCCACTCGGCGACGTCGGCGTCGCCGCGTCCGATCGCGGCGTGGACCACGTCCGTGACGGCGGCTGTGGTCAGCCGTGTGCCGAGCAGTGTGGTCAGTGCGGTGATCGCGGGGTCGTCGAGTTGTGTCATGGACTGAGGGTGCGCCGGGGGTTTGGGCTCTGGCATGAGTATGGCGTACTCATTTACGCTCGACGCCGTGCGGACCACCTGGCCCTTCGCGGGCCGTATGGCGCAGTTGGCGGCGATGGGCGCGGCGATCCGCGGTGGCCGTGGTGTCGTCGTGGCGGGTCCGGCGGGGGTGGGTAAGAGCCGTCTGGCCGCGCGGGCCGTGGGTGAGGCGGCGGGTTTCTCGGTGGCCGAGGTCCGGGCGACGGAGGCGGCGGCGGAGCTTCCGTTCGGTGCGTTCGCTCATCTGCTGCCCGCTCCCCCGGCTGATCGGGTCAATCCCCTTCGGTGGGCGGCCGGGGAGTTGAGCGCGACGGGTCTGCTGCTGGTCGATGACGCTCATCTGCTCGATGGTGCCTCTGCCGCGTTGGTTCATCATCTGGTGAGGTACGGCGGGGTGCGGGTGGTCGCGACCGTCAGGACCGGGGAGGCGACCGCTGACGCGGTGATCGCTTTGTGGAAGGACGGTCTGGTTCCGCGGCTGGAGTTGGGTCCGTTGTCGTTGGAGGAGGCGGGCGACGCGCTGGGCGGGGCGCTCGGCGGGCCGGTCGAGGAGCGGACGGTTCGCCGGCTGTGGGAGGTCAGTCAGGGCAATCCGTTGTTCTTGCGTGAGCTGGTGCTGGCGGGGCAGGCCACCGGTTCGCTCGCGGTCGGCGGTGGGTCGTGGCGGTGGCAGGGCGAGCTTGCGGTCACGACGCGGCTGCGGGAGCTCGTCGGCCGGCGTATCGGGGCGGTGAACGATGCCGAGCGGGACGTCCTGGAGTTGGTGGCGTATGGGGAGCCGCTCGGTGCGGAGTTGCTGGGCCGGTTGGGGTCGGCGGAGGTTCTGGAGCGGCTGGAGGATCGTCAGCTCGTGTCGGTCGTGGTTGAGGGGCGGCGGCTGCAGGTGCGGCTCGCGCATCCTCTGTACGGCCAGGCCGTACGGGCCAGGTGCGGGACGTTGCGGACGCGGCGGGTGTTGTCGCGGCTGGCCGAGGCCGTGGAGGCGGCGGGGTTGCGGCGGCGTGAGGACGCGTTGCGGGTGGCGTTGTGGCGGCTGGACAGTGGGACGGCGGCTGATCCGCGTCTGTTGCTGGAGGCCTGCCGGGTGGCGCGGCTCGCGCGTGATCTGGGGTTGGCCGAGCGGCTGGCGCGGGCGGCGTCGGCGGCGGGTGGCGGAGCCGAGGCCGACCTTCATCTGTCGCGGATCCTGCACTACATGGACCGGTATGAGGAGGCGGAGGAGGTGCTCCAGGGGGTGCGGTTGGGCGATGACTTGCAGCGGATCGAGTACGTCGCGGCGCGGTCGTTCAATCTGTACTGGGGTCTGGGGCGGGAGGGTGAGGCGCGGGCTCTGGCCGACGAGGCGGGTGGGGGGATGTCGGAGCCCGTCTACCAGCAGGGCCTGGCTGTTCTTCGGGCCGTGATGGATTCCTTCGCCGGGGATCTGGTCGCGGCGGAGGCGGGGCTGGAGCGGGTGCTGGCGCTGGGGCCGATGCCGGAGGAGGGCGCTCGGTCGGTGACGCCGTTGCGGATGAGTGTCTATGCCTTCGACGGGCGGGCCGTTCAGGCTCTGGAGCTTGTCGAGGGGAACTCTTCTGAGGCCTTTCCGAGTTATCGGGCGGCGTTGCTCGAGTATGGGGTGGTGGCCGCGCTCCTGGTCGGTGATCTGCGGGCGGCTGAGCGGTATTCGGCGGCGGGGCTCCGGTTGGCGGAGGAGTTCGGTGCGTGGAACCGGGCGCTGGTGGGGTTCGGCGTGGACCGGGCGCGGGTGTGCCGGTTGCGTGGCGAGTCGGATGAGGCGCTGCGTCTGTGCCGGGAGGCGGCGGCGAGGTTGCCGCGGCGCAGTGTGTATGCGGGTGGGTGTCTGGGCGAGTTGGCTCTTGTGCTGGCGATGCGGGGGGACGCGGCGGCGGCGGGGGACGCGTTGCGGGCCGCTGCGGAGATGACGGTGTCGGAGGGTCATCCTGTGGTGTTCCCTGTGCGGCTCGCCCGTACGTGGGTTCTCGCGGTGGGTGGTGATCTCGCGGCGGCCGTCAGGAACGGGGTGGAGACGGCTGGTGAGGCGGCGTCTCGGGGTTTGCGGGTTTATGAGGTGACCGCGTGGCATGACCTTGTGCGGCTGGGTGCGGCTCATCTGGCGGAGTCGCGTCTGGTTCAGTTGGCGGGCGAGGTCGAGGGTCCTTTGGTCGGGTTGTTGTCCCGGCATGCCACGGCGTGCGTGTCGAGGGACGGGGTGGGTCTGGACGCCTTGTCGGCCGAGTTCGCGGCGCTGGAGTTGCGGGTGCTCGCTGCGGAGGCGGCTGCTCAGGCGGCGGTCGTCCACGATGGGGAGGGGAACGTGCGGGCGGCTCAGGCGTCGAGGACGAGGGCCTGGTCGCTGGCGCGTGACTGTCCGGGGGTTCGGACCCCGGCGTTGGTGCGTCTGGTGCTTCCCGAGTTGACCGCGCGGCAGCGTGAGGTCGCGGCGCTGGCCGCTGAGGGGTTGACCAATCGGCAGATCGCCGATCGGCTGGTGTTGTCGATCCGTACGGTGGCGAACCACCTCGGGGCGGTGTATGAGCGGCTCGGTGTGGGTGACCGGGTGGCTCTGGGCGAGATTCTGAGCCGCCTCGACTGATGAGCCGCCTCGACTGAGCGGCCGCGGCCTGGGAGTCGGGTTTCAGCCGGTCGGGAGGTTCGGGCTTTCCTCCTCCTCGACGAGATGCGGCCGGCCGACACCCGTTCCGTGTCCCTCGGGGGTCTTCCCGTAGGGTCGGCCGGTCTTTTCGTGGGTGCCGGTCCGGTGGTGGGCCGATTCCTTCTTGTGGGCGATGTCCTCGGCGCGGGTGGTCGTGCTGACGCCGACGCCGAGGGGTGAGGAGGCGCTGACGTCGGTGGCCGGGACGCCGTGGCGTTCGGTGGCGCCGACCTCGCGTCCGGGTCCCTGGTCGGCGGAGGGCTTGCGGAAGGCGCGGTCGCCCGCTCGGACGACCTCTTCGCTGGCCTTGCCGACGTCGGGTGAGAATCCGTGCTGGTGTTTGCCTTCGAAGCGGCCGGGCTTGGTGGTTTTGGTCATGTCCGACTCCCCCGGGTCGGCGGATCTCAGCAGATCCGCGGTAGCGGGTCACCGACCAGCAGGTCGACGATGCGGGTCCCGCCGAATGCGGTTTTCAGCAGGACGAGGCCGGGCGGGTCGTCGTTGACCCGGCCGACGACGGCGGCTTCGCGGCCGAGCGGGTGCGAGTGCAGCGCGGTGAGCGCCGTCTCGGCGGACGCCTGGGACACGATCGCGACCATCCGGCCTTCGCAGGCGACGTACAGCGGGTCGATGCCTAGGAGTTCACATGCCCCGCGAACGTCAGGACGAACCGGAATTATGTCCTCATTCACGACAATTGCCGCTTTGGATGCCTCGGCGATCTCGTTGAGGACGGTGGCCACTCCCCCGCGGGTGGCGTCGCGGAGGCAGCGGACCTCGCCGTCGTCGCAGGCGTCCAGCAGTCGCGCGGTGAGTTCGTTGAGCGGCGCGGTGTCGGAGGTGAGGTCGGCCTGGATGTCGAGCTCTCCCCTGGCCAGCATGATCGTGATGCCGTGTTCGCCGATGGGCCCGGACACGATGACCGCGTCGCCGGGCCGGGCGGCGGCGGCGCTCAGCCGGGTGGGCCGGTCGAGCGTGCCGACGCCCGCGGTGACGACGTAGCAGCCGTCGGCCTTGCCCCTCTCGACGACCTTGGTGTCGCCGGTGACGATCTGCACGTCCGCCGCCTTTGCGGCCGCGGCCATGGACGCGGTGATGCGCCGCAGGTGGGCGAGGGGGAAGCCTTCCTCGAGGATGAAGCCGGCCGACAGGTATCGGGGCCGGGCCCCGCACATGGCGAGGTCGTTGACGGTGCCGTTGACGGCCAGGTCGCCGATGTCGCCGCCGGGGAAGAACAGCGGGGTGACGACGAACGAGTCGGTCGTGAAGGCCATCTCGTCGATGACCGCGCCGTCCTCCAGCGGTTCGAGGAGGGCGTTGCGGAAGGACTCGAGGAACACCCCTTCGATCAGCGTGTGGGTCGCCTTGCCGCCTGCCCCGTGGGCGAGGGTGATGTACTCCTCGCGCACGCGGGCCTTGCGGCGGCGGGCCCGCTCGATGCGTTCGAGGACCTGCTCCTCCAGGCCGGTGTCTCCTGTCACTGGCGGGTCGCCTCCTTGACGCGCTCACGGGAGAAGCGCCCGAAGTTGTAGTAGGCGGCGCATGCTCCTTCGGAGGAGACCATGCAGGTGCCGATCGGCGTCTCCGGCGTGCAGGCGGTGCCGAAGACTTTGCACTCCCAGGGTTTGAGCACGCCCTTGAGCACCTCGCCGCACTGGCAGGAGGTGGGGTCGGCGACGCGGCCGCCGGGGATCTGGAAGATCCGTTCCGCGTCGTAGCGGGCGTACTTGGCGCTCACCCTGAGCGCGGACTGGGAGATGAATCCGAGGCCGCGCCATTCGAAGTGGGGCCGCAACTCCATGACCTCGTTGATGGCGGCCAGGGCCTTGGGGTTGCCGTCCCAGGGCACGACGCGGGCGTACTGGTTCTCCACTTCGCAACGGCGCTGCGCGAGTTGGGTGAGGATCTGGTGGACCGACTGCAGGACGTCGAGCGGTTCGAATCCGGCCACGACGATGGGCTTGCCGTAGTCGCGGGCGATGAACCGGTACGGCCGGCAGCCGATGACGGTGGAGACGTGGCCGGGGCCGATGAAGGCGTCCAGGCGCAGGTCGGGCGAGTCGAGGATGGCCTTGATGGCGGGGATGATCGTGACGTGGTTGCAGAAGACCGAGAAGTTGTCGACGCCGTCGGCCTTGGCCCGCAGGACGGTCATGGCGGTCGACGGTGCGGTCGTCTCGAAGCCGATGGCCATGAAGACGACGCGTTTGGACGGGTTCTGCTTGGCGATCTTCAGGGCGTCGAGCGGTGAGTAGACCATGCGGATGTCGGCGCCGCGCGCCTTGGCGTCGAGGAACGAGCCCTTGCCGCCGGGGACGCGCATCATGTCGCCGAACGACGTCATGATGACGTCGGGCTGCGCGGCGATGTGGATGGCGTCGTCGACCCGTCCCATCGGGATGACGCAGACGGGACATCCGGGTCCGTGGACGAGCGTGACCGCTTCGGGCAGGTAGTCCTCGATGCCGTGCTTGTAGATCGTGTGGGTGTGGCCGCCGCAGACCTCCATGAACTTGTAGGAACGGCCGGGTTCGCAGAGCGCGGTGATCCGGGCGGCCAGTGCTCTGGCCGTGTCGGCGTCGCGGTATTCGTCGACGAAGCGCATTCAGGTGTCACCCCTGTTCGATCATGGATTCTCGGAGCGCCGCGATCTCGTCGTCGTAGGCCTGGCCGATGCTCTCGAGGAAGTCGAGAGCGGCCTTGGCCTCGGTCTCGTCGATCTTGGACAGGGCGAAGCCGACGTGGATGAGGATCCAGTCGCCGGGTGCGACGGTCTCGTCCTCGAGCAGGCCGATGTTGATCGCGCGCCGTACGCCGCTGACGGCGACCATGGCGAGGTCGGGACGGTCATTCAGGATTTCCACGATCTCGCCGGGGATTCCCAGGCACATGGGTGGCCTCCGCCATCTCAATGGATTCGAGGATGAGGTCGTCGCCGCCCTCGGTGTCGATGTCCGCGCCGCCACAGCCCGGGCATGTGACGAACGGGTCGTGTGAGGTCGTCGTCTGACCGCAGGACCGGCAGGTCAGCCTGGCCGGGACGATGACCAGGTCCACGCGGGCGCCCTCGGCGGCCGATCCCTCGGCGACCATGGCGAACGCCTGGTTGATCGCGGGCTCGGTGATGCGCAGCAGCGCTCCGGCGCGTACGCGTGCCTGCCGGACGCGACGGCCGGCGGCGCGTTGCTCGACCGCGGAGAGGATGGCTTCGGCGATTCCGAACTCGTGCATGTCGTGCCTTCCTGGTCGGCGACGGGTCTCACATCTTGCGGATCTCCATGTAGCGCCTCAGGTCGGGCATCGCCCGGTAGACCATGACTCCGACGGTGACGACGGCGGCGCCGATGACGAGTCGTCTCAACATGTCCGCTCCTCTTGCTGGGCAGGTGGGTGGGCGGGTGCGTGGTCGTGGTGGCCGGCGTTGATGTGCTGTTCGATGAGGTCGGCGACGACGGACGCGGCCTTGGGCACGGCGTCGGCGACGGGTGGGGTGAGCTCCATGCCGGGTGAGGTGTCGGCGGGTTCGCAGCCGACGATCAGCACCTGGCCCGCTCCCCCGCCGAAGGTGCCGGCCAGGGCGAGCACGGTTTCCGGTGTCAGGGCGTGGGCGTCGACGAAGGCCGCCCCGCGCTGCTGGTCAGGTGGGGGTTCGAGCACGTAGACGGTGCCGGGTGCGCCGCCGCGGGCGGTGGCGTCGACCAGGATGGTGAGGTCGTAGCCGCCGCCGGTGAGCTCGTAGGCGAGGTGGATGCCGCGGATGCCGAAGTCGGCGACCCGCGCCTGCTCGGGCAGGTCGACGTCGGCCAGGTGCCTGGCGACGGCGACGCCGAACCCGTCGTCGCGCAGGAAGATGTTGCCCACTCCCGCGACCAGGATCTTCATGGGTGCGCCTCCTCGTCGCCGAGCGGCTCCACCTCGTCGGGTGCGAAGTAGAGGAAACGCCCTTGGGTTCGTTGCAGGTCAGCGGCCGGGTCGTCGGCGAGGGTGACCGCCAGGTGACGGGATCCGTCCACGTCGAGGAACACCGCCTCGACGTGGGCGACCTTCCCGGTGAGGAACATGTCGTGGGCGTCGGCGCGGCGTTTGCCGGGATTGAGGCGGACGCGGCTGCCCTTGGCGAGCGGGACTCCGGAGACGGTGACGGTGTCGGTCTCCGGAGACACGCGCGCATCGGTGCCGGGGTCCCACCACGGCGTGCCGGGAGCCGCACCGGGAACGCCCGGGTCCGCGGCATGACCGTTCGCGAGGCCGCCGGCCGGTCCGGGGACACCAGGAACCCCGGGGAGACCGGGGGCACCGTCGGGGCCGGAAACACCGGAAACACCACGAACGCCGGAGAAGCCGGGGAAGCCCGCCAGGGCCGGACCGCCGGGCCCCGCCGTGGCGGGGGCGCCGGGAGCGGCGGGATGCGACGGCGCGCCGAGGTACCTGATGACGCCGTGCAGCCGCTCGACCAGTTCCGGGGGCAACTCCCGCGCCCTGCGGAGGATCTCGGCCGCTCGCGGGTCGGTCGCCGCCGCCTCCCGCGTCTCCTCGTCGGTCAGTGTGATCGCCCGCAGGTGGAGCATCTCGTCGATCTCGGTCGAGTCGAACATGTCGCCCTGGCTCTCCGGGGCGATGTCCGGGTAGTCGTAGAGGATGATCGGCGAGGACAACATCAGCGAACGGTCGCCGGGCTCGCCGACCAGGACCGGCCAGACATGCTGGTTCCTGCAGCCGTCGACGGCGGGGCCCGCCCATTCCGGTGGGTCGATCAGGGAGACGAACCCTCCCCGGGTGGTTCCGATGAGCAGGTGCGCCGCGATCAGCGACCGGCGCAGCGCCTCCTCGCGAGGCGCCCCCGGCTCGTCCCAGGAGCTCGTGTTCCTCGTCTCGATGTGAAGTTTGATCAGGCCGTACGGCCCGGCCTGCCGCGTCGCGGAGACGCGGAGCCTGGCGTCGAGGGGCTGCTGCTGCGACACCACCCGGCCCAGAGGTTCGCCCGCCGGCGACAGGATCGGCTCGGCCGTCCTGCCCCCGGCGACCTGGACCTCGACGGAGTGTTCTTCGGTGAGGAGGTCGCGCAGCGGGAGGACGGCCTCCGCCTCACGCTCGGTCGCGTCGTCGAAGCCGAGGTACACGGTCTCGCCGCTGGTCAGCTCGGGCACGGCCCGGTAGCCGCCGTCGCCGGTCAGCTCCTCGACGGTGCGGGACCTGATGTGGAGGAACCGCAGGCGCAGGTGGACGTCGGCGTCCTCGGCGTCGCCGCCGGCCTCGAGGAGACACTCGGTCACGCTCCTGGACGGCTCGGCGGTGGCCGAGTAGCCGTTCGGGACGAGCACGCCGAACTGCCAGCGGAGCTGGTTCTTGGCCGCCGAGGCGCGATACGGGTAGAGCAGGTAGCCCTCGTACAGGACGGCGTCGGCCACCCGCCGGGCGATGTCCATGGGGACGCTCACTTCTGGGCCTCCTTGAGTCCCCGGGCCTCGCCCAGAAGCATGTCGATGGCGTCGTCCCAGGTGGGAACGGCGTGTTCGGATTTGTAGCGGTGGAGCGCCCGCAGGGTGTCCCGCCGCAACAGCAGCCAGCCGGAGCCGGGGAAGTAGCGGTCCATAAGTTCGCGCCACACCGCGACCGGCAGCCGATGGCGGCTCTCGCAGTGCCAGGGCACCTGCCGTACGGTGAAACCGCTCTCGGTCCGGACGAAAACGGTGCCGCTGAACAGCAGGATGAGCGGGATCTCGCCGTCGTCGAGCGCGGCGAAGTACTTCCCGGCGGCGACTTCCAGGTCGTAGGTGAACGGCACCTGCAGGTCGATCTCGGTGGAGCCTTCGAAGCCGGGGACCATGACGGAGACGCCGGCGAGGTGGAGGGGTTTGAGGGTCTCCCCCCAGCGGGACGGCTCTCCGAACAGGTCGCCGAGCAGCGCGGCTTCGGCGGGGCCGTACCTCCTGCGTTGCGGCTCGATGCGGATCTGGCAGTGCAGCAGGATGGCGTGCACCGGTGAGGGGTCGGTGATCCGCAGGCGGAAGTCCATGGTGGGCGAGGCCGCGTACGGCTCCGGCCGTGCGCCAAGGCAGTCGAACCGCGGCTCGCTCACCAGCGCCCGCCTCCCCCGTCGCCGCCGCCCGGTCCGTACGGCACGGCCGTGCCTCGCCGTACGAGTTCGGCGAAGAAGCCGTCGATGGCGGCCCAGGCTTCCTCGCCTCCGCTGAACCCTTTCCAGTGCAGCCGGACGAGGCCGACCAGTTCGTAGCAGGCGGAGATCGGCACGAGGTGGCAGACGAAGGCTCCCGTGCGGTCGGTGCCGGCGCCGCGGTCGACGAGCAACGCCTCGACGTCGGGCTCCGCCCCGGGAAGCTCGGGGTTGGCCGCGAGGATCCGCTCCCAGGCCGGGATCGGGAGCAGTGATTCGGTGGCGCCGGCGGGGCTGGGATAGAACGCGACGGCGTGGCCGAGCGCGGAGTTGTGGAAGAAGAACGCGGTGCGGACCGGGATCTGCAGTTCGTCCCAGTCGGTGGCCGACATGCGGAACTCCGGGGCGTGCAGGTAGCGGCGCGGCACGGCGCGGTAGCGGCCCTGCGCGGCGGGTGCGAAGAGCAGGTGGCAGCCGGGGCAGGCACACAGCAGTGCCCTGTCGTCCATGTCGACGACGTGGCCGTGGTCCTCCCCGACGGGTTCGGAGCACAGCTCACACCGTGTGCCCTCCGCGGGGCGCCGCGCCGTTCCCGGACCGGCGGCCGGGGACACCTGTGCCCCCGCCGCCGGGTGAGCCTGCTGATGGGCGCGCTGATGGTCAGGATGGTGGTCGAGATGGTGGTCCTGGTGGGTTCGCTGCGGCGGTTCGCGGAACCGGCGCAGCCCGCTCCCCGTCACGAGATCTCCTCCGGCACCGGGCAGGGCCCCGGCGGGCGCCGCTGGATCTGCAGCAGCGGCCGGCCCGCGCCATGCCCGTTCGACGGTTCGGACGCGGTGCCATGGTGGTGATCGTGGCGCCCGGCGCGGCCGTCGATGCCGTCGTCGTGGTCGAGTCCTTCGACGTCGACCCTGGTCACCTCGGGGGCCGCGCGCGTGATGGCCCGCTCGATGGCGCCGGTCACGGTCAGCCGCGAGGACGGGCAGCCGTGACAGGTTCCTTCGAGCCGCAGCCGCACCACCCCGGAGGGATCGACCCCGACCAGTTCCACTCCCCCGTCGTGCAGCCCGAGATGCGGCCGGACCTCCTCCAGCGCGCCCAGCACCCGGTCGGCCGTCCCCAGCGGATGCAGGTCGTGCACGATGAGCAGGCCGGAGACGAGGTCGTCGGTGGTGAGCCGGTGCAGGACCTCGGCGGCCTCGGCCCCGGTGACGGTCCGCATGACACGCTCGAGGGCCTCGCCGTACAGGCCGACGAGGACCCGGACGAGTTCCTCGGCCTTCGACCGCGTGCCGTGCGGGCCGAGTTCGGCGAGTTCGGCGATGAGCGCCTCGACCCGGGCCCCCGCCTCGTGGACGTCCGCCATAGGCCCGTCAAAGGCCGCGCCGGCCCTGGTGTTGTGGTCGCTGGCTTCGGGCATCTGCCCCGGGTTCCTTTCCGTCAGTCGGTCGTCAGCCGGTCACCGGGGGCCGGTCACGGCGCGGTGAAGGCGTGGGGGCTGTGCAGCGTGCGCAGCAGCTTTCCTTCGCCGAGGTACATGTGCACGCCGCAGGGCAGGCACGGATCGAAGCTGCGGATGGCGCGCATGATGTCGATGCCCTTGAAGTTCTCCGGGGAGTTCTCCTCGAAGATGGGCGTGTTCTGCACCGCGTCCTCGTACGGCCCGGGCGTGCCGTAGCTGTCGCGGACGCTGGCGTTCCACGGCGTCGGCGGGTAGGGGTGGTAGTTGGCGATCTTGCCGTTCCTGATGACCATGTGGTGGGACAGGACGCCGCGGACGGCCTCGGTGAAGCCGCAGCTGATCGCCTCGTCGGGAACGGTGAACGGCTCCCAGGTCTGCGTACGGCCCTGCCGCACCTCGTTGAGCCCCTGCTCGGCGAAGTGGAGCGCGCAGGCCGCGACGTAGGCCTGGAAGTAGGAACGCGCGCGATTGCGTTCGAGGGCGTTGGACAGCGGCTCACCCTTGTGCGTCGGGATCTTCCACTCGAACGTCTTCTCCGGCTTGGTGGCCGTCCGCGGGAGGTTGATCAGCACACTGTGCCCGGTGGCCTTGACGTAGCCGATGTCGACGAGCCCGTTGAGCGCCGTCGACCACAGCCGCGCGATGGGTCCGCCGCCGGTGTCGAGGGCGAGCATGTCCTTCCCGTCGAACCAGCGGGGTGACATGACCCAGCTGTACTTGTCGGTGAAGTCGCGTTTCTGCGGCCGCGGGATGGTGTGCTGGTTCCACGGATGGCGGATGTCGACGGGGTTGCCGAGCGGGTCGTGGGTGACGAACGGGTCGGTGGCGCCCACCCAGTCGTCGTAGTAGGAACTGCCGAGCAGGATGCGGATGCCGAGGTTGATGTCGACGAGGTCGTTGGTGACCAGCCGCCCGTCGACGATGACGCCCGGCGTGACGAACATCTTCCGGCCCCAGTCGCCCATGTTCTCGTAGGTGAAGTCGCAGTGGTCGGGGTCGTTGAGGCTTCCCCAGCAGCCGAGCAGGACGCGGCGGCGGCCGACGTTCTCGTAGCCGGGCAGCGCGTCGTAGAAGAAGTCGAACAGGTCGTCGTGCATCGGCACGACCCGCTTCATGAACTCGACGTAGCGCATCAGCCGGGTCATGTAGTCGGTGAACAACTGCACGGTCGCGACCGTGCCGACCCCGCCCGGGTAGAGGGTGGAGGGATGCACGTGCCTGCCCTCCATCAGGCAGAACATCTCGCGGGTGAGGCGGCTCATCGCCAGCGCCTCGCGGTAGAAGTCCCCCTCCAGGGGGTTGAGCGAGCGCATGATGTCGGCGATCGTCTTGTAGCCGTGGTCTCCGGCGTGCGGCGCCTCGGTCCGCTCGGCCTTGGCCAGGACCCCGGGGTTGGTCTCGCGGACCATCTTCTCGCAGTAGTCCACCCCCACCAGGTTCTCCTGGTAGATGTTGTGGTCGAACATGTATTCGGCGGCCTCGCCGCAGTTGATGATCCATTCGGCGAGGGCCGGTGGGCGTACGCCGTAGGCCATGTTCTGCGCGTAGACCGAGCAGGTGGCGTGGTTGTCGCCGCAGATGCCGCAGATCCTGCTGGTGATGAAGTGGGCGTCGCGGGGGTCCTTGCCCTTCATGAAGATGCTGTAGCCGCGGAAGATGGACGAGGTGCTGTAGCACTCGGCCACCTGCCGGTTGGCGAAGTCGATCTTGCAGTAGACGCCGAGACTGCCGACGATCCTGGTGATGGGATCCCAGGCCATCTCGACCAGCTCACGGCCTTGCTCCGATGAGGTCGTCATGTCAGCTCCAGGGCGCCTTGTATCCGGTGAGCAGCTCGCGGCCCTTCCTGCGCCACTTCGGCTCCTTGTCGACGGTTCTGAAGGTGAAGCCGCGCAGCGTGCGGATGACCGAGCCGTACGCCTCGCTGATGGTCGAGGAGACGTGCGCGCCGGGCGGCTCGTCCATGAAGGGCATGAACTTGTCCGGGAAGCCCGGCATGGTGCAGGCGATGCAGATGCCGCCCACATTGGGGCAGCCGCCGATGCCGTTCATCCAGCCGCGTTTGGGGACGTTGCACTTCACGACCGGCCCCCAGCAGCCGATCTTGACGAGGCACTCGGGCGTGCCGTACCCGGTGGCGAACTGGCCCTGCTCGTAGTAGCCGGCCCGGTCGCATCCCTCGTGGACGGTGGCGGTGAACAGCCAGGTTGGGCGGAGCGCCTGGTCCAGCGGGATCATCGGCGCCTGCCCGGCGAGCTGGTAGAGCAGGTAGAGCACGGTCTCCGACAGGTTGTCCGGCTGGATGGGGCAGCCGGGCACGTTGACGATGGGCAGGCCGGCCTTCGACCGCCAGTCCCAGCCGAGGTAGTCGGCCACGCCCATGGCGCCGGTCGGGTTGCCCGCCATGGCGTGGATGCCGCCGTAGGTGGCGCACGTGCCCGCGGCGATGATGCCGGTCGCGTTCGGCGCGAGCCGGTCGAGCCATTCGGGGACCGTCATGGGCTGGCCGGTGTCGGGATTGTTGCCGAAACCGGTCCAGTAGCCCTCCCGCTTGAGCGACTCGTTGGGGATCGACCCCTCGACGACGAGGACGAACGGGTCGAGTTCGCCGCGCGCGGCCTTGAAGAACCATTCGATGAAGGCGTCCGCGCCCTGCATCGGGCCGGACTCGTAGTCGATCAGGGGCCAGTGCACGGCCACCTTGGGCAGCCCGGGGAACACGCCGAGCACGATGTCCTCGATGCTCGGCTGGGTCGCGGCGGTGAGGGCCACGGAATCGCCGTCACAGCTCAGGCCGGCGTTCATCCAGAGAATGTGGATGACCGGCTCTTCCTGCTTGCGCTGCTTGCTGGTCGCTGACTTCGTCGGCGTTGTCATGACGCCTCCCCGTCTCGATACCGTGTCGATGGCTGTCGATGCAGGTCGACGGCCTCAGATGCCGTGCCTCGTGCCTGGTTCGCCGTGTGTCTCCGGGCTCGTCCCCCCGGTCTGCTCGGTCTGCTCGGTCACGGTGGGCTGGACGCCGGCGTGGCAGCGGCATGGTCGTGCTCCGCCGCCCGACGGCCGGCCAGGACGTGCTGGGTGATCTCCCACAGCACGTGGTAGACCGTCGTCTGCGTCTCCTGGATGCGGTGCACCGACGAGGACGGGACGACGAAGAGGTGGTCGAGCACCCCTGCTTCGCAAAGCTCGGTGAGCATCCCGCCGTGCCCGCCGGCGAGGCCGACCGTGAGCATGCCCCGGCGTGCCGCCTCCTCGAAGGCCCGGGCCACGTTGGCCGAGCCCCCGCTGGTGGACAACCCGAGCGCGACGTCGCCGCGGCGGCCGAGCGCGGCGAGTTGGCGGGCGAATACGGCGTCGAAGCCCACGTCGTTGGACAGTGCCGTGACGACGGCGACATCGGTGGTCAGCGACAGGGCGGGCAGTGGGCGGCCATGGGCGGGACGCAGGAACGCGGTCGCCACCTCCTGGGCGTCGGTGCTGCTTCCGCCGTTGCCGAACGTGAACAGCCGCCCGCCGCCGGCGAAGGCGGCCGCCATCCGCTCGGCGCACACGGCGACGCGGTCGCCGCACAACTCGGCCATCCGGCGGCGCAGCAGCACGATCTCGGTGGCCTTGCCCTCGGAGGACCGGGTGGCGTCGGCCCAGACCGGGGCCGGGTCGGCCGAGGCCTCGTAGAGGAACGGGTACAGCTCCCGCATCCCCCGGCCGCGTGCCGGGTCCTCAGCGACACCCATCGTCGTCCACCCTCGTGACGACGGCGATGGCCTCCTTGGCGTGCACCAGGATGGTGTCGCCCACGGCGGTCTCCACCAGCGCCACGCTGACCTCCTCCGGCTCGCCGTCACCGGTGTCGACGACCGCCATGTCCCGGTACTTCAGGCGCACGACCGTGACCGGTATGGCCTCGTCGGAACATGTGACGCAGCCGCCGGTCGAGTGGCAGTCGTCACCCGAACCGTCGAAAGCGTCATCGGTGTCGCCGATCTCGAGGATCTCGCCGAATTCGCCGACGAACAGGTCGCTCAAGCGGTCGTGCGAGCCGTCATCCGAGCCGTCGCGCAGACGGCCGCCGGGCTCGCCGGTGGGTTCGTTCATGTGAGGGCCTCCCCGCCCTGTTCGAGAAAGACGTGGACCAGTTCCCACATCAGGTGATAGGTCGTGACGTGGATCTCTTTGACCACGGCGGGGTCGGTCGAGGCGACGGCGATGACATGGTCGGCGCGCGTCATCGGTCCGGCACGGTCTGCATGATCTGTACGGTCTGCATGGTGTGCGCCCGTCAGGGCGACGGTCAGCAGGTCCAGATCATGGGCGGCCGCAAGGCCCTGCCGTACGGCGGGGCTTCCGCCGTCCCGGGAGATCCCCAGTGCGATGTCGCCGGGATCCGCCCAGTGGCGGACCTGATGGGCGAACACCTCGGCCATCCCGTCGTCGGTGCCGACCGCGGAGACCGTCGCGGCGTCGTTGCTGAGCGCCAGGGCGGGCAGCGCCGGTTTGCCCACGATGACGGGGTGCATGAACTCGACGGCGACGTGGGCGGCGTCGGTGCCCGCCCCTCCGCTGCCGAAGACGACGAGCTTTCCGCCGCGGCGGAACCGCACGGCCATGTCACGGGCCGTGCGGGTGATCAGCTCCGCGTCGCGCGCGAGTGCGCCGCCGGCGGTGTCCCGGCGGGCGAAGGCCTCACGTGCGACCTGCTCGATCGATGCGACGGACATGTGACGCTCCTTGACGGTAGTCGTCAGGCTACGGTGGGTGTCCGAGGACGAGATACCTCGAGCGTCACAACCCCGAGTAAAGCTCTTATCGCGGGCGTAATCCCCCTGTCTCCGGCAGGTCCTCGCGAGGCGAGCCGCTCGGGCACTCGCGAGGCGAGCCACAGGGCGGAGGGGTGCGGCAGGACTATCATCCGCCGCTATGCGGATTCTGATTCTCGGCGGCACCTCGTTCGTCGGCCGGGCCATCGTCGACGAAGCACGGGAGACCGGTGCCGATGTGACCCTCTTCTGCCGCGGCAGAACCGGCCCCGAGGTGTTCCCCGACCTGCCGCGACGCATCGGCGACCGCGACGCCGGCGACTACGCGGCGCTGGGTGACGATGTCTGGGACGCGGTGGTGGATGTCAGCGGCTACGTGCCCCGGCACGTACGGCAGGCCTCCGACGCGATCGGCGAGCAGGTCGGCCGGTACCTGTTCATCTCCAGCAACGCGGTCTACCGGCCCGGTTGCGGGCCGGGCTCGGACGAGGACGCGCCGCGCCTCCCGGCGGAGCGGGACACCGAACAGATCGGGGCCGACACCTACGGGCCGCTCAAGGTGGCCTGTGAGGACGACCTGCTGGCCAGGTTCGGGCAACGGGCAACGATCGTGCGGCCCGGGGTCGTGGCCGGGCCGTACGACAACCAGGACCTGTTCACGTACTGGGTGCGCCGGGCCTCACGCGGTGGACGGGTCGCCCTGCCCGGACGTCCCGAACAGCCGGTGCAGGTGGTCGATTCACGTGACCTCGCCCGTCTCGTCGTGCGCCTGCTCGCCGATGACCGGCCGGGCGCCTTCAACGCGGTGGGCCCGGCCGAGCCGGTGACGCTGGCCGGGCTCGTCGAGACGTGCGCGGCCGCGGCCGGCACTCACGTCGAGATCGTGCCGGTGCCGCCCGAGTCGGCGCCGCCCCGGTTCCCGCTGGTGCGCACCGATCCGGTCTGGGCGTTGACGTTCCAGCGCAGCGCCGCGCGCGCTCATGCGGCCGGCATGCCCGCGACGCCGCTGGCCGTCACCGCCGCCGACGTCCTGGCCTGGGATCGCGAGCGGGGCCTGCCGCCGCTGTCGGTGGGCCTGTCCCCGGAGGAGGAGGACAGGATTCTCGCCGGAGCATGAGCGCGTCACGTGAGGTCCCGGTCGGCGGGCTGGGACCTACTGCAGGGCTGGGACCTACTCCACGGCGTAGTCGAGCGTGTAGGCGTGGCCGCCGTCCTCGAGGATCTCGATCCGGCCCTCGCCGCGCAGCCCGGTGAGCTCACCGGTTCCCGAGGTGGAGACGATCAGCCAGCGCATCCAGGGTTTGCCGTCGTCGTCGCCGCCCGCGCTGTGCTGCAGGACGAAGGTGCCCTTGCGGCCGCCAAGAGTTCCTTCGACATGCTCGATGCCGACGTAGGCCGCGGGGCCGGCTTCGGTGCCGACGGTCATGATCTCGGTGGTGCTGGTGCCCTCGAGGTCGCCGCGGAATGCCTTGCTGATGCGCGTCCGCCCGATCGTGGCGCCTGTCTTCTCCTCAGTGGCCACCTCTTCCCAGCCGGTGATGTCGAACATGCCCGTCGCGTGATTCGTCATGTCTCGACCCTGCCGCATTTTCCTGTCATCCGCCGTCAGGTATGACCGGCTCGGCTGACGTCGCCCGCCTCCGTCATCCGGGCAGTTCGCCGAGCGCCGCGGCAATGGCCGGCCCATCCTGGTACTCCCGGACGTGCACGATCTTCCCGTCGCGGACGCGGAGAACGGTGACGAATCCCGCCGACGCCTGGCGGCCGGTCGTGAGCACCGTGCCGGCGAGAAGGTACTCGGCGATGATCACCTCGGGGTCGGCGGTCTCATGGATGACGAGGTCGCGGAACTCCTCGAACCGCACAGGCAGTGCGGCCCGGCCGGGCCCGGCGATCGCCTCGAACGCGGCTCTGCCCTCGATGCGGCGCGGCCGTCCCGGCAGGTTGAAGGGCCACTCCACCACCAGGTCGTCCGCGAGGTCGCCGCCGTACGCCGTGGGGCCGGCCGTGCTCGTCGCGCCGTTCGCGTCTTGTTGCTCATCGGGGAAACCGGACAGCACGGCGTGCTGCCACCGGGTGAAGGCGTCGCGTGGGGTGAGGGTCATGAGGTCCTGATTCCTTTCCCTGGGGGTCCGGACTGCATGCCGTACACTCGGAGTCGTGACTCCGCTTAGAAAATACGGAGCGACGACTCCGCTTGTCAATGGGTGAGGGGCGGCCGCTGCGCGCGGACGCCCAGCGGAACCGCGCAAAGATCCTCGACGCGGCCGAAGCCGTCTTCGCGGCCCAGGGCCTGTCGGCCTCCACGGAGGATGTGGCGAAGGAGGCCGGCGTCGGCATCGGCACCGTCTTCCGCCACTTCCCCGCCAAGGAGTCGCTGATCGAGGCGGTCTTCCTCGCGCGGGTGCGCGCACTGGCCGACAAGGCGGCGGCGTTGTCGCAGGCCCAGGCGGGCCCGGCGTTCTACGGGTTCTTCACCTACGCGGTGGAGCAGGCGGCGACACAGAGCGCCTACGCCGACGTGCTGTCGGAGGCCGCGGTCGCGGGGGGCGGCGGCGGGGAGCCGTCCGTGGTCGGGGTGGAACTGGCGGCCACCGTCGAGACGTTGCTGGTCCGCGCGCAGCAGGCCGGAGCCGTCCGCGCCGACGTCGGTCCCGCGGAGCTGATCGCGTTGCTGATCGGAGCGTCCCGGGCGGCGGAGCGGGTGAGTCCGGACGTCCGGACTCGGGCGCTCGACATCGTGTTCGACGGGCTTCGTCCTATTCGGTGATGACATGAGCGCATCCGACAAGAAACTTATCTGAATCCTGAAAACCCCGTCACTTCCCAACCTTCAATGACAGATGATCGGAGGCATGCGTCTTCCTCGGCTGCTCCCGCAGTCCGCGTCCGTCGGGGCCTTCCGGGAGTCACTCCGAGGATGTTGACCTCACCGTTCTCCTCCCATGGCGATCGGCGGGTCGCCGACAGGGTGTTCGGCTCCGCGCTGACCGCGCCGAGACGGGCCCGGGCGTTCGTGCGCTGTCAACTCGGCAGGTGGGAGCTGGCCAACCTCGCGGACACCGCAGAACTGCTGGTGTCCGAGCTGGTGACCAACGCCGTGCACGCCACCAACCTGGTGCGCAACGCCCCGATCGCGTCGTCGATGTTCCCCGTGGCGTTGCGGATGGTCGCGCTCCGGTTGCGCGTCTCCTCAGGCCCGCGCAGCCTGTTCATCGAGGTGTGGGACGGCAGCGAGCGGGCGCCCGTGGTGGCCGAGAACGACACGTCCGCCGAGGGCGGCCGGGGGCTCGCCCTCGTCGGCACGTTGTCGACGAATTGGGGCCACTACACCGCGCGTGACCGAGGGAAGATCGTCTGGTGTGAGGTCCCTCTCCCGCCGCCCGCTCTGGCCCGGTCCGTCGCCAGGCCGGCCCGCGTCGCGGCCGCCATCGGCCGCAGGAAGGGTTCGGCCGCCGGCGCCGACGACGCGCACAGGGGCCTGCCCCGGCGGGTCCGGCAACATCCACAGGCCGAGCGGGCCGCGGGGCCGGATGAGATGACGCTGCTACGCGTCCTCGACGGTCTGCGCAACCTCGATGTCGCCGCCCCCAGCGGTGATGTGCTGGACGGTCCCGGCTGACATGGCACTCATGGCACTCATGGCACGACGGTGACGGGCCACCGGCCGACGCGGACGAGGCGGATCGCCACCGAGCCCATGATGCGGTGGCCCGCCTGAACCGAGGCGCCGACGACGACGGCGTCGGCTCTGACCTCGTCGGCGACGCGGATCAGCATGGACGCGGCGTCGCCCTGCTCGACGCGGAAGGTGTAGGGAACCGGGGGGTGGATGGTCTCCGAGACCTTGCTCACCCGCTCGATCAGGTCGGTCGCCACCTCCTGGCCGGCCATGATGGCGGAGGCGGTGGCATCGGGCAGGAACGTGGTGATCGTGTTGGAGGAGGCGGCGAACACGAAGACCAGCCGGGAGCCCTGTCTGCGGGCGAGCCCCCAGGCGTAGGCCGTCGCGCGCAACGAGGTGTCAGAGCCGTCGATTCCCACGACGATCACCTGAGGGCCGTCGGTGCCTATCTCGAACCCGCTCATATCGTGAGCTTATGGCCCGGCGGAGGCGCTGATCCACGGCAGGGGCGGTGAGCGGCGCGGACCATGCGCCCGGCGTCCGGGCATGGCGGAGGCCGAAAACCTGTTGCGGAAATGTCGGTGCCGTTGGTTAGGGTCTCGACACGTGGCTGACCAATCTCTGATCTCTGCGCGCGGCCTGGTCAAGCGCTTCGGGGACTTCACCGCCGTCGACGGGATCGACCTGGAAGTGGCTCCGGGCGAGGCATTTGGCTTCCTTGGGCCCAACGGCGCCGGCAAGTCCTCGACGATGCGCATGATCGGCTGTGTTTCCACGCCGACCGCCGGTGAGCTGCGCATCCTGGGGATGGATCCGGTTCGCGACGGCACCCGGATCCGGGCCAGGCTCGGGGTCTGCCCGCAGTTGGACAACCTCGATCCCGACCTGTCCGTCCGGGAGAACCTGACGACCTATGCGCGCTATTTCGGGGTGACCAGGGCCGAGGCGCGCAGGCGGGCCGATGAGCTTCTGGAGTTCGTCCAGCTGTCCGATCGTGCCAACGGCAAGGTGGAGCCGCTGTCCGGCGGCATGAAGCGGCGCCTGACGATCGCCAGGGCGATGGTCAACGAGCCCGACCTGGTGCTGCTCGACGAGCCCACGACCGGCCTCGACCCGCAGGCACGCCATCTGGTGTGGGAGCGCCTCTTCCGGCTCAAGCAGCGCGGCACCACCCTGGTGCTGACCACGCACTACATGGACGAGGCGGAGCAGTTATGCGACCGGCTCGTCGTCATGGACGGCGGGAAGATCGTCGCTGAGGGCTCCCCGCGCGCGCTCATCGAGAACTATTCGACGGCCGAGGTCGTCGAGTTGCGCTTCTCCGACGGGCTCGACTCCAACGCCCAGTACGCCGCCAAGCTCGACGGGATCGGCGATCGGGTCGACCCGCTGCCCGACCGGGTGCTCCTCTACGCCGACGACGGCGACGCCGCCGTGGCCGAGGTGCACCGCCGCGGCCTGACACCGGCGAGCGTGCTCGTGCGCCGCTCCACCCTGGAAGACGTGTTCCTGCACCTGACCGGCCGGACGCTGGTGGACTGACGATGACCACGGAAACGATCACGGTGACGGGCGCCGGCGACCCGCGCCCGTTGCGGTTGCGTCCCGTCGTCGCCGTCGTGGAGCGGTATCTGACGCTCTACCGGCGGCTCTGGCAGGCATCGGTCTTCTCGTCGTTCATCCTGCCGATCCTGTTCCTCATCAGCATCGGCATCGGGGTCGGCGGATATGTCGGGTCCATCGAGGGCGTCGACTACCTGTCGTGGATCGTCCCCGGAGTGCTCGTCTCGACGGCGTTCCAGATCTGCGTCGGCGAGTCGACCTATCCGGTTCTGGGCGATTTCAAATGGGTGCGGGCCTACCACGCCATGCGCGCCGCGCCGGTCCAGCCGAAGGACATCGTCCACGGGCACCTGCTCTACATGATCTTCCGGGTGCAGCTCTCCATCGTGGCGTTCCTGCTGGTGGTCGTCTTCTTCGGCGGCCTGCACTCACCCTGGGCGCTCGCCACCCTGCCCATCTGCGCGCTGCTGACGGCCGCGGTCGTCACTCCGGTCACCGCGTTCGCCGCCACGATCGAGAGTGACAGCTACTTCGCGTTGCTCTTCCGGTTCGTCGTGATCCCCGCGACGTTGTTCTCCGGCGTGTTCTTCCCCGTCGAGCAGCTTCCCGTCGCGATCCGGCCTGTGGCGTACGCGTCGCCGGTGTGGCATGCGGTGGAGCTGAGCCGGGCCGCCACGCTCGGCCGCGCGCCGAGCTGGCCGATAGTCGTGCACATCGGATATCTGCTGCTGTGGGCCGTGATCGGGCTGCTGGCGGCGAGACGAGCGTTCGCCCGGAGGCTGGAAGACTGATGATGACCACCCTTGTGGCCGCCCGGATCTCGGTCTCACCCGGCCGGGTGGGCGCCGTGATCAACCGGAACGTGGGTGCGCTCCGGTCGGGCCCCTCCTACTGGGTCGTGCTCATATCCGGCTTCTTCGAGCCGCTGCTCTACCTGTTGTCCATCGGTGTGGGGGTGGGCGCCCTCGTCGGGGATCTGACCCTCGACGGGCAGACCATGTCCTACGCGGCGTTCGTCGCCCCGGCGATGCTCGCCGTGTCGGCCATGTCCGGCGCGCTGGCGGAGACCACGTTCAACTTCTTCTTCAAGCTCAAATACATGAAGACGTTCGAAGCGGTCCTCGCCACCCCGGTGCGGCCCTTCGAGATCGCGGTGGGTGAGCTCGTCTGGGCGGTGATCCGCGGTTCGCTGTACACCGCGATCTTCCTCGGGTTCATGGTCGCGATGGGGTTGACGACGGTGGCCGGGGCTCTGGCCGCGTTCCCGGCGACCGTGCTGATCGGCCTGGCCTTCGGCGCCGTCGGCATGTGGGTCAGCACGCTGATGCGCGGATGGCAGGACTTCGACCTGATGGGCACGGGCCAGTTCGCGCTGTTCCTGTTCTCCGGCACCTTCTCGCCTGTGCAGAACTACCCCGTCGGGGTGGAGATCCTGATCCAGCTCACTCCGCTCTACCACGCGGTCGAGTTGGTGCGGGCGCTGTGCACGGGAATCGTCGGGCCTGGCATCCTGGTGAACATCGCCTACCTGGCCATCATGGGTGTGGGCGGGTTGTGGCTCGCCTCGCGCCGCGTGGAGAAGATGTTGTGCCTCTAGTGTGTCCCGCCTGCCGTGTCCGGACGCCGTCCGGCGCCGAGTCCCGGATGTCGTGACCGGGTGCCGGTGACGGACGCGCGTGACAGCGGCGTCGTGATGGACCCCGATCCCGGCGCCTACCGGGAGCGGGCCTCGCGCGTCCCCGGCGCGGTCCTGTGGCGACGGGTGATGCCGGCCTCGGAGTCCGCGCAGCGGGTGCTGCCGGACGGCTGCATGGACCTCATCTGGACGGACGGCGAGTTGATGGTCGCCGGGCCCGACACCGAGGCGCACCTGGCCGCGGATCCGGCGGGCACGCGCTACGTCGGGCTTCGGTTCGCGCCGGGCACCGGCCCCGCCGTCCTCGGAGTGCCCGCGCATGAGCTGCGTGACCGCCGGGTTCCGCTCGATGATCTGTGGCTGGCCGTACGAGTCCGGCGGCTGGCCGATCACCTGCACGCGGTGCTGGAGTCAGGAACGATGACGGATCTCGGCGCGGCGATGGAGCAGGTCGCGGGAGGTCGCTACCGGCAGGCCGGTCCGCCGGACCCCGCGGTGGCGGAGGTGGTCGCGCTGGTGCGTGCCGGACTGCCCGCCGCGGGCGTGGCCGACGCGACGGGGATCAGTGAGCGGCAGTTGCACCGGCGGTGCCTGGCGGTCTTCGGATACGGTCCCAAGACCCTGGGGCGGATCCTCCGCATGAACCGCGCGGTCGACCTGGCACGCACCGGCACGTCGTTCGCGACCGTGGCCGCCGTGGCCGGCTATGCCGACCAGGCCCACCTCGCGCGTGAGGTGAGGGCGCTGACCGGGGTGACTCTCGGCACGCTCATCCGCTGACGGGAAGCGGCGCGAACAGTTCGACGTTGTTGCCGTCCGGATCGAACACGGTCGCGTAGCGCTGGCCCCAGAACGCGTCCCACGGAGGGTTGTGCCCCTCGTACCCGGCTTCGACGAGCCCCGCGTAGGCGCGGTCCACGTCCGAGGGGTCGTCGCACAGGAAGGCCAGGCTGATCTTGGAGCCGGTGCTCGGCGGTGTCCAGGCCGGGTCGAAGGAACGGATGGTCTCGACGTCGTCCCACGCGAGCCGTATGCCGCCGGGCAGAACCACCTCGACGTGCGGTTCCGCGTCGGCCGTCGCCGGGATGTCGAGCCCGAGGCGGCGGTAGAAGGCGAGTGATTTGCCCATGTCGGCCACCACGAGGCCGATCAGATTGAAGGAAGGTGCCATGCCGGTCACGCTACGGGACCCGCATGGCACCGTCTTGAACGAATCAGACACCCGGTGCCCTGGTCAGCTCCAGGTCATCGTGATCTGACGTTCGTAGTTGGCATACCCGGCCCGCTGGAAGGCCTTCGCCATGGGGACGTTGCCGACGTCCGTGGCGGCCCGGATACGCGGAACGTCCTGTCCGGCGAGCACACGAGTGCCCTCGGCGAGGATGCCGTCGATGTAGCCGTTGCCGCGGTGGGCGGGCAGAACGCCGATGTAGGCGATGATCGGGTTGTAGTCGTTGCGGGCCGCGATGACGAACCCCACCGGCTCGCCGCCGGGCAGGGTCGCGATGCGCCACCAGTCCCGCGGGCTCGTGTAGCGCGCGAGTTCGTCGTCGTGATGTCTGACCGCCGCCTCACGGGCGGAAAAGCGCGTCAGGTCGTCGCGACTGTGCGCGTCGAGAGTCCCGTCCATCGTCAGGGTCATCAGGTCGAGGATCTCTTCGGTGTCGCGGACCGGCCGGAACTCCAGGCGGCCGTCCGGCTCGGGAACCGGTGTCCCGGGACGCCATTCCAGCCGGAGCCGTTCGACGAACAGACGGGCGCCGACCTTTTCCAGCGCCGTCATCCGGTCCTCGACCACCCCCCTGGACATCTCGTCTTCGTGCCAGTCGGGCGGGATGAACCGCACGTACACGGGCGGCGTCGTACCCGGCCGGAGAGTCTCGGACATGGCCGTCCGCAACAGCCGTACGCCGATGTCCACGCGATCGGGTTCCGCGTCGTCGACGTCGAAGACGTCCAGGAAGGACGGTGTCTCCTCGTCTGGCCGGCCCCACCAGGCGGCCCTGGCCACGAGACGGCCGCCACGCAGGGCGACCCACATCCACGGTGGCCGCCTGCGGCCGGTGTCGAGGTCGTCCGCCAGTTCCTCGTTGAGGGTGTAAGGCAGCCGGGAGAAGAGGTCGAGTTCTTCGCGTCCGGTGATCGGACGCATGATCAGGTCGTTCGGGTACAAGTTAAGGCACGCTCCAGTGAGGGCGCCTGTGTTCCGAGGTCAAACGCGGTGCGCGCCCCGGGACGACACAAGCGCAGTGATCATGGGGATCATGGGCTTATCCCTCCTCTCATCGATCATCGGCCCCGCGGTTCCGCTGGGGCATCCGTCGGTAATGACTATCGAATCGCTGGATCCACCGCAAATGTATTTCCTGCCCATTGCATGATCACCGAAGGTGTCCGCCCAGGTCGGGTGGGTCAACACCGAATCCGTGCATGATCACGACTCGCGTTGTGCCAGCTCAAGGGGGATTCCGCCGAACCTGCGCATGATCACGATCGGGGTTGGGGCAGGTCGGTGGGGGATTTTCCGAACCTGTGCATGATCACGGGTGGTATGCGTGATCATGGGTGGTGCGCGTGATCACGTACCCCCACCCGTGGTCATGGGTGGGGGGTGAAGGGGGTGGCGTCGGTGACGGCGGCGACGGGGATCGGGCCGTAGATGTGCGGGAAGGCCTCGGTCGTCCCCTCGGGGACCTCGAACTTCAGCGGGCAGTTCAGCAGGCTCTCATCGATGGCCAGGAGCAGCAGCGGCTCGGTGACGTCCAGATAGAAGCGCCGGGCCACCCCCTCGGCCTGGGCCAGGTCGGCGGAGGCGTGGATGAAGCCCTCCTCGTCGAGCGTGCGGCCGAGGGTGGACACCCGATACTCGCCCGTCTTCACGGCGTCTTCCCAGTCGGCCGCCAGTGCAAGATGAAAAATCATGACACGGAGCCTATGGGTCAGCTGATCGCCTTGAGCGCGCGGGCCACCACGTCGCGGGCACGCTCGAGCCCCTCGGGCCGCGCCTCCACGATGTCCTCCAGCCACAGACCCGACAGCACGGTGGTGACGAACCGGACCTCGGACCGCCCGCAGGCGTATCCGGCCCGTTCGAGCACCGACGCGACGATCTCGTCGCAGCCGTCCGTCCACGCCCGCGCGACGTCCTGAAGAGCCGGATCCCGGCCCGCCTGCAGGTAGAGCTCCCACAGGCCGAGCTGCCGTGGCCGGTCGACGGCGTAGACGGTGGCGAGCCTGTCCGCGAGGACCTCGGGGGACCGCTCGCGCACGTCCTCCAGCGACAGGCGCATGTCGGCCAGTTCCCGCTCGACGAGCAGGGCGAACGCCTGGGCGAGCAACTCGTCACGACCGGCGAAGTAGTAGGTGGTCGCCGCGAGGGGGATCCCGGCCCGGCGGGCGACGGCACGGTGCGTCGCGGCGGCGAAGCCGCCCTCCCCCAGCAGATCGGCCGCCGCGCCCAGCAGCGCCTCGCGACGGCGGAGGGCGCGTTCCTGCCTGCGCCGCCGCTGGGTCACGACCTCCGCGCCGGCGTGCCCCTCGCGCTGCTCGTCCACCTCATCCAAGGAACGACCTCACGAAACAGAGCTGATGCGACGTACCGATCTCGATGAGCTCAATGGGCGCCGGCCAGGTTCAGCACCACGACGCCGCAGATGATCAAAACGATACCGGCGGCTTTGGTCAGGTTCATCCCTTCGCCGAGGAATAACGTGCCGATCAGGGCGATGGCCGCCGTGCCGATGCCCGCCCACACGGCGTAGGCCACGCCGACCGGCATCTCCAGCTTGAGGGCACGCGCGAGCAGCACGAGGGACGCCACGTATCCGATGACGACCACGATGGTCCACCCGACGTTGGTCAGCCCGTTGCTCAACTTGAGAGCGGAGGTGGCCAGGACCTCCGTGAGGATGGCGGCGACGAGCAGGATCCACGCCATGGGAACCTCCACTTAAGCGGTACGCTTGTACCAGTTTAGAGGTCTCCCATGGTCAGGGCCATGGGCATTTCGCCACTCTTTCCAGGCGACGGATCCTGTCCCTCCATGCCCCCGCCGCACGGCGCCCACTCCCGTACGGCGCGGCACTTGGCGTCAGGGTCGAATGCGTGTTCTACTGATCCCCATGCGTCGCGACGCCTCTCCCGGCCCCGCCATCACTCCAGGGGTTCAGCAGTCGCTCCTCGACGGAGGGCCCTCGCGGCCCCGGGTCGAACGGCAGGCCGTCATGCGAGCCTTCGACGGCATCACCTGCTACGAGGTGCCCGCCCGGGTCGCGATCGACAAGGTCCCCGAGGCCGCGGAGCTTCCCTACCAATGGGCGGTCAGCCCCTATCGCGGCTGTCAGGCCGCATGCAGTTACTGCATGGCCAGGCGCGGCCACCGCTATCTCGGGCTCGACGCCGGAGAGGACTTCGCCTCGCGGATCGTCGTCAAGACCAACCTGGCCGATCGGTTACGCCGCGAGCTCACCTCACCTCGCTGGCACGGTGATCCGATCGCGCTCGGGCTGACCGGCGACTGCTACCAGCCCGCCGAGGAGACCTACCAGTTGATGCCCCGCGTCATCCGCGCCCTCGCGGAGGCGGGCAACCCCTTCACCCTTTTGACCAAGAGCCCGCTCATCCTCCGCGATCTCGACGTGCTGCGCGAAGCGGCCAAGATGACCCAGGTGAACGCCGCGGTGTCGGTGGGCTTCGTCGACGACCGCATCCGCCGGGCCGTCGAGCCGGGTGCGGCGACCCCCCAGCGCCGGCTGGAGGTGTGCGCCGCGCTGAATGACGGCGGCATCCCCTGCGGCGTCCTGATGGCGCCGATCCTCCCTCTGATCACCGACTCGGCCGACCACCTCCTGTCCACCGTGCGGCGGGCAGCCGAGGCGGGCGCGGTCAGCGTGACACCGGTCGTCCTGCGACTCCCCTCCGGCGCCCGCGAGTGGTACATGGGCTGGCTCGAACGCGAACATCCCGGGCTCGTCCCCCGATACCAGGCGCTGTACGGCAAGGGCCCCACGGCCGACGCCGACTACCGGCGCCGGATCGCCGACCAGGTCCGTGGTCTGACGGAGGCGTACGGCATCGGGACGTCGGCCAGACGCTGGCGTCGCCGCCGATCACCGGCCAGGCAACTCGCGCTGGTCTGAGCCCTTGACTGAGCTCTCGTCTGAGCTCACGTGCGAGCTCCGGTCTGATCCCTGCCCATGGTCGCAGTATGGTCGCGACCTCCTGTTCGGCCGGGCGGCCGAAAAATGAGAAGACGTGCGGGTGCCGGATCGTTAGCGTTCAGGGCATGAGCACGGTGGATGGCCGGACGGCCGACGTGGACGTCGAGCGGTTCGTGGCGGACGGATTCCTCAAGATCGAAGAGGCTTTCCCGCGTGCGGTGGGCGACCGTATCCGGGAGTCGCTCTGGGAGCAGATCGGGCTGTCGCCGGACAGGCCGTCGGAGTGGGTCAAGCCGGTCATCTGGGCTACCGACCAGACGGGACAGGGCCCGTTCGGGGAGGCGATCCGCAGCCCGAAGATCGCCGCCGCGCTGGATCAGATCGCGGGCAAGGACGGCTGGATCCCGCGCGGCTCCGTCGGCATGGCGCCGATCCGCTTCCCGCACCCGGAGGACGCCGGGGACACCGGCTGGCACATCGACCAGAACGATCCCGGTCCGGACGGCGCCTGGGGGATCGTCTCGCCCAGACCGCGCACCATGCTCGTGCTGCTGCTCTACTCCGAGGTCACCGAGCAGGACGCCCCCACTCGGATCCGCGTGGGCTCCCATCTCGACACGGCCCGCGCCCTGGAGCCGTACGGTGAGCGCGGGCTGCCGTTCCACGAGTCGGGCCCCGTCATGGATGCGGCCGGCGCGGACCGTCCGCTGGCCCTGGCCACCGGTCTGCCCGGCGACGCCTACCTGTGCCACCCGTTCCTGGTCCACGCCGCCCAGCCGCACCACGGGACGCGGCCGAGGTTCATGTCGCAGATCCCGTTCTTCCTGTCCGAGCCTCTGCGGGCCGGCGAGTCCACACCCCTGTCCCGGGCGGTACGGCTCGGCCTCGCAGGCTGACCCGCCGGAGATCCCCCGGCGTTCAACCCGATGAGTAGACGCTGATCTCGATCAGGTTGCCATCGGGATCGCGCAGGTACACGCTGTCCATCGGGCCGATCGCGCCCGTACGCCCGACCGGTCCTTCCTCGATCGGCACACCGTGCGCGGTCAGCTCGGTGATCACCTGCTCCAGCGAGTCTGTCGTGATCAAGCACAGATCGGCGCTGCCCGGGATCGGGTGCGTTGCCTTGGGTTCGAACTCCTGACCCGCCTGGTGCAAGTTGATCTTCGACTGGCCGAAGACCAGCGCCCGGCGGCCACCTCCGAAGGTGACCGGGGTCATTCCCAGTATCCGGGTGTAGAAGTCGACCGTGGCCTCCAGATCGGCGACGGTCAGCACCAGGTGATCGAGCCGGTCAATCCGCATCGCCCACCTCCTTCCCGGCCAGGATCGTCTGGCAGTCTGTCCAGGCCGCCGCCGACAACAGCGGCCGGGCGCGGGTGAACAGCGTCAGCAGATCAGATCCGTACTTCACGGCGAAGTCAGGGTCGTGGTCGGCCAGATCGAGCTCGTTGGCCGCGGTCAGCTCGGCGAACCAGGCCAGCTCGGCCGCCGCGATCGGCGCGGTCCGGCCGGTGAACCGGTCGCGGAATTCGACTGGGTCGGCGACCCCCAACTGGGGGTAGACGTGCGCACGATCGCAGGCGCCGTAGCGGTAGACCAGCTCTTCGGCCTCCGACCCGATGACCTCCTCGAGCAGGCCCCGCTCGGCGAGGCCGAGCAGGCCGGTCGGGAAGCCGTCGGTTCCGTAGAAGGCGTGGCACAGTCCGGCTGCCCGCAGTGCGGGGGCGGCCTTCCAGCGGGCCAGGCGGTCACGCACCCGAATCAGATGATCCAGCAACATGCCACCGGGGTGGGGGACGGTCTCCGCGCCTAGCCGGCGTAGGAGCCGTATCGCATCGCCATGCATACCTGGCATTGTCCCAAGAGCCTCGGCACGGAAGGCGGATCGCCACCCCCCGCCGAAGTTGGACCCCCTGCCGAGGGCAGTGAAAAGGGCCCTCCGGTGAACACCCGAGGGCCCTGATGCCGAGGCGCCGCTACTTGAGCGCGCTGCCCTTCTCCCACTCCTTGAACGACATCTGCCAGAAGCCCCAGCCGTTCCACGACTCCAGGATGCGGGTGGTGCCGGTGACCTTGACGACGTCGCCGCGGTGGAAGTTGTCGTAGAACCA
Source organism: Planotetraspora mira (assembly GCF_016863275.1). Classification (GTDB taxonomy): domain Bacteria; phylum Actinomycetota; class Actinomycetes; order Streptosporangiales; family Streptosporangiaceae; genus Planotetraspora; species Planotetraspora mira. Next base: position 193,791 of record NZ_BOOO01000036.1, read on the forward strand.
CTTCGCCTGCGCCGGGCTGGCGTTCACGCAGCCATGGCTGACGTTGGCGTAGCCCTGCGAGCCGACCGACCACGGTGCGCTGTGGACGTACTCGCCGCTGTTGGAGATGCGGACGGCGTAGTTGACGATCTCCTTGTAGTAGCCGGGATCGCCCTCCTTCTTACCCGGCGAGATCATCGTGACCGGGTTCGCGCGCTCCATCGTGAGGTGGATGCCGCTGGTCGTCGTGTACTCGCGCGTGTCACCCTTGCCGGCGCTGATCTTCATCGTCTGGACGGTCTTGCCGTCCTTCTTGACGTACATCATGTGCGTCTTCACGTTGACGGTGCTGATCAACGCCGCGCCGATGTTGATGGTCGCGCTGGAGTTCTTGACGCCGTACATGTCCTTGCCGCCGCGCACGCCCGCGAGGTTCGCGGTGAACTTCACCTGCTGGTGGGCGGGCCAGTACTTGGCGGGGCGGTAGATCACCTGCTTGGCGCTCATCCAGCGCCACGCGCCGTCGACCGGCTTCTGGGCCTTGACCTTCAGGGCCTTCTCGACGGACGCCTTGTCGGTCACCGCCTGGTTGAAGGTCACCATGATCGGCATTCCGACGCCCACCGACTCACCCTTGACACCCGGGGTGATGTCGGCGATGGCCAAAGGAAACTTAGGCTTCAGGGTGCTGAACTGGCTGGTCGCCTCGGCGGGGCCACCCTCACCGCTGGCCTTGGCCGACACGGTGTACTTGCTCGACGGCTTCAACGGGCCCTTCGACGTCCACTTGGTGCGAGTGGAGTCGAACTCCCCCTCGACCGGCACGCCGCCGGCCTGGACGACGACCTCTTCAAGCGAACCGTTGTCGGCCGTCACGACCACGGGCTTGTCCGGGCGCACCTTCGAGGTGCCCTTGACCGGACTGATCTTGATGGAAGGTACCGGCTTCGCGGGCGTGGACTCACCGGAGTCGCCCCCCGGCGACACGGTGGATCCCGATCCCGACCCACTGGAACATGCTGCCAATGCCGTGACCATGGCCACGGCGACCCCGGCGATGGGCAACTTAGACCGGGTGTGAGTACTCGTCACAACTTCTCCCCCATGGGCGCAAAGTGCACACAAGACCTTATTAGGGGTAGCCGTCGATATGTGCAATTTCTGGGCCGGTTAGGTCACAGTTTGGTCGCCGAACGTTCACACCTATCTCGATCACCGGTAAAGTCCGCGTCAAACCTGATCATGGACGTCAGTCAGCTGTTTTCCGAGGCTCGTCCGCCCGCAGATCAAGACGTGCGGGAACCCGCAGATTGGGTGACGGCTCGTAGTGGATCTCCGGGTTGACGAGGACCCAGGAGGCCGCTGCTTCGACCACTCCCGCCGCGAGGGCGATCGCGGTCACATCGCCGGGACACGATCTGATTCCGGCGCCGAATCCGAAATGCGGACAACCGGCAGGTCCGCCCTCCGTCTCCTCGCCCGACCCCCGACGATCGACATCGGTTCTTCGTGGATCGAACCGGTCGGGGTCGAACCGGTGAGGGTCGCGGAAGGCGTCGGGATCGCGGTTGGCGGACGCGAGGTCGACGACGACCACGGTGCCTGCGGGAATGAGCGCTCCACCCACGATCGTGTCCGCCGCGGCCACCCGGCGCGTCAGCCGTACGGGAGGGTCGTGGCGGAGGGTCTCCGTGAGGATCGCCTCGGCCGGCCACTTCGCGACCACGGCGTGCGGCAGTCGCGTCAGCAGATTGAGAGCGTTGCCGATCAGGCCCGCCGTCGCGTCGCATGCCTGGATCAGCAGCGCCGCCACGGCGGCCAGCCGTTCCGGCTCCGGGTGTCCGAGCAGGTCCGCCAGCACACCCACCGCCAGGTCGGCCTGTTCGTCCCGCGCGTCGGCCTCGGGGGCGGGCCGCGCCGAAACGGGCCGCGGGTGGTAGGCGGCGGCCATCGCGGTGACGGCGCCGACGGCCTCCTCCCGGCGCTCCGGGCCGATGCCCAGGTGCGTGGCGAGAACACCGACCGGTACGCGGCGGGCGAGCCGTGCCATCACGTCCACGACGACCGCCTCGGACCGCCCGGACGAGAACGGCCCATCCAGGAGCGGCCCACACGGGGACGGCCCGTACGGGGGCGGCGCAGGCGAGGACGGCCCGGCGGAAGACAACTCCGCGGATGCCAGGTCGAAAGCGTCCGCGCGCAGTTGGGCGGGGCTGATCGGGGACAGCAGTCCGATCGCGTGTGACCTGCGCCGGGCGTGCTCGTCCCCGTTGCTGAACCTGCTCACCGCCCCCCGGAGCCAGGCGATGCCATGTGTGCCGTCCGTCACGGGCGCGACCGCGGGCACCTCGAAGCGTGAATCGGACAACACGGCTCGAACGTCGGCGTGCCGGCTGATCACAGGAGGTTCGTGTGTCATGCCCGGAACGCTAAGCGCGTGACGTTTCGGCACGAGGCGAAGCATGCGCTGCTTCTCGCCCGTGGAGCGTGCGCTGCTTCCCGCCCGTGGACGGCACGCCCTCCCCCCGCGGACCGATTCAAGAATGCTTAAGCGACTACTTGACTATCGAGCCCTCCACCGCGAATAGTTAAGTACGTGCCTAAGTATGAGTTGGACCGGGTCTTCCAGGCGCTGGCGGACACGACCCGCCGGAGCATGGTCGAGCGGCTGGTCCGCGGGCCGGCCTCGGTGAGCGATCTGGCCAGGCCACTGGACATGTCCCTGCCGGCGGTCATGCAGCACCTGCAGGTCCTCGAAGCATGCGGCCTGGTCAGGTCCGGCAAGACCGGCCGCGTCCGCACGTGCCACATCGAGCCGGAGGTGTTGCGGGCCGCCGAGGAGTGGATCACGCGGCAGCGCACGTCCTGGGAGCGGAGTCTCGACCGGCTCGGCGACTACCTGACCGAAGATCCCCAGGCCACAGCAGACCAGGAACCGGAGAACAGGAGCACATCATGAGCGACCGTTCCGTCACCCACACCACGTTCACCCTCGAACGCGTCTACAAGGCGTCACCGGCCCGCGTCTTCGCCGCATGGGCCGACCCCGACGCGAAGGCCCGCTGGTTCGCCGGACCTGCCGCCGAGCACGAGATCGACTTCCGCATCGGCGGCAGAGAGGTCGTCCGCGGACGTGCCGAGGACGGCGCGGCGCTGACGTTCGAGTCCGTCTACCACGACATCATCCCCGACCAGCGGATCGTCTCCGCCTCCGTCCTCAAGTCCGGCGACACCATGGCCACGGTGTCCGTCACGGCCGTGGAGCTCACCCCGGACGGTGAGGGCACCCGGCTGCTGCTCACCGAGCAGGGCACGTTCCTCGACGGGCACGAGCAGCCCTCCTGGCGGCAGCAGGGCACGCTCGACCAGCTCACCGCGCTGGAGGCGGAACTCCGGCGTTAGAGCCGGTCTCGAGGGTGCGCAGGGCGAGAAGGGCGAGCCGCGGCGCCCGGGCCGGTCGTCAGGGTCGCGCCGGAGAGTCGAGGCGATGCGTCAGGCCGGTGTGCCGGCGGCCCGCCCCCTTCGTCCGTACGGCCTGCGCGAGCGCGCGCCGGGACCCCACGATGACCACGAGCTTCTTGGCCCGGGTGATGGCGGTGTAGAGCAGGTTGCGCTGCAGCATCATCCAGGCGCTCGTCGCGAGCGGGATGACGACGGCCGGATACTCGCTCCCCTGGGACCGGTGGATGCTGACCGCGTACGCGTGGGCGAGCTCGTCGAGTTCGTCGAAGGAGTAGTCGACGTTCTCGTCCTCGTCGGTGAGGACGGTCAGCTTGCTCTCCTCCGGAGACATGCCGGTGACCACGCCGACCGTGCCGTTGAACACCCCGGCGGCGCCCTTGTCGTAGTTGTTGCGCAGCTGCGTGACCTTGTCGCCCACGCGGAAGACCCGCCCGCCGTAACGGCGCTCGGGCATGCCCTCCCGCGACGGTGTCAGCGCCTCCTGCAGGGCGATGTTGAGCGCTCCCGCGCCGGCGGCCCCGCGGTGCATCGGAGCGAGCACCTGGACGTCGCGCCGCGGGTTGAGGCCGAACTTCGCCGGAATGCGCCGCGCCACCACGTCGACCGTCAGGGAGGCGATCTCCTCCGGCTCCTCGCAGGGGAAGAGGAAGAAGTCCGGGAAGTCCCTGACCAGGGGGGACTGGCCGGTGTTGACCCGGTGGGCGTTGACGACGACCCCGGACTCCTGTGCCTGGCGGAAGATCTGCGTCAGCCGTACACGGGGGATCTCCGGAGCGGCCAGCAGGTCACGCAGCACCTCGCCCGCGCCGACCGAGGGAAGCTGGTCGACGTCGCCGACGAACAGCAGGTGCGCACCGGGAGCCACGGCCTTGGCCAGCTTGTTGGCGAGCAGCAGGTCGAGCATGGACGCCTCGTCGACGACGACCAGGTCGGCGTCGAGCGGGTTGTCGCGGTCGAACGTGGCGTCGCCACCCGGGCGGAGCTGCAGCAACCGGTGGACGGTGGTGGCCTCGTGGCCGGTCAGCTCGGACAGGCGTTTGGCGGCGCGCCCGGTGGGCGCCGCCAAGATGACCTTGGCCCTCTTGGCCTTGGCCAGTGTGACGACCGAGCGGACGGTGAAGCTCTTGCCGCAGCCCGGACCGCCGGTGAGGACGGCCACCTTCTCGGTCAGGGCCAGCCGTACGGCCTGGGCCTGCTCGGGGGCGAGGTCGGAACCTGTCCTGCCTCGCAGCCAGTCGAGGGCGGCGGGCCAGTCGACGTCGGCGAACGCCTTCAGCCGGTCGTGGCCGGAGGCCAGGAGCCCGCGCAGCGTTCCCGCCAGCGAGAGCTCGGCTCGGTGGAAGGGCACCAGGTAGACGGCGGGCACGGAGCCTTCCCCGACCGGCACCTCCTCGCGGACCACGCCCTCCTCGGCGACGAGTTCGTCGAGGCAGGTGGCGGTGAGGTCGGGCGCCACCTCGAGGATCTTCACCGCGTCCGCCACGAGGTTGGGCGCGGGGAGGTAGCAGTGGCCGTCGTCGGCGGCCTGCGACAGGGTGTAGCGCAGGCCGGCCTTCACCCGCTCGGGGCTGTCGTGCGGGATGCCCACCGCCTGGGCGATGGTGTCGGCGGTCTTGAAGCCGATGCCCCACACGTCGTCGGCGAGCCGGTAGGGCTCCTTGCGGACCACGTCGATGGACTCGTCGCCGTACTGCTTGAAGATCCGCACCGCGATCGAGGTGGAGACGCCGACGCCCTGCAGGAAGATCATCACTTCCTTGATGATCTTCTGCTCCTCCCAGGCGGCGCCGATCATCTTCGTCCGCTTCGGGCCGAGCCCCGGCACCTCGACGAGCCGGCCCGGTTCCTCCTCGATCACGCGCAGGGTGTCGGTGCCGAAATGATCCACGATGCGCTCGGCCATCTTGGGGCCGATGCCCTTGATCAGCCCGGAGCCGAGGTAACGCTGGATTCCCTGGATCGTGGCCGGCAGGACCGTGGTGTAGGACCACACCTCGAACTGCCTGCCGTACCGGGGGTGGGAGCCCCACCGGCCGGTCAGCCGCAGCGACTCGCCGACCTGCGCCCCGAGGAGTGGTCCGACGACGGTCAGCAACTCGTTGCCGCCGCGGTCGGTGGCGACCCGCGCGATCGTGTAGCCCGTCTCCTCGTTGGCGTAGGTGATCCGTTCAAGGACCGCCTCGAGGACCGCGCCCGGCGGCCTGCCTCCCTCGGAGCCCGTGCCGGACCCGTCGGAGGAGCCGCCAGGAGGATTGGTCATGCACGGCATTCTTCCGCAGCGGCCGAGGGCGTGTGCTCACTCGCCGGCGGCATCGACCCGACGATGAAGCCCCGCCGAGGCCTCCTACGCCTCTGCCGCGAGCATGGACGCGCCATCTGACGGGACCGCCAGTGTGGCGAGGAGGTGGAGGCGCTGCTCGGAGTCGGAGCCGGGGTCGGCGTGGTAGGTGATCAGCATCTGGCCCGCGCCGGACAGGGCGAGCTTCTCATAGCGCAGGTCGAGCGGGCCGACCTGCGGGTGCAGCAGCCGGGTCAGGCCGCTGGTCTTGTGCCGGACGTCGTGACGAGCCCACAGGGCGCGGAAGCGCTCGCTGCCCAGGCTCAGCTCCCCGATGAGGTCGACCAGGCGCGGGTCGTCGACGCCCGCCCCGATCACCGACCGCAGATACGGCACGACCTTGGCGGTCATCTCGTCCCAGTCGCGGTAGAAGACGCGCATCTCCGGCTCGAGGAAGGCCGCCCGGAGGGTGTTGGAGCCGGGCGCGTAGTGAGGTGACAGCGCCATGGCCAGCGGGTTGGCGGCCAGGACGTCCCCACTGCGGCCGTGGACGTAGGCCGGCGTCGTCGTCCAGTTGCCGATCAGGTTCCGCACGCTGTCGCTGACGCGCTCGGGCGGTGCGGGCCGGCGCCGTTTCTGCGGCACCGGATGGGCGAGGCCGTGCAGGTAGGCCGACGCCTCGGTGTCGAGCCGCAACGCCTTCGCGATGCAGTCGAGGACCTGGTCGGACGGGTGCTGGTCACGGCCCTGCTCCAGCCGCAGGTAGTACTCGGCGCTGATCCCGGCCAGCAGCGCGACCTCCTCGCGCCGCAGCCCGGGGACCCGGCGCCGATCCCCCTCAGGAAGGCCGACCTCACCGGGACGGACCAGCTCGCGCCTGGCCCGTAGATATTCACCGAGTGTGCTGGTCACAGCCATGACGCCGATGCTATCCGGCCGGTGCGGGCGGTTCCTGTCCCTGCCGGCACCAGGATCGGCGGGAACCCGGTGGCCCGGCGCCGGCAGGGCGTTAGCCTGGACCGATCACAATACGGGAGGGTCGCGAAGATGGTTCTGGAGGGTACGGCTCGCGCGTTGCTGCGGAGGCTGGCGGTCGAACAGGCGGAATCACGCATTCCGTCGATAGTGGCGGCGCTGGTCCGGGACGGCCAGGTCGCGTGGTTCGGCGGACGCGGACGGGTCGGCGGGGAGCAGCCCGGCGAGAACACGCAGTACCGCATCGGATCGATCACCAAGAGCATGGTCGCGGTCCTGATCATGCGGCTCCGCGAGGAGGGACAACTCGACCTGCTCGATCCCCTGGACAAGCACCTGCCGGGAACGCCGGTCGGCGACGTGACGATCGCCCAGTTGCTCTCCCACACGGCCGGGCTCACCGCCGAGTCGCCGGGAGAGTGGTGGGAACGCACCCCGGGAGTCCCCGCGGCCGAGCTCATCGGCTCGCTCGGATCGGAGTCGGCCAGGCACCGGCCCGGCCGCCGCTACCACTACTCGAACGTCGGCTTCGCCCTGCTCGGCGAGATCGTCGCGCGCAGGCGCTCGGCCCCGTGGGAGGAGGTCCTGCGGGAGGAGGTCCTGGAACCGCTCGGCATGCGTGAGACCACTCCGCGTCCGCGGGCGCCGCACGCGACCGGTTTCGCCGTCCACCCCTGGGCCGACGTGCTGCTCCCCGAGCCGGAGAACGACCACGGGGCGATGGCGCCGGCCGGGCAGCTCTGGTCGACGGCGTCCGATCTCGCCCGCTGGGCGGCGTTCGTCGGCGGCGACACCGGCGGCGTGCTGCGGCCGGAGACCGTCGCGGAGATGCGCGAGCCCGCCGCCGTCGAGGACGGAGACGTCTGGACGCGGGGGTACGGCCTCGGCCTCCAGCTGAGCCGGTACACCGGCCCGGCCGGTTCTCGCAGGCTCGCCGGGCACACCGGCTCCATGCCGGGCTTCCTGGCCACCGTCTGGGCGGACCCGGCGGACGGCACCGGCGTGCTGTTCCTGGCGAACACCACTTCGGGGATGCGCGCCTCCCTGCTCACCGATCTGCTCGACATCCTGACCCAGCACGAGCCGCCGTTGCCGGCCGAATGGTCACCGGCTCCCGCCGACGACGACCTCCTGGCGTTGACCGGGCCGTGGTACTGGGGTCCGACGGCATACGTCTGCCGGGTGCTGCCCGGGCGGGGGCTGTCGCTCACCCCGGTGAACGCCCAGGGCCGGGCGTCCCGTTTCGCCGCCCAGGCCGACGGCACGTGGCTCGGGCTCGACGGCTACTACGCGGGCGAGACGCTCCAGGTCGTCAGGACCGTCGGCGGTGTGCACCTGGACCTCAACACGTTCGTCTTCACGCGGGAGCCGTACGACGCGGCCGTCCCGGTGCCGGGAGGTGTCGACCCCCAGGGCTGGCGCTGACGGGCCTCAGCCGTCCAGGTAGCGCAGGATGGCGAGCACCCTGCGGCTGTAGCCGGGGTCGCGTGGCAGGTCGAACTTGTCCATGATGGCGTTGACGTGTTTTTCGACGGTGCTGAGCGACACGTGCAGGCGTTCGGCGATCGCCGCGTTGACGTAGCCCTGCGCGAGGTGCCTCAGCACCTCCGCCTCGCGCGGGCTCAGCCTGCTCAGCGGGTCGGCGTGGGTGGTGCGGGCGAGCAGTTGGCGGACGACCTCCGGGTCGAAGACCGTCCCGCCCGCGCGCACCCGCGTGAGGGAGTCCAGGAAGTCGGCCACTTCGGAGACCCGGTCCTTGAGCAGGTAACCCAGGCCCCCGGTGGCGTCGGCCAGGAGCGTGGCCGCGTACGTCTTCTCCACGTACTGCGACAACACGAGCACGCCGACGTCCGGGTGGCGTTCGCGGATCTCCAGTGCCGCCCGCAACCCCTCGTCGGTGTGGGTCGGCGGCATGCGCACGTCTATGACTGCCACGTCGGGCCGGTGCAGTTCGACGGCGTCGAGAAGGGCCGGGGCATCGCCGACGGCGGCGACGACCTCGTGCCCGGCGTCGGTGAGCAGCCGGATCAGGCCCTCACGGAGCAGCACCGAGTCGTCGGCGAGGATCAACCGCATGGCGCGTCCTTCGGCAGTGTCGCTGCGATCTCGGTGGGGCCGCCTTCCGGACTGTCGACGGTGAGGACTCCGTCGAGCGCCAGGACGCGCCGGGCCAGCCCGGACAGCCCTCCGCCGGAGGGGTCGGCTCCGCCCCGGCCGTCGTCGGAGATCGCCACGGTCACCTTCTCCTCGTCCTCGGTCAGCACGACCAGGATGTCTCCCGCCCCCGCGTGCTTGATCGCGTTGGTGATCGCTTCCCTGGCGATGAAGTACAGGGCCGTCTCCACCTCGGACACGGGCCGCCCGGCCAGCCCGTAGTGGACGGTCACCGGCACGCTCGACCGTTCGGCGACGCCCGCGAGCGCCGCGCGCAGGCCCAGTTCGTCCAGTGCTGTCGGGTAGATCCGCCAGGCCACGCTCCGCAGCTCGTCGAGGAGCCCTCGCGACTCGGCGTAGGCCTGGGCGACCAGCTCGCCGGTTCTGGCCGGGTCGGCGCTGTGCCGGGCACGCCCGAGCAGCATGGCCAGGGCCACCCCCCGTTGCTGGACGCCGTCATGCAGGTCACGCTCGATCCTGCGGCGCTCGTCGTCCACGGCCCGGACGATGCCCGAGCGGGTCGCGGTCAGCTCGGCGATGCGCCTGCGCATCAACTCCTGCCTGCCCGGTCCGAGCAGATGGTCGGCCAGCCGCCGTTCCGCGGCGGCCACGGCGACGGCCCCGAGCACGATCAGGACCAGCAGCAAGGCGGCGGTGGTCAGCACGAGGATCGCACTGTTGGTGATCACCTTCACGCCGGGGAGGTTGACCGGCACGGCCTCGGGTTCGCCCCAGAGCAGGTCCCACGACCCGCCGAACAGGAGCAGGCCGCTGAGGAACAGACCGGCGGCGCATCCGTACCCCGCAAGCACCCCCAGAGCGGCGCGGGCGCCGAGGAAGCCGTATCCGCCGCCTGCCGAGATCGTGTCGTGGTCCAGCCACGTGGACAGCCGAGCCCGTTCGAGTGCCAGCAGCCGGGCCAGGCCCCGGTCGGCGGCGGGCCGCGTGGCCGGGATCAGGGAAGCCGGCCAGGCCACGCACAGGAAGAGCAGCTCGACGACCCCCAGGGCCATGCCCGCGATCACTCCGACCAGGGTGCGCGCGACGCGGGTGCCTGACACGGTCCGAAGTCTAGGCATCACGCCGGCGCAGCACGGCATAGCCGGCCGCCACGGCCGCCGCCGTCCACGCCAGGAGCCAGGCCAGTCCTTCTCCCGCCGAGTAGGGGATCAGGCCGGCGGTCAGGTCGTCGGTGCCGCCCATAAAGGCCAGACCGGCGAACAACGGCATGCGCAGGGACACCTCCACGCCGACCTGGCTCCCCGTCATCAGCAACATCAGCGGCAGCCCCATCAGCACCATGAACACCACGGTCAGGGTGCCCGCCGCGCTGCGCACCGCGGTGCCCACGCCGAGCGTGGTCACCGACACCAGGGCGAGGAAGACCCCCACCCTCAGCAGGTCGACCGCCACCTCTGCGGGCGGCAGTGTCACGTAGCCGCCGAACAGGTCGGTGGACAGCGCCGCGTAGACGACCGCTGCGGCCACTCCCCCGGACAGCACTCCGGCGGCGAACATCACGGGCGCCACCACGAGCGCCTTCGCGGCGATCACCCGGCCGCGGATCGGTGTGGCCTGCAACGTGCTCCGGATGCCGCCCGACGCGTATTCCGAGGTGATCACCAGCATGGCCAGGGCCACCAGTGTGAACTGGACGAACAAGGTGGCCGTGATCACCGGGGGTCTGCGCGCCTCTGCCGTGCAGCATGTCTGTGGCCGTGGATCCGCCGAGCGTCAGGGCGCTCACCACCATGAGCACCGCTGCGCCGGCCAGGCACCACCAGGTGGAGCGGACCGACCACAACTTCGACCATTCGGCGCCCACTGCCTGGCCCAACTCTCCGGTCCGCATGTTCACACGCCCGCCTTCCGCGCGCCGTACTCCACGCTGCTCGCGGTCAGCTCCTGGTAGGCCTGCTCCAGCGAGGCCTCGCGGGTCCGAAGCTCGTGCAGCCGGATGCCCGCCTCGTACGCCAGGTCACCGATGTGCTCGATCGCGGCGCCGGTGGCGACGATCTCGTTCTCGCCGGGCCGTTCCACCCTCATCCCGGCGGCGCTCAGCCGTACGGACAGGTCGCCCGCGTGCGGGGTGCGCACGACCACGGCGGTCAGGGAACTGCGCGCGATGACCTCTGTCAGCGGCGCGTCCATGATGAGCCGTCCTCTGCCGATCACGACCAGGTGGTCGGCGGTGAGCTGCATCTCGCTCATCAGGTGGCTGGAGACGAACACCGTGCGGCCCTCGTCGGCCAGTGATCGCATCAGGTGGCGCACCCAGCGCACGCCGTCGGGGTCGAGGCCGTTGACGGGTTCGTCGAACATCAGCACCTCGGGGTCGCCCAGCAGCGCGGCCGCGATGCCGAGCCGCTGGCTCATGCCCAGCGACAGCGCACCGGCCCGCTTGCGCGCCGCATCCGTCAGCCCGACCGTCTCCAGGACCTCCGCCACGCGGCGGCGCGCGATGCCGTTGCCGCGTGCCAGCGCCACCAGATGCGCGTGCCCGCTGCGCCCGGGATGCAGCGCACGGGCGTCCAGGAGCGCGCCGACCGTCCGCAGCGGGTTCCTGATCCGGTGGTACGGCACGCCGTTGATCAGTGCCGTGCCCGCGGTGGGGCGGTCGAGCCCGAGGATCAGGCGCATCGTCGTCGATTTGCCCGCGCCGTTCGGCCCGAGGAATCCGGTGACGGTGCCAGGCCGGACCTCCAGCGACAGGTCGTCGACGACCGTCCGGTCACCGTAGCGTTTGCACAATCCGTTGAGAGTGATCATGTCGGTCGACGCTAGGCAGCCGGTGGTGTGGCCACCATGGTGGCGAACCTCCCACTTCGATGGCGGAAAACCGTAAACCCCGCTGACCTGCAGGGGGTCGCGCGGCTTCTTTACCCCGTTCCTGTTTCCCCGCAGCAGTAGGCGGAGGATCCGTCACGCCCGATCATCCGAGTGTTTACCGAAACGCTGACAGGTAAAATCTGACTTGTCCTTACTTGACCGGTATGGATGCGTCTATTACCTTTTAGGTAACTCAGGGCATACCTGTCCGTTTCAATCAAAGGCAGATGTGCCCTCTCGGATGGCGGTTCCTTCCGTCAAGAAGGACCGTCCACCGCTGAGTCCGCGCCAGCGCGGAGCCGGGGACCCACCTCTCCTGGGGTGAATCGGCACACATCGTGCCGTAGGGCGCCTTCCAGCCCGAACCCGTCAGCTAACCCGGTAGGCGGCCTGGAAGCAAGGGAGTAGACCCCAGCATGCGAGCCCTGAAGACCTGCATCAACGCTGCCCTGATAACCGGCGCTCTCGCTACGGCGGTGGCCGCCGGACCGGTGGCGGCAGCGGCTCACGCCCAGAGCTCCGACCACATCGTGGCCGGCAGCGACAACACGACGCCCCTGGCCAAGGAGGCGGCGGGGCTGCCCAAGGTCAGCCCGTCTCAACTGCTGAAGCTGGCCGAGAGCCAGGTCGGCGTGCGGGAGAACTCTCTCGGCGGCGGCACCAAGTTCCAGGCCTGGTACATGTCCTCGCCGCGCGCCAGGGAGACCGTGGCCCGCGACGGCGGGAGCACGGCCGACTACGCCAACGCCGCCTGGTGCGACATGTTCGTCTCCTGGGTGGGCAACCAGCTCGGCATCCGTCCCGTCCTGGGATGGGACGCCTACACCGTCGCGCACGCCCGCTGGTTCGCGCAGAACCACCGATGGGGCACCACCCCCAAGCCGGGCGCCGTGGTGTTCTTCAGCTGGAGCGGCAGCAAGAGCATCGACGCCATCGACCACGTGGGCTTCGTCATCAAGGACAACGGTGACGGCACCATCAAGACGGTCGAGGGCAACACCGGCAACGGCGTGGTGGAGATCCGCACCCGGCCCACCTCGTCCGTGACCGGATACGGCTACCCGTACTACACGGCGAGCGACAGCGCCTGATCAGAGCTCGAACGACAGCGCGCCCGGAACGTCTCCGGGCGCGCTGTCGTTTTATGATCTTCTGGGCCGGACGGCAAGTTTCGAAGTTGATTTATATAAGCCGCAGCTGAGACGCTGCGTGCATGCACGCGTTCGACGTTCTCGGAGACCCGGTCAGGCGCCGGATCCTGGAACTGCTCGCCGACGGCGAGCGCTCGGCCGGTGAGATCGGCACGATCGTCCAAGGCGAGTTCGGAATCTCCCAGCCGGGGGTGTCGCAACACCTGCGGGTGTTGCGGGAGAGCGGCTTCGCCACCGTGCGGGCCGCCGGCACACGACGCCTCTACGCCGTCGACCCCGCGCCCTTGCGCGAGGTCGACATCTGGCTGGAGCACTTCCGCCGGTTCTGGACCCAGCGCCTCGACGCGCTCGGCACCGAGGTCGCCCGAGGCCGGAGGGCCCGCCGTACGGCAGGCGAGGCGGACCCCCTCCCGGATGGGACACCCGGCTCGGACGGCTAGGCGAACAGCCCGTCCAGCCAGGACCGCCAGGTCTGCTCGACCTGATCAGGGTCCGCGTCCGCCGAGTAGATGTGATGCCCGAGGACCACGACGTCGCCGCGCTGCGGCCCGGAGTGGACGAAGCGGTAGAGCCCGTCGGGGGTGCGCACGCCGATGAAGGTGGGCAGGCCGGCGTAGTCGACGACCCCTTCGACGGGAGGGGCGCCCTCGATCTCCAGGTGCACGCGGTCGCCCACGGCGATCTCTCCGGCCAGGCCGAGCTCCGACTTGATCAGAGCCCACGCCCTGTCGCGATCGGCCGCCTGCGGCTTGACGACCGTGACCACGGCTCCATGCCGGCCGGGGAAGTGCGCGAGGTACTGGTCCAGGCTGTGCAGGTAGATGTTCCAGCCCTCGTTCAGCGCGTCGTACTCGGTCTCCCAGTCGCCGCTCAGCACTCCGCTCTGCACCATCCGGAGCACGGTGCTGCCGCCTGCTCGCCCCTCGATGAGGTACTCGAAGGCCATGAAGGCCCCGTCGGCCCCGGCTGAACTCTGGTGCGCGAGCCGTTTGCGCGGTTCCCACGCGGTCACCCTGGACTCGTCGGTGTGCCCGGCCACGGTCATCCGGATCGTGCCGCCGACACCCGGCTCGATCTCGTTGCGGCCCATGAACCACGCGTCGACCCCCGGGCCGGTGGAGATGGCCTCCCACACCTGTTCGGGTGTCGCGTCCAGCTCGACTTCCTTGCGCAGTTCGAACTCGTGGGCCATCGGGGCTCCCCCTCTTCGTCATGGTCGACCGGCGGCCCGGGCCGCGGCCATTCTCGAACGTGTCGAAGCCTGCCACCGAACATTTTTATTGTCAAGGTGATGAAAAATGTCGGGCTGCCCTCCTCCGGAGGCTCCTGATCTTTCGGGGCTCACCGTCTGTCCGGGGAGGCGGCGAGGAGGGACACGGCGGCGAAGGTGCGGGCGTACAACACAGAACGGCCGGCCCGGTGGGCGCTGACCAGGCCCGCGTCGCGCAGCGCCGTGAGGTACTGGGACACCCCTGCCGGGGACAGGCCGGTGCGCCGGGCGAGTTCGGCGGTGGAGGCCGGGGTGTCCAGTTCGGCCAGCAGCTGGGTCCGCGAGCGGCCGAGGACGGCGGCGAGGGCGTCGAGCCCGGTGGTCGGCTGGGGTTCCCAGAGCGAGCCGATGCCGCGTGCCGGGTAGGCGAGTTGCGGCGGGTCCGGTGGCGTGACCCGGGTGAGCAGTCCCGGCCCGGTGAAGGCCGAGGGAATGAGCAGCAGTCCGGGGCCGGCCGTCTCGCGGGACAGGGCCCGCTGCCGGCGGATCAGCCGCAGTGTGTCGTCATCCCAGCTCACCGAGGCGTGCAGCTCGTTGAAGAGGTGGGCCGCGCCGTGCTCGGCGACCTGTCTGGCCCGGTGGAAGACGTCGGCGTCGAGCACGGTCCGGATCCGCGCCCAATAGGGGGCGAGCGCCAGCTCCCAATAGGTCTCGATCTCTTCCGCGACTCGCGCCATGCGGTCCTGCGGCTCGGCGTAGAGGGTCCGCAGCCGGGGGCCCAGATCTCCCCCGTGGCGTGACAGGCGATCGAGGTCGTTGCGTACCTGGCCGCCGGGAGCGGCCAGGAGGCGGGTCAACTCCGCCGCCAGGGTGGGGGCCGGTCCGGTGGGAGCCGGGTTGAGGAAGTCGGGAACATAACCCGAGAGCGGGATCAGCTCGGCGAGCCACCCCCGGAACAGCCCAGCGGCCGCCACCCGTGGCCGGACCTGCTCGATCCAGGGGCGGTGCACGGCATGCGCCGCGCCGGAGCTCAGCAGCTTGAAGCTGGTCCCGACCTCCCACATCGGCGAGACGGCGAACCGCATCTGCGCCAGGTCGCTCGCCGAGAACGCCAGCTCCGCCAGCTCGGCCACCTCCACGATTAACACATGTCTGAATCAATGGCGGCCACCCTACCGTGTAGGGATCATTCCGGCATGACCTCACAGACCATCACCGCGGCGGCATCGGGCACCTGGAAGCTCGGCGACATGGAGATCAACCGGATCGGCTTCGGCGCGATGCGTCTGCCGCAGACCGGCGAAGCGCTCGTCGCCGGCGCCACACCCCGCGACCGCGACCAGGCCATCAGCGTGCTGCGCCGAGCGGTCGAACTCGGGGTGAACCACATCGACACCGCCGCGTTCTACTTCTCTGCGCTGCGGTCGGCCAACGAGCTGATCAACCGGGCGCTCGCCCCCTACCCCGACGACCTCGTCATCGCCACCAAAGTCGGGCCCGGCCGCGACCTCTCCGGTGAGTGGCTGCCCCACGCCGGTCCCGAGCGACTGCGCGGTCAGGTCGAGGAGAACCTGCGCCAGCTCGGCCGTGACCACCTCGACGTGGTCAACCTGCGCATCGTCGGAACCGGCTCGATCGCCGAGCGTTTCGGCGCGCTGGCCGAACTGCGCGACGCCGGGCTCATCCGCCATCTCGGCATCTCCAACGTCACCCCCGGACATCTCGCCGAGGCCCAGTCCATCGCCCCGGTGGCATGCGTGCAGAACATGTACGGCATCGGGGTGCGGCCCGACCAGGACGAGTTCGTACGCGCCTGCGGTGAACAGGGAATCGCGTTCGTCCCGTTCTACGCGATCGCCGGCGCCGGGCGTACGGCGGGCACCACCGGCGCCGGCGACGAGGAGGTCCTGGCCGTCGCGCGGGCCCACGGGGTGAGCACGGCGCAGGTCCGACTGGCGTGGACGCTGCACCGCGGGCCGCACGTGCTGGCCATTCCCGGCACCGGCGACCCGGACCACCTGGCCGCCAACGTGGCCGCCGGCGCGTTGCGTCTGTCCGAGGACGAGCTGGCCCTCCTGGACTCCCTCCATCGGCGCCCTCGCTGACTGTTAGGTCGCTATCGACGGGCCCGGGCAGCAGTACTGAACGTCGTCATGAGTGGTCCCTGCAGAGAGACGCATTTTCACCGGTGATCCCCCATCCGCGGGAGATCTGGATAGTGTGGACCGCCCCACATTCGGCCCGGCACCTGGATCGGAGCGAGATGTTCGAGCACACCAGGGCGTTCAGCGGATTCTCCGTGGACGACATCCCGGCGGCCAAGCGGTTCTACGGCGAGACCCTCGGCATTCGGGTGTCCGAGGAGAACGGCATGCTCACGCTGCACATCGCCGGCGACCGGAACACACTGATCTACCCCAAGCCGGACCACACGCCGGCGACGTTCACGATCCTCAACTTCCCCGTGGACGACATCGAGTCCGCCGTCGACGAACTCGCCTCACGGGGAGTCCAATTCGAGTTCTACGACGGTACGGACGACAAGGGCGTCTTCCGCCGAGTCGGGCCGCCCATCGCCTGGTTCAAGGACCCCGCCGGCAACATCCTGTCGGTGCTCCAGCAGAGTTGAGCCCGCCCGCCCCGGCCCGTGCCGAGGATCTCGATCATGCCCGGCGCGTGGCCGATGCGGTGATCGGCTCCGCGGTCGGTGACGCTCTGGAGGCCCCAAAGGACGCGCTCCGCGCGGCGGTGGACCTCGGCGGCGACACCGACACCGTCGCCGCTGTCACGGGCGGCCTCGCGGGCGCGTGTTACGGGTGGACTCGCCGAGGCGGGCACAAGGGGGGGCCGCCCGTCAGCGTGTCAGGTGAGGGCGGCCGGGACCGGTACGCCGAGGTACTCGAGCAGAGCGGCGAGTTCCCGGTCGAGTTCGAGACCGACCTCGGTGATGTCCGGACTGCCGAAGCTGGAGAAGTGGCTGCTGGGCTGCTCCACCGAGAACCAGGTCTCGCCCTCGGCGTCCTCGTGGATCGCCGTGCGCAGCGGGGCGTACAGCTGGATGGCGGGATTGTGGTGGAACATCCTCTGGGCGATCGTATGGTTGCCCATCAGGTACTCGACGCAGCGCAACCGGTCACCGGCCAGCCGCAGCAGCGCGTTGAAGTCTCCCGTCCAGTAGATGATGAAGGTGTGCGGGGCGTTCTCGGCCGTCGCCTGGCGGATGGTGTCCCAGTCGGCCTCATCCTCGACGAGCCGCTCGAAACGTTCGGCTTCGAATCGGGGTACGGCGCTCTCGTACCTGGCACGGAAGACGTCGAACGGCTCGCCGACCGCGATGGACATGCGATTCACCCGATGCGGCACGGTTTCGATTCTGTTGTGCACCGACTGGCTCATGATTCCTCCGACTCCTTGGTCCACGTTCCGGATCGCGGGCGTCATGGATCGCTCGAGGCGGGTGAACCAGGCTGGACCTCTATGGCGGAGGCGACCCGTCGTTCGCGGGTCCACACGTACGAGGCCGGGCACGGCGGTGGGGCCCCATCGACGTGTTATGTGACCGCTCGCCGGTCCGAAACGCCTCGTCGGCCGACCCTTTGCCGACCATCGCCGGGTTTTTGCGCTGCAGTGGCCCTTATAAGCAACTCATGTTGACTATCTTCAAATTAGTCAATTAATGTTGCTTACATGCCCGCGAGCGACATCCCCGTCCCCCAGGACCCCGCCGACGCACTGGCGGCCGTGGTGGCGCTTCGGCGCCTGGCCGACCAACTGGAGGACGCCGCCGTCGAGCAGGCGATGCGGGCGGGCTGGAGCTGGCCGCAGGTCGCCGAGGCGCTCGGCGTGACCCGTCAAGCCGTCCACAGGAAGCACGCCAAGCGGCTCATCGCCGCAGGCGTCAAGCTGAGGAGACGTTCACCATGAGCCCGTTCGACGAGTACCTCCATACGATCATCATGGAAGGAGGGGTCGAGGCGCAGAGGGACGGATCGGCCACGGTCGAGGCGCGGCATCTGCTGCTGGCCGTCGCGGCCCAGGAGGGCACCGCCCCGCAGCGCGTACTGGCCGCCGCAGGCCTCGACCACGAGGGGGTCCAGGCTGCTCTCGATCGGGAGTTCGACCACAGCCTGAGCACGGTCGGGGTGTCCCGCGGTTCCTTCGGCCTCTCCCGGCCGAGCACCACACTCAAGCGCCTGCCCACCATGGGCGCGACGGGCAAACTCGCCCTTGAGCGCGGCTTCGCCTCGGTCCCCCGCAAGAAGGACCTGCGGCCGGCGCACGTACTGCTCGGAATCCTGCAGGCCGAGGCGGGCACGGTGCCACGCGCCCTGGCCCTGGCCGGTGTCGACCGTACCGACCTGCTGACCCGCGTCCAAAACACCATCACCAACGACGACAACGAGTAACGAGTCGCCGGCCCCGTCGAAGTCCGAAGTGCCGTTCGAGGCCCTTGCCGGCAGAGCCATGCCGGACCCCCACCACCTCCCGACCTCCGACCCTTCTTCCATGCCCAAGGAGGCAGAATGTCCATGATCTACGCCCGCACGGGCCTGCTCGTCGGCGCGCTGACCCTGGCCGGGAGCGCCTGATGACCCCCGCGGCCGACCGCGGCCGAGGCCATGCCGAGATTCAGCGCGCGCTCGACCAGGCCGTGGCGGACGGCGGCGGCCCCGGCATCGTCGCCGAGATCAGAGACGGTCACGCGACACCGTGGTTCGGCACGGCGGGGGTGGCCGACATGACGACCGGCCGCAAACGCCAACCTCGTGAGCACTTTCGCGTCGGCAGCTTCACCAAGGCGTTCACCGGCACGGTGGTCCTGCAACTGGCGGCCGAAGGAAAGTCGACCCTTGATGACACGGTGGCCACGTGGCTGCCCGGCGTGGTGGAGGAGTCCCTCGGCGCGGACGGCACCGAGATCACCATCAGACAACTGCTCAACCACACCAGCGGACTCCCCGACGCCATCCTCGGCCAGGAGACCCCACGCCCCGAAGAGCCAGGCAAGCGCTTCATCTACTCCAAGGTCAACTACAACCTCGCGGGAATGATCGTCGAGCGTGCGACAGGCTCGACCCTCGTGGACGAGATCGAGCGCCGCATCGCCCGCCCGCTGCGCCTGACGGGGACGTACCTCCCGGGCGGTGAACAGACGATCCGCGACCCGCACGCGCGGCACTATTCGAAGCTGGGGCAGACCGGCTCCGAGGCGGAGATCCACGACGTGACCGAAATGGACCTGAGCTGGGCCTGGGCCGCCGGCGGCATGATCTCGACGACCTCGGATCTGCACCGGTTCCTGAGTGCGCTGCTGCACGGCGATCTCCTTCCGCCCGCCCAGCAGAAGGAGATGTTCACCACCGTGTCGACGGAAGGCTCGGGCTGGGTCCCGAACACCAGGTACGGCCTCGGCGTCTACTCCCAGACGCTTCCGTGCGGGGCCACGGTCTGGGGCGGCGGCGGCTTCATCCAGGGCTCGATGTCGTACGTGATGGGTAACCGCCAGGGCACCCGCACGATGGTGAGCAACGTGAACGGCGACTGGAGCGACTTCCTGGAGACCTTCACCAAGCTCTTCGAGACAGGCTTCTGCCCGGACACCCCCCGGAACTCGGCCTCGTAACCCGGCGCTACGGGACAGCCGCGCGCGGGACGGTGCGACAGCCACGCCGCCGAAGGCGGCAGCCCCATCACGGCCGAGGAACCAGGCGAATCCAGTGGAGAAGCAGCGGATCGGCCGAGATCGGCGTTCATACGACATGGACGGTGAAACCTTACGACTGTCGGAGCGGGTGCCCCAGGCTCCCGCTCCGACAGCCTTGATCTCCGGCTCCCCCGACGTCGAGTTGGTCGCCCTCTACCGCGACCACCGGCTCCACCTGGTCCGGCTGGCGGTGCTCCTCGTCGGCGATCAGGAGACGGCCGAGGACATCGTGCAGGACGTGTTCGCACGGCTGCACGGCAAGTGGCGGCCGGGCGTCACGACACTCGCGTACGTGAGGACCTGTGTCCTGAACGCAGCCCGATCGGTGCTCCGCCGTAGGGCGGTCGCCCTGCGGCGGGCCGAGCGGGTCACGGACCTGGTCGACTCGGCGGAGACCGCCGCGTTGATCGGAGAGTCACGACGAGAGGTGCTGGTGGCGCTCGGCCGGTTGCCGCGACGCCAGCGAGAGGCCCTGGTCCTGCGCTACTACCTCGACCTGCCCGAGTCCGAGATCGCGGAGATCATGCGCGTCAGGCGGAGCACGGTCAGGTCCACGACCGCACGAGCGCTGGCCAGGCTGCTCCGTGAACTGGGAGACGAACAAGACGAATCTGGAGAGAACGCATGAGCGCCATCGAGGATCGACTGCGTGACGCCATGGCCGCCCGCGCGCGGACCGTCCGGGACGACGACCTCCCGTTGCCCGCGCCGCGTGCCGGAGGGGGCAGATTCAAGATCGCTGCCGCGGCTCTGGCCGTAACCGTGACGGCTTTCGGACTGGTGCGGCTGGCGGCGCCACAGGAGCAGGAGAGCACGCTCACCGTATCCCTGAGCGCCGTCGAGTCAGCAGGTAGGCCTGTGGTGTCGGTCTTCCTCTGCATGAAGGACGACGTCTTCGCGAGTTGCAAGAGCGGCAAGGCAACCGATGCGGAACGGGAGAAGCTTCGCCGGGCGATGGAAAGACGGCCCGACGTGGAAAGTGTCTCCTTCGAAGACCAACAGCAGGCATGGGAGAACTTCCGCAGGAACATGACCGACAAGCCGGAACTCTTACGGACGGTCGTCCCGTCGGACCTTCCCGAGGCCTTCCGCGTCCAGGTCAGACCGGGTGCGGACTTCTCCGCCGTGGCTCGGGCCGCGAGTGAGTTCCCCGGCGTGTCCAACAGCGTCGACGGTGCCTGCATCGCCGACAGCCTTTCCGCCTGGGGATCGGTCAAGAGGTGGCTGGGATCGAAGGACGAGTGTTCCTTCGGGGGCACGGGCCGGTGACCTGACCCACCGCGGCCTCGGCCTCGCCCGCTCGGTCTGCACCGCCGTACTGCATGCCTTCGCCGCAGCGGGCGGCCGGCGCGCCGTCGTCTACTCGCGCGGAGACGCCGCCTGTCCCCTCCCCAAACGGCTCTACGAGTCCATGGGTTTCCGCGCGTACACCCGGACCCACACCTATACGGGGCCCGCGGGCGCGTGACCCCGTCACTGAGCCGGGGACACCAGGCCGGACTCGTAGGCGATGATCACGAGCTGGACCCGGTCGCGGGCGTCGAGTTTGGCGATCAACCGTGTCACATACGTTTTGACGGTGGCGACGCTGATGACCAGGTCTGCGGCGATCTCGGTGTTGGACCTGCCACGGCCGACGAGAGTCAGCACCTCGCGTTCACGCTCGGTGATGCCGTCGACCGGGCGGCGCTTGGGGGTGTACGCCGGCCGTCCCGCGAACTCCTCGATCAGCCGGCGGGTGACGCTGGGTGCGATCAGCCCGTCGCCGGCGGCGACGACACGGATCGCCGCGAGGATGTCGTCCAGGGCCATGTCCTTGACGAGGAATCCCGATGCGCCGGCGCGCAACGCGCCGTAGACGTGGTCGTCGTCGTCGAAGGTGGTCAGGACGATGACGTGGACCCCGCCGGGGCCCGAGGTGATCAGCCGGGTCGCGTCGATGCCGTTCATCTGCGGCATGCGGATGTCCATCACGACGACATCGGGGCAGACGGTCTCGGCCAGCCGAACCGCTTCCGCGCCGGTTCCGGCCTCCCCTGCGACTTCGAGGTCGGGGGCGTCGGCGATGACCATCCGCAGGGCGGCGCGCACCAGAGGCTGGTCGTCGGCGAGGACGACGCGGACGGTCATCGGACCCCCGCAGGAACGGGCAGTCGGGCCGCCACCCGGAAGCCGCCTTCGGCACGCGGTCCGGCGGAGAACTCTCCGTGCAGCAGGCCGACGCGTTCGCGCATCCCGAGCAGGCCGTATCCGCTGCCCTCAGCCGAGGGGCCCTGCCCGTCGTCGAGCACCTCGATGGAGATCTCCTCAGCCCGGTAGTCGATGGACACACGGCAGGAGTCGATGCCGGCGTGGCGCACCACGTTGGTGATCGCCTCCTGGATGATGCGGTAGGCGGACATGTCGATCTCCGGAGGAAGCGGACGCTGCTCGCCCCGCCGGCGCACGTCGACACGGACCCCGGCGTCGGTCGTCGTCGCGGCGAGCCGGTCGACGTCCGCCAGGCGGAGCCCCGGTTCGAGTGGCAGCGTCTGCGACGCCGTTGCGGGTTCGGCCTGGCGGAGCGCACCAAGCATCCGGCGCAATCCCGACAACGTCTCCCGGCTGGCCGTCTCGATCTCACCCAGCGCGTCACGCGCCCCCGCCGGCTGCGTGTCGATGACCCGCCGTGCCGCTCCGGCCTGCAGGGCGACGATGCCGATGTTGTGCGCCACCATGTCGTGCAACTCGCGCGCGATCCGGAGCCGTTCGTCCGTCACCGCCCGCGCCGCGGCCTGGGCGCTCAGATTCTCGGCGTAATCACGGGCCTGGCGCACCGAATTGCCGATCAGCCAGGCGATGACGGCCGCCAGGGCCACCGCCAGTGACCATGAGGTCCCGATGGACCAGCCGAACAGCAGTCGCGTGGCCAGGTAGCCGACGAGTACGGCGAGCGCCATGGCGACGGTGACGACGCCGGTCCGGCGAGACCGGGTGGCCGCGATGAAGTACAGCGCGACGTCGACCGCCAGGAACTGAGCCAGGGGGATCTCCCCCACTCCCAAAGGGAACGACGCGAGGGCGGAGGCGGCGAGCAACAGGGTCAGAGCCGCCAGCGGCCGGCGCCGCAGCAGGCCGCTGCCGGCCAGCATCAGAGCGGTGGCGGTCGCCAGGGTCGTCAACCCGTCCCACCGATAGACGAGGACGCCGGGGTGCACGGCGGGCGCCCCCTCGCCGGGCAACCGGACGCGCGTGAGAAACGTGAACGCCACGCCCGCGAACCAGGCCAGGACCGTCCAGACGCCGGGTGGCACACGCTTCAGCGCGGGGAGCGGCGGTGTGACCTGCATGCGCAGATCGTAACCGCGCGGTTTCCACCCGGGCATCGGACCACGGGTGTACATCCACGGTCTGGGGTGCCCCCGGCGAATGCAATCCGCAGGCCGATGTGACACGGGTGCGGCCTGCGGCACCGTCGGCCGGGTGATCGAAGTCAACGAACGGACCTTCGCCGGAGTCGGCAGCGCGTTACACGGACGGGCACGAGATAGGGAAGGACCATCCGCCGTGGCGTCCCGTCCGCGTGGGAGCCGCCTGCGCCGCACCGTGCTCGCCGTCCTCGTCACCGCCTCGGTGGCCGTACCCGTGACGGGCGCGGCACGCCCCGCCGCCGTCGCCGCACCGGTCCCGCCCGTTCTGACCCCGCTGCGTGCGGCGACCCCGGCGGCCCTGGCCGACCGGTACGCCGCGAACCGCGAGGCCATCTGGGCGGCCGAACGGATGGCCGCCGACCGCGGTCACCAGTGGAGGGCAGGGATGTTGCGTGCGATGGCGGACCCCGCGCGCCACTTCCTGTCCTTCGACGGCCGCGACGGCGGCCGTGCCACCGAAGTCTTCGGGGACCTGTCCCAGTCCGAGCGCATCGCGGTGCTGGTTCCCGGCTCCGACACCGATCTCGACCGTTACGGACTCCTGCGCGGCGGCTCGATGAGACTGCAGCAGCGGCTCGGCGCTCGGTCCGCCGTCATCGCCTGGCTCGGATACCGGACACCGAGCACGGTGAGCCTCCAGGCTCTGACACCCGGCCGTGCGTCGGCGGCCGCCCCTGACCTGCGCGCCTTCGTTCGGGAGCTGAGCACGGCCAAGCCCGGCGCCCGGCTCTCCCTGGTGTGCCACTCCTACGGCTCCGTGGTCTGCGGGCGAGCCGCGTCCGGGCTCGAAGTCGCGGACATCATCTTGTACGGCAGTGCCGGCACCACCGCCGACGACGTCGCCGCGCTGCACACGCCGGCCACCGTGTGGGCGGGCCGGGCCACGCACGACTGGATCGCCCATGTGCCGCACACACGGCTCCGCCTTCCCTTCGTCACCGTCGGATTCGGTGCCGACCCGGTCTCGCCGGAGTTCGGCGCCCGGCTCTTCGCGGCAGGCGACGGCGGTCACAGCGACTACCTGAATGCTCGCTCTCCCGCGCTGGAGAACATCGCCCGGATCGTCTCAGGACAGACCCCCTCGGAGGCGGGCGGCGGTGCGTGACCTCATCAGGCGGATCGAGGCGGCGACTCCGCCCGGCCGCGACCGCGCCGTCGACGCGCTGCGAGCCCTCGCCATCCTCGGCGTGGTGCTCGGCCACTGGCTGGTGACTGCCCTGGTCGAGGACAGCGGGACGGTGCACGCCGCCAGCCCGCTCAGATACCTGCCCCGGCTCGCCCCGGTTTCCTGGCTGTTCCAGACGCTGGCGGTCTTCTTCCTGGTGGGTGGGCTGGTGGCGGCGAAGAGTCATGCCTCGGCCCGCGCTCATGGCGCGAGATACGGGCAGTGGCTCGGAGCGCGAATGGGCCGGTTGTTCAGGCCGGTCGTCGCCGTGCTGATCGTGTGGAGCGTGGCGGTGGTCGCGATGCTGGCCTTCGGAGCCGGCCTGGAGACCGTACGGGCGCTGGTCAAACTGGTGGTGTCCCCGCTGTGGTTCCTGCTGGTGTTCGCGGTGCTGACGGCGGCGACCCCGCTGGCCGCCAGGCTGCACCCGATCTGGCCGCTCCTGGCCGTCGCGCTCGCCGACGTGGTCCGGTACGGCCTCGGCGGACCCGCCGGCATCGGCTGGATCAACGTGGTGGCCGGGTGGCTGGTGCCGTACTGCCTCGGCGCGGCCTGGGCTCGCGGCGACCTGCGGAGCCGTGCGACCGGGTGGGCCTTGTTGATCGGCGGCGTGGCCGCCGCCACCGGACTCGTCGTGTGGGCGGGCTACCCGGCGGCGATGGTCGGTGTGCCGGGCGCCGCCGTCTCGAACCTCGATCCGCCCACTCTCGCGGTCGTCGCGTTCGGGCTCGCCCAGTGCGGGGCGGTCCTGCTGCTCCTCGGCCCACTGCGCCGGGCGCTAAGGCGGCCCGCCACCTGGACGGCGGTGGCGTTGGTCAACCTCTCCGCGATGACGATCTTCCTGTGGCACCAGACCGCGATGATCGCGGTCACCGCGATCGGCCTGCTCACCGGGCCGCTGCCCGGGCTGCACACCGTCCCCGACGGCAGGGGCTGGGTGCTCGCCCGGCTGGCCTGGCTGCCCGCGTTCGCGCTGGCGCTCCTGGTCTGCCTGGCCGCGTTCCGCGTCCACGAGCAGCGACAGCCCGACGGGCGCGACCATGCCGGGACGGAGCGCTCGCCCCGCGAGTCACCTGTTGCGCGGGGTGCCTGACGTGTCTACGGGGGTCCGGAACTTGAGGACACTCAACCGTTCCCACGGGCGTGCACACGGGTGCCGCGTGACGGGCCCGCCGTGGCGCCGGCGTCCAGGCCTTCGAACAACGCCGCGGCCCGCGCGGCGGTGTCCGAGGCCCAGCGGCCGGTGCCGAGCAGCCCCAGGACCAGGATGCCGACGCCGAGCCCGACCACCAGCCACCACACGTCGTGCTCCGCGCCGGTGAACGCCGTCCCGCCGCGGGACGCGGCCGATCCCACGATCGTCCCGGCGATCGCGACCCCCAGGGTGGTGCCGGTCTGCCGGCCGGCGGAGGCCACCGAGGCGGCCACCCCGGCCATCGAGGCGGGCATTCCGGATATCGCCGAGTTGGTGATCGGCGGGTTGACGGTGCCCTGTGCGACGCCGAACAGCAGATACATCGCGAGCACGGCCGGTAGCGGGGTGGCCGGTCCGAGCCAGATCGACACGCCGCCGCCCAGCGCCAGCGCGACCCCGGAGACCACCAGCGGCAGCCGCGGACCGCGCGTGCCGACGAGCCGGCCGGTGAGCGGGGCGAGCACCACGATCAGTGCCCCGACCGGAAGTAGGCACAGCCCGGCCGTCAGCGCCGACATGCCGCGCACGTTCTGCAGGTACAGGGTGGTCACGAACAGAAACGCGCCGAACCCGCACAAGGCGAAGAGCGCCGTCAGGATCGCCGAGGTGAACGGCACGCTGCGGAACAGACGCAGCTCCAGCAGCGGGTCGGCACGGCGTGGTTCGTAGCCGAGGATGCCCAGCACGCCGAGCACGGCGACGGCGAGCAGGCCGAGGGTGACCGGCGAGGTCCAGCCCGCCCCGCCGGACTCGATGATCGGGTAGACGACGCCGCCCAGCACCAGGACCACCAGGGTCTGGCCCACCGGGTCGAACCGGCGCGCCCGGGCGGCACGGGACTCCGGCACGAACAGCGCGGTGCACACGATCGCGGCGGCCACGATCGGCACGTTGATCAAGAAGATGGAGCGCCAGCCGAAACCGTCGACCAGGGCGCCGCCGAGGATCGGACCCAACCCCAGTGACAGGCCGGACGTCGCGCCGAACACGCCGATGGCCCTGGCCCGCTCGGCCCGGTCGGGGAACGTGGTGGCGATGATCGCCATCGCCACCGGATTGAGCATCGTGCCGCCGACGGCCTGCAGAACACGTGCCGCGATCAGCCAACCGATGCCCGGCGCCAGGCTGCACAGCAGCGAGCCGAGCCCGAAGGCGGCGAGGCCGATCTGGAAGATCCGCCGACGGCCGACCCGGTCGGCGGTGGACCCGGCCAGCAACAGGAGACAGGCCAGCACCAGGGTGTACGCGTCGACCGTCCACTGCAGACCGGACACCGAGGCGTGCAGGTCCCGGCGAATCGCCGGCAGTGCGACGTTGACGATGGAGATGTCCATCACCACGACCACCATGCTGGCGCAGCAGATCGCGAGCACCAGGAATCGGCGGCGTTGGCTGAGTTCGGGCATGCGGGGTCCAATCGGCGGGCTGTTGAGGATCGTCAGTGAGGGTTTTCTCGGCGACTGACCACGACGCTAGGATTTAGAGCGTGCTCGAAGTCAACCCGCCGCCGGTGTCCGGGCTCGTTCCCTCCATCCCCCAGTCGGGCCTGAGCATCGCCGAGGCCGCTCGCCGCACCGGCGTCAGCGCGCACACCCTGCGCTACTACGAACGCGCCGGCCTGGTCATCACCGACGTCGACCGCACCCATGGCGGCCGGCGGCGCTACCGGCAGCAAGACTTGAACTGGATCACCGTCTGCACCAAACTGCGGGCCACAGGCATGCCCATCAAGACCATTCGGCGCTATGCCGAACTCGTATCCGCCGGCCCCGGCAACGAGCAGGAACGACTTGCCCTCATGGAGGCCCACCGCGCCGACGTGACCGCCAAGCTCGCTGAGATACAGGAGAACCTCAAGGTCATCGACCGCAAGATCGGCGTCTACCGAGGCCGGCTCGCCGCCGGTGACGCCGACCGACTGTGGGCGCCGACCGCCGACACCAACTGAAGTGAGCTGAGCCGGTCCGGATCCAGCGATCCGGCGCACCCAGATCGCATCGGCGCAGCTACCGACGAGTCCCCTTCGCCTCAGCCGTGGGAGACCTGCGCCTTACCCGTGGTCGCGCAGACGCAACTCGGCGGTGATCGCCCGCTCGCGCAGCTCGGCCGCCTCCG
Source organism: Planotetraspora mira (assembly GCF_016863275.1). GTDB lineage: Bacteria > Actinomycetota > Actinomycetes > Streptosporangiales > Streptosporangiaceae > Planotetraspora > Planotetraspora mira. The sequence continues at coordinate 221,418 of NZ_BOOO01000036.1, forward strand.
CTCTGGTGGTCTCGAGTTGGGCGCGCAGGTCCACCAGCCGTGACCGCTCCAATTCGAGCTCGGCCGCGATCCGCTCCCGCTGAGCGCCTGCCGCACGAACCTCACCGGCCCGGCGCTCCAGCTCGCCGGCCGCCTCCTCCACGCGTGCGGCAGAGTGTGCCGCCTCGGCGGCGGCTCGGCCGGCGTCCGCCACGGCAACCGCCCGCGCCGCCTCGGCCGCCTCCGCGCGGCTCAGTGCCTGGTCACGTTGTGCCTCCGCCACCGCGACGGCGCGGTCTCGCTCGGCCTCGGCCCGGGAGACCGCGCGGTCACGTTCGGCCTCCGCCGCCTGAGCGCGGGCGAGGGACGCCGCGCTCGCCTGCTCGGCCTCACGCCGGGCCCGCTGTGCCAGTTCGCCCTCTTTCCGCGCGCTCGCGGCGTCCGCCTGCGCCCGCTCCCGTTCCTTGCGCTCCTGTACGGTTTGCGCCTCCGCCTGCCGTACGTCAGCGGTCGCCTTCTCGATCCGCTCGGCGAGTTCCCTTGCGGCCTGATCGCGGGCGGCCTCCGCGCCATCGGCTCTGCGGTGAGCGTCCTCGGCCTCCTGCCTGGCCCGCCGTTCGGTGCCCGCCGCCTCCCGGAGCGCGGCGAGCGCCTGTTCCCTGGCGGTCTCGGCGTCGGCGAACGCACCGTCCCGTTCGGTGTGGGCCTCCTCGGCCCGGACCCGGGCCTCCTCCGTCTCGCGCCTGGCCTCGTCCGCGGCCTCGCGTGCCATGCGCACCTGTGCCAGCGCCTGCTCGCGCTCGGTATGCGCGATCGCCACCCGGGTGTGGGCCTCGGCCTGCACAGCGCTGAGCTTGGCCTCCACGCCGGCCGGGCTCAGCTCTTCGGACAGAACCTGTGCGAGAGGCGCGATGGCCGCCGCGAGCCCCTTCTCCATCCGGTCGTAGAGATCCTCGACACGGGCGAGGGCGCCGTCGAGACCCGGTGTCCCGCGGCGTACCTCACGCCGGCGCTTGGCCGCGGCCTGACAGTCGCCGTCGGGACAGTACTCCTTGGGTCTCCCCCGCCCCGTTCTCTGCTCGATGGCGGTGCCGCAGTGCTTGCACGCGGTCGTTGCGGGAGCGGGCGCGGGGGTCGTCACGGGGCCCAAATCTAGCGACTTTCTGAATTTCTGGAAATAGAAATCCAGAAACGAAGATCCGTTGCTCGGGTCAGATGACCATCACTTGGGAGATGTTCAATTCTCGCAAGTTATCGTCCTGAGACCTTCTCCTCGTAGATCGGCTGCCCAAGTGCGAACTGCCATGAAGTTGTAAAGCTGCGAACTGCCACGTAGTTGTCCTGCGGTTTTGCCACATGGTGTCAGTGGGTTTGCCACTAGGTGTCAGCAAGTGTTGAGCGCAGCCGTTCTGACAGTGGAAACGCAGGGTTTTGTCAGTAGGCGCAGAGTTTTGTCAGTGACTCCATGCAGCGCTTCCCGACGAATCTGCAGGTCAGGCCACTTGCCCGGCTGGGAGCCTTCATATGATGGTCGGCTCGACTGGTGATGGGGAGCCAAGGCCGTGCGACCGCACCTAG